>NZ_BOPF01000006.1 GCF_016863615.1 Virgisporangium aliadipatigenens | reverse complement strand
GTCCCCGCGCTCACCCGTGGCCTGCTGCTGCGACTCCACCCGAGAATCTCCGTGCGGCTGCGCCTCGGTTCGCGCGGCCGGTGCTCCTTCCGTACGGCGGCTCCAAGCCTGTTTGGTGTTGATTCGCGCGCGGGTGGAGGTGGGATCGCACCACCAGATGGACAGTTCGGTGCCGTCAGCCGGCTTTTCGCCGAACTGAGTGGCGATGTCGAGGCACTGCCCGGACGCGAGTCGGCTCGACATCCGGAAGGAGTCCTCGAAGCTCCAGCGTTGTGCGGGATTGTGGGTGCACCACGCGGTCTGAACGCGGGTGCCGGGCGCGGTCCGCGCGCCCGCCACGTCGAGGCAGAGTTCCGTCTTGGCGGAACGGATCGTGCCGTCGCCGGGCTCGTCCCACCACTGGGACAGCGCGCCCGGGTCACAGGCGCGCAGGGTCACGCGGGTCCCATCCGTACCGGCTGTCGCGTCGGCACATTTGCCGGAACTCTCCTGCATCAACATCGTGCGCGGACCGGGTCGCTGGAACGCATTAGCGTCCGCCTGTGCGGAACCGCTGGACGTGTCCACCACGGCGACGACGGCGGACGCCAGCCCCAGGACGCAGGCAATGGCGGCGATGACGAGTCGCCACAACGGACGAAAAGGAAACCGCATAGCCGCAACAACGACAACCGCCGCTCTCGGGTTCAACGACCAAAGCTCCAGCGGGTCCGGACAATGCGATCGGCTACTCCAGGTACGACACCCCGGTCAGCGCGACGGCCGCCGCCCACAGCCGCCGCCCGACCTCGGGATCGCGGGCATGCTCGCTGGCCCGCACCTCGGTGACCCTCCCCCGCGTCTCCCCGAGTCCCGACGGCCCGAAGAACTGCCCGCCCCGCACGCCGGCCGCCGTCGCCGCGTACAACTGCGGCAGCGTGCCGCGCTCCACGGACTGGGTGGCCCGCTTCGACACCGCGTTGATCAGCCGCTGCTGGAACGCCCCGCGATGGGCGTTCGCCCGCGGCGTGAGGTTGGTGTCGGTGAGGCCCGGATGGGCGAGCACGCTCATCACCGGCGAACCCGCGGCCCGCAGCCGGCGATCCAGTTCCAGGCCGAAGACCGTGGTCGCCAGCTTCGAGCGGCCGTACGCCCGGCTGCCGGTGTAGTCGCGCTTCGACATCAGGTCGTCGAACTCCAGCCGCGCCCGCTTGTGCACGATCGAGCTGAGGCTGACGATCCGGTCCTTCACGCGGTCCAGCAGAAGGCCGGTCAGCGCGAAGGGGCCGAGCATGTTCGTGCCCAGGTGGAGCTCGAAGCCGTCGGCGGTCTGCTGCCGCGGCCCGAGCAGCACCAGGCCGGCATTGTTGATCAAAAGGTCGATCTCGCCGACCCCCTTGGCGAAGGCGCGCACCGACGCCAGGTCGGCCAGGTCCAGGTGGCGCACCTCCGCCCCGGCCGGGGCCACCCGCTCCCCCGCCGCCGTGTTGCGCACCGCCATGATCACGTGCGCGCCGTGGCGGGCCAGTTCCGTCGCCGTCACCCGGCCGAGCCCCGAGTTCGCCCCGGTCACCACCGCCGTGCGTCCGCGCAGGTCCGGCATGTCATCCGCTGTCCATGTCATGCCGACGGACCGTAGGGCCGCGCGCCGTCCGGCCCGTCGTTCGCGTCAACCTGGGACGCGTTGTCCTACCCTGCCGGACGGCATCATGGGCACACTTGCCGTATGCCAGACGATCGCCCGTTCGCCCGGGAGCTCGGCGACTTCCTGAAGGCCCGCCGCAGCCGCCTCACCCCGGAGGCGGCCGGCTTCGCCCCCGGCCCGCGGCGCAAGGTGGCCGGGCTGCGCCGCGAGGAACTGGCCCTGCTCGCCGGCCTCAGCACCGACTACTACCAGCGCATGGAACAGGGCCGCGACGTGCGCCCCTCGGACGACGTGCTGGACGCGCTGGCGCGCGCGCTCACGCTCGACGACGACGAACGCCGCCACTTCTTCGCGCTCGCGCACGCCGCCCGACGCCCGAGCGCCACCCGCCCCCGCCGCACCACCGAACGGGTCCCCGACAGCACCCGCCGCCTCCTGCACTCGATGGGCTGCCCCGGCGTGGTGCTCGGCCGGCATCTGGACGTGCTCGCCTGGAACGACCTCGCCGAGGCGCTGCTGGGCGACCCGCGCGTCATCCCGCCGGCCGAACGCAACATGCTCCTGCTGCTGTTCCGCGACCCGGAGACGCGGGCGCGCTGCCCCGAGTTCGAGTCGACCGCACTGGACTACATCGGCATGCTGCGCAAGGCCGTCGGCCAGGACCCGACGCACCCCCGCGCACTCGCGGTCGTCGGCGAACTGAGCATCCGCAGCGCGGAGTTCCGCCGCCTGTGGGCGCGTCACGACGTGACGGAGACGACGCACGGGACGAAGCTGTTCGCCCACCCGAGGGTCGGCATGATCACGCTCGACTGGGACGCATACCCGCTGCCCGGCGCCCGCGGGCCGGTCCTCGTCGCCTACACGGCCGAGCCCGGCACCCCCGACGCCGACAAGCTGCGCCTGCTGGCGGACCTGCACGCGGCGGCCACCGGCGAGGGCGGCTCCTGCATAAACTGACGCCCATGGATGAACCGGATCCCGAGTACGAGCCGCTTCCCGACCAGACCGCCGACACGTCGCACGCCTTCGCACAGGTGCTGGGGCAGCTGTGCGACCTGCTCGGCATCGACCGGTCCGGGGTCGGGCTCCGCGAGGCCTTGCAGGCGCTCAAGGACCGGCCAGCACCGGAGGAAGTGTTCGCACCGCTCGTGCTGGCCGGGGTCCTGCACCCGGACCCGAGCGCCAACCGGCGACTCGTCGAGCCGGCGGTCGCGGCGTTCGGGCGGCGCCGGGTGAAGCGCGCGCTGCTTGCGTACCTGCGCGACGGCACGGCACCGCAGCGGGCCGGCGCCGCCCGCGCCTGGTACTGGACCCTGGTACCCGTCACGTACCGGGCCGGCGAGGACAGGCCCACCGCGAAGAGCCTGGCGCGGTACAACGAGTTCGTCGACCTGGAACGCGAGTGGCAGGAGACCGCCCTGCGCGTCTTCGTCGCCGACGAGCACCTCGACGTGCGCCGCTGCCTCCTGCCCGGCCTCAACCTGCGCGCCGACCAATGGTCGGAGGAGGATCGCCCGCTGGTGGCGCGGGCCGTCGAGATCGCGCGCAACCATCCGGACGGGTACCTGCGGCACCGGGTCGAGCACCAGGTCTGATCAGCCGTCGGCGCACACCGCGTACGCGGCCAGCCGCCACGGCCCGCCGAACCCGTCCGCGTCCTCGAAAGCGGTCACCGTGGCCTCGCCGTTCTCGGCGTAGGACGCCTCGAGCCACACCTGGTGCGCCCCGTCCGCGATCTCCCCGCCGGTGCCGAACATCCGCTCGCCAGGCGGGCACGTGGCGGTACGCGTCGCGCGAGAGGCGGAGCCGGTCTGGGTCCCCCCGGAGGAGACCAGGTGCTGGCCGGGCAGCGGATCGGCGCACACCGCGCGGGCCACCAGCCGCCACGAACCGGCGTATCCGTTCTGGTCCTCGGAGGCGCTGACGGTGACATGGCTCAGATCGTTCATGATGTCGAGCCCGTCCAGCCCGACCTCGCCGTCGCCGCCGATGATCCCACCCGAGACGCCGAGGACGCGCTTCGACGGCGGGCAGTAGACGCGCTGCCGGCGTTGGTTCAGGGAGCCCGCCGGCGAGACCTGAGCGACGATCTCGTACCCGGCCGGCGCCTTCTCGCACACCGCCGTCGAGGTGACCGCCCACGTCGCGGACGTGCCGGCGCCGACCTCCTCGGCGACGGCGGCGCTGCGCGTGTCGTCGAGCAGCGGCCCGACAGCGGTTAACGCCACGTGCCCGTCACCCGACACGAAACCGCCGCTGCCGATCACGACCCGGCCGGGCCCGCACTTCACGCTCACCTGCTTGTCCCCGCTGGTGAACGCGCTCCGCTTCGACTCCGTCGCGGCCAGCGCGGGCGCACCGTCCACAAGGGACACGGCCAGCGTCACGGCGAACACGGCCGCCGTCGGGACGATTCTCATGGGTACCCCCGTCGGGATGATCGTCGGGGGTCACCGGCATCCTATCCGGCCGCTACCGTGGGCGTGCCCAATCCGGCGCTCGCCGCTGCGCAGCCGGCCGTCGTGAACGTAGCACCGCGCGTGGTGTCCACTGTGGACGTTCGCGAGTGCCGGGCGGGTGATCCGTCATCGCCGGCCGCCGAGGACTAACCAACCGATGAATTCAGCCCGTCGATGCCGGTGAACAGCCGCGTCCGGAAGCCCAGGGCGGCGGCCGCGTCGATGTTGCCGGCGTTGTCGTCGACGAAGAGGATCCGCTGCGGCGCCGCGTCGAGCGCACGCGCACACCACTCGAACGCCCCGGCCTCCGGCTTGGCGTGCCCGATCCGGCACGAGAACGCCACCAGCTCCAGCCGGGCCAGCCACGGCTGCGCCGCCTCGTAGTGCGCGGCCAACTCCTCGGGGATGTTGGACAGCAGGGCCACCCGCCGCCCCTCGTCGACCAGCCGCTCGACCAGCGCCACCATCTCCGCGTCGACCGCGCTCCAACTGGCGATGTCGGCGGCGATCAGCGCGGCGACCCGCCCGTCGTCGAACCGGGTCCCGAGCTCCTCGGCCACCAGCCGCCAGTAATCGGCGCCCTTGAGATCGCCGCGATCGTAAGAATGCCGCCGCCCCCAGTAGAGCGGGTGCAGCCCCGGCACACCCACGAGCCGCTCCAGCTCGGCCCACCCCGCCGCCGACTGCTGCCGCGCGATCACACCGAACAGATCGAAGAGCAACACCTCGCTCATCACACCGCCCCCGCTCGCCGCCCAGCCATCACCCCGCGCGCTCACTCACACGGCCCGCACGGTGACGCCCTCGGCGCGCAGCGCGTCGGTCTGCCCGACGGGTGCGCCGCTGTCGGTGACCACCACGTCCAGCTCGGCGGCCGGCGCGACGAACGCCAACGCCGTCCGCGCGAACTTCCCCGCGTCGGCCACGGCGATCACCCGGTGCGCGGCGGCCATCGCGGCCCGCTTGACGGCGGCGTCGGCCAGGTCGTACGCGGTGAGCCCGTGCCGCGCCGAGAGGCCGCAGCAGCCGATCACCGCCGTGTCGAAGCGCAGCGCGGCCAGCGAGGCCTCGGTCAGCGGCCCGGTCATGGCCAGCTCGCCCGGGCGCGGCTCACCGCCCGGCACGAGCAGCCGCAGCTGCGGCCCGCCGACGAGCGCGTTGGTGGCGTGCAACGACAGCGGCATCACGGTGAGGCGGCGGTGCACGAGCACCCGCGCGACCTCCAGGCAGGTGGTGCCGCTGTCCAGCACCACGGCCTCCCCGTCGTCGATCATCGCGGCGACGGCCTCGGCGATGCGGTGCTTCGCGTCGCCGTCCTCGTGCTCGCGCAGCTTGAACGGCGGCTCCTCCCCGCGCAGGACGACGCTGCGCGCACCGCCCCGGTAGCGCTCCAGGACGCCCTGCTCGGAGAGCACCTCCAGGTCCCGGCGCACGGTCATCTCCGACGTGCCGGTCAGCTCGGCCAACTCGGCGACGCTCAGCCGGCCGACCTTCCAGACGGCCTCGGCGATCTGACGGTGTCGCTCCACGCCCCCTATTGAACACCGGATCGCACTTTCGAACAAGCATCGTGTTTGTTACGTTCGTTCGCGTGAACAGAACCCTGCGGGCCGCGCGCCTGGCCACGTTCGCCTACTTCGCGCTCAACGGCTTCGTGCTCGGTGTGTGGGTGGTGCACATCCCCGCCGTCGAGCAGCGCGTCGGCGTCGACCACGCCGTGCTCGGCTGGCTGTTGCTGCTGCTCGGCGGCGGGGCGTTCACCGGGATGCGGCTCGTCGGGCGGGTCGCCGACCGCTACGGCGCGCGGCGGGTCATGCCGCTCTGCGGAGTGGCGTGCGGCGCCGCGCTGGTGCTGCCGGCGTTCGCGGTCGACGCGTGGACGCTCGGCGCCGCGCTGCTCGTGCTCGGCATCGGGCTCGGCGCGCTCGACGTCGCCATGAACGCACACGCCGTCCAGGTCGAACGCGCCTACGGCCGGGCGATCATGTCCGCGTTCCACGCGGTCTTCTCCGTCGGCGGGGTGTTCGCCGCGCTGGTCTGCGCGCGCACGCTCGCCTGGGGCTGGAGCGCGCCGCTGACGCTCGGCCTCGTCGCGGCGCTCGGCGTGGCCGCCTCGGTGGCGTTCCTGCCGCTGCTGCTGCCACCGGCCGAGCGCTCCGCCTCGGCGGCCACCGCACGGCCACGCACCGCGCCGGCGCGGATCTGGGTGCTGGCCGCGCTGGCGTTCGCGCTGATGCTCAGCGAGGGGGTGGCCAACGACTGGAGCGCGCTTGTCATGCGCGACGTGCTCGACGCGCCGGCCGCGACGGCGGCGTTCGCCTACGGGGCGTTCTCGACGACGATGACCGTCGGGCGCTTCCTCGCCGACCGGATCGTCGGGCGGTTCGGGCCGGTGGCCGTGCTGCGCTGGGGCTCGGCGCTGGCGGCCCTCGCGCTGGTGGTGATCGTCGCGGCGCCGTCGGTGCCGGTGGCGCTGTTCGGGTGGGCGCTGTTCGGGGCCGGGCTCAGCGGCACGATCCCGCAGCTGTTCAGCGCGGCCGGGCACGCCGACCCGGAGGCCGCCGGCAACAACGTGTCCCGGGTCGCCGGGCTCGGCTATCTGGGGATGCTCGCCGGACCGGCGGTGATCGGGCCGCTGACCCATCTCATGCCGCTCAACCGGACGCTGGTGCTGCCCCTGGTGCTCTGCGTGGTGGCGGCGCTCGCGGCGCACAGCGTCCGGACCCCGGAAACCGGGGCCGGCGCGACGGACCAGGTGGAGGAAAGCGGGACGGCTACTGTCAGAAGGGTAGAAGGAAGCCGCCCCATGGCCTCCACGCCGAAACGCTAACCGGTCGCAAGCCGCCGCCGCAACGCCGTTCCGCGACCCGGGCGGACTGCTCGTAGACTCCCCGCTCGTGACCACACCCGCCGCCCCGGTCGAGACGGCCTTCGCACTGCTGCGCGAGGGCCGCCTGGTCGACGCGCAGGACCTCATGACCCGCGAACTCCAGGCCGTCACCGCCCGCCACGGCCGGGGCGGCCCCGAGTGGGCGGCGGCCCAGTGCGACCTCGGCAACGTGCTGCTCCACGCGGACCAGCTCGACCGCGCGATCGAGTGCTTCCGCCACGCCGCCTCGGTGCCCGGGCACGACCACGAGTCCCGCAAGGACCAGCTCACCTACCGGATGAACCTCGGCACGGCCCTGCGGGCCGCCGGCCGGCTGGAGGAGTCGGAGAAGGAGCTGCGCCAGGGGCTCGAGGAGCGGCTGGCGTTCTACGGCCGCGAGCATCCCGGATACGCGTTCGGGCTGGAGCCGCTGGCGGATCTCCTCCTGGCGCGGGGCGACGTGCGCCAGGCCCGCCGGATCGCCGACGAGGCGGTGCTCAACCTGTGGCGCAACGGGCACGAGCGGGTCGCCGCCGTGCTCGCCCTCCGCGCGGCCGCCATTCACGCCGCCGGCACGGACGAGCCGATGTTCGAGGGACTCGATCAGCTCCCGGACGCCATGGTCGAGCGCCTCTCGGCATACCTGATCGAACGTCTCGACCACCGCGACCCGGCCGCCAAAGGTCTGCTCACCGCGCTCGTGGCCGCCCTGGAGGAACGGCTCGGCGCCGACCACCAGGCGACCCTCAACGCCCTGTCGACCCTGGCGAACCTCGGCCGCGACCTCGGCGACCAGCACGGCCGCGTGGAAGTGATCACCCGCGTGCTCGCCTCCTACGACCGGCAGGGCCGCGACGAACCGGCGCTCATGGCGGCCCTGGCCCTGGCGATGGCGCAGCACGAGGCGGACGACGACGAGGCGGCCCTGCGCACCTACGAGTCGGCGAACGCCCGCGCGGAACGCATCGGCCGCCCCGAACTGCACAGCGAGGTGCTGCGCAACTGGGGCATCGCGCTCAAGGAGGCCGGCCGTCCGGAGCCCGCGGAGCGGCGGCTGAACGAGGCGTTGGCGCAGGCGCGTCGGGGCGCCGACTACGAGACGGTCGGGCGGGCGGGTGTCGCGCTCGGCCTGTTCCTGCAGCACGAGGGGCGGCTGCCGGAGGCCCGTCAGGTGCTGGAGGAGGGGCTGGCCGTCCTGAACCCGGCCCACCCGGACGCGATCGTCGGGCGCAGCCACCTCGGCGCCGTGCGGGAGGGGCGCACCTGCGGCTGCGGCGACCTGTCGGGCACCGTGGCCGACGCGTTCCGCGAGTTCGTGCTGACGCGGATACCGGCCGACCTGCTGGACCGGCTCGAGGTGAGCGTCGAGGACGGCAATTTCAAGGTCGGTGTGCACCTGCGTCGCGAGCCGGCCGAGGGAGAGCTGGAACGGCTCAACTACGTCATGCAGGCCGCGCACGCGGAGTTCCGCCGGCGGGTCGGGGAGCCGCGCTACGCGGGTTGACCCCGCACGTCGTCAGGACCCCAGCCGGTGCCGAACGGCGTCGGCGTCCGCGTGGCCGAGTTCCTCGAGGATCGCCAGTGCCTCGCGCCAGGCGCGCGCCGCGGCATCGGGGTCGCCGACCGCGGTGCGCAGGTCGCCGAGGTGGGTCAGGGTCTCGGCCTCCTGGTAGCGGTCGCCGAGCTGCCGGAACAGCACCAGCGACCGTTCGTAGCAGTCGACCGCCTGCTCGTGCTCGCCCAGGCTGTGGTGGATGCCGCCGAGGCTGTCCAGGGTGGCGGCCCGGCCGGCGGCGTCGTCGAGCCGTTCGTGCAGTCGCAGCGCCTCGGTGCAGTACGCGGCGGCCTCGCGGTGCCGGTTCAGTTGGGTGCTCTCCCAGCCGACCATGTTGAGCGCGTTCGCGCAGCCGGAGAGATGCTCCGCGGCCCGGTACAGGGCGAGGGCCTGCTGAGCGGCCTCCAGCGCGCGTTCGTGCTGACGCTGGCGGTCGAGGACGAAGGCCTCGTAGAGCCTGGTCTGCGCCTGCCCGACGACGTCCGACGACGCGGCGTACAGCCGCAACGCGTGCCCGAACTCGGTGTGCGCCCGGTCGAACTGGCCGAGCTGGGCGAGGCCGCGGCCGAGGCTGCGGTGCGCGCGGGCCTGGGCGGCGGTGTCGTCGAGGCGCCGCGCGGCCGCCACGGCGATCGTCTGGCACGTGACCCAGTCCTGCCAGCGGCCGGTGCGGTGCAGGTAGTCGGTGACCGTCCAGGCGAGCCGTTCGGCGTGCGGGTCCAGCCCCGCGTCGACGGCGCGGCGGATCGCGGCGAGGAGCACCGGATGTTCGGCGTCGAACCAGGCGCGGGCCTGATCGTGGCCGTCCGGGCGCTCCGGCGTCACGCCGGCGGCGGGTGCGGGCACCTGGATCGGGTTGCGGACCGGGTAGAGCTGCAGCGCCGCGGCGAACGCGGTGTGCAGGTAGTGATCGAGCAGCCGGCGCAGCGCCGCCGCGCGTTCCGCGGCGCTGTCCTCGGCCTCGCCGAGTTCGACGGCGTAGGCGAGCAGCAGGTCGTGCGAGGTGCCGCGGCCGGGGGCGGTCTCGACCATCAGGTGTGCCCGCAGCAGCTCGGCGACCAGGTCGTGCGCCTCGTCCGGTTCGACGACGGCGAGGCTGGCGACGGCCGCCACGCTGATGTCCGGACCGGGGTGCAGCCCCGTCAGCCGGAACAGCCGCGCGGCCGGCCGGCTGAGCGAGTGGTAGGACCAGGACAGCACCCGGCGCAGGTCGGTGGCGGCGTCGCCGCCGTCGGCCAACCGGGCCAGCGGATGCCGGCTCGTGCGCAGGTCGGCGGCCAGGCTCGCCAACGTCCAGGCCGGGCGGCCGGCGGCGCGGGCCGCGACGACCGCCAGCGCGAGCGGCAGCCGCGAGCAGAGCGCGATCAGCTCGTCGACGGCGTCCGGTTCGCGCTCGGCCCGCGGCCCGATGCGCCGCGCGAGGAACCGCCGCGCGTCGGCGCTCGGCAGCAGGTCGAGGCCGACCATCGTGGCCCCGCCGATGATCAGGCCGGTGAGCGCGCTGCGGCTGGTGACGACCGCCAGGCTGCCGGGCGCCCCGGGCAGCAGCGGGCGGGCGTGCTCGGCGTCGTGCGCGTTGTCCAGCACGATCAGGCGCCGGCGTCCGGCCTGCACCGACCGGTAGAGCGCCGTTGCGGTGGCCTCGTCGTCCGGGATCTGTTCCGGTGGAACGCCGAGCGAGCGCAGCACCTGCGCCAGGGCGTCGACCGGGCGCACCGGCAGGCCGGGCCCGTAACCGCGCAGGTCGACGTAGACGTTCCCGTCGGGGAACCGGTCGGCCACCCGGTGCGCCCAGTGCACGGCCAGCGCGGTCTTTCCCACGCCGGCGGTGCCGGTGATCGCCGCGACGACGACCGGCCCCGCCAGCGTCCCGCCGGCCGGCAGCAGGGCGTCGAGCGCACCGAGTTCGGGTTCCCGTCCGGTGAAGGTCGACGCGTCGGCGGGCAGTTGCCACGGCACCGGCCAGGGCGCGGCCGGTTGCGGCGCCGCCCGGGGCGCGGGAACGGCGGCGGCGGGGCTCTCGCCGTAGCCGCGCAACAACTGCCGGTGGGTCTCCTGGATCGTCGCCGCCGGCTCCAGCCCGAACTCCTCCACCCAGCGCCGGCGAAGATCCCGGTAGTACTCCAGCGCCTCGGTGGTGCGGCCGCAGGCGTCGAGCGCGCGCATCAGCAGGACGTGCGGCCCGTCCCGCGCCGGATGCTGCTCGGCCAGCCCGAACAGGCGCGCCACCAGGCCCTCGTCGGCACCGACGTCGAGCCAGGCGGCGCAGAGCAGTTCCACGGCGCCGGCGTGCAACTCGTCGAACTCCCGGCCGACGCGCAGCCGCGCGTGGTCGGAGAGCGCGTCGGCCAGCAGCGGGCCGCGCCACAGCCCGACGGTCTCCTCCAGCAGCGCCAACCGGGCCTTCGGGTCGGCCACCGTCGCCGCCCGTTCGACGGCCGACCGGAACCGGTGCGCGTCGACGGTGTCCGGATCGACCTTCAGCCGGTAGCCGAGCCCGTCGGCGACGAGCGCCTCACCGGCACCGCCGAGCTGACCGCGCAGCCGCGAGACGTTGACGCTCAGCTGACGGCGGGCTCCGGGCGGCGGATCGCCCTCCCACAGCAGCGACAACAGCCGGTCGGCCTGCACGGTGGCGCCCGCCGCGAGCAGCAGAAGTCCCAGCAGGCCGCGTTCCCGCCGCCGGCCGATGTCCAGGCGCCGCCCGTCGCCGTAGACCTCGAGCGGCCCGAGCACTCGGAAATCCACGTTCGTGATCATATCGCTGAGCTGCCCGTTAATCCGATGGCAACGGCACGGCAGGCGGTGCGGGCGACAGTGGTCGGGCCGGCGAAGGCAACCGGCTCGGGGGGTGAGCAGCATGTGTGCGGTCGAATCCTGGAACCTGCTCTGACGGCATGGGCGGCGCTATCCCGCCGAAGATGAGGCCAGAGGCTGACCGCATCCAGGCCTAGCGTGGTGGGCATGGATGACAACGCACCCGCCGGATACACCACCGTCGCCCCCTGGGTCGTCACCGACGACACCGGCGCCTTCCTCGACTTCGTCGCAGCCGCGTTCGACGGCGAGGAACTCGGCCGCGTCCCGCTGGAGGACGGCTCCATCGGCCACGCGGAGATCCGCGTCGGGGACACGGTCGTGCTGGCGTTCGACCGGCGGCCGGAGTGGCCCCGCATGCCGTCGCTGCTGCGGGTGTTCGTGCCCGACGCCGATGCCGCCATGGCGCGGGCGGTCGCGCACGGGGCCCGGGTCGTCACGGAGTCGGCGACGCACGCGTTCGGGATGCGGGGCGGCCGGGTGCGCGACCCGTTCGACAACATCTGGTGGGTGAGCGCGGTCGTGGAACGGGTCGATCACGCCGAGGGGATGCGGCGCCTCTCCGATCCCGTCTACGCCGAGGCGATGACGGTCGCGCAGGAGACCCTCGACCGGGAGCTGGGCGGGCATGGAATAGGTCCCGGGGCGCGGCCGTTGCCGATCACGTGAAGCTCGAGGTGTGGTCGGACGTCGTGTGCCCGTGGTGCTACATCGGGAAGCGGAGGCTGGAGACGGCGCTGTCGCGGTTCCCGCACGCGGATCAGGTGGAGGTGATCTGGCGGTCGTTCGAGCTGGATCCCGGCATCCCCGCCGATCGGACCGAGCCGACGCTCCCCCGCCTCGCCCGCAAGTACGGCGGTAGCGAGAAGCAGGTGCGCGGCATGATGGCCCACGTCGAGCAGCTGGCCGCCGCCGAGGGCCTCTCCTACGACCTGCCGAACGGCGTCAGCGGCAACACCCTCCGCGCCCACCAGCTGATCCACCTCGCCGCCGCGCACGACAGGGCCGGCGACATGAAGGAACGCCTCCTGCACGCCCACTTCGAGGAGCGCACCTCGGTCTTCGACGTCGACGCGCTCGTGGCGCTGGCGGCCGACGTGGGGCTCGACGGCGACGAGGCGCGTGCCGCGCTGGCCGACGGCCGCTACCTGCCCGAGGTGCGGGAGGACATCGCGACGGCCCGCGCGCTCGGCATCGACGCCGTGCCGTTCTTCGTGGTCGACCGCGCCTACGGGGCCGCCGGTGCGCAGCCCGCGGAGGTGCTCGTCCAGGTGCTCGAACGCGCCTGGGCCGACAGCCATCCGCTGCGCACCGTGCCGGCCGCGGAGGGGTGCACCGACGACAGCTGCGCGATCTAGGTTCTTGTGGGTCGCCGGCTTCCCGGTGCGGGAGGTGCCGTCCGCGTTGCCCACAGCGCGATGTCGATCCGGCTCCGCAGGTCGAGTTTGCGCCGGACGCCGGCCACGTGGCTGGCGACTGTGCGTTCGCTGATGCCGAGGCGCGCGGCGATCTGCGCGTTGGTGAGGCCGCCGGCGATGTGGTGAACGATCTGCTGCTGGCGAGGGGTGAGTGCGCCCGGCCCGTCTCCGCCCGCCGGCGCCGTGCCGTGGATCGCATACCTCTTGAGGTCCGCCATGGTGAGGGCGCGGCCCCGGTCGGCCGCTGCCCGGGCGGTCGCCGGTCCGACGGCGCGTTCCGCGGTGCGCATGGCCGCCGCCAACTGCGCGTCCCGGAAGCCGTTGAGCTGGTAGCCGATGCCGGCCGCGCCGGCCGCCAACGTCAGGGCGCGCTCGTTCCTGCCCTGCCGCGCCGCGAGGAACGCGAGGCATTGGAGTGCGCCGACGACGGCGTGGTGGTGATGGAACCGGCCGGCCAGCACGGCGGTGAGATATTCGACCGCCGTCGCGTCGTCGCCCCGCGCGATCGCCACGTCGGCGGCCGTGGACAGCAGGAACGCGGCCCAGTGATCGGCGAACCGGTCGGCCATCGGCAGCGTGGGGTCGGCGCCTTTCTCGTGCAGTGCCAGGACTTCGGCGACGGCCTCCTGCGCGGCCTCGACATCGCCCCGGCCCATCAGGAGCGAGGCCTGGATGGTGAGAACGCGGCCGAGTGCGCCGTGCCGACCCGTCGCGCGAAGCCGGCCGAGCAGCTCGGCGCCCACGTCGATCCCGCCGTCGACGTCGCCGTTCAGCCCGCGCGCGATCATGACGCTGATCAGCGCCGCCGTCAGGAGGTCAGGATCATCGAGGGACCGCGCGAGCGCCTCGGCGACGTCGGCGTGCCGGGTCGCCGCCGCCGGATCACCGAGACGACCCGCGTTGACGGAGGTTATCCACGCGGCGCAGGCCCGGTCGGCGGTCGACGTCCGGGGGTCGCCCGTCAGGCCGGTGAGCAGCAGATTGGACTCGGCCAGTTCCTGGCGTGCGCTGAGGAGATACGCCAGCAGCAGGACGAGCGTGGGACGGCGGGCATGACCGATTGCCTCTGCGACGTACACCGCGTACCGGACGTTGTCCATCTCGCCGGCCATCTGGTTGTCCTGGGCGGTGAATGTGCTTCCCCAGTAGTTCCCGGCCAGCCGCTCGAACGTGGCCAGCCATTCGATCAGCCCGGACTGCGCCGCCAGCAGGTCGTCGCCGGCGAGCATCTCCTTGCCGAAGGAGCGCAGCGACTCCAGGATCCGGGACCGGCCGCCTGAGGTGATGACCATCGACTTGCGGGTGAGGTCGGCGAGCAGCGCCCACAGTTGCGTTCCGGTCAGCCCTAGATCCGCGGTGACGGCGGCGGCGGTGTGCTGATCGAATCCCCCGGGCAGGATGCAGAGGCGTGCGAAAACCGCCTTGGCCGTGTCGTCGAGCCCGTCGTAGCTCCACCGGATGGCGTCGCGAAGGCTGCGGTGCCGGGCGGATGTCCGGCCGGTGAGCACGTCCAGGGGTTCGGTCAGGCGGGCCCGCAACTCGTCCGGCTCGAGGAGGTCGCTCTGCCGCGCGGCCAGTTCGATGGCCAGCGGCAGCCGGTCGAGGCTCTCGCAGATGTCGACGACGACGTCGGCCCACCTGTCGGTGTCGAAGTCCGGCCTGACGTCGCGCGCGCGGGCGGCGAACAGCCTGACCACGTCGGCGCCGCGCGCTTCGCTGAGCCGCCGGCCGGCCGAGGGCAGCGGCGCGAGCGGCATGACCGTCTCGCCGGCGGCGCGCATCGCCTCCCGCGTGGTCGTGAGCACACGCATCCGCGGCGCCGCCGTCCGCAGTTCCGTGACGAGGCGAGCCACGGCTTCGATGAGGTGTTCGCAGTTGTCCAGGACGAGCAGGAGCGGACCGGCCCTGGTCAGCTCGGCGGCGACGTGCCGGACCTCCCGCCCGGCGTGGGACGGCCCGGCCGCGGCGCTCACCGCCGGCCCGACGAGCCACTCCCGCGTCACCACGGTGAGATCGACCCACCACACGCCGGCGGGAAAGGCCGGCCGGATCCGATGAGCGAACTCCAGGGCGAGCCGGGTCTTGCCGACGCCCGCGGGCCCCACCAGGCTCACCACCGGAGAGCGGCGCAGCAGGACGGACAGGTCGGCGAGTTCGTGCACCCGGCCGACGAAGAGGTCGACGCTGGGCGGCACGCTCGTCGGCCGCACCTCGAGATCTCGCACCGTCGGCGCCGCGGCGGTCTCCCGCGTTGTCGCGACGGCGTCGCCCTGACCGAACTGCCGGTGCAGGGACGACGCCGGCACACCGAGCACATCGGCCAGCGCGCGCCAGCTCAGGCCACGTGCCCGCCCGAGTTCCACCGCTGAGCGAAGGCCCCGGCCCGCGGCCCGCTGCGCCTCCGCGAACGCCGCCATCATCGCCACGGGGTCGCCGGCGGCGAGTCCCGCCGCCGTTCCGGCCGCCATCAGCCGCCGCAACGCCGCCTCGGCCTCCCCGGCCTGCCCGTCGTCCTGCTCCCGTGCGCGAGTCACGCTCAGTCGCCCGAACCCCACAGCCGATCGGTGGCGATCCGCGCGCCGTCGCGCATCGCTTCGAGCTTCGCCCAGACGACGGTCGGCACCACCGCGCTCATTCCGGCGACCGGCCCGAACCCGCAGTCGGTGCCCGCGACGATGTTGTCCCGGCCCACCACGTCGGCGTACCGGACCAGGCGCTGCGCCACCACCTGAGGATGCTCCACGACGTTGCTGCCGATGTCGATGACGCCCGGGATCAGGTATTTGCCCTCCGGCAGCCGGGCCTCCTCGAACACCTGCCACTCGTGGGCGTGGCGGGCGTTCGCCGCCATCACCATCAAACCGGCCGGCTTCGCCGCGAGCAGCAGATCGATGATGTGATGCAGTTCGATATCCGTGGTCCGGGGCAGTTCACCGCCGCCCCAGCAGACATGCATACGCACGGCCTCGGCCGGAATGCCGGACAGCGCGTAGTTCAATGCCTCGACCCGCATCCGCACGTGCCGCCGGAAATCCCCGACCGAATCGAATGCCGGTGCGCTCATCGCCAAGTCCGGACAATCCACCTGCAGCACGAACCCGGCCGCGTGGATCGCCTCGTACTCGGTGCGCATCGCCTCGGCGAGCGCGGTGAGGTAGTCCTCCTCCGTCGCGTAGTAGCGGTTCGGCGCGCCCTGCGCGATCAGGCCCGGCGACGCGGAACTCAGGAACGCCGATGACGTTCCGGCCGCCGTCGCGGCTGCCCGCAGGGTGGCGATCTCGGCCTGCAACGGGTCGTGCCCCACGTACGACACCGGCCCCTCGCACGCGCGCACCCGGATGCCCGAGGCCGGCGCCATCACTGTCATGAGCCGCTCCGCGTAGTCCGGGAAGTCCCGGATCGCCACCCCCATCCAGGCGGTGGCCTCGGCGATCGACACGCCCTCGACGAACCCGGTCAGCCGTTCGGTCGCGTAGGTGAAGTAGGCGGCCTTGTCGAATTCACCGTCGTTGAGCAGGTCGACGCCGGCCGCCGCCTGCCGACGGGCGACCTGCTCCACCGCGGTGCGCACCTGTTCGCGCAGCTCGGTCTCGTCGACATCCGCGCCGGCCTCCCGGGCCATGACCAGACTCAGCAGTTCCTCCGGTCGCGGCAGGCTACCGGCATGAGTGGTCGCAATGCGGTCGGCATGTCCGAGCAATTCTCTTCCCTTCCCAGAACAGTTCGCCGCGCGTGTTCCACGAAGAACCGGCAGCTCACGAATGCCACAACTCTGGCAGGAAGGCCCGGCGCGGAAAATCCGCAAACAAAGCAACACGCATCGCCGGCGGAGCACCCGCGCACGGTGACCGCGGCGGCCGAAGCCGCACCTCGGACGGGGTTCCGCCGGTCCGCCTGTCCCACTTCGGGACAGGGGCTCAGCCGATATACCACTTGTGCTGCTGGGCGTTGCCGAGGCAGACCCAGGCGTACACCTCCGGGCCGTCGAGTTCGTAGACGCCGTGCCAGCCGTCGGCGCACTTGCCGCTGGCCACGCCGACCATCATCTCCTGGTCGAAGCGGAACTTCTGCTCGGCGGCGTTCGTGCACTTGACGGTGCGCAGGTTGGTGCCGTCCACCGGGTTGGCCGGGATCTCCAGGCAGAGGCCGCGGTTGCGGATGGTGCCGTCGGTCTGCACGTTCCACTGCTGGTCGGCGGCGCCGGTGCAGGGCTTGATGTGCGCGTTGCCGTTCTCGCCGGTGCTCGTCAGGCAGCGGTTGGAGGCGCGGTTGAGCAGCCTCGGCATCAGCGGGGCGGGCGGCGACGGGGACTTCGTCGGCGATGCCGCGGCAGAGGCGCTCGGCCGCACCGACGGGGAGGCGGAGGTCACCGGCGTCGGCGACGGTGCGGGGCCGCCGAGGCGGCTGTCCTGCGCGTAGTAGCCGACCAGCGCGTGCACCTGTTCCGAACGGTCGCCGGTCGCCCTACCCTCCTTGCCGGGCACCTGCCGGGCCGCGTCCGTGCCGACCTCGAACGCCGCCACGGCCAGCTTCACGGGGTCGCCGGAGACGCCGTTCAGCTCCGTGAGCAGTGCGCACAGGGTGCTGCCGAGCACCGGGATCGCGCTCTTGGGGTCCCATGCGGAGGCGTCCTTGGGCGCGTGGGCGTTCCACACCTCGGGCTTGAACTGCGCGATCCCGCGCGCCCCGTCGCCGCCGAGCTTGTTGGGGTTGAACCCGGAGGCGACCATCAGGTGCGCGGCGACGAGCGCGGGCGTCACCTGCGGGCAGACGGAGCCGGCCTGTTTGACCGGCGCGACGTACTCCTCGGGGACCGGCTTGGCGGAAAGGTCGGCGGTGCGGGCCCCGCCGAACTCCGGCTGTTCGGCGTACCAGGCGGCGTAGGCGTTGACCTCGTCGACGTAGCTCTCGGCGCGGTCGGGGATGCCGCCCTCCTTCTTCACCGCGTCGATGCCCAGGTGGTAGGCCGCCAGCGCGGTGCGCCACGGGTCGCCGCCGACCCGGGCCAGGCGCAGTTGCCCGACGATGTCGCACACGTGGTGGGCCAGCGCGGTGATGTTGGCGCCCTGGTCGGTGCGTTCCGCCTTGGGCCAGGGCACCCATGCCTTCCAGGTCTCCTGCGCCAGGCCGGCGATGCCCTCCCGGCCGGTCGGTTGGCGCGCCTGGGCGTTCATCCGGGAGTTCGCCATGAGTTGCCCGGCGAGTCGCGCGGAGCTGAGCGTCGGGCAGGAGCGCGCCGCCGTGACCACATAGGACAACAGCTCCGGGGGAACGGGCAGACCGGCCTTCGGCTCGGGATCCGCGTTAGCGAAACGGGTACCGCCGGTGGCGACGACCGTGCCGGCCGCGGCGACAGCGACCGCCGCGGCGACGGCGACGGCGATCCGGGCGCGGCGCCGCGCGAAGAACCGTGCCAGCGGGATCCGTCTCATGTGTGGCCGCCCTCCTGAACTCCGGACGGCACAACGGGTGCGGCGGCGGCCGGTTCAGCTTGATCGATCTCCCGGAATGTGATCCGGGTCACTCCCGGGCCGCCTCTCCCGCACAGGCGTCACCGTAGCGCCTGGCGTATGGGGTGGAGACGCTCGACGATTCCCGGCCGGCGGCCGCTGCAGTTGACTGGTCGCATGTTCGCACTACGGGTGACCGCGCTGATCGCGGCGACCATGACGACCGGGTTGACGGCCGGTGTGTTCGGGCTCTACCAGCACACCGTCATGACGGGATTGGGCCGCACCGACGACCGCACCTTCGTCGGCGGGTTCCAGGCGCTGGACCGGGCGATCATCAATCCCTGGTTCATGTTCAGCTTCCTCGGCGCGCTCGCGTTCACCATCGCGGCGGCGTTCCTGAACCCGGGCCGGCAACTGCTGCCCTGGATCCTCGCCGCGCTCGCGCTGTACGCGATCGTCTTCGTCATCACCATGGCGGTCAACGTGCCGATGAACGACGCCCTGAAGGCCGCCGGCGACCCGGACTCCATCGCCGACCTGGCGCAGGTGCGGCGGGCGTTCGACGAGGCGCGCTGGACCGCGTGGAACCTGGTGCGCACGCTCGCCACCACGGCGGCGTTCGGCTGCCTGTGCTGGGCGCTCGTGATGCGCGGCCAGTTCCGGTAGGAACGCTGAAACTATCGGAAATCATTCATCGAAACGCGATCAAGTATCCGCAGGTCAGCGCCACTTAACCGGGGAAGCATCGACATCCACCGTTGACTTCTGGGCGGAATCGGCCGAAAACTGTTACGCACTTTTACGGCCGCCACCCTCATGAGGAGGATGCAGCTACATGAACGAAACCCCCGCCCGCCCGAAGGGCAGGACCGGCCGCCGCCGCCTGTTCATCGGGGGCATCGCCACCGCGGCACTGGTCGCGGCCGCCGTGAGCCTGCTCGCCCCCAGCGCGCACGCCGAGGCCGACCGCACCCTCACCTCGAACCTCACCGGAACGCACAACGGCTTCTTCTTCTCGTTCTGGAAGGACAGCGGCAGCGCGAGCATGACGCTGCGCGAGAACGGCCGCTACTCGAGCAGTTGGAACAACGGCACCAACAACTGGGTCGGCGGCAAGGGCTGGAAGCCGGGTAGCAACCACACGGTCACCTACTCCGGCACCTACAACCCGGGCAACCAGAACACCTATCTGGCGCTCTACGGCTGGACCACCAACCCGCTGATCGAGTACTACATCCTGGAGAACTGGGGCAGCTACAACCCGGCCTCCCAGGCCACCCGGATGGGTTCGCTCACCACCGACGGCAGCACCTACGGCATCTACCGCAGCCAGCGGGTCAACGCGCCGTCGATCATCGGCACCGCCACGTTCTACCAGTACTGGAGCGTGCGCGAGTCGAAGCGCACCGGCGGCACGATCACGGTCTCCAACCACTTCAACGCCTGGCGCAACGCCGGCATGAACCTGGGCCAGCACGACTACCAGGTCATGGCGACCGAGGGCTACCAGAGCAGCGGCAGTTCCGACATCACGGTGCGCGAGGGCAGCGGCCCGCAGCCGACCAGCGGCCCCACGAGCAACAGCCCGAGCAACCCGGGCAACGGCAGCTGCACGGTCAGCGTCTCGCGGGCCGAGGAGTGGAACGACCGGTTCAACGTGACGTTCGCCGTCAGCGGCAAGAGCAACTGGACCGTGCGGATCAACGCCGGTAGCGGCCAGTCGCTGCAGAACAGCTGGAACGCCTCGATCTCCGGCACGTCCGGCACGCTGACCGCCACACCCAACGGCAACGGCAACAACTTCGGCATCACGCTCTACAAGAACGGCAACAACAGCACACCGTCGGCCAGCTGTTCCTGACCGCACGGCACGCAGCCGTAGTACCGCACCGCGTCCGGTGCGGTACTACGGTGTGCGGATGGCTGAAGGCTTCGGGGAGTTGGACGGCCTCCACGGCGTGGTGGCGCTGCGCGGCGGCGAGCCGCTCGTGGAGTGGTACGGCAGCGGCGCGGACTTCAGCTGGAACACCCCGCTCGGCGTGCGCGAGTTCGGGCCGGAGTCGCTGCACGACCTGCGTTCGGTCACGAAGAGCGTCACCGGCCTGCTGTACGGGATCGCGCACGGCGCGGGCCTCGTCCCCGGCCCCGCCGAGCCGCTGTTCGCGCACTTCCCGCAGTACCCCGACCTCGCCGCCGACCCTGACCGCGCCCGCCGCACCGTGGCGCACGCGCTGACCATGTCGCTCGGGCTGGAATGGCGCGAGGAGGTGCCCTACGACAGCCCCGCCAACGCCGAGATCGCCATGGAGATGTCCGCCGACCGCTACCGGTATGTGTTGGAACGGCCTGTGCTCGGGCCGCCCGGCGAGAAGTGGAGCTACTGCGGCGGGGCCAGCGCCCTGCTCGGCAAGCTCATCGCCGACGGGACCGGTAGGCCGCTTCCGGACTACGCGGCCGACGTGCTGTTCGGGCCACTGGGCATCACGCAGTTCGAGTGGCTGAGCGGGGCGGACGGGGTCGCGTCACCGGCCTCCGGGCTGCGGCTCACGCCCCGCGACCTGGCCCGCATCGGTGAACTGGTGCGCAGCGGCGGGGCTGAGGTCGTTCCCCCGGAATGGCTGGCGACCATGGTCGAACCGCGCCTGCGGACCGACTGGGGCGCGCAGTACGGATATCACTGGTACATCGAGAGCTTCGCGGGCCGGCGGACGCTGACCGCCGCGGGCAACGGCGGACAGCGCCTGCACGTGGTGCCCGAACTCGAACTGACCGTGGCGATCACGGCCGGCAACTACGACGATCCCGAGCAGTGGCGCACCCCGAACGCCGTCCTCGAACGCCTCCTGAAGACCTAGGAGCGCGGGTCGGCAGTACCGCGGGCCGATCCTCACCATGTCCAGCCGCCGGGCCAAATTTCTAGCGGCTGCCTCAGACTTCTAATGGTTGTCTCAGATTCGCTCGGTACGAATTCGGTGTCGGACAAGCGAGGTACCCCGCGCAGGAGGCCAGCGACGGCAGTCAACGGCGGCCGCACGGACACCTCACCACACAACAGCCGAAGAGAGACTGACATGAAGTCCATCGGACGCCGCGGCTTTCTGGCCGCCGCCACGGCAGTCGGCGTCGGTGCCGGCCTGTCCACACACGCCATCGCCTCGACCACGAGCGACAACGAGGCTGCGGACCAGACCACGGACGTTTTCCTGCGGGACCGCGACCTGCCCTTCATCGGCACGGAGGAGACCTTCTCCACCCGCGAGTTGATGGTGCTGAACGACAGGCTGTTCCTCGAGGACACCGGTCTTGCCGAGCTCGGCCCGCGCCGCATGGCTGCGATGAACGAGGCGGGGATCAACATCCAGATCCTCTCCGCGCATACGCCGGGCGTGCAGAACGTCCCTGGTCAAAAGGGCATCGACTTTGCGTATCGGCTCAACAAGATGCTCGTCGAAGGGCCGATGGCCACCTATCCGGGGCGGTTCAAGGCGTTCGCGACCTTGCCGCTACAGAATCCGGTGGCCTCGGCGAACGAACTGGAACGCGCCGTCAAGGAAGACGGCTTCCTGGGCTGCCTGACCAATGGAATCATCGGGAAGAAGTTCCTCGACCATCCCGACTTCGAGCCCGTGCTGGCGCGCGCCGAGGCCCTCAACGTGCCGATCTACATCCACCCGGGCCTGCCGCCCGACGAGGTTTTCCAGATCTACTACAGCAACATGCGGCCGGAATACCAGAAGGAGTTCCAGGACCAGGTTCTCAGCATCTCCGCATATGGATGGCACCAGGAAGTCGTCACCCAGTGCGTCCGAATGATCACCTCAGGGGTGTTCGACCGGTTCCCCAAGCTCCAGATCATCATCGGTCACATGGGCGAGGGCCTTCCGTTCTTCTACAGGCGCATCGTGGAGAAGATGAGCGAGGTCACCGAGAGCACCCTGAAGAAGCCGTTCAAGCAGTATTTCCATGACAACTTCTGGTTCACCACCAGCGCGTTCCCCCAGGACGAACTGCTCGACCTCCTGCTGATCTACTTCAGTGTGGACCGGGTGATGTTCGCGACCGACTACCCATTCGCGAACATGAAGACCCAGACCGACTGGTTCCGGGCAGTCAGGTTGCCACGCGAGGACAAGGAAAAGATCGCGTACCGAAATGCCGAAAAGCTGTTCGGAATCAAGCTCTGACCCGACGGCGCGATCGGCAGGGGTCTGCTGCGGAGCCCAGTAGCAGACCCGCGCTCCTAGCGACGGTAGTACGCCTCGACGGGCACGCGCGCCTCGTCGTAGAGCGCCGGCCCGCGCAGCGGCACCTCGGAGATCAACGCGCTGGCCTCCGCCGACTTGAGGCCCGACAACTGCTCGCCGGAGAGTGCGTACACGACCCGGCCGAGGCCGGAGCGTTCGATGGCGCCGGTGCACATCCCGCACGGCTGGCAGCTCGTGAACATCGTCGTGCCGGCCGCCACGTCACGGTCCAGCTCGCGGGCCGCCCAGCGGGCCAGCTTCAGCTCCGGATGCGCGGTGATGTCGCCGTCGGTGACCGAGGTGTTGCGCTCCTCGGCGAGCACGGTGCCGTCCGGGCCCACCAGCAGCGAGCCGAACGGCGGGTCGCCGGCGGCAGCGGCCTCGGCGGACAGGGCGATCGCCCGCCGCAGGAACGTCTCGTCCATGGTCTCCCCCTCAAGGACGTCGATGCAGGAACCACGCGTCGCCCACGGGCAGAACGGTGGCGAGTTCCCACTGTTGCATCTCGAGGTGGGTCGCGAGGGACCGGATCTGCCCGGCGAGCGCGAAAGCCTCCTCGCCCGGCGCCGGCGGGCGGCTCACGACGAACTGGAGCATCGTGCCCCAGGCGGCGACCAGTTCGGCGCCCCACCGCTCCCGCCATTGGAACAGCACGGCGGCCAACCGCTCGCTGTGCACGTCGAACAGGTACACCCACCGCGCCGCCAGCCACGGCAGTCCGGTGGGCAGCAGAAGGACTTGCACGCCGCCCGGCCTGTACCAGGCATCGGTGCGCACCAGGCTGCGGAGCGTGTCGCACACGTGAGCCGTGAGTCCGGGGTCGGCGAGCACGTGCGCGTAGGAGCGCCGTTCGAGCTGATCGAACGTCTCGGCGGGGTCCGGCGGCGGGGACAGAAGCCGGTCCAGATCGATTCCGTACACGCCGCCGGCGACCAGGTCGGTGAACTGCCCCACCGGTTCGTGCATCCAGGGTGAACCGTCGGCCCAGGGGTCGGTGGTACGGGCGGCCTCGTCGAAGGCGGCCAGTTCGTCGGCCGGCGGTGGTTCGGGATCGGCACCGGGGCGGCGGTCGTGGTCGTCGGTGATCAGGACGGGCCAGCGGCCGGTGCGCGGTACGAGATCGCGGGCCGCCCGCCAGGCTGCCAACTGGCCGGGCACGCTCGGATCGACGCCGTCGACCACCAGGGCGCCCTCGGGGCCGGTCCGGACGGGCAGGCCGGCGAGCGCGGTGCCGGTGAAGAGCGCGGCGAGGGCGTCGGGATCCGTGATCACCCGTCCGAGTCTCCGGCACGAGCACTGCCGCACAGGCTCATTCGGCGTATCGCACCGGCGGGAACCGGCGCGGAGCGCCGCTGCGGGGAGGTTGACGCGGTCAGGGCGCCGCCGCAGGCGTGAGCGGGACCAGGGGTGGGCGTTCGGCTGTGGTGCTCAGCTCGATGCGACGCCCCTCCGCCGCCGAACGCAGCAGCGCGGTCATCGCGTCGAGCACGTGCAGGGCCAGTTCGGCGCCGGCGCGTGGGGCTCGGCCGTCGGCGGAGATCTGGTCGAGCAGCCCGATGCCGCGGCCCGCGCCGGCGTAGCCGGCCGACGGTGGGAGCGGGAGCCAGCGTTCGCCGTCGAGGGGGAAGTGGCGCACCTCGCCGTCGAAGTAGTTGGGGTCCGGGACCGCGAGTGTGCCCGTCTCGCCGTGGATCTCGATCGGCGCCGCCGTCGTCCGCACTCCGTCAAAGCTCATCGTGAACGTCGTCAGCGCCCCACCGGCGTGTTCCAGCACCCCGGCGACGTGGCTGTCGACCAGCACCGGCACCCGCTGGCCGGTGCGCGGGCCGGAGCCGATGACGCGTTCGGGGCGCAGCCGGCTCGCCATGCCCGTCACGGCGCGGATCGGGCCCAGGAGGTGCACCAGGGCCGACAGGTAGTACGGGCCCATGTCCAGCACGGGGCCGCCGCCGGGCGCGTAGTAGAAGTCCGGGTCGGGGTGCCAGCGTTCGTGGCCGGGCGTGACCATGACGGCCGTGGCGGAGATCGGCCGTCCGATGAGGCCGGCGTCGACCGCGGCACGCGCCGTCTGGACGCCGGTCCCGAGCACGGTGTCCGGGGCGCAGCCGACGGTGCGCCCGGCCGTGGCGGCGCGGTCCACGATCGTGCGCGCCTCCTCGAACGTCACCGCCAGCGGCTTCTCGCCGTAGACGTTCCGGCCGGCGTCGATGGCGCCCAGGGCGATCTCGGCGTGTGCGGCCGGGGTCGTCAGGTTGAGCACGGTGTCGACGGTGTCGCTGGCGAGAAGACGTTCGACCGGAAGGGGCGATGCGGCGGGGAGGGCCGAGGCGACCGACGCGGCGCGCGTGGGGTCCAGGTCGGCGACCGCCGTGACCTCGACGGCGGGGTGACGGGCGAGGGTGGACAGGTAGGCCCCGGAGATGAAGCCCAGCCCTACGATGCCGACGCGGTGCGGGTCGCCCACAGCATTCCTCTCTCGATGATCGTGCGAACGGCCGGCTGTTCCAGCACGTCCAGGCTGTGTCCGGGCGTCGTCACCACGATCCGCCCGGCGCCCCACTCGCGGGTCCACACGGCGGGGCAGGTCACCGGCCGGTGCCACGGATGCCACGGCCGCGTCGGGTGGGTGGTCGTGGCGAGCACGTCGATCAGGTCGTCGTGCAGCACCCAGTACTGCTCCGTCTCCAGGGCGAAGTCGTCGAGCCCGGCCGTGATCGGGTGTTCCTTGCCGGCCGGCGTGACGCTCACCGTGTACGGCAGGTAGTTGTCCTCCTGGCCGCCGCCGCACTCGGTGGGCTCCTTGCTCGGATGCGTCGCGAACTGGCCGCCCACCAGGTGCAGGTAGTCCGACGAGGCGCGGTAGGAGTCGACGATGCCGCCGTGCCAACCGGTCAGGCCGGTGCCCGCCTCGACGGCGGCGCGCAGCCCGGCGAGCTGTTCCTTGGTGATCTCCGACATGGTGACGCACTGGAGGATCAGGTCTGTGCCGGCCATCGCCTCCGCGTCGGCGTACACCTCGGGCGAACCCTCGACGCGCACGGTGTAGCCGTGGCGTTCGAGGAAGGGGATGAAGAGGTCGGTGGCCTCGACCGGCCGGTGCCCCTCCCAGCCGCCACGGACGA
Organism: Virgisporangium aliadipatigenens; assembly: GCF_016863615.1. Taxonomy (GTDB): domain Bacteria; phylum Actinomycetota; class Actinomycetes; order Mycobacteriales; family Micromonosporaceae; genus Virgisporangium; species Virgisporangium aliadipatigenens. The sequence goes on along the minus strand of NZ_BOPF01000006.1, from coordinate 266,109 downwards.
CGATCGCGCTCAGGGACATGTCGATCATTCTCATGCATCGACGGGCTGTCCTCAACCGGCCGTGTGCGCTCGGGTCGCCATAGGGTGGGCTGATGCCGTGGTTCAGCGCCGTCGAGCTGTCCGAGTCGATCCGCCGCCGGGAGATCAGCTGCGTCGAGGTGATGACCTCCTATCTGGAACGGCTCGACGCGCACAACCCCCGCGTCAACGCCGTCGTCGCGTTGCGCGATCCGGAGGAACTCCTGCGCGAGGCGGCCGATCGGGACGCGGCCCTGGCGGCCGGTGAGCGCGCCGGGTGGCTGCACGGGCTGCCGTTCGCCGTGAAGGACCTGGCCGCCGCGGCGGGGCTGCCGTGGACCGAGGGCTCCCCGATCCACGCGCGGCGGGTAGCCGATGAGGACGAGCCGTTCGTGAAACGGATCAGGGACGCCGGCGCGATCATCATCGGCAAGACGAACGTGCCCGAGTTCGGCCTCGGCTCGCAGACCTACAACCACGTGTACGGCCCGACGAGCACGCCCTACGACACCACCCGGACGGCCGGCGGGAGCAGCGGCGGGGCGGCCGCCGCCCTGGCCCTGCGCCTGCTGCCGGTGGCCGACGGCAGCGACTACCTGGGTTCGCTGCGCAACCCGGCGGCGTTCTGCAACGTGCTGGGCTTCCGCCCGACCTACGGCCGGATCCCGTCGCCGGGCTTCGTGCGGCATCCCTCGACGGTCGGGCCGATGGGGCGCACCGTCGAGGACGTGACGGCCCTGCTGGAGGTGATGTCGGGAGCCGCGCTGCCGCCGGCCGCGGAGACCGGCAGGAGGATCGCCTGGGTCGGCGACCTCGGCGGCCACCTGGCGACCGAGCCCGGGCTGCTGGAGGTGTGCCGCCGCGCGCTCGACGTCTTCGAGGAACTGGGTTTCGTCGTCGAGGAGGCGGTGCCGGACTACCCGTTCGACCGGCTGTGGAACACGGTGCTGACCTGGCGCTGGTGGGGCATGCTCGGCGCGCACGACGAGTTGTACGCGGACCCGGCGACCCGGGCGCGACTCAAGCCGGAGATCGTCTGGGAGATCGAGAACGGCCTGCGCCTGACCGCCCTCGACATCGCCCGCGCGGAGGCCGCCCGCACCGAGTGGTACGACACCGCGCTGAACTTTTTCAGCCGCTACGACTTCGTCCTGGCGCCCAGCACGCAGGTGTTCCCGTTCCCGGTGACGACGCCGTGGCCGGCCGAGATCGCCGGCCGTCCGATGGACAGCTACCACCGCTGGATGGAGACGGTGGCGCCGTGGTCGATGACCGGAATGCCGGCGTTGGGCATGCCCGCCGGGTTCGACGAACGCGGATTGCCGGCCGGCGTGCAGCTCGTCGGGCGGCCCGGCGCCGACGCCGAGGTGCTGCGGCTGGCGCGGGCCTACGAGGAACGCACCAATTGGGTCCGTGATCGTCCACCTCCCGCTTGATGCGGATTCAGCGGGTACGCGCTAGCGTTCCTGACCATGAGTTCGGTTGCGTTGGCCGAGGAGTTGCTACTGCTCGCGTACGACGACGAGTCGGGCCGGGCGATCGGTTCCCGGATCGGCCTCGACCTCGCGATGGCGGCGGGCGTGCTGGTCGAGCTGGCCCTGGAGGGTCGGATCGTCTACGTCGACAAGACGATCATCGCCCGGGACGCCACGCCGACCGGGGTGGCGATCGTCGACGAGGTCCTGTCGCGGGTCGCCGCCGACTCTCCGCACACACCCGACTCCTGGTTGCAGCGGCTGCGGCACGGCCTGCGCGATCGCGCGCTCGCCGACCTGTGCGCCCGCGGCGTTCTCTGCGACGTCGACGAGACCACCATGAACGGCTTCGTCCACCTGCACCGCTACCCGACCGTCGACCCGACGGTGGAGGTCGAGATGCGCGCCCGGCTGACCCGGGCGCTCACCGCGGACGAGGCCCCGGACGTGCGCACCGCCGCGCTGGCGACGCTCGTGGCGGCCGCCCGGATGGAGCCGACGCTGGGCCTCAGCGGCGACGAACTGGTCGCGGCGCACAAGCGGCTGGAGCGCATCGGCGACGAGGCCGGGTTCACCGGCAGCGTGAGCATGGAGGCCTCGACCGTGCGCCCGTCGGTGGCGCTGGTGATCGGTGTGCTGGTCAAGGCGATCCAGACGGCCCTGGGTACGCCGCGCACCGCGAGCTGAGTACTACTACTCAGGCGTGCGGGGCCGGGGCGTTCCTACCTTGGCGGCATGTCCGTCCGGGTCCGTTCGTTCCTGATCTCGCTGCCGGTGATCGCCGTGCTGTACGCGGCGCCGGTGGTGGCGTTCGTGGTGTGGGTGTCGAGCCTGCCCGCCGACGGTGGCTGCGCCGAGGAGGACGGCTCCGCCTGCATGCCGTCGTACGCGGGATTCCTGATCGTCGCGATCTTCTACGGGATTCCGGCGCTGCTGCTCGGACTGGTGGTGACGGCGATCGCGCTCGGGGTCCTGATCGCCGTGGAGATCCCGTCCGGGCTGCTCGCCGGATTCGTCGCGACGGTCGCCGGGTGGGTCGTGGCGGTGGTGGTCGTGGGTTCGCTGTTCGTCGTCACCGGCGGCGGTGGCTGACGGGCCGGCGGCAGGTGCGGCCGATGGCGACGGCGGGGCCCTGACATTGAAATCCGTGCATCCTTGAACCGGAGCATGCCGGCATCCGTCAATGGGCCATGCGAATCCCGCTCCGCCCGGCATGGCGGCCCGTCGTCGCCGCCGTCGCCTGCACCCTCGGACTCGTCACCGCCGTCGTCGCCGTCATGGACAGCGGCGAGGATCCCGCCCGGGCGGAGGTCGTCTTCCAGGGGCCCGGTCCGCGCACGATGCTCGTCCAGGCCAGTTCCGGCAAATGCGCCGACGCGGGAGCCGGCACGGACGGCACCCGCCTGACCCTGCGGACCTGCAAGGTCGACGCGGTCTCGCAGTGGTGGGACGAACCGGGCGACGGCACGCTCCGCTCCGCACGGACCGGACTGTGCATGGACGTCGCCGGCGCGAAGACCGCCAACGGCACCCGCGTCCAGACGGCCCGGTGCACGGAGAACCCGGCCCAGCGCTGGAGTTTCCAGTCGGGCTTCCGCACCACGAGCAGGCTCGCGGCCGGCAAGTGCCTGGACATCGCCGCGCAGTACGGCGAGAACCCGCCGGAGGGCACCGAACTGGCCATCCACTGGTGCGACGGCAAGGCCACCACCGCCCGCGCCAACCTCAAGCAGGCCTGGGGCCGGCGCACGAACGGCGCACCCGGCAACCCGCCCGTGCAGGCGCAGGCGCAGACCAACGGGGAGACGCAGCCGGCCCAGCAGCCCGCCCAGCAACCGGCCGCCGCCACGGGAAAGAAGGGCGTCGGCCTCAACGACTTCACCGGCGTCGCCCAGGCCCTCGGCGACTCCCGTTCGGCGTGGTACCACAACTGGTCCCCGGACAAGGGCGCGGCCGGCGCCTCGGGCGTGGAGTTCGTGCCGATGATCTGGGACGAACGGGCCGTCAACCCCGCCACGCTCAACCGCGCCAAGGCGGGCGGCCGGAGCCTGCTCGGCTTCAACGAGCCGGAGCGCGGCGACCAGGCCGCCATGTCCGTGGGGCAGGCGCTGGACCTGTGGCCGCAGCTGCAGGGCACCGGCATGCGGCTGGGCAGCCCGGCCGTGGCGACCGGCGCCGATCAGCCCGGCAGCTGGCTGGACCAGTTCATGAGCGGGGCGCGGGCGCGTGGCCTGAAGGTCGACTTCATCGCGGTGCACTGGTACGGCTCGGACTTCTCCGCGGCGGCCACCGGCCACCTGAAGAACTACCTCGACGCCGTCTACAACAGGTACCGCCTGCCGATCTGGCTCACCGAGTACGCGCTCATCGCGTGGCCGAACGGCGTCCCCACCTACCCGAGCCAGCAGCAGCAGGTGGACTTCATCCGGGCGTCGACGACGATGCTGAACGGCCTGCCCTACCTCGAACGCTACGCGTGGTTCATCCTGCGCTCGGGTGCCGACGGCGACACCGGCCTCTACCGCGACGGCGCGGTGGCCACGACGAACGGGACGACGTTCCGCGCGATCGGTTAGGTTCGGCGGCGTGCACGACGACATCCCGCTCACCGTCGGCCGGGTGACCCGCGTTCTCGCCGAACGGGTCCTGCCCGCGATCCACCCGGAGAGTGTGCCGCTGGACGTGGCGGCACATTCCCTGCCCGGCGAACCGGTCCCGCCGGCCGAGGGGATCGCGCTGTCCTACGCGCCGCACCCGATCGGCACGGCCTGGGGTCCGGCGTGGGGCACCACGTGGTTCCGGGTGCGCGGCAGCGTGCCCGAACGGTGGCGCGGCCGGCCCGTCGAGGTGCTCGTCGACCTGGGCTTCAACCGCAGTCTGGCCGGGTTCCAGTGCGAGGCGCTGGTGTACCGGCCCGACGGCACGCCGGTCAAGGGGATCAACCCGCAGAACAGGTGGATCCCCGTCGACACGGACACCGTCGAGTTCTACCTGGAGGCGGCGTCCAATCCGGAGTGGATGAACGACCGGCCGTTCGGCGTCACGACGCAGGGCGACATCCTGACCGCCTCGCCGGAGCCGCTCTACCACACCGCGGGGATGGACCTGGCGCTCTTCGACGAACGGGTCCACGAGCTGGCGCTCGACCTCGACGTCCTGCTCGCCCTGCAGGCCACCCTGCCGCCGAACGCCCCGCGCCGGATGCGGATCCTGCAGGCGCTGGACGACGCGCTGGACGCCCTCGACCTCCAGGACGTCAACGGCACGGCCGAGGCGGCACGCGACCGCTTGAGCGACGTGCTCGCCGCACCGGCGGAGCACAGCGCGCACCGGATCTCCGCGGTCGGCCACTCGCACATCGACTCGGCGTGGCTGTGGCCGACCCGCGAGACGGTCCGCAAGGTGGCCCGCACGGTGTCGAGCATGACGGAGCTGCTCGACGCGGACGCGGATTTCGTCTACGGGATGTCGAGCGCGCAGCAGTACGCCTGGATCAAGGAACACCGGCCCGAGGTGTACGCGCGACTGGTGAAGGCCGTGCGGGACGGGCGGTTCGTGCCGCTGGGCGGCATGTGGGTGGAGAGCGACACCGTCATGCCGACCGGCGAGGCGCTGGTGCGGCAGTTCACCTACGGGCAGCGGTTCTTCCGGGAGGAGTTCGGGGTCGAGTGCCACGGGGTGTGGCTGCCGGACAGCTTCGGCTACTCCCCCGCGCTGCCGCAGCTCATCCGCCGCGCGGGCTTCCGCTGGTTCTTCACCCAGAAGATCTCGTGGAACCAGGTGAACGTCTTCCCGCACCACACGTTCCTGTGGGAGGGCATCGACGGGTCGCGCGTGTTCACCCATTTCCCACCGATGGACACCTACAACTCGACGCTGTCCGGCGCGGAACTCGCGCGCGCCACCAACCAGTTCCGGGAGGCGCGGCGGGCCGGCGGTTCGCTGGCACCGGTGGGCTACGGCGACGGCGGCGGCGGGACGACGCGCGAGATGATCGGCCGGGCCCGCCGGGTGGCCGACCTGGAGGGCAGCGCACGGGTGCGCTGGCAGCACCCGGACGAGTTCTTCGCCGAGGCGATGGCCGAGTACCCGCACCCGCCGGTCTGGGTCGGCGAACTCTACCTGGAACTGCACCGCGCCACGCTCACCAGCCAGCACCGGACCAAGCAGGGCAACCGGCGCGCCGAGCACCTGCTCATCGAGGCCGAACTCTGGGCCGCCACGGCGGCCGTGCGCACCGGCGCCGAGTACCCCTACGACGAGCTGGACGGGCTGTGGCGGGAGGCGCTGCTGCACCAGTTCCACGACATCCTGCCCGGCACGTCGATCGCCTGGGTGCACCGCGAGGCGGTCGCCGCCTACGAACGCCTCCACGCCGCCGCCGAGGCCGTCATCGAACGCTCGTTGCGCGCACTGGTGGGCGAGGGATCCCATTCGATTTTCGTGAATCCCGCACCCCTTCCCCGCAACGGCGTAGCCGCGCTGTCCGCCGGCATCGCCGCGGTTTCCGCCGCCGAGGCCACAGTGTCCACAGTGGACGGCGGCTGCGTGTTCGACAACGGCGTCGTGCGGGTCACGCTCTCCGCCGAGGGGCTGATCACGTCCGCGCTCGACGTGGCCACCGGGCGGGAGGCGATCGCGCCCGGACAGGCCGGCAACCTGCTGCAGCTGCACCAGGACTTCCCCAACAAGTGGGACGCCTGGGACGTGGACCGCTTCTACCGCAACCACGTCACCGATCTGCGCGAGGTGGAGTCGCTGATGGTCGGGCCGGATCACGTGGTGGTGACGCGCGTGTTCTCGAAATCCGTGGTGCGCCAACGCATCTCGCTCGCCCCGGGCAGCCGCACGCTCCTCGTGGAGCAGGAGGTCGACTGGCACGAGACGGAGAAGTTCCTGAAGGTGGCGTTCCCGTTCGACATCCGGGCCGAGCACATCGCCGCGGAGACGCAGTTCGGGTACCAGAAGCGGGTCACGCACACGAACACCAGCTGGGAGGCGGCGAAGTTCGAGGCGTCGATGCACCGCTTCGTGCTGGTCGAGGAGCACGGGTTCGGGGCGGCGCTGGTGACCGACTCGACGTACGGCTACGACCACACGCGTGACTCCACAGTGGACGGTGTCACGACGACGGTGCGGCTGTCCCTGCTGCGCGCGCCGCGCTTCCCCGATCCGCAGACCGACCAGGGCGTGCAGACGTGCCGCTACGGGCTGGTCATCGGGGCGGACGCCGCGATCGCCACCGCCGCCGGCCTCGACCTGAACCTGGCCCCGCGCACCGTCCACGGTGGACACGGGTTCGACCCGCTGGTCTCCGTCAGCGGCGAGGGGATCGTCCTGTCGGCCGTGAAGCTCGCCGACGACCGCAGCGGCGACCTGATCGTGCGGGTGTACGAGGCGCTGGGCCGCCGGGCGACCGGGGCGCTGCACGCCGACGCGGCGTCGGTGGTGACCGCTTCCCTGCTGGAGAAGCCGATCGACGAGCCGTCCCCCGTCGACGGGGCGATCCCGTTGAGCCTGACCCCCTTCGAGGTGCGCACCGTCCGCCTGACCCGCTGAGTTGGCGGCTTTCCGGCATCCTGCGGCCGATCACCGGTGGCAGCCGGGCCGGCATCGCGCCGATAGTGGCCGGATGGTTCAAGCAGGGAAGCGATTCGGGTCCGCACGCCGGATCCTGGTGGCCGGCGCCAGCGTGGCCGGATTGACCGTCGCACACTGGCTCGACCGGTACGGCTTCGAGGTGACGGTGGTCGAACGATCCGCCGGCCTGCGTCCCGGAGGGCAGGCGCTGGACGTGCGCGGGCCGGCGCTCGAGGTGGCGCGGCGGATGGGTGTGCTGGAGGAGTTCCGCGAGCGCACCACCGCGCTACGCGGCATGTCGATGGTCGACGGTTCCGGAGCGGAGATCTACCGCACCACGGAGCGCACCCTGACCGGTGGCCGGCTGGACTCCGAGGATCTGGAGGTCCTGCGCGACGACCTGGTCGACGTCCTGCACGCGGCGTGCGGGTCGGGCGTCCGGTTCGTCTTCGGCGATCGGATCACCGCCCTGACGCAGGACGAGGGTGGGGTCGAGGTGGAATTCGAGGCGGGCGCGCCGGCGCGGTACGACGTCGTGATCGGCGCCGACGGCGCGCACTCGGGCACCCGCCGGCTGGCGTTCGGCCCGGAGGAGGCATTCGTGCGCTACATGGGCGGCTACGTGGCGATCATGACCGTGCCCAACTTCCTCGGACTGGACCGCTGGCAGACGTTCCTGATGGACGGCGACGTGGGCGCCGGGCTGATCGGTCCGGACGGCAGCGGCACGGCCCGCGCCTACCTCGGCTTCGAGAGCGCGGAACCGGTCGGGTACGACCACCGCGACGAGGACGCTCAGAAGCGGCTGCTCGCCGAGCGCGCCGCCGGGCTGGGCTGGGTCGTCCCCCAGATCCTGGAACACCTGCGCGACGCGTCGGGTTTCCACTTCGACGCCCGCATCCAGGTGGTCATGGAGCACTGGACGAAGGGACGGATCGCCCTGGTCGGCGACGCCGGGTACGCGGTTTCGCTCACCACCGGTCAGGGCGCGTCGATGGCCATGGTCGGCGCGTACGTACTCGCCGGCGAGATCGCCGCGTCGGGCGGCGACCCGGCCGCGGGCATCGCGCGCTACGAGGACGCACTGCGCGAGTACGTGCTGCGCAATCAGGCGGCGGCGCGCGACCTCAACGACCGTAACCACAACGACGACGACCGGTCCGGACCCGGCGACTTCACCGACTTCGGGACCCTGGTCGAGGAGATGTCGCTGAAGGACTACCCGGCCCGGCTCACCTGATGTCGTTGCGCAGGGCCGCCTGATATCGACCCGGGGTCTGGCCGACGACCTCGGTGAACGCCTCGATGAAGCTGGTCGGGTTCGACCAGCCGCACGCGGTCGCCGTCTCGGTGACCGAGCGGCCGCCGGTGAGGTGGATCAAGCCGTGGTGGATCCGCAGGACGGTGCGCCAGCGGTGGAAACTCATGCCGAGTTCGGTGTGGAACAGGCGGCTGAGGGTGCGCTCGCTCGCTCCCACGGCCCGGCCCAGCTCGAACAGGGTGGCGTTGTGGCCGGGGTCGGCGTGCAGCAGGTCGGTGACGGCGCGCAGCCGGTCGTCGCCCGGTTCGGGCAGGTGCAGGGAGTGGTCGGGGGTTTCCACGAGCTCGTCGATGGCCACGGCACGCAGTCGTTCGTAGGCGCCGGGGCGGGTCTCCGGCCGGTCGGTCAACGCCAGCAGGACCTCTCGGAGCACCGGGCTGACCGCGAACACACCGGGCCGCGCCACCAATGCGCCGCACAGGTCCACCGGGATCGCGACGAGACGGACGTCGGTCTCGCCGTAGAAGCGGTGCGCGTGCCGGAATCCGGGCGGCGTCCAGGTGACCCGGTTGGCGGGCGCCACCCAGGTCCCACGCTCGGTGGTGGTCGCCAGGGCGCCGGCCGCGGCGTACACCAGTTGCCCCTCGCCGTGCGAATGCGCGTCCATCCGGAAGCCGTGCGGCAGCCGGCCGGCGCCCCGCGGTGTCTCCGGCATCGGTGCGGCGGGCCGCGGAGCCGGCTGGCGGGTTTCCGGCATGAGCAGGAACTCTACCGGTATCCACATCGGGGCGATCATGGACCGATGGACTTGCGCCCGAGATCCGGCCTCACGAGGATGGTGCGATGGCCCGCGTGGAGTTCGACGTCAGCACCACAGTCCCGCCGGAGCGGTTCATCGCCGCCCTCACCGACTTCTCGCCGAGCCGCGCCGACGTGTGGCCCAACATCGACGCCGCGCATCTCAAGGTGCACAGCGTCGGTGAGACCACGGCGGACGTGACCGAGGGTTCCAACCTCGCCGGTGGCGTCTGGGAACGCAACCGCTACGACTGGTCCACGCCGGGCACCGTGCGGGTGGAGACCACTGAGTCCAACACCTGGAAGCCCGGCAGCTTCTGGCTGTACAACGTCACGAAGACCGACTCCGGCAGCCACGTTCGGGTGACGGTGGAGCGCAATCCGGCGAGCCTCAAGGGGCGGCTGATCGCGCTGCTGCTGAGCGTCGGCGGGCCGCGGCCGCTCAAGAAGGCGACCGAGGAAGTGGCGCGCAAGCTGGAGCGCTCGGCCGCCTGAGGTTCGCCGGCCGGACGCGGGTCGGCGGCGTCGGTCCCCCGTGACCCGACGCCGCCGCTGGGAGCGGACTACACGTCCCAGCCCCGCACCCAGTCGACCTCCGTGACGGCGCTGTTGCCCGGACCGCTGCCCTGGTCGTCGTTCTGGATGGTCAGGTGACCGGCCGGCATGCGGCACAGGTCCTCGGTGGCCTTGCAGTCGAACTCGTACCAGAGCTTCCCGTCGACGAAGCCGGCCATCCTGGTCGCCGTCCACTCGTACGCGATGTTGTGCCACTGCGCCGTGCCGCCGGCCGCGCAGTTGTCGGGCAGCTTCTCCTGCCGCTTCGGCGTGTGGCCGGGGTAGTGGATGTAACCGGTGTAGCACTTGCCGCCGGCCTCGTGTTCGCGCCAGTCGTACTCGCCGTTGGCCGGCCAGTCGCCGGGATCGGGCCAGATGATGAACAGGCTCATCCAGCCCGAGCCGGTCGACTTCACGCGCGCCTCCCAGCGCCCGTGGGTCTGCGTCCGCTTGTGCGCCATGCCGCAGGTGTCGCGGTTCGGTTCGGAGACCAGTTTCAGGGTTCCGCCGGAGACCTGGCAGTTCTCCGGTTTGCGGTTGCCGTGCTGGTGCCCGGGAGCGTCGTACAGTCCCCAGTCCTTGCTCGGCGCGTTGCCGGTGAAGTCGTCGGTCCAGGCGGGTGCGCCCCAGTTGAACTTCGCCGCGGCGGTGTCGCCCGACGCGGCCGGCGCGACGGGTTCCGCCGACTCGTCGGGCTCGGTCGAGGGATCGGCGGACGGGTCGGCTTCCGGAGGTTCGACCGGGGAAGAGGGATCGGCCGACGAAGAGGGCGGGGAACTCGGCTCGGCGCCGGACGCGCCCGGGTCCGGCGCGAGGTCGGCGGGCCGGTAGTCGCACGCGGTCGATGTCCACGCCATGCCGGCCGGGGCCTCGAGGCGCGCCGTCACGTTGGCGGTGGCGGCGTTCTCCGGCGCGGTGAAGTCGCCCGCCACGCGGGTCCACTTCTCCTCGGCGCTGCTGGGGACCGGCACGTCGGCGCCGTCGTCGTGCCCGAGGTTCTTGCCGGCCTCGTCGAACCAGTCGACCTGCATCCGCGCGGAGACACCGGTGGCCGGGCCCTTCACCCAGGTGTCCATGGCGAACGTCCAGGAGTCGCCGGGCGTCACGCGCTTCTGCGGCAGGTACATCTGCGGGTCGGCGCCGTTCGCCTTGGACTGGAAGTAGGCGTACTCGGCGACGACGTGCGCCTTGACCGGAACGCGGGCCGCCGGCGCGCCGTTGTTCTGCGGGCCCCAGCCCCACAGGTCCCGTTCCAGAACGGGATTGGTGCAGGCGTTGACCATCGTGCCGGTCCGACCCGACGCGGGATCCTGCCGCGCGGCCGCACCGGCGAAACCGGCCGCGGCGACCACCAGCGTCACGCCCACCGACGACGCGATCACGATTTTCGACCGTCTCCTCATTGCCGCCACGCTAGGCAGCGCCACCGGCGCACGGGGCGGGCTGACCGCTTCAGGCCAGCCGCGTCAGCGCGACCGCAGACGGGGACTAGTCCGGTCTAGACCAAAGATGGGACATCATCTACCGTGAATCGACCGGCACCTCCCCCCTACCGGTAGGCGAATCATTCCTGCCCGGAGGGCCGTGCCATGCGCTTGAGAACACCGCGTCTGAGAACACTCACCACCTCCATCGCCGCGGTCGTCATCGCGGCCGCCACCGCCACCGCGGTCGCGCTCAACGTCGGCACCGCCGAGGCGGCCGCCGGCCCGACCGCGACGTTCGTCAAGACGTCCGACTGGGGCTCCGGCTTCGAGGGCAAGTACACGATCGTCAACGGCGGCAGCACCCCCATCTCCTCGTGGAACGTCCAGTTCGACCTGCCGTCGGGCACCTCCGTCGGCTCGTTCTGGGACGCGCTGATGACGAGGTCGGGCAACCGTTACACGTTCACCAACGTCGGCTGGAACGGCACCATCGCCCCGGGCGCACAGGCCAGCTTCGGCTTCATCGGCGCGGGCGGCGGCAGCCCCGCCAACTGCACGCTCAACGGCGCGGCGTGCGCCGGCGGCACTCCCCCGACCAGCGCTCCGCCGTCCAACCCCCCGACGAGCAATCCCCCCGGCGTCCCCGGCGTGCCGGCCGACGTCCGGGTCTCCGGCACCACCTCCAGCGCCATCTCCTTGCAGTGGAACGCCGCCAGCGGCACAGTGACGGGCTACCGCGTCTACGAGGGCACCACCCAGAAGGCGAGCGGCACCGGCACCAGCGCCACGATCAGCGGCCTCGCCGCATGCACGACGCACACCTACACGGTCACCGCCGTCAACGGCGTGGGCGAGTCGGGCAGGAGCACGCCGGTGACCGCCACGACGGCCGGCTGCCCGACGACCACGCTCCCCAAGCACTTCCTCACCGGCTACTGGCACAACTTCGTCAACCCCGCGGTCGAACTGAAGCTGCGCGACACGCCGGCCGAGTACGACCTCGTGGCGGTGGCCTTCGCCGAGGCGACGACGACGCCGGGTCAGGTGACGTTCACCGTCGACAGTGGACTGTCGGCCGCGCTGGGCGGCTACACCGACGCGGACTTCCGGGCCGACGTTCGGGCCCTGCAGGCGCGTGGCAGCAAGGTGATCCTCTCCGTCGGCGGTGAGGCCGGCCGGGTCAGCGTCGCCGACAGCGCCTCCGCGAACGCCTTCGCCAGCAGCATGTTCGGCATCATCCAGTCCTACGGCTTCGACGGCGTCGACATCGACCTGGAGAACGGCCTCAACCCGACGTTCATGGCGCAGGCGCTGCGCAGCCTCCGCGCGCAGGTGGGCTCGAGCCTCATCATCACGATGGCGCCGCAGACCATCGACATGCAGTCCACCGGCGGCAGCTACTTCGCGCTCGCGCTGAACATCCTCGACATCCTGACCGTCGTGCACACGCAGTTCTACAACTCGGGCTCGATGCTCGGCTGCGACCAGTTGCAGGCGTACGGCCAGGGCAACGTCAACTTCATCACCGCGCTCGCCTGCATCCAGCTGGAGAACGGCCTGCGCCCCGACCAGGTGGCGCTCGGCCTGCCGGCCGGCCCCGGCGCGGCCAACGGCGGCGTGGTCGCCCCGTCGGTCGTCAACGACGCGCTCAACTGCCTGGCCCGCGCCCAGAACTGCGGCTCGTTCCGGCCGCCGCGCACGTACCCGACGATCCGCGGCGCGATGACGTGGTCGATCAACTGGGACGTGAGCAACGGCAACCAGTTCGCCCGCACGGTCGCCCCCTTCCTGGACACCCTCCCGTAAGCCTCTTCGTAACCGCGCAGTGACTCGTGGCCGCCCGGTGCCCAGCCGGGCGGCCACCGGCGTGTGCGGGCACACTGGGAGGCCATGGACCGGACCGAGCTGCGCAGCCTCATGGCGGACTTCACCCTGTGGAGTCGGCAGGCGACGGCTGTGCAGCGCCGGCACGGCACCGTCCGCGAGGCGGCCGAGGCGGCCGAACGCCTGCTGGAGGCGCGCGGCGTCGTGGTGCAGCACGGGCGGCGCAACGCCTGGCGGGTGGTGCCGCTCGAACGCAAGCACCAGTCCGTCGTGCGGCCGCTGCGGGAGCGCTCGCTGCTGCCGACGTTCACCCGCGGCGATCAGGCGCTGATGCGGCTGCTGACCGTCGAGGTGCCCCGCGCGCGGGCCGACGTGAACGCCGCCCTCGGGCTGCGGCGCCTCCTCGCCGGCCCGAAGCGACGGCAGAAGGCGGAGGCGGCGGCCGCGTTCCTGCGCCGTCAGCACGACGTGTTCATCCGCACCGGCTGGCCGCAGCGGCTGGAGGAACTGGCCGAGTCGCCGGTCGAGGAGGAGACCGGGTTCGACGCGCTCGTGGAGCCCGCGCTCGGCGTCGTGCCGGAGGATCCCGCGCACAGCCCCGAGGTGGTCGAGCGCTCCACCTTCGACGGGCTGCCCAAGGCGCTGGCCGCCATCGACAGGATCGTTCAGGCGGAGGCGGAGTACCGCGACGCGGCGAAGGAGGCCGCGATGCTCGTGCGCCGGGTCGAGACGCGTCGCGTGCTGCGCGAGATGTCGACCGACGCGCTGAAGTCCGCGACCCGCGACCGGCTGCGCCTCGGCGGCCTCGCCCCGGCCGGCATCCACACCGTGCAACAGGTGCTGCACCACGGCGCCACGTTGGAGACGCTCCCGGGCATCGGCGCCGTCTCGGCGCGGCACATTCTCGGCGCGGCGCAGACGTTGCGGCAGACGACGTTCGAGGAGACGCCGGTGCGCATCGACGTCACCCGGCGCACCCCGGAGACCACCGAACTGCTGAGCCGCCTCGCCGAGTGGGACGCCCGCCGCCGCACCAGGGGCGCCGCCGCCGACCTGGAACGCGCGGCCGAACTGGCACCGCTCGCCGAGCGGCTCACCTTCTCGACCACGCACCTGCTGGTCGTTCCGCTGCGCGAACTGCCGGCGAGCGAGCTGTGGGAGAGCGTCGAGGTGGTGCGGCTGCGCGCCGAGCAGCTGCGCCGCACCAAGCCGTCCGGCCCGCGCAAGGGTGTCAAGGACCCCTGGGACGACTTCCTCGCCCGGCCCGCCGACTACTTCGCGATGCTCGCCGAACTCGGCTTCCTCACCGGCGACGAGGAGGCCACGCACGGCAACCTTCCCGAGGACATCGTGAAGGCGGTGCGGGACCAGCCGCTCAACGGCGAACACCTGACCGCCTCGCTGCGCGGCTATCAGAGCTTCGCGGTGCGCTTCGCCGTCGTGCAGCGCAAGGTGATCATCGGCGACGAGATGGGGCTGGGCAAGACGTTCGAGGCGATCGCCGTGCTGGCACACCTGCGCAGCCGGGGCGAGAACCGCTTCGTCGTGGTGTGCCCGGCGGCGGTCGTGACCAACTGGGTGCGCGAGGTGAGCAACAAGTCGAAACTGAAGGCGTTCCGGGTGCACGGCGCGGAGCGGGACCGGGCCGCCCGGCTGTGGGAACGCGACGGCGGCGTCGCGGTGACCACGTTCGAGACGCTTGCCGCGTGGCAGCCGGGCGCCAACCTCGCGTGTGTCATCGTCGACGAGGCGCACTACATCAAGAACCCGCAGGCGCAGCGGAGCCAGCGCACCGCCGCCCTCGTCCAGCGCGCCGCCCGCGCCATCCTGCTTACCGGAACGCCGCTGGAGAACAAGGTCTCGGAGTTCCGCAATCTGGCGTCCTACGTGCGGCCCGACCTGACCGTCGACAGCGAGGGCGACGCGCTTTCCGCGAAGGCGTTCCGCCGGCAGGTGGCACCGGCGTACCTGCGGCGCAACCAGGAGGACGTGCTGTCCGAGCTGCCGGGGCTGGTGGAGGTCGAGGACTGGCTGCCGATGTCCAAGGAGGACGCGGCGGCGTACCGGGCGGCCGTCGACAGCGGCAACTTCATGGAGATGCGCCAGGCGGCGATGCGCCAGGGCGCCAAGTCGGAGAAGCTGCGGCGGCTGATCGAGATCGTCCGCGAGGCCGAGGAGAACGAGCGCCGCGTCATCGTGTTCTCCTACTTCCGCGCCGTCCTGGACCTCGTCGCGCAGGCCCTGCCGGGGCCGGTGTTCGGGCCGCTGACCGGCTCGGTCGACGCCGACGAACGGCAGCGGATGGTGGACGACTTCGCGGCGGCGGACCACGGGGCGGTGCTCGTGGCGCAGATCGTGGCCGGCGGCGTCGGGCTCAACGTCCAGGCCGCGTCGGTGGTGATCTTCTGCGAGCCGCAGCTGAAGCCCACGATCGAGGCGCAGGCCATCGCCCGGGCGCACCGGATGGGCCAGGTGCGTTCGGTGCAGGTGCACCGGCTGCTCTCCGAGGAGAGCGTGGACCAGCGCATCGTCGAACTGCTGGAGGCCAAGCGCAAGCTGTTCGAGGACTTCGCGCGGGGCAGCGACATCGCCGACGCCGCGCCGGACGCGGTGGACCTGTCCGAGGCGCAGCTCGCCCGCGAGGTCGTGGCGACGGAACGCAAGCGCCTGCTGGGCTCTTGAGGGACGGGGCCGGCGGGTCCATGCTGAGCGCCATGGGCGACAGCGAGCTTGCGGAAAGTTACGACCCGCTCGGCGCACATCTCGACGACCCGTATCCGTTCTACCGGCGGGCACGCGCCACCGAGCCGGTCTTCCACTCGCCGCGGCTCGACGCGTGGGTGGTGACGCGTTTCGCCGACGTCGACGCGATTCTCAAGGACCCGGCCGCGTTCTCCTCCGTGAACAGCATCCGGCCGGTGCGGCAGCTTTACCCGGGGACGTTCGCGGCGCTCGCGGGGGGCTATCCGCCGGCGCCGGACCACATCACCTCCGACGGCGAGGCCCATCGGCGGTTCCGTGCGCCGTACGCCAAGTGGCTGACCCTGGCGACGGCGAAGGAGCTCGAACCGGCGATCCGCGAACGCGCGGACGCACTCCTGGAGTCCATTGTGGACGGATCGACGGTGGATCTGGTGTCCCGCTTCGCCTCGCCGCTGCCGGTGCGCACCGCCGCGGTCGTGTTCGGGATCGCGCCCGAGGACGTCGAGGCCGTCCGGATCGGCAGCGAGTCGCTGTTCTCTTTGGGCAGCGCCGATCTCGACGAGGCGGCCGAGGCGCGGGCCGCGCACGACGTCGTGGCGTTCCAGCACATCGTCGCCGGCTACGTGCGACAGCGGCACGCCGCGCCGGGCGAGGACCTCATCAGCGCCGTCGTGGCGGCACTGGCACCGGGTGCGCCGCCTTTGCCGTTCGACCGGGAAAGTGAACTGGTCGGGACGGTCTGCAGCACGATCGGGGCCGGCCACATCACCACGACGGACACCATCGGCAACGCGGTCCGGCTGCTGCTCGAGGAGCCCGACCGGTGGCGGCTGCTGCGCGAGCGGCCGGAGCTGATCCCGAACGCCGTCGAGGAGGTGCTGCGCTTCGAGTCCCCGGTGCCCACCATCTTCCGCCGCGCCACCCGCGCCGTTACGGTGGCGGGCGTGGACATCCCGGCGGGGGCCGACCTCCTGCTCGTCTTCGCCTCCGCACACCGGGACGAGGAGCGCTACCCCGATGCCGAACGCTTCGACGTGACCCGCACGCCCAGCCGCCACTTCGGCTTCGGCGCCGGCCCGCACACCTGCGTCGGCGCGCCGCTGGCCCGCGCCCAGGCCCGCATCGCACTGCGGCTGCTCACCGAACGCCTGCCGACGCTACGGGCGGCGCCCGGACACGCGGTCCGCCTCAAGCGCGCCGTCAACGTGCGCGGCCCGCTGGCATTGCCTGTGACGGCATGACGCGTTCCGCCGCCGAGACCGCCCGGCTGATCGCCGACCGGTCGCTGTCCTCGCGCGAGGTGGTCGCCGCCTGCCTCGCCCGCATCGCCGAGACAAATCCCTCGTTGAACGCCGTGTGCGCGCTGCGCGCCGACGCCGCTCTGGCCGAGGCGGAGGCGGCCGACCGCCGGGCGGAGCAGGGTGAGGTCCTGGGGCCGCTGCACGGGGTGCCGTTCACCGTGAAGGACTGGCTCGACGTGGCCACGCTGTTCACGCCCTCCACCGCCACGCAAGGGTCCACTGTGGACGGTCGGGTGCCGGCCCGGGACGCCACGGCGGTGGCGCGGCTGCGCGCGGCGGGCGGCATCCTGTTGGGCAAGACCGCCGTGGGGCCGGACGACCCGGCGTACGGGCGGGTCAACAATCCGCACAACCCTGAGTACGGCCCGGCCGGGAGTTCCAGCGGGGAGGCGGCCGTCATCGGGGCCGGCGGCTCTCCGCTGGGGCTGGGCAGCGACTCCGGTGGGAGCATCCGGCAGCCGGCGCACTGCTGCGGGATCGCCGGGCTGCGGCCCACGTCCGGGCGGGTGCCGCTGACGGGGCATTACCCGTTCATCAGCGCGCTGAACGACCCGCGCACCGTCATCGGGCCGTTGGCCCGGCACGTCGAGGATCTGGCCCTCGCGCTGCGCCTGATCGCCGGGCCGGACGGCTGGGATCCGTCGGCTGTGCCGGTGCCCTGCCCCGATCCGTCCACTGTGGACCTGCGCGGAACGCGGGTCGGGCTCTACACGGAGCATCCCGACGCCGCCCCGGATCCGGCGTGCGTCGCGGCCGTGCACGCGGCGGGCCGCGCACTGGAGGCGGCCGGCCTGATCGTCGAGGAGGCGACTCCACCCGGCCTGTCCGAGGTGTACCCGTTGACGCTGGCCTACTGGCGGCGGCCGGAGTCCTTATCGCCCGACGAATGGGTGCCCGACGGCGGGTTCGACCCGGCGGTGCTCGGGCCGCTGGACGCCGAGGCGGTCGAGCGGTCCCTGTTCGAGTGGGACCGCTTCCGCCGGCGCATGCTCCCCTTCCTGAACGACCACCCGCTCGTGCTGTCGCCCGCCGCCGAGAAGCCGGCCGTGCGCCACGGCGAGGACCCGGGCGGCATCCCGTACACGCTCACGTGGAGCCTGCTGGGCAACCCGGCCGCGGTGGTGCCGGCGGGGTCCACAGTGGACGGCCTGCCGGTGGGCGTGCAGATCGCCGCCGCGCCGTGGCGCGAAGACCTGGCACTGGCCGCGGCCGCGATCATCGAGGCCGCACACCTGCGGTAGCCCGCCCCGCCCTGCATCGCCGCCGGCCTTGACGCGGCAACCTATATACTGAGTATCATACCCGGTATGAGCATTCGGCACGCGCTGTTGGCGCTGCTCAGTGAAGGCCCCAAGTACGGGCTTCAACTGAGGCAGGAATTCGAGTCCAGGACCGGAGAGGTGTGGCCGCTCAACGTCGGGCAGGTCTACACCACGCTGCAGCGACTGGAGCGCGACGGCCTCGTCGACTCGGAGAACTCCGGCGGCGCGGGCCCGCAGAACGTCTTCGCCATCACGCAGAGCGGTTCCGACGAGTTGACCGAGTGGCTGCGCACCCCGCCGGACGTGGTCCCGCCACCGCGCGACGAACTCGTCATCAAGCTGCTGGTCGCGATGCGGGTGCCCGGGGTCGACCTGCCCGACCTGCTCCAGGCGCACCGCCGCCACCTCGTGCAGGCGATGCAGGAGTACACCCATCTGAAGGGCGAGATCGCCGACGACGAGGTGGAGCTGGCGCTCATCGTCGACTCGGAGCTGTTCCGGATCGAGGCCATCGTCCGGTGGCTCGACACGGCCGACGCCCGCCTGAAGCGCCGGCCGGCGCAACCCACCGGGGACAAGCCCCCGTCGGTGGCACGCCTCGGCCGCAGGATCGCCGGGGTCCGGCGATGAGCGCCGCACTCGAACTGCGCGACGTCTCCAAGCGCTACGGCGCGGGCCCCACCGAGGTGCACGCGTTGCGCGAGGTCGACCTCACCGTGCGGGTCGGCGAACTGGTGGCCGTGATGGGCCCGAGCGGCTCGGGCAAGAGCACCCTGCTCACCATCGCCGGCACCCTCGAGGAGCCGGACAGCGGCGAGGTGCGCGTCGCCGGGCAGGAGGTGGCGCGGCTGTCCCGCAACGAACGCGCGCGGCTGCGCCGCCGTTCGATCGGCTATGTCTTTCAGGACCTCAACCTGCTCGCGGGCCTGACCGCGGTCGAGAACGTGGCGCTGCCGCTGGAACTCGACGGCATGAAGGTCAAGGCGGCCCGGACGGCGGCGATGGAGGTGCTCGACCGGCTCGGCCTGTCCGAGCGGGCCGCACACTTCCCGGACGAACTGTCCGGCGGCGAGAGCCAGCGGGTGGCGATCGCTCGCGCCGTCGTCGGCGAACGGCGCCTGCTGCTGGCCGACGAGCCCACCGGCGCGCTCGACTCGTTGAGCGGCGAGGCCGTGATGCGGATGCTCCGCCTGGCCAGTCACGACGGGGTCGCCGGCGTGGTGGTGACGCACGACGCGCGGATGGCCTCCTGGGCCGACCGGGTGCTATTCCTGCGCGACGGGCGGCTGGTCGACCAGACGACGCCGAACCCCGGCCCCGAGTCCCTGCTGGCGCCGGGAGCGCACGCGTGAGCCGTAACGGCGGCCTGCCGGCCCGGCGCGCGGTGGTCCGCTGGGCGTGGCGGCTGTTCCGGCGCGAGTGGCGCCAGCAGGCGACGGTGCTGGCGCTGCTGGCCGTCGCGGTGACGGCGGCGGTCGTGGGAGTGACGGTCGGGTACCACTCGACGACGCCGGGCGCCGGCAGGTTCGGCGACGCCCGACAGCGGTTCACGCTCGACGCGGACCGGCCGCTGGAGGCGCAGGTCGCGCAGGCCCGGGAATGGTTCGGCACGATCGACGTGATCGGGCATCGGGAGGTGCCGGTCCCGGGCTCCACGGACCCCGTCGAACTGCGGTCGCAGGATCCGCACGGTCCCTACGGCCGGCCGATGCTGCGCCTGTTGACCGGCCGCTTCCCGGGCACGGCCGACGAGGCGGCGCTGACCGACCGGGTGGCGGCGCAGGCGCGGGTCGGCGTCGGTGGCGTGCTGACGCTCGGCGACCGTTCGTGGCGCGTGGTCGGGCTGGTCGAGAATCCCGGCGACCTGTACGCGGAGTTCGTGCTCGTGCCGCCGGTGCCCCTGGCGCAGGCGGAGTCGGTCACCGTGCTCACCGACGCCGACCCGGCCCGCTTCGCGCAGTACCGGGAGCGCCACGGGCAGCCGGTGTTCGAGGTGCGCCGCACGGGCGAGTGGGTCGAGGCGGCCGCCGGCGTGTTCAGCGGCTTCGCGGTGAGCATGCTGCTGGTGTGCCTCATCGCGTCGGCCGGGTTCGCCGTCGTCGCGCACCGCCGGCTGCGCCAGCTCGGCCTGCTCGCCGCGGTCGGGGCGACGCCGCGGCACCTGCGGCTGGTGCTGCTCGCCGACGGTGCCGCGGTCGGGGGCGCGGCAGCATTGATCGGCGCCGTCACGGGGGTGCTGGTGTGGTTCGCGGTGCGGGGCCGGTTCGAGCCGGCGGTGGGGCACCGCATCGACCGGTGGGACCTGCCGGGCTGGCAGATCGCGCTCGTCGTGGCGCTGGCCGTCCTGACGGCGACGGCTGCCGCGTGGCGACCGGCGCGGGCCGCCGCCCGGGTGCCGATCACCCGCGCGCTCTCCGCCCGCCCGCCGCATCCCAAACGGGCACGCCGGTCGGCGGCGACCGCGGCCGTGCTGCTCCTGGCCGGCATCGGTGCGCTGCGCCTCGCGCAACGCGGCACCGCGGGAGCCGACGACCAATTGGCGACGACCGACGTGGCACTGGTCGTCGGGGGCACGCTGGCGATCGGGCTCGCGCTGCTGTTCGTCGGCCCGCTGGCCATCCGGCTGCTCGCCGCCGCCGGCGCGCGGCTCCCGGTCGCGTCCCGGCTGGCGCTGCGGGACCTGGTGCGCCACCAGGCGCGCTCGAGTGCCGCGCTGGCCGCGATCAGCGTGGCGCTGGCGATCCCGACCGCGGTCGTCGTCGCGGCGCGGGTGCTCGAACAGGGCGCCGGCGAGGGCAACCTCTCCGACCGTCAGCTTCTCGTCTGGATCGACGAGCCGGGCACACCCGTTCCGGAACGCACCCCGGAGCGGCTCGCGTCGATCGAGGCCCGGGTGCTGCGGTACGCGGCCACGCTCGCCGACCCGACCGTCGTCCCGCTCGACCTCGCGATCGATCCGGCCGAGTCGCCGCGCGCGGATGCCGACAGCGGTTCGACCGGAAGGATCCCGATCGGGGTCGGCCGGGACGGCGGGTCGCGGACGGTGGGGTTGGTCGCCACGCCCGAGCTGTTGCGCTTCTACGGCGCCGATCCGGGCGGCGTCGGCCCGGCGACGGACGTGCTGACCACGCAGCCGCGAGCGGGCCTGAAGCTGCTGTCCGCGACCGGCGGGACGCCCGGGGCGAGCGCCGAACGGCTGCCCGACCCGCGCTACGGGTCGCTACCGACGACGCTGCTCACCCCGGCGGCTCTGCAACGCCACGACTGGACGGCGGTGCGCACCGGCTGGCTGATCGAATCGGCCCGGCCGTTGACCCAGGAGCAGCTCGACGCGGCCCGCGACGTGGCGATCGCCGGCGGCCTGACCGTCGAGGACCGCAACAAGCGCGGTGGGCTGCTCGCATTGCGCGCGGCCGCGACGCTCGGCGGCGGCCTGCTCGCGCTCGCGATCCTCGCCATGACCGTCGGGCTGATCCGGGCCGAGGCGGCGGGCGACCTGCGCGTGCTGACCGCGACCGGCGCGACGGCGCGGATCCGCCGCCAACTCACCTCGGCCACGGCCGGCGGGCTCGCGCTGCTCGGCGGGATCCTCGGCATCGGCGCCGCCTACACGGTGATCGTGGCGGGCTCGTCCCGCGCCCAGCTCGACGAACTGACCCGGGTGCCGGTGGTGGAGTTGCTCGCGATCGCCGTCGGGGTGCCGTTCGTCGCCGCGGCGCTGGGATGGCTGCTCGCCGGGCGGGAGCCGCGGTCGCTGGTGCGCGTACGGCTGGAGTGAGGTGCTCCTCAGTCGGTGCAGACCGGCTCGATCGCGCCCCACAGCGCCCGTTCGTGCAGCCGGTCGAGGTGGTAGCGACGGTCGGCCGAACGTTCGGCGGCGACGAGCGACACATGGCACCGCACGGTCCTGCCGCGCAGCCGTTCGGTGGCGGACAGTTCGGCGATGAACTGTCCGGTGATCCGGTCGAGGATGGGCCGGACCTCGGTGGCCAGATCGGGGCGCTCGGTGGGCGCCAGTTCCGGATGGGCGGTCCACAGGTCGAAGAGCCCGCGCTGGACGAGCTTGCTCGACTCGATCTGGGCCCGGAAGAACGCGACGGTCTCCTCGACGTCGAGGCCGGCCGCGGCGGCCAGCGACGCGGCCTGGTCGAGCACGACCTGTTCGCGCGCCGGATCCTCGATCGGGCTGGTGGTGCCGAACTTGGCCGCGGCGACCTTGTCGGCGACCAGGATCCGCTCGGCGGAGAGCCCGACGAGCGCGGTGAGCCCGCCGTGCGACGTCGCCTGGCGGGGCTGCGCGGCCGCCGGTGCGGCGCCGCCGGCCAGGGCGCCGACGATCACCAGGCAGCACAGCCCGACGCGAAGCGTGCGGGACCCGAGGCGGTTGACGGACAAGGTGGACTTCCCTCCTGTGCGCATGCGAATCGAAGATCCACATTGCCGGCCAACGGTATCGGAGGGGCAGGAAGGGGGCAAACGGTTCAAGGTGCTTCACCGGTGAATCACTAGCCCGGGCGGATCGGGTCACGGCCATCGCGCGCCGATCAGCGCGATCGCCTCGACGGCGTCGGCCACCGCCCCAGTGCCGTCGAGGTCGGCGAGGACCGGGGCGAGCGCCACGCCGAGGGCGAGACACTGCGCGCGGGAACGCCCTCTCAGCACCGCACCCGCCAACTCGCGCAGCGGGACGGTGGGGTCCTCGCGCCACAGCCGGTGCGCCCTCGTCAGCAGCGCGGCGAGTGTTTCCGTCCGCGTGGCGAGCGCGATCGCGCGGGGCAGTTCCCGCTCCGTCAGCAGCGGCGCGAGTGCGGTCAGGACGGCGGGAGCCTCCTCGATCCGGTCGAGGAGTTCCGTGCGGTAGGGCGGCGGCAGGTACGGGGCGACGGCGGCGAGTTTGTGCAGCCGGTACGGCGTGGGCGGCATCGCGCGGGCCGCCTCCCACGCCTCGGCCGCGACCGTGGGACGCACCGGTAGGAGCGCCGTCAGCAGTTCGGTGCGGCGCAGCGGGTCCGGCTCGGCGCGGGCGTCGGCCAGCAGTGCGGTGACGGCGGTGTCGTTCAGCTGGGCGAGCAGTGCGAACCGGGCCGCGAGTGCCGTGACCGGATCCGTCAGCCGGTCGAGCCGTTCGACCTCCGCGGCGATCTCGGCCTTCGCCACCGCGGCGGGCAGGTGAGCCGCGACGGCCGCCAGTGCGGCGGCGCGGGCGTCGGGTCGTTCGATGCCGCGGATGGGTGCGAGTGCCGTGCGCAGCAGGTCGGCCGGCAGGTGCGCGGCGAGTTCGGCCAGCGTGCGGGTGGACCGCTCGCCGCGTGCGACGTCCTCGACCACGCCGTGCAGGATCGCGGCCGGCCACGGCTCGGGAACGTCACGCAGGGCACCGACGAGGGCGGCCTCCTCGTGGCAGTACCGGGCCACGTCGAGCGCCTGGTCGAACCGTTCGGCGGGCAGATACGGCGCCAGCAGGACGGCCAGCCCGTCGGGCTCCACACTGTCGGCGGCCGCCGCGAGCGCCTCCCCCGCGAGCGTCGCGCGCTGCGCGGCCGGTACCACGGGCACGAGCCCGGCCAGCGTGCGGGCCCGAACGTCGGGATCGGTCAGCGCGCGGGCGTCGGCGACGAACGCCGGAATCGCCTCCGCCGGCAGCAGTTCGGCCGCACCGGCGCGCACCCACGCCAGCTCCGGCCGGCCGGTCGACGGATCGAACGGTGGCAGCGCAGCGTGGACGAGTGGCGCCCGGGTCGCGGCCGGCAGGTGACGGGCCAGCACCGCCAGTGCGCCCGCGCGGGCGGCCTCGTCGTTGAAGCGCCGGGCCGCCGCGTCGACGCTCGGGCGCTGTTCCGCCGGAAGAAGAGCGGCCAGCGCCGACAGCACCCGCGCGCGCACCGCCGCGTCGGCGAAGGCACGCGCGTCGATGAGAACCGCGGGCAAGGCCGCGTGCGGCAGGTGCGGCAGCAGCGCCACCATCGCGTCGCGGCGGGCCCCTTCCCGGATCAGGTGCCGGGCGAAGTTCCAGGCGCGCTCGACCTGTTCACCGAGGAACGGCGCGAGTGCGACGAGTGCCTGGGAGCGGCCGAAGTCCTCGGACCGGTCACCGAGGTCCGCCTCGAACGCGTCGAGCACGCCGGCCACCTCCGCGCGCCGTTCGGGCTCGGCCAGGTGCGGCACGACGAGCGATCCGAGCAGGATGCGTTCGGACGCCGTGACGGCGGCCCGCGCGAGGGAGCGCGCTTCGGCCACCGGGCCGTCCATCCGGCCGCCGAGCGCCAGCAGCAACGGGATCCGCCGGTGCGGGCTGTCGACCCGGCGCGCCCTGGCGAGCGCGTCGGGCAGCAGCCGGGCCGGCAGGTAGGGCACCACCGACCCGAGGATCCCGCACCGGTCGGTCACGTCGCGGACGTTCACGGCGACCGCATACGCTTGCGCGGCGGCGTGCGTCGCGTCGGACGCCCGGCCTTCGCCGGCCAGGCGCACAGCGGCGGCGGCCAGCGCCTCGGCCCGCTGCCGCACACCGCGGCGGCCGCGCGCGGCGGGCGGCGCCTCGCGCGAAGCCTTGGCCGAGACGGCCTTCGCGGAGACAGCCTTCTCGGTGGCAGGCTTCGCGGTGGCAGGCTTCTCGGGCGGCGCGAGGCTCGCGGCGATCAGGGCGCGCCGGTACTCCCCGGCCAGATCCCCGCGCACACTCACCCGGTGCACGATAGGCACCCGATGCGATTCGTAGGATCGTGCGGGTGATCGCCGTTTCCGCGCCGCGCCGCCGTGAGCCCGGCGTCCTGCTCGCCGTCGGGCTGGTCGCCCTGGCCGTCTCCGCCGTCGAGGCGAAGTCGACGGGCACCTGGCTGCTGGAGGTGCTCGCGGCGATCGTGGCGGCCGTGATCCTGGTCCGCACCTACCGGCGCTTCCCGCTCAGTCCGTCGGCGTACCGGCTGATCCTGGTGCACGCGCTGGTGCGCCGGACGCCGTTGCGGCCGGGCCGCCGGCTCGCGGCGCTGACCGTCTGCGTGGTGCTGGCGATCGGCGCGATCACCAGCCTCGTGCTGCTCAGCCGCGTTCACGATCGGCAACTCGACGCGCACGGCCTCGTCGGCGACGCCGGTCAGTCGGGGATCAGTTCCGGCAGCCGGGCGAGCGGGTAGACCGCGGCGTCGTCGGCGACGTGTTCGGGGCGTTCGAGGCCGATGAAGGTGGCACCCGACGGGACCGGGTCGTCCGGCGTCCACTCCGTGACGTCCGTGCCGGCCCGGCGCATCAACGCCACCAGGTCGGCGACGCGCAGGTACGAACGTTCGACGATGGCGCGCAGGAGCAGCGAGGCGGTGCCGGCGGAGTTCTCCACGGCGTTGAACTCCGGCGAGGCCGTCATGTACAGGTGCAGCCACCGCACGGACCAGCCGCCGTCGTCGTCGCGCACGAACACCAGCGGCAGCGCGACCCGACCGGTGCCGGCCAGGGTCGAGCGCATCCGCACCGAACGCGCCTCGAACGGCTTGCCGAGCTGCTCGGCCTCCCGTTCCATGTAGCCGAAGAACGACTCGCGCACCTCCTGGAAGCCCTCGCCGGAGTACACGTGCACCATCGGCAGGATGTAGCGCGCCGACACCGTTCGCAGGTCCAGGTCGATGAACTCCGACGCCCCGTCCGGCGCCTCGGTGATGTCGCCGGAGTGCGTGCCGCCGTAGCCCCGGAGACTGGTCCAGGAGAGCTGCCCCGCCGTGCGGAACCCGTCGTCGAGCAGCAGCGCGGAGAGGTCGAAGTCGGTGCGCCGGGCGTTCTGGTGCCAGTACACGAAGAAGCGCGCGTGCCCGGCCCCGACCGGCGTGCGCGACCCGCGCGGCAGCACCCCGAACCCGGCCGCCGTGGAACGCTGCGACAGCGGCAGCGCCACGGGCAGCACCGCCGGGTCGACGAGCACGCGGCCACCGGCCGGAAGCCGGCGCACGATCTCGGCGTCGAGCGACTCGACGAGCCGTCCGACCACTGTGGACGGTAGCGGTGCGCGCGCGTCCGGGGCGACCCACAGCCGGCCCCGGCGGTTGGCGAAGCCGCGCGCGGCCTCGGGAGCCGTGCGGTTGCCGAGATGTTCGCGCAGGGAGAGGATCACGCGACCGGAGACCCGGGCGAGGTTCTGCTCCAACGATTCCACGATGCGGTGGGACTGCTCCGGGGTGGCCCCGCGGAGCAGGCGGTCGGCCGCCCGCACCAGCATGCCGGGACGCGTCGCCAGCAGGTCCAGCGCGCCGGAGAGGTCCCCGCCGGCGAGCGCGGCCTCCACGCGGGCGGCGAACGAGCGGGCGCTCCGGTCGCCACGCGCCACGGCGAAGACCTCGGCGGCGCCGGGCAGGTGCGGGTACTCGTGCGGATGGAGGCGTTCACCGAGCCGCTTCCACGCCTCGCGGTGCGGCCCGACGTCGGCGAGCTTCCGGTCGTCCTGCCGCACGAGGTGGTGCAGCGCTTCCAGGAGCACACGGCGTTCGGCGCGGCGCAGCGACCGGAACCGCGTCGGCTCCCGCAGCCCCACGTCCCCCTCCGACACCGCGCACGCCAACCGCAGCACGTCCGTGACGGTGTCCACGAGCAGCGGCACTCCGGCGGCCAACCGGGCCCGGTTGACGACCGCCCGCACCTCGCGTACCGGAATCGCCTTCGGCTGCGGCCCGTCGACGCAATATGCCGCCAGGTCGGCCAGCAGCGCCAGGTCCTCAGTGGACAGTGGCACCGGGGTCGCCGCCAGTTCCAGGTAGGTGCGGCGCGCCTCCTCGTCGGGCGTGCCGCCCGGGTGCAGCAGCGTGACCCGGTCCTTCAGCGACGGGACGAACTCCGCGTGCGCGGCGAGCAGTTCCTCGTAGGAGTGTTGGTAACGGCCGTACTTCGGCAGGGCGAGCAGGTTGACCGGGCCGTCCGGTATCTCGTCGCCGAACGTCTCCCGGATGAGTCCCGTCCAGAACTCGACGGTATCCGGCACACCCGCCGGGAAGTCGCGGAAGTAGGCGTTGTGCCGCTTGTCGTCGCCGACGAGCCGCGCCACCACGGCACAGACGCGTGCCCCGATCGCCCGCACCTGGACACCGTCCATAGTGGACAGCCGCTGGAGAAGTTCCCCCGAGAGCTTGAAACCGGCCGACATGAGCGCGACGTCGAACTGGCGCGCGGCGGCCGACCCGTCCCCGGGTGCGGCGGCGAAGGCCGGGACCCGCAGCGTCCGCGCGAGGACCGCCTCGGTCAGCGCCGCAGGCGGGGTCACTGCTTGGCCGCCGTGACGCCGAGCCGCTCCAGGAACGCGAAGAACGTCTCCTCGGCCAGGACGTTCTCGCTGTCGAGCAGCGCGGCGACCTCCTCGGCGGAGACCGGAGCCAGACCCGCCTCGCGGGCCCACGCGACGGCCGCGCCGGCACCCTCGACGCCGCCCGGGGCGTCGGCGCGCAGCCGCTCCTCCAGGGCCGCGCTCGCGGCCTCGTACTCCGGGTCGGCCCAGTCGGGTCCGAGATAGTTGCCGTCCTCGTCGAACGGCGGGGGCGGCGCCAGCAGATAGCCCAACGCGTACTGCAGTTGCAGCCAGACCTGCCACGGCGGCGTGTCGACGCCGGCCGCGCACACGTACGCCGCGCTGCTGTCGAGCACCCGCGCGGTGAGGGCCGGTGCGTCCGTCACGTCCCGCAGCCGGGTCAGGAAGTCCTCCGGCAGCTCCCCGTCGGAGTCGAACACCCGCGTCACCGACCATCCCTCGACGGGCCGGCCGGCCGGCTCGGCGCCCCGCAAGGGTTCCAGGTCGGCGAAGAACCCCGTCAGCGGCCGCGCGCCGCGGTGCACCACGAACGTCCCCCAGAATCCCACGGCCGCCCCTCTCGCCAGCACAGTGACGGCTCAGTATGCCGGGCCGGTCAGCTCCAGAGCGCCCCCGCGCCCAGTTCTTCGCGCGCGACGTCGGCGAACGCCTTCTCCGCGCGCCGGCAGCGCTCCAGGATCTCCTCCGGCACACCGCCCGCGGGGTGCACGGCGCGCGCCTCGGCCAGGGCGATGGTCGCACGGTAGGCGTCCCGCGCGGCCGTGGGCACCCGCGCGGAGGGGGCGCTCAGTTCGATCTCCATCCGCAGTCGCAGCACGTCCAGCGCGGCCTGCCCGCCGTCCGCGTGCGGCTTGCGGGAGAACGTCGACGCGGCCATCACGTGCACGTCCGGATCCATGACGGCGGCGCGCCAGTGCCGTTGCGCGGCAAGGAAGTCGGCGTAGACGCGGCGGCGTTCCGATGTGGCCCGCGCCGTCTCACCGAGGTGCCAGACCCGGGTCTGCGCGCGGGCGGTGAGAGCGGCGCCGAGCGCGACACCGAGCAGCGCGCCGGCGGTGGAGAGGACCACCTCCATCATGGCGGCATTCTTCCACCGCCGGCGCGGCCGGTTCAGCTCGTGCGGCAGCTGACGCTCGGTCGTGCGCCGCTGTTGCCGTTCATCATCGTGGTGAAGCCGAAGCTGTTGCCGGAGCCGTTGGGGCGCACCGTCGCCACGTTGGACGCGCTCCAGGTGAAGTTCGCGTTCCACGTCGTGCTGATCTGCTGCGGCGAGGTGAGCGTGACGGTCACGATCCAGGCGCTGGAGCCGGAGACGTTCACCGTGGTGTTGTAGCGGTCGCCCCAGACGGTGCCGGGGACGATCGTCGCGGTGCAGCTGCCCCCGCCGCCGTTGGTGGGCTGCGGGCTGGTCGGGCCGCCGGTGGGCTGCGTGCCGCCGTCGGGCGCCACGGCCCGGCCGGTCTGCGGCGAGATCATGCCCGGGCAGAGGTTGCGGCTGGTGAGGTTCTGCATGATCTGCGGGATCGCGTTGATGGTGTTCTGGATACCGTCGTGCATCAGGATCACCTGGCCGTTCTGCAGCCGGCCGGCGGCCTGCACGATGGCGGCGGTGCTGGCGCCGTTCCAGTCCTGCGAGTCGACGTCCCAGAGCACCTCGGTCAGGCCCAGGGACGACTCGACCCCGCGCAATGTCCCGTTGGTCTCCCCGTACGGCGGGCGGAACAGCCGCGGCGTCTGCCCGGTGGCGTTACGGATGGCGTCCTGCGTGCGGGACAGTTCGGACTGCATCTGCGACTGGCTCTGCTGGGTCAGGTGGGCGTGCGTGTAGCTGTGGTTGGCGACCCACATGCCGGCGGAGACCTGCTGCTGCGTCATGCCGGGGTTGCCGGCCACGTTCTGCCCGACGTTGAACATCGTCGCGCGCACCCCGTTGGACCGCAGGGCGTTGAGCAGCTGGCTGGTGCTGCCGGTCGGCCCGTCGTCGTAGGTGAGGCCGACGTATCCGTTGCAGGCGGCGGCCGAGGCGGAGTGTGTCCCGGTGGCGAACACGGTGGCGCCGGCGGCGATCACGGCACCGGCGACGGCCAGCAGCGTGGTCAGCCGGCGCCTGAGCGGGCGGGTTGAAACGATCATGCGGGGCTCCTCCGGGGGGTGTGACAAGCGGATGCTCGTCGCACACGCCGCCGCGCGCGTTCGACCGGCCGAGTATGGACTTACGTCCGTCAATCCCGCAACAAGCCCGGAATCTTTCAGGAAAGGACACCCCTCAATCGTAGAAACTTTCGCCCTTCCACCAGCTCAGAGCGTTTCGCCAGGACCGAAAGTTCCCCGAAAGATATTGACCGCGGTGGGCGCCGATGCCAGGCTTCGCAACACCCCAGCGCGCATCACGGCCGTCCGCCGCCGGCCGTGATGCCATCCCGAGCCTGGCACGCAGGAGGGGAGGCTGTGGGGCGGTGCCGGCCGCCCCACAGCCGTGCCGCACGTTTGGCCGTCGCGCGATCCGGGAACCGCTTTCGGGTACCAGTCCCTCGCGCACAAGGACACGGACATGACTGTCGGCGGACTTCTCTCGGCCCTCGTGGTGGGCCTCGTCATCGGCGTGCTCGGCCGGATCGTCCTACCGGGCCCGCAGCGGATCGGCATCCTGCTGACGATGCTCGTCGGCGTCGTCGCGGCCTTCGTCGGCACGGCCATCGCCCGCGGCATCGGCGTGGCCGACACGGCCGGCATCGACTGGCGCGAGGTCGCCATCCAGGTGGTGGTCGCGGCGATCGGCGTCGGCGTCGTCGCGGCCGTCATGGGCAGGCGCGCCACCCACTGACCCGGCTCCTCCCCGGCCGCACGCCCGTCGCCACCCCGGACGGGCGTGCGGCTCTTTCTACGGGCTTCCGTTTCGCACGTCCGCCGGGCGCCCGACCGCCGTGACGCCGCACGGGTGTGAGTTCAGCGCGAACGTGTGTGAGCTCAGGGCTGTTTTTCGGCCTGTTGACCTCCCTGGGCTCACACACGTTCGACGGGAACTCCCACAGGGACCACCTACCGATCGGTACAAAACTTGCTACCGTTGACCTGCAACCGACAGCTGACCGCCGGGTCCGCTCAGAAGTAGGTGGAACGAGCCATGACGACAATCGGCATCATCGGCGCGGGCGAAGTGGGCAGTCACGTCGCCCGAGCCGCGATCGCACGCGGATACCGGATCGTCATCGCCAACTCGCGCGGCCCGCAGACCTTGACCGGCCTGATCGCCGAACTCGGCCCGTCGGCGTCCGCGGCGACCGCCGCCGACGCTGCGGCGGCCGGGGACTTCGTCGTCGTGGCGGTTCCCCTCAAGCTCGTCAACGACATGCCGGTCGACGAACTGGCCGGAAAGATCGTGCTGGACACCAACAACTACATGATCTGGCGCGACGGCCACTTCCCGATCGTCGACTCGGGCGAGAAGACGGTCCACGAGCTGCGCCAGGAGCAGCTGCCGACGTCGAAGGTCGCGAAGGCGTTCACCCACATCCAGGCGCCGCGGATTCTCACCACCGGCCGGCCCGCCGGCGCCCGTGACCGGATCGCGCTGTCGGTCTCGAGCAACTTCCCCGATGCCGTCGAGCTCGTCACGCGGTTGTACGACGAGTTCGGTTTCGACACCGTCGACAACAGTCCGCTGAGCGAGTCCTGGCGCACCGCACCCGGCCAACCCGCTTGGAACCGGATGGCGTACCAGAATCGCGAAGAGCTGGCCGCCAATCTCGCCAACGCGGTCCGTCCCGGCGCGACCGCGAGCAGGAGCGCTCGTTCCTAGCACATCGATCGCGCGGTCGCGACCGGCCGGCGGGCGGTCTTCCTGCCCGCTGTCGGCGATCACGACGGCCGCCGGGCGGGGCTAGGTTGAGGTGCGTGAAACGCGCCGCCGCACTCCTGCTCGCCACCGCACTGTTCGCCGCCGGCTGCACCGATGACGTCGACCCGGCGGCCCCGAAGGCTAACGGCGCCGGCGGTGGAACGCTCGAGTACGACGCCGTCGCGGCGCTGACCCTGCAGCGGCTCACCAAGGACCCGGACTGCCCGATCGGCAAATGGGCCGACAACTCCACCGGCGTGGACGAGAAGTACCGCGCCGACGTGACGCAGTTCAAGCAGTTCGACTGCTACCTCACCGAGAGCCAGCTGCTGCCCAACCGGGGCCAGCAGTCGATCTACGTGAGGTTCACCTCGGCGGAGACCGCGAAGGCGTACGCGACCGACCAGGCGAAGCTGTACCCGGTGCTGCTGGTCGGCAGCACCGCCGTGGTGGCCGGCAGCGGGCTCGAACAGGTCGACATGAAGCAGTACCTGTCGGCCGTGCGCGACCTCGCCGGCGGCACCGGAGAGGTGCTGGGCAAGTAAGCGACCGCCGAGTGCTCAGGACTACTGTCGCTTGGACAACCTGATAACTGGCCGCGCCGCCGGTTTGATGAATCCGACCCGTGAGCGCCGCGCCGCCGGCAGTTTCGGCAGTGTAATGCGGTCCCGACCCTCCAGGGCCGAGAGCCACTCGGCAGCGGTCGGGCGTGGTTCGCTTCCGTCCGACGACACCCTGGCAAGGAGTTCCCTGGCCTGTCGGGGAACCGGTGATCGCTCAAGGAACGGATCGTCGACGGCATCCTCGGGCCTGGCCTTCGGCCGTTGCAGCAACACCCGCAGGATGACGAGCGCAAGCTTGTAGCGGTCGCTGTCCACGCTCGCGTACTGGTCATCAATCGTGGGATCATCCCAGTCCGGCGTCTCGACCGTCGGTATGGCGCTGTTGTTGCCGACCCTGCGTATCCCGTCGCAGTCAATGAGAAATACCGACGGCACCGGATCCCGTTTCCACAGCAAATTTCGCGCACTCACGTCACCGATGACGAGTTCGTTGCGGTGCAACGTGTCGAAGAGTCGCGCGACATCCTGCAGATACACGAGCCGTTCCTCCAAGTCGAGCAGTTCGATGCTCGACCACTTCGCCTTCGGAGGAAACGCTAGATACTGAAGCTCGAGCAGCTTGACGTTCTTCCCTACCTCCGCCCAGAACTCTTCCGGCGCAGCGTTCATCAGAAAGCCGGCGCATCGGCCCGAGTCGTCCCGGACAAGTTCCGTGGGCATGGCGGAGCGTTGCCGAAGGTAGGCGCGGTCGTTCGTTGGCATGGAACGGCCGGCTTCGATCAGTGCTGCCAGCCGTCCGACGTCAACCGGCACGGTGGGCAGGTACTGCTTGAACAGCACACCGGGACGGTTCGACAGCCGAAAGACCTTGCCCTGTCCGCCCTCGTCAAGCTTGTCAAGCGGGCCGAGATCCGAAACGGCACGCACCGTCGACCGCTTCATGATTGACCGGCCGTAGCCCAGACGGCCACGACAGTCCGGTCATCGTCGTAGCTCTTCGCCACGAACTCGACGTCTGCGGCGAAGGTGGCCGGAGCGACAGGTGCCCGCCAGTGTTCCCCGAAATACCGAGCTGGCTCGTCCTGCGTCGCGAGCGTCGCGAACCCGTCGGTGGCGATCAACAGAACCTCTCCGACCGCCAGTTCACCGGCATAGTGGCTGCAACTGTCCGCTTGCCACGGAAGTGCTGCCGTCGCCGACGAGTGCACTTCTGCGGCGACCTTCGGGGCCAACGGTCGCAGCGCCCCTCCGACGCCGAGCTTGAGCACCGGGCTGTCGCCGACGCCGCCGACGACATAACGATGACTGCCGGCCTCGGCCGTGGAGTCGATCGCAAGAACGGTGATGGTGGTGGCCAGATCGGCCAGTTCGCAATTCCTACGGTTCATGGCTTCCGCCCGGAGCGCGGTCGTGGTCCTCTGCACCGCGTTGGAGAGCTGCTGTCGAAGATCTTTGTCGGTCTTCGACAGCGACTCGGTCAGCTCCCACACGGCCCGGTTTGCGGCAACCCTTGCCCCAATGTCGGACAGACGAGCGGATCCGACACCATCGCACACCGCGGCAACGAGCCAGCGACCGTTCCGAGACCGGCTAAGTGCGAACGCGTCCTGCCGTACGGACCCCTCGCACCGGTGCGCTCCACCACGCGCCGAGACAGCACGTAGCTCGATGCGGCCGGTCCGGGTAGCGTCGATCACCGTATCCGGGACGTAGGTGCCATCTATCGGTGGTACGACCCATGGGGCAAGCGCGGCCCTTGATGGACGGCCGAGATACGGCGGCAGCGGCTCGGAATCGAAGCCCCAGGATCCCGATCGCCGCTCGGTGATGGTCGAATCGTTCACAGCGCATCAACCGCCAATTCCGTAAAGCCGTCGATCTCCTCCGGCATCTGCAGCTTCACCAGGTTTGGGGTGGCGGTGGTGCCGGACTTCACGATGGACTTAGTCAATGCGGAGGCGAATTCTGTTAGCGCCTTCGCCGGGCTGACTGCCCCGTCGGCGATAAACGCCTTGAATGTCGCGACCTTGGAGATGGTATCGGCGTCGGCGTCGCCCAGGCCGAAGGCAATGATGTTCGGCCGGTACTTCCAGCTGGCGTCAACCACCCGGTCGTGCGCGGCCTGCCAGTCGTGTTCACTTGGCTGCCCGTCGCTGAGAAAGAACGCCGCTGGCCGGAAGACCACGTGTCCTGCGGCCTTCAGTGCCGCGACATCGCGGTCGATCAGGTCACGCAGGAGGTCGAAGGCAGCGGTGTAAGAGGTCATACCGCGCGCCATGAGGGCCTCGATGTCATCCACCTCGCTCAGGTCGCTGAGTGGAAGGAGCTCACGTGCATCGTCCGCAAACCCGATGATCGAGAATCTGGTCTTGT
Source organism: Virgisporangium aliadipatigenens (assembly GCF_016863615.1). Classification (GTDB taxonomy): domain Bacteria; phylum Actinomycetota; class Actinomycetes; order Mycobacteriales; family Micromonosporaceae; genus Virgisporangium; species Virgisporangium aliadipatigenens. The sequence goes on along the minus strand of NZ_BOPF01000006.1, from coordinate 231,851 downwards.
CCGCCACCACCGGATTGGTACCGATGGCCTCGTGCAGCTCAGGCAGCAAATCGTTGTTCATCATGTCGATGAGTGCCGCCATAGAGCCGGACTCGTCACACACCAGGTAGAATGGAAGTACTTGTTCGGTCATATCTCCTCGCTACGGTCAGGTGAACAGGTACAGCTCGACACTCACGACGCCGGTCGCGTCGCCTCCGTTGTTGTTGCCTTTCCAGAAACTGCGCTGGGCGGAGCCCTGGAAAATCTCCGGCACCGACTCCAGTAGCAACCGGTTGGCACGTTCCGCAAAGGCCGTGCCGGTATTGACGACGGGAGCCGTTCCGAATGTCAGTACGAAGGCCGCGCGTCCACCCGAGTGGATCAGTCTCGCGTACCGTTGTCGGAATTCCGCGCGAAGCTGGTCGTCCGAGCGGCCGTTCACTTGAAACCGTTCGATCATCGGTGTAGGCCGGACACCCTTCGGAGAGGTGTCTGAGGGCGTTGGCACGGGCGACGATGCCGACGGGCCAGCGGATGGTGCGAGTGTCGCCGCGACCGCCGGTTTGCTGCGCCCGGGCTCGCTTGCCAGACCGACGAGCGCCAAGCCGACCATGGAGTCGGCGAATAGCCATCCGGCCAGTAGTACGACTGCGCCGCGCCTCACGCCGCAACCCTGTCGGGAGAAGGAACGTGCTGCTTTATCAAGTTGACCGGCCGGCCCGCACCTTGCCGGAATGTCGTCAACTCAGCGATCGGCGAACGCAGTGCCTCCACCATGGACCTCAGCTCGCCCATCATTCCGTCGTACCAGGCGGCCAGTTCGACGCGATCCCGCTCGCGGTCGACGTCGACGCGCTCCAGGTGTCCCGCGATGGTGGACCAGGCGTCGACAACGCCGCCGAGCGAGCGGTCCACATGGCCCAGCGTTCCGTCCAGCGTGCTCAGTTTCCGAGCTGCCTCCGTGTGCGCGACGAGCAGCTCGCCGCTGCTGTTCCGGTGGTCGACCATGACGTCAAGCCGGGCCGACACGTCCGACACCGCTCGACCGATCCGGTCGTAGGTGACCTCTGCGGACGACATCGCACGGGTCGACTGACCGATGAGCTCGTTCGCGGCACCGACGATCCAGGCCGACGAGCGCTCGACATGCTCGGCCAGCTTCTGCGAGTTGTCATGCAGGCGCCCGGCCACGTCGTGCAGCACCGTCTCCATGTGCTTGCGCGCGTCGTCGTGGGCCGTGACCACCAGTTCGCCGCTAGCCTCGATCTGCTCCTCGACTTCGGCAAGCAGCACCTGGATCCGCTTGTCCATCGTCTCGACGGCAGCGGCAGCCTCCGACACCACACGGCTCATGGCCTCAGTGCTGTCGGCGCTGACGCTGAGCGCGGACGTGACTCCACCTTCAATGGTGGACAGCGCCTGGGTTACCGAATCAGCCGAGCGGGCAACCGCACGACTGTTCTGAACAGCAAGCTCCGCCAAGGACTGTGTCAGGCCTGCCTCAACGGCCTCGACCGCGCCGGTCATCTTTCGCGCCACATCGACGACCGACTCCGTAAGACGGCCGATGCTTCGCTCGCCGGCGACGGTGCTGTCTTGAACGGAGGCGCGGACCTGGTTCCTAAGCTCCCCCACCGACCCGTTCACCCGGTCCACGGATGCGGATATGGTGCCTGCCGCGGTAACCGACAGTTCGACACCGGCTTCAAGCCGTCCTGCAACCGCTTCGATATGGGCGAAGCTGGAACGGAGCCCGGCCGTCACAGTCTCGGCCTGTTCGACCACGTGCCGAAGCTCATCCGCAGCGGCGGCGATCGTCTTGCGCATCAGTTCGGGCGCACTCGGTTTGCGATCGTTCAGGATGTATGCGGCTTGGAGCAGAGTGGGCCGCAAACATAGATGCGCCTGCCGTGCCGAGCCTCTGACTCTGGCCAGATCCACGTCGCGGATCACACTGATGGCAATGATCAGGGCAAGGACCAAGCCGATGAAACCCGCAATCCGATCCAGTCCGAACGCGGTATGACCGTGGAACCCGTCGAACCACAGCTTCAGGAATGCTTCGTCCCGAGACGACGGATCCGATGCCACAAGTTTCTCGTAGGCGCTACCGGCGACCACGAGACCGAGCCACGTGGCCAGGATGGGCAGGAAGATCAGGGCTGTCCGAAGCAGATCGAGATACCGGAGACGTCCCCTATCCTCCCCGAAGTCCTCACTGTCGCCGTTGCTACCCAGCACGCTGACGATGTCAACGTCCGTCCATGGCGAGAGGTCCTTGTCCGACTTCAGCGCCTCCGCGAGGTGCATCAGCCCTTGAGCCCTGTCCGCTAAGGCCGGGTGCTCGGCAAGTCTTTGAAGTTCCGCCGCGACGGCGGCCGGATCACACGAGAATGCCTTGGGCGGAGTGACCACCGCTGTGGGTCTACGCCAAATCCTCTTCACGCGATCTCCCAGCCCGTGCCGCTCAGCACGCCCCCCGTGCCTACCGCGAGGTTGATCGGACCCCGGGCAACAGCCTTGAGCACTTCACGGTTCTAGGACCGATAGCAGAACCGGGAACCGGTCAGGCGCCTCTAGAATCGCTCGATGACGTTCGAGGAACGCCTTGCGACACTCGACGCGCTCTGGCAGGCCTGGGCGGAGCACGGCGCCGCGCTGACCGACGACGACTGGCGGCGCCCCACCCGGCTCGGCACCTGGGACGTGCGCGCGCTCTACGCCCACCACGGCGCGTGGCCCTCGATGCTGGCCCACGTGGTGACGCAGGTGCGCGACGCCGCGCCGACGCACACGGCCGCGTCGCTGCTGCGCGCGTTGAACGCCCCGGGCGGCATCGCGCACAGCCGGCGGGACGCCGTGGCGAGCGGGGCGCACGAGGACGCGGCCGCGTACACCACCGCACAGGCGCTGGGGCAGTTCACCGGCGTGGGGCCGCGGGCCATCGAGGAGGCGCGCACGCGTGGCCCGGTCACCGTCGACTACCTCGGGATCGGCCTGCTGCGGCTGGACGAGGCGGTCAGCGTCGGCATCATGGAGGCGACGGTGCACCTGCTGGACCTCCGGCGCGCCCTGGACATCGAGCCGGATGTCCCGCACGCGGGGCTGGCGCACACGGCCGCGCTGCTCGCTGACGTCGCCCCGCCGGTGGCGTTCATCGAGGCGGCCACCGGCCGGGCCCCCGCCGACTTCTTCCCGGTGCTGAGCTGAACCTGCTCAGCCGACCGTCACGGGATGCGCCACGACGGCATCGAAGAGATAGCCCTGGGTGTTGAACTCCGCCACCGCCGGCTGGCTCGCCCCCGTGACGTCCGTGGCGCGCGCCCGCAGCGTGTAGGCACCCGGCGCGGCCGGCCGCCACGGATACTCCCACCGCTGCCACGCCCCGCCGGCGACGGCACGCGCCCGCCGCCACGTGGCGCCCCCGTCCGTGCTGACCTCGACGTGCCGCACCGGCCCGTTGCCCGACCATGAACGCCCGCGCAGCACGTGCCGCCGCCCCGCGGCCAGGGTCGCGTTCCAGGGCAGCTCGAACGCGCTCTTCACCACCTGCCGGCTCACCAGCGTCCCCTCGGCGGGATAGGCCGGCCCGAACAGTCGGTAGAACTGGGTGTTCCAGGGAGAGAAGAGCGGCGTCGCGGAGACCTCGATGCGCCCCACCCACTTGATCGACGCGATGCCGATCCACCCCGGAACGATCACCCGCACCGGATACCCGTGGTCGGGCGGCAGCGGTTCGCCGTTCATCTCGTAGGCGAGCAGAACGTCGTCGAGCGCCTTGGCCACCGGTAGCGGCCGGCGCACCCGTCCGAGGTCGACGCCGCCGGTGACGAAGTTCGGGTCGAGCCCCTCGGGCTGCACGTCGACGGCGTCGCGGGTGATGCCGGCGCGGCGCAGCACGGTCGACAGGCGCACGCCGCGCCAGCGGGCCACGCCGATCGCGCCGAGCGTCCAGGCGGTGCCGGAGACGGTCTGCCCCTGCTGGCCGGTGTAGAAGCTGCGGCCGTTTCCGGCGCACTCGACGGCCGAGACGAGTTCGGTCGACGGCAGCCGCTTGAGGTCGCGCAGGGAGAGGGAAGCGGGGGCGCGCAGCCCGCTGCCGAAGAGTTCCAGCCGCCAGGTCGAACCGTCGATGATCGGCGTCGAGGTGTGGTTGCGCACGAAGAAGCGGTCGACCGGCACCAGATATCCCTGGTCGGCCAGTGCCTCCCAGCGCATCTCGGCGTTGGTCCCCCGGATGGTGAACCACTCGGGCGGCAGCGGCTTGACGATCGGCCCGTCCGCGCGGGCGGCCGCCGGGGCGGCACCCACACCGAGCGCGACAGCGGAGACGCCGACGGCCAGCCGGGCGAGGTCCCGCCGGGAGAAGCCGGAGGCCACCCCGGCCCGCCACTGGGACAGCCGCGCCGAGTCGTACTCCCGCTCGTCCATGAGCACCCCTCCAAACCCACCAGGTTACTGGGATTTTGCACCAGGTCATTCCGCGCGCACAAGACGCGCACAGCGCGCGGACAGGTCGGACCCGCGTAATGAAGCGGTGAACGAGCTGACCGTCATCGCCGCCGACCTGCTGGCCATCGGAACCCTCGCCTTCGGCGTGTATCTGCCCCGCCACCACCGACGGGACCTGGTGGTCGCGTTCGTCGGCATGAACGTCGGCGTGCTCGCGGTCGCCATGGTGCTCGGTTCCAGCACGGTCGGCGCGGGCCTGGGACTCGGCCTCTTCGGCGTGCTGTCGATCATCCGCCTGCGTTCGGACGAGATCGCACAGCAGGAGCTGGCGTACTACTTCGCGGCGCTGGCGATCGGCCTGCTCGCCGGCCTGCACGGCACGCTCAGCCCGCTCAGCGGCGGCCTGATGGTGCTCATCGTGGTGGCCCTCTACCTGGGCGATCACCCCCGGCTGCTGCGCCGGCACCGCCACCAGACGGTGCGCCTCGACGCGGCGTACACCGACGAGGACGCCCTGCGCGCGCACCTCGAACTGACCCTCGGCGCCACGGTCACCCGCCTGGACGTCAAGCACCTCGACGTCGTCAACGACACCACCCTCGTCGAGGTCCGCTACCTGGTCGGCGCCTCCCGGATCCGCAAGGAGCCGAGTCTCGTATGAGAACCATCAGCCTCACGGAACTGACCGAGCGCGCCGCCCTTCTCACCCGGGTCGACCGCAAGTACGTGCTGCCGATCGACGAACTCCCCGCGCTTCTCCGGGAGATCGACGCCCGGGTGCTGGAGATCGACGGCCGCCGGGAGTTCGGCTACCGCTCCGTCTACTACGACACGCCCGAACTGGCCAGCTACCTCGGTGCGGCACGGCGGCGGCCGAAGCGGTTCAAGGTCCGCACGCGCACCTATCTCGACACCGGGCTGCACGTGCTGGAGCTGAAGACCAGGGACGGCCGCGGCACCACGGTCAAGCGGCGCCTGCCGCACGAGGACCTGCACACCCTGGCGGCCAGACTCGCGCCGGCGCTCGTCACGCACTACCGGCGCATGACGCTGTTCCTGCCGGCGGACGGCAGCCGCGTCACGCTCGACACCGACCTCGCCTGGGCCCTGCCCGACGGCGCGGGCCTGCGCCTGCCCGGCCGCGCGGTCGTGGAGACGAAGTGCGCGCCGGGCCGGGCCTCCGCCGTCGACCGGCTCCTCTGGTCGTTGCACCAGCGGCCGTGCGCGATCTCCAAGTACGCCACCGGCCTCGCCGCGCTCCGCCCGGACCTACCCGCCAACCACTGGAAACCGGTGCTCCGGCGCCACTTCGAAGAAGGACGATGATCATGCGGATCCGCCCCGAAATCGCCGCCGCGGCCATGTCGGCGGTCCTGGCAGTCGCCGCGCTGACCGGCTGTGGCGCCACTTCCTCTCCTTCCGGGGCAACGGGCACCACCACGGCCGCCGCCGCGACCGGAAACGCGGGTCAGTCGGCCCAGGAGGTCCTCGCCGCCAACAAGGCGGCACATGCGGCGCAGGCCGCCGGCACCGCCGAGGACCTCGACCTGAGCGGCAGGTCCGGCACGGTCACCATCTCGAACGCCGGCACCTACCGCCTGCACGGCACGCTCAACGGCCAGGTCGTGGTGGAGGCCGACGACGTCACGCTGGTCCTGGACGGTGCCACGATCACCAGCACCTCCTCCGCCGCGATCGCCGGCACGAAGGACCTCGTGCTGGTACTCGCCGACAACAGCACCAACACGCTCACCGACACCAACTCCTACGCGCCGGACGCCGACGTCAACGCCGCCCTGTTCAGCGCCGGCGACCTGACCGTGACGGGCAACGGCGCGCTGACCGTGCACGGGCGGGGCAACGACGCGATCGCGAGCAAGGACGGACTGGTCGTCGCGTCCGGGAACGTCACGGTGGACGCGGTGGATGACGGCGTTCGCGGAAAGGACTATGTCGTGGTGAGCGGCGGAACGCTCGCGATCACGGCGGGTGGCGACGGCATCAAGGCCGACAACACCGAGGACGCCGACGCCGGGTACGTGTCCGTGACGGCCGGCGCCATCAGGATCACCTCGACCGGCGACGGCGTCGACGCGGCGACCGACCTGGTGCTCACCGGCGGCACCCTGAACGTCACCTCCGGCGGCGGCCACACCGCCACTCCCCCGGCCGACGCCTCCGCGAAGGGGCTGAAGTCCGGCGTGATCACCGTGCTGGAGGGCGGCACCGCGACGGTCGACGCGGCCGACGACGCCCTGCACGGCGACGCCTCCGTGCACCTGAACGGCACCGCGCTCACCCTTGCCGCCAAGGACGACGGCGTGCACGCCGAGGACACCCTGCGGGTCGACGCGGGGACGACGACGATCACCACGTCGAACGAGGGCCTGGAGGCGGCCCACATCGCGCTGAACGACGGCAGCGTCACGGTCACCAGCTCCGACGACGGCGTCAACGCGGCCGGCGGCAGCAGCACCGACACCCAGCAGCAGGGCGGCCCGATGAACGGCGGCGGCGGCGAACAGGTCGGCGACTACGACGTCACGATCGCCGGCGGCACGCTGGTCATCGACGCCCAGGGTGACGGCTTCGACTCCAACGGCACCGCCACGATGACCGGCGGCACGCTGGTGGTGAACGGCCCGACGACCAACGGCAACGGCGCCCTCGACGTGAACGGTTCGTTCCGGGTCAGCGGCGGCACGATCGTCGCGGCCGGCAGCGCCGGCATGGTGGTCACGCCGGCCACGGACTCGACGCAGGGCTGGCTGTCGGCGACGTTCGCCTCGACCGTGGCCGCCGGCACCACCCTGCACGTCGTCGACGCGAACGGCGCGGTCGTGGCCACGTTCGTCACGTCGAAGGCGGCGCAGAACATCGTGTACTCCTCGTCGGCGGTGAAGCCCGGCGAGCAGTACACGATCCGCAGCGGCGGCACCGCCACCGGCACGGACACCGGCGGCCTGCGCCGGTCCGGCGAACTCGGCTCGGCGAGCACGATCGCCACGGTCACCGCCGGCCAGGCCCCGGCCCGCAGCGGCGGCATGGGCCGCGGCGGCGCCGGAGGGCAGCGGCCCGGCGGCTGAACACCACGGCCGTTCGTCAGCGGTGCGAGCACCTGTACCCGGTGGGCTTGAAAATTGGGCGATCGTCCAGTACGGTCGCCCAATACATCCGACCGCACCGGAGGCGAAGAGATGGTGACCACCGCCGAGCGTGGGCGCGAGGTACGGCAGCGACTGCTGCGGGCCGCGGCGGAGCTGATCGCGGAGCGCGGCTGGAGCGCGGTGAGCACCCGGATGCTGGCAGAGCGGGCCGGCGTCGCGCCGGGCCTGGTGCACTACCACTTCTCGTCGGTGCAGGCGGTACTCGTCGAGGCGGCGGTGGGAGCCGCGCGGGACCTGGCGGCACAGGCGGGGCCGGCGCTGGCCGCGGCGCAGAGCGCGGAGGAGGGCGTCGCGGCGCTGTTCGGCATGCTCGACGCCCACACCGGCACCGACCCGACGTCAGTGCTCTTCGTCGAGGCGTATCTGGCCGCCACCCGCGACGAGGCGTTGCGTGCGGCGCTCGGCGCCGTGATCGGGGAGTTCCGCCGGCTGCTGGCCGACCTCCTCGACGCGCACGCCGTCCCCGACCCGGCGGCGACGGCGCTGGTGCTCACCGCGGCGGTCGACGGCCTGTTGGTGCACCGGGCGTTGCGGCCGGGGCCGGACGGCGCCGACGTGACCGCCGTGCTGCGCCGCCTGTTGAGCGCGCGACCGGAGGACCGGGGATGAGGGTGATCGTCTGCGGGGCCGGCATCGCCGGGCTCGCCCTCGCGCAACGACTGGCCGCACAGGGCGCCGAGGTGACGGTGCTGGAACGGGCATCCGGCCCGCGCGCCGGCGGCTACATGATCGACTTTTTCGGACCCGGCTACGACGCCGCGGAGGCGATGGGGGTGCTGCCGCGGATCCTGGAGCTGGGCTACCGCGTCGACGAGCTGGCCTACTGCGACGAGTCCGGCCGCCGGCGGGCCGGGCTCCGGTACGCCCAGTTCGCCAGGGCCGCGGGCGGCCGGGTGGTCAGCGTGCTGCGCCCGGATCTTGAGCGCGCCCTGCGCGAGCACCTGGGCGGGCACGTCGACCTGCGGTACGGCCGCACGATCGCCGCCGTTGACGACCGCGTCGACGGCGTGACGGTGACGCTGGACGACGGCGACGAGCTGACCGCCGGGCTGCTCGTCGGCTGCGACGGCATCCACTCGGCGGTGCGGGCACTGGTCTTCGGCCCCGAACGCGAATACCTGCGCCACCTCGGATTCCACACCGCCGCGTACTCCTTCGCCGACCCCGCGGCGCGTGCCGAGATCGGCGGCCGGATGTGCATGACCGACAGCCTGGACCGGGCGATGGGCTTCTACGGGCTGCGCGACGGGCGCGTGGCGGTGTTCAGCGTGCACCACAGCGCCGACCCGGCACTCCCCGACGACCCGCGGGCGGCACTGCGCCGCGAGTTCGGCCGGCAGGGCTGGCTCGTGCCGCGGGCGCTGGCCGCCTGCCCGCCGTCCGAGGGGCTGTACTACGACCAGGTCGCCCAGGTGGTCATGCCGTCCTGGAGCCGGGGCCGGGTGGCCCTGCTCGGCGACGCGGCGTACGCGGTGTCACTCCTGGCCGGGCAGGGGGCCGCACTGGCCGTCGCCGGCGCCTATCTGCTCGGCGAGCACCTGGCGCGGGCCGCCTCCGTCGAGGCCGCGCTGGCCGGCTACGAACGGGCGCTGCGGCCGGTGGTGCTCGACCGGCAGGAGACCGCCCGCAAGGGGGTGCGCTGGTTCGCGCCGACCACCCGTGGCCGGCTCCGGCTGCGGCGCGCCGCCCTCGCCGCGGCCCGGCTGCCGCTCGCCGACCGCCTGTTCGCCAACGCCCTGGTCGGCAAGCCCAGCGCCGTCATCACCGGCCACCGGATCCGGGTCGGCTGACGGCCACCGGTCTACAAGGGGCTCTTCTGGGCCGGCACACAGCCGGGGAACAGCCCGCCCGCCTTCACTTCTGTAGGTGAGCGAAGAACGGAAGTTCAGCGGGCGGGCGTTCCTCCGCGGCGGGATCTGTGCCCTCGCCACGGTCGGCGGCGCCGCCGCGTGGGGGCAGACCGAGGTGATACCGGTGTCGCTCACCTTTGCGGTGCAACGTTTTCTGGTCTTTCCCTCCGTAAGATCGGCTCATGAGCTGGACGTTGGCGGTGGCGAGGGACGACCTGACGCGCACGACCCTGACGGAGCGGGCCGTCCCGGCGCCCTCCGACGGTGAGGCCGTCCTGCGGGTCGACCGCGTCGGGATGACCGCCAACAACGTCACCTACGCGGTGCTCGGCGAGTCGTTCCGGTACTGGGAACACTTTCCCGCCGGCGATCCCGCGCAGGGGCTGGTGCCGCTGTGGGGGTTCGCCGACGTGGTGGCCTCCGCCACCGAGGGCGTCGAGGTCGGGCAGCGCTACTACGGGTACCTGCCCTCTGCGGGGCATCTCGTCGTGCGGCCGGTGCGGGTGGACTCGCGCGGGTTCCGGGACGGGGCGGCGCACCGGGCCGAGCTGCCGTCGCCGTACCTGGCGTACGCGCTGACCACCGGCGACGCGGCCTACGAGGCGGAACGCGAGGACCTGCTGATCCTGTTCCGGCCGCTGTTCTTCACGTCGTTCATGCTGGCGGACCAGCTCGTCGACAACGAGTTCCACCGGGCGCGGGCCCTGGTGCTGTCGTCGGCGTCGAGCAAGACCGCCTACGCGGCGGCGTTCGAACTGCACGGCAAGGGACCGCGCGTCGTCGGGCTCACCTCGCCGGGCAACGTGGCGTTCACCGAGGCGCTCGGCTGCTACGACGCCGTCCTCCCCTACGAACGCGCCGACGAGCTCGACGCCTCCGTCCCGACCGCCTATCTCGACCTGTCCGGGCAGCCGGGCGTGCGGGCGGTGCTGCGCGGCCATTTCGGCGCCAACCTCGTGCGCGACATCGCCGTCGGGCTCACCGGCCAGGTGCCGAACGTCGCCGACGCCGGCGAGTTCTTCTTCGCCCCGGTGCAGATGCGCAAGCGCACCGTGGACTGGGGTCGCGACGGGCTCGACGCCCGGTTCGGCGAGGCGTGGCGGCGCTTCTGCGGCCGGGTCGACGCGTGGGTCGACCTGTCCGTGTCGCACGGCCCCGAGGCGCTGCGCACCGTGTGGCTCGACACACTCGCCGGCCGTACCTCGCCGCGCAGCGGAAACGTAATCTCGTTCCCGTGAAAATCCTGGTGGACGACCTGTCCGGGCCGGAGATCGCCGGCTTCCTGGAGGCCCATCTCGCGCAGATGCGCGAGATCACGCCGCTGGAGAGCAAGCACGCCCTCGACCTCGACGGGCTGCGCCGGCCGGAGGTCACCTTCTGGACCGTGCGGGACGGCGACGCGGTCGTCGGCTGCGGCGCGCTCAAGCGCCTCGACGACACGCACGCCGAGGTCAAGTCCATGCGCACCGCCCCCGAACGCCGCCGCAGCGGCATCGCCGCGCTGGTGCTGTCGCACATCATCGCCGAGGCGACGCGCATGGGGTTCCGGCGGCTGAGCCTGGAGACCGGCTCGGACGACTTCTTCGCCCCGGCCCGCGCCCTCTACGCCAAGCACGGCTTCACCTTCTGCGCCCCCTTCGCCGACTACCGCGAGGACCCGCACAGCGTCTACATGACCCGCGCACTCACACCCGGGTGAGTGCGACGGCCGTGAGCTCACACCCGTGCGGCTAGGCTTCCCCGCATGACGGACGGCGAGGCGGCAATCCGCGAGCTGGTCGCCGTCCTGCCCGCCGGCTGCACCTGGCTGCGCCCGGTCACCGGCGCCGACGGCGCGATCGCCGACTTCCGGCTGGTCGCCGTCAGCGCCCAGGAGGGCGACGTCTACGGCCGGGGCACGACGCGCGCCGGCCGGCTGCTCACCGAGCTGTACCCGGACATCGCCGGCAGCGTCCTGTGGGACATGTTCTGCCGGACGGCGCGCGACGGGGTTCCCGGCGGGCCGACCGAGTACCGGCACGTGGAGAGCCGGGCCGGTGTGGTGGCCGATTCCCGGTTCGAGGTCTCCACGCATCCGGTGCTGGGCGGGGTACTGCTGTGGTGGCACCGGCTCGACGAGGCGCAGCGCCGGCTGGAGAACACGGAGGCGCTGGGCAACCTCGGCTGGTCCGAGTTCGACCTGACGAGCGCGCGGGTCAGCTGGTCCCCCGGCATGTACCGGATCTTCGAACGCACCACGGAGCAGGGGCCGCTGCCGCGCACCGAGCAGGCCGCGATGATGGAGCCCGACGACCGCGGGCTCGCCGAGGCGGCGTGGCAGGGGCTGGACAGCGACGGCGCCTCCGACGTCACCGTGCGCTTCCGCATCGCCGGCGGCGTCAAGCACCTGCGGATCATCTCCGAGGTCGCCCGGGACGGCGAGGGCAACCCGGTGAAGATCTACTCGGTCGTGCAGGACGTGACGGCCCGCGTCGACTCGCGCACCACCATCGAGCTGCTCAACGATCAGCTGCGCACCCGCGAGATGACGGCGCTGGCCGAACACCGCCTCGCCGCACAGGTGCAGCGCCTGATCCAGCCGGTGCCGCGCGAGCCGTTCGCACTCGCCGGCCTGGACGCCGTCGTCAACTACCTGCCCGCCGAGAGCACGGTGCGGGTCGGCGGCGACTGGTACCACGCGCAGACGCTGCCCGACGGGCACGTGGCCCTCGCGGTCGGCGACGTCGCCGGCCACGGGCTCGACGCGGCGAACGGCATGGCGCACCTGCGGTTCTCGCTCATCGCGTGGCTGTCGATCGGCATCCTCGACCCCGGCACGCTCCTCGCCCACCTGAACCGGCTCTGCCTGCAACTGGGCATCACGGCGACCGCCGCCGTCGCGGTGTACGACCCGGCGACCCGCACGCTGGCCTGGGCCCGCGCCGGGCACCTGCCGCCGCTGCTCGCCCGCGCCGGCAGCACCCGCGAGCTGGGCCGCCCGGACGGGCTGCTGCTGGGGGCCGACGCCGGCGCGCGCTATCCGGTGCTGGCACCCCGCCTGGAGCCGGCCGACCTGGTCCTCTTCTACACCGACGGCCTGATCGAACGCCGCGCCGACGACCGGCTCGCACACGTCCTGCGGCACCTGTCGGAGGTCTCCGCCGAGCCCGGCGCCGCGCCGTTGAAACGCCTCCGGGACCTGCTGCACCGGGCCAGCCCGCACGACGACACGTGCACGCTGGCCGTGCGGGTCAACGGCGACGCAGCCGCAGGCTGACCATCGTCCCGTCGGGGACCGGGATGGCGCTCACCTTGTCGCAGATGCGTTCGACGATGGCGAGGCCCCGCCCGCGGGTCGCGTCGGCGGACGGCATCGACCGCCCGAACACCGGCACCGGCCCGCCGTCGATCACGTCGCAGACGAGGTGTTCCGTGTCGGCCCACACCCGCACGTGGCCGCCGCCGTCGGTGTGCTGCACGGTGTTGGTGGTCAGCTCGTTGACGGCCAGGAGCAGCAGCTCGACCCGTTCGTCCGACAGCCCCAGCGAGAGCGCCCGGGCGCGCACGAACGCCCGCACCGCCGCCAGGTCGGCGGCGTCCGCGTAGGGGATCGTGTCGGACACGACGGGTCGGTGCGCCATCAGTCCCGCGCCGGCGCGCGGAGCAGCTCGCCCACCCCGGTGATGTCCAGAACGTGCGCGACGGCGCCACCGGCGTTGCGCACGTAGAGCCGCTTGCCGTTGCGCACGGCGGCGTGATGCCCCTCGACGAGGCCGTGCACGCCGCTGGAGTCCAGGAAGTGCAGGTCGGCGAGGTCGACGTAGACGACCGGCCCGCTGTCGACGGCGGAGTGCAGGATCGACGAGAGACGTTCGCGTGAGTCGAGGTCGCACTCCCCGCTGAGCGTCACGACCACCCGTCCCGCCTCGGTGTGTGTCTCGGCTTCGAACCGCACCGTAGCACTCCCTTCGCGTTCGCCACGGTCGTGTGCGTGCACATCATGGCACCCGCGGGCCACAGGGTTTGCAAGTTGCGGTTACCGGGGAGCGGATCCGCCCGTCTGGACTACCGCCAGCGACAGTTCGCCGTAGTAGGCCAGGTCCCACGCGGCGACGAAGACGGCACCGGTGCGCTGGGCGAGCGTGCGGAAGCGGCCGGCCGGGTCGGCACCGGTGAGCGTGCCGTCGTCGGCGCGGTCCCACACCCGGTCCAGGTAGGGCGACCACAGGTGGGCGCGCAGGCGCGGATCGGCGACCGGGGCCAGCACGCGGTCGCGGGCCGCCGCGATCCCCGGCGCGGGCTCTCCCTCCGGGTCGGTGAAGAGCGCCACGGCGAACGGGACCAGCCCGGCCTCCTCCTGCACGGGACGCAGGCCCTCGGGGCCGGCGCCGGTGCGGGTCGCGGCGGTCATCGCGGCGCGCAGTGTGCCGTCGGTGGCGACCCGCAGCGTCATCGCGACCTGGGCGGTGCCGGCCTTCACCGCCGCCGCCACGTGTGCCGGACGGACGCCGTGGATGGCCAGGGCCGTCGCCAGCTCCCGGCCGTGCAGTGTCGCCCGTTCCTTGTCGAGGAACGCCGAATCGGGCAGCCACGCCAACGCGTTGCGCAGCGGCTCGTCGGTCACGTTGTCGAACTCGAACTCGGAACGCCCCAGGTCCAGTCCCCAGGAACGGTCGAGGCAGACGGTGAGCGCGGCCGGCCGTTCGTAGCCGCCGGGGCGCAGCACGAGACCCAGGTCGTCGGCGTGCCCGAGCCGCTCGAACAGCGGCCCGGGGGCGTGCACGTTGCGGTAGTACAGCGCGTAAGCACCCGCCGGATCGAACGCCGCGAACGGCCGCCCGAGCAGCACACCGAATCCGGCGGTCTGCTCCGCTTCCCACGCGCCCCGGGCGCCGCTGGTCGTGTCATCCACGGGGATTGACCCTATCTGGTCTTTCCGGTCAGAATTCCTCGCCCTTCTCGGCCATGTCCACAAGGGACTGCGGCGGCGCGAACCGGTCACCGTACGCCGCCGCCAGCTCGCGCGCACGGGCCACGAACCCGGACAGGCCGCCCGGATACTGGTTGATGTACTGCAGCACCCCGCCGGTCCACGCCGGGAAGCCGATGCCGAAGATCGAGCCGATGTTGGCGTCCGGAACGCTCGTCAGCACGCCCTCGTCGACACAGCGCACGGTCTCCAGCGCCTCGGCGAAGAGCATCCGCTCGCCCAGTTCGGCCGGGGACACGCGCACCCGCCCCGCCCCGAACGCCTGCCGCAGCCCCGGCCACAGCCCGACCCGCGCACCGAGGTCGTCGTACTCGTAGAACCCCGCCCCGGCGGCCCGCCCGCCGCGCCCGAACTCCTCGACCATCCGGTCGATGACGGCCTCGGCCGGGTGTTCCTTCCACGTGCCGCCGCTCTCCTCCACGGCCGCGCGGGTCGCCTGCCGGATCCGGCGCGGCAGCGTCAGGGTCAGTTCGTCCATCAGCTGCAACGGCGGCGCCGGGTAGCCCGCCTGCGCACCCGCCTGCTCGATGGTCGCCGGCTCGACGCCCTCGCCGAGCGCCGCGACGGCCTCGTTGAGGAACGTCCCGATGACCCGGCTGGTGAAGAAGCCGCGCGAGTCGTTGACGACGATCGGCGTCTTGCCGATCTGCAGCGTGTAGTCGAAGACCTTCGCGAGCGTGGCGTCGGAGGTCTTCTCGCCGCGGATGATCTCCACGAGCGGCATCTTGTCGACGGGCGAGAAGAAGTGGATGCCGATGAAGTCCTCCTGCCGCCGAACGCCCTGCGCCAGGCCGGTGATCGGCAGCGTGGAGGTGTTGGAGCCGAGCACCGCGTCGGGCGCCACGACGTCCTCGATCTCGGCGAAGACGGCGTGCTTGAGCTTCGGGTCCTCGAAGACGGCCTCGATGACGAGGTCGACGCCGGCGAAGTCCTTCGGGTCGGCGGTGGGCGTGATGCGGGCGAGCAGGGCGGCCGAGGTGGCCTCGTCGGTGCGGCCCCGCTTGAGCGCCTTCTCCTCCAGCTTGACCGCGTAGCCCTTGCCCTGAGTGGCGCCCTCGAGGGTGACGTCCTTGAGCACCACGTCGATGCCGGCCTTGGCGCTCACGTAGGCGATCGCGGCGCCCATCATGCCCGCGCCGAGGACGCCGACCTTGCGCGCCTTCCACTTCTCGTGGCCCTGCGGACGGGAGCCGCCAGAGTTGATGTGCTGGAGGTCGAAGAAGAACGCCTTCGTCATGTTCTTGGCGATCTGACCGGTGGCGAGGCTGACGAAGTAGCGCGTCTCGATGATCCCCGCGGTGTCCACGTCGACCATGGCGCCCTCGACGGCGGCGGCCAGGATGGCGCGCGGCGCCGGCATCGGCGCACCCTTGAGCTCCTTGCGCAGCAGCGCCGGCATGGCGGGCAGCGTCTGCGCGAGCTTCGGGCTCGACGGCGTGCCGCCCGGCATCCGGTAGCCCTCCCGGTCCCACGGCTGCACACCGCCGGTCGGGTTGGCCGCGATCCACCCCTTGGCCCGGCCCACGAGGTCCGCGTCGGCGTCGACGACCTCGTGCACGAGGCCGATCCGCAGCGCCGCGGCCGGCTTGTGCCGCTGGCCGCGCAGCAGGACGCTGGTCAGCGCCTCCTGGATGCCGAGCAGCCGCACCGTGCGCACGATCCCGCCGCCGCCGGGCAGCAGGCCGAGCGTCACCTCCGGCAGGCCGATCACGGTGCCGGGCCGGTCGGCGACGATGCGGTGGTGGCAGGCGAGGGCGATCTCCAGGCCGCCGCCGAGCGCGGCGCCGTTGATGGCCGCGACGACCGGCCGCCCCAGGGTCTCCAGGCGGCGGAACTGCGCCTTCATGGCCTGGCCGGACGCGGTGGCCTCGGCGGCGTGCTCCGGGGTGATGCGGATGAGGTCCTTGAGGTCGCCGCCGGCGAAGAAGGTCTTCTTCGCGGAGGTCACCACGACGCCGGTGATCGTGTCGCGCTCGGCCTCCAGCCGGTCCACCGTCTCGGCGAGCGACGCGCGGAAGGCGGCGTTCATCGTGTTGGCGGACTGGTCGGGGTCGTCGAGCGTGAGCGTCACGATGCCCGCGTCGTCGCGGTCCCAGCGGATGGTGCCCATGTCACACACGCTCCACGATCGTGGCGAGGCCCATGCCGCCGCCGATGCACAGGGTCACTAGGCCGCGCCGGGCCTGGCGGCGCTCCAACTCGTCCACGACGGTCCCGAGGATCATCGCGCCGGTGGCGCCGAGCGGGTGGCCCATGGCGATCGCGCCGCCGTTGACGTTGACCTTCTCCTCGGGGAGGTTGAGGTCGCGCATCCATTTGAGGACGACGGCGGCGAACGCCTCGTTCAACTCGAAGAGGTCGATGTCCTCGACGGTGAGCCCCGCGACGTCGAGGACCTTGCGGGTGGCCGGGGTCGGCCCGGTCAGCATGATCGTCGGATCCGAACCGGTGACCGCCGTCGCCACGATCCGCGCCCTCGGCACCAGCCCGAAGCGCTCCCCCACGGCCGCGTTGCCGATCAGCACCACCGCGGCGCCGTCGACGATGCCCGAGGAGTTGCCGCCGGTGTGCACGTGGTCGATCCGCTCGAGCCAGTGGTACTTCTGCAGCGCGACGGCGTCGAACCCGGCCATCGCGCCGATCCCCTCGAACGCCGGACGCAGCTTGCCCAGCGTCTCGACCGTCGTGCCGGGCCGCCGGTGCTCGTCATGGTCCAGCAGGGTGACGCCGTTGATGTCCTTCACCGGCACCACGGACTTGGCGAAGTAGCCGCCCGACCAGGCCGCCTCGGCCAGCGCCTGCGAACGGGCGGCGTAGGCGTCGACGTCCTCCCGGCCGAAGCCCTCCATCGTGGCGATCAGGTCGGCACCGATGCCCTGCGGCACGAAGTACGCGTCGTAGGCGGTCGCCGGGTCGGTGAAGCCGGGCCCGCCGTCGGAGCCCATCGGCACCCGCGACATCGACTCCACGCCACCCGCGACGATCAGGCTCTCCCAGCCCGAACGCACCCGCGCGGCCGCCTGCGCGACGGCCTCCAGGCCGGAGGCGCAGAAGCGGTCGACCTGCACGCCCGCGACGGTCTCCGGCAGGCCCGCGGCGAGCGCGGCCGAACGCGGCAGCACCCCGCCCTGCTCACCGACCGGGGAGACGATGCCGAGCACCACGTCGTCGATCGCGGCCGGGTCGAGCTGCGGAAAACGCGTGCGCAGCTCCCTCAACAGCCCGACGACGAGGTCGATGGGTTTGACGCTGTGCAGCGAACCGCCCTTGTTGCGCCCGCGCGGCGTGCGGATGGCTTCGTAGACGAACGCCTCGGCCATGACGACCCACCTCCTGCTAATCGCGATTAACATTCGCGCGCCCGAACCTATGTTGTCAACCGCATCCGGGTGATCCGATGCCGCTAAACTGGGCTCACCATGAGCACCTCGGCGCGGACGGACCGCCGGGCGCGGCTGATCGACGCCGCGGCCGCGCTGTTCGGTGCGCGCGGGTTCGACGCGGTGACCGTGGCCGACATCGGCGCCGCCGTGGGCCTCAGCGGGCCGGCCGTCTACCGGCACTTCCCCGACAAGCGCGCGCTCCTCGCCGAGGTACTGCTGCGCGCGGCGGGCGAGACGCACGCGGCGGTCGACGCCGGGCTGGACCTGGCGGCGCTCGTGCGTTCCGCCGCGGCCGTGGCCGTCGAACGCCGCGACGCCGGCGCGCTCTGGCGCACCGAGGGCCGGCACCTCTCCCCCGAGCAGCGGCGGGCCATCGGCCGGCGCTACGCCGCCACGCTCGCGATCTGGGTGCGGGTGCTGCGGGTGCACCGGCCCGAGCTGTCCGCCGATGCGGCCGACCTGCTCGGCGGCGCGGCGATCGCGGTCTTCGGCAGCGTGTCGGCGCACCACACGACGCTCGCCCGCACCCGGTTCGTGGCTCTCCTGTCGGCCGTCGCCGAGCGCGTACTCGCCGCGTCGCAGCCGCTCCCGGGAGGGCCGGCGCAGGCGGCAGCGCGGCCGGGCGTGCCGGTGGGAGCGCATCCGGTCGGGCCGTCCCCGGGGGCGGACGCGCCGGGCGCTCTCCTCGCCGAGCCGTCGCGGCGCGAGCTGATCCTCACGGCGGCGGCCGGGCTGTTCCACCGGCACGGGTTCGCGGCCGTCACGATGAGCGACATCGGCCGGGCGGTCGGCATCGCCGGGCCCAGCCTGTACCGCCACTTCTCCGGCAAGCCGGCCATCCTCGACGCGATCGCCCGCCGTGCCGCCGACCGGCTCGCCGCCGACGCCGACCGCATCATGCACGCCGTGGCCGCCTCCCCCGGAAGCGATGACGCGCGGGCCGCCGCGGCGCTGCGCCTGCTCGCGGAGTCGTACGTGCGGGCGCTGACCGGGTCGCCGGACCTGACGGTGGCGTTCTCGATCGACACGGCGCACCTCGACGACGGGCACCGGGCGGAGCTGCTCCAGTGCCAGCGCGACTACGTGTCCCGCTGGGCCGGCCTGTTACGCACGGTCCACCCAGGGCTGGACCGGCGGGAGGCCACGGTCGTCACGCACGCCGCCCTCGGCATCGCCAACGACCTGACCCGCACCCGCCGGTACGCGAAGCGGGTCGACGCCCTGCCGACCCTGATGACGGCCGCCCTCGGTAGCTGACCCAAGTGGTGGGGCGATATGCAGGTCACGGCGCGCGTTTGAGCTGCGGATGTCCCCACCACTTGCGCACGCGCATCACGGCACCCGCCCGGCCAGGTGCGCCGCGGCCCGGTACCCGAACGCCATCGCCGGCGCGATCGTCGCACCAGCCCCCGGGTACGTGCGGCCCATGACCGACGCGGTGGTGTTGCCCGCCGCGTACAGCCCGGGGATGACGCCGCCGTCCTCCCGCACCACGCGGGCGTCGGCGTCGGTGAGCAGCCCGCCCTTCGTGCCGAGGTCCCCCGGGTAGAGCTTCACCGCCGTGAAGGGTCCCTTGGCGATCGCCCCGAGGTTCGGGTTCGGCGTGACGCCGGGGTCGCTGTAGTAGCGGTCGTACGCCGTGGCGCCCCGCCCGAAGTCCTCGTCCACCCCGGTGCGGGCGAACCCGTTGAAGCGCGCGACGCTGTCCCGCAGCACCCGCGGGTCGACGCCCATCCGCACGGCCAGTTCCGGGACGGTGCGCCCGCGCACCATCTCCCCCGAGGCGAGGAACTTCTTCGTGCCGCCGCCGGAGAGCACATACGTGCGCAGGTACCGCCGGGCGTGCCGGGCGTCGGTGACGAGCCAGGAGGGCACGGCGGGCACTGTCCTGTCGCGTTCGAGCATGGCGTGGCCGAAGTCCACATAGGACGCCGACTCGTTGGTGTACCGCACGCCGGTGGAGTCGACCACCATCGAGTACGGGAACGAGCGCTCCCACAGCACGAAGCCGTGTCCCCTCTCCTCGGGCAGCTTCACGGTCGCGCCCCACCAGGCGTCGTCCATGAGGGCGAGGGCCGCGCCGGCCCGCCGGCCGAGGTCGATGGCGGTGCCGAGGTCGCCCTCCGGGGCGGAGGTCCAGCCGGGGATGCCGTGGTGCTTCTGGCGCCATTCGCTGTTGGCGGCGAACCCGCCCGCGGCGAGCACGACGCCGCGTTCGGCGCGGACGCGCGTGTGCGTGCCGTCGCGCCGCACCACGGCACCGACCACCGCGCCGTCCTCCTGGATCAGGTCGACCAGCGGCGTGCGGAGCCGGACCGGCGTCTTCTGGTCCAGCACGATGCGCATGAGGCCGGTCGACAGCGCCCCGCCCATCCCGAACTCCCGCCGCCCGGCCAGCAGCGACCGCACCGCCCGCGCCGCGAAGCGCGCACCCCGGGCGAACCCGCCGGGCGTGGACCAGGCGCGGGCCAGCAGCCACACGTCGTCCGTCTTGATCGGCAGCGGGAACCCGTCCTTGGCGCGGGCGGTCTCCATCCACGCGCCGAGCGGCTCGGTGTCGACCGGTTCGAACTCCAGGGTGCGGCCGATCCGTGCGCCGGGCCTGTCCGGGTAGTAGTCGGGATAGTCGGCCGCACGCACCCAGCGCGCACCCAGCCGCTCCAGCAGCCCGTACACCTCCGGAACGGCGTCGAGGAAGGCCTGACGGCGTTCGACCGAGGAGGCGGGACCGACGTCGCCGATGACGGTCCGCATGTACAGCAGCGCGTCCTCGGCCGAGTCCTCGAACCCCTCCTGCCGGGCGAGCGGGTTGCCGGGCATCCACAGCCCGCCGCCGGAGATGGCGGTGGTGCCACCCCAGCGCGGGGTGCTCTCGACGACCAGGACCCGCAGCCCCCGGTCGGCGGCCGTGATCGCCGCCGTGAGCCCCGCCGCTCCGGTGCCCGCCACCAGCACGTCCACGCTCTCGTCCCACGCGTCCGCCACGAACGGCCTCCCGGCACATCGGCAACGATCAACCCGTCCGGCATCGTACGTGAGTGATCCTCGGATCGCTCCCTGTCAACACCCGAGAGCGCCGGCGCAACCCGCCGCGGCAGGGATCACCAGCCCCGCACACGCGGCCACACGGCCCGCACCGTCCGGGAGCCCGTCCCGATGACGTGGTAGCGGTCGTGCTGCGCGGCCGTGGCGCAGGCGTGGTTGGGCAGGATCCGCACCCGCGCGCCGACCGGCAGGTCGGGCAGCTCGGCCGCGCTGCCGGGGCGCACGGACAGCACGCCGTGCTCCTGGCTGGCGGCGCTCATCAGCAGGTCCGGGTAGGGAACGCCGTCGAGGTCGGTGACCAGCCCGTAGCCCTGGTCGATCTTCTGCTGGGCGGTGCTGCGATCCTGCGAGGTGGCCATCCAGCCGCCGTCCGTGAGGATCCAGCCCTTGTCCCGCTGATGGCCGATCACGGTGGCCACCACGCTGAGGGCGAGGTCCTCGACGGCGCACACGCCGAGGCCGGCCATCACCAGGTCGAGGAAGACGAAGTTGCCGATCCGCGCCTCGGTCACGCCGGTCAGTTCGACCGGGGTGTGCCCGCTCGGCGTCGAGCCGATGCTCACGACCGGCGCGGCGTACCCGGCGGCGCGCAGCCGTTCGGCCACCCGCACGGCGTGCGCGACCTCGTCGGCGGCGACCCGGTGCTTCTCCTCCGGGGTGTACGCGTAGTACGAACGGCCGGCGTGGGTGAGCACGCCGCGCACCTCGGGCAGGATGCCGGCGATCTCCAGGACGGCCGGGTCGTCCGGGGCCAGCCCGGCGCGGTGGCCGTCGCTGTCGATCTCGATCAGCGCGGGGACAGCGGCCTTCGCGGCCGCCGAGGCCTGCGCGACGCTGTCCAGCAGCACCACCAGGTCCACGCCGCGCTCGCGCAGGTCGGCCACGCGGGTGAGCTTGTCCGGGGCGATCCCCACGGCGTAGACGATGTCGGTGAACCCGGCCGCCGCGAACGCCTCCGCCTCGGCGAGCGTGGAGACGGCGATCGGCCCCGGCGTCCCGTCGAACGCCATCAGCGCCACCTCGACCGACTTGGCGGTCTTCACGTGCAGGCGCAACGGGACGCCGGTGCCGGCGAGCCGGCCGCGCAGGCGGGCGACGTTCGTCGCGACCTTGTCGGCGTCGAGCACCGCGAACGGCGTGACCGGCTCGTGAAGATCCATAAGCGAAAGCCTACCGGCGGCGGGTAACGCGGCGCCTGCCGAGGAGGAGGGCACTGGGGGCCACCTCAGAAATCCCCTCGCGATGACGCGGATCGATCGCTGAGCCAGTAACCTTCCGGGGGTGCTGACGGGGGACGAAACCACGGTGAACGATCTCGACGCGGAGCCCGCCTGGAAACTGCGCGCCGTCGAGAGGTCCACCAAGGCGGCCAAGGTGCGCGCCGAGCAGCGCGTGCAGCGGTTCCTGCACGCCGCTCAGTCGATCATCGCGAAGCGGGGCAGCACCGACTTCACCGTCCAGGAGGTCGTGGACCGCTCGCACCAGTCGCTGCGCAGCTTCTACCAGCACTTCGACGGCAAGCACGAGCTGCTGCTGGCCCTCTACGAGGACGCGCTGCGCCAGGCCGCCGAGCGGATCCGCGACGCCGCCGCCGCGCACGACGACCCGTCCGAGCGGCTGCGCGCGGCGGTGCAGCGGCTGTTCGCGCTGAGCGATCCGGACGTGGCGGGTCAGGGGCCTCTGGTCACCGACCTCTCGCCGCGGCTGCGCGTCTCGCACCCGGCCGAGGCCCGCGCCGCGCACGGCCCGCTGATCGCGCTCTTCACGGAGCTGATGACCGACGCCAAGCGTTCCGGCGTGCTGCGGGACGGCGTCGACCCGGCCCGAGCCGCCGCGCTCACCCTCGGCACCGTCGTGGTCGTCGCGCAGGCGGGCTCGATCTCCGAGGACGAGGTGTGGGACTTCTGCTCCCGCGGCTTCGCCGGGAGATAAAGAGTCTTATTTACGCGCGTCCGTCGGGCGCACGACCGTACGCTCCCGCGCGCACCGCTCCGGGCCGGTCCGCTTCGCAGGACCGGCCGCTGCGCTGCCGGGCCCGGATTCAGCGCAGCGACGCCAGCTTGTCACGGACGCTGTCCGCTTCCCGGGCGGCCAGTGCCGTGAACAGTTTCAGCGCCTCGCCGTAGCGTCGCCTCGCCTCGGCGCCCGCTCCCGACGCGGCGTGGGTGTCGGCGAGGTGGTCGAGGGCGAGGGCCACGTAGTAGCGGTCGCCGGTGTCGCCGAGCGTGGCCAGGGCGCGGTGGAAGCTGGCCGCCGCCGCCTCGTGGTCGCCGAGGTGGTGCTGCGCCGTGCCGAGGGTGTCGTGGGCGCCGGCCGCCCCGTTCGGGTCGTCGAGGCGGGCGAAGAGGTCCAGTGCGCGCCGGCAGGTGTCGATCGCCGCCGCGTGTTCGCCGGTCATCGTCTGCAGCGTGGCCACGCCGCCGAGCGAGCGGGCCTCGCCCAGGACGTTCCCGGCGGCGCGGTACAGCTGCACCGCGGCCCGGTCGGCCGCCATGGCCTCGGCGACGCGGCCGGCGCGCTCCAGCAGTTCGCCGAGGGTGGCGGTGGCGTGGGCGAGGCCGTTCGGGTCGTCGAGGTCGCGGTAGAGCGCCGCCGCCGCGCGCAGGTGATCGACCGCCTCGTCGTAGCGGCGCAGGCGGCCGAGCGTGCGGCCCAGGCTGCGCAGGGCGCGCGCCTCGACGCCGCGTTCGCCGGTGCGGCGGGCCGACTCCCGCGCCGCGTCGAGCACGGCGAGCTTGTCCGTCCAGTGGCCGCCGCGCTCCAGGTGCACCACGAGGGCGAACGCCAGCCGCCAGGCGTGTCCCGGGAAGCCGTCGCGGGCCCGTTCGACCGCGGCCAGCAGCCCGGGCGTCTCGGCGTCGAACCACGCGAGGGCCTGCGCCCGTTCCCCCACCGCGTCCGGGGTGACGCCCTCGGCGGCCCGCTCCAGCGGGGTCGGTGTCTGGTGCGGGTCGAGCAGCAGCGCCGCCGGATACGCCGTGTGCAGCAGGTGATCGAGGAGCCGCACGAGGGCCGCGTCCCGCTCGGCGGGCGGGTCGGCGCCCTCCGCCAGTTCGACCGCATAGGCCCGGACGAGGTCGTGGAACCCGTAACGCCCGGGGCTCGGCTCGGTCATCAGGCTCGCGGCGCGCAGCTGCCGCAGCACGGCCCGCGCCTCCTCGACCGCGACGCCCGCCAGGCTCGCCGCCGCACCGACCGTCAGCTCCGGTCCGGGATGCAGCGACAGCAGCCGGAACATCCGCGCGACACCCGGCTCCAGCACCCGGTACGACCACGAGAAGACGCTGCGCAGGTCGGTGGCCGCGTCGTCGCCGCTGAACCCGTCCAGCGCCCGGCGCGGCCCGGTCAGCTCGGCCGCCAGCGGCGCGAGGGAGGCCTCGGCGAGCACGGCCGAGCGCGCCGCGACGACGCTCAACGCCAGCGGCAGCCCGCCGCAGCGCGCGACGATGGATTCCACCGCGGCCGGCTCGGCCGCCACGCGTTCCGGGCCGAGGCGGCGCTCCAGCAGGTCGTACGCGTCGGTGCGCGGCAACGGCCCGAGCACGAACGGCCGCGCGCCCGCCGCCGCCAACCCGCTCAGCAGGTCGCGGCTGGTGACCAGCACCAGGCAGCCGGCGCCACCGGGCAGCAGCGGCCGCACCTGGGCCGCCGCGTGCGCGTTGTCGAGCACGAGCAGCAGCCGCCGGCCGGCGGTGACGCTGCGGTAGAGGCTCTCCCGTTCCTCGAGGCCGATCGGGTGCTCCCGGGCCGGCACGCCGAGCGCGGACAGCGCCCGGCCCAACGCGTCCAGCGGCGCGAGCGGCGCCCGCACCGGATCGAAGCCGTGCAGATTCAGGTAGAGCTGGCCGTCCGGGAACCGGGCGGCGACGCCGTGCGCCCAGTACACGGCGAGCGTGGTTTTGCCGATGCCGCCGGCCCCGCTCAGGGTGGCGATCGGGACGGCGCCCCCGTCGACGTCGTCCGGACCGTCCACATCGGACAGCAGCGCATCGAGCCGCTTCAGCCACTCCCTGCGACCGACGAACCCGTGCGTGCGCGCCGGCAGCTGCCGCGGCACCACGACCGTCCTCTGTGGAGCGTCGCGCACCGGTGCGGGCGCCGCCTCGCTGCGCAGCACCTGCAGGTGGAGCTTGCGCAGCCGCGGATCGGGGTCGAGGCCCAGTTCGTCGGCGAGCACGCGGCGGGTGTCCTCGAATACCGCCACCGCCTCGGCGCCCCGCCCGCCGGCGATCAACGCGCGCATCAGCTGCTCGCGGAACGTCTCCCGCAGCGGATGCCGGTCGGCAAGCTCGCGCAACCCGGCGATCGCCCCGTCGTGGCGGCCGAGCGCGAACGCCGCCTCGTAGCGCAGTTCCCACGCCTGCAGCCGCAGTTCCTCCAGCCCGGCGGCGTCGACGGCCAGCGCCGGTACGGTCTGCGCCCCGGCCAGCACCGGCCCGCGCCACAGCGCCAGGGCCGCGTCGAGGGCGGCGAGCGCGCGCTCCGGCTCCCCCGCCGCGACAGCCGCCCGCCCCCGCGCGACGAGGCCGCGGAACCGGTCGGCGTCCAGCTCGTCGGCGTCCAGCCGCAGCGCGTACCCCTCGGGGCGGCGGCCGATCCGCCCGTCGCCCAGGGCCTTTCGCAGGTGGTGCACGTGCACGCGCAGGGCGGCGTCGGCCTGGCGCGGCGGTGCCGGCCCCCACAGCGACTCGACCAGTACCTCGGTGGGCACGGGACGGTTGGCGTGACAGGCCAGCACCAGCAGCAGTGTGCGCGGCTTACCGCCGGGCAGCTCCACCACGACGCCGTGGTCGTCGGTGACGTCGAGCGGCCCGAGCAGGGCCAGCCTCATCAGCAGACGATCTCGCCCGCGTGGGTGTAGCACTTGCCGACGGGTATCTCCACCTCGGCGGAGGAACGGTCCACGGTGGACGGTGCGCTGCCGATCGCGATGCCGAGTGCGAGTGCCAGAGCCGATAACGCGAGCACGAACCGCCGCATTGTTCCCCCCTTGATGACGATGCACGGCATCATACGACCGCTAAGGCGTTTGTCGATGCCTCTCGCCGGCCGCCACGGCCCGGGCCAGCAGCGCCGGATCGGCCAGCGTGGCGGGGTGCCGCAGCATGTAGGTGACTTGCAGGAACGCGTCCGTGACCGCGCCGTCGACGAGGGTGGCGGCGGTGATCTGTTCCATGGCCCACCGCTGCAGGCGCAGTTCCTCGGGCACCTCGACGCCGTTCGTCGCGTCCAGGCGTGCCGCGTCGCCACCGGCGGACACGGCCCAGGCGGCGTCCACCACCACCTGCTGCAGAGCGAAGAAGGCCCGCGCGGGCGTGTCCAGATCCGGCCGCCCACGGAGATAGGTCGCCAGGCAGGAGGCGTGCAGCGCGGCCGAACTCATGCCCTGGCCGTAGATCGGATTGAACGACGCCACCGCGTCCCCCACGCTCACCAGCCGGGCCGGGAACCGGTGCAGGTCGGTGAAGTGGCGCCGACGGCTCTCGGCCTGGTGGTAGGTGACCACGTCGCCCACGGGCTCGTTCGCCGCCACGGTGGCGAAGAACGGCAGCAGGTCGGCGACGGCCGAGCGCATCTCGTCGACGGTGCGGCCGGGCCGGCTGTCGCCGTAGCCCATCAGCATGAGGAGCCACCGGTCGTCCTCGATCGCCTGCGCGGCCGCGACGGAGACACCGCCGGAGGGGTACCGCGGGGTGTAGAGCGCCAGGGCACCGGCCGTCGGCAGGTCGGCGAACTTCACCGGCCGCTCGAACAGGGCGGTCGCGTAGTTGATCGGAGCTTCCAGCCGTTCGAGCGCGGGTCGGTCGTACCCGCTGTCGTCCAGCCAGTGCGCGAGCCTGCTGGCGCGCCCCATGGCGTCCACCACGAAGTCCACCTCGATCGTGCGTGCGTCGCGGTCGTCCGCGTCGCCGCCGGCGGCCAGGTAATGGACGTGGCTGACGGCGTCGTCGCGGTACCCGAGGCCGGTCGCCCGCCCCCGGAGAAAGGAGACGTTGGGCAGGGCGGCGACCCGCCCGCGAATCAGGACCTCCAACAGCGGACGGCTGAGCGCGAGCAGGTGGTACCCCTCGCCCTCGGACGCCTGTGGTACGCCGTCGAACGCGGTGATCGCCTGCTCCGGTCCGACGAACGGGGCCCCGCGATCCTGCGCCTCCCGGGTCAGTCCCGGCATCCACCGTTCCAGCCAGCGCTGACCGGCCGGTAGGAGCGTATGCACCTGTTGATCCTGGGGAACGCCGGCGCGGAAGGCGGCCTCCTCCGGAAGGGCGTCGGCCTCGACGACGACGACCCGGCGGGCGTGATCGGCGAGCACCCGCGCCGCCATCAGCCCGGCGACGCTGCCGCCCAGCACCACCGCCGTGTCGATTGTCAGCGGCGCGTCCTCGACCGGACCGACCGCCACGAGCGTCTCGAACACCGCATCGGTCGGCTCGGACAGGAGATGATCAAGATCCATGAAGGCCACTCTCGCCGTGCACCGCCCTCGGCGTCTTGTCCCTGCCGGCCAACCGGCTGGTACCTGCCTGCAATCCGGCCCGACAGTCCGGACAACCGGCGCGTAGCACGCACGACGTAACGTAAACCGGTGGATTGGACCGACGATGCACCCGTCTCGCCGATGGGCGGCGCCTGGCGGCCGATGATCGACATCACCGTGCCGTACGCCGACGCGAGCCGCGACCACGTGCTGCACAGCCGTTGGCGGCGCCAGGCCGGTGACCTGCTCCCGGCGCCCCCGCTGACCCTGCCCCGGCGCGCCGAGGGCGCGTTCCGGGTCCGCATCCGGGCCCAGCGACTGCTCGATCTGCCGGTCGAGGACCAGTACAGCGACGCGGTCGCCGGTGCCACCGGCGGCCCGGGCGGCCATCTCGAGAACCAGATCGTCACCCACATCACCTTCACCGGCCGGACCCGGTTCGCCACCCGCGGCCGGCAGGCCGTCGCGGCGGCCGGCACGGTGTGTGTCCGCCGCAACGACGAACCGTGGGACTTCGAGGTGGCTCGTGACACCCGTGCGATCGCGGTGGGCCTACCGGCCGGCGCGATCCGTTTCCCCGGCGACATCCGCGCCGTGACCGCCCCGCAAACCGCCCCGGCCGCCCGGTTGCTGCTGGCCCAGCTGCGCCTGTTCGCGGGGCTGTCGGAGGAGCTCGGGCCCGCGGGAGCCACGGCCGCCCGCAACGCGATCGTGGAGCTGTTCCGGGGACTGGTGAACGACCAGGTCGTCGACGACCGCGAAGTCAGCCCGGCGCTGTTCGAGGCGGCACGGGGTTACATCGAGGACCGGCTGCTGGACGATCCGGATCTCGATCCGGGGAGCATCGCCGACGCGCTGCACGTGTCGGTTCGCACGCTCTACCGCGTGTTCGCCGAGCAGGCTCCCGGTCCCGTCATGGCCTACGTCCGGGAACGACGCCTCGACCGCGCCCGGGCGGAGCTGCTCTCGACCCGCCTGACCGTGTCGGAAGTGGCCGCCCGATGGCACTTCGCCGACGGCAGCCATTTCGTCAAGGCGTACCGGAAGCGGTTCGGCGAGGTGCCCACCGCCCGCCGTAAACCCTGAGTCGGGCGCCCTTAACGGAAGTACAACGGCGCTCTGCCAGCCTCTTCCCGCCGACGTCGTCGCGAGGGGGGAACGTGGAATGAGCCTGTCGTTCAAGATATTGGGACCCGTCGAGGTACGCGACGGGGACCGCGCCGTCGCCGTCACCTCGGCCAAACAGCGGGCGCTGCTCGGTGCCGCGCTGCTGCAGGCGAACGCCGTCGTGCCCACCGCGCGCCTCGTCGACGCGATCTGGGGCGACCGCCCGCCGAACACCGCCAACGACCTCGTCCAGACCTACGTGTCGACGCTGCGCCGCTCGATCGGTTCGGCCGGGGCCGGCTGCATCGTCACGCGCGCGCCGGGCTACCTGGTCCGCGTCGACGAGGGCGCGCTGGACCTGCACCGGTTCGAACGGCTGACCGCCGAGGCGGACCGGGCGGCGGCCGACGGCGATCACGACCGCGCGACGCGGCTCTTCGGCGACGCGTTGGCCCACTGGCGCGGCCCCGCCCTGGCCGGGCTCGACTCGCCGGTGTTCCGCGCGGCGGCGGCCCGCCTGGAGGAGCTGCGCCTGCGCGCCGTCGAACGCCGCTTCGAGGCCGCGAGCCACCTCGGTGCGACGGGCTGGCTCGTGGCGGAGCTGACGGCGTTCGTGGCCGAACATCCGCTGCGCGAGGGCACCCGCGCGCTGCTGATGGACGTGCTGTACCGGCAGGGCCGGCAGGCCGAGGCGTTGCAGGTCTACCAGCAGGGCTACGCGGTGCTGCGCGAGGAACTGGGCGTCGAGCCCGGCCCGCAGTTGCGCCGCGCGCACCAGGCGATCCTGTTCGGGGACGCCGAACCGGCACCCGCCGCAGCGAGCGTGGGACCGCACCAACTGCCGCCACCCGTGCGGCTGATCGGCCGGGAGCCGGAGGAACGCGCCCTCGGGGCGGCGCTCGCCGCGGCGGCCCGGGCCGACCGGCCGGCGCTGGTGACGGTCGACGGGCCGGCCGGCGTCGGCAAGACCGCGCTGGCGTTGGCCGTGGCCGACCGCGCCCGGGAGGCGTTCCCGGACGGGCGGCTGTTCGTGCCGATGCGGGCGACCGGGGCGACGCCGACGCCGGTGGTGGACGCGCTCGCGATGCTGCTGCGCTCCCTCGACGGCGCCGACACCCCGCTGCCGGGCTCCGTGGACGAACGCGCCGCGCTGCTGCGCACCGTGCTGGCCGGCCGCCGGGTCCTGGTGCTGCTGGACGACGCGTGGAACGCCGCGCAGGTGCGTCCGTTCCTGGCGACGCACCGCGGCTGCGTGGTGCTGGTGACCGGCCGGCCGACCCTGCCCGACCTCGACGCCGACCTGCGGATCTCGCTCGGCCCGTTGACCTACCGGCAGTCGGTGGAACTGCTCGGCTCGGTCGTCGGCGCGCAGCTCACCCGCGCGCAGGCCGGTGCGGCGGGCGACATCGTGTCGGCGTGCGAGGGGCTGCCGCTGGCCGTTCGGGCGGCCGCCGCGCGGCTGCTCTCCCGCCCCGGTGCCGAACTGCACACGCTCGCCGTCCGGCTGCTGGACCCGCGGGTGTGCCTCGATCACCTGACGGTCGGGGACCTGGATCTGCGGGCCCGGCTGGACGGCGGCTTCCGGCACCTGGATCCGACCGCGCGGTGGGCGTTGCGCCGGCTGGCCACCGAGGGCACGGTCTTCACGGCGTTCGACGTCGCGGAGGCGCTCGGCACACCGGTCGCCGTGGCCGAGCGCGTCGCCGACCGGATCGCCGCCGCACGGCTGCTGGACCACCACGACGGCGGGTACCGGCTGCCGCGCCTGGTGCGCCTGTACGCCCGTTCGCTTCCCGCGGAGTAGGAGGAGGGCCGGGTCCCACCGGACCCGGCCCTCCACTGTGGACGGTCAGCGGGTCGGGACCGCCGTCGCCGGCACGTCGCCACCGCCGCCGTACGGATGGCTCCCGACGAGCTGCGCGTTGCGGTGCAACGACTTCACGTGCCACTGACCCGCCGACGGGCGGTACAGCGCGATGTCGGCGAACCCGTCACCGTCGTAGTCGCCGGTCAGCGGCACGTCGCCGGAGCCGCCGTACTGGTGGCTGCCCCACAGCTGCACGCCCCGCTTCAGGCTCTTGACGTGCCACTGCCCGGCGGACGGGCGGTACAGCGCGATGTCGGCGTTGCCGTCGCCGTCGAAGTCGCCGGTCATCGGCACGTCGCCGGAGCCGCCGTACTCGTGGCCGCCGTACAGCTGCACGTTGCGTGAGATGCTCTTCACCCACCACTGCCCCTGCGCCGGCCGGTACAGCACCATGTCGTCGGTGCCGTCCCCGTCGAAGTCGCCGCTGAGCGGGATGTCGCCGCCGCCGCCCCACTGGTGGCTGCCGGTGATCTGGACGTTCCGCTTGACGGACTTGATGTGCCACTGCGCCGTCGAGGGGCGGAACACCGCGATGTCGGTGTAGCCGTCGCCGTCGAAGTCGCCCGTCAGCGGGATGTCGCCGTTGCCGCCGTACTCGTAGGCCGCGTACAGCTGCACGTCGCGCTTCACGCTCTTGATCCACCACTGCCCCTGCGCGGGGCGATACAGCGCGATGTCGGTGTAGCCGTCGCCGTCGAAGTCACCGCTGAGCGGGATGTCGCCGCCGCCGCCGTACTCGTAGCTGCCGTACAGCTGCACCATGCGCGAGACGCTCTTCACGTGCCAGTTCCCGGCGTTCGGGCGGAACAGGGCGAGGTCGCTCGCGCCGTCGCCGTCGAAGTCGTTCACCGGCTGCCTGCCGCCGACGAGGGTTTTCAACGCGGCCGCCGAGCCGTTGAACACGTCGCGGTCGACGTTGCCGCTGATGCCGCTGACGCTGCCGCCGCTGGTGTACTGCCAGAACGTCCACCGGCTCCAGCCGGCCGGCATCGGGCTCGGTCCCTCGGAGCCGTAGGAGTAGTCGGCGACGAACAGCGGCAGCGCGCCGAACGACGTGTTGCTTCCGGTGCACGGGTTCCACCAGTTGGTGTTCGTGTAGATGACGGTGGTGGCGCCGGTGCGTTCGCGCACGCGGTCGACGAAGTCGCGGATCCACCCGACGATCGCCGAAGGGCTCATCCCGTAGCAGGGCGACGGGCTGCCGGACGGGCCGGAGGGCCACTCGATGTCGAGCATCGGCGGCAGCGTCCGCCCGTCGTGCTGATAGCGGGCGTGATCCAGGAACCAGTCCGCCTGCACCCTGCCGCTGCTGTGATCCGGCAGGCCGTAGTGGTAGGCGCCGGCGTAGAGGCCGTTGCCCTTGGCTCCCGCGTAGTTCGTGCCGAACGTGGGGTCGGCATAGTCGGTGCCCTCGGTCGCCTTCAGGTAGGCGAACTGTTGCCCGGTCCCGGCGACGGCCGGCCAGTTGACCGTTCCCTGATGATGGGAGATGTCGATGCCCTTGACGCTGTAGTCCGCGGGGACCGCGGCCGAGGCGGCGGTCGGGGCGAGAAAGACAAGGCACGCGGCCGCGAAGGCGGCGAGTCGTTTCATGGCGACGCTCCAGAAAGAAAGGGCCGGGCCGCCCCGGGGGGAATTGGGGCGGCCCGGCTGCTTGCGGAGGGAATCAGTTGCGGGTGGGGATGTTCGTGACCGCGAGGTCGTTGCCGCCGCCGTACGGGTGGCTGCCGATGAGCTGCGCGTTCTTCTTGACGCTCTTGACGTGCCACTCGCCGGCCGACGGGCGGAACAGCGCGATGTCGGTGTAGCCGTCGCCGTCGTAGTCGCCGGTCAGCGGCACGTCCCCGCCACCGCCGTACGGGTGGCTGCCGAGGATCTGCACGTTGCGCTTGAGGGACTTGATGTGCCACTGGCCCGCCGACGGCCGGTAGAGCGCGATGTCGGCGTTGCCGTCGCCGTCGAAGTCGCCGGTCATCGGGATGTCGCCGGAGCCGCCGTACTCGTGGCCGCCGTACAGCTGCACGTTGCGTGAGATGCTCTTCACCCACCACTGCCCCTGCGCCGGCCGGTACAGCACCATGTCGTCGGTGCCGTCCCCGTCGAAGTCGCCGCTGAGCGGGATGTCGCCGCCGCCGCCCCACTGGTGGCTGCCGGTGATCTGGACGTTCCGCTTGACGGACTTGATGTGCCACTGCGCCGTCGAGGGGCGGAACACCGCGATGTCGGTGTAGCCGTCGCCGTCGAAGTCGCCCGTCAGCGGGATGTCGCCGTTGCCGCCGTACTCGTAGGCCGCGTACAGCTGCACGTCGCGCTTCACGCTCTTGATCCACCACTGCCCCTGCGCGGGGCGATACAGCGCGATGTCGGTGTAGCCGTCGCCGTCGAAGTCACCGCTGAGCGGGATGTCGCCGCCGCCGCCGTACTCGTAGCTGCCGTACAGCTGCACCATGCGCGAGACGCTCTTCACGTGCCAGTTCCCGGCGTTCGGGCGGAACAGGGCGAGGTCGCTCGCGCCGTCGCCGTCGAAGTCGTTGGGGGTCCCGAACGAGTTGCCCGGGAACTTCGGCTCGGAGTAGCCGATGATGTCGGCGTTCGAACGGGAGTAGGTGCGGCGGCTGACCACGCTGGCGTCGCCCTGGTTGCCGCCGATGATGTTCACGCTGCTGCTGGAGACGCTCTCGACGATCGCGACGTGGTCGATCGGGTGGTCGTCGGCGGAACTGTGGTCCCAGTCGAAGACGATGGCGTCGCCGGGCTGCGGGGTGTAGCCGCTGCCGCGGGAGTGGTAGGTGCCGCGCTTCTCGCCGTACTGCTTGAACGACTGCGCCCACCCGTCGAGGCCGGCGTAGTCGGTGATGCCGCCGTGGCGCCAGACCCAGCGCGCGAACTCCGCGCACCACTCCATGCCGCAGCTGTTGTAGTAGCCCGGATCGCAGGCCGTGCCGCCGAGCTGTGCCTGGGCCTGGTCGACGATCGCGTTGCGGATCTGCGATTCCGTCGCGGCCTGCGCCGTCCCGGGCAGCACCACCGTGCCGGCCGCGACCGTGGCGCCGAGCATGCCGGCCAGCACGGCGGCTCTGGTGAGCCGGCGGAGGATGTTCGTTGTCATTGTCGTGCAACTCCTTCGTACCGAACGCTTGTGGCTTGTTGGTGCGACCACTGTCGATCGGTGCGCTGGAGGAACACGGGCAGCGGCTCCGCAGTCGCGCTGCAGAGCCGCTGCAATCCCGGTCAGGCCTTGATCGGCTCGAGCGGAACGTCGTCCACGCCCGCCGCGATCGCCTCGTCCTGGCGGCGGCGGGCGGAGGGGACGATGAGGCAGATCAGCACGGCCAGCAGGGCCACGCCCGCGCACACCCAGAACCCCTCGGTGAACGCGTGGTCCGTCGGCAGCCCGCGCGGCGTGCTGTCGGCGGCCATCACCGCCGCGATGACGGCCGTGCCGACGCTGCTGCCGATCGTGCGGGCGATGGTGTTGACGCTGGTCGCCTGCCCGGTGACGGTCGCCGGAACGGCCTCGATGATGGCGTTCGACATGGCGGCGAAGCCGAGGCCGATGCCGGCACCGGTGAGGAAGCTGGCGAGCAGGATCTGCCACGCCTGGGAGTGGTCCAGCGCCGGCAGCACGAACGCCGCCACGATCAGCCCGGCCCCCAGGAACATCGGCACCTTGGGCCCGAACCGGCGGTCGAGCAGCCCGGCGAGCGGCCCGAAGATCAGCATCGACAGGGTGGCGGGCACCAGGTACCAGCCGG
Organism: Virgisporangium aliadipatigenens; assembly: GCF_016863615.1. Classification (GTDB taxonomy): domain Bacteria; phylum Actinomycetota; class Actinomycetes; order Mycobacteriales; family Micromonosporaceae; genus Virgisporangium; species Virgisporangium aliadipatigenens. The sequence goes on along the minus strand of NZ_BOPF01000006.1, from coordinate 197,796 downwards.
CCTCGGAGACCGTCCTGCCGAAGCCGTAGCCGGTGCCGGCGGGCAGTTCGAGCAGCGTCGGCAGCAGCAGGAACGTGCCGAACATCGCGAAGCCCAGGACGACGGCGACGAGGTTCGTGGTCCACACGCCGCGCACGGCCATGAGCCGCATGTCGATCAGCGGCTGCGCCACGGTCCGCTCGACGATCACGAACGCCACCAGCGCCACCGCGCCGACCGCGAACAGCGTCAGGATCGTGCCGGAGTCCCAGCCCCACTCGCGCCCCTTGCTGATGGCGAGCAGCAGGGTCACCAGCGCCACCGACAGCAGGCCGGCGCCGGCCAGGTCGAGCCGCCCGGGCGTGCGGATCGGCGACTCGGGCACGCCGAAGATCACGCCGAGCAGCGCCACCACGATGACGGCGAGCGGCAACCAGAACAGCCAGTGCCAGGAGAGGTGGTCCACGATCGGGCCGGCGGCCACGATGCCGACGCCGGCGCCGATGCCGAAGATCGCCGAGAGCAGGCCGACGGTGACGCTGACCCGCTCGCGCGGGAGTTCGTCGCGGACGATGCCGATCGACAGGGGCATGATCGCGCCGGCCGCGCCCTGCAGCGCCCGCGCCGCGATGAGGATCGGCAGGTTGGGCGCGAGGGCCGCCAAGAGCGTTCCCACGAAGAGAACGACGAGCACGGCGAGCAGTACGCGTCGCTTGCCGATCATGTCGCCGAGGCGGCCGAGGATCGGCGTCAGCACCGAGGCGGCGAGCAGGTACGCGGTGAGCGTCCAGCTGATGTCACCGGTCGAGGCGTCGAGGTCCCGCGCGATGACCGGCAACGCCGGGGCGATGAGCGACTGGAGCACGGCGAACGACAGGCCGCCAAGCGAAAGGAACAGCACGACCAGGGTGCTGTTGGCGTGTCGGCCGGTGCGCGCCGCGGGCTCGGTGAGCGGTGCGGACAAGGGATCCCCCAGAGCATGTAGTCGTTTGACGACTTAACCGACGGTAGGAAGATCCGCGGAGTAAGTCAACAACTGACTACTTACGTGATGATCACCACTCGGGGTATGTTTCTCCTGTTCGTCGGCCGAGTTACGTCGGAGGAAACGGTGCCGGAACCGCGACGCCGGGATGCCGCCGCCACCCGGGAGGCACTGCTGGGCGCCGCCCGGGACCTGATCTCCCGGCACGGCGTCGAGGGGACCAGCACGCGCGACATCGCCACCGCCGCCGGCGTCAACCAGACGCTCGTCTACCGGTACTTCGGCTCCAAGGAGAAGCTGATCACCGAGGCGATCGACAACAGCGGCACCACCGGCGAGAAGATCATCGCCGAGACGCCGCTGGACGAGCTGCCCCGCGCGCTGCTCGAACACATCCTCGACGCCAGCGCCGCCCGGCGGACCAACAGCTACTCGGCGCTGCTGTCCAGCACCAACGACGACACGCTGCGCGAGCTGGTGCGCGGCAAGCTGGAGAAGGCGTTCACCGTGGGGCTCGCCGCCCGGCTGGCGGGCCCCGACGCCGCCCTGCGCGCCGAGCTGGTCATCGCCCTGCTCAGCGGCATCGCGCTGCTGCGCGACAAGCTCGGCACGAAGGCGATCAGCGCGGCCGGGCGCGAGGAGATCGCGGCGCACGTCGAGCGGATGTGCGCGCCGCTGCTGCGCGGCTGAGCGGGCTCTCCGTCCGGCGGGTTATCGTGCGTCAGATGGGTACTCGACGGGAGATCAGCGAGCTGCCGCCGGAGGCCGATCTGGCGCGGGCGGACTCGCTCGCGCGGGAGATCTTCTCGGACGTCGCCAACAAGTGGGCGTTCCTGATCATCGAGTTCCTCGGCCAGGGCATGATGCGCTTCAGCGAGCTGCAACGGGAGATCGGCGGCATCAGCCACAAGATGCTCGCCCAGAACCTGCGGATGCTGGAGCAGAACGGCCTGGTCGAACGCACGGTGCACGCCACCGTGCCGCCGCGCGTGGACTACGCGCTCACCGAGGCCGGGCAGGCGCTGCGCGCCGTGGTCGACGGCATGTGCGGCTGGACGCAGCGCTACCTCGGGCACATCGAGGAGTCCCGGCGCCGCTTCGCTAGTCGAGAACGGCCGTAGCCTCCACCTCGACGAGATGTTCGGGCACGTCCAGGGCCGCGATGCCGAAGAGCGAGGCCGGCGCGGCGGGGGTGGTGCCGAGCTTGGCGGCCGCGCGGGCGATGCCGTCGAGGAGTTCCGGCATCCGCTCGGGTGTCCAGTCGACGACGTGCACCGTCAGCTTCACCACGTCGTCGAAGGTCGCGCCGACGCCGGCGAGCGCGGTGGCGACGTTCAGGTAGCACTGCTCGACCTGGGTGGCCAGATCGCCGCCGTCCCAGGCGACCTGCCCGGCCACGTGGATCAGCTTCGTGCCGGTCGCCACCGACACCTGCCGGTAGACGTCGATCTCCGGCAGTCCGGCAGGGTTGATCAGGGTGACGGCCATGGCGTTCTCCTCACGTCGGGTACCCGGACGACCGTAGGAGCCCGGCGCCGCGCGCGGAAGAACGCACTTTTTCGTTACCCAGGAACCTTTCGGTGACCGGCTCAGGCGACCCGCACCTCGTCGCCGTGCCACTCGAAGGACGTGTTCAAACCCGCCCGGCCGCTGATGTCGGCGATGTAGGCCGCCACGCGCTCGCCCACCTCGTCGCGGCCGTGCGGGACCGGTCTGCCGGCGTCGTCGATCCAGCAGGGGACGAAACCCGCCGTCACCTCGCCGCCGGTGCTGACGCGCACCCTGGCGATCGCGGTGTTCCGGCTCTCCGGATGGAACGGGTAGTACGGCATGTCGGGATCGGGGGCGAACCCGTACAGCTCGACGCGGCGCCTGGCCCAGGCCGCCCGTTCGGCGTTGTCGCCGTCGGGGGTGAGCGCGCGGGTCACCGTGACGAAGTTGCCGAGGCCGTGGAAGATCGGCCGGCCGCGGTACACCTCGACGCCCCGCATGATGTGCGCGTGATGGCCGAAGACGGCGTGCGCACCGGCGTCGATCGCGGCCTTCGCGACGGGGCGTTCGTACATGGCGAGCACCGCCGGCGTGTGGCCGACGCCCTTGTGCATCGAGACCGTCACCACGTCGACCTCGGCGGCGAGGGCCTCGATGTCGGCGGCCATCGCGTCCAGCCCGGCCGGATCCGCGAACGTGTAGATCGTCGGCGGGCCGCCCGGCGACGCGTGGTCGAGTTCGTAGTGTGTCAGGACCTTGACGTAGGCGACGCCGGGCTTGCGGGAGTTCGCCCACGACTCGCGGGGGCCGACGAGGTTGTAGCTGAGCACGCCGACGCGCGTCCCCTCGTGCTCCACGATCGCGGCGCGGCGGGCCTCGTCGAGGTTCGCGCCGGCGCCGGCGGTGTGCAGTCCGGCCTTGCGGGCGTGGCCGATCGTGTCGTGGATGCCGACGTCGCCGAGGTCGTACATGTGGTTGCCGGCGAGCGTCACGACGTGGAAGCCCGCGCCGGCCACCGCCGCCAGGCCCGCAGGGTCGGCGCCCGGTGCCGGGATGTCCGTGCTCAGCTGCACGTCGGCGGTCGAGTGCGGCACCTCGATGTGCCCGATCACCACGTCGCCCGCTTGCAGCACACGGCGCGCCGGGTCGAAGAACGACGCCTGTTCCGGCTCGTCGAGCACGAGATCGCCGACCGCGAGGATGGAGAGCTCAGGCATCGAGGGGAACCTCCGACGGTCCGGTGAAGCGGGACAGGAACGCGCGCAGCCGCGGCGACCGCGGCGCACCGAAGATCTGCGCGGGCGGGCCGGTCTCGACGATGCGCCCCCGATCCATGAACACGCACCGGTCGGCCACCTCGCGGGCGAAGGCCATCTCGTGCGTCACGACGACCATCGTCATGCCGCTGCGCGCGAGGTCCCGCATGACGGCCAGCACCTCGTCCACCAACTCCGGGTCGAGCGCGCTGGTCGGCTCGTCGAAGAACATGATCCGCGGGTCGGTGGCGAGCGCCCGCGCGATGGCGACCCGCTGCTGCTGCCCGCCGGAGAGCTGGCGGGGATAGGCGTTCGCCCGCTCGCCCAGCCCGACGCGCTCCAGCAGCGCCAGCGCCCGATCGCGGGCCGCGGCCGGCGCGACGCCGTGCACGCGCACCGGCGCCTCGGTCAGGTTGCGCAGCACCGTCCAGTGCGGAAAGAGGTGGAACTGCTGGAACACCATGCCCATCCGCCGCCGCTGCTTCGTGATCGCCGCCTCGGACAGGGGTCGCAGGTGCCCGCGGTGCACGGCGTGGCCGAGCAGTTCGCCGTCGAGGTACATCGCGCCGCCGTCGATCGGGGTGAGCTGGTGCAGGCAGCGCACCAGCGTCGACTTGCCCGAACCGCTGGGCCCGATGACGACCACGACCTCGCCCTCCTCGACGCTCAGGTCGACCCCGTCGAGCGCCTGATGGTCGCCGAAGCGCTTCCTGACCCGCACGGCCTGCAGGACCGGCTTCATAGCTGGTGCCCCTGTCCGAAGTGACGTTCCAACCGCTGCTGTCCCAGGGAGAGCACGGTGACGACCACGAGATACCAGACGCAGGCGACCAACAGCATCGGCACCACCTTGTACGTCACGTTGTAGATCACCTGAACGGAGTGCAGCAGGTCCGCCATCGCGATCACCGACACCAGCGACGTCCCCTTGAGCAGCGAGATGAACTGGCTGCCGGTCGGCGGGATGATGACCCGCATCGCCTGGGGCAGCACGACCCGGGTGAACGTCTGCGCCGCGCCGAACCCCATCGCCTTGGCCGCGTCGCGCTGACCCGGGTCGACGGCGAGGATGCCGGCGCGCACGATCTCCGCCATGTACGCCGCCTCGTGCAGGCTCAGCCCGATGATCGCGGCGGTCAACGGCGTGATCAGGTCGTTGGTGTCCCAGCCTGCGATGGTGGGCGCGAGGTAGGCCAGGTTGTACCAGAAGATCAGTTGCACCAGCGGCGGGATGCCGCGGAACAGCCCCACGTAGCCGGTGCTCGCCCAGCGCACCGGCGCGAAGTCGCTGAGTTGCCCGGCGGCGAGCACGACCCCGAGCAGCGAGCCCAGGGTCATCCCGAGAACGGTCAGCAGGAGCGACATGCCGAGGCCCTTGAGGACGTTCGGGTCGAAGAGGTACTCGCCGACCACGGACCACTCGAAGCGCGGGTTGTCGACGAGGAACCACGCGATGCGCAGCACCACGAGCGCGAGCACGATGCCGGTGAGCCAACGGCCCGGCCGCAGTCGCGGCCGGGCGGAGGCGATGTCCACGGTGGTCATCCGGCCGCCGTGTTCATCTTGGGCTCGGTGACGACGACCTTCTGCAGGCCGTACTTGTCCATGATGCGCTTGTATTCGCCGTTCGCGAAGATGGCCTTGAACGCCTGGAGGATGACCGGCCCCAGCTTGCTCGACTTGGGGACCAGCATCGCCAGTTGGTCGACGCCGGCGCCCTGCTCGTCGGTCTGGCTGACGTAGGTGTAGGCGTCCTTCTCCTTGGCCATGGCGTCGATGGCGGCGCTCTCGGTCATGCCGGCGGCGTCGGCCCGGCCGGACTTGGCGGCGAGGATGATCGCGTTGGTGTCGGCGAGCCCGATGAACGTCGGCGCCGGCTTCCCCTTGCCCGTGCACCACGTGGTGAGCTTCTTGATCTGGTCCTCGATGATCGACCCCGAGGTGCCGGCGACCTTCTTGCCGCACAGGTCGTCGGAGGTCTTGATGCCGGCCTTGCTGTCCTTGGGGATCAGGTAGGCGGTGCGGGTGACCATCCAGACGACCGCGTCGAACTCCTTCTCCCGTTCGGCGGTGTCCTTGACCGGCCCGTTGAACGCGTCGTAGCGCCCCGACTGCATGCCGGTGAGCGCGGCCGGCAGCCCGGCGACGATCTCGATCTCGGTCTTGACGCCGAGCACCGCGCCCAGCGCCTCCTGGATCTCCCGGTCGATGCCGGTCACGGTCTTTCCGTCGGGGCCGACGATCCGGTACGGCGGGTGCGAGTCACCGGCGAAGCGGATCACCCCGGCCTTCTTGATCGCCTCGGGCAGGCTGGCGTTCAGCGCGGGGTCGGCCTTCGCGGCGGCACCGGTGGTGCCCTTGTTGTCGTCGTCGCCGTCGCCGCAGGCGGCGGGCAGGAAGAGGAGGGCGGCGAGGGGTAACGAGAGCAAAGCGCGCAGGCGCATGTGGTTTCTCCAGGGGGTGGGCGGCGGCCTGAAGCGGTCAATATGAGTTTGTAGTCTGCACGGGCGTTACAACTACTGTCACATAATCCTCGCTTCAGGCCCGCCGTCAAGAGGGATCAACCATCTAGCCATCCCGGGAGCCGGTCAAGGCAGTCGCGCCACCCCTGGTCGTGTTCGTCCCGCGCTTCTTCGCTATCGAACGCTTCGTGCCGCAGCGTCAACTGCGTCCCGTCCTGTGCCGGAGTGAGTGCGATCGTCACGAGCGTCGACTCGTTCTCGCCGTCCCACTGCCACGTGAAGACGAGGAGGCGGGGCGGGTCGACGGTGCGGTACTCGCCGCTGACCGCCATCCCGACGGCCGGCCCGTCGATGCGGTAGCGACCGCCGACGCGCACATCGGCCTCGGCCGTCGGCGCGAAGCGCTGCGGCCAGAACCATGCGGCCAGCGCCGACGGGTCGGTGAACGCGCGCCAGACCCGTTCGACCGGAAAGGCCAGGTCACGGGTAATGAGAAGCTCGGTCACGCCTCCTCCCCCAGCCAGCGCTCGAGGGAGTCGATCCGCCCGGTCCAGAACGCCCGGTAGTGCTCCAGCCACCCGGCGGCCCCGGCGAGCGGCGCGGCGCGCAACGCGCACACCTGGGAGCGCCCCTCGCGGGTGCGCGCGACGAGCCCGGCGCGTTCGAGGACGGTGACGTGCTTACTGACGGCGACGAGGGACATCGGCAGCGGCCCGGCGAGCGCGGCGATCGTGCGCGGCTGCACGGCCAGAGCCGACACGATGCCGCGCCGCGTGGGGTCGGCAAGCGCGCCGAACGTCAGGTCCAGAGGGTCACGAGGGTTAACCATATGGTTTACTGTGCCTGGTCAGCCCCCGCTTGGCAAGATTCCCCAGGCGTGGGCCAGCAGTTCGAACGAGCGCACCCGGTCGCCGTGGTCGTGCGTGATCGTCGTGACGAGGAGTTCGTCGGCGGCGGTCACCCGCTGCAACACGCGCAGCCGCTCCGCGACCTCGTCCGGGGTCCCCACGAACTGCGTGTCCAGGCGGTCGGCCACCAGCGCGGCGTCCTCCGGCGTCCACGGCGCCTCAGCGGCCTCGGCCGGCGACGGGAACGGGATCGCGCCCTGCCCGGTGCGGATGCTGCGCACCCACAGCCCGTACCCCGCGGCGAGCCGCCGCGCGGCGGCCGTCTCCGGGGCGACCACGACGTCGGCGGAGACGATCACGTACGGCCGGTCGAGCACCTGCGACGGCCGGAACGCCGCCCGGTAGGCCTCGACCGCCTCCAGCACGCTCGCCGGCGCCACGTGGTAATTCGCCCCGAACGGCAGCCCGAGCCGGCCGGCCACCTCCGCGCTCTGCCCCGCGCTGCTGCCCAGGATCCACAGCTCGACCTTCGCGCCCTCGCCCGGGGTGGCCCGCGCGCCCTCGTAGGTGCCGTCGATCAGCGCCCGGATGTCGTCGACGACCTCCGCGAAGTCCGGCGCGACGGCCGCCGGCTGCTGCAGCAGTCGCTGGTAGACGGCAAAGCGCGGCGACGCGGCCAGCACCGAGAAGTCGAACGCTGCGGGAATCAGCAGCCCGTCCTTCTCGAAGGCCTCCTTCCGAGGCCCCTTCGGCGCGGCCGCCGCCTCCTTGCTCCGCTGGCCGGAACGGCCCAGTCCCAGGTCGATCCGGCCCGGGTAGAGCGCGTCCAGCAGCCCGAAGGATTCCACAATGGACAGTGGCGTCCGGTGGCCCACCTGCACGGCCCCGGAGCCGACCCGGATCCGGTCGGTGGCCGCCAGGATCTGTCCGATGAGCACTGCCGGCGCCGCGCTCGCCACACCCGCGGCGAAGTGGTGTTCGGCGACCCAGTAGCGGTGGTAGCCGAACGACTCCGCCCGGCGCGCCAGGTCGATCGTGTTGCGCAGCGCCTGGCCGGCGTCGCTGCCGGAACTGATCGGCGAGAGGTCCAAGATGGACAGTGGAATCGTCAAGGCCTCACACCTCCGGCGCGGGGAACGGTCGACTGGAGATCTCGCGGCGCAGCACGGGCGCCACCTCGCTCTGGAAGAGTTCGAGGGAGGCGCGGTGCTCCTTGTCGGACAGGCCGTCCGCGTCGGCCTGCACGTGCATCACCTCGTGGCCCAGCCGATCGTGGTAGCGGTGCACCTTGTCGATGATCTGCTGCGGGCTGCCGACGAGCAGGGAGCTGCGTTCGATCGCGTCCTCGATCGAGTGGAACACCGGCTGGACACCGGCCCGCCTGAACAGTTCCTGGCGCGACTCGAAGATCGGCCGATAGGTGTCGACCGCCTTCTGCGAGTCGCGGTGCATGTAGAGGCCCGCGCTGCCGGCCCCGACCAGTGCCTTCGACGCGTCGTGGCCGTGGAACGCCAGCCGTTCCCGGTAGTAGGCGACCAGTTCCTCGTAGGGCTCGACCGGGTTGGTCACGTTGGCGGAGAAGAGCGGGTCGCCGTACGACGCGGCCAGGTCGACCGACGCCCGGCTGGTGGCGCTGCCGTGCCAGATGCGGATCGGCTGCTGCAGCGGTCGGGGCAGCGCCTCGGCCTCCTCCAGGGACGGGCGGAAGCGGCCGCTCCAGGTCACCTTCTCCTCGCGCCACAGGCGGGTGAACAGTTCGTAGCCCTCACGGTTGCGCTCCCACTGGTCCTGCGCCGTCACGTGGAAGAGCTTCGCCTGGGCCGCCCCGTTGCCCTTGCCGACGATCAGTTCGAGGCGGCCGCCGCTCAGGTTGTCGAGCGTCGAGTAATCCTCGAACGCCCGCACCGGGTCGAGCAGGCTGAGCGTGGTCACCGCCGTGAAGAGCCGGATCGTGGCCGTCCGCGCGGCGATGTGGCTCAGCACCACCGGCGGCGACGAGGAGATGAACGGCCGCTCGTGGCGTTCGCCGACCCCGAAGCCGTCGAACCCGACCTGCTCGGCGAAGACGGCGTTGTCGACGACCTCGCGCAGCCGTTCCCGGGGGGACTTTGTGCCCCGGTCCACGATGAGCGTGATCGCGAGGAACTTCATCGCTTCACCAACCCCAGGTGCTCCCGCAGGGTGCTCGTCGTGTACTCGGTGCGCAGGACGCCGCGTTCCTGCAGCAGCGGCACGACCCTGTCGACGAACTCGTCGAGCCCGCCCGGAACGATGTGCGGCACCAGGATGAACCCGTCGGCCGCGTCGGCCTGCACGTGCTCGTCCAGCGCCTGCGCGATCGCCGACGGGGTGCCGACGAAGTTCTGCCGGCCGGTCACCTCGATGATGAGGTCCCGGATCCCGAGGCCCTTCTCCTGCGCCAGGGCGCGCCACTCCCGCGCCTTCTCGATCGGGTCGTCGTAGAGCCGGGTGCGCCCCTTGATGATCGAGTCGGCCTCCGGCACCGGGTCGAACGCCGGCAGCGGCCCGTCCGGGTCGTGGTCGCTGAGATCCTTGTTCCACAGCTGTTCCAGCAACAGGATCGCGGTCTGCGGGCTCACCTGCTGGCGGCGGATGTGGTGGGCACGTTCGCGGGCGTCGGCGTCGGTGTCGCCGAGGACGAACGTGCTCGCCGGCAGGATCTTCAACTCCTCCGGCCGCCGGCCGTACTTCGCCATCCGGCCCTTCACGTCGGCGTAGAACGCCTTCCCGGCCTCGAGCGTGCCGTGCCGGGAGAAGATGGCGTCCGCGTCCTTCGCGGCGAACTCCCGGCCCGGGTCGGAGTCGCCCGCCTGGATGATGAGCGGGTGGCCCTGCGGGCCCTTCGGCACCGTCACCCGACCCCGGATGTCGATGTGCTGTCCACTGTGGACGAACTCGTCCGGCGCGTCCCTCCCCGCCGCCCAGCTGTCCCAGAGTTCGCGCGCCGTCTGCAACACCTCGGCGGCGCGGCTGTACCGGTCGGCCCGGTCCAGGTAGCCGCCGCGGCGGAAGTTCTCGCCGGTGAACGCGTCCGAGGAGGTGACGACGTTCCAGCCGACCCGGCCCTCGGTCAGGTGGTCCAGGGTCGCCAGTTTGCGGGCCAGTTCGTACGGCTCGTTGAAGGTCGCGTTCACCGTTCCGGTGAGGCCGAGATGATCCGTGACGGCGGCGAGGCCGGCGAGCAGGGTGAGCGCGTCGGGCCGGCCGACCACGTCGAGATCGTGGATGCGGCCGCGCTGCTCACGCAGGCGCAGTCCCTCGGCGAGGAAGAAGAAGTCGAACCTGCCCCGCTCGGCCGTTTGCGCGAAACGGGTGAACGAGTCGAACGCGATCTGGCTGCCCGACTCGGGGTCGCTCCACACGGTGGTGTTGTTGACGCCCGGGAAGTGCGCCGCCAGAATCACCTGCTTCTTGCTCATGCGCTCGCTCCCGCGTAGCGGTTGACGGCGACGGGCAGGCCGAGGCGCTCCCGCAGCGTGGATTCGGCGTACGCGGTGCGGAAGGCGCCGCGTTCCTGCAGCAGCGGCACGACGCGCTCCACGACGGTCGCGAGGTCGTCGGGCAGCACGGCGGGCCGCAGCCGGAACCCGTCGATCCCGGCCTCCCGCTCGTCGAGCAGCAGCTCCACCAGCTCCTCCGGCGTGCCGGTGAAGACGTGCGCGTCGCTGTCGAACGCCGCCCCGTCGAAGCTGACCACGAGGTCGAGGAAGACCTTCGCCGGTCGCACACCCTCCACAATGGACGGATCGGTCACGTACACCACGTCGGCCGAGCCGGCCGCGAACTCCAGCGGTAGCTGGTCGTGCGCGAGCGCGGTGACGACGGGCTGCCCCTGCGGCGGCCGGGGCACGATCGACGGTCCCTTCACGCTGAAGAAGCGGCCGGCGAAGTCGACGTAGTGCAGCTTCTCCCGGTCCACGAACCGGCCGGTGGCCACGTCGCGGATGACCGCGTCGTCCTCCCAGCTGTCCCAGAGCCGCCGCACGACCTCGACGTGATCGGCCGCCTCGGCGAAGAGTTCGGCCACGAAGCGGGCGGACTCGTCGTCCAGGTGCGCCGGATCCAGGTCGGGGAAGACGCGGTGACCGAACTGCGCCGCCTCGGCCGGGCGGCCGGACACCCGCACCTGCCAGCCCGCGCGGCCGTTGCTGATGTGGTCGAGCGTCGCCAGTTCCGTCGAGACATGGAACGGCTCGGTGTGCGTGACGGTGACGACCGGGACCAGCCCGATGCGGCTCGTGGCCGGGGCCACCCGCGCGGCGACGAGCAGCGCGTCCAACCGCCCGGGGGGACCGGCGACCGGCGGCCCGAGCGTGTCCTCGAACGTGACGAAATCGAGGAGCCCCCGCTCGGCGGTGCGCACCAGGTCCCGCCAGTACCCCGGTCTCAGCACTTCCGGGGAGCGGGCCGCCGGATGCCAGCCGGCGCCGTCGAGCGCGACCGCCAGGTGCAGATGTCGGGTCATCCAAGCCTCCGCATTGACCACAGCCGTTTGCCTATTACCCCTTACCCTACAGATGTGATAGGAATTTGGCCATGCGCAGACGACTCCTTGCCACCCTGGCCGCGGCGACGTTGCTCGCGACCGGTTGCAGCGCGACGGAAGGGTCCGGCACCGACGCCGGCGCGCCCATCCAGGGCGGCTCGCTCACGTGGGCCGTCGAGACCGAGCCGATCACGTTCAACCCGCACCAGTACGCGCAGGCGAAGGCGCGACTGCTCGTGTGGAACAGCTTCGAGGCGCTGCTGACGCACGATGACAAAGGCGGTTACCTGCCCTGGCTCGCCACCGCGTGGACGGCCTCCCCGGACGGCCTCGCCTACACGTTCACGCTGCGCGGCGGCGTGACGTTCCACGACGGCGAACGCTTCACCGCCGCCGCCGTCAAGGCCAACCTGGACCAGCTGCTGGTGCCCGGCTACGCGCCCACCGTCGCCGCCACCCAGCTGAAGAACTACGCCGGCGCCGACGTGGTGAACGACACCACCCTCGTGGTCAGGCTCAAGCAGCCGGACGCGCCCATCCTCGACTTCTTCTCCTCCCCGCAGGGCGCGCAGGTGTCGCCGAAGTCGTTCGGCAGTCCCGATCTCAAGGCGGGCGGGCCGAGCGTCGTCGGGACCGGGCCGTTCATCCTGGACCGGTACACCAAGGGGCAGGAGGTGCACTACCGCAAGAACCCGGTGTACGACTGGGCACCGGAGAACGCCGGGCACCAGGGCACCGCATACCTCGACGAGGTCACCTACCGGTTCCTCAAGGAGTCGGCCGTGCGCGTCGGCGCGCTCACCTCCGGACAGGTCGACGTCGTCGAGGGCGTGCCCGCCACGGAGCAGGAACTGCTGGCCGGCGACCCCGAGTTGAGCTTCACCAAGCAGCTCAACAGCGGCACCGCCTACAGCTACTACTTCAACCAGACGCACGCGCCCTTCGACGACGAGCGGGTGCGCAGGGCGTTCCGCGACGCGGTGGATCTCGACGCCGTGCTGAACGGCGTCTACCGCGGCACCGCCACCCGGGCGTGGAGCATCGTCAGCCCGGCGAGCCCGTTCTACGACGCGACGCTCGCGAAGTCCTACGGCAACAACCCGTCCGGGGCGAACGCGCTGCTGGATCAGGCGGGCTGGTCGCAGAAGGACGGCGACGGCTTCCGCACCAGGGACGGCAAGCGGCTGACCGTGCGGATCGTGCTGTCGGCGCCGTTCGTGCGGGACCGGCGGGACGTCCTCGCCCAGGCCGTGCAGGCCGCGGTGAAGCAGAGCGCCGGCATCGACCTCCAGGTCCGCATCGTCGACCAGGGAACGGCGAACGACGCGATCGCCAAGGGCGAGTTCGAACTCTTCGACAACTCCCGCGCCGACACCGACGCCGGCGCCGCGCTCAGCCTCATCCTGCCCAAGGGCGCGCCCATCAACCGGCACGGCTACACCACGCCGGAACTGGAAACCCTTGTCGCGCAAGGGGCCGCCACCACCGACCCGGCCAAGCGCAAGGAGATCTACACCCGGGTGCAGAGGATCCTGGCCGACAACGCCACGCTGCTGCCGCTCTACGCGCCGGCCGACCAGATCGCCGCCCGGCGCACCGTCGGCGGGCTGCGCTTCGAACCGACCGCCGGCGTCCCGGGCAGCGCCTACAACGTGTGGGTCAACCGATGACAGCCGTCCTCAAACGGCTCGGCGGCAGCGTGCTCGTCCTCTGGGCGGCGGCCACGGCGGCCTACCTCGCGCTGCGGCTCTCCCCCGGCGACACCGTCGACACCCTGGTCGGCGACGGGCCGGACACCCCGCAGATCCGGGCCGCCATCATCGCGGACCTCGGCCTGGACAAGCCCGCCGTCGTGCAGTACCTGACCTACCTGTGGCGGCTGCTGCACGGCGACCTCGGCCGTTCCTACGTGTTGCAGCGGCCGGTCGTCGACGTCATCGGCGGGCAGGTCTGGCCGACGGTCAAGCTGACGCTGCTCGCGTCGGCGTTCTGCGTGGTGATCGCGCTCGGGCTCGCCGTGCTCACCGCCGGGCGGGGCCGCTGGCTGCGCGGGTTCGTCTCCGGTGTCGAACTGACCGTCGTCTCCGCGCCGGCGTTCCTCATCGGGATCCTGCTGCTGAGCCTCTTCTCGTTCCGGCTCGGCTGGTTCCCGGTCTCCGGGGACCGGGACGCGGCGGCCCTGGTGCTGCCGGCGCTGTCGCTGGCCCTGCCGCTCGGCGGGCTGCTCAGTCAGGTGCTGCGCGAGGGGCTCGAACGCGCGCTCGAGGAGCCGTTCGCGTTGACCGCACGGGCGCGCGGGCTGACGTCGTACGCCGTCGTGGCGCGCCACGCGCTGCGGCACGCGCTGCTGCCGACCGTGACGCTCGCCGGCACGCTCATCGGGTTCATGCTCAGTGCCGCCGTCGTCGTCGAACGGGTCTTCGGCCGGCCGGGGCTCGGCGAGGTCGCCACGGAAGCCGTGGGCAACAAGGACATCCCGGTGGTGCTCGCGGTCGTCATGCTCGCCGCGGCGGTGTACGTGGCGCTCTCCACGCTGGCGGACCTGGCGTATCTGCTCATCGATCCTCGGCTGCGAAAGGAGGCGGCGGCATGACGGTCGTCCTGCCTCGTCCGTCCACTGTGGACCTGCGGGTGCGCGCGACGCCCGGCACCGTCGCGGCGGTGCTCGTCCTGGGACTCGTCGCCGTCGCCGTCGTCGCGCCGTCGCTGATCGCCGGGGACGACCCGCTCGCCGCCGATCCCCTGCACACGCTCGACCCGCCCGACACCGCGCACTGGTTCGGCACCGACCAGCTCGGGCGCGACGTGTTCACCCGCGTCGTGCACGGGGCCCGCTACTCGCTGAGCATCGGGGTCGCCGCCACCGCGCTCTCCGTCGCCGTCGGCGGGCTGCTCGGGCTCGTCGCCGGCCTCTCCCCGCGACCCGTCGACGGGCTGCTGAGCCGGGCGTTCGACGTGCTGTCGGCATTCCCGGAGGTGTTGCTGGCGCTGCTGTTCATCGCGTTGACGGCACCGGGCGCGCCGTCGCTCGTGCTGGCGATCGCGCTGTCGTTCGCACCCCGGTACGGGCGCATCGTGCGGGCGCAGACGATGGTGGTGCGGCGGTCCGGATACGTCGAGCAGGCGCGGACGTTCGGGCTGTCGGGCGTGCGACTCGCCGGGCGGCACATCCTGCCGAACGTCCTCGGCCCCCTGCCGGTGCTCGCCACCATCGGGCTCGGCTCGGCCGTGGTGAACGCCGCCGCGCTGAGCTTCCTCGGCATGGGGCCGCAGCCGCCCTCCCCCGAGTGGGGCGCCATGCTCTCGGAGAGCCGCAACTACCTGCGGGTCGCCTGGTGGACGGCCGTCCTGCCGGGCGCCACGCTCACGGTCACGGTCGTCGCGCTCACCGCCGTCGGACGGCGGCTGCAGCGCCGCTTCGAGGGGAGACGCGCGTGAAACCGCTGGTGTCCATTGTGGACCTGCACGTCAGCTTCCCCGGTCCGGTGCACGCCGTGCGCGGGATCAGCTTCGACATCCTCCCCGGCGAACGGGTGGCGCTCGTCGGCGAGAGCGGTTCGGGCAAGAGCGTCACGGCGCGGACCCTCGTCGGCCTCGCCGGTCCGACGGCGTCGGTGCGCGTGCAGCGGCTCGTCGTGGACGGCCACGACACCCGTGATTTCACGGAACGGCACTGGCGACGGCTGCGTGGCCGGGGCGCCGGACTGGTGCTGCAGGACGCGCTCGTCTCGCTCGACCCGCTGCGCACCGTCGGGCGGGAGATCGGCGAGGTGCTGCGCACGCACGACATCGGTGAACGGCGCGCGCGTCCCACCCGGGTCACCGAACTCCTCGACGCCGTGCACGTCCCCGAACCGGCGCTCCGCGCCAAGCAGTACCCGCACCAGCTCTCCGGCGGGCTGCGCCAGCGCGCACTCATCGCCTCCGCCATCGCGGCCGACCCGCCGCTGCTCATCGCCGACGAACCCACCACCGCCCTCGACGTCACCGTCCAGGCCCAGATCCTGCGCCTGCTGGCCGAACGCGACGGCGCCCTCCTGCTGGTGAGCCACGACCTGTCGGTGGTGTCGCAGCTCGCCGACCGGGTGCTCGTCATGCACGACGGCCGCATCGTCGAACAGGGCCCGACCGCCCGCGTGCTGACCGCGCCCGAGCACCGCTACACCCGCACCCTCCTCGCGGCGGTTCCCACGGCGGCCTCGCGCGGCAAGCGACTGTCCACAGTGGAACGCCTCCCGCTGCCGCCGCGCGTCGTGGACACCGCCGACGTGGTGCTGCGCGCCGACGGCGTGCACAAGCGGTTCGGCACCCGGCACGCCGTGAACGACGTGAGCTTCACGCTCGCGCGCGGCGAGACCCTGGGCGTCGTCGGCGAGAGCGGCTCCGGCAAGACCACGCTCGCCCGCATCGCGCTGGCGCTCACCGAGCCCGACGGGGGGACGGTGCGCCTCGGCGACGTGCCGTGGAGCGGCGTGCGCGAACGCCTGCGCAGGCCGCACCGGCGCCGGATCCAGTCCGTGGCGCAGGATCCGCTCAGTTCGTTCGACCCGAGGTACACCGTCGAGAAGATCGTGGGTGAGCCGCTCCCCGACGCCGACCGGCGCGGACGCGTGGTGGAACTGCTGGAACGCGTCGGGCTCGGCGTGACCTTCCTGCGGCGCCGCCCGCGCGACCTCTCCGGCGGACAGCGCCAGCGGGTGGCGATCGCCCGCGCGCTCGGCCCCCGGCCGGACGTGCTCGTCTGCGACGAACCGGTCTCCGCGCTGGACGTGTCGATCCAGGCGCAGATCCTCGACCTGCTCGCCGAGATCCAGGCGGCCGACGGGACGGCGCTGCTGTTCATCTCGCACGACCTGGGGGTGGTGCACCACCTGGCGGACCGGGTGCTGGTGATGAAGGACGGCCGCGTGATCGAACGCGGCCCCGCTTCCCGGGTCCTGACGTCCCCGACGCACGAGTACACGAGGGAACTGGTCGCGGCCGTCGCGCGATAGGCGCGGCCGGGTGCGCGGGCACGCAGAGCCTTGCCCATCCTAGGAGGCTAGGACCCATGCCCCGCCCGGGCGGCCGGGCGGACGGCTCGTTGGCAGGCGGTTCATGCGCCCGATCGCGGGTAGGGGCGCACGCATGCCGATCGGTGCGCAGCCCCCGCGACGCCGTGGAACGGTCGAGCGGCCGTACTCCGCGCTCAACCTCCGCCTCGTGCTCGCGATCTTCGGGCTGGTCATGTGCGTGGTCTTCGCCGGGCTGCTGCTGCGCGCCGGCCTGAACGGCTTCGGCTGGGCGTTCGCCGCGCTGGCCGTGGTCTCCGTCGTGGACATCGTGGTGGTGCAACTGCGCCGGCGGGCCCGCCGGCGTGCGGGCGACAACGGGCACAGCCTGTTCGAGTAGGAGGTTTTTCCCATGGCAGGCGTCTTCGGGCCGGATCCGATGGACGAGTTCTTCGCCCGCTTCTTCGGCGGCCCCGCCCGGGTGCACCGGGTCGACCTCGGCCGCCTGATGAGCCAGGAGGCCCGCGAACTGGTCGCCGAGGCCGCCGCGCACGCCGCGGAGATCGGCGACCCCGACGTCGGCACCGACCACCTGCTCTGGGCGGCCACCCGCCGCCAGCCGCTGCGCGAACTGCTCACCCGCGCCGGCGCCGACCCGGACGCGCTGGTGCGCGGCGCGGCCGGCGGCACGCCGGGCAACGCGTCGAACGGCCCGCCCGCGCTCACGCCCGCCGCCAAGCGCGCCCTGCTCGACGCGCACCGCGTCTCCCAGCAGCTCGGTTCCTCCTACCTGGGACCGGAGCACATCCTGCTCGCCCTGGCGCTGCAACCGGACGGCACGCTCGCCGCCAACCGCATCACGCCGCAGGCGATCATCGACGCGGCGCGGGGCCGCCCTTCCGCACCGTCCCCGGGAATGGCGGCCGCGCGCCCGCCCACCGGCGAACAGACGGCCACGCCGACGCTCGACCGGTTCGGCCGCGATCTCACCGCCATGGCGCAGGAGGGCCGCGTCGACCCGGTGATCGGCCGGGCCGACGAGATCGACCAGTGCGTGGAGATCCTGGCCCGACGCACCAAGAACAACCCGGTGCTGATCGGCGAGGCCGGGGTCGGCAAGACCGCGATCGTCGAGGGGCTGGCGCAGCGCATCGCCGACGGCGACGTGCCGCGCACGCTCACCGGCCGCCGGGTGGTGCAGCTCGACCTGACCGGCCTGGTGGCCGGCACCCGCTACCGCGGCGACTTCGAGGAGCGGCTGAAGAACGTGATGGACGAGGTGACCGCCAACTCCACCGAGCTGATCCTCTTCATCGACGAGCTGCACACCGTGGTCGGCACGGGCGGGGGCGGCGACGGCGGGGGCGCGGACGCCGCGAACATCCTCAAGCCGGCACTGGCCCGCGGCGACCTGCACGTCATGGGTGCCACGACGCTGGACGAGTACCGGCGTTCGATCGAGAAGGACGCGGCGCTGGAGCGGCGGTTCCAGCCGGTGCTGGTGCCGGAGCCGACGGTCGAGGACACGATCGAGATCCTGCGCGGGCTGCGCGACCGCTACGAGGCGCACCACGGCGTGCGCTTCACCGACGAGGCGCTGGTGGCCGCCGCCGAGCTGTCCGACCGCTACGTCGCGGACCGGTTCCTCCCGGACAAGGCCATCGACCTGATCGACCAGGCGGGCGCGCGGATCCAGTTGCGGGCCGCCTCCCCCGGCCATGATCTGCGGGAACTGGAGCAGCGGGTCGAACGCCTCACCCGGGACAAGGACCAGGCGGTGGCGCATGAGCAGTACGAGCGCGCGAGCGCCCTGCGGGACGAGCTCACCGCGCTGCGGGCCAGGCTGGAGCAGGCCGACGGGAAGCGCTCCGCGGTCGCCGAGGTGACCGCGGAGGACATCGCCGCCGTCGTCTCGCGCGCCACCGGCATCCCCGCGACGCAGCTGACCGAGGAGGAACGCCTACGCCTGAGCCGCCTGGAGGAACGCCTCCACGAGCGCATGGTCGGCCAGGACGACGCCGTGCGGGTGGTGGCCCAGGCGATCCGGCGGGCCCGTTCGGGGCTCGGCGACCCGGGCCGCCCCGTCGGCAGTTTCCTCTTCCTGGGACCCACCGGCGTCGGCAAGACCGAACTGGCGCGCAGCCTCGCCGTGGCGCTCTTCGGCGACGAGGAACGCATGATCCGGCTGGACATGAGCGAGTTCCAGGAACGGCACACGGTCAGCCGCCTCGTCGGCGCCCCGCCCGGGTACGTCGGCTACGAGGAGGCCGGCCAGCTCACCGAGGCGGTGCGGCGCCGCCCGTACAGCGTGGTGCTGCTGGACGAGATCGAGAAGGCCCACCCGGACGTGTTCAACCTGCTGCTGCAGGTGCTCGACGACGGCCGGCTCACCGACAGCCAGGGCCGGACGGTCAACTTCCGCAACACCGTGCTGATCATGACGAGCAACCTCGGCTCCGAACTGATCGTCGGCCGCGGCACCGGGCTCGGGTTCACGTCGGACGGCGGCTCCGACGGCGGCGTGCCGGCCGACCTGCGGGACCGGCTGATGCGGCGGCTGCGCGAGCACATGCGGCCGGAGTTCCTGAACCGGATCGACGAGATCGTCGTCTTCGCCCGGCTCACCGACACCGAGCTGGCCCGCATCACCGAACTGCTGCTGGAGCGCACGCACCGCCGGCTGCACGCGCAGAACGTCGCGCTGACCGTGACGCCGGAGGCGGTCGCGTGGCTGGCCGCCCGCGGGCACGAACCGGAGTTCGGGGCGCGGCCGCTGCGCCGCACGATCCAGCGCGAGGTCGACAACCGCCTCTCCGAGATGCTTCTCGACGGCCGGGTCAGCCCCGGCGACAGCGTGACCGTGCGGGTCGTCGACGACCGGCTGGAGTTCGGTGCGGAGACGCTCGCGAAGCGCTCATGAGCCGCCGGTGAGGTGCCTGCGCAGCACCTCGCCGGCGTGGCGCGCGCTCTGCGCCTCCTTCTCGTGGCGGCGCCGTTCGTCGTCGTCGCCGCGGTCGCCTGCGTAGCGGGCCATCTGGCGCAGCACCGTCGCCTGTTCCTGCAGCGCGCTGATCGCCGTCCACAGCGCCGCCTCGACGTTCTCCGACCGGGCGGACAGCAGCGCCTGCGGCGAGAACGAGTGGCCCACGTGGCACACGTAGTGGTCGGCGAAGCCGGTGCGGAAGCGGTACATGCCGCCGCCGCACTCCGGACAGCCCAGGGCGACGGGCTCTCCGGGCCGGTCGTTCGCGGAGTGGCCGTAGGCCAGCATGTCGGTCTCCCAGAGCAGGCTGTCTCGCAGTTCGGTGGGCGGGCGTGGGCCGTCGCGGCCGACCAGCGCCGTGATCGCCCGGCCGAGGTCGTCCGCCGGCAGGGCCGTGGCCTCGGGGACCACCTTGAGCGCCGCCGACGGCATCCCGGCGAACTTCGCGTCGTCCGGCCGCTGCACCAGCGCCACCCCGCCGTGTTCGACGATCGACGCCAGTCCGGAGGCGCCGTCGTCGAGGCTGCCGGAGAGCACCACGCCGATCACGCGGGGCCCGCACCAGCGCGCCGCCGTCCGGAACGTCGCGTCGACGGCCGGCCGGACGAGGTTCTGCCGCGGGCCGCGGCCCAGCCGCAGCGTGTCGTCGGCGGTGATCAGCAGGTGCCGGTCGGGAACGGCGGTGTGGATGTGCGCCGGCCGGGCACGCTCGCCGTCGACCGCGGGCACCGCGGGCAGCCCGCCGATCCGGTCCAGCATGGCGGCGATCGTGCTGCCGCCCTCGGGTGCCAGGTGCACGGTCACCAGCACCGTGGCGGCCAGGTCGGCGGGCAGGCCGGCCACCAGCGCCTGCAACGCCGCGTGGCTGCCGGCCGAACCGCCGATCACCACGACGTCGCGTTCCCGATCACCCGTCACCCGGCACCACTACCCCGGGTGAACTGGGGCAACCGCGTTTGCCGCCCCGGACCCCGGGTAGCTGGCCGCCACTGCCCGGTGTGAGCGGAGGATGTCGTGTTCAACCCGTTGGACCACAAGGGAATCCCGCTCGACGACCAGATCCGCAACTGGCGCGAGCTGAACGTCGAGCCGATCGACCCGGAAGCGGTCGACCCCTACACCCGGTGCCGGATCATCGCCATGAACGGCATCGAGGCCGAAGCGATCATGTTCTCCCACCAGTTCGCCCGGAACTGCGGCGACGACGACGTGAAGCGACAGCTCGCGTACACCCGTTACCTGGAGAGCCAGCAGCAACGCGTGGTGAACTGGCTGCTGCCCGGCCAGGCGAGCGTCCTGGAGACCACACTCGGCTACGAACAGGTGGCCGTCGACCTGACCGCCTGGGTCGCCCGGCACGAGCCGGAGCCGTACCTGCGCCAGGCGTACGAGTTCGGGGTGCTGGAGGACTTCGACCATCTGTACCGCTACGCCAACCTGTACGAGATGGTCGAACGCCGCAAGGCCGAGAAGATCGTCGACGGGCTCACCGAGGTGATGCCGGGGCGGCCGACCGTGCAGGAGCACCGGCACCCGTTCGACGAGGTGCGCACGCCGTACGACAAGGACCTGGTGGATCCCCGTTCGAAGCTGCACGCGCTGACGATCCTCGCCGCCGAGCAGCAGGTGATGGTCTATTACATGAACGTCGGGCCGCAGTACATGGAGCCCATCGCCCGGCAGCTGTACCAGGAGATCAGCCTCATCGAGCAGGAGCACGTCACGCACTACGAGTCGCTGGTCGACCCGGGTGAGAGCTGGTGGGAACGGCTGCTGACGCACGAGTACACCGAGTGCTGGCTGTACTGGTCGTTCATGGAGCAGGAGAGCGATCCGCGGGTCAAGGCGATCTGGGAGCTGCACCTGCAGATGGAGCTGGCCCACCTGCAGTCCGCGGCCGACCTGTTCCGCCGGCACGAGGGCCGCGAACCGGAGGAGATCGTCGGCGGGTCGGGGCTGCCGGAGCCGTTGACGTTCGAGCCGAACAAGGAGTACCTGCGCCACCTGCTGGCCACCCAGATGGACCTGAACAAGCTGGGCGAGGGCTACGTGCGCGAGGCGCACGAGCGGTTCGAGTGGATGCAGCAGCAGCTGCACGCCGGGGAGCAGCCGCCGAGCGAGCAGGTGATCGAGCAGCACCGCGAACGCTTCGGCGACGAGTACCGCATCGAGACCGAAGGGCCGCACCCCGTGGAGTCGTTGCGCGCGAAGGAGGGCGGCCGCAGTGCCTGACAAAGTGCCGGCCAACGACGCAATTGATCTTCTGCTGGCGCAGCACGCGCGGATCGAGGAACTGTTCGTCCTCGTCGCCGGCAGCGCGGGCGACACCCGGCGGGAGGCGTTCGACGACCTCGTGCGGCTGCTGTCCGTGCACGAGACCGCCGAGGAGGAACTGGTCCACCCGCTGTCGCGCACCCTGCCCGACAGCGACGCGCTGGTCGACGACCGGCTCGCCGAGGAACGCGAGGCCAAGGAGACGCTGCGCACCCTGGTCGACGGCGGGGTCGACGCGCCCGGGTTCGACGCCGGGCTCCTGCTGTTGCGCACCGCCGTGCTGACCCACGCGCGGTACGAGGAGCGCTACGAGTTCCCCCGGCTGCGGGCGCACGTGCCGGCCGGACGGCTGCGCGGGCTGGCCGACGCGGTCCGCGCGGCGGAGGCGTTCGCGCCGACCCGGCCGCACCCGGGCACCGAGTCGGCGGCCGCCAACCTGGCCCTCGGGCCGGTCCTCGCCGTCGCCGACCGCGTGCGCGACGCCATCCGCGACGCGAGCAGCTGAGGAGGGGACGATGTCGGACGCGGTAGACGCGATCACGCGGGACCATCGGGCGCTCGACGCGCTCTTCGAGCGGGTGCTGGCCGACGAGGGCGACCGCGACGCGCTCCTCACCGAGGTCGCCGACCGGCTGTCGGCGCACTCCCGGGCCGAGGAGCTGGAGGTGTACCCGTATCTCACCGACTTCGAGGAGAACGAGCGGGAGCACTTCCAGGCCGAGCACCTGTTGCGCCGGGCCCGCAACCTCACCGCCTCGCCGCACTTCGCGGAGGCGTTCCGGGCGTTCGTCGCCGCGGTGCGCCACCACGTCGAGGAGGAGGAGTCGACGGTCCTGCCCCAGCTGCGGGAACTGGTCGACGGCGGCACGCTGGAGCGGCTGGGCGCGGCGTTCGAGACGGAGCGCGCGCGGCTGCTCGACTCGCCGGCCGAAGCGAGGACCCGCGACGAGCTGTACGCGCGGGCGCGACAAGTGGACCTGCCCGGGCGTTCCCACATGAACAAGCAGGAACTGGCCGAGGCGCTGGGCGAACCGACGTGACCGACCCCGATCTCACCTTCGTCGGAACGGCCACGACGCTGCTGCGGCTGGGCGGTTTCACGCTGCTGACCGACCCGAACTTCCTGCACCGCGGCCAGCGCGCGTACCTCGGCAAGGGCCTGTGGAGCCGGCGCCGCACCGAGCCCGCCCGCACACCCGCCGAACTCCCACCGCTCGACGCGGTCGTCCTGTCGCACCTGCACGGCGACCACTTCGACCGGATCGCCCGCCGCGAACTGGACCGCGCGGTGCCGATCGTCACCACCGGCAAGGCCGCGAAACGCCTGCACCGCTGGGGATTCGACGCGGCGACGCCGCTGGAACCCTGGGAGAGCACCACCTTCGCGCGCGGCGGGGCGCAGCTGCGGGTGACCGCGGTGCCCGGCCGGCACGGCCCCGGCGCGGTGGATTTGCTGATGCCGCCGGTCATCGGAACGGTGCTCGAGCTGACCGGTGCCGCCGAGGAGCCGCTGACCGTCTACATCACCGGCGACACGCTCTACCGACGCGAGCTGGCCCGGGTCCGGGAACGCTTCCCGGACCTCGACGCGATGGTGATCCACCTCGGCGGGACCCGCGTGCTCGGGATGCTGCTCACCATGGACGGCCGGCAGGGTGCGGATCTCACCGCCCTGCTGCGCCCCGCGTTGACCGTGCCGGTGCACTACGACGACTACCCGGTGTTCCGCTCGCCGCTGTCGGACTACCTGACCGAGGTCGCCCGGCGCGGCCTCGCCGACCGCGTGCGCGTGGTGCGCCGCGGCGACACCGTCAGCCTGCGCCCGGTGTCGCACCGAACCTGACGAAGGAGACGACAATGCCCAACATCCAACAGCCCGAGATGCGCCGCAGCGGCAAGGATCCGCTGGTCCAGGAGAGCGCGGCGAACATCCCGGAGGCCCAGGGCGGCGGCCCCGGCGGCGGAAAGCCCGAACATCACGGGCCGGTGCCACCGGATCAGGTTTCGCCGTACGGGCCGGACGCGCCGCAAGAGCCCGACACCGACTGAGCCGTACCCGAACCGGCGTCGACCGCACCGCGGCCGGCGCCGGTTTTGCATGCCCGGCACGGCGCTGGCCCCGGCGGGCCATCCGTGGCCCGACAGTGCCCGGGCTCCGGGCAGTCCCCCGTCGTCAGCACATCGACGACAAGGAGACTCCGATGTTCTTCCACAACTCCGGGTTGCAGTACGAGGCCAAGCCCGACGGCCCGGACGCGATCTACGCACGCAAGATGCAGGAGATCCTGGGCGGCGCCTGGGGCGAGATCACGGTGGCCCTGCAGTACCTGTTCCAGGGCTGGAACTGCCGCCTGCCCGGCAAGTACAAGGACATGCTGCTCGACATCGGCACCGAGGAACTGGCGCACGTCGAGATGCTCTCCGTGATGATCGCCCGGCTGCTGGAGGGCGCCCCGCTGGCCGACCAGGAAGCCGCCATGGCCGACAACCCCATGCTGTCGGCCGTCCTCGGCGGGATGGACCCGCAGCACGCGATCGTCAGCGGCCTGGGCGCCATGCCCAACGACAGCAACGGCTACCCGTGGAACGGCCGCTACATCGTCGCCAGCGGCAACCTGCTGGCCGACTTCCGGGCCAACGTGACGGCCGAGTCGCAGGGCCGGCTCCAGGCGGCGCGGCTGTTCGAGATGACCGAGGACCCGGGCTGCAAGGAACTGCTGCGCTTCCTCATCGCCCGCGACGGCATGCACCAGAACCAGTGGCTCGCCGCCATCGAGTCGCTCAAGGAGGAAGGGCTCGACGAGACGCCGGTGCCGGCGGCGTTCCCGCTGTCGGAGCAGAACCAGGAGGTCGGATACACCTACATCAGCCTCTCCAGCGGCAAGGAGTCGCTGAAGGGCCGCTGGGCCGACGGCCCGTCGATGGACAGCAAGGGCACCTTCACCGCCGTCTCCGACCCGTTGCCGACCACCGGCGAGCCGGTGCTCCCGCCGACCGATCCGCGGCTGTTCGGCACGCCGCCGATGCCCAACGGCGCCGGCGGCCTCGTCGAGAAGGCCAAGGACCTGTTGACCTGACGGCCCCTGACCGGCCGGCCCCGGGGACGGGGCCGGCCGGCCGTGGGTACGCGACGAAGGGATCGCTCATGTCCGTGTTGCTGCTCCTGGTCTATCTCGCCGCCGCCGGCATCGGCCTGGCACAGGTCGGCTCTGTGCCCGCGACCGCCGCCGGGGTGGCGATCCTCGCGGTCCTCGGCGTCCGACGGGGCGCCGCGGCCCGCTTCCGTTCCGGCTCCGACGCCGGAACGCGTGAGCGCTCCGACGGTGGGAGCGTCTGATGGCCGTCGACGTCGCTGTTCCCGTCGCCGCCGCGCCCGCGGTGCGCTGGCGGCGGGGCGTCACGATGCTGGGCCCCGCGTTCGTGGCGGCCGTGGCCTACGTGGACCCCGGCAACTTCGCCACGAACTTCGCCGGCGGCGCCGGCTACGGCTACACCCTCGTGTGGGTGGTGGTGGCCGCCAACCTCATGGCGATCCTGATCCAGTCGCTGTCGGCGAAGGTCGGGCTCGCCACCGGGCGCAGCCTGCCGGAGCTGTGCCGCGACTCGTTCCCGACCGCGGTGCGCATACCCCTGTGGCTGCAGGCCGAGGCGGTGGCCATCGCGACCGATCTCGCCGAGGTGCTCGGTGGGGCCATCGCGCTGTCGCTGCTGTTCGGCGTCCCGCTGCCGGTCGGCGGGGTGATCACCGGGGTCGTCGCGCTGGCGCTGACCGCCGTGCAGACCCGCCGGGCGCGCCGGTTCGAGGCGGTGATCGGTGGGCTGCTCGCCGTAGTGCTGCTCGGGTTCCTGTACGACCTGTGGTTCACGCCGACCGATCCGGTCGCGTTGGCCGGTGGGCTGGTGCCGACGTTCGCCGGAACGGAGTCCGTCATGCTCGCCGCCGGCATCCTGGGGGCGACGGTGATGCCGCACGCGATCTACGCCCACTCGGGGCTCACCCGGGGCGCGCGCTACGGCGTCGACGCCGATGCCTCCGGCGGGCCGGTACTGCGCTGGCAGCGCACCGACATCGTGCTCGCGATGGGGCTGGCCGGGTTCATCAACCTGACGATGCTCGTCGTCGCCGCCGGCCTGTTCGCCGGGCGCGGGGCCGAGAGCATCACGCTCGAGTCGGTGTACCAGGGCTTCGGTGTCACGGTCGGGCAGGGCGCGGCGCTGGCGTTCGGGTTGGCGCTGCTGGCGTCGGGGTTCGCGTCGTCGGGCGTCGGCACCTATGCGGGGCAGATCATCATGGAGGGCTTCCTGCGCCGCCGGATCCCGCTGCTGCTGCGCCGGCTCGTCACGCTGGTGCCGGCCCTGGTCGTGCTGCTGCTGGGCATCGACCCCACGCGCGCGCTCGTCGTGTCCCAGGTGGTGCTCTCGTTCGGGATCCCGTTCGCGCTGATTCCGCTGATCCGGTTCACGGCGAGCCGGCGGCTGATGGGTTCGTTGGTCAACCGTCCGCTCACGACCGTGGCGGCGGTCGCGGCCGCGGTTCTGATCATCGGCCTGAACGGCTTCCTGTTGTGGGCGCTCGTGTCGTGACATGTGGTTAGAACCGGTGATTCTGGGGATCGACGGCCGGTGCCGTATCAACGTTCGTCCAGGATCCCGGCTCTGCCGGCCATCGCCGCCGCCTCCGCGCGGGTGGTCACCCCGAGCAGGCGCAGCAGCCGCGACACCAGCCGCTTGACGGTCCGTTCGGAGACGTGCAGCTGCAGGGCGATCTCCGCCGTCGTGGCGCCGCTCGCCACCAGCCGCCACAGCAGGCGCTGCTCCCCGGTCAGCCGGAACGTGCCCCGTACCGGCGGCCGGGGTTCGCCCGCCAGGTCGGCGAGAACGCTCGTCGGCAGCACCGACCAGCCCTCGGTCATCGCCAGCAGCGGCGCGACGAGTTCGTCCGGCCGCGCGGTCTTCGGCAGGAACCCGGACGCCCCCGCCCGCAGCGCCTGTGCGATCAGTTCCACGTCGGCGGTCCCGGACAGCGCGACGACCCGGACCCCCGGCTCGGCGCGCCGGATCGCCGCGATGGCCCGGATCCCACCGGGCTGCGGCATCACCAGATCCACCAGCACGATCTGCGGCCGGCAGCGGCGCACCAGTGCCGCGGCGGAAGCCGGGTCGGCGGTCACGCCCGTCACCGACAGACGCCCGTCACTCGCCGGACCGAGTAGGAGTTCCAGGCCGTGAACGAAGAGCGGATGATCGTCCACGATCACCAGTTCGACGGGACTGGCCACGTCACCTCCGGTCGCAGGTCTCTGGTACCACCACCGCTGCGCGGCACCGCTCGGCGGCTCGCGGTGGTGGGTCGTTCCGTGGTGGCCGGCATCCTGGCGCCACGCCGCCGCCGCGCCGCCGAACGCTCGACCGCCGCGCTGCGCCACGAGCTGCGCACGCCGCTCAGCGCTCTCACGGCGCTGACCGCCGCCCTGGTCTCCGACGACCGCGATCCCCGGCTGTCGGCGGCCGACCGGCGGGAGGTCGACCGGCTCGCCTACTGGCAGGCGTGCCATCTGGCGGAGCTCCTGGACGGCGGCGGGGCGCGGCGCGTTTCGCTCGCGGAGGTGGTGGCCGCTTCCCGGGTCGCCGCCGGGATCCCGCTCGCGCGGCTGCGGACGGAACTGTCGCCGCGCGCCGCGGCCGTGCCGGTGGACCGGCGCCGGGCCCAGCAGGTCATCACGAACCTGCTCACGAACGCCGATCGGCACGGCGCGCCCGGCGGCCCGGTGTTCGTCTCCGCGGCCGTGGCTCACGGGCGCCTCGTGCTCCGCGTGGACAACCGGACGGCCCGCGCGCAGAACCGGGCGGCCCGCCGCCGTGGCGGGCTGGGGCTGCGGGTCGTGCGGCTGGTGCTCGACGAGGTCGGTGGAGCGTTGACCTCGTCGAGCACCGACGGCGTCACCCGGTTTCAGGTGTCCGTGCCCACGCCGCGGCGCATCGGCCGCGGATCAGGCGTCGGTTCTGCCGCGCCGGGGCGTGAAGAGCAGGCCGAGCCCGATCATGCCGACGGCGAGGACGAGATGCAGCCAGTTGTCGGCGTTGTCGAGCGGAACGAAGTTGGCGGAGCTGTCGTGGTCGATGACCAGCCCGTACAGCCACAGCAGCAGGTACACCGCACCGCCGCCGATCAGGAACAGGCGCGCCGTGTCGGCCCGGCGGGCCAGCACCAGCCCGGCCACCCCGAACAGCAGGTGCACGATGTTGTGCAGGATCGACACCTGGAAGAGGCCGAACAGCTGCGCACCGGACTCGTGCCCGGCGAAGGCCATCGAGTCGTAGTCGGTCGTCACGCCGGGAATGAATCCCAGCACACCGACGAGGATGAATGTCGCCGCGACTATTCTCGCCACGGTTCGGACCACCGGCCGTTCGCCGGCGGCGGGGATCGCACCCGATTGGGAAGCGCTGACCATGGGTCACCTCCATCGAAATGAATGTGCCCGCCTCACTGCCCGCCGCGGCTATCGACAAACACCTACCCGGAGGACTCCCCGGACAATTTGTCGGGAACGCTGTCGCCGGTGTTCTCCTCCGGATAACTGGCGCCGCCGGTGGACTCCTCGGACATCGGCTTCGCCCCACCGGGCGGCGGGCTCTGCGACGAGTGCCCCGGCGCGTGTTCGGGGAACTTCGCGTCGAACGCCGGCCGTTCCGAACGGATCCGCGGCACCCGGTCGAAGTTGCGCAGCGGCGGCGGGCACGAGGTGGCCCACTCCAGCGACATGCCGTGCCCCCACGGGTCGTCGACCTCGATCACCCGGCCGGCCCGCCAGGAGTGCCAGGCGTTCCACGCGAACGGCAGGAACGACACCCCGAGGATGAACGCGCCCACGGTCGACACCGTGTTGAGAGTGGTGAAGTTGTCGCTCGCCTGGTAGTCGGCGTAGCGGCGCGGCATGCCCTCGTTGCCCAGCCAGTGCTGCACGAGGAACGTCGTGTGGAATCCGACGAAGGTCAGCCAGAAGTGCAGCTTCGCGAGGCGTTCGTCCATCATCCGGCCGGTCGCCTTGGGGAACCAGAAATAGATCCCGCCGAAGACGGCGAACACGATGGTGCCGAAGAGCACGTAGTGGAAGTGCGCCACGACGAAGTACGAGTCGGAGACGTGGAAATCGATCGGCGGGCTGGCCAGCAGGATGCCGGAGAGCCCGCCGAACAGGAATGTCACCATGAATCCCAGCGCCCACAGCATCGGCGACTCGAAGGTGAGCTGGCCGCGCCACATCGTGCCGATCCAGTTGAAGAACTTCACACCGGTCGGCACCGCGATGAGGAACGTGAAGAAGGAGAAGAACGGCAGCAGCACCTGGCCGGTCGCGAACATGTGGTGCGCCCACACGGTCAGCGAGAGCGCCGCGATGGCGATGGTCGCGCCGACGAGGCCCTTGTAACCGAAGACCGGCTTGCGGCTGAAGACCGGGATGATCTCGGTGACGATGCCGAAGAACGGCAGCGCGACGACGTACACCTCGGGATGGCCGAAGAACCAGAACAGGTGCTGCCACAGGACCGGTCCCCCGGTGGCCGGGTCGAACACGTGCGCCCCGAGTCTCCGGTCCGCCTCCAGGGCCAGCAGCGTGGCGGCCAGCAGCGGGAACACCATGATGACGAGAACGCTGGTGATCAGGATGTTCCAGGTGAAGATGGGCATGCGGAAGAAGGTCATCCCGGGCGCGCGCAGCGTCAGCGTCGTGGTGATCATGTTGACCGCGCCGAGGATGGTGCCGAGCCCGGAGAGCACCAGCCCCATGATCCACATGTCGGCGCCGACACCCGGCGAGTGCGTCGAGTCGGACAGCGGCGGATAGGCCGTCCACCCGAAGTCCGCCGCCCCGCCCGGGCTGATGAAGCCGAGCATCGTCATCGAACTGCCGAGCAGGTACAGCCAGTACGCGAGGGAGTTCAGCCGGGGGAACGACACGTCCGGCGCACCGATCTGCAACGGCACGATGTAGTTGGCGAACGCGAACACGATCGGCGTCGCGAAGAACAGCAGCATGATCGTGCCGTGCATGGTGAACAGCTGGTTGTACTGGTCCGGCGAGAGGAACTGCAATTCCGGGCGGGCCAGTTCGGCGCGCATCAGCAGCGCCATGAACCCGCCGACGACGAACCACGCCAGCGACGTGACGAGGTACAGCAGCCCGATCTGCTTGGCGTCGGTGGTGCGCAGCAGCCGCCCGAGCGCCGAACCGCGCACCGGCCGCCGGATCGGGTAGGGCCGGGTCTGCACCGGCCGCGGCGTCATGGTGGTCACCGCGGACGCCTTCCCGCGGGAACCCGCCAGCCGCCGCGCGGCACCCCGTCCGGGGCCCGCCTGCTCAGCCGCCACATCAGCAGCAGCCAGCCGATGCCGACGGCCGACACCAGCGCCAGCCCGCCGTACTCCAGCACCGGGAAGAGCTGCGCCTGGGCCCGCGTCGGCGCCACGAGCCAGCCGTTCGGGCCCTGGGTGTAGGCCTCGCCCTCGGTGAGCAGCAGCGTCAGCAGCCGGGCCAGCCCGTGCATCGAGTCCCACAGCGCGTGCAGCACCGACACGCCCAGGTAGGTGGCCACGAGCCGGGCGGTCACCACGAAGTGGTCGCGGGTGCTGGCCGAGAAGAGCACCCCGCCGACGATCGCCGTCCACAGGCCGTGCCCGAGCGGGGCGAGCAGCCCGCGCAGCAGTTCGGTCTGCACGACCTGGGTCAGCGACAGCCCGTCGACGGTGAACAGCGCCGTGAACGCGTACCCCGCCGACTCGAACGCCGCGAAGCCGAACCCGACCGTCGCGCCGAGGATCATCCCGTTCCGCACCGACTTCACGGCCAGGTGCCGGGCCAGCACCGCCAGCGCGGCGAGCTTCACCGCCTCCTCGATCAGTCCGACGCCGAGGAAGAGCAGCGGCGAGGGGCGCAGCAGGTAGGACTCCAGCACCGAGGCGGCCAGCACGCCCAGCACCCCGCCGGTCACGAACGTGCTGAGCACCAGCCCGGCGGTCAGTTCACCGGTCTCCCGGCGCTCGAACGCCCACGCCACGAAGGTCACCGGCACCAGGAAGCTGCCGAGCAGCACCACGGTCGGGATCAGGTTCGGATTGCCGGTCAGCAGCGTCACGGCCACGGTCGCGATCCACAGCGACAGCCCGACGACGAACATCCGCGCCCAGGGTCGCCGCCCGCGCGGCACGACGGGGCTCGGCAGGGTGGAAACCGCCATCGCGCGCCACTACCCCGCCGCGGGGTTCCCGAATCATCGATCTCGATCCGGTGCGAGGGGTAATTTCGCCGGGTGGACACAGATCAGAAGATCGCCCGGGCGGCGGTGTACAGCGAGACCGGTGGGCCCGAGGTGCTGCGTGTGATCGCGCGTCCGGTGCGCGAGCCCGGCCCGGACGAGGTGCGCGTGCGGGTGCACCGCGCCGGCGTCAATCCGACCGACTGGAAGTTCCGGGTCGCTGCCGGCGGCGGTATGCCGGTCGACCCGCCGCAGGTGCCCGGACAGGACGGCGCCGGCGTGGTGGACGCCGTCGGCGAGGCCGCCCCGGCAGAACTGCTCGGCCGGCGGGTCTGGCTGTGGGAGGCCGCCTACCAGCGGCCCGACGGCACCGCGCAGGAGTTCGCCGTGGTGCCGGCGAGGCAGGTGGTGGAGCTGCCGGAGGGCGTGTCGTTCGACCTCGGGGCGGCGTTGGGGGTGCCGTTCGTGACGGCGCACCGGTGCCTGACCGTCACCGAGGAGGGGCCGTCGCGGCTGGGGCCCGGCGCGTTGGACGGGCGCACGGTGCTCGTCGCGGGTGGCGCCGGCGCGGTGGGCAACGCGGCGATCCAGCTCGCCCGCTGGGCCGGCGCGACGGTGATCACCACGGTGAGCGGCCCGGAGAAGGGCCGGCTGGCGAGCGCGGCCGGTGCCGACCACGTCGTCGACTACCGCCGGCAGGACGCCGTCGCGGAGGTCCGCAAGGTGGCCCCGCAGGGCGTCGACACGATCGTCGAGGTCTCCCCGGCCGGGAACGCCGCGCTCGACGTCGCCGTTCTGGCCCGGGGCGGCTCGGTGGCGATCTACGCCAACAACGGCGGCGACGAGTTCACGGTGCCGGTGCGCGCGTTGTTGGGGCCGAACGCCCGCTGGCAGTTCGTGCTGCTGTACACCATGCCGGTGCGGGCGAAGGAGGCGGCGATCGCCGACATCACGGCCGCGCTGCGCGCCGGTGCGATCCGCACGGGCCCCGAGGCCGGGCTGCCCCTGATCCACTTCCCGCTGGAGCAGGTGGCGCAGGCACACGCCGCCGTCGAGAACGGCGCCGTCGGCAAGGTCCTCATCGACCTGGCCGAGTAGCGCCGAGATCGTTGCTCCTCCCGTGACACGACACGCCGGGCGGCAGGGCCGTCACAGGAGGAGCAACGATCTCGACAACTCAGTCCCGCGTCAGCGCCTCGACGGGCGCGACCGCCAGCGCGCGGCGCGTCGGCAGTTCCATCGAAAGAAGGGCGATCAGCGCGACGATGGCGAAGACCAGCGGCGCCGACCACCACGGACCGGCGGGCACCGGACGCCCGAGGATGCCCACGGCGAGCAGCACCAGCGGCCCGGCCGACAGCACCGCCCCCGCGCCGATCGCGGTCGCGCACACCAGCAACGCCTCCTGGCGCACCGTGCGGCGCACCTGCGCGGGCGTGGCACCGGCCAGTTGCAGCGCGGCCAGCTCCGTGCGGCGCCGCGTGGTGGTGGCGACGAGCCGGTTGGCGATGCCGAAGAGCAGGTAGCCCAGCAGCACCAGAAGGACGGCCGCGTTGATCCACAGCTCCGGCGGGATCTTCGCCTCGGGGGCCGGCGGGGCGCCGACGAGCATGCCCGGGTGCGCCGCGGCCAGCTTCTCCAGCGCGGCCAGGGTCGCCGGGGCGCCGTCGGTGCGCACCAGCACCTGCTGGTCGAGCGCGGTCGTCGTGTGGCCGGCGGCCAGGTCGCGGGAGACGACCAGCGGCCCGAAGCCGAAGCCGCGCCCGTAGGTGGCCACGACGCGCGCCTTGACGGCCGTGCCGTCGCCGAGCGTCAGGTCGATCGTGTCGCCGACGTTCGCGTCCCGGCCGCGCGCGGTGTCCGCGTCGACCGCGACCGTGGCGCCGCGCAGGTCGGCCAGGTCGCCGGTGCGGACGTCGAGGTCCAGGACCCCGGGCGCGTCGGGGTTCAGGATCATCGCGGACGCGCTCTCCGTCTCCTTCTCGCCCAGCATGTCGAACGTCCACAGCACCGTCGTGCTCGTCACGGCGGCCGCCCCGCGCACACCCGGCACGCCGCGCACGGCGGAGGTGAGTTCCGCCGGCATGCCGCCGACGGCCGGTGCGGTGACGCTCAGTTCGGCGAGGGTGCCCTCGCGCACGTCGTCGCGGGCCGCCTGCAGCAGGGTGGTCTGGGTGAGCGCGTAGGTGAGGGTGAAGACGACCGCCATCGCGAGCGTCGTGACGGCGCCGGCGACGCGCTGCGGGTAGCCGTGGGTGTTCGCGACGGCGAGCCAGGTGGAGGCCGAGGCGCGGGCCGGAAGAACCCGGTGCAGCACCCGTCCGAGCGCGGCGACCAGACCCGGGCCGGCGATCGCGAGCCCGATCGTGGCGATGATGCCGGCGACCGCGGTCACCGACGCGCCGATCGGCGTGCGGACGAACAGCGGCGTCACCGCGACGACGTGCGCCGCGACGAGCACCAGCAGCCCGGCGAATGTGCGCGTCGGCGAGGCCCGACGGGGTTCGACGCGGGACTCGGCGACGGCCTCGGTGGCGGCCATCCGGGAGGTGCGCCACACCGCGAGCCGCGCGGCGACCGGGATCACGGCGGCGAGCAGCAGCACCGTCACCGCGGCCGGCACCGGACTGAACGACAACGGCAGCACACCCGGCAGGAACCCGGCCCGCACCAGCAGGTCCCGGAAGATCCCCGCCAGCGGGTAGCCGAGCGCGATGCCGGGCACGGCCGCGACGGCGGCGGCGGCCGAGGCCTGCGCGGCGGCGAGCCCGCGCACCTGCTTCGGCGTGGCGCCGACGGCCCGCATGAGCGCCAGGTCGCGGCGCTGGGCGGCGACGGAGACGGCGAGCGCGCCCCCGACGATGAACCCGACGACGAGCAGCGTCACGCCGCCGAGCGAACCGGCGAGCACGGGCAGGATGCGCCGGCCGGCGGTGGTGCCCGGCGATTCCACGTCGCCCCGGTCGTCCCCGGTCGACACGACCAGCCCGGTCCCGCGCACGGCCTGGCGCACCGCGTCGGCGACGGCGTCCTCCTTGCCCGCCTCGGCCGTCAGCACGACGAGGTCGACGCCCTCGACGCTCCCCGCGGACGGGCCGCCGGCCGGTTCGGCGGGCGCCGGGCGGTTGCGGGTCGCCAGTTCCCGCGCGGTCGGGTCGGCGAAGTAGATGCCGCCGCCGGACACGATCGCGCTCACCCGGTAGGAGGCCTGCCGTCCGGCCGCGACCACCGTGACCGCGTCGCCGGTGCGCACCCCGGCGGCGTCGGCCGTCGCGCGGTCCAGCGCCACGTCGAGCTGTCCCGCGGGCGGCACACCATCCACAGTGGACTGTCCGATGAGGACGGTCGAGGACCAGCCGTGGCCGGCGACGCGCGGGTCCCCGGAGGCGGTCACCGGCGTGCCGTCCGCCGTCAGCGCGGCCGCCGGAAAACTCAGGTCGCCGACGGCCGACGTGACGCCGGGCAGGGCGCGCAGCCGTTCGACCACGTCGGCCGGCACCAGCGCCCGCTCCGGCAGCGGAGTCGCGAACGGATCACCGGCCGCGCGGGTCTGATCGGCCGAGACCACCACATCGGCGCCGGCGAGCCGGTCGACCGGTGCGTGCGAGCGGAACCCGGACTCGGCGAGGATGCCGACACAGGTGAGGAACGCCGCACCGCCCAGCACCGCCACGACGACCGCGAGGGTCGCGGCGACGCGCTTGGTGGCGAGCCTGACGCCGAGGGTGAACACGGGATTACTCCTTTTCCAGGGACGTGATGCGGTAGGCGAGGGTGGCGGCGTCCGGCCGCTCGAAGCTGTCGACGACCCGGCCGTCGGCCATGATGAGCACGATGTCGGCGCGGGCCGCCGCGGCCGGGTCGTGCGTGACCATGACGACCGTCTGGCCCAACCCGTCGACCAGGTCCCGCAGCAGGTCCAGGACCTCGCGCGCGGTGCGCAGGTCGAGCGCGCCGGTGGGTTCGTCGCCGAAGACGACCGCCGGCTTGTTGATCAGTGCGCGGGCCACGGCCGCCCGCTGCTGCTGGCCCCCGGAGAGCTCCGTCGGCCGCCGGTCCAGCCGGCCGGCGAGGCCGACCCGGTCGACCAGGGTCGCCAGCCATTGCTGGTCGGGCTTCTTGCCGGCGAGGCGCAGCGGCAGCGTGATGTTGTCCCGCACGCTCAGCGACGGGATCAGGTTGTACTGCTGGAAGACGAACCCGACCCGGTCGCGCCGCCACTTGGTGCGCTTGGTCTCGTTCAGCCGGCCGATGTCGGTGCCGTCGATGCTGGCGCTGCCGGACGTGGGCGTGTCCAGCCCGGCGGCGCAGTGCATCAGCGTGCTCTTGCCCGAACCCGACGGGCCCATCACGGCGACGAAGGTGCCGCGCTCGACGGCGATGGTGACGCCGTCGAGCGCGTGCACGCCGCCGCGGTAGGTCTTGGTGACCCCGTTCAGGGCCACCGCAGGGGTGGCGCTCATGACGCCGCCTCGCTTCGCTCACCGGCGCCATGAGTGCCGAGCGCGCAGTGCCCCATGATGAGCTCCCGCAAGCGTGCGCTCATGACGTGCGGCGGTGCTTGTAGTGGTCGACGGCCAGGGCGCCGCCGCTCGCGAGGGCCGCGAGGCCGAAGGCCGAACCCACGATGTGGGCGCCGGCGGCCGAGGCCACCATGTTCGCGGCGACGGCGATTGTCAGGACCAGCCAGAGGATCGCTCGATAGGTGTTCATGCCGAAAACGCTATGGAACGGCACGGCTTTCATCGATCCAGTGGGCGCGTCGAACGGAGTACAGCAGGCTGTACCGACAACCGGCCCCGCGTTCGCCTAGGGTGGCCCCGATGTCAGCGTTTCTCGCCCGCCGCGCCCGTTCGACGCTCGACGCGCTCGAACATCTCGTCGGCGGGCTCGGCACCGCCATCCTCGCGGTCGCCACGCTCCTGTGGGTGCTGTTGACCGCCGCGCTGTGCGTGTTCGGCGTCGGGCTCCTGATCGTGCCGGCCACCGCCCGGATCGTGCACACCGTCGCCGATCGCGAACGCGGCCGCATCTCGCGCTGGGGCGAGGAGGTCATCAGCCCGCCACCGCCGCCGTACAGCCTGCGCGTCGTCACCGACCGCACGTTCCACCGCGAACTGGGCTGGCTCGTCACGCACGCGACGTTCGGCTTCTTCGTCGGGCTGGTCGGCATCACGCTGCCGCTCGACGTGGTGCACGACGGGACGCTGCCGCTGTGGTGGTGGGCGGTGCCGGAGTTCGTCGCGGCGCCGTCGCTCGGCTGGTGGACGGTGACGGACTGGCCCGGGGCGTTCTTCGTGGCGTTCCTGGGGCTGATGTGCGCAGTGGTGATCATGATCATCGGACCGGGCCTGGCGTGGGTGCAGGCGTGGCCCGGCCGGGCGTTGCTGCCCCCGTCGGCCGACGTCGACCTCAACCTGCGGGTCGCCGAGCTGACCGCCACCCGGGCCGCGGCGCTCGACGCACACGCGGCGGAGCTTCGGCGCATCGAGCGTTCGCTGCACGACGGCGCGCAGAACCGGCTGGTTGCCGTCACCGTCCTGCTCGGTGCCGCGCGGCGCGCGCTCGGCCGCGACCCCGCGACGGCCGTCGAGATCATCGACCGCGCACAGGACGCCGCCGAACTGGCCCTCGCCGAACTGCGCACCGTCGCCCGCGGCATCCTGCCGCCCGTGCTCGCCGACCGCGGCCTCGCCGGTGCGCTGGAGGGGCTGGCCGTCTCGTCGGGCGTTCCGGTGTCGGTGGACGTCGACGTGGCGGTGCGCTGCCCCGCGTCGACGGAGGCGACGGCCTACTTCGTGGTGGCCGAGACGCTGACGAACATCGCCAAGCACAGCGGCGCGACGTCCGCCTCGGTCATGGTGCGCCGCGACGGCGACACCCTGCTTGCGCGGATCACCGACGACGGCAAGGGTGGTGCGGACGAGAAGGCCGGTTCCGGCATCGCCGGGATGCGCCGCCGCATCGAGGCGCACGACGGCCGCCTGACCCTGACCAGCCCGCCCGGCGGGCCGACGACACTCGAGGTGGAGCTTCCGTGCGGATCGTGATCGCCGAGGACGACCCGCTGCTGCGGGAGGGCCTGGCCCTGCTGCTGCGCGCCGAGGGCCTGGACGTGGTGGCGAAGACGGAGCGGCCCGAGCCGTTCCTGGAGGCGGTCGACGAGCACAAGCCCGACGTCGCGATCGTCGACGTGCGGATGCCGCCGACGCACACCGACGAGGGCATCCGGGCCGCCGTCGAGGCCCGGCGCCGTCGCCCCGACCTCGCCGTCCTGGTCCTGTCGGCCTACGTCGAGCAGGCCTTCGCCACGGAACTGCTCAGCGCCGGCGCGAGCGGCCTCGGCTACCTGCTCAAGGAGCGCGTGGGGCGGGTGGAGCAGTTCCTGGAGGCGCTGCACCGGGTGGCCGACGGCGGCACCGCGGTCGACCCGGAGGTGGTGGCGCAGCTGCTGACGCGCACCCGGCCGGACGCCGGCCTGGACCGGCTGAGCGCCCGCGAGCAGGAGGTGCTGGCCATCATGGCCGAGGGGCTGGGCAACGGCGCCATCGCCGAACGCCTCTTCGTCACCGAGGGTGCCGTGCACAAGCACATCCGCAGCATCTTCCAGAAGCTGGACCTCAACCCGAGCGACAGCGTCGACCGCCGGGTCACCGCCGTGCTGCGCTACCTCGAGGACAGCCGCCGGCGCTCCTAGCCGACGAACTTGTCCTGCACGAAGGAGACGATCGCGACGCCCTGCAGGCCGACGGTCGCGGTCAAGAAGATCTGGTGGAACGTGGGACTGCGGCCCATCCTCGCCAGCACCATGAAGATCGGCAGGCATTCCAGCACGTAGCGCACCATCGAACTCAACGGATAGTAACTGTGGATCGGGCTGAGCACCGGCAGCATGATCACGAAGACCGAGAAGATCACCAGGTAGGCGTTCTCCCGGCCGAGCTTCCAGGGTCCGACCAGCGCCAGCACCAGGAACACCAGCCCGATCAGCACGGTCAGCAGGTTGTACATGTTGCGGACCGTGTTGGGGTCGAGCCAGCTCGTACTCGTCGCGATGAGTTCCCACGTGTCGGCGACCGTGGTCCACGGCCACTGGTAGCCCTCGCGGAACCACGCCTTCTGCGCCTCGTTGAAGTACATCGCGTCGCCGAAGGCGTTCCAGAGATACAGCATGTAGAGCGCGAGCCCGACGGGGATCAGCGTGACGGCGAGCGCCTCGACGCCCACCTTCCGTAGCGAGAACCCGCGCTGCCGCAGGTATTCGTAGACGAACGCCAGCCCGAGCACCACCCCGATCATGCGCGTGGCGCCGCTGAACCCGGCCAGCACGGCCGCCGTCCACCAGTGCCCGCGGCGCATGCAGTACAGCGACCCGACCAGCAGCGCGATGAACATCGACTCGTTGTAGGCCGCCACGAGGTAGAACCCGGTCGGGAACGCCAGCAGGTACCACGTCGTGCGGCGGGCGTGCGCCGAGTCGATCGCCTCGCTGACGAACCGGTGCACCAGGATCAGCGCCACCAGCGCGCACACCAGCGACACCAGGATCGCCGCCGGGAACGTGTCGATGAACAGCACGGTGCGCACGACCCGGACGGTCATCGGGTACAGCGGGAAGAACGCCGCCGCGCGGGAGTCCGACTGGTAGCCGGACTCCGCGATCATGACGTACCAGACGGTGTCCCACTTGGCCCAGGAGTCGAGAATCGGACGGAAGCCGATCGGCGCCGGCGCGACCCCCTGGGTGCCGTCGACCGGGAACCACGCCACGACCGTCGCCAGCACGTAGAGCACCAGCCCGGCCACCCACGTACACGCGCCCGCCACCACCGACGGCCGCCACAGCGCCCAGGCCCCGGGCGGCGATTGCGGGCTGTCGGCGGGACTTTCGGCGACGTTCTCGGCGGCCGGCTCCTCGCGAACGGGTGTTCCGGCGACCTCCGCGTCGGGGCTCTCGTCGACTCCGGGCACCGGTCGGTTCATCCACGCCGTCCTCTCGCTGCGCCGATCAGCACGCACGGTACAGCCCCGACCCCGTAGGGCGCGAAACCCGATGAAACGGTGCACACAGGGGTCCCCGACAACCCTTTCGTTATGAACGGCGTCCTAGGGTTTAGGCATGTTGGGTTCAGGGGAAGGGCGTCGCCATGCGCAAGCGTGACCACAGCCTGCTCGCAAACGGCGCATCGCTGCTGGTTTGTGGGCTTTTGGCCGGTTTGGTGGTCGCTGCTGCGGCCTTCCCCGCGGTCGCCATGGGCGGCCTCGCCGCCAAGGCGGGTGCGGACACGTTCGACAGTCTGCCGACGGATCTCGACGTGCTGCCGGCACCGCAGATCAGTGAGGTCTACGCGAGCGACGGCAAGACCCTGCTCACGTACCTGTACGACGAGAACCGGCACGACGTTCCGATCTCCGAGGTCGCGCCGATCATGCGCGACGCGTTGGTCGCCTCCGAGGACATCCGGTTCTACGACCACAACGGCGTGGACTTCAAGGGTGTGGCGCGCGCGTTCGTCGCCAACCAGCAGTCCGACGGGGTGGCGCAGGGTGCCTCGACGCTCACCATGCAGTACGTGCGTCAGGTGATCGGGTACACCGCGAAGACGCCGCAGCAGGTGCTGGCCGCGACGGAGAAGACGCCGGCCCGCAAGCTGGCCGAGATCAAGCGCGCGCTGGCCCTGGAGAAGAAGCTCAACAAGGAGCAGATCCTCGAGCGCTACCTGAACATCGCCTCGTTCGGGCACAACGCGTACGGGATCTACGCGGCGTCGCAGGTCTACTTCGGCAAGCCGCCCTCGGAGCTGAAGCTCGAGGAGGCCGCCCTGCTGGCCGGCCTGGTGCAGGCGCCGTCGGCGTACGACCCGGCCGACGAGAAGAAGCGGCCCAAGGCGCTCGAACGCCGCGTGTACGTGCTGAACCAGCTGGTGAAGCTTGGCAAGATCACCCAGCAGCAGGCCGACGAGGCGCAGAAGATCGAGCTGAACATCAAGGGCGAGCGCACCCCCGAGGGCTGCGGCGAGGTGCAGCGCACCGACCTGGGCGCCGGCTTCTTCTGCGACTACATGATCCGCTGGTGGAACGAGCAGGAGGCCTTCGGCGCCGACCGCTACGAGCGGGAGAACAGGCTCCGTTCCCGCGGCTACAAGATCGTCACCACCCTGGACATCCAGACCCAGGCGGGCGCCAAGCGCAACATCGAGCAGTACATGGGCAAGCGCGACCCCTCCGAGGCGCTCATGCTCGCCGCCACCGAACCGGGTACCGGCAAGGTGCGGATGCTGGCCGCCAACCGCAACTACAGCAACGACCAGAGCGGCAACGGCATCAACACCGAGCCCACCAAGAAGGCCCGCGGCGTCAAGGGCAACTACCCGAACACGACCGTGCCGCTGCTGAGCGGCGGTGCCGACATCCAGGGCTACCAGGTCGGCTCGGTGTTCAAGATCTTCACCCTGGTTACCGCGCTCAAGCAGGGCATCCAGCTCGACTACGAGGCGGACACCCCGTCGCCGGTGACCACCAAGTACATCCTCGAACGCGGCAGCCCGGCGGCCTGCCCCGGCACGGTGTACTACTGCCCGAAGAACTCCGGCGGCAACGGCCAGGGCATCAAGAACATGTGGACCGCCTTCGGCTCCTCGACCAACACCTTCTTCGTGCCGCTGCAGGAGAAGGTCGGCGCGGACAAGGTCGTCGAGACGGCCAAGTCGATGGGCATCCGATTCCACTCCGACGAGGACCGCGGCTTCGGCGACAACCCGAAGTCCGCCGTCCAGTGGGGCGCCTTCACCCTGGGCGTGTCGATCCAGACGCCGCTGGAGATGGCGAACGCCTACGCCACCCTCGCCGCCGACGGCAAGTACTGCACGCCCACGCCGATCGAGGAGATCACCGAGATCAGCGGCGGCGCCAAGGTCGAGGGCGGGGCGGCCAAGTGCGAGCAGGTGATGTCCGAGGACGTGGCCCGCGCGGCCACCGACGCGGCGCGCTGCCCCGTCGGCGACAAGTCCCAGTGGGACCGCTGCGCCGGCGGTACGGCCACCGGCATGAAGGGCCAGTTCCTCAGCAGCTGGCCGATCGCCGGCAAGACGGGCACCACGGACTCGGAGAAGTCGGCCACGTTCGAGGTGTTCACCAAGCAGCTCTCCGTCTTCGGGGTGATCACCGACCCGGACTACCCGCGCACGCCCAAGGTGTTCAAGCACGACCAGGTGAACCCGGCCGTGGCCGCGACGCTGCGCGACGGCATGCAGGGCAAGCCGGCGATCCAGTTCGGCAAGCCGAGTTCCGGGCTGTCGTTCGGGGCACCGAAGGCGCCGCGGCCGGCACCGTCGGCGGGTGGGACTCCCGGCGGGCGACCCCCGGGCGGGGGCTGCCGTCCGGGGCAGCCGAACTGCCGCCCGGGAGGCTGACCGGTCAGGCGAAAGATTCATTCACGGTGATCATCGGCCCGACAGCATATCGTAGTAGTTCGACTACGGTGCGCCGTTGGGGGTTCCGATGCTGTGGTCCGAGTCGGCAGCCGCCGAGTTCGTTCTCGATCTCGTGCGGCTGGCGGTCATCATCACTCCACTGTGGATGGTCCTGAGGCCGGAACCGGCACCGCTGCGGCGCGTCGCCGTCGTGGCGGCCGTTCAGCTCGGGGCCGGGATGGCGGTGCTCGCGCCGCTGTCCGAGCCGTGGCCGGCCGCCGCGGCCCAGATCGCCGGCTTCTTCGTGACCGGCTTCGCGATCGGATACCTGCGCGCTCCCGCGCCCGAACCCGAGCCGGAGCCGGCCTCGGTTGCGGAACCGACTTAAGCTCTCAAAACGCCGCAGAATCCGCCTAGTCTGACCTGACGGACGGACGCGGACGCGACGGGGGCGGCGTTTGAGCAGGCAGGCGCTGGTCTTCAGGGCTCGGCGGCACGTGTGCGCCGTCGGCCTGGAGCAGGTCGTCGAGACCATGCGCCCGCAGCCCGTCCGCGCGCTCGCCGGCGTCCCCGCGTACGTCACCGGCGTGGCCGTCATCCGCGGCGCGCCGGCACCGGTGCTGAGCGTCGGCGCGCTCCTCGACGGGGACTCGCCCGGGGGCGACCTCCCGAGCGCCCGGCTGGTGATGGTCGGCCGTGGGCAGCCGTACGCGTTCGCGGTCGACGAGGTGATCGGCATCCGCACCGTGCCGGAACAGGTGTGGCGCGAGTTGCCGCCGTTGCTGCGCAGCGTGGCCGGGGTGACGGCGTTCGCGGCGGTGGACGGGGAGCCGACGCTCTTCCTCGACGCCGCGCGGGCCCTCCCGGGCGACACCTGGGACGCGCTGGAGCCCGACCGGTGAACCGGACGGAACGCTTCCGTGAGGTGCTGACCCGGCGGATCGGGCTGGCGCTCACGGACGTTCCCCCGGAGAAGCTGGCGGAGATCCTCGACCGGAGGATGTCCGCGACCGGGCTGAGCGCGGACGCCTATCTCGCGGGTCTGGTCCGCGAGCGCGCCGCCGGGTCCGAGGTCGGTGCCCTGGCGCGGGAACTGACCATCAACGAGACCTACTTCTTCCGGAACCCGGAACAGTTCGACGCCCTGCGCGAGGTGGTGCTCCCGGAGCGCCTCGCCCGGCGGGCCGGGGAACGCCGCCTGCGCCTGCTCTCCGCCGCGTGCTCCTCCGGCGAGGAGGCCTACACGATGGCCACGGTGGTGCGCGAGCGCGTGCCGCGCGGCGGCTGGGACGTGCAGATCGTCGGCGTCGACCTCGACCCGTCCATGGTCGAACGCGCCCGCCGCGCCCGGTACGCCGAATGGTCGATGCGCGCCACGCCACCGTCGGCGCGCAGCCGCTGGTTCCACGGCTCCGGCGACCGCATCACCCCCGACGCCGACCTGACCGGCCTCGTCCGCTTCGCCGTGGGCAACCTCGCCGACGACGAACCGGAGCTGCTGCGGCCCGGCACCTACGACGTGATCTTCTGCCGGAACGCCATCATGTACTTCACCGGCCCGCAGATCCGCGCCGCCACGGCCCGGCTGGTCGAGGCGCTCGCGCCCGGCGGGTTCCTCTTCCTCGGCCACGCCGAGGTCGCCCACGGCCGCGTCGCCGAACTCACCCTCCGGCACAGCCACGACACGTTCTACTACCAGCGCGAGCCGGCCGTGCAGGAACTGCCTCCGCCGGCGCCGCCGGCCCCACCGGCCGCTGCCCCGCCGGTGGTGCGGCGCCCGCCCGACACCTGGGAGCGGGTGCTCGCACTGCTGCGCGCCGAACGCTTCGACGGCGCGCTGCACCTCGTCGAGTCCATGGGCGACGGCACCGACGAGCTGCTGGTCACGCACGCCGCGCTGCTCATCCAGCACGGCCGCCTGGACCGCGCCGAGGCGCTCTGCCGCCGCCTGCTCGAACGCGACGGCATGCACGCCGGTGCGCACTACCTGCTCGCGCTCTGCCGCGAGGGCGACGGCGACAAGCACGGCGCGGCCGAACACGACCGGCGGGCGGCCTACCTCGACCCCGGGTTCGCGCTGCCGCGGCTGCGCCTCGGGCTGCTCGCCCGCCGCGACGGCGACCGCGACCTCGCCCGCCGCGAACTCGAGGACGCCCTGCGGCTGCTCAGCTGCGAGGACGACCGGCGGCTGCTGCTGTTCGGCGGCGGGTTCAGCCGGGCGGCGCTGATCGCGCTGTGCCGCGCGGAACTGCGGGCGTGCGGATGAACCGCTTCCCGGTCGCCGGACC
This sequence comes from Virgisporangium aliadipatigenens, assembly GCF_016863615.1. Classification (GTDB taxonomy): domain Bacteria; phylum Actinomycetota; class Actinomycetes; order Mycobacteriales; family Micromonosporaceae; genus Virgisporangium; species Virgisporangium aliadipatigenens. The sequence continues at coordinate 154,062 of NZ_BOPF01000006.1, read as the reverse complement.
GCCCCCGGACGCCTGGCCTCCCGCGACCGCCGCGCATCCCCCGGAGACCTGGCCGCCCGCCGCCTCCCCTCCCCCGGACACCTGGCCGCCCGAGACCGCGGCACCTTCGCCGGACGCCCGGCCCGTCGAAGCGGCCGGCGCGCCGCCCTCGGACGCCCGGCCGGTCGGGACGGCCGACGTAGCGACGCGCGACGACGCGCGCACGGCCGGCACCGCGACCAGCAGCGATGCCGGGACCGCCGACGCAGCGACCAGCGGCACCGTGGAGACCGCCTGCGCGGCGACGAGCGGCGACGCCCGGACCGCCGGCACGGCGGCCAGCGGCAGCGCCGGGACGGCCGGCGCAGCCACGAGCGGCGACGCCCGGACCGCCGGCGCGGCGACGAGCGGCGGCCGGGTGGCCGGGGCGGTGGCGAGCGGTGGCGCGGTGGCGACCATGCACGAGCGGCTCGCCGACCTGCGCACCGCGTTCGACCGGTCGTTCGCGCTGCCGCCGGTGGAGATCGAGGACGGCTACGTCGACCTGCTGGACCTGCGGGTCGGCGGCGACGCCTACGCCGTCCGGCTCTCCGAGGTGTCGGCCCTGGTCGTGGACCGGCCGCCGACCCGCCTGCCGGGCGCCGTCCCCGAACTGCTCGGCGTCGTCGGGGTGCGCGGGTCGGTGGTGCCGGCGTTCGACCTCGCGGCGCTCCTCGGCGGCAAGCGCTCGACCGAACCGCCGCGCTGGCTGCTCGTCGCCGCCGGCACCCCCGCGCTCGGCCTCGCCGTCGAGCGCCTCGACGGACACCTGCGGGTGCGCCACGACGGACCGGCGCAGAAGAGCACCGGGTTCGTCGGCGACCTGCTGCCCACGCCGGCCGGGCCACGGCCGGTGATCGACATGGCCGCGGTGCGTGCCGCGGTCGTCGCCCGGGTAGGCCCGGGCAGCCCGGACGGGAGTGCGTGAACCATGGGACGTCGCTTTACCTTCAGCCAGAAGATCGCCGCGGCCCTCGGCGTGTCCGTGCTGCTGACCGTCGCCGTCGCGGCGGTCTCCGCCTTCGCCCTGAACACAGCGGTCACCAGCAAGGACCACGTGATCGACCGCGACGCGGTGTACCTCGTCGACACCGAACGGCTCATCGCCGCCGTCGACGGCAAGCTCGCCGCCAGCCGGGCCTACCTGCTCACCGGCGAACAGCGCCACCTCGACCAGATGCGCCAGGAACGCACGACGTTCCTCAACACGGTCGACGCGCTCATGGGCAAGGTGCGCGGTGTCGACGCCCGTGATCCGCTGACCCGCGTCAAGGAGGCCGAACACGCGCACCAGGAGGCACTCGACGCGGTGATCTCGCTGCGTGCGGGCGGTGCGGACCTGATGGCGGTGGCGAAGGAGTTCGACCTGCGCATGACCCCCAAACGGGAGGTGCTGATGGCCGACATCGCGACGTTCTCCGGAGTCATGACGCACCGGCTGGACGCCGCCAAGCGCGCCTCCACCGACGACGCCGCGGCGGCCGTTCTCCTGGTGCTCGGCCTCGGCGTCGTGGCGATCCTCATCGCGATCCTCATCGCCGTGCTGCTCACCCGCAGCCTCGCCAACCAGATCGGCCGGGCCGTCGGACAGGTCCAGACCTCCTCCGCCGAACTGGAGTCCGTCGCCGGCCAGCAGGCCACCGGCGCCAAGGAGGAGGCGACGGCGATGAGCGAGATCACCACCACGATCAACGAACTGCTCGCCACCTCCCGCCAGATCGCCGAGAGCGCCAAGCGGGTCGCCCTGGTGGCCGCCGAGACGGCGGGCGCGGCGCGCACCGGAGACGGCACCATCGAGCAGGCGAACGACGCGATCAACGCCATCCGCCGGCAGGTCGACCTCATCGTGCGCCACATGCTGGAGCTCGGCGAGAAGTCGCAGCAGATCGGCGCCGTGCTCGAAATCGTCTCCGAGCTGGCCGAACAGACCAACATCCTGGCCATCAACGCCACCATCGAGGCCACCAGCGCGGGCGAGTCCGGGCGGCGGTTCGCCGTCGTCGCCGACGAGATCCGCAAACTGGCCGACCGGGTCGGCGGCTCGACGAAGGAGATCCGCGGCCTGATCGACGACGTGCGGGGCGCCGTCAACACCACGGTCATGGCGACCGAGACCGGTTCGAAGGCGGTCGACGCCGGGTTCGCGCAGTTCGGCCGGGTGGCGGAGTCGTTCGCGCAGATCGCCGACCTCGTCGGGACCACCACCCAGGCCGCCCGCGAGATCGAGCTGTCGACCAAGCAGCAGACCACCGCCGTCGAACAGGTCAACGTCGCCGTCGTCGACGTCGCCCAGGCGACCCGGGCCACCGAGGCGAGTTCGACGCAGACGCAGCAGACCGCCGCGCAGCTCGCCGGCCTCTCCCGCGACCTGATGCTGCTCGTGCGCTCCGGAGCGGGCCGGTAGCCGTGGCCGACCGGGATCCGTACCGCTACTTCCGCGTCGAGGCCCGCGAGCTGGTCGACCAGTTGAGCGAGGGTGCGCTGGAACTGGAACGGCACGACAGCCCGGCCGACATCGTCGCGCGGATGCTGCGCCACGCGCACACGCTCAAGGGCGCGGCACGGGTGGTGCGGCTGCCCGGGATCGCGGATCGCACGCACACCCTGGAGGAGGAACTCGGCGTGCACCGGGACGCCGCCGGGCCGCTGCCGCCGGGGCGCGCCGCGTACCTGATCGGGATGGTCGACGAACTGAGCGCCGAGGTCTCCGCGATCCCGCCACCGGGCCTGAGTGCGCCGGGATCGGGCGGTGCCGGCGGCGTGACCGGCGCGGGTGACGTGGCCGGCGCCGGCGGCACGGGTGTGGGTGCAGCCGGCGGTGCGAACCGCGCCTTCGGCGATGCGGCGGCCGGATCGGGCGCAGACCCCGCCGGTGGTGCGGCCGGGCCCGGTGACGTCCGCGCGGCGGGTGCCGGCAGCGGAGTCGCGGCCGGGCCGGGCAGCGCGGGCGGAGACAGGGCCGCAGCGGCCGGCAGCGGGGCGGGCGGCAGCGGGGCGGGCGACGCCGGAGCTGCGGCGCCTGGCGGAGCCCCGCACAGCGGCGCGGACGCGGCGGGTCGACCGGCGGCCGGCGCTGTGACGCACGCCGGCGCGGAAAGCGCCACGCAACTCGGGACCGGCGCCGGCAGCACCACGCACCCCAGGACCGGCGTCGGCAGCACCGCACACCCGGGCGCCGAAGCCGCTGCCACGGCCGGAAGCAGCGCCCACACCGGGGAGGGGACCGCTGCCGCATCCGACGGCACCGCTCAGGCCGGCGATCGGCGGCAGCCCGACCAGCCGCCCACCGGCCGCCGCAGCACCCACCCCGAACCCCTCCTGGTCGGCCGCACCGACGCCCAGGACGTCGACGAGCTGCTCGACGCGATAGCCGAGACCCAGACCCGGATGGCGCCGCTGCGTTCCGGGGTGGGCCAGGTCGAACGCATCCGCCGCGGCATGCGCCTCCTCCTCGCGCAGCTCGACTCGCCCGTCTCCGGAGCGGCCGCCACGGGACGGCTGCGCACCATCGCCTCCGGGATCGACGGCGAGCTCGCCGCGTTCGGCCGGGGGCTGTCGACCACGGTGGAGCACACCGAACGCGATCTCCGTCAGGTGCGCGGGGGTGCCGAACGCCTGCGCCTGGTGCCGGCCGGCACGATCTTCCCGGCGCTGCAGCGGGCCGTTCGGGATGCGGCGGATGTGCAGGAGCGGCGGGCACGGTTCGCCGGGGAGGGTGGCACCATCCGGCTGGATCCGCAGGTGTTGTCGTCGGTGTACGGGGCGCTGCTGCATGTCGTTCGGAATGCGGTCGCGCACGGGATCGAGGCGCCGCCGCAGCGGGAGGAGGCCGGGAAGCCGCCGGAGGGGACCGTGCGGGTGACCGTCGAACGCCACGGCGACCGCATCCGCTTCGCCGTGCGCGACGACGGGCGCGGGTTCGACCTGGCGGCGTTGCGGCGTGCGGCGGCGGAGGCGGGGGTGCCGTCGGCCGGGAACCTCGCGACGAGCGAACTGGTCGACCTGACGCTGCGCGGCGGGATCAGCACCTCCGCCGGGGTGACCGCGGTGGCCGGGCGCGGCGTGGGCCTCGACGCGGTGCGCGACGCGGCCGAACGCCTCGGCGGCAGGGTCGACGTCGACAGTGTGCCCGGGCGCGGCACGGTCGTCGCGTTGGCCGTTCCGCTGTCGCTGCTGGCGCTGGACGCGATGACCGTCGAGGCCGCCGGCACACTGGCGAGCATCCCCCTGGACGCGGTGACCCGAACCGTGCGGGTGGCACCCGGCGACGTCGCCCGCACGGGCAGCGGCGCGTCGGTGCGGCACGACGGCGCGGCCGTTCCGCTGCTGCTCCTGGCGCGGGTGCTCGCACCCCAGGAGACGTCGCGGGCCGACCGCGCGACGACGTTCCCGGCGATAGTGGTCTCGACCCGGACCGGGACGGCCGCGATCGCCGTCGACCGGGTGCTGGGGACGGACCCCGTGGTCGTGCGCGGCCTGCCGCCCCTCGCGCGGGCCGGGGCGACGGTGAGCGGGGTGTCGCTCGACGACGCCGGCAACCCGCGGCTGGTGCTCGACCCGGACGGCCTGGTCGCGGCGGCCCACGGGGTGCGCCCCGACGACGGGCCGGCGCAGGCGTTGGCCTCGCCGGAGGGGCCGCTGCTGGTCATCGACGACTCGCTCACCACCCGCATGCTGGAGCGCAGCATCCTGGAGTCGGCCGGCTACCTGGTCGACGTGGCCGCCGACGCCGAGGAGGGCCTCGAGAAGGCGCGGGCCACCCGGTACGCGCTGATCCTGTGCGACATCGAGATGCCGGGCATGGACGGCTACACGTTCGTGGAGACGATCCGCGCCGATCCGGAACTGCGCGACATCCCCACGATCCTGGTCAGCTCGCTCGCGGACCCCGCGGCGCGGGCCCGTGGCGTGGCCGCCGGCGCGAACCTGCACGTGGCCAAGCACGAGTTCAACCAGAACGACCTCATCGACCAGATCCGAAGGCTGGTGAGCGCGTGAGCAAAAGGATCCGCGTGCTGGTCGTGGAGGACTCCCCGACCGTGCGCCACCGCATCACGGAGATCCTCGGCGACGACCCCGAGCTGGACGTCATCGCCACGGCCGCCGACGGCCGCAGCGCGATCGAGCTGACCATGCGCACCCGGCCGGACGTGATCACGATGGACATCATGTTGCCCCTGGTCAGCGGCCAGGCGGCGACGGAGTACATCATGGCGCACTGCCCCACGCCGATCCTCGTGGTGTCGTCGGCGGACAACCGGACGGAGACGTTCACGACGTGTGACGCGCTCGCGGCCGGTGCCGTGGAGGTGCTGGAGAAGCCGCACGGCGGCAGCGAGGACGACTGGGAACGGCAGCTGCTGTCGGCCGTCAAGCTGGTCTCCCGCATCCCGGTGATCACCCATCCGCGGGGCAAGCTCGGCGGTGTGCCGCGCCCGGCCGCGTCGCCGGCGGTGTCGGCGCCGAGGAGCTGCGAGCTGGTCGCGATCGGCGCCTCCACCGGTGGGCCCGGTGCCGTGGTGGACCTGCTGCGGGCGCTGCCGCGCGAGTTCCCGCTGCCGCTGCTGCTGGTGCAGCACATCAGCGCGCCGTTCGCGGGGGCGTTCGTGGAGTGGCTGGGTGCGCAGGTCGGGCGCAAGGCCGTCTGCGCGCAGGACGGCGACCGGCTCGTCGGCGGGCAGATAACGGTGGCGCCGGCCGACGTGCACATGACCGTTCGGCACGGGCGGCTGCGACTGGACTCCGGTCCGCCGCTGCACTCGTGCCGGCCCTCGGTCGACGTGCTGTTCGACTCGGTCGCCGCCGATGTCGGGCCGGCGTCGGCCGCGTGCCTGCTCACGGGCATGGGTCGGGACGGGGCGGCCGGGCTGCTCGCGATCCGGCGGGCGGGCGGTTTCACCGCCGCCCAGGACGAGGCCACCTCGGTCGTCTACGGGATGCCGCGGGAGGCCGCCCTGTTGGACGCCGCCGACGAGATCTCTTCTCCGGAACGGATAGGTCGTCGGCTGGCCGATCTCGTCAAGGATTCCGGGTGAACGCCTCAGCGCCGGCCGTGCTGATCGTCGACGACTCGTTGACGGTGCGCATGGATCTGGCCGAGGCGTTCGAGGACGGCGGCTTCGAGGTGGTGGCGTGCGGGACGCTGGCCGACGCCCGGGTCGCTCTCGACGGACGCGTCGTCGCGGCGGCCGTTCTCGACGTGAACCTGCCGGACGGCGACGGGGTCGAGTTCCTCGGCGAACTGCGTGCCCGCCCGGACTACGGGATCCGGCCGACGATCATGCTCTCGTCCGAGGCCGAGGTGAAGGACCGCCTGCGCGCCCTGCGCACCGGTGCCGACGAGTACGTCGGGAAGCCGTACGACAGCGGCTACGTGGTCGCCCGCACCCGCGAACTCCTGTCCGCCGGCGCGCACGCCCCGCCGCAGGAGTTCACCGTGCTGCTCGTCGACGACAGCCTCACCCTGCGGATGGAACTCGCCGACGCGCTACGCGACGCCGGCTACACGGTGATCACCGCCGAGAACGGCGAGGAGGGGCTGCGGCAGGCGGCCGTTCAGCGGCCCGACGCGCTCGTCGTGGACCGGGACATGCCCGGCATCGACGGCCCCACCGTCATCCGCCGGATCCGTCTCGACGCGGCCCTGCGCGACCTGCCCTGCCTGCTGCTGACCGCCGCGACGGAGCGGGGCGTGGAGACGGCGGCGCTGGAGGCCGGCGCGGACGCGTTCGTGCGCAAGGACGAGGACCGCGACGTCATGCTGGCGAAGCTGGCCGCGATGCTGCGCAGCGGCGCCCCGGTCGGCGGCGCGCCCGCGCGAGGCCCGCACAGCCCGAAGCGGGTGCTCGTCGTCGACGACAGCGCCACGTTCCTGGACGAGGTCGGCCGGTGCCTGCTGGCCGAGGGGTACGAGGTGGCGCAGGCGCGCAGCGGTGAGGAGGCGCTCGAACTGCTCGCCGGGGAGCCGTTCGACTGCATCCTGCTCGACCTGCGGCTGCCCGGCATGAGCGGCCGGGAGACGTGTCGGCAGATCAAGACGACGCCGCGGCTGAAGGACGTTCCCCTGATAATCGTGACCAGTGTCGACGATCCGGATGCGACGCTCGCTGGTCTCGCCGACGGCGCCGACGACTACATCCGCAAGTCCGACCAGCTGGACGTGCTGACGGCCCGGGTGCGCGCGCAGATCCGCCGCAAGCAGCTCCAGGACGAGAACCGCCGCATCCGCGACGAGCTGCTGCGCGGCGAGCTGGAGGCGCGGCAGGCGAAGGCCCTCGCCGAACTCGTCGACGAGGTGGAGTGGAAGAACCGGGAGCTGGAGGCCTTCAACTACTCGGTCTCGCACGACCTGCGCGGGCCCCTGCAGATCATCCTCGCCTTCGGCGCCGACATCATCGACGAGTACGGCGACGGCCTCGACCCGTACGTGCGGCGCGGGGTCGAACGCATCCACGCCGCCGCCGGCCGCATGAACGACATGATCGGCGCGCTGCTGCGCCTGTCGCACGCCGGCCGGGCCCCGATCGCCCACGAACGGGTCGACCTCGCCGCGATGGCCCGCGAGATCGTCGCCGACCTGCGCACCCGCGACCCCGACCGGTGCGTCGAGGTGGTCATCGCCGACGACCTCATCGCCTCCGCCGACCCCGGCATGATCCGCGTCGTGCTGGAGAATCTCATCGGGAACGCCTGGAAGTACAGCTCCCGCACCGAGTCGCCACGCATCGAGATGCGCGCCGGGCCGGGCTGCTTCCAGGTGTGCGACAACGGCGCCGGCTTCAGCATGGAGCACGCCGACACGATCTTCGACGCCTACGGGCGGCTGCACACCGACAGCGAGTTCCCCGGAACGGGCATCGGGCTGGCGACCGTGCACCGCATCATCGACCGGCACGGCGGCCGGATCTGGGCCGAGGGGGAGGTTGGCGTCGGGGCGACGTTCAGCTTCACTACCACCTCATGATGGTGCAACGGATCGCCGCGCTGCTCCCGGATGCGGAGCAGCGGCGGATGTTCGGCGGGCGGGCGTTCTTCGCGGACGGGAACATGCTGGTGTGCGTGCGCAAGGACGAGAGCCTGATGGTGCGGGTCGGGGCGGCGGACTACGAGGCCGCGCTGGCCGAACCCGGGGTCGGGCCGTGCGACGGGACGGGGCGGCCGATGCGCGGCTGGGTGGTGGTGCGGCCCGCCTCTCTGGAGGGGGACGCGCTGGCGCACTGGGTGGGGCGCGCGTCCGCGTTCGTGGCGACGCTACCGCCGAAGTGATCTTGACACTCGGGCGGCGGCTGGGCGCGTGGATCGGCATCGCCCGCGCGGCCTAACGGCGGTTGCCGAAGAGGGCGTACGCGCAGAGGCCGGAGAGGCCCAGCAGGACGGCGGTGCGGGTCGACGCCGGTTCGGGCCCGGCGACGAACATCCACCGCGCCGCCGTGCGCTCCGCGGGCAGGAAGACGGTGCCGGCGAACCAGGCCAGCGGCAGCGCCCAGGCCGTTCGGGCGCCGAGGGCGGTCGCCCCCAGGGCCAGCAGCCCGGTCGTCCCGACGGCGTCGCGCAGCGCGGCCGGATGCGCGCCGCCGTCCACTGCGGACGCCAGTGCGGCCAGGACCGCGGCGATCGCCGCCACGTGCAGCGCGCGGCGGGGCACCCAGGCGATCGCCGCCGTGCGTTCCAGCGCGGGATCAGCACCGGTGAGTCCGGTGCCGAGCACCCCGGCGCAGACCACCGCGACGAACGCCGTCAGCACCGGCCCGGCACCGCCGTCGGCCGGCGCGATCAGCGCTCCCCCGAGGGCGACGGCCACCGCCGTCAGGTGCGCCACCGGCAGCCGCCGGGAACGCGCGTACAGCACCGCGAATCTCACGACGCCAACCCCGTCAGCGCGGCCAGCGGGTCGGCGCGGCAGGTGAGTCCGGCGTCCCGCACCGCCGCGTAGCGGGCCGTGCGCGCCGGCGCGTCCAGGGCGTCCAGCGCGAGCCACGCCTCCCGCGCCGTGGCCCCCACCTCCGGCCCGTAGGCGGATGAGGCCTTCTGCAGCGGCACCGGGTCGCCGAGCAGCCGCGCGGCGACGACGTGCCGGGCGACGAGTTCGCGATCCTGCCGCCGCGTCGTCCCCTCGTCCGGTGCGTCGTGGGCGCCGAAGCAGGACGGCGTGCCCGCGCCGAGCACGAACGCGCTCGCGAGCTGGTCCCCGTCGCGGCCGGCGTACTGCGCCCAGTCCGCGTTGAACAGGATCGCGTCGGCCCGGCGCGGTGGCGGGCCGCTGCGCGGTTCGGCGGCGGGCACCTCCTCGATCCGGGCCGGCGCGCCGGGGACGACCCGCAGCGCGGCGAGGGCCCGTTCGGCCGGGGCGCGCAGCGTGCGGCGCATCGGCTCGTGGAGGCGGGTGAGGCAGAGACCGTCCACACAGGACAGTGCGGCGGCGGCGCGGTCGACGCCGTGGACCGCGCCGGCGGTGCCCGGCAGGAGCACCAGCGCGGCGGCGAGGCCCGCCAGGGCGGCCGGGACGGCCGCGACCCGCGCGCGCCGGTGTGCCGCGGTCGCCAGCAGCAGCCCGGCGCCGGCGAGCCCGAGCCACCACGCAGCCTGCCCGAGAGAAACCCGTCCCGCGACGGTCTGCCACGGATGCGCCGGCCCGGAAAGCACCGGCGACAGCAGCAGCAACCGCACCGGCGCGCCGACGTTCCCCTCCGGCGTCGAGCCGTCACCGACCGGCGTGGACAGGAACAGGCCGATCGTGCCGGCGAGCGCGCCACCGGCGAGCAGCGGCGGGGTCAGCACGGAGGGGACGGCGCGGGCGATCCCGAAGCCGAGCCAGCCGCCGGCCACGAGCGCCGCCGAGCCGACGAACGCCACGGGCACCCACCACGGGCGCGGCAGTCCGTCGTGCGCCGCCACCTGCACGCCGCCGACGCTCAGCAGCGCCGCGTACCCGGTGACCGCCGCGAGCGCCAGCGCGCCGACCGGCGCCGCGATCCGCTGCCACGCCGGCCGTGCGGTCGTGCCGAGCAGTTCGCCGATGCCGCTGCGCCGGTCGCGCAGTCCCGCCACGGCGCCCACACCGACGACGGCCGGCCACCCGAGCAGGAACATGAACCGGCTCCACACCGCCAGGCTCCCCCACTGCGCCGTCCACGCCGTCGCGTCGCGCCAGAACGGGCCGCGGCCGGGCGTCGAGTACACGAACGCCAGACACACCAGCAGCAGCACGAGCCCGGCCGCGCCGGCGGCGGAGCGCCGCAGTTCGGTGCGCAGAATCCGCCCCGTCACCAACCGTCCGCTCACCAGCCGCTTCCCTCGCCGGCCGGGCCGAGCAGCGCCGAGTAGCCGCGTTCGATGGCGCTGTCGCCGGGGTGCTCGTCCGTGCCGGCCGCGGCGAGGGCCGCCGGGTCGCCCTGGAACACCACCCGCCCGCGCGCCATCAGCGTCACGTCGTCGCACGCGGCGGCCACGTCCTCGACGAGGTGGGTGGAGACCACCACGCACGTGTCGGTGCCGAGCGCGCGCAGCATCTCCCGGAAGCGCAGCCGCTGCGCGGGGTCCAGCCCGACGGTCGGCTCGTCGAGCAGCAGCACGCGCGGGTCGTTGACGATCGCCTGCGCGATGCCGACCCGGCGCACCATCCCGCCGGAGAGCGTGCGCAGCTTGTCACCGGCCCGCTCGGTGAGGCCGACCCGTTCGACGGCGCGCTGCACGGCGTCGGGGATCTCCCGGCCCGGCATCTCCTTGAGCCACGCCATGTACTCGACGAACTCCCGCACCGTGAAACGCCGGTAGTAGCCGAAGTCCTGCGGCAGGTAGCCGATCCGCCGGCGTACCGCGCGCAGGTCCACAGTGGACGCCGAGGTGCCGAGCAGTTCGAGGGAACCCCCGGTGGGGCGCAGCACCGTGGCGAGCGCGCGGATGAGCGTGGTCTTGCCGGCGCCGTTCGGGCCGAGGAGCCCGTGCACGCCGGTGCCGAACGCCAGGTCCAGCCCGTCGACGGCCATCCGGTTGCGCCCGACGCGCACCCGCAGTCCGGTGGCGTGCACGTCCCACGCGTACGTCGCCGGTGCGAGGTCGTCCGGTTCGAGAGCGCGAATCATGACAGTGGTCCCCTGATTCAGTTCACGGAGAAGGGAAGGCGACCGAACGCGTCGCGCCGCAGCAGCGTGACGACCGCGCCCACGACGAACGCGGCGCCCCACAGGGGCACGAGTTCCGGCCGCGACAGATACGACGAACCGTCGAGCAGCACCGGCGGCGCGAGGCACACCGCCGCCCATACGCCGGTCAGCGCGACGGCGGCGCGCCGGACACCGACCACGCTGCCGAGGGCGAGGGTCGCCGACGTGAACGCCAGCGCCGGCACCAGCGCGACGCCCAGCGACGTGCCGGTCAGCAGCCCCACGGCGGTCAGCACCGGCACGAGGACGGCGAGCACCCCGAGCGTGCGGCGCAGCACGAGCTCGAGTCCCGCGCGGGGCGTGGCCGCCACGACCTCGTACGCCGGATCGGCACCGCGCGCCCACGAGGCGTAGACGCCGAGGACCGGCAGCACCGGGGAGAGCGGCAGCAGCAACGGGAACCCGCCGCTCGACGCGTGCAGCAGCACGGCGAGAAGCCCCAGGCACACGACCGAGATCGCCCACGCGGCGACGGCCGGGACGACCCGCGGCGAGTAGCGGGTCCGGGGAACCGGTGCGAGCCGCGGCGCCAGCGACTCCCACACGCCGTCGACGACACCCGTCACAGCGGGATCGCCCACCGCGGCGAGGCGCGCCCGGCACGGCGCGCAGGCGGACAGGTGCGCCTCCAGCCCCCACAGGACGTCGGCGTGGATGGTGTCGTCGCCGGCCACGTAGCGGGCGATGAGCGTGTCGGACGCGTGCGTCATGCCAGTGCCTCCCGCATCGCGGCGCGGGCCCGGCGGGCGCGCGTCTTGACCGTTCCCTCGGGAACGCCCAGCAGCACGGCGGTCTCCCGGACGGACAGCCCGTCGAGGACCATCGCCTGGAGCACCGCGCGCAGCTCCGGCGCGAGGGCGGCGAGCGCGTCGCCGACGTCCCCGCCGGGGTGCGCGGCGATCGCCTCCTCCTCGGCGGCCGGGGCCACCGGGTCGAGCAGCGCGACGGCCGGCGGCGCCGCGTGGTGCGCCCGCCGCCGGAACGCGTCGACGAGCCGCCGGGCCGCGATCGTCCACACCCAGCCCACCGCGCTGCCGCCGGCGGCCGCACCCGCGAACGACGCCGCCGCCCGCCACACCGCCAGGTAGGTCTCCTGGAGCACGTCGGCGACGATCTGTTCGTCCGCGCAGCGGCGGCGCAGCCGCACGACGAGCCACGGCGACGTGCGGCGGTAGAACTCCTCGAACGCCGCCCGGTCGCCCTTGGCCACGCGTCGAACGAGCTGCTCCTCGTTCAGCCCGGCACGTTTCATGCCCAGGTAGACGGGGTGGGACGCGATTCGGTTCTCGGCCGCGTGTGACCGCCGTCACAGGAGTTCAGGGCCGGGGGCGGTCCACGGTCCCGAACCGCACGAAGCTCTCCGCGGCGTCCACGATGGACTCCCGCACCGGCCGCTGGGTCCAGCCGAGTTCCCTGATCGCGCGGTCGGAGCTGAGCAGCGTCGGCTGGTCGAGGTAGCGCAGGGCCATCCGCACGTCGCGGTCCCAGCGGCCGACCACCCACAGCAGCCAGCGGGGCGCGGGGCGGCGCGCGACCCGGTACCCCAACGGCGCGAACTCCTCGTCGAGCACCCGCGCCATCTCGCCGAGCCAGACCGACGGGCCGGCGAGGATGTAGCGGCCGGCGGCGTCCGGGTTCTCCATGGCGAGCCGGTGCCCCACCGCCACGTCCCGCGCGTCGGTCACGGCGAAGCTCATCCGCGGGACGGCGGGCACCTCGCCGGCGAAGATGCGCCGCAGGATCTCCAGGGACATCGGCTTCGCGGCGTTCAGCAGCGGGCCGAGCACCAGCCCGGGGTTGACCACGACGAGGTCGAGCCCGTTCGCCTCGGCGAACTCCCACGCGGCGCGTTCGGCGAGCACCTTGCTGCGCGGGTACGGGTCGAGCCCGTCCGGCACGGACCAGTCCGCCTCGGTGCGCACCTTCGTCAGGTCGGCGTGGCCGAGCCGGATCGTCGCGACCGACGAGGTGTACACGACCCGCTTCACGCTCGGCGCGGCGGCGGCCGCGCGCAGCACCCGCAGGGTCCCGTCGACGGCCGGGCGCACCAGCGTCTCCGGGTCGCGCGGCACCTCGGTCGGGTTCGGCGACGCCACGTGCCAGACGCAGGCGCAGCCGTCGACCGCCTCGGCCCAGCCGGCGTCGTCCGTCAGGTCGGCCCGCACGACGTCGAACACCCGCCCGGTCTCGGCCGCGATCGCGCGCAGGTGCGCCACGTCGGCGGTCGCCGGGTCGCGCACCGTGCCGCGCACGTCGTAGCCGTGCGTGAGCAGCTCGCGTACGCAGTGCCCCGCAACGAAGCCCGTAACGCCCGTCACCAGCACGATCAAGGGTTTCCCCAATCATTTGCGTCTATCAAATCGGCCCGCGCCGGGCCAGAATCAACATCGTTCGCCATCGATCGTATGGGAGGAACGCATGAAGGAAGTCCTGTCGGCCCGGCGGGCGGTCCTGGCACTCGGGCTCGCGACGGCGGCGACCGCGGCGACCGTGCTGGCCATGGGCAGCGCCGCGTCGGCCGCACCCGTCGGCGACATCCAGGTCGCCGGTGGCCCGACCGCCGTCGCGGACAGCTACATCGTGGTGCTGAAGTCGGACGCGTCAAGTGTGGACAGCACGGCCGGCCGGCTGGTGTCGCGCCACGGCGGCACCGTGCGGCAGACGTACTCGGCGGCCCTGCGCGGGTTCGAGGTCACCGTCGGCGAGGCCGCCGCGAAGCGGATCGCCGCCGACCCGGCCGTCGCCTACGTCGAGCAGAACCACGTCGTCAGCATCGCCGCGACCCAGACCAACCCGCCGTCGTGGGGCCTGGACCGCATCGACCAGCGCAACCTGCCGCTGAACAGCTCATACACCTACCCCAACACCGCGTCGAACGTGCGCGCCTACATCATCGACACCGGCATCCGCTTCAACCACAGCACGTTCGGCGGGCGGGCCACGAGCGGCTACGACGCCGTCGACGGCGGCTCGGCCGACGACTGCAACGGACACGGCACGCACGTGGCGGGCACGGTCGGCGGCAGCCAGTACGGCGTCGCCAAGGGCGTCGCGATCGTCGGCGTCCGGGTGCTCAACTGTTCCGGCAGCGGTACCGTGGCGCAGGTCGTCGCCGGCGTCAACTGGGTGCGGGCCAACGCCGTCAAGCCCGCCGTGGCCAACATGAGCCTCGGTGGCGGCGTCAGCACGTCGATCGACACCGCCGTCGCCAACGCCGTCAGCTCCGGCGTGACGTTCGCGCTCGCGGCCGGCAACAGCAACGCGAACGCCTGCAACAGCAGCCCGGCCCGCGTCGCCTCGGCCATCACCGTCGGCGCGACCGACCGCAACGACAACCGGGCGTCGTTCTCCAACTACGGCAGCTGCGTGGACATCTTCGCGCCGGGCGTGGGCATCACGTCCGCGTGGTACACCAGCACCACCGCCACCAACTCGATCAGCGGCACGTCGATGGCGTCGCCGCACGTGGCCGGGGCCGCCGCGCTCATCCTGTCGGCGCACACCGGCTACACGCCGGCGCAGGTCGCGTCGGCGATGACGGGCGTCGCCACCTCCGGCGTGGTGGTCAACCCGGGCAGCGGTTCCCCGAACCGCCTGCTGTTCGTCTCGCAGACCCCGTGATCGCGAGGGCGCCCGGCCGTCCTGGTCGGGCGCCCTTCACAATGATCCGATGGAACGGGTTGACGTCGTCGACGAGCACGACACCGTGATCGGCGCCGCCACCCGCGACGAGGCGTACGCGCGCCGCCTGATCCACCGCTGCGCGGTGGTCCTGGTCCGGGACGCCCACGGCCGCGTCTTCGTCCACCGGCGCACCGACACCAAATCGATCTTCCCCGGCCTGTACGACATGTTCGTGGGTGGCGTGGTGCACGCCGGCGAGACCTACGCCGCGGCGGCACTGCGCGAGGCCGCCGAGGAACTCGGCGTGACCGGCCTTCCGCGCCCCGAGCCGCTGTTCACCTTCCTGACCTCCGATCCCCTGCACCGGTGGTGGATGGGTGTGCACGAGGTGCGTTGGGACGGTCCCGTGCGGCCGCAGCCCGACGAGATCGCGTGGCACGCGTTCCTCCCGGAAGAAGAGCTGCGGCGCAAGCTGGACGAGTGGGAGTGGGTGCCGGACGGCCTCGAGGCGTATCGACGGCTGTGCGGCTGAGTCAGGGCCGCGACAGAGCCTTCTCCCGCATTCGTGCCGGTGACTAGACTTCTTTGAACTCGTTCGGTCCCGTTGGCGTGCTCCCGACTACAAGGCCCGTTCACGAGAAAGCGAGAGAAGTCCGATGCCACCAGAGATTGTCGGACGCGGGGGTTCGCACGCAGGTCGGCGTTTTCCGCTCGGCGAAGCCCCGATCACGTTCGGCCGCAAGAGCGACAACACGGTGGTGATCTCCAGCATCCGGGCCTCGCGATTCCACGCGGAGATCCGTCGGGAGGCCGAGTCGTTCGTGCTGACCGACCTCGAGAGCAGCAACGGCACGCTGGTCAACGGCAGGCGGGTCACGTCGCTGGTGCTCACTCCCGGCGACGTCATCACGATCGGCGGGGAGTCGTTCAACTACGAGCTCAACGACGCCACGGCCACCGTTCTCGGGCTGCCGCCGGTGCGTCCGGCCGCCGCGCCCGCCGAGGGCGCCCCTCCCCCGGTCCTGCGCGTCACCGTGGCCGGCGGCGGACCGGTCGGACTCACGTTGGCCCTGCTGTTGGAACGCACCCTCGGCGAGCGGGTCGCCGTCACGGTCTACGACAGCCGCTGGATCTCCGAGGGCGGCCGGATCGTCTGGAAGGACGAGTCGCAGGGCAACGTGCGCCGCCAGCAGGTCGTCACGATCCAGAGCCGCCAGTACCTCAACCTGCCCGAGGAGGTGCAGGAGCGGCTGTTCCGGCCGGAGACGCACACGGAGATGTGGCCGCCCGGGCCGGACTCGGTGCAGGGCTTCCGCCCGCGCAACATCCGCATCGCCTACATCGAGGACACGCTGCTCGACCTCGCCAACGACAAGCCGGGCATCACGCTGGTGCCGGAGAAGTTCGACGCGGTCGCCCGCCACGGCGAGGTGAGCACGCACCACGTGCTGGCGATCTGCGAGGGCGGCCGGTCGCGCACCCGGGAGCACTTCATCAGCAAGTTCGGCAACCCGGACAAGTCGATCTTCTCGCTGGACGGCCGGCACATCCAGGACGTCGTGCTCGGGCTGCGGGTCAAGTCGAAGCTGTCCGACCCGATGAGCGTGCTGCTGACCGTCGCGCAGAACCGCTTCCTGCTCAACTCGTTGCGCGGCGAGGGCTTCCTCAACATGCGCCTGTCCGACGCCGAGGCGCAGGAGGTCGTCGGCATCGACCCGGTCAAGCGGACGTTCGAGGAGTGCATCGCGTCCCGGCCGTGCGTGATGATGCGCGACGGCGACGGCGACTACGTGTGCCCGACGCACAGCACGCTCTTCCTGCCGGCGCTGGTGAAGGGTTCCGCGCTGTGGAAGCGGGTGCGCGAGGGGCTCGCCCTCTTCGGGGTGCCGCCGGAGGACCTGAGCGCGGTGACGGCGTTCCGGCTGGACATGGTGCAGCGGCCGCGGTTCACCGCCCGGCTCTGGGCGCCGACGCCGGAGACGCCCGGCACGTACGGGTTCCTGCTCGGCGACGCCGCCAACGCGATCCACTTCTGGCCGGGCCGCGGGCTCAACAGCGGGCTCGCGTCGGCCATCTCGCTGGCGCGTTCGCTCGGCGGGGCGTGGCGCGGGCGGCCGTTCCGCGACGCGGACTTCATCCGGCACGAGGCTGCCATGTCGATGCTCCAGTACCGGCACAAGAGCCGCGCCTGGAACGCCATGGTCACCTCCGACGAGCAGGGCGAGAGCAGGGCCATCAAGGACGTCATCGCGGAGAGCATCGAGTCGGCCCCGGAGGGGGATGCCCAGCGGGAGGCGGACGTCGAGGCGCTCATGGCGCGGCTGCGCGACATCCGCGACCGGCTCTCCCCGCGCATCTCCGGCCTGCCCGACGACGACACGCTGCGGGTGCACCTGATGACGTTGCGCGCCGACACGCTGCACACGCTCGTCGCGAGCGGCGCGTGGGACACGCTGGTCGTGGGCGGCGAGGAGGTCGACGTCGACATCTTCTACCGGCCCGACCCGCAGGTGGCACCGGACCGGGTGGCCGCCCCGGCGTAGACCTGGCCGGCGGGGGGTACGCACAGCTACGAGACGATCGTCGGTTTTCTGTAGGAGGTTCCCGTGCGCAATCCCTTCGACGAGCGGCCGCGGCGTCCCCGGATTCTGGACGACGTGCCGGACCCCGACCGTCCCGGCCGCGTTCCGGGGGCGCAGGGCACCTCCGGGCGGGACGACTTCCAGCGCTCCGACAGCCTGATCGGCCTCATCGCCCGGGCATTGCGCTCCGGGCGACGCGGCCGTCGTTGATCAGTTCTCTCGGGTGAGCCGGGCACGCAGCAACTGCTTGCCCTGCTCCGCGCCCTTGCGGCTCTCGCCCTGGGCGCGCTTGAAGAACTCGGCGAGTTCGGTGTCGCCGTCGCGTTCGGCGTCCTGCGCGTACTGCTCCATGCGCAGGGCGTTGCTCAGGCACTGCTCGGTGAACCAGAGCAGGTTGTAATCCTTGTCCTTCGTGCCGGTCGTGTGGCCGGTCTCGGCACCCACGGACATCTCGGCCTCCTCGTGGATCGACGGTGTCCGGCACCGCTACCCAGCCGGGCCGTGATCAGTCAGGGTTTCGCCTTCCCGAACCGTTCGTGCGCGGACTGCTTGGTGATCCCGAGCGCGGCACCGATCTCGGCCCACGAGGCGCCCTTGGCGCGCGCGGCGGCCACGGCGTCGGCGGTGAGCGTCTTCTGCCAGCGTTCGATGTCGGCGAGAACGCCCATCGCCTGCAGCGGCCAGCTCTCCGCCAGGTCGGCGAGCGCCTGACGCAGGGCGTCGGAACGGTTGACGAGCCAGCCGGGTGGGGCGGCGGCCCACAGCGGCTGCATGTGCGCGACCCAGTCGGACGTGGCGGACATGCGGCCGGTGTCGGTGGGCGGCCGGTCGTCGGTGCCCCGCCAGCCGCACGAGCAGGAGGCGAGGTAGGCGAGGGCACCGGCGGGCGCCTCGTCCGCGGCCGCACCCAGGGAACCGTCGGGCAGGCGCGCGACGACGGCGCCTTCGTGGCCGGGGAGGTCGTCGAGCGCGATCCGCACCCGGCAAGCATATGCTGGCAGGGTTTCCTGACGGTTTTCGTCAGTCTAACCTGACGACATGACGATCAACGGATGGGTCGCGAACGGGTACGAGGCCGTGCGCACGGCGTTCGACCGGAACAGCGAGATCGGGGCGGCGGTCTGCGTGTACCGACACGGGCGAGTGGTCGCGGACCTGTGGGTCGGCACCGCCGACCGGGAGACCGGCCGCGCCTGGGAGCGCGACACGCCGGTGGTGCTGCACTCGACGGGCAAGGGCGTCGTCGCGGCGTGCGTGCACCTGCTGGTCCGGCGGGGCCTGCTCGACCTCGACGCGCCGGTCGCGCGCTACTGGC
This sequence comes from Virgisporangium aliadipatigenens, assembly GCF_016863615.1. GTDB lineage: Bacteria > Actinomycetota > Actinomycetes > Mycobacteriales > Micromonosporaceae > Virgisporangium > Virgisporangium aliadipatigenens. Next base: position 135,361 of record NZ_BOPF01000006.1, on the reverse strand, counting down.
CGGAGTTCGCCGCGGCCGGCAAGGAACGCCTCCCGGTGCGCTTCGTGCTCTCCCACCGGGCCGGCCTGCCCTCGCTCGGCCGGCGCGTCCCGCTCGCCGACGCGCTCGCCGGGGAACCGGTGGTGCGCCTGCTCGCCGCGCTGCGACCGCAGTGGGAGCCCGGCACCGCACACGGCTACCACGGCGTCACCTACGGCTGGCTCGTCGGCGAACTGGTGCGCCGGGTCAGCGGCGTCTCCCTGGGCGCGTTCCTGGCGCGGGAGATCGCCGCCCCGCTCGGCCTCGACCTGTGGATCGGCACGCCGCCCGCCGTGCTGCCCCGCGTCGCCCGGCTCGACTCGCCGCCCATCCCCGGCATCGAGAACGCCCCGGAGGCCATGCTCGCGGCCTTCGTGCCGACGGTGCCGGCGTTCGACCTCAACGACCCGGCGCAGCTCGCGGCGGAGATCCCGGCGGTCAACGGCGTCGGCACCGCGCACGCGCTGGCCCGGTTCTACGCGGCGCTCATCGGGCCGGTCGACGGCGTGCGCATCCTCGACGAGGCGACCCTCGCGACCGCCGTCACCGAGCAGGCGAACGGGCCGGACCGGATGCTCGGCATCACCACCCGGCCGGCGCTCGGGTTCGGGCTGCCGACGCCCGGGATGCCGTGGTACTCACCGACGGCGTTCGGCTTCCCGGGGCACGGCGGGTCGCTCGGCTACGCCGATCCGGCCGAGGGGATCGCGTTCGGCTACGTGCCGAACCGGCTGCACGTGGACCCGTTCACGCCGGATCCGCGGGCCGCGTCCCTGGTGCGCGCGGTCAGGGGCGCGCTTTCTTCGGGAGCTTGCTGACGATCGTGTCGTAGGAGGCGTCGATCGCCTCGCGCAGTTCGTCGTCCGGGATCGCGCCGCCGATCGTCAGGACGTTCCAGCCGGAACGCCCGATGTAGGGCGAGGCCTTCGCGTCGTCCGGGTACTGGTGCAGCCACTCGTCGGCGACCTCCCGGTTCGGCCCGCACTTGAGGCCCACGGCGTGGCCGGAGCCCAGGAACGCGAAGATCTTCCCGCCCACCTTCGCGACGACGTCTCCCTCCCAGGGTTCGTCGCGGAACGCACCGGGCTTGGCGAGGCAGTACGCGAGCACGTCGTCGTGGTCCACGTGCCGAAGGTAGCGGACGATGGCGGCATGCACCTGCACTCCGTTCCGGCCCGGGCGGGTGGGCCGCCGTGCGAGACCGCGGCCGCCCGGCCGGACCCGCGGCTGCGCCCCTACGTGATCGGTTACAGCACGTTCCACGCCGCCGGTTCCGGGCCGTTGCCGCACCGGCTCCTTCCGTTGAACGTCACCTGCGCGATCGTGGATCTCGACGGGGCGGCCCGCATCGTCACCGGGCCGCGCCGGGCACACGCCGTCCTCGAGGAGACCGGCTGGCGGCACGGGATCACGATCGGGCTCACCCCGCTCGGGACGGCGACGCTGCTCGGGGTGCCGGCGCGGGACCTGGTCGACGGGACGGCCGGGCTGGACGAGGTGCTCCGCGTGGATCTCGTCGACCGGCTCGCGTCGGTATCGGACCCGGCGTCGCGTTTCGCGGTGCTGGACCGGCTCCTCGCGGCGCGGCTGCCGGACGGTCCGCCGGCGGACGGGCCGGTGTGGCAGGCGTGGCGGATGCTCCAGCGGCCCGCGCCCGGCAGTCCTTCGCCGGACCCCGGCCCGCACGGCGGCGATCCCGACGCGACCGCCGGAGGGCGGGCGCGGGTAGGGGACGTCGCCGCGCGCCTGGGGGTGCGCCGGCGCTGGTTGGCGGCGGCGTTCCGGCGGGAGGTGGGGCTGTCGCCGGGGACCGTGGCGCGGATCGCCCGCTTCCAGCGCGCCGTGCACGGCCTCACCCGCGGGCTCGACCTGGCCCGGATCGCCGCCGAGTGCGGCTATGCCGACCAGGCGCACTTCCAGCGGGAGGTGCGCGCCCTGTCGGGCCTGACGCCGGCGCGGCTGCGCGCATTCGTTCAATACCGGGAGCCGGCCAGGCCCTAGCGTCCGGGTCCATGAGGACAGCACTCGTGACGGGCGGTTCGCGCGGGATCGGCCGCGCCGTCGTGGAACGGCTCACCGCCGACGGCATCCGCGTGGTGTTCACCTTCCGGGAAAACGGGGCGATGGCGCAGCGCCTCGTCGACACGCTGCCCGGCACCACCGCGATCCGGGTCGACGGCGCCGAACGCGACGCGGCCGCGGCGATGTTCGCGCACGTGCGGGACGGGCTCGACATCCTGGTCAACAACGCGGCGATCAACCCGCGCACGCCGTTCGCCGAGCTGACCGCCGACGACGTCGACCAGGTCCTGGCCGTCAACGTGCGCTTCCCCGCCCTGGCCATGCGGGAGGCCGCCACGGTGCTGCGCGACGGCGGCCGCATCGTGAACGTCTCCACGCTCAACACCGTGGTGCCGGCCGTGGGGCACGCGCTCTACTGCGCCAGCAAGGCGGCGCTCGAACAGCTCACCGCCGTCGGCGCGCGGGAGTTCGGCGGTCGGGGCATCACGGTCAACACCGTCTCGCCGGGCGCCACGGACAGCGACATGCTGCGGGCGGCCAACCCGCCGGCGGCGCTCGAACAGGCCGCCGCGCTCACGGCCCTGCGGCGGCTGGGGCGGCCGGCGGACATCGCCGCGGTGGTGGCGTTCCTCGTGGGGCCCGACGCCGGCTGGATCACCGGCCAGAACCTCCGCGCCACGGGCGGCTACCTGGTCTGACGGCGCGGGTAGGGCCGGCCCGACCGCCGATCGCCCGCGCCGGATGCCGGGCACGCGCTAGTCGACGTTCCACCGCCGCGGGAGGTCGGCGTCGCAGAGCGCGCACACGTACACCTCCTCGCGGACGACGTTGAGCGCTCCGCACGCCGGACACCGCCGGAACACGAACGGCTCCGTGAAGCCGTCCGGACGGCCGATCCCGGCCCGGTCCAGCGCATCCGCGAGGGCATGCCATGACGGCAGGTCCGGGCAGTAGCCGGTCGACTGGTTGCTGGCGTACGTCACCGTCCAGCCGCCCGCACCGCGCCCGAACGCCACCTCCCCGGCGGCGCGCACGTCCCGCCCGCCGGCGCAGGCCACGTGTTCGCTGCGGCGGGGCGCGATCCGCAGCAGCCCGTCGAGGTCGACGACGAACGTGAACGCCTCCTCGCCGGCCACCCCGTCGAGGTCGCCCGCTTCGCGCAGCACCGTCACGTTCGCCGCGACGGCGTGCACGTCGGGCGGGCCCACGTACCGATACGTCCGCACCATGTCGCGCAGCGTAGCCATTCGGGGTGGCACAAACGGGGGATTAACCGGGCCGCCGGGCGCCGTAACTTAGTTCTCGTCACGGGGCCAACGAATACGACAACCGAGCGAAAGAGATGCGGACATGAGCGACGACTACGATGTGAACGTTGACGTTGACGGCGACGGCCACTGGGACCACAACACCACCGAGTCGGACGGCCACGGCGGTCACAACATCTACGTCGACATGAACCACGACGGTCGCGCGGACTTCGTCGGCCACGACGCGGACTCCGACGGCCTGATCGACTCGGCCACCTACGACGCCAACTACGACGGCCACTTCGAGGCGCAGACGGTCGACACCAACGGCGACGGCTGGCAGGACCAGACGGTCTACGACTACGACGGCGACGGCAAGCCGGACGAGGGCACCGCCGACACCAACTACGACGGGCAGACCGACGTCGAGGCCGCCGACACCAACAACGACGGCGAAGCGGACATCTTCCGCGCCGACCTCGACTTCGACGGCGACTTCGACTGGGCCGGGCGCGACGACTCCGACGCCAACCCGTACGCCTCCCGCTGAACATCCACCAGGACCTGATCGCTCTCACAACCCGGCCCGGCCCGAGGAAACTCGGGCCGGGCCGAACCACGTTCAGACGCTTGTCGTGCTGCCCGGGCGGATGATCATCAGCACCGTCACGGTCGCCCACAGCAGGTTGAACGCGCCGGTGTACATGCCGAGCCGCGCGACCGACGCACCGGCGAGGACGCGTTCCTGACCGGGGAGCACCACCAGGGCGAGCACACCGGCGGCGGCTCCGGTCAGCGCGATCGACACCACGACCCAGGGATCACCGGTCACCCCGAGCATTCCCGCGGTGGCGAACCCGAACACCGGCACCGCGATCCCGACGAGCGCGTACACGCGACAGGTGCGGTGCAACGAACGCAGCACCGCGCCGTGGCGGGCGTCGGACGGGTCGGCGGCGGCCCGGCGCGCCGCGGGCGGGAACATGCTCGCCGCCACGGTCACCGGCCCGATCGCGACGATGGCCGCGATCACGTGCAGCGAGAGCATCAGCTTGGTCACGCCGCACGCTCCACAGTGGACTGTCCGGCGGCGGCCCGCCAGACGATGCCGCGCCGCTCGTGCCGGAACAGCTCCTCCACGCGGTGCGCGGTGCGCGGGCCGACCTCCCGTTCGATCAGATGCAGGGCGAGGTCGAGCCCGGAGGTGACGCTCGAGGACGAGACAAGATCACCGTCGTCGACGACCCTGGCGTCGACGGCCTGGACGCCCATCGCGGCGAGCGCCGCCAGCCCCAGGTGGTGCGTCGCCGCCGGGCGGCCCTTGATGAGTCCGGCCAGCGCCGGGATCACCGCGCCGCCGCAGACCGTCGCGACCGTCACGTCGGGCCGGGCGATCGCCTCCGCGAGCAGCCCCGGCAGGGGCGTCTCGAGCGTGCCGGCCAGCAGCCCGACGACGCTGTCGCCGGGGCCGTCGTCGCCCGGCATGAGCCCGAGCGCGCCCGGCACCACGACGATCCGCGCCCGGGACGGGTCGAGCGCGCCGACGGCGTCGAGGCTGAGCAGCCCGGCGCCGGACGGCACGCGGCGGGCGCCCTCGGCGGAGACCAGCTCCACCGGGATGCCGCCCGAGTAGAGAACCTCGTACGGGCCGATGACGTCGAGCGGGTCGAACCCGTCGAACAACACGATTTGCGCCAACATGCCCCACACGCTAGGAGCGCCGAAGGCACCGGAAAACGGCCGCGATCGCCAGCTTTCGCCGGATTATCGCCAGGAACGCCTGGCCGGATCCCGGTGCGCGCTACGGTTCTGGCCATGCACACCGTGGCCGTGCTCGCGCTCGACAGCGTGGTGCCGTTCGACCTCGCGACGCCGATCGAGGTGTTCGGCCGCACCCGCCTGCCGGACGGCCGCGCCGCCTACCGGGTGCTGGTCTGCGGCGCCGGCGAGGTCGACGCCGGGCCGTTCGTCATCCGGCCCACGCACGGGCTCGACGCGCTGCGCGAGGCGGACACCATCGTCGTGCCGGGGTGCACCGACGTCGCGCCGCCGCCCCCGCCCGTGCTGGACGCCTTACGTGGTGCGGCTTCCCGGGGCACGCGGATCGCCTCGATCTGCGGCGGGGCGTTCGTCCTGGCGGCCACCGGGCTGCTCGACGGGCTGCGGGCCACGACGCACTGGATCGCCGCCGCCGAGCTGGCCCGGCGCCACCCGGCCGTCGTGGTCGACCCGGACGTGCTGTATGTCGACAATGGACAGTTGCTCACGTCGGCCGGTGCCGCCGCCGGGCTCGACCTGTGCCTGCACCTGGTCCGCCGGGATCACGGTTCGGCCGTCGCCGCCGACGCCGCGCGCCTCTCCGTTGTTCCGTTGGAACGAGAAGGCGGGCAGGCGCAGTTCATCGTGCACGACCTGCCCCCGGCGCCGCGCGGCTGCGCGCTCGAGCCGGTGCTGCGCTGGATGGAGGAGAACGCCGGCCGCGACCTCGCACTCGCCGACATCGCCGCCCGGGCCGGCATGAGCGCGCGCAGCCTCAACCGCCGGTTCAAGGAACAGACGGGCAGCACGCCGCTGCAGTGGCTGCACCGGGCCCGGATCCGCCGCGCGCAGCACCTCCTGGAGACCACGGACCACCCGGTCGAACGGATCAGCGCACAGGTCGGATTCGGCTCCCCGACAGCCTTCCGCGAGAGGTTCCGCAGAGTGGTCGGCACCAGCCCGCTCGCCTACCGGGGAGCCTTCCGCTCATGATCGTAGGCGGACTGCGTCGCTTTCCGCCGGCACCGGCGCAGCGCCGGCCAGTGCCGCGTGCCAGGGGGCTGTGCCGGCCTCGCGGCGGACCTCTACCACGTCGCCATTCCTGGTCGCCGTGAAGCGGGCGGCCACCCCGCCGCGCCGATCCGGCACGTCCACTGTGGACGTCTCGCCGTCGGCCAACGCGTACACGCGCAGCGTGACACCGTCGGCGTAGTCGTAGTCCGGGCGGTCGTCGCGGGAACCGAGCGCCAGCAGCGCCCCGGGGCGCACGAGCACCGGCAGGTCCGCCAGCGGGTAGTGCCGCTTCACCCACACCGGCCCGGTGATGACCTCGTCGGTGCGCAGGTCCGTCCACTCCCCCGCCGGCACGTAGAACGAGTGCTCACCGTCCACTGTGAACACCGGCGCCACGAGCAGGTCCGGCCCCAGCAGGTACTGCCGGTCCAGATACGCGCACGCCGGATCCTCCGGGAACGCCAGCACCATCGGCCGCATCACCGGCGTCCCCTCGCGATGCGCCGTGACGCCCGCCCGGAACAGGTACGGCATCAGCCGCGCCTTGAGCTTCGTGTACTCGCGCAGGATGTCGACGGCCTGCTCGCCGAAGAGCCACGGCACCCGGTACGACTCGCTGCCGTGCAACCGGCTGTGCGAGGAGAGCAGCCCGAAGGGAATCCATCGGGAGAAGAGCCCCGGGTCGGGAGTCTTCTCGAAGCCGCCGATGTCGTGGCTCCAGAAGCCGAAGCCGGACAGCGCCAGCGACAGCCCGCCGCGCAGGCTCTCCGCCATCGACTCGAACGTGGCGATGCAGTCCCCGCCCCAGTGCACCGGGAACTGCTGCCCGCCGGCCGTCGCCGAACGCGCGAACAGCACGGCCTCGCCCTCGCCGCGATGTTCGCGCAGCACGTCGAAGACCGCCTCGTTGTACAGGTGCGCGTAGTAGTTGTGCATCCGCACCGGATCCGAACCGTCGTGCCACACCACATCGGTCGGGATGCGCTCGCCGAAGTCGGACTTGAAGCAGTCGACGCCCATGTCCAGCAGCCCGCGCAGCTTCTCCTGGTACCAGGCGCGCGCGTCGGGGTTCGTGAAGTCGACGAGGCCCATGCCGGCCTGCCACTTGTCCCACTGCCAGACGCTGCCGTCGGCCCGGCGCACCAGGTATCCCCGCGCCGCGCCCTCGGCGAAGAGCGCGCTGCGCTGGGCGATGTACGGGTTGATCCAGACACAGATGCGCAGCTCGCGTGCTTTCAGCCGGGCCAGCGTGCCGGCCGGGTCGGGAAACGCCACCGGATCCCACTCGAAGTCGCACCAGTGGAACTCGCGCATCCAGAAGCAGTCGAAGTGGAACACCGACAGCGGCAGGTCCCGTTCGGCCATACCGTCCACAAAGGACGACACCGTCGCCTCGTCGTACGGCGTGGTGAACGACGTCGTCAGCCACAGCCCGAACGACCACGCCGGGGGCAGCGCCGGCCGGCCGGTCAGCGCCGTGTACCGGCGCAGGATCTCCCGCGGCGTGGGCCCGTAGATGAACAGGTACTCCAGTTCCTGGCCCTCGACGCTGAACTGCACCCGTGCGGTCGTCTCCGAACCGACCTCGAACGACACCGGCCCGGGGTGGTTGACGAAGACGCCGTAGCCCGCGTCGGTCAGGAAGAACGGGACGTTCTTGTACGCCTGCTCGCTGCTGGTGCCGCCGTCGGCGTTCCAGATGTCGATCGTCTGGCCGTTCTTGACCAGGGGGCCGAAGCGCTCGCCGAGGCCGTACACGTGGTGCCCCACGCCGAGACGCAACTGGTCGCGCACGAAGTGCCCCTCGGGCGTCTCCAGGGCCGCCATCGCCTTGCCCGCACTGGAGGTCAGCGTGCGCCCCTCGGCGACGAAGTCCAGCCGCCACGTGTCGCCGAGCGCGAACCGGGCGCTCAACGCGCCGGAGGAAAAGGTCACCGCCGACTCGTCGCGGGTCACCTTCGGGTTCGCGCCCGGATCCCGTTCGACATGGAACTCGGGAAGCAGCGGCCGCCCACCGACGTGGCGGCTCACGCGGACGGCGATCACCTCGGGCGCCGGGGCGGTGCAGGTGACCGTCAGCAGCGGCAGGTTGAGCGTGTCGCCGCGGGTGACGATGCGCTTGGTCGGCGCGTAGACCGTGAGCCGGTCGTCCGCCGCGTCGAAATCGCGCACCTGCATGGGATAGCGCGCAGTGACACCCTCGCGCATGTGCCAGTACCCGTCGCTGAACTTCATTTGATGGCTCCTGCGGTCACGCCGCGCGTCAGGGTGCGTTGGAAAACAAGGAAGAAGATGACGGCCGGCGCGATGCCGAGCAGCGCGGACGCACTCGTGAGCGTGGCGTCCATCTGCCGCTCCCCCTGGAGCACACCGAGGGCCACCGGAACCGTCTGATTCTCGTTGGAGACCAGGAAGATCAGGGGGATGAACAGCTCGTTCCAGGTCCACACGAAGAAGAACGTGAAGAGCACACCGAGCGTCGGCCGGCTCACCGGCACCACGACCCGCCACAGCGTGCGCCACCGGCCGGCGCCGTCGATCGCGGCCGCGTCCAGCAGTTCCGGGGGGAACTCGCGGTACACCGACGAGAGCAGGTAGGTCCCGAACGCGCTCTGGATGGCCGTGAAGATGACGATGACCGTGAACTTGCTGTCGTACAGGTCGAGCTGCGTCGCCATGTAGTACAGCGGGTAGATGAGGCTCTCCTGCGGCACCAGGTTGGCCACCAGGAACGCCACCAGGAACCAGTTGCGCCCGCGCACCCGCCCGATGCCGAGCGCATAGGCGTTCAGGATCGACAGCAGGACACCGAGGACGGCCACGCAGCCGCTGATGACGACGCTGTTGAGCAGCACCTGGGTGAAGTCGACCCGTTCCCAGAAGGTCCTGATGCCCGCCAGGTACAGCCCGCCCGGCAGGGAGAGCGGCCCCTTGTTGGAGTACTCCTCGGGCGCCTTCACCGCGTTGAGCGCCACCAGCACCATCGGCGCCAGCACAAGAAGAACGACCACCGTGAGCACACCGGCGACGATCGGCGTCAGCGGCCGGAAACGACGCGTCTTCACGCCTTCTCCTCCCCCCGCCGCTGCACCCGCAGGAACGCCCACGTCAGCACCACGATCAGCACCGTCAGCACGCTGGAGATGGCCGAGCCGTAGCCGACGTCGGCCCGTTCGAAGTAGCTCTTGTACGCGAAGTACGACGGCACCAGCGTCGCGTTGCCGGGCCCGCCCTTGGTGAGCACGAAGATCTGCCCGAACACCTTGAGCGCGGCGATGGTGGTCGTGATGAGCACGATGTAGATCTCCGGTTTGATCTGGTGCACCGCGATCCGGCTGAACCGCTGCCACCAGGTCGCCCCGTCGATCGAGGCCGCCTCGTACAGCTCGGGGTCGACCCGCTGCAACCCGGCCATGAACATCACGACGGGGTAGCCGATCTGCACCCACACCATCACGGCCATGACGCTGTAGATGGCGTACGCCTCGTCACCGAGCCAGTTGCGGGCCAGCGTTCCGAGGCCGACCTTGTCCAGGATCGAGTTGAGCGCGCCGTACTGCGGGTGCAGGATCCAGCCCCACACGATGCCGGTCACCGCCAGCGGCAGCACCTGCGGCAGGTAGAAGCCGTTGCGCAGGATCCTGGCGAAGCGGTCCCCGAGGCGGGGGCCGACGAAGTCGAACAGCAGCGCGGCGAGCACCAGTCCCAACAGGGTCGGAACGACCGCCATGGCGACGACGATCAGCAGGATGTTCTGGAACGAGGCCCAGAAGTTCTCGTCCTGGAACAGCTTCGTGTAGTTGTCGACGCCGACGAACTCGGGCGTTCCCACGCCGGTCCACTCGGTGAAGCTGATCCCGAGCGTGGACACGAGCGGGACCACGATCACCACGGTGGCCAGGAGGGCGCCGGGCAGCAGGAAGAGCCCGTAGCCGCCCCGACCGCGCGACGCGCGCGCGGCCGGGGAGCGTGTCGCTGCGGTCATTTGCCGACGTTCTTGGCGGCCTCGTCGTACGGCTTGGCGATCTCGTCGAGCACCTGCGCGGGCGTGGCCGTGCCGTTCATCAGCTTCTGCGTGCCGGCGACCAGCACGTCGTAGTAGGCCGGGGCCGGCCAGTCCGGATAGAACGCGAACCCGTCACCGATGGCGGCGTAGTTGGCGATCAGTTCCTTGCTCTTCGGGTCGGTGATCGCCGCGGCGTCGGCCGCGACCGGGATGCCGCCCGAGTTGCCGAGCAGGTTCTGGATCTCCGGCTTGAGCGTGATGTCGATGAAGTCGTAGGCGAGCTTCTTCGCCTTCGCCTTCGCGGGAACGACCCACATGTTGCCGGCCGAGCCGAGGTGCAGCTTCGTGCCGGGGAAGAGGAACGTGCCCCACTGGAACCCGCTGGCCTCCTTGACCAGGCGGCCGTACCACCAGCTGCCGGAGACCATGATGGGCGCCTTGCCCTGGATGAACGACAGCCCCATGTCCTCGGCCTTGAGGCCGGTGGTGTTCTTGTCGACGTAGCCCTTCGCCACCCAGTCCGCGAACGTCGTCGCGCCGTACGTCCACTGTGGACCCTTGAAGTCCACCGGCTTCTTGTACAGCTGGTAGTCCTCGACCCAGGACCGGTCGGCCTTGGTCAGCGCGAGCTGGTACATGAGCTGGTGGGCCGGGTACTCGGCACCGCCCATCGCCAGCGGCGTCACCCCGGCCGCCTTGAACGTGTCCATCGCGGCCGTGAACTGCTCGAGCGTGGTCGGGACGGCCACGTTGTGCTTCGCGAAGAGGTCCTTGTTGTAGTAGACCTCGACGTACTCGGCGTAGTTGGGCACACCGAACCACCTGTCGCCGCCCATGACGCCGCGCTTGTCGTACTTCGCGGTCGTGGCGAGCCCGGCGTTGAGCGACCTGCTCCAGCCGCGCTTGTCGGCCTCGTCGCTCAGGTCGGTCAGCAGCCCCTGCTTCGACAGCAGGCCGGCGCTGGCGTTGCCCTTGTTGTACTCCATGATGTCGGGCGCATCCTTGGAGTTGAGGATCATGTTGGCGCTCTGGCGGATCTGCTCGAAGCTCTTCGCCTCGAACACGACCTCGACGCCGGGGTGGGACGCCTTGAACTGCTCGATCGCCTTGGCCCAGGCGATCCCCATGGCGCTGTTCTCGCTCTCGTAGTGCCACAGCTTCAGCGTCTTGGCGTCGTCGCCGCTGTCGTCGTCGCCGCAGCCGACCAGGCCGACGGCGGCGAGAGCCAGCGCGACGGCCACGGCGACCGTGCGCGTTCTGGTGAACACGTTGTGCTCCTCCGGGGGTGGTGTTGCTGCACAGGGGGTGGGGTGGAGCGTCGTGGTGCGGAGTCGACCCTGCGCTGGTGAGGCGCTGTCGAAGCGGTTCGACAGTCAAGTTACGAACCGATCATCGGGATGTCAACCAGTCTGTCGAACCGCTTCGACGCGCTTACTCCAGGTGCCCGGAGCGTGCGGAACAGATGATCAGGCGGCGTTCATCAGGTCGGCGGCGCTCTGCTGGCGGGCCGCGTCGGTCCGATCCACCGGCCCGGCCCAGCGCAGCCCGTAGGTGTCCAACGGGGTGCGGTCGTTCGCGTACGCGGTGTCGGCCTGCCGGCGCAGGTACGCCGTGTACGGGTGATCGCTCAGGGCCGCGTTGAGCTGGGCGAGGCCGCGCACGTGCGCCCCCTTGAACGACGGGCCGTCGCCGCCGCAGTCGCCGTTCTCGCACGAGTCGCGCAGGATGCCGTTGGTGTTGAGCGAACCGCTCGTCGTCGCGGCGTCGGCGATGCGGCGCGCGGTGCTCAGCGCGGCGGCGTCACCGGTCGCGCGGTTCAGCTCGGTGAGCGCGGCCAGCAGCACGCCCTGGTTGTACGACCACGTGGCCGGGTTGCTCCCGCGGCAGGTGGTCAGGCTGATCCCGTCGACCACCAGCGACGAGCTGTTGATCATCGCGACGCCCTGGAACCAGGTCCAGCCGGCCCGGGCCCGCTGCACGTAGGTCGTGTCGCCGCCGATCCGGTTGTGCAGCGCGGCGTTCACCTGGATGTACAGGCTGTTGGCGATGGCGTTCTTGTACGTCTTCGCGGTGCTCCACCAGACGCCGCCGCCGCACGTGTTGTCCCAGTAGCGGGCCATGTAGTCGGCGCCGGCGCGCGCCGTGGTGAGGTACTTCGCGTCGCCGGTCAGGTCGTAGGCCTTGATCCAGGCCATCGCCCACCAGCCGACGTCGTCGATGTACTCGTTGGTGAAGTTGCCGCCGTAGGCGTTGATGTTCTTCGTGTACGTGTTGTCGACGGCGTAGCGGTAGCTGTTCATGCCGCTGACCCGGATGTTGTCGATGACGGCGGTGAGCGCGTTGGCCGTGTTCCACCAGCCGGTCGTCGCGAAGCGGCCGGTCGACTGGTCGTAGAACTGCATCAGGGCGGTGATCGCCGCCGAGCGCCGGTCCGCCGCGTTCCACGTCGTGCGGGCCCACGCCGTGCACATCACCTCGGCGCGGTCGCCCGCCTTGCCGCACGCGCGGGTGGCGCCGACGCCGCGGTTGGTCCAGTCGTCGACGTTCCACATCGAGGTCCGCGTCGTGCGCGAGCCGGTCGGGACGGTCGCCCGGGTGACCTCGGTCCAGCTCCTTCCGCCGTCGAACGATCGGTCCAGCCACACCTGGTCGCCCGGATTCCCGGTGTCCAGGGAGGCCCACGACATCCCGTCGGCGTCGTCGAAGTGCAGCACGAAACGCCGGCCGTAGAGCGTGGCGCTCACCGGCGCACGGTCACCCGGCGAGAGCGCGGGATCGCGGCCGTCGCAGTACCGGTTGCAGATCGGGGCCCGCGGCGCGGCGCCGGTCGACGCGGACGGCGACGAGGCAGCCGGCGCGGGCGGCTTCGCGACGAACGCCTCGACGGCCTCCCGCGCCGGCGGCTCCACCGGCGGCACCTCGACCGCCGACGGCGCCGTGTCCGGCGGGGCCGACCGCCGCTCCGAACGCGCCAGAGCGGCGGGACCGATGCTCGTCACCATGAGCGTCACCGCGGCCCAGGCAAGCATCTTGACCGGGCCGGACATCCTGCGCGCCATCGATCCTCCTCGACATCCACCGGAGCGGATGTCCGGATACGACGGGCGAACCGGGCCGCCGGTTCAACGCGAGCCGGAAACTTTCGCGGATCAGCGGTTGGCGACCACGATCAGCGCGATCAACGCCACCACGAGCACCACCGGAACGATCAGCGCGGGACTGCGCAGCACCGGCGTGCCGAGCGCCAGCGGCCGGCCGTAGTGCGGCCCACCCGTCCCCGGGGCGAACGCGTACCCGGCCTGCGGCAGCTGGTTGACCTTGTTGAAGCTGTACAGGTTCATCAGCAGCACCAGCGGTGCGGCCAACCCCTGGACGCCCCACCAGCCCATGACGAGCGTGGTCTTGGTCTGCTGACGGCACAGCGCCGTCCCGCACTGCCGGCAGTAGACGCCCTTGTGCGTCGAGACGCGCATCCCGACGAGGACCGTGACCATCGACCGGAACGATGCGTTAGCCGCGGGTAAGCCCCCGCACACCTGACAACTCACGCGCGCAAGATTAAGGCCTCCTGTCAAAGCCCTCCGGTCCGATTCCGGTCGGTCCCGTCGACAACCCGGCGCCGCCGCGTCGACAGTGGAACCGCATGTCGACACCACGGGGGAGGACGCACATGCGGACCAGGAAGATCGCGCTCGCAGTGGCCGCGCTGACGCTCATGACGACGGCCGTCGCGCCGGGCCGGGCCGCGGCCGCCCAGGCCCGACCGGCGCCGGGCGTCACCGGCACGGCGATCGGCACCGGCGACAAACTGCTCGTCGGCCAGAACGGCAACCTCAGCGTCATCACCGCCGCCGGCGACCTGATCATGTACTACCACCAGGACTGGGCCAACGGCGATCCCGACCTCGGCCCCGGCTACGACCGCGGCGACGGCTGGAACATGTTCAAGCAGGTGATCTCGTTCGGGGTCAACGGCACGCGGGACAACCTGTACCTGGCCGTCGCGCACAACGGCGACATGTACGGCTACTACTGGCGGGACAGCACGCAGTCCTGGGTCAACCCGACCGGCACCAAGATCGGCAACGGCTGGCAGGACAGCACGATGCTGTTCGCCGGCGGCAATCGCGAGGACCTCAACGACGTGCACCGCGTAACGCCGGACGGCCGGCTCTGGTGGTACCAGTACCGCGGCGTTCCCGGGCAGGGCGGCTCGTGGTCGGTGGGCGGCAAGGCGATCGGCGCGGGGTGGGGGCAGTTCCGCTACGTCACGGCGTCGTGGGGCGAGTTCTACGCCGTGCTCCCGGACGGGCTGATGCGGTTCTACTCGTACGACCGGCGCACCGACGAGTGGGCGAACGGCGGCCTGCCGCAGGACATCGGCACCGGCTGGGCCGGCGGCGAGTGCGCGTTCCGGACGGTGCAGGCCGGCGGTTTCCGCACGATGTACGCCGTCGACGGGGCCGGTCAGCTGCGGTGGCGGTTCCACGTGATGGGGCCGGACGGCACCCACTCCTGGCTGCCGGCGACCGGCTGCGGGACGGTGCTCGAGGATCAGAGCTTGCGGCGATCCAGCAGCTTGCCGGTCAGCGGGTCGTAGTGCAGTTCGTACTCCTCGCGCATCGTGCCGCCGTCGCGCACCCGCGTGCGCAGCACACCGGCCCGCACGTCGTCGTCGCTGGAGACCCAGATCCACGGGTGCCCGTCCTTGTGCACCTGGATCTCCCCGGCGAACGACCCCGGCGACACGATCGCGTACCCGGGTCCGTTCGGGGTCAGCAGGTCGAGGCCGCCCTCGGTGCGCACGACGGTGGTGAGCACGAGGCCGCCGTCGGCGTCGTAGATCGGCGCGGCCTCCCCGACCTTGTAGACCTTCTCGCCGCTGCCCTGCACGCCCTGCGCGTTGCGGGTGATCCGTCCGGCGCCGTCGAGGTAGTAGTGCGGCACGGTCGCCTTCTTCGCGCCGTTGTTCTTGCCCGGGTAGTACGCCAGGTGCCAGTGCGGCGGGTTGTCCTGGTGCAGCGTGTTGTTGGTCTCGAAGCCCATGAGCGAGAAGAAGTGCTGACGCTGCCGGGCCCGCTGCACCAGCCCGGAGTCGTACAGGCAGGCCTCGGCGGCGACCATGTAGTTGATCACCGAACGGGTCTCCGCGACCGGCCACGGCACCTTCTGCCAGTAGCCCGCGGCGCGGTCGACGTCGTTGTGCTCGACCCGCCACTCCAGCCCGGAGTCGGCGGTGCTGATCATGCTCCACACCTGCACGGTGCCGGAGTCGGCGACCTGCGTGGTCCGCACGACCGGCAGCGTGAAGCGCATGGTCTCCGGATCGGCCGGGTCCGGGGCCAGTTCGATGCGGCGGTCGCCGGTGATGATCGCGATGATCTTCTCTCCGGACCAGCGCACCCCCATGGGGATGCCCGCGTCGCTGCGGGGCCCCTCGACGAACGCGTAGAACTCCCGCCGGCTCGGCGTCTGGTACTTCGCCGCGATCCCGTACCCGTCGGGATAGCCGATCGCCGGAACGCTCGGCGGGCCCGCGTTCTCCCGGACGATCCGCAGCGCGGCGTAGAGCGGCGGCGGCTTGGGCGGCGAGGGCGACGGGGCCGGCGGCGTGGCGGGTGCCGGCGGGACGGGCGGGTGGACCAGGGTCCGCGCCGTGGGTAGCGCCGCGTCGACCCAGACGGGTCCGGTGCCGAGCACGGTGACCGCCCCCGCGGCGAGAACCGACCGTCGGGAGACCGGCCGGGCCCGGTGTCTCGCGCCATGCATCGCGATGCCACGCTGCCGGACGACCGCGGCGGTGTCAATTCGTGTGAATCATCCCGCAGCGCCCTACGTCGCCGGACGTAGCCGCGGATACGCCCGTGAGGTCTCCCCCGGCCAGGTCGGGCGGGAGAGGATGGCGGGCATGGGACGGTTCGCGCGGATCGCCGCCACCCCGGCGATCGTCGAGTTCGGCGTCCCCGCGTGTCTGGCGCTGTTCGTCCTCGGGAGCCTTCCGCTGGTGAACCACCTGAGCCCGGCAGACCGCGCCCCGGACGCCCTGGCCGCCGGGCTGGCCGGGCTCGCGGCACTGTCGTGCGCCGGCCGGCGTCGGTGGCCGGTGCCCACGCTCGGCGCCGTCACGCTGCTGACCACCACGTACCTGCTGGTCGGGTACCCGTTCGGGCCGATCCTGCTGTGCGTCGCGCTGGCCGTGTACTCGGTGGCCCGCCGCCGCCCGCCGGCGCCGGCCGCGCTGTGGTGCGTGGCGGCGTTCGCGGCGCTGACCCCGCACGTCTTCGTGCACGCCTCGGCCCTGCCGGGCCTCGTCGGGTTGATCCCGGCCTCCGCCTGGGTCGCCGTCCCGTTCACCGCGGGCGTCGCGCGCCGCGCGGTGCTGGAGGCCCGGGCGAGGGAACGGCACGAGGCCGAACGCCGTCTCGTCGACGCCGAACGGCTGCGGCTCGCCCAGGAGGTGCACGACGTGGTGGGACACGGCCTCGCGGCCATCAACATGCAGGCGAGCATCGCGTTGCACGTGGCGTCGAAGAGTCCGGCTCAGGCGGCCCTGGCGCTGGCGGCGATCAGCCGGGCGAGCGCCGACGCACTGGCCGAACTGCGCGCCACCCTCGCCGCGATCACCCCCGCCGAGGCGCACGCGGCGCGGCCCCCGGCCCCCGGCCTCGCCCGCCTGGACGACCTGCGCCGCCGGGTCGAGGACGCGGGCGTCGCCGTGGAGATCACCACGCGGGGCCGGCCCCGGCCGCTGCCGAACGCCGTCGACACCGCCGCGTACCGCGTGCTCCAGGAGGCGCTGACCAACGTCGTCAAGCACTCCGCGCACCCGCGCGCGGCGGTGGGTCTGGAGTACGGGAAGGGAGCGCTGACCCTGACTGTGATCAATCAGGACCTGGCGCCCGAGCACACGGTCGGGTTCGGGATCAACGGGATGCGCCGCCGGGTCGAGCACCTCGGCGGGCAGCTGACCGCGGGGCCGGGCGAGGGCACGTTCGAGGTGCGGGCCAGCCTGCCCACCGGAGCGGGGGCCGTGCGGTGATCTCGGTGTTGCTCGTGGACGACCAGGATCTCGTGCGCCTCGGACTGCGCACGCTGCTCGAGCACGAGGACGGGTTCGCCGTGGCGGGCGAGGCGGCCGACGGGATCGGGGCCGTGCGGGAGGCCGTTCGGCTGCGGCCCGACGTGGTGCTGATGGACGTGCGCATGCCGGGGATCGACGGCATCGAGGCCACCTCGCGCATCGTGGCCGAACCGGCGCTCGCCCGCACGCGGGTGATCGTGCTGACCACGTTCGAACGGGACGACTACGTCTTCGACGCGTTGCGCCTGGGGGCGAGCGGGTTCCTGCTCAAGGACACCCCGCCGGCGCGGCTCATCGAGGCGATCCGCACGGTCGTCGACGGGGGTGCGCTGCTGGCCCCGTCGGTGACCCGCACGCTGATCCGGGAGTTCACCCGGCAAAGGCCGAGGGCACCGCGGCCGCACCCCCGGATCGCGGACCTGACCGGGCGCGAACGCGAGGTCGTCTCGCTGGTGGCCGAGGGCCTGACCAACCACGAGATCGCCGAACGCCTCACGATGAGCCCGGCCACCGCCCGCACGCACGTGAGCCGGGCGATGGTGAAGCTCGGCGCCCGCGACCGCGCGCAGCTCGTCGTCTTCGCCTACCAATCCGGCCTCGACGCGGATACCCGCTGATGGACGTCCTGATCGCCGGGGCCGGTGTCGGCGGGCTGGCCCTCGCGGCCGGCCTGACCGCCGACGGCCACACGGTCCGCGTCCTCGAACGCGCACCCGCACCGCGCACCGACGGCGCCGCCGTCACGATCTTCTGCAACGGCGCCAAGGCGGCACACGAACTCGGCGTCCCGCTCGACGGCCTCGGCGGACCGGTGCGGACGCTGACGTTCACCCTGCCGGACGGCACGGTCTTCGGCCGCACCGACCTGACGGTGATGCGTCGACGGACCGGCTTCGGCGTGGCCACCGTCCCCCGCCATCGCCTCCTGGCCCGCCTGGCGGCCCCCCTCTCCCCCGGCGGCGCGATCTCCTACGGCGTCGAGGTCACCGGCGTGGCACCGGACGCGAACGGGGTCACCGTCAGCACGGCCGACGGGGCCACGCACCGCGCCGACGTGCTGGTGGGCGCGGACGGCTACCGCTCGGCCGTGCGGCGCGCGGTCCTCGGCGACGAGCCGGCCCGCCACAACGGCTGGATCTCCTGGCAGGGCCTCACGGTCGCGCTCCCGGAGATCGCCGGTTCGCCCCACGCGCGCTGCGTCGTCGGCCCCGCCGGCCTCTGCGGCCTGATGCCGGCCGGCGACGGCCTGCTGCAGTGGTGGTTCGACACGCCGGACGCGCCGGAGTCGGAGCCGACCCTGGAGTGGTTGCGCGGGCGCTTCGCCGCGTACGCGGGGCCGGTCGCCGCGCTCCTCGACGGGCTCACCGAGGCGGACGTGCAGCGGTACCCGCACGTGCGGCACGCCGTCCCGGACCGCTGGGGCGCCGAGCGCACGACGCTCGTCGGCGACGCCGCGCACGCGTTCCCGCCCTCCCAGGCGCAGGGCGCCAACCAGGCCCTGGAGGACGCGTGGGTGCTGCGCCGCAGGATCGCTCTCCCCGACGGCCTCCGGCGCTACGAGCGCGAACGGATCCCGCGCGTGCGGCGGATATCGAGGCTGGCGGCGAGCGAGGTCACCAACCGGCCGCCGTCGCCGCTGGGCCGCCTGGCCGGTCGACTCGCCGGCCCGCGCCTGGGCGGCCTCGCCTACCTCGCGATGCTCCGCCGCTGCTCAAATGTACTGGGCGATCGTTAAGCAACCGCCTCGTCAGGAGCAGGCCACGATCGTGCGGGCCAGTCCGACGTAGCGCTCGACCAGTTCGTCCACGGTGACGGCCCCCTCCGGCCGGTACCAGTCCGCGATCGCGTTGCACATCGCGATGACGGCCCGGCGCGCGTCGTCCGGCCACGCCGTCGCGAACACCCCCGCGCGCACCCCGTCGTCGATGATCCCGGCCCACATCCGGGTCGCCGTGTCCACCCGCGCGTCCAACAGCTTGCGGTAGCGCGGTTCCAGGTTGCGCACCTCGATCAGGTTGAGCGTGCTCTCGGCCCGCCGCCGCACCCGGTACCGCACGGTGGCCCCCACCAACGCGTCCAGGTGCGCGGCCGGGTCGTCGGGCGCCGCGGCCAGCGCGTGCTCGCAGGTGACGAAGTAGTCCTCGACGGACTCGCGCAGCACGGCGAAGAGCAACTCCTGCTTGCCCTCGTAGTGGTAGTACAGCGCGGCCATGCTGACGCCGGCCCGCCGCGCGATGTCCCGCACGGAGGTGGCGTGGTAACCCTGCTCCGCGAACGCCTCCCGCGCGGCGGCATGGATGGCCGCCAACCCTTCTCCGCGCATCATGGCCTTGACTTTACTGAACGGTCGCCCAGTAGGCTGGCACAATGCGACGGGACGTGTACGACGAAGAACACGAAGCCTTCCGCGACCTCGTGCGCCAGTTCATCGACAAGGAGGTGGCGCCGCACTTCGCCGAGTGGGAGCGGGCCCACCAGGTGCCCCGCGAGCTGTACAAGCGCATGGGCGACGTCGGCATCATGGGCATGACCGTGCCCGAGGAGTACGGCGGGGGCGGCGTCACGTCGTTCAAGTTCAACGCGGTGCTGACCGAGGAGTCCGTGCGGCAGCATGTCATGCTCGGCACCTCCGCGGTGCACCTCGACATC
Source organism: Virgisporangium aliadipatigenens (assembly GCF_016863615.1). Taxonomy (GTDB): domain Bacteria; phylum Actinomycetota; class Actinomycetes; order Mycobacteriales; family Micromonosporaceae; genus Virgisporangium; species Virgisporangium aliadipatigenens. The sequence continues at coordinate 115,563 of NZ_BOPF01000006.1, read as the reverse complement.
ATCCTGCCGTACGTGCTCACGCTCGCCACCGACGTGCAGAAGCGCCGGTGGCTGCCCGGGATGGCCGCGGGCGAGCTGATGACCGCGATCGCCATGAGCGAGCCCGGCACCGGCTCCGACCTGAGCGGCATCGCCACCACGGCCCGACGCGACGGCGACGACTGGGTATTGAGCGGCGCGAAGACGTTCATCACCGGCGGGATCCTCGCCGACCTCGTGATCGTCGTGGCCCGCACGTCGCGCGAGGAGGATCCCCGCGCCGGGCTCACCCTGCTCGTGGTCGAGCGCGACATGCCCGGGTTCACCCGCGGCCGCAACCTGGAAAAGGTCGGGCTGCACGCCTCCGACACGGCGGAGCTGTTCTTCGACGACGTGCGCGTCCCGGCCGCCAACGTGCTGGGCGTCGAGGGCGCGGCGTTCATGTACCTCGCGCGCAATCTCGCGCAGGAGCGGCTCAGCATCGCCGTCGGTTCGCAGGCCGGCGCCGTCGCCGCGCTGGAGACGACGATCGCGTACACCGGCCAGCGCAAGGCGTGGGGCCGTCCGGTGTCGTCGTTCCAGAACACGAAGTTCGAGCTGGCCGACTGCGCCACCGACGTCGAGGCCGGGCAGGCGCTGCTCGACCGCGCCCTCAACGCCCACGACCGCGGCGAGCTGACCCAGGCCGACGCCGCCAAGGTGAAGCTCTTCTGCTCCGAGGTGCAGGGCCGGGTGGTGGACCGCTGCGTGCAGTTGCACGGCGGGTACGGCTACATGCTCGAGTACCCGATCGCGAAGATGTGGGCGAGCGCGCGGCCGAGCCGGATCTTCGGCGGCACCAACGAGGTCATGAAGCTCATCATCAGCAAAGACCTTGGGATATAAGAGAATACGAGCATTATTGCGTCGGTCCGTCGGGGGCGCGACCGTTGCTCCCGCCGCACCGCTCCGGGTCGATCCGCCTTCGGCGGGATCGACCGCTCCGCTGCCCCGTTCGCGTGCAGCAGTAGTCGCTGCCTATTCCTTCGTTTCGGCGCGTGGGCGGACCAGGAGGACCTCGCAGTCGGCGCGCCTTGCCACCTCCGTTGCCACCGAGCCGAGTAGGCGTTCGGCGATGCCCGTGTCGCGGGCGGCGCCAACCACCACCAGGTCCGCGGCTCGGTCCTTTGCTGTTGCCAGTAGTGACGCCGCCGGGTCGCCGGCCATGAGGAGGGCGGCGGAGATGGTGGCGCCCTGGGTCCGGGCCACCGCCACGGCCGCGGCCACCGCATCGCTGGCGGCGGCGCGGCCGGGCACCTGGCCGGGGCGGGCGTCCTTCGGGGCGGCCGGCGTGCGGGCCTCCTGGCGCGGCGTCAGGTCCGAGTAGGCGCAGACGATCACCAGGTCGGCGTCGTCGTGCGCGGCGAGCCAGGCGGCCCGCGCGACGGTCGGGCCGGACAGGTCGGAGCCGTCGGTGCCGACGACGATCGTTCGATACACGTACCGTGCGGCCATCCCCGCCCCCTCAGTGCGCGCCGGCGGGCATGGTCAGGACGTCGTCCACGTCGCGGACGATCGGCGGTTCCTTGATCCAGGTCATCGTCGCGGCGGCGATCGCGAGCAGCACACCGGCGAAGACGATGGCGTTGGTCGGGTCCGCGTCGAGCAGGTGCTCGAAGATCCAGCCGAACGTCACCGTCTGGATCAGCATCGGCACGACGATCATCATGTTGATGATCCCCATGTAGACGCCGTAGCGGGACGACGGGATCATCCGCACCGCCATGATGTACGGAACGCCCATGATGGACGCCCACGCGATCCCGAGCCCGATGATCGGCAGGAACAGCAGGTACCGGTTCGTCAGGTTGGCGAAGAGCACCAGCCCGACGGCGGCGCACAGCAGGCACAGGATGTGCACCCACTTCGCCCCGTGCCGGCGGGCCAGGGCCACCAGCGGGAACGCCACGCAGAACGTCACGATGTTGTACCAGCCGTTGACCAGGCCGGTCCACGAGACGGCATCGGCGTACTCGGGGTCCTCGGCGGTCACGCCGTACACCGACTCCGCGATCGACAGCGACACGAACTGCCAGTAGCAGACCATCGCGTACCACTGGAAGAGATACACCACCGCCAGCTTGCGCAGCTCCGGCGGCATCTCGACGATCGCGTCGAGGATCTCCTTCAGCGCGCCGCCCTTCTTGGCGCGCAACGCCTTCAGTTCGCTCTCGGTCGGCGGGATCTCCGGCGTGGTGAGGATCGACACGAGCACCGAGCCGATCGAGCACACCGCCCCGAGCATGAACGACCCCACGACCCAGTACGGAATCCCCGCCTCGGTGGCGCCGGAGATCCAACTCTGGAAGACGAACAGTGAAATATTCGCGAGCGTGATGCCGAACCCGGTGAAGAAGCTCTGCGCCAGGAAGCCCTTGGCGAGCTGCTGCGGCGGCAGCTTGTCGGCGATGAACGCCCGGTACGGCTCCATCGCCGTGTTGTTGCTGGCGTCCAGGATCCACAGCAGCAGCACGGCGGTCCACACGGCCGCCACGAACGGGAACAGGAACAGGCACACGCTGCAGCCGATGGCGCCGATCAGGAAGAACGGCTTGCGCCGCCCCCAGCGCGGGCTCCACGTGCGGTCGGAGAGGGCACCGATGAGCGGCTGGATCAGCAGCCCGGTGACGGGTCCGGCGAGGTTCAGCAGCGGCAGGTCCTCGGGCGAGGCGCCGAGGAAGTTGTAGATGGGGTTCACCGCGGTCTGCTGCATGCCGAAGCTGTACTGGATCCCGAAGAAACCGAGGTTCATCAACAGGATCTGGCGCATCGTCATGAGCGGCTTCTGCCGCACGATCGCGGTGTGGCCGGCGGCGCGCTCGGTGGTGGTCATGGCGCGGCCCGCCCGCTCAGGTAGGTCTGGAGGCGTTCGAGCTCCAGCTCCCAGCCCTTGGCGTGGAAGCCCGCCACCTCCGGCTCGTAGGGACCCTGGACGATGCGCACCAGGGTGCCGTCGCGGCCGGTCCTGGTGAACTCGACACGCAGTTCGAGCGGGACGTCGGGATCGATGCCGGGGTCGCCGGTGATGCGCTGGCGGGCGACGAAGACGTCGGGGTCGAAGTACTCGGTGAAGACGGCGTCGGTCGTCACGCGGGTGGTCGGGTCGTTGTCGCGGACCTTGACGTGATGGTGGCGGCCGCCCAGGCGAAGCTCCGAGGTGACCGTCTCGGACTCCACGTGCCAGCCGGGGCTGCCGCGCCACCGCGCCATCTCCTCCGGGGCCGTCCAGGCCCGGAAGACGTCCGGTCGGGGATAGTCGAACTGCCGTTCCACGACAACCATCACGTTGGCGGTCATGGATCCCTCCAGACCGGCAACAGCGGCTCCGGCCGGCGGTGCGGAGCCGCAGTGCCTACTACTGGAGCAGAGTCCTCTCCCCCTCGGCTTCTGTCCATCGGCTGCGTCGATTCGCTTCGGCGCCGGTCGTGTACGTGGCCGAGTCGAAGTCGGCGTACCCGCCGTCGACGCCGAGATCCTGCACCCACAGGCCGATGAACGCCCCGGTGAAGCCCCACGCCTCGGGCTCCCCGTCGACCACGCGCGCGGCGTACTCGTCGGAGAGGATCGTGGCGTCCAGTTCGACCGGGAACTCCCGCCACGACTCCGGCCCGTCGAGCGCGTACGAGAAGCGCACGATCGGCCCGTCGAACTCCGCGCGCAGGGCGACCCGTTCGATCCCGGGAACGGGGATGCGGCAGGTCGGGTGCGGCACGTGCTTGCCGGAGTCGCTGGTGAGCACCTCCAGCACGGGCAGCCCGTCGTCGTCGGCGGTGAGGTACGCGAAGTGCCAGTTCCGGGTGTTGTAGTACGCGGTCACGCCGGCGAGCTGGCGGTAGTTGGCGGGGCGGAACTCCATGACCGCCTCGAGCGCGCAGTGCCGGTCGGTGACCCGTCGCGCCACGAGGCTGGGCCGCTGGCGGCCGACCGGCGACTGTCCACCATGGACCCTCAGGAACCCTTTCCGGGCACCGAGATCGGCCCAGTCGGGGGTCGCCGGGCGGCGCAGGGTGGACCAGTTGACGCCGAGCGCGTCGCCGTCGAAGTCGTCGTACTCGGGGTTGGGAGGTTCGAGGTGCGGCACAGCACCCCCAGGTCCCTGTGCCGCACCGGACTCGGACGCCCCGGCGGGGGCGGGTGTGGTGAGCGACGGCAGGCCGCCGTCGACGGAGGGCCAGCCGTCCACGGGCCAGTCCACCCGCTGCAGCGCGGTTTCCCGGCCGAGGACACACGGGCCGAGCGGCGAGTACGGGCGGCCCACCAGGTAGGCCAGGTACCACTCGCCGTCGGGGGTCTCGACGAGGCTGCCGTGGCCGGCCTTCTGCAGCGGCAGGTCGGGCCGGCCGTAGGAGGTGATCATGGAGCCGGCCGGGTCGACCTCGTACGGCCCGTCCAGCGAACGCGACCGGGCCACCGTGACGCGGTGTTCCCAGCTGGTGCCGCCCTCGGCGGTGACGAGGTAGTACCAGCCGTCGCGCTTGTGCAGGTGCGGCCCCTCGGTCACCCCGGCGGGCGTGCCGTAGAAGATGACCTTCTCCGGGCCGACGAGGGTCTGCGTCTTGCGGTCGTAGCGCTGGAGGTTGATGCCGGCGAACCGTTCGTGGCCGGGCCGCCAGTCGGCGGTCATGGTGAGCAGCCAGCTCTCGTCCCCGTCGTGGAAGAGCGACGCGTCGAAACCCCTGCCGTGCAAGGGAATCGGGTCGGACCACGGGCCCGTCGGGTCCTCGGCCGTGACGAGGTAGTTCATCGGGTCCCAATAGCCGCTGGCGAAGCTGGCCACGTCCGAGTAGACGAGGTGGAACAGTCCGTCCACATAGGACAGATCCGGCGCCCACACCCCGCACGAGTCACCCGCGCCGTAGAGATCGAGCAGCCGCTTCTCCGTGAGGATGCCGCCCAGCGGTCGCCAGTGCACCAGGTCCGTGGAGTGGTGCAGGCGCACGCCCGGGTACCACTCGAAGGTGGACGTGGCCACGTAGTAGTCGGCGCCGACGCGCAGGATCGACGGATCCGGGTGGAACCCGGGTAGTACCGGGTTCCGGATCAACCGACCGCCGGCCATACGCCCTCCCGAAACTTTCGAAAGTATCGAAACACCGGCGAGCGCCGGAACGCCATGGACGATAGCCCGAAGCTGCATCGAAACGACAGACCTTGACGTGTCGAAGCTCACGGCCGTAACCTGCCGGACATCGTTGTCGAAAGTTATCGAAACTTTCGCCGAGCCCTCCCTCTCCACCCCGAAGGGTCCGCTCATGACTTTCACCCCCCGCCTGTCTCGTCGGCGGCTACTTCAGATCACCGGAGCCGGTGCCGGTGTCGCCCTTTTAGGCGCCTGCGGCGACGACGACGGCGGCAGCGCCTCCGGCGAAATCGACTGGTGGCACATCAGCAACACCGACCCGATGCTGTCCGTGTGGGCACAGCTCGCGAAGGACTACGAGGGCGCCCACTCGGGCGTCAAGATCAAGATCACTCCGCTGGAGAATGAAGCGTTCAAGGCGAAGCTGACGACCGTCACCCAGGCCGGCAAGCCGCCCTCGCTCTTCCACTCCTGGGGCGGCGGCGTCCTCAACCAGCAGGTCCAGGCCGGGCTGGTGAAGGAGATCTCCGGCGACGTCGGCTGGCTCTCGCAGATCAACTCGAACGCGACCAAGCTCTACCAGGTCAACGGCAAGCAGTACGGCGTCCCGTTCGACGTCGGCATGGTCGGCTTCTGGTACAACAAGGAGCTCTTCGCCAAGGCCAACATCGCCGCGCCGCCGGCCACCTGGGCAGAGTTCCTGGAGGTCGTGCGCAAGCTCAAGGCCGCCAAGGTGACGCCGATCGCCCTCGCCGGCGCGGAGAAGTGGCCGGGTCACTTCTACTGGTCGTACCTCGCGATCCGCCAGGCGGGTGTCGCGGGTATGGCCGATGCGGCCAAGGACGGCTCGTTCGATCGGCCGGACTTCGTGACCGCGGGTGCCAAGCTCAAGGAACTCGTCGACCTGCAGCCGTTCCAAACCGGCTTCCAGGGCGCCAAGTACTCCGCCACCGACGGCCAGGCCGCCATCATGGGCAACGGCCAGGCCGCCATGGAGCTGATGGGCCAGTGGGCGCCCTCCACCCAGGCGTCGTACTCCTCCACCAAGCAGGGCATCGGCGACAAGCTGGGCTTCTTCCCCTTCCCGTCGCTGGAGGGCGGAAAGGGCGCGATCACCGAGGTGTTCGGTGGCGGCAACGGCTTCGCGATCGGCAAGGACGCGCCGCCGGAGACGCTCGACTTCGTCAAGTTCCTGCTGACGGCCGACAGCCAGCGCAAGGCGACGGGTGCCGGCGGCGTACTGCCCGTCACCCAGGGGGCCGAGGACGCCATCAAGGACCCCAACCTGAAGAAGGTGCAGGAAACGGTCGCCAAGGCCACCGCGTTCCAGCTGTACCTGGACCAGGCATATCCGCCGGCCGTCGGCGCCCAGGTCAACGACAGCGTCGCCGAGCTGATCGCGGGCACCGCCAAGCCGGAACAGGTCGCCGCGGCGATCGCCAAGACGGCGAAGACCAAGTAAGCATGAGGGGACGTCGTCGCAACGGGCCGGTTCTCGCGCTGTTCCTCCTGCCCGCCTTGCTGTTGTTCGTCGGCCTGGTGTTGGGCCCGATCGTGCTGGGCCTCTACACCAGCTTCTTCTCCTGGAACGGCTTCGGCGGCCTGCCGACGCAGTTCGTGGGACTGGCCAACTTCACGCGGCTGTGGAGCGACGACGTCTTCCTCGGCGACCTCCAACGCGGGCTGATCCTCATCGTGCTGTCGGTGGGGATCCAGCTCCCCGTGTCGCTGGGACTGGCGCTGCTGGTCAACCAGCCGATACGCGGGCGGAGTGTCTACCGGGTGCTGTTCTTCGCTCCGTACGTGCTGAGCGAGGTCATCACCGCGGTGCTGTTCACGATGCTGCTCTCGCCCAACAACGGACTGGTCAACAACCTGTTGGGTCTGCTGCCCGGCGACGTGCAGCAGACCTGGCTGGCCAATCCGGACACCGTTCTGTACGCGGTCTTCGTGGTGGTGAGCTGGAAGTACTTCGGCTTCCACATGGTGCTCTACCTCGCCGCGCGACAGAGCATCCCGCAGGAGCTGACCGAGGCGGCCTCCTCCGACGGCGCGAACGCGTGGCAGGTGTTCCGCCACGTGACGCTGCCGCTGCTCGGGCCCACCATCCGGATCAGCATCTTCCTGTCGGTCATCGGCACCATCCAGCTGTTCGACCTGGTGTGGGTGTTGACCGGCGGTGGTCCGGTGCACGGCTCGGAGACGATGGCCGTGACGCTGTTCCAGTACGGGTTCAAGCGTTTCGAGGTGGGCTACGCGAGCGCGATCAGCGTGACGATGTTCCTGATCTGCCTCGTGTTCGCCCTGGTGTACCAGCGGTTCGTGCTCCGGCGTGACCTGGAGGGCGCGATGACGGTTCTGGGGGCCGCGAAGTGACTACCAAGGAAGCGGCCCGGCCGGTGAGCGCCCCGGCGCCTCGGCCGCCGGTCACCGCGAAGCAGGCCAAGCGTCGCGCCTCGCTGCGGCACCTGCCGCTGCACGTGATCTGCATCCTGGTCGGGGCCACCATCGTGGTGCCGCTGCTGTTCGGGATCCTCGGCGGGTTCAAGGACAACGGGCAGCTGGTGACCCGGCCGTTCGGGCTGCCGGACCCGTGGGTGTTCGAGAACTACGCCGACATGCTGGTGTCGTCGGGGTTCTGGCGGCCGCTGGGCAACAGCATCTTCATCGCCGTCGCGACCACACTTCTGGTGGTGCTGGCGTCGGCGCTCGCGGCGTTCGTCTTCGCGCGCTTCGCGTTCCGCGGGCGGGAACTGCTGTTCACGCTCTTCAGCATCGGGCTGATGTTCCCGTTCGCGGTGGCGATCCTGCCGCTGTACGTGGTGCTGCGCGAGATGGACCTGCTGGACAATCCGCTCGGCGTGATCCTGCCGCAGGCGGCGTTCGGGCTGCCGATGACGATCATCATCCTGCGCGGGTTCTTCCGGGACATCCCGGGCTCCGTCGAGGAGGCCGCGATCCTGGACGGCTGCACGCCGTGGGGCTTCTTCTGGCGCATCCTGCTGCCGATGGCCCGGCCGGCGCTCGCCACCGTATCGGTGCTGGCCGTCGTGTCGAGCTGGAACAACTTCATGCTCCCGCTGGTGGTCTTCAACGATCCGTCGATGTGGACTTTGCCGCTCGGTGTGCAGCAGTTCCAGGGGCAGTACGCCGCCGACACGGCCCGCATCCTCGCGTACGTGACGCTGGCGATCGTGCCGTCCATCGCGTTCTACGCACTCGCCGAACGACACCTCACAAGCGGGTTGACCAGTGGCGCCACCAAGGGCTGAGATTCGAAACTTTCATTACACTCCGCTGTCGTGAAGGAGAAACCGCGCATGACCGACCGACGCGCCACGATGGCAGAGGTGGCGGCCGCCGCCGGCGTGTCGGTGCCGACCGTGTCCAAGGTGGTCAACGGGCGGCCCGACGTGTCGCCCTCCACCCGGCAACGGGTGGAAGAGGTGCTGCGCACCCGCAACTACAGCCCGCCCCGCGCCCGGGCCCGCAACCGCGTCGGCCTCATCGACCTCGTCTTCGTCGACCTCGGCAGCCCGTGGGCGATGGAGGTGCTGGCCGGGGTCGAGGAGGTGGCGCACCGCGCGGAGACCGGCGTCGTCGTGTCGGCCGTGCACGGGCGGCGGCGGACCCGGCCGGACCGGCGCTGGCTGGAACAGCTCGCGACGCGGCGTTCCGACGGGGTGCTGCTGGTGCTTTCGGAGCTTTCGGCCGCGCAGCAGGCGCAGCTCGACGAGCTCGGCATCCCGGTCGTCATCGTCGACCCGGCCGGTGCGCCCGGGCCCGACGTCCCCTCGGTCGGCGCGACCAACTGGGCCGGCGGGGTGTCGGCCACGGAACACCTGATCTCGTTGGGGCACAAGCGGATCGCCGTCATCGGCGGGCCGACGGACGTGCTGTGCAGCCGGGCCCGCGTCGACGGCTACCGCGCCGCGATGAACGCCGCCGGCCTCAAGGTGCCCAGTTCGTACGTGCGCACCGGCGACTTCCTCAGCCCGACCGGGTACCGGGAGACGCTCACGCTGCTCGACCAGGCCCGCCCGCCGACGGCGGTGTTCGTCTGCGCCGACCAGATGGCGTTGGGGGCCTACGAGGCGCTGTACGAACGCGGCATGCGCGTGCCGGACGACATGAGCATCGTGGGCTTCGACGACCTGGAGGAGGCGCGCTGGGGCATCCCGCCGCTGACGACGGTGCGCCAGCCCCTGGTGGAGATGGCCGCCATGGGCACCCGGATGCTGCTGTCGCTGGTCTCCGGCGAGGAGCTGGACACGCCCCGGGTGGAGCTGTCGACCTCGCTGGTGCTGCGCTCCAGCACCGCGAGCCCCGCGCCGGGACGCTAGGGTAGCCCCAACTCCAGCACCCCGCCGGCGGTGATGACCACCAGGCCGTCGGCGGTGGCCGCGAGCGCCCGCCCCGCCCGGCGCACCGGCACCGTCAGCAGCGGTCCGGCGAGGATCGGCGACCACAGCACCACGGTCCCGTCGTCGCCGGTGGTCGCCAGCACCTGCGCACCGGCGTGGTTCGCGAGGCACATCGCCCGCACCGTTCCGTGAGCCGTCCGCACGCGATGCAGCTCCCGGGCGTCCGCCGCCGACCGCACCGTCAGCGTGCCGTCCGCCTGCGCCACGGCCACCGCCTCCGAACCTACCGGCATGGCGCAGAGCGCCGTCACGGCCGTGCGTTCCGACCAACTGCGCAGGGTCCGTCCGGTACGCAGGTCCCACACCCGCGCCTCGCTGCCGGCGACGGTCGTCACCGCGGCGCGACCGGACCCGAGGCGCAGCGCGCACATCGCCGTCACAGGGGCGTCCGGCCCCTGCCAGCGCCGTGACGGGAGCCACCCCTTCGGCCGGACCCGCTGCCCGGTCGCCGGATCCCACCTGGTGATCCGGCCGTCCGCCCCGGCCGCGATCAGCGCGCTTCCCCGCTCGTCCCAGGCGGCACAGACGGCCGTCGTCGGCGCGTCCCCGCGCTCACCGAACGTCCACCGCACACCGGCGGCGGTGTCCACGAGCACCGGCCGCCCGTCGTGCACCATCGGCACGCCGACGGGCCGGTCGTCGGCCGGTCCTGCCTCGGTCGCCGGTCGGACCGTGCGCCGTTCCGTGCGGCACGTCCACACGCGCAGGGCGTCCCCGCCCGTGACGAACGGCGACCCGTCGAGCGCGTGCGCCGACCCGACCGTCCACATCGGACAGTCCGGCGGGTTGCCGAGATCCGACGGCGACCACAAGGAGACCGTTCCACCCGCCGACACCTGCGCCAGCAGGTCTCCCGCCGCCGTCGGGACGGTGCGTCGCGGCCCGTCGTTCCGGTCGCCCAGGACCGCCCAGACCTGCCGTCCGGTCGGCGGGTCGACCAGCCAGACCGTCGGGTCGTGAAGCCCGCCGTAGACGAGCAAGTGCCGGCCGCCGACCCGCAGCGCGGCGAGGCCCCACCGGTCGTGCCCGCCGGTCGGACACGACCGCGTCCGGCCGGTGGCGAGATCGACCAGCACCAGGCCGCTGTCCCGGTTGGCGACGGCGAGAACGGTGCCGCCCGGTGTGGGCACGGCGAGCAGGTGCGTCACCTCGCCGAGGTCGTCGAGATCGGGCACCGGCAGGCGGCGCACCCTTGCCGTCGCGGGGTCCAGGAGCGTCAGGCCCACGCCGCGCGTCGCCGTCGCGACGAGCGTCCGTCGCCCGTCCGGGACGGTACACATCGCCGTGACGAACCCGGAGTCGAGCAAGCGCATCACGTCACCGGTGTCGGCGTCGCGGATCCGCAGGCCGCCCTCGTGCCCGTCGGCGACGAGCAGCCGCCCTGCGACGGCCGCCACGCACATCGGCGCCCGCAGCTCGAGCGGCACCACCGTGCGCTGTTCGCCGGTGTCGGGCTCCCACAGCCGCAGCGTTGCGTCGGCGCCGCGCGAGGCGAGCAGGGCGCGGCCGTTGTCGCGCGGCACCGCGAACAGGTCGCGGACGGCGCGCTCGTGGCCGTGCAGGACCCGTTCGGCACCGGGGATCAGGATCCTGCCGTCCTGGCAGCCGTACACCGTGAAATGCCGTCTGCCGACGCGGATCCCGCACACCGCGGTCACCCAGTCGGAAGCGCTGATCGGCGCGGTGCGGCGACGCGCGCCCACCGCGTAGCGCAGCACGCGGTACGCGGGCGCCGCGTCGGGCACCCACGACGGGTGCAACCCCTCGACCGCGGCCGTCACGGCGAACATCGCGGCCCGCTCGGCCGGCCCGGCGGTGGCCGCCCCGGGGGTCAACCGCACGAGTCGGGCCCGCTCGCGGGCGGCGCGGCGGGCCAGGCGCCCGGACTGCCCGTCCAGGCGTCCCAGGTCCACCTGGAGCAGGGCCGGGTCGTGCGCGTAGACGTCGTCGAGCATGCCGCCGGCGGCGGCGTGGACGGGCAGGTTCCGTCCTGTGTAGACATCGGTCCGGTAGGAGGTGCGCAGCAGGGCCGTCGCCACGGCCGCCTCGTCGGCCGGCCCGCGCCGCAGGGCGTTCGCCAGCGCCTCGGGTGCGAGGAGGTAGCGGTCGGCGTGCCGGGTCACCAGCAACGGGGCCTCCGCGCGGGCGATCGCGCGCAGGTCCTTCGGGGCGAGTTCGGTGCCGAGCGCCCGCGCGACGGCGTGCCACTGCGCCACGGTGAAGCCGGGCACCCGGGCGTACGCCAGGGCGGTGAGCGCCCGCCGCGTCGGTTCCGCGAGCGCGTCCGACCAGACGGTGATCGCCGCGTCGAGGGCGGGCGTGGCGGGTTCGCCGCCGATCCGCGCGTACAGGGCCGCGACCAGGTAGTTGCCCTCCGCCAGGGTCGCGACGCGGGCCGCCGACTCCGTCGGGTGTCCGGCCCGTTTCATGATCATCCGGGTGAACCTGGTCAGCTCGGCCACGGAGCCGTAACGCGGGTCGGCGAGGTCGATCCGGAGCGTGTGCCGGCCGAAGAGGTCCGCGCCGTCCCGGTCGGTGGCCACGATGACCCGCCGTCCGGCGCGCACGGCCGGGTGGACCACGGTGCTGACGACGCGGCGCGCGTCGGCGGTCTCGTCGAGGCTGTCGAGCGTCAACCGCGCCCCGCCCTCCCGCGCCGCGGCCGCCACCTCCTCGAACGTCAGGTCGCGCAGCCGCACCACACCGGGGCCGCACTCGTGCTCCAGCAGCGCGGAGCGGCCGGATCCCGGCGCCCCCACGACGAGCAGCAGCCCACCGACATCGCGCGGGTATCCATGGACATGGAGAGCGATGACCGCCGCACTGCGCCTGACGTACGGCCAACCCCGCATGGCGACCAGGTTAGAACCCCGGCACCGTCAGGCGGGCGTTCCCCGCCGGGCGTCGACGAACCGGGTCGACGCGAACGTGATCCCCCACAGCACGACGCCGATCAGCAACAGCACGCCGGCCACCCGGTAGTCCGCCGACGCCCGGCCGGAGAGCGGGCTCGCGAGATACGCGCACGACACCGCCCCCAGCACCGGGATCACCGTCGGCGCCCGGAAGTGCTTGTGCTCCACGGGATCGCGGCGCAGCACCAGCACCGCCACGTTCACCACCGTGAACACGCACAGCAGCAGCAGCGCGGTCGTCCCGCCGAGCGCCGCCAGGTCGGCGAACCAGATCAGCCCGAACGCCACAAGCGTCGTGAACACGATGCCCACCCACGGCGTGCGCCGGGTCGGATGCACCCGGCCGAGCTGCTTGGGAAGCACCCGCTCGTTCGCCATCCCGTACAGCAGCCGGCTCGCCATCAACATGTTGATCAGCGCCGAGTTCGCCACCGCGAACATCGTGATGAACGCGAAGACCGTCAACGGGAACGCCGGCGCGCCCGCCTCCACCACCTTCAGCAGCGGCGCGTCCCCCTTGCTCAGGTCCGCGGGCGACACCAGCGCCACCGCCGAGATCGCCACCAGCACGTAGACGAGACCGGTGACGCAGAGGCCGGCGAGCATCACCTTCGGGAAGACGCGCACCGGGTCCTTCGTCTCCTCGGCCATGTTCACCGAGTCCTCGAAACCCACCATCGCGAAGAACGCCAGAGCGGTCGCGGCCGTCACGGAGAAGAACGCGTTCTCGCCGGAGGGCGTGTCGAAGTCGGTGAGCCGCGACATGTCGCCCTCGCCGCCGCCGAGCGCCCACGCGCCGATCCCGATGACGATCAGCAGGCCGGTGAGTTCCACCAGGGTCAGCACCACGTTGAGCTTCACGCTCTCGCCGACGCCGCGGAAGTTGACCAGCGCGATGAGCGTCATGAACCCCACCGCCACGGCCGTCAGCGCGATGCCGTCCCCGAGCGACAGGTCGAACGCCTCGGCGAAGTTCCCGGCGAAGGCCTTGGAGGCACTGGACGCCGACGTGAGCCCCGAACACATCACCGCGAACGTCACCATGAACGTCAGGAAGTGCAGCCCGAACGCCTTGTGCGTGTAGAGCGCCGCACCGGCCGCACGCGGGTACTTCGTCACCAGTTCCAGATAACTGAACGCCGTCAGGATCGCGACGACGAACGCGCAGAAGAACGGCAACCACACGGCGCCGCCCACCTCGGCGGCGACCTTGCCGGTCAACGCATAGACACCGGTCCCTAGAATGTCCCCGATCACGAACAGCAGCAGCAGTCCCGGCCCGATGACCCGCTTCAGCTCCGGCTCGCCCAATCCGGAGGTTCCGTCCCGGGTCTCGGTCTCCGCCATGGCGCACCCCTTCGCGATGGGGGAACAGTTGTCGGGGTATACCCACGCCAGAACTCCGCTACTCCTCGTCCACCGGAGGTCGCCATGCGCATCGTGCTCGCCGCAAACCCCGAGGCGGACCAGCCCTGGGTCGCCGACGCCGTCGCGGGCCTGGCCCGTCAGACGGCCGCCACCGTCGCCGTGGTCGCGGTCGACGAGATCGAGTTGGAACGCCTCAGTCCCGCGCCCCGCGCCGTCTTCGTGGAACGCGCCCGGGCGGCCGCGGACGCGGCGGTGCGCCGGCTCGCCGACGCCGGTGTCGAGGCGCACGCGACCGTCCTGTCGGGACGGCCGGTCGAGCGCATCCTGGAGTTCGCCGAGGCGCAGAACGCCGACCTGATCGTGGTCGGCTCCAGCACCCGCCCCGCCGTGGCCGAACGCCTCCTCGGCAGCGTTCCGCTGAGCCTGGTGAAGAAGTCGTCGCGCCCGGTGGTCGTGGTGACGCATCCCCACCACACGCACTGACAACCGTTCGAGGTCCCCGGACACACCTATCCGATGTGACAGACGAACGCGAGCAGTTCGCCGCCTACGTGCTCGCCCGCAGGGACGTCGTCCGGCGCAGCGCCTACCTGCTCTGCGGGGACTGGCACTTCGCCGACGACCTGGTGCAGATGACGTTCGTGCGGGTGGGGGCCGGGTGGCGGCGCATCCGCGACCACGACTCGGTCGACCGCTACGTGCGCACCACGCTGATGCGCACCTACCTGGCCGAGACGCGGCGCTGGTTCCGAAGACGGGAGCGAAGTACCGACACCCTGCCCGCCGTCGCCGGACCCTCCACAGTGGACGACGACGTCAGCCGGCGGGTGGCCGTCGCGGCGGCGCTGCGCCGGCTCACCCCGGGGCAGCGGGCCGTCGTCGTCGCGCGCTACTACCTCGACCTCGACGTCGCCGCCACGGCCGAGGCCCTGGGCTGTTCCACCGGAACGGTCAAGAGCCAGACGTCGCGCGCCCTGAACGCGCTCAAGGAACACCTGGGAGATCTGAGAACCGGAGACGAGGTTGACGATGTTGCTGCGCGACCTGCTTGACGACGCCGTCGAGACGGCGCCGCCCGCCGCGCCGCTCGACGTCGACACCCTGTACCGGGCCGCCACCCGCCGCCGCCGCACGCTCGCCGCGGCCCGTGCGGCTCCGGTGTTCGCGCTGGTGGCCGCGCTCGTCGCCACGCTGCTGGTGACCCGCGGCGGCGACCGCCCCGACCCGTACACCGGCCCCGCGGAGGGCCGGCAATGGCCCGCCGTCGTGTGGGCCGGCGCGGCCGACGCCCGGCACCTCTACGCCACCCTGCGGGAGTGCCGGGACTGCGACGTGGTGATCCGCGGTTCCGACGACGGCGGCCGCACCTGGACCACCCGCTCGGAAGCGGACCTGGCCCGGGGCGAGCTGAACGAGCCGGTCCCCGACGACGCCTGGATCGACGGCCTGCTCGGCAACGAGATGCGCTTCACGCCCTCGGGCGGGATCGTGCTCGGGGCGACGGTCGAGGCCCGCGCGCCCTCGACCGACGGCGCCGGACTGGCCGCCATCGGCAGCACCGACGGCGCGCGCACGTGGCGGCCGCTGTACCGCACGGACACGCCGATCGCCGCGGCGCCGCACGACTCCGTGCTCCGGTGCACGAACGACATCACCGGCGCCGGGCGGCAGGACGGGTGCGTCGTCGACGTCCTCGACCCGTTCGTCGGAACGTTCGCGCCGCTGGCGAACCAGCCCCCGCTGCGCGCCGATTCCGTGCGCCGCTTCCCCGACGGAACGACCTGGGTCACCGGCACCGACCGTGCCACCGGCCACCCGGCCGTCGCCGTCAGCCCGGACCTCGGCCTTACCTGGCAGCCGCACGTCTTCACGGAGGTGCCGCCCCGCGACCCGAACACCGCCCGGTACGACCTGAGCGTCGCCACGCGGGACGGCAGTTCGGCGAACGTGACGATCGCCGCCCCGGAAGGAGCCGCCGCGTGGGTGTTCATGCGGTCCCGCGCCGACGCCTGGTCCGGTGGCGTCATGGCGGGCGGAACCGGCGGCCCGCTGGTCGGCTCGTACCTCGCGGCCGGCGACGCACACGTCGTCATCACCCACGACACCGCCCCGGAACCGTCCGCCAAGGCCACCTACGGCGCGGGCGTGCTCCCGCCGCGGCCGGACCGGTTGACCTACCGGATCGGCGAGCCCGGACGCCCGTACCGCGAGCTCACCGGGCCGGCGTTCGAGACCGGGAACCCCGTCGTCGTCACCCGCGACGACCGGTACGTCACGTTCAACCGGTGGGTGCTGCTGATCTCCGACGACGGTGCGGACTGGCGCACCGTGCCGATCCGTTGACGCCCACCGCCCCGGAGCATGCACCGGGCTGATATAGTCCCATCGATGGGCCGGCATCTTCCCCCGTGGATGCCGGCCCATTTACTTGTTTGCTCAGTAGAGCTGGCCGGCGTGTAGGGGTTCCACGGCCTCGCGCATGCGGCCCGTGGTGCGTTCGACCGTCGCCATCAGTCTCGCCAGCGGGCGCGCCGAGCCGACCCGGCCGCGCAGCACCGCCAGCGCCTCGGCCGTCTCCCGCGCCTCCCGCCGGTCCCCCACCTCGATCTGCGCGTGCAGCAGCGTGCACAGGTAGAGGAAGCGGTCGCGGTGGGCGTTCGGGGGCGCCATCCGCAGGGCCTGACGCAGCGGGTCGAGCGCCGCGGCCCACTCCCCCAGCGTGCCGTGCATCGCGGCGGTCGCGGAGTACATGCCGCGTTCGGAGACCCACCAGGCCCAGGCCGGATCCCGGTGGCCGACGCCGTCCAGCAGCAGGCTCCGCGCGTGGTCCAAGGTGTGGAACGCCTCCCGCCGACGCCCCAGCTGCGCGAGGCCCCGGGCCAGCCGCAGCCGGAACATCGAGTGCAGCCGCGGCGTGAGCCGTGCGTCGTCGAGCACCGGCCGCACCAACGCCACCGCCCGCTCCGGCTGCCGCAGATACGTCGCCTGCAGGCTCATGTTGTGCAGCACGAACAGTTCCATCGAACGGTGGCCGCAGCGGCGCGACAGTGCCAGCGCGACGCGGTTGGCGCGGTCGGCCTCGGGATGGCGGTTCGCGTCGCAGAGCAGCCAGCCGGTGACCTCCGCCAACTCGGCCGCGGCGGCGAGCAGATCGCTGTCCGGCCGCTCCCGGGCCCGGCGCAGCACGGCCGGCAGAACCGCCACGGCCTCGCGGGCGGCGGCGTTGCCACCGGCGTCCACGTCGAGCGCGACCAGCCGCGCGATCGTGTCGTGGATCGCGGCCGCCTGCTCCTCCCCGGTCGAGGCGATCAGGGTTCCCGCTGGAACGCCCGGGCGACGGCCACCAGCCGGTCGGTCTCACCGGCCAGGTCCTCCGGGTACTCGCCCGGGGCCGGGGCCGGTGCGCTCACCGGAGGTCGGCCGGAGGCCTTGGCTTTCAACGCCTCCCGCACCCACTGCGCCTCGGCGGTGGGGCCGTTGGCGTCGACCGGCGGCGCCAGGTAGGGGCGCAGCGCGCGCTGGCCGTCGAGGATCTCGATCACCCGCCGGTACAGCCGGAAGCCGAGGTCGCCCGGCACGGCATCGGCGACTCGCGAACGCGGCCCGCCCAGCACGATGTCCGGAGTGGCCCGGTGCAACGCCTCCCACAGCGGCCGCAGCTGGTGGTAACGCCGGTACGCGCGCACCCATCGGGGCAGCGCCGCCAGCGCCGGTCCCCAGCCGGGGGCCGTCCAGCCGAGCAGTTCCAGCAGTGAGCCGACGTCGCCGAGGAACCACTGCACCGGGTTGTACGCGGTCACGTCGTACTTCAGCTGCGTGGCCGCCACCTGGAACAGCCGCATGCCGCAGTAGCCCAGGATGAAGACGCCGCCGACGGCGACGGTGCGCATGCTGCGGCGCAGCCACGGCTGCGTGGCCGTCCCGGCGAACCGCCACGACACGCGCACGGTCACCACCTGGCCGGCCGCGATGAGCACGGTGTACAGCGCCACGTAGAGCGCGTATCCGGAGTTGCGCAGGTTCAGCAGGCTCGACGTGGCCGACGTTCCCTGGCGTTCCATCGGAAAACTGACCAGGAACATCGTCACCAGGACGGCCAGGGCCACGGCGAACCCGGCGACCAGCAACCGCGCGCGGTGCCGGGCCCGCTCCGGCGGGAGCGCCCAGTACGTCAGCACCACCAGCTGCGCGGCGGTGAGCACGACGACCGCCGCGTGGGACAGGATGATGGTCACGTTGCGGTAGTGGAAGAGGTCGGCGACGTGCGGCGACACCGCGTCCAGCCCGATGACGAAGCTGAAGAACGAGCCGAAGAAGTAGACGCACAGCGCCGCGTGCGTGGGATCCCGGTGATTGCCGGGCAGCGTGCCGAGCCGGTACGCGAACGCCGCGAACGCGATGACCGTGCACGTCCATTCGAGGACCTGGTAGACCATCAGCCGGACCGCCGATACGTCAGCGAGCTGGTGATCCGGGCGAGCGCGCCCTCCGCCTCGGACGGTGGCGGCTCCGGGCGACTGAGGCGCTCCAGCAGCACCGAGGCCATCACCTCGGCCTCGCGCTCCTGGTCGTCGGTGTAGGCCGCGCGGCCCAGCATGTCCCGCACCACCTGCGGATCCACGTCGGGGAACAGGATGCGCGCGCTCGCCTCGTCGAGCGTCACCGTGCCCCGGTGGCAGCAGATGAGATGGGCCAGTTCGTGGGCCACGATGTGCTCCTGGTGGGTCCGGCTGGTGTCGGCCTCGTAGAGGATGAAGTCGGCCTCGTGGGTGGCGACCCAGAAGCCGCACGGGTGCGTGGCGGGCATCGCCATCGGGATGAGGTGGATCGGGCGGCCGCGGCCCTCGGCGACCCGGGCGCACAGCTCCGCGACGCCGCCGGCGGCCGGCACGTCGAGGTCCTTGAGCCGGGCCTCGCAGGAACGCCGCAGTTCCTTGAGAACGCGTCGCTCAGTCATCGCCGTCCCGGATCGGGGGCAGGCCCTGGAGCTTGCGCATCTGGTCGAGCACGGCCGCCATCGCGTCCAGGCTCTCGGCCGGCAGGCCGATGGCGCGCAGCGCGATCGAACGCACCCCCGCCTGCCGGATCTCGTCGAGCGCCGCGAGCTGCTGGCTGACCCGGTCGGCGTGCGCGGAGTCGAAGAAGTAGGCCGGCGAGACGCCGAAGAAGCCGGCGAGGGCGACGAGGAGCGCCCGCGAGGGGTTGCGTCGGGAGCCGCTGCGGATCGCCGAGAGGTAGGCGCCGCTGACCTTGATCTCCGGATCGGCCTTGCGGATCTCGGCCGCCACTTCGGAGTTGGTCCACTGGCGGCCCTGGGGACGACTCAGGGTGAACAGCTCGTCGAGACGCTCGGCAAGCGTCGAGCCATCACTGTCCCCCGGCATGTGCCCACCCCCTGCCGCAATCCAACCATTGGGATGGTGAATGTCAAACCTCGTGTCGATTGCATACCGGAACTATGTATCTGACCGTTGACAGCCGACCGTCGATGCCCGGTAGGCTACGCGCGGCAAGTCGACTGTCAGTTGATTGTTCAACGGACAGTTGGGCGTCAAACGGGGGGCGCCGCCGGGTCGACCCATTTCGGGACCGGCTCGGCGGCGCGGGCGTCCGTGCTGCCGACCGATCGATTCCTCCCGGTGCGACCGCGGCTAGGAAAGTTCGACGTGCCGGTAGGAGAGCCGCAGTGTGCGCACCCGGCCGTCGTCGACCCGGAACAGCCAGGCCATCGCGGGTGGGCAATGGTCGGGGTCGTGCGGCGGATTGATGAACTCGGTCTCCCAGACCATGATGCCGCTGCTGGCCGACGCGTCCCGGTAACGCAGCCGTACGTCGGCGGTCAGCATGCGGCAGAACAGGTCGATCATGGCGGCCGGGCCGCCGAGACGGTTCCCGGACACGCTGATCAGAGCCGCCGGATCGAATCGGTCGTGGACCATCCGCTCGAACTCGTCGTCGGCGCGCAGAATCGCTTCCACGGTCGCTCGGGCTTCCGATCGGGTCGCCTCGGCGGCTGCGGCGCCGCCGGCGTAGGCGGCCTCCGTCGTCGTCCGCAGTGCCCGCTCCAGGGCCTGCCGCCCGCCCCACAGCCCTTTCCGTACCGTGCTTATCGGGACACCGCACAGTTCGGCGATTTGGGCGTAGGACGAGAAGGCGGTGAAATAGCGCAGCACCACCATCTCCCGTATCGGTATCGGGAGAGTGGCAACCGCGTGCTGTACCCAGTCCGCCGTCTCGGCGCGTTCCATGATTTTGTCCGGTCCGAGTTCGCCGCCGGTGACGAACTCGGTCATGTCGGCGACCGGTATGGTCCGCCGGGCCAGGAGCCTGCGCCGGCTGGCGTTACGCACGACAGCCCGCAGCCACGCGTCCGCGGCCGACACGTCGCGCAGCTGCGAGAACTTGGACAGCGCGATGAGGATTGCATCCTGGACCGCGTCGTCCGCCTCGTCGCCGTAACCGAGTATCGCGATCGCGACCGCCCGCAGGCCCGCCATGTGCTGACTGATCAGCACGGCCAGCGCGTCTTGATCGCCTGCCTGCGCGGCGCACGCCAATTCAAGATCCTGCACCATCACCTCGACAGCATAGGAAGGGGCGCGCGACACTTCAGCCGCCGTACGACGCGCGAGACCGCCGGCCGGTGAGCCACATCACTTCGACGGTGGGGAACTTTCTCCTTCCGCCGGTCTCTTGTGGGCATGAACTTGGAAGCCGACAAAACTTCAACCGCGGTGGCCACCCTCGGCAAGCCCGCCTCGATCCGGGCTCAGACGGCGAATCTGCGCGCGTACTGGCTCGGTTGGGGCGGTGAGATCGGCACCGACCTGCCCGTGTACCGCAGCGGTCTCCGCCATCCCCTGCTCAACGGGGTGTTGCGGGTCCAGCACCAATCGGCCGAGGCGGCTCTGGCCGAAGCCGGCCGACGGCTCGCCGGCGTTCCCTATGTGTGGTGGGTAGGTCCCGACAGCCGACCCGGACTGGCGGACGAACTCGTGGCTCTCGGCGCGAACCGGATGTCCCGCCTGCCGCTCATGGCGGTCGACCTGGCACGGGTCCCGGCCGAGGAACCCCCGCCGGGCCTGACCATCCGTCAGGTGACGAGCCGGGCCGACCTCATCGACTATGCGGATGTCTGCGCCGAGGCTTTCGCCATCCCCGACGATCAGATCGGCGGATTTGTGGAGGCCGAGGCCGCCGATCGAAGTGCGTACTCGTACAACGTCCGGTTCGTCGGCCGCGTCGCGGGACGTGCGGTCGCCACCTCGGCTCTCTCGATCAGCCATGGCGTCGCGGGGATCTACTGGGTCGCCACCCGTGCCGAGCACCGTGGTCGCGGCATCGGCCGCGCCGTCACCACGGCGGCCCTGCTGGCCGGCCGGGAGCGGGGCCTGCGCATCGGCACGCTGCAGGCGAGCGGCCTCGGTGAGCCGGTGTACCGGCGGATCGGCTTCCAGACCGTAGGGCACTGCGAGCACTTGTCACCTGCATGATGCCACTCGGTGGCAGTACCACCGATGGCACACAAATCGGCACCGGCACATGCAGCACGACCGACGCGACCCAACTCTGGACCGTCGAGTCCGGCAACATTCTGCGGAACACCGCGTCTGGTCTCTGCCTGACCGCGCCCGGCCCTAATGGGCTGTCCCCGCTCAACCTCGGCCCTTGTCCAGGAAACACCTGGGTCCTGCCCACCCGGGCCTGACCGTTAGGGGCCGGGTTTGCACCACGCAGCCCGGCCCCATCGCCGTGCCGCCGCCCGCCACACGCACCACGATCGCCGGTCCATGAAGCCACGACAGGCATTCGGTCTGCGAAGCGCCGGGAGGCACCCGTCAGCCCACTGACGCCGGCGCGAAGAGGACCGTCCGGGGATGTCAACCCTGGTCGTTGCTGACACGCCAATTGGAACATCAAGTGGTTCACGTTTTGAGGAGCGCCCAATATGCAACGGTTCCGTGCGCCTGCTGCTCTGCTCTGCGATGAGGCGTGCACAGTGGTCCGTGACGCTGTCGTCGACGTCGGCGGTGACGGCCGAATCGCCTACGTGGGGCCGTATTCCAGCGCGCCGGCAGTCGAGGGGCCCGAGCGGATGTTGTCCGGCATCCTGCTGCCCGGGCTCGTCAATACGCATGCGCATAGTGCCATGACGCTGCTCAGAGGCGTGGGCGGCGACCTGCCGCTGGATCGGTGGCTGCGAGAGGCCATGTTTCCCGCCGAGGTCCGCATGACCGCTCACGACATCTTTGACGGCACGTTGCTCGGCGCAGTCGAGATGCTTCTGCACGGCATCACCACCAGCACAGAAATGTACTTCGAGGTCGATGCGCAGGCCGAGGCGTTCCTGCAAGCCGGCGCGCGGGCGGTATTGGCCGGCGTGGTCATGGACGGTCTGCCCTCGAAGACCTGGCAGGAGATGACGGATGGCATTGGCCGCGTGATCGACGAGCGCGGCCTGCGGTACGGCGACCATGAGCGGATCGAGCTCGCTTACGGCCCGCATTCGTCCTACCTGCTGCCGTCCGAGGCGCTGTCCGAAATAGGCGCGCAGGCACGGCGCCGTGGCGCGCTGGTCCATCTGCACACCGCGGAGACGATCGGCGAGGATGCCGCCATCCGAACCACCCACGGTTCGGTGCCACGACTACTGGAGACGCTGGGCCTGACCGCCGGCCGGCTGCTGGTGGCGCACTCGGTGCACGTGGACGCGGACGACATCGCGCTATACGCCCGGCACAGCGTAGGCGTGGCGCATTGTCCCAGCTCGAACGCGAAGCTCGCGTCCGGCGTAATGCCTCTTGTCGACATGTTGCAGGCTGGCGTCCCGGTCGGTCTGGGGACCGACGGTCCAGCCAGCAATGACTCGCTAGACCTCCTTGCTGAGGCACGGACGGCCGCACTCTTCGCCCGCAGCTCCAGCCTGAACGCCGCCGCGGTGACCGCCCGGCAGGCACTCCTATTGGCGACCCGTGGCGGCGCCGCCGCGCTGGGCCGTTCCGATATCGGCGCCTTGGAGGCCGGCCGGTGGGCCGACCTGGTTCATGTCGCCGTCGACTCGCCGGCGTTCGCCACCGGCTTGGAGGTGCCTGACGAGCAACTGGTCGCCAATCTCCTCTGGGCGGCAGGCTCCCGGGGAGTGACCGATGTCTGGGTCGCGGGGCGGGTCGTCGTGTCCGACGGCGAGGCCGTACTCACCAATCGCCGCAAGGCGCAGGCCCAGGTCGGGGAGGCGGCGGCGCGGCTACGGCGAGACGTCGCTGCGGACTGATCAGGTCGACCTGGTGTGCCGCTCCCGGAGGCCGGCCGCGGAGCTGGTCTGTCAAGCGAGACGTTGCGTAAATGGATTCGTCAGTCCGCAGTCGGCAGCCGGACCGGTCGCAGGGTCGGCCACCTACCAACACGGGCTCGCAGCCTACTGCGCAACGGCCTGCCCATACGCATTCCCCGAAAGCCCTCGTTCCGGACGGTCACACTTTTATCCCAACATCGACACCAACGCTATCGAATCGCTGAACTACCGACACCGGAAGATCATCAAAAACCGGCGCCCTTCCCGACGGACGACGCCGTCATCAAGCTGCGCCGGCTAACCATCCGCGACATCGAAGACCGAGTTACGCACCCCGTTGAAGGTCGTCGAGGACGGCAAATAGCTAACTTCTTGTGTCGTCCGCCGGGAACGTCGTCCGGTGCGGCTCGGCGCAGCGGCTCCAGCGGTGTCCGTAGCCCGGGGCAGCGAATGCCCGTCACCGTCTATGTATCGACATGGAGCACATTGCAATGCGCCCGATAAGGAAAATGTTGGCGGCGGATCGTTTTGCGGAGTTCCCCACAGCAAATCGTGCCGGGACAGATCCGGGTCGAGCATCGGCTTCCCAACTTCCGCGGGACGGCTGTGCCCACCGACGCGGTGCGGCCGCACCTCGATGGACGACCGGAGTCGGTCCCACCGCCCGAGCCCGGTACGCCGTTCCGCAGGACGGTGCCCGCATGATCCGGTACTCGTCGTCAGCGAGCGCCCGGCGGCACGACAGTGGCTACGGATGTTTGTCGACCTGCATGGCGACATCACGGTCGTGGGTGAGGCACGTGAGGGATCCGGGGCGGCCAAGGTCGCTGCCGCGACGCGGCCCGACGTGGTGCTGCTCCATCTCCGTGGGCCCGACGCGGACAGCCTTGCCGCGCTACGCGACGTGCTCGGGTCGACGCCCGCCACGCGTGTACTCGTCGTGGTCGACGGCGCCGACGCGCACACCCTGCTGCCGGCACTACGCGCCGGTACGACGAGCTATGTCCACAACCGCATCGATCCGCTGACAATTGCCGCCGCCATCCGTGGCGTCCACAGTGGACAGACGGTGGTGGTGGCCGACGTCGACGGGTAACCCGGCGAGGACGAAGAGATGCCGACCTACGACGGCAGGGCGCAAGCGTCGGGTTCGGCATCGACCGCGGCGGCCCAAACAACAGCCTCCAGACGGCGAGCGTTTCCGCCGGACCGGCGCCCCCGAACAACACGGAGCAACGGGCCGACAGCAATTCCGCCCGGTGACCACCAGTTGCCGCAGGCCGCCCGTCCGATCGAATCGGGCGGGCGGCCTGCGTGGTGCGGACTGATCCGGCGGGGCGGCCACCCGCCCACTGAGGGTTGCCTCTTCAGCTGCTGCTGAAGGCCGCGTCGAAGGCGGCCGACGGGGGCTCGAAGAGCTGGCTGCGGACGAACTTGATCGCCTCCGGCGCGCCCACCAGGCGGTCCATCCCGGCGTCCTCCCACTCGATGGAGATGGGCCCGTCGTAGCCGATCGCGTTCAGCGCGCGGAAGCAGTCCTCCCACGGCACGTCGCCGCGCCCGGTCGAGACGAAGTCCCAGCCCCGCCGCAGGTCCGCCCACGGCAGGTGGGACGCCATCCGCCCGCGCCGGCCGTCGCCGGTGCGCACCTTCGCGTCCTTGCAGTCCACGTGGTAGATGCGGTCGGCGAAGTCGAAGATGAAGTTCACCGGGTCCAGGTCCTGCCACACGAAGTGCGACGGGTCCCAGTTCAGGCCGAACGCCGGCCGCCGGCCGATCGCGTCGAGCGTCCGCTGGGCGGTGTAGTAGTCGTAGGCGATCTCACTCGGGTGCACCTCGTGCGCGAAGCGCACCCCCACCTCGTCGAACACGTCGAGGATCGGGTTCCACCGCTCGGCGAAGTCGGCGTACCCGCGGTCGATCATCTCGGTCGGCACCGGCGGGAACATGGCCACCGTGTGCCAGATCGACGAGCCGGTGAAGCCGACGACGGTGCGCACCCCGAGGCGGGCCGCCGCGCGCGCGGTATCCTTCATCTCCTGCGCCGCCCGCTGCCGAACGCCCTCCGCCTCGCCGTCGCCCCACAGCCGCGCCGGCAGGATGCCCTTGTGGCGTTCGTCGATCGGGTGGTCGCACACCGCCTGCCCGACGAGGTGGTTGGAGATGGCGTACACGTGCAGGTTGTGCTTGGCCAGCGTCTCCAGCTTCCGGTCCACGTAGGACTCGTCCGCCAGGGCCTTGTCGACCTCGAAGTGATCACCCCAGCAGGCGATCTCCAGGCCGTCGTAGCCCCACTCGGAGGCGAGCCGGCAGACCTCCTCGAACGGCAGGTCGGCCCACTGGCCGGTGAACAACGTGATCGGTCGGGCCATGGGTGCTCCTCTTGTTGCTAGACGGTGGGGGAGGTCCAGAGCTGGTGCGGGCCGGCGGTGCAGTCGAGGATCCGCACCGGGGTGCCGTTGCGGGTGGTGCCGGGCAGCACGCTCAGGCAGCGGCCGGACGCGGGGTTCTTCAGGGTGCCGTCGGCCTGGCGGACCCAGTGCTGCGGGCCGTTGTCATCGCATGCGGCGAGCGTGACCCGGGCACCGTTGGCGGTGACGGGTGCGGCCAGGCACTTGCCGTCGACCCGCAACGTCTGCCCTTGGGCGCTCCAGCGCTGGCTCGTGTTTGCGTTGCAGGACCAGAGTTGCACGGCCGTGTCCGTGCCGTCGAGGCAGCGGCCGCCCACGCCGAGGATCGGGCCGCCGGTCTGCGGCGGGGTCAGTTCCTTGATGCGGATGTCGCGGAACGCCACCTCGTCGCCGTCGCCGTGGTTCTGGATGCCGATGTGGCCGGCCAGGCCGCGCGCCGGGTCGGTGTTGGTGAAGTCGTTGATCCGGATGCCGTTCAGGAACACCTGGAGGCGCTCGCCCTCGACCAGCAGCTCGAACGTGTTCCACTGGCCCGGCGGGTTGAGCGCCGCGTCGCGGGCCGCCGTGTCGGGCCCCTTGAAGCTGTACACGGCTCCGGTGGTGCGGTCGGGTGCGTCGGTCGCGTCGATCTGGATCTCGTAGCCGTTGTTCACCGCCGACCACGGATCGTCCGACGGCGGGAAGCCCACGAAGATGCCGGAGTTGTCGTCGCCGGCCAGCCGCCAGTCCGCCTTCAGCGAGTAGGAGGAGAACTGCCGGGCGTCGTACCAGAGCATCCCCATCCCGCCGAACGACGTGAGCGTGTTGTCGGCGTTGCTGAAGCCGCCCGGGCCCGCCTGCGACCAGCCCGTGGTCGAACCGTCGTAAAGGGCGGTGTAGCCGTTCTCCGGGCGGCAGTCGGCCTGCTTGGAGCCGGCGGCCCACTGGATGCCACCGAGCAGGACCTGACGCAGGGCCGGATCGGCGTACGACTCGTTCGTGTGGCCGAAGCCGGTGTAGAACGAGCGGCCGCCGGCGATGTTCTGGCACCACATGATGGGGTGGTCGCCCATGCCGCCGCCCGAGTAGGAACTCTCGTCGAGCGAGGCGAGGACGTGGACGTTCGCGCGCGGGTTGGCGCGGAAGCTGTACCACTCGTCGGTGCGGGTCCACTGTGGACCGAGGTGTGCCGTGGCCGGATGGGCCCGGTCCTCGACCACCACCCGGGCCGGCTGGATGGCCGGGTGCCGCTGGAAGTAGGCGCCCACCAGGTTTCCGTAGAACGGCCAGTCGTACTCGGTGTCGGCGGCGGCGTGGATGCCCACGTAGCCCTTGCCGGAGCCGATGAACGCCTCGAACGCGGCCTGCTGGGTCGCGTTCAGCACGTCCCCGGTGGTGCTGAGAAAGACGACGGTGTCGAAGCGGTCCAGATTGGCCGGCGTGAACGCGCCCGCGTCCTCGGTGGCCTCGACGGTGAAGTTGTTGGCGGCGCCCAGGTCGCGGATCGCCTGGATGCCGGTCGGGATGGAGTCGTGGCGGAACCCGGCCGTCTTCGAGAAGACCAGCACGGCGGCGGGGTCGTCCTGTCGCTGCGGGAGCGGATCGGCGCACGCGGCGGTGGCGCCGGCAAACGTGGTCACCAGCGCGGTCAGAATCACCGCCGCCCGTCCCATTGCGTTCGTCATCGTATGCCTCCCCAGGCTCGGGTGCCCCGCTGATGGCGGTCAGCGGGGGTGCACCCCTCTACACGTCGGTCCAGCCGGAGCCGGAAGCGCTGCTGCGCTCCACGGCGTCGAGCACCCGCTGGACCTGGAACGCGTCCGCGAAGGACGGCTCCGGGTCCTTCCCCGTGGCGACCGCCTCGACGAAGTCGCGCATCTGGTGGGTGAACGAGTGCTCGTAACCCAGCCCGTGCCCGGGCGGCCACCAGGCGGCCACGTAGGGGTGGTCGGGCTCGGTGACGAGGATGCGCGTGAAGCCCTGTTCCGCACCGGGTCCGGTGCCGTCGTAGAACTCCAGTTCGTTCAGCCGCTCGAGGTCGAAGACCGCCGAGCCCTTGGAGCCGTTGAGCTCCACCCGCAGGCCGTTCTTGCGTCCGGTGGCGAAGCGGGACGCCTCGTACGTCGCCACCGCGCCGCCGGAGAGCCGCGCGATGAACAGCGCCGCGTCGTCGACCGTCACCGTGCCCGTCTCGGCCCCGCCCGACGCCGACAGGCCGCTGGAGGCGCTGGGCAGCGGGCGTTCCTTGATGAACGTCTCGGTGAGCGCGGAGACCCCGGTGACCGCCTGCCCGGTGACGTACTGGGTCAGGTCGACGATGTGCGCGCCGATGTCGCCGAGCGCACCCGAGCCGGCCTTGTCCTTCTGCAGCCGCCACACCAGCGGGAACTCGGGATCGACGATCCAGTCCTGCAGGTACACCGCCCGCACGTGGCGGATGGTGCCGAGCCGGCCGCCGGCCACCAGCTGGCGCAGGTAGGAGACGGCCGGCACGCGCCGGTAGTTGTACCCGCACATCGAACGGACACCGCCGGCCCGCGCCGCCTCGGCGGCCGCCACCATCGAGCGGGCCTCCTCGACGGTGTTGGCCAGCGGCTTCTCGCAGATCACGTGCTTGCCGGCCGCGAGTGCGGCGATCGCGATCTCGCAGTGGCTGTCGCCCGGCGTGCAGATGTCGATGACGTCGATGTCGTCGGACGCCACCAGTTCCCGCCAGTCGGTGACCGCCCGCTCCCAGCCGAGCCGGCTGGCGGCGGCGCGCACGTTGGACTCGTCGCGGCCGCAGACGGCGGTCAGCCGTGCCCGTAACGGCAGGTCGAACACGCGGTTCACGGTGCGCCACGCCTGTGAGTGCGCGGCGCCCATGAAGGCGTAGCCGACCATGCCGACACGCAGTTCACCGCTTGCGTCCACGTAGGACTCCTCTCGATGTGGGGCTTGCTTCTAGGAGCGGAAGCCCAGCGGCATGTACTTGTCGACGTTCTCCTTGGTGATCGTCTCCGACTGGAGCACGACCAGCTTGGGAACCTGGAGTTCGACCAGGTCCTCCAGGCCCTTGCCCTGCGCGACCAGGCGGGCCAGGGAGATGGCCGACGAGGCCATCGTCGGGCTGTAGGTGACGGTCGCCTTGAGCGGCGAGTCGTCCCGCTTGATGATCTCCATGGCGTCGAGCGAACCGGCGCCGCCGACCATGTAGAACTCGCTGCGGTTGGCCTGCTTGATGGCCGCGAGCACGCCGACGCCCTGGTCGTCGTCGTGGTTCCAGAGCGCGTCGATCTTCGGGGCGGCCTGCAGGAGGTTGGTGGTGACCTCCTGGCCGCTCTGCACAGTGAACTTCGCGGCGACCCGGTTGCTGACCTTCAGGCCGAACGTGGCGAGCGCGTCCTTGAAGCCCTTCGACCGGTCCTGGGTCAGCGGCAGTTCGTCGATGCCGGCGATCTCGGCGATGACGGCGTTCGGGTTGCCCTTGAGCTTCTGGCCGATCAGCGTGCCGGCGGCGACGCCCATGCCGTAGTTGTCGCCCTTGATCAGCGTGCGGTACGCCAGCGGCTCGGAGAACTCGCGGTCCAGGTTGATGACCGGGATGCCGGCCTCCATCGCCTTGCGGCCGGTGGCGGTCATCTGCGCGCCGTCGTGCGGGAGCAGCACGATGACGTCGGGCTTCTGCTGGATCAGCGTCTCCAGGGCGGCCCGCTGCTCGGGGACGTCCTTGCCGGCGGCCACCGCGTTGAACGTCACGTCGGTGTACTTGCCGGCCTGTGCCTTGGCGTTGTTGGTGATGGCGGCGATCCAGCCGTGGTCCGCGGCGGGTGCCGAGAAGCCGATGGTGACCTTCTTGCCGGGTTCGGCGTTGTTGCCGCCGACCTTGGTCTGGCTCTCGGCCTGCTTGTCGTCTTCACCGGTGTCGTTGGACGTGCAGGCGGAGAGCAGAACTCCGGCGCCGACGGCCGTGCCTCCGAACAGGATTCCACGACGGGACAAGTTACTCATTTCGGGCCTCCGAGGGGTGTGCTCGGTCGGAGTCTGGGTGGGATACGACCGAGGTTGGGAGTGGGAGTTATGTAGCTGACTTACGCAACTGCGGCAGCGAGCCGATCCGGAACTGCTGCAGCAGCACGGCGCCGACGATGATGGCGCCCTTCACGATGAGCTGGTACTCCTGCTCGAGGTTGTTGACGATGAAGAGATTCGTGATGCCCTTGAAGACCAGGACACCGAGGATCGCGCCGACGATGGAGCCGCGGCCGCCGGCGAGGGCGGTGCCGCCGATGATGGCCGCCGCGATGGCGTCCAGTTCGTAGAGGTCGCCATGGTCGGGGGCGCCCGCGGTCGCCTGCGCCACCACCATCACCGCGCCGATCCCGCAGCAGATGCCGGACAGCACGTACAGGGCGACGGTGTGCCGGCGCAGGTTGATGCCGGCGAGGCGGGCCGCCTCGGGGTTGCCGCCGACGGCGAACGTGCGCCGGCCGAACGTGGTGCGGTTCAACAGGACCCAGCCGACGGCGGCCACGACGAGCAGCATCCACACCAGGATCGGGATGCCGAGGATGCGGTTCTCGGCGATGTCGGTGATGCCGACGTTCTCGATGTTGACCCGCTGGGTGCGCTTGCCGGAGATGAGCTGCGCGAGCCCGCGGGCCGCGACGAGCATCGCCAGCGTCGCGATGAACGCCACCACCCGCCCGTACGCGATGAGGAACCCGTTGACCAGCCCCGCGATCGCGCCCACCAGAATCGCCGTGAACACCATGCCGGCCGGCCCGAACGCCTGCGTCGCCTGGGTCGTGCACCACACGCTCGTCAGCGCCACCAGCGCGCCCACGGACAGGTCGATCCCGCCCCCGATGATGACGAACGTCATCCCGACGGCGATCACGCCGATCGCGGCCGACTGCTGGAGCACAATGAGTTCGTTGTTCCACAGCCCTTCGCCGCTCAGGAAGATGCGCGGCACCGTGATGGCGCCCACCACCCAGATGGCGAGCAGCACGCCCACCAGTCCGAGGTTGCGACGCACCGGCTCGGTGGCGTCGTCGGTCCAGAACGATCCCTTACGCGGGGCGTCGGTGCCGTGCGGCTCCGGGGGCGCCTCGCTCGCGGGCTTTGCCAGATCCGTCATGCGACCGGGCTCCCCTCCAGCAGCGACCCCGCCATGACGAGGTCGAGAACGGTGTGTTCGTCAAGCTCGTGCGCGGCGGCCTGGCGGACGATCCGGCCCTCGCGCATCACCACCACCCGGTCGGCGAGACCGAGCACCTCGGGTACTTCACTGGAGACCATCAGCACGCCGACGCCGCTGTCGGCGAGGTCCCGGATGACGCGGTACAACTCGGCGCGGGCGCCCACGTCGACGCCGCGCGTCGGCTCGTCCAGCAGCAGCAGGCGGGTGCCGCCGAGCAGCCAGCGCCCGACGACGACCTTCTGCTGGTTGCCGCCGGAGAGCGTGCGCACGACCCGGCGGGTGTCGCGCGGGCGCAGCTCCAGGCGTTCGGCCATCTCGTCGGCGGCGCGCCGCTCACCGGCCGCGTCCGTGAAGCCGGCCTTCGCGAAGCGGCCGAACGTCGCGAGCGTCATGTTGCGGAACACCGGTTCGCCGAGGACGAGCGCCTGGCTCTTGCGTTCCTCCGGGGCCATGCCGAGCCCGGCGCGCACGGCCGAGGGCACACTGCCCGCGCGCAGCTTCCGGCCCTCGATGGTCACCGTGCCGGCGTGCGCGCGGCGCGCCCCGAAGATCGTCTCCAGGACCTCGGAACGGCCCGAGCCGACGAGGCCGGTGATGCCGACGATCTCTCCACTGTGGACGGTCAGGTCGACGTCGGTGAACTCCCCGGCCCGCTTGAGGCCGCGCACCTCCAGCAGCGGCTTGCGCTCGGGCACGGCGTCCGGCCGCGGCGGGAACACGTACTCGATGGTGCGGCCGGTCATCCGGGCCACCAGCTCGTTGGTGGGCGTCGTCTTGGCGTCGAGGTTGGCCGCGGTCGTGCGACCGTCCTTGAGAACGGTGACGCGGTCGCCGATCTCGCGGATCTCCTCCAGGCGGTGGGAGATGTAGACGACGGCGATGCCCCGCGCGGTGAGCCCGCGGATCACCCGGAACAGGTTCTCCACCTCGTCATGGGCGAGCACGGCGCTGGGCTCGTCCATGACGATCATCCGGGCCTCCCGGGACAGCGCGCGGCCCATGCTGACCACCTGCTTGGCGGCGGCCGGCAGCTTGGCGACCTCGCGTCGCACGGGGATCTCCGGATGACCGAGCGAGGCGAGAATCTCGCTCGCGCGGCGGCGCACCTGGCCCCGGCGCACGAATCCGACGGTGCGCGGCTCGTGCCCGAGGAAGATGTTGTCGGCGACCGAGAGCCCGTCGACGAGGTCGAGCTCCTGGTAGATGGTGGCGATCCCGGCCTTCATCGCCGCCTGGGGGTCGCTGAAGGAGACCGGCTCGCCGCCCCACAGCACCTCGCCGCCGTCCGGGCGGTGGACGCCCGCGAGGACCTTGATGAGCGTGGACTTCCCGGCGCCGTTCTGGCCGAGGAGGCAGTGCACCTCCCCCGCCGCCACCTCCAGGTGGACCCCGTCCAGGGCTTTTACTCCGGGGAACGTCTTAACGACGTCGGTCAGTCGCAGCAGTGTCTCGGTCATGACGGTTGTCCATAGGCGACTTCACTGGCCAGCACGGCGGCTCCTACCACTCCCGCACGGGAACCGAGTTCGGACAGGACGACGGGAAGATTTCCCGTGGCTAAAGGCAGCGACCGGTGATAGACCACGCTGCGGATCTCGGCCAGTAAAATGTGCCCGAGCCCGGCCAGCCCACCCCCGATCACGATCATCGACGGGTTGATGAAGCTGACCAGTCCGGCGAGCACACCACCCACGCGACGGCCGCCGTCGCGGATGAGCCGGATGCAGGTCACGTCCCCCTCGGCGGCCCCGTCGGCGACGTCCCGCGCGGTGACGGAACCGTTGGCGCGCAACCGTTCGGCCAGTGCCGGCGAGGTGCCCGCCTTGGCGGCGGCGGTGGCGTCGCGGGCCAGTGCGGCCCCGCCGAAGAGCGCCTCCAGGCAGCCGACGTTGCCGCACGAGCACACCGGCCCGTGGCCGTCGACCTGGATGTGCCCGATGTCGCCGGCCGAACCGTCGGTGCCCCGGTACATCTCGCCGCCGAGCTGGATGCCGCAGCCGATGCCGGTACCGATCTTGATGAACAGCAGGTTGTCGACCGAGGTGGCCACGCCGCCGTAGCGTTCGCCGACGCACATGATGTTGACGTCGTTGTCGACCACCACCGGGCAGCCGTGCTCACGGGCGAGGATCTCGCGAACGGGAAAGCGGTCCCAGCCGGGCATGATCGGCGGCGACACCGGAACGCCGTCCCGGAAGCTCACCGGTCCCGGCACGCCGATGCCGATGGCGGCCAGCCGCTCGTACACGCCCTCCGCGTGGAACTTGGACAGGATCTCGTTGACCTGTTGCAGTATGGCTCTCGGCCCGGACCTGATGTCGGCCGTGACGGCCTGGGCGGCGACCGGTTCGAGCCGGCCGTCGGTGATCTCGACGTTGATCGACGTGGCGCCCAGGTCGACGGCGGCGAAGCGCAGGCTCGGCGCGAGCGTGACGAGGGTCGAACGCCGCCCGCCCCGGCTCGCGGCCGGACCCGCCTCCTGGACCAGCTCCTCCTGGAGCAGCGCGTCGAGGTCGGCGAGCAGCCGCGGACGGGGGACCTGGAGCCGGTCGGCCAGCTCGGCACGCGACAGCGCGCCCCGGTCACGCAGCAGGCGGAGCAGTCGGGTGCGGGTCGATCCCCCGATATCTCCGAAATCGCCCGTACCGGCTGCCATGGCACCACCTCGTGAAGAGCTGGGGAGTTACCGCACTGTGACTGGGGCAACACCCTCGATACGCGGGAACTCTAGGGGCTTCCGCTTCGCTCGTAAAGACATTCGGATCACCTCATCGTAACTTTTGTTGATCTGAGCAAAAGTGGCACACCAACATCGACTCAGCGCCGCTTCAGCGCGGTTCCCTACGGTCGAGCCGTGGGGGACAACGTCGATGCGCGCCTGCGGGCCCAACTGGCGGCCGGCTCGGCGACCGCGCTCAACGAGGTGTACGACCGGCACGCCGCCGCGGTCCACGGGCTGGCCCTGCGGATCACCGGGGACAGCCGCGAATCGGCCGCGATCACCCGGGACGTCTTCGTGGAGCTGTGGGAGCACCCGTACCGGTACGACGCCGGCGTCGGCACGCTGCGCGGCTGGCTGTGCGTGCGGGCGCACCGGCGGGCGATCGACCACGTGCGGCTGCGCGGCTGCGCCTGAGCGGGACCGGCCTGAAATGTGCAGGGTGGTGCGGACCCGGCCGGGCCGGCGGCCGGGTCAGGTCGACGGCGGGCGGGACAGCTCGCGGTAGGCCGCGGTGAGCAGGTCGGTCACGTCGAAGCGGCCGGCCGTCAGGCCGAGCGGGTCGAGCTGCTCCAGCAGGGCGTCCGGGCGGCGGACCGACCCGGGCACGGCTGCCGGCGGTGGGCTCATCCGCGGGCCGGCCGTCCAGAAGTCCGCCGGTTCCTCGGGCGCGCTCTCCTGCCTCGCGGCACCCGCCAGCACGTGGCCGATCGCCGAGACGCGGTGCGCGCGCAGGTTGTCGAGCAGTTCCTCGCGGCCCCGGCCGCGCCAGGCCAGGATGCCGAACGGGTCCGCGTCGAACGACTCCGCCAGCACGTAGCAGGTCGCGGTCACATGGCCGCACGGCTTGTGCCAGGCGTCGCAGGAGCAGTCCAGCGCGATCTCGGACAGGTCCGCGGGGAACAGCGACAGGCCGAAGCCCGCGAGGAGCCCGTCGAGATCCCCGGGCAGGTGGCCGGCGAGCAGCTCCGCGGCGTGGATGGCCTCCGCGGCGAGCGCGCGTTCGACGCGGTGCCAGTCCGCTGCCGAGAACGCCCGCACCGCGATGCGGGCCCGGTAGGTCTCGCCGTCGTCGTCCACCACGAGCCCGGTCACGACGCTCGTCGAGATCGCGAGCGACCGGACCCGCCCGCCCCGCGCGTATCGCCTCCCCTGTTGGAACTGCGTCGGCATGCGCAGCGCCTCCAGCATGCCGAGGAACTGTTCGCTCCACTGTGGACGGTGTGCCCTACTCACCGACCGCCTCCGGGGAGAGTTTCACGAGGTCCATCAGGTCCTGGGTGGACAGGCCGGTCAGCCAGCCCTCGCCGGAGCCGACGGCCACGCCGGCGAGCGTGCGCTTGTCGGCCATGAGCCCCTCGATGCGTTCCTCGACGGTGCCGAGGCAGGTGAACGTGTGCACCTGGACGTCGCGTTGCTGGCCGATGCGGTACGCGCGGTCGGTGGCCTGCGCCTCGACGGCCGGGTTCCACCAGCGGTCCAGGTGCACGACGTGCGTGGCGGCCGTCAGGTTGAGCCCGGTGCCGCCCGCCTTCAACGACAGCAGCAGCACATCCGGCCCGGTTCCGTCCTGGAAGCGGGCCACCATCGCGTCGCGCGCACCCTTGGGCGTGCCGCCGTGCAGGAACGCCGTCCCGGTCCCCAGCCGCGCGGCCAGATACGGCTGGAGCATCCGCCCGAAGGCCGCGAACTGGGTGAACACCAGCGCGCGGTCGCCGTCGGCCAGGGCGTTGGCCAGGATCTCCTCCAGCCGGTCGAGCTTGCCCGAACGGCCGGCGAGCGGCGTTCCGTCGCCCAGCAGGTGCGCCGGATGGTTGCAGACCTGCTTCAGCTTCGTCATCGCCGACAGCACGACGCCCTTGTGCCGGGCCGACGAGTTGTACTCCCGCAGCTTCCCGACCATCTCGTCCACCACCGCCTGGTACAGCGTCGCCTGTTCGAGGGTGAGGTTGCACCACTGGCGGCGTTCGAACTTCGCGGGCAGGTCGGCGATCACCGCGCGGTCGGTCTTCACCCGCCGCAACAGGAACGGGCGCGTGACGCGGCGCAGCCGGGCGGCGGCGTCGGGGTCGTTGAAGCGTTCGATCGGCACGGAGTAGCGCGCGCGGAACGTGCTCGCCGGGCCGAGCAGCCCGGGGTTGAGAAAGTCGGCGATCGACCACAGCTCGGTGAGCCTGTTCTCCACCGGCGTGCCGGTGAGCGCGATGCGGTGCCGGGCCGGGAAGCGGCGCACGGCGCGGGCCGTGGCGGCGGTGGCGTTCTTGACGTGCTGTGCCTCGTCGAGCACGACGCGGTCCCACTCGATCCCGGCGAACAGGTCGGCGTCGCGCATCGCGAGTTGGTAGGTGCTGAGCACCAGGTCCACGTCGCCCGGCGGCCGGCGATCCGCGCCGTGGTGCGTGTGCACCGTCAGGGACGGCGTGAAGCGGGCGATCTCGCGCCGCCAGTTCCCCAGAACGGAAAGGGGGCACACGATCAGCGTCGGGGGGCGCGGACCCCGGCTGCGCGACAACGCCTCCAATGCCAGGACCTGCACGGTCTTGCCGAGCCCCATGTCGTCGGCGAGCAGCGCCCCGACGCCGAGCCGGTCCAGGAACGCCAACCACGACAGCCCGCGCACCTGGTACGGCCGCAGCGTGGCGGTGAGCGAGGCCGGCGGGTCGAGCAGCTCCAGCGACTCGTGCGCCCGACCGGTCAGCAGGTCGGCGAGCCAGCCCGTGCCGTCCACGCCGGTGACCGGCAGCGGCAGCGTCTCCTCGGGGATCAGCCGCACCAGCCGCATCGCCTCGCCGGCCGAGATCTCCCCGGAGCCACCCCGCGCCAGGAACGCCAACCCGGCGCGCAGGCGCTCGCGGTCGAGGTGCACCCAGCGGCCGCGCAGCCGCACCAGCGGCACCTTCGCGCGGGACAGCTCGGCGAGGTCGGCCTCGCTGAGGAACTCGTCGCCGATCGCGAGGCCCCAGCGGTACTGCACGATCGCCTTGCGGTCGACGGTGCGGTCGCGCAGCACCGGGTCGGCCGGCTGTCCACTGTGGACGGTAAGGGTGAGGCCGAGCTCCTGGCGACGCTGCCAGCGCGCGGGCAGCAGCACGCCGAAGCCCGCCTCCTCCAGCACCGCGGCATGCGTCAGGAACCGGTACGCGCCGGCCGTGTCCAGCCGCATCCGCGCCGGGTGCGCGACGTGCAACGCGTCGCCGAGGTCCGGATACAGGCGGTGCGCCCGGCCCAGGTCGGCGAGCAGCACCTCCTGCGGGTAGTCGACCCAGCGCATGAGCGGCGAGGCGGAGTCGCGCCACACCTCCTCGGCCGGCACCAGCAGGCTCGGCTCGTCGACCGGCTGCACGAGGAACTCCAGCAGCCACCCACCCTGCTCCTCACCCGGGAACTCGTCCACATAGGACAGCCGGAAGCAGGTGCGCACCGGCGCCTGCCGGCCGCTGTCGGCCCAGCGGTCCAGGTGGGCGCGCAGCGCCGCGAACTCGTGCGGCCCGCGCAGCACCGGGTCGTCGCCGGTCAGCCCGGCCAGCCAGGTCGGCACGATCCCGGCGCCGGGCCGGTCGAGCAGCGGTCGCCTCAGCCGGGCCCGCACGAGCCCGTCGACGGCGTGGTCGACGGCGGCCGCCAGCACCGCCTCGGCGGGCCGCTCCGGGGTCGCCGCGCACACGACGCCCGGCACGGAGCGCCGCAGCTCCTCGAACCGCTCCGCGTCCTGCCCGGTGCGCACCCCGCGCCACCCCGCGCGGAACTCCCCCGGCCCGTCTCCGGGGATGACGGCGGGCAGCACGCGCCCGCGCCGCACCAGGTCCTCGGCGTACCAGGTCAGGTCGGCGAGCAGCCCCACCGACGACCCGGCCCGCACCTCGACCTCCCCGACACAGGCGGCGACGAGGTCCTCGAGGTCGGCGCCCGGCGGCAGGTACCCGACGGGCACGCTCCACGGCAGCACCCGCCGCACCCCGCGCCCCGGCGCCCGCAGGCCCGACTCCGGCGACGGTTCCGGTGCCGAGCCCACCGACGGCAGGTGCAGCACGGCCGTGCCCGGCTCCCCCGGCAGCGGCGGCGCCACCGCGAACGGATGCGGCTCGGCCCGCCGTCCGCTGCGGCGCCGCCCGGCCGGACCGCGCGGACCGGCCTCCGCCCAGCAGGCGAGGCGCCCGCCTGCGGCGACGAACCCGTGCACGACGATCACCGCTCGACCCTAGCGCCGGCCCCGGGCGGCCCCGGATGGACGTGCCGGTCTTCCGCCCGGCGGTACTGGGCGGCACTGGGCGGTAGTGGTCCGGTGCATCGAGGTATGGATGCGCCCAATCGGGGAAGGTCCGGGCGGATGTCCCCGAGCTGTCCGGTGAGGAGTTCCGATGACCCGTGGTGAACAGCACCGGCCGGAGATCGTTGTCGGCGTGGTGGCGACCCCGCCGGACCATCCGGCGCAGGCGGCGGCGCGGCTCACCGCCGACCTGGCCGGCCGGCTCACGGAGCGCGTGGACCGGGACGTGCGGTGGCGTGTCCGGCAGGGCTGGGGCGAGG
This sequence comes from Virgisporangium aliadipatigenens, assembly GCF_016863615.1. Classification (GTDB taxonomy): domain Bacteria; phylum Actinomycetota; class Actinomycetes; order Mycobacteriales; family Micromonosporaceae; genus Virgisporangium; species Virgisporangium aliadipatigenens. Next base: position 77,645 of record NZ_BOPF01000006.1, on the reverse strand, counting down.
TGGCCCCGCGCCGCGACGGCGGCGTCGAGGCGCTCCTGGACGACACCGCCCGGCGCCGCACCGACGAACGCTGGGACGTCGCGATCTGCCTGACCGACCTGCCGCTGCACACCGAGCGGATTCCGCTGGTCGCGCGGAGCTCGGCCCGGCGCCGGGTGGCGGTGGTGTCGCTGCCCGCGTTGGGACTGGGTCAACTGCGGGCGGTCCGCACGGCCGTGCCGGACCTGGTCGACCGGCTGCTCACCGACGGGTCCGACGACCGGGGAGCCCGACCCGGTCAGGCGCAGACCGGGCGGTCGAGCCGGGTCGCGGCCGTCCACCGGGTGGTCGGCGACGGCGACCCGGGGGAACTGCACTATGTGGCGTCGCGGCTGATCGGCCGGATACGGCTGTTGACCGGCATGGTCCGGGCCAACCGCCCCGGGCGTGCCCTGCTGGGCCTGTCCAAGCTGCTGGTCGGCGCGTTCGGCACGGCCGCGATCGGACTCGCCAACTCCAGTGTCTGGCAGCTGTCCGAAGGGCTCGACCCGCTCCGGCTCACCGTGATCATGCTGATCGCGCTGATCGGGTTGGTGACGTGGCTGATCGTCGCGCACGACCTGTGGGAGAAACCGGATCGGGATACCCCGGCGGAACTGGCCCGGCTCTTCAACTGGGGCACGACCGTCACTCTCGCCCTGGCCACGGCGGTGTCCTACCTGCTGCTGTTCGCCGGAACGGGGCTCGCCGCGGCGCTGCTGATCGACCCGTCCGTGCTGGAGAAGGTCGTGCAGCGGCCGGTCGACATCGCCGACTACCTGACCCTGGCGTGGCTCATCAGCTCGCTGGCCACCGTCGGCGGCGCCATCGGCTCCGGTCTGGAGGACGAGGAAACAGTGCGTGCCGCCGCCTACGGCCACCACCCGGAACCCGACGGCTGGCGGGACGAGAAAGACGGGTAGCGCCCCGCGTCCCGTTTAGACGCTTTACGCACGGGCAGAGCCGACTGCGATCAGCACCCGCTTCTCCGCTCCGGGCCGGGGCGGTGCGGGCCAGGTCAGGAGGATCCATGGAGCTGACAGCCGTTACAACGATTCGCAAACCAGCGCCGGAGGTCTACGCGTTCTGGCGCGATCTGGAGAATCTTCCGACGTTCATGGCGCATCTCGAGGCGGTCCGCGCCACCGGTGACCGCACGAGCCACTGGGTCGCCGGCGCCCCGTTCGGCCAGAACGTCGAGTGGGACGCCGAGATCGTCGACGAGACACCCGCCGAGAAGATCGGGTGGCGCTCGACCGGGAAGGCCGACGTGCCCAACGCCGGCACGGTCCGGTTCGTGCCCGCGCCGGACGGCGTCAGCACCGAGGTGCACGTCGTGCTGACGTACGAGATCCCGGGCGGCACGCTCGGCAAGGCGGTCGCGAAGTACTTCGGTGAGGAGCCGCACCAGCAGCTCGACGACGACCTGCGCCGGCTCAAGCAGGTGCTGGAGGCGGGTGAGGTGGTCCGGTCCGACGGCGCCCCGTGGGGCAAGCGGGCCCGCGCGGAGTTCCCGCAGCGCCCGGCGCAGCCGCTGTCGGACGACGAACTGGCGAAGGGAGCCGACCGATGAGGGCGAACACCTGGGCGGGTCGGAACAAGGTCGAGGTCCGTGACGTTCCGGACCCGAAGATCCTGAACAGCCGCGACGCCATCGTCCGGATCACCTCCACGGCGATCTGCGGCTCGGATCTGCATCTCGTCGACGGCTACGTGCCGACGATGCAGGACGGCGACGTCATGGGCCACGAGTTCATGGGCGAGGTGATCGAGGTCGGCCCCAGCGTGTCCGCGGAGCGGCTGCGGGTCGGGGACCGGGTGGTCGTGCCGTTCCCGATCGCGTGCGGTGCCTGTGCCGCCTGCGCCGCCGAGCTCTACTCCTGCTGCGAGAACTCCAACCCGAACGCCGGGATCGCCGAGAAGATGTTCGGCCACCCGGTCGCCGGGATCTTCGGCTACTCGCATCTGACCGGTGGCTTCGCCGGCGGTCAGGCACAGTACGCGCGGGTGCCGTTCGCCGACGTCGGCCCGTTGAAGATCGAGTCCGAGCTGACCGACGAGCAGGTGCTGTTCCTCTCCGACATCCTGCCCACCGGCTACATGGGCGCCGAGATGTGCGACATCCGGCCCACCGACGTGGTGGCGGTGTGGGGCGCCGGGCCGGTCGGCCAGTTCGCCATGGACAGCGCCCGGGTCCTCGGCGCCGCGCAGGTCATCGCCATCGACAAGGAGCCCTACCGGCTGCGGATGGCCGCGGAGGCCGGACACACGCCGGTGAACTTCGAGGAGGTCGACGTGCGGTCCCGGCTGCTGGAACTGACCGGTGGACGCGGACCGGACAAGTGCATCGACGCGGTCGGCATGGAGGCCAGCCACGGCAGTGCGCACATCCACGCGTACGACCGGATCAAGCAGGCCGTCCGATCGGAGACCGAACGCCCGCACGCGCTGCGCCAGGCGATCCTCTCGTGCCGCAGCGGCGGCGTGGTCTCCGTCATCGGCGTGTACGGCGGCTTCCTCGACAAGTTCCCCGCCGGCGCCTGGATGAACCGGTCGCTGACCCTGCGCACCGGCCAGTGCCACGTGCAGCGCTACATGAAGCCGCTGCTGGAACGCATCGAGCGCGGCGAGTTCGACCCGACCCGCATCATCACCCACACCCTGCCGCTCGACGAGGCCGAACGCGGCTTCGAGATGTTCAAGAACAAGCAGGACAACTGCGAGAAGGTCGTCCTGAAGCCATGACCGACGACCGCGATCGCTCAATGGCACCGGCATCCACCGGACGGCTGTTGTCGGTACGGCGCGTGTCGCTGTCTCTGGTCGCCGGCATCGCGGCTGCGGCGGTAGCCGCGGTGCTCGGCGCGCCGGAACTGAGCGTCCTGCTGGGCTGGATCGTCGGCGTCGGCCTGATCCTCGTCGGGGTGTGGCGCATCAGCTGGCCGCAGGGCCCGGAGGGGACCAAACGGCTGGCCGAGGCGGAGAGCCGGTCGCGCTCGACCGACTCCGCCGTGCTGATCGCCTGCGTGGTCAGCCTGGCCGCGGTGGCCGAGGCGCTCGTGCGATCCTCCGGTGGCCAGGACGCCGTCGCGGTGGCCGCCGTCATCTCCAGCGTCGTCGCGGTCATCCTGGCCTGGGCGCTGGTCAACACGGTGTTCGCGCTCAAGTACGCCCGGATGTACTACCGCGACACCGACGGCGGCATCGACTTCAAGCAACAGGCCCTGCCACGCTACAGCGACTTCGCCTACATGGCGTTCACCGTCGGCATGGCGTTCGGCGTCACCGAGACCGAACCCACGCTCAGCGACATCCGTCGGGTGGCGCTCGGACACGCCCTGCTCTCCTACGTGTTCGGTACCGGCGTCGTCGCTGTCGCGATCAACCTCGTCACGAATCTCGGGCAGCAGTCCTGACGGGTCGGTGCGCCGACAGAACCGCGCGCCGCACCGTGGCGCGTGCGCAGTGTCACCGAACCGACAGGTAGCTCGCCATTCTCCGTTCGACTCCAGGGCAATTCCGGCGCGAATTGTGTCACCGCCGTAACGGGACCTGATTCACCGAAACAATTGTCGCCGGCACCCGATACAGGGAATTTCTCGTCCCGCTATTTCCGTCTCACGGCACACCCGCACGCTTTTCTGCGGGGAGGCGCGAACGGCGAGACGGACGGAGTTCCAGGGGATGCAGAATGACGGGCCGTTACCCGGCTCCCACGCGCCTGGGCGAGTGCGCCGGATACACACCTGGTGGACGCTGGGGGTGCTGGTCGCCGTGGCCGTGCTGAGCGCTCCGTTCCCGGTGTCGGCGGCGCCACCGGCCGGGTTCTCCAGCGAACTCGTCGTCGGCTCCGGCCTGGACGGCCCGTCGGGTTTCGAGATCGCGCCGGACGGCCGGATCTTCATCCTGCAACGCGACGGGAAGGTGCGCGTCCTCAAGGAGGGTGTGCTCCTGCCCGATCTCTTCGCGGACCTGCCCTCGGAGGCCTCCGGCGACCGGGGCATGATCGGCATCGCGTTCCACCCGGACTTCGGGGTCGCCAACCACTGGGTGTACTTCTACTACACCGGCGTCGACCTGCTGAACCACCTGGTGCGCTTCGACGCCTCGGGCGACGTGGGCACCAACGGGCCGCTGGAGATCTTCCGGACCCGTTCGCCGTCCCAGTTGCTGCACGTCGGCGGGAGCATCCGGTTCGGGCCGGACGGGAAGCTGTATTTCGCCGTGGGCGACAACGGCTACCCGCCGAACGCCCAGGACCTGTCCAACCCGCACGGCAAGATCCTGCGGATCAACGACGACGGCAGCGTGCCGCCGGACAACCCGTTCGCCGGCCAGCCGGGCAAGGTGGGCGCGATCTGGGCGTACGGCTTCCGCAACCCGTGGCGGTTCCAGTTCGACAGCGAGACCGGACGGCTCTACGGCGGTGACGTCGGCGACTTCACCTGGGAGGAACTCAACCTCATCGGCAAGGGCGGCAACTACGGCTGGCCCGTGCACGAGGGGTACTGCACCGGCGGCTGCGCCGGGTTCGTCGACCCGATCCACGCCTACAACCACGACGGCGGCAGCGGGGCGGTGACCGCCGGGCCGGTCTACCGGGCCGACCACTTCCCCGCCGAGTACCGCGGCAACCTCTTCTTCGGCGACTACTCGCGCGGCTTCATCAAGCGGGCCGAACTGGACGCGGCCGGGCACGTCACGGCGGTGCACGACGTCGACACCGAGGCCGGCAGCGTGGTGGACCTGAAGGTGGCCCCGGACGGCTCGATGTACTACCTGACCTACTTCCCCGGCCGGCTCTACCGGCTGTCGCACAACGCCGGCAACCCGGCCCCGCGCGCGGTGGCGCACGCCGACGCGACCGGCGGGCAGGCGCCGCTGCAGGTGAGCTTCGACAGCGACGGCAGCAGCGACCCGAACGGCGACCCGCTGACCTACCGGTGGCGCTTCAGCGACGGGACGGAGAGCACCGAAGCGGACCCGACGAAGGTGTTCACCGCCGTCGGCGTGTACACGGCGACGCTGAGCGTCTCCGACGGCACGCACACGGCGCAGGCGCCGCCGCTGGTGGTCCAGGTCGGGATCCCGCCGACACTCACCGTGGCGAGCCCGACGGCGGAACAGGTCTACCGGGCCGGCGAGACGATCACGTACAACATCTTCGGCACCGACGCGGCCGGGTTCGACGTGAGCGACGCGAACCTCACGACCGAGGTGTTCCTGCACCACAACACGCACGTGCACCCGTTCCTGGGGCCGCTGCGCGGGCGGGCCGGCAGCTTCACCATCCCGACGACGGGCGAGGCGTCCGCCGACACGTGGCACGAGCTGCGGTTCACCGTGCGTGACGCGGCGGGGCTGACGACGACCCGTTCGATCGCGATCCGCCCGCACACCGTCAACCTGACGCTCGCGACGTCGCCGCCCGGCCTCGGCCTGCAGCTCGACGGCGTGCCGGTCGCGGCGCCGACGACGGTCGCCGGGGTCACCGGGTTCCAGCGCGAGGTCTCGGCGCCGCCGACGGCGACCGCGGCCGACGGCACCGTGTACCACTTCACCGGCTGGTCGGACGGCGGCGCGATCCGGCACTTCACGACCACCCCGGAGACCGACGCGACGCTGGTCGCGACCTACGCGCCGTCGGCGCCGTTCCGGGCCGAGTACTTCGACAACCAACTTCTCGCGGGAACGCCCGTGCTGGTCCGCGACGAGCCGGTGATCAACAACGTCTGGTCGGTAGCCTCCCCCGGCCCGGGCGTGCCGGCGGACCACTTCTCGGTGCGCTGGAGCAAGCGCGAGTACTTCGCCGGGGGCCGCTACCGGTTCACGACGGCGGCGGACGACGGCGTGCGGCTGTATCTGGACGGGCAGTTGGTCATCGACCGGTGGGTCGACCAGGGGCCGACCGCCTACCAGTACGTGGCCGACCTCGCCTCGGGTGAGCACGAGGTGCGGATGGAGTTCTACGACAACCTGGTGGACGCGACGGCGAAGCTGAGCTGGGAGACCACCCCGGACCAGCCGCGCGAGGTGTACCTGGCGCAGTACTGGAACACCCCCGGGGCCGGCACCGCGCCGACGATCCCGACCACGGCACCCGCCCTGGCCCGGGACGAACCGGCCGTCGAGCACGATTGGGGCGACGGTTCCCCCGGCGGGGCGGTCGGCGCCGACCACTTCGTCGCCCGGTGGACCCGCTCGGTGACGCTGACCTCCGGCTACTACGACTTCACGGCCACGTCCGACGACGGGGTGCGGCTGTTCGTCGACGGGCAGAAGCTGATCGACCGCTGGGTCGACCGCGGCACGGAGACCGACACGGTGCGCGTCCCGCTGGCGACCGGCGCCCACACGATCGTGCTCGAGTACTACGAGAACGCCGCCTCCGCGCTGGCGCGGTTCAGCTATACGAAGGCGGGCGACCTGCCGCCGGCGCCGGACTGGACGGCCCAGTACTGGAACACGCCCGGCGTCGGCAGCGCACCCGCGATGCCCACCCGCGCACCGGACCTGACCCGGGCCGAGGCCGCCATCGACCACGACTTCGGCGCGGGCTCCCCGGCACCCGGCATCGGCGCGGACCGGTTCGTGGCGCGGTGGAGCCGGGTGGAGGTGCTGCCGGCCGGGCTGTACCGCTTCGCCGGTGCCGCCGACGACGGCGTGCGCGTGTTCGTCGACGGCGAACCGGTCGTCGACCTGTGGCGCGACCAGAACGAGGAGTTCAGCGCCGAGAAGCTGTTGACCGGCGGCACGCACACGATCGTCGTCGAGTACTACGAGGGGCTGGCGACGGCGCAGGCCCGCCTCACGTACACCCGGATCGGCGACCTGACCGCACCGCCGGGCTGGGACGCGGAGTACTTCGCCACCCCGGACCTGACGGGCACGCCGGTGACCGGGCAGGACCCGGCGGTCGACTTCGACTGGGGCACCGGCCGCCCGCTGCCGGGCATCCCGGTCGACGGCTGGTCGGCGCGCTGGACCCGGGCGGACCGGCTGCCCGCCGGGACGTACACGTTCACCGTGACGGCCGACGACGGGTTCCGGCTGTACGTGGACGGGGTGCCGGTGCTGGAACGGTGGCAGGACCAGCCGCCGACGACGTTCACGGTGAGCCGCGCGCTGGCCGAGGGCACGCACGTGATCACCCTGGAGTACTACGACGCGGGCGGTGGCGCGCTGGCCCGGCTCGGCTACGTCAAGACGGCCGACCCGCCGGCGCCGATGGCGTTCCAGGCGCAGTACCACGACAACCCGGACCTCGCCGGCGAGCCCGTCGTGACCCGGCCGGACTCGGCGGTGGACTTCGACTGGGGCACCGGCTCCCCGGCCGACGGTGTGCCCGCCGACAACTTCTCGGTGCGCTGGACGCGCCACGAACATCTGGAGCCGGGCAGCTACCTGATCACCGTCACGGCGGACGACGGGATCCGGGTGCGGCTGGACGGTCAGATAGTTCTCGATCAATGGCGGGACCAGCCGCCCACGACGGTGAGCGTCACCGTGAACGTCACCGGAGATCCGCACCATCTCCTGACGGTCGAATATTACGAGAAAGGCGGCGGGGCATTGGCCCGCTGCACCGTCACCCCCGCGTAGATCCCGCATTTCAGATATTGCCGAAGGGGCAAGGAGTCCACGCGCGATGACGTCATTCGAAGTCTCCATCATTATTCCGTGCCGGCACGAGGAGGAAAACGTCGGGCCGCTGATCGCGGAAATCGGCAGGGCGCTCCCGGATATCCCGTTCGAACTGATATTCGTCGACGACAGCGACAACGACGCGACGGTCGACGCGATCACCGTGGCGGTCGGCGTGCTCGGCCGGCCCGACGTGCGGGTCAAGGTGTTCCACCGGACCGGTCGCGAACGGGTCGGCGGCCTCTCCGGTGCGGTCCTGGACGGCTTCCGGCGGGCGAGCGCGGCGCAGGCCGTGGTCATGGACGCCGATCTCCAGCATCCGCCCGAACTCCTGCCCGAGGTGCTCGCCGCCCTGGCGGACACCGACCTGGTGATGGCGAGCCGGTACGCGCCGGGCGGCAGCAGCGCCGGCCTCGACGGCCCGCTGCGGCGGCTGGTCTCCACCGGCTCGACCTGGCTCGCCAAGGCCACGTTCCCGATGGCGCTGCGCGGCGTCACCGACCCGATGACGGGCTTCTTCGGCCTGCGGCTGGACCGGGTCGACCCGGATCGGATGCGCCCCACCGGGTTCAAGATCCTGTTCGAGATCCTGGCGCGGCATCCCCGGATCGGCCGCGCGGAGGTGCCGCTGGCGTTCGGCGAACGGCATGCCGGCGAGAGCAAGGGCGATCTGCGGCAGGGCCTGGCGTACCTGCGCCAGCTGCCACGGCTGCGACTGGTGGGCTGGTTCGCCGGGCGGTACTCGCGTTGGGCGCTCGGCGCCGTCGTCATGTCGGCCGTCGTCGCGGCCCTCGTCGGGTCACCGCTGTCCGGCGGTGCGCTGCTCGCCGCGGGGCTGACCCTGATCGCGGCGTTCAACACGACGGTCGGCACGCTGGAGGCGCGCTGGCGGCTGTACGGCTGGCGCACCCCGGAGGCAGTGGACCAGATGCGCTGGCCCGCTCCCCCGCCGGGCAGCCCGCGCGAGCCGTTCTCGGTGATCGTGCCGGCGCTGCACGAGGCTACCGTGATCGGCGGCACCCTGCGCCGGCTGCTCGCCCAGGACCACCCGGACTTCGAGGTGCTGGTGTCGTTGTGCGACGGCGACGACGACACGATCGCCGAGGTCGAACGCGTCCGCGCCGAGGCCGACCCGCACGGCCGGATCCGCACGGTGGTGCGGCACTACCCGCGTTCGAACAAGCCGCGCCAGCTCAACGCCGCGCTCGCCGAGTGCCGGGGCAGCGTGGTCGGCGTGGTCGACGCGGAGGACGACGTGGCCCCGGGGCTGCTGACCCGCGTCGACGCGCTGCTGCGCCACACCGGCGCGGACGTGGTCCAGGGCGGCGTGCAGCTGATGACCCTCGGCCGGCGCTTCGGCGACTGGTTCAAGGTGCACAACGTGCTGGAGTACTTCTTCTGGTTCACCAGCCGGATGTTCTACCAGGTGAAGTGGGGGTTCGTGCCGCTGGGCGGGAACACCGTGTTCATCCGGCGGGAGCTGATGATCCGGGCCGGCGGCTGGCCGGACAACCTGACCGAGGACTGCGCGCTCGGCGTGCTGCTGTGCACCCGCTACGGCGCGAAGGTCGTGGCCGCCTACGAGCCGGAGCTGGTCACCCGGGAGGAGGTGCCGGAGACGATCCACGACCGGGCGCGCGGGTCGTTGTTCTGGCAGCGGGTCCGGTGGAACCAGGGCTTCCTCAGCATCCTGCTGCAGGGCCACTGGCTCGGGCTGCCGACGGCACGCCAGCGCTTCCTCGCCGGGTACATCCTGGCGACGCCTTTCCTGCAGGCGTTCTCGGCGCTGCTGCTGCCGCTGGCCGTCGCGACGATCTTCTCGCTGAAGGTGCCGGTCGGCGTGGCGATGCTGATGTTCACGCCGTTCCTGCCGATCCTGGTGACGCTGGCGACGCAGGTGATCGGGCTGCACGAGTTCGCCCGGGCGTACCGGCAGAAGGCGTTGCTGCGGCACTACGTGTTCCTCCTCGCCGGCGCGGCCGTGTACCAGTGGGTGCTCATGGCGGCGGCGTTCTGGGCGGTGTGGCAGCACATCGACGGCAACACGCACTGGTACAAGACGACGCACGGCGGCTTCCACCGCGAGCCCGTGCCGGCGCTCGAGGCCGCCTGATGGCCGCGGGTGTCCTGGAGATCGAGCGCAGCGCCGTCCACGTCGTCGAGGTCGCGCCGGACCGGCCGTCGCGCCGGACCCGGCTGCGGCAACGGTGGCGCGCGCACCGCACCGACCTGGCGGTCCTGCTGCCGCTGCTGCTCGTCACGGCGGCGGTCAACGCGTGGAACCTGCAGGGCTGGCCGGGCCGGGTCAACGACGACGAGGCGACCTATGTGGCGCAGGCGTGGGCGATGGTCGCGCACGGCGAACTGGCGCACTACACGTACTGGTACGACCATCCGTTCCTCGGCTGGGCGGTGATCGCCGGGTACGCCTGGCTCACCGACGGCTTCGACCGCGTGCCCAGCGCGGTGATGGTCGGTCGGGAGGCCATGCTCGTCACGACGGTGGTCAGCGCGGCGCTGCTGTACGCGCTGGCCCGCCGGCTGCGGTTCGCGCCCGGGTGGGCGGCGTTGGCGGTCGCGGTCTTCGCGCTCAGCCCGCTGGCGGTGCACTACCACCGGATGGTGTTCCTGGACAATCTCGCCACGATGTGGATGCTGGCCGCGCTGGTGGCGGCCGCCTCGCCGCGCCGCAGCATCGCGGCGGCCCTGTGGGCGGCGGTGTGGTGCGCGGTGGCGGCGCTGACCAAGGAGACCATCGTCATCCTGCTGCCGGCGCTGCTGTGGCTGCTGGTCCGGCACACGCACCGCCGGACCCGGCTGTGGAGCCTCGGCGTGTTCGGCGTGACGCTGGTGTCGCTGGTGGCCTCGTACCCGGTCTTCGCGCTGCTGAAGAACGAACTGCTGCCCGGCGAGGGGCACGTGAGCCTGAGCTGGGCGCTGTGGTGGCAGCTGTTCGGGCGCTCCGGCAGCGGCAGCCTGCTCGACCCGGACAGCGGCGCGTTCAGCCTCGCGATGTCGTGGGTGAACCTCGACCCGTGGCTGCTGCTCGGCGGCGTGCTGCTGCTGATCCCGGGGTTCTGCGTGGCGCGGCTGCGGCCGGTCGCGCTGGCGCTGGCGATCCAGGTGGTGATGATGTGCCGCGGCGGATACCTACCCTTCGCGTACGTCATCGCGTTGCTGCCGTTCGCGGCGCTGCTCATCGGCGGGGTCGCCGACGCGCTGTGGCGGGTGCGCGGGAAGGCCCGTCCGGTGGCGGCCGCGGTGCTCGTGGCGGCCCTGCTGGCGTTCGCGGCGGTCGGGGTGCCGCACTGGGTGCGCGACCTGCGCGCACAGTCCACTGTGGAGGGTGACGCGAACTCCCGCGCGGCGACGCGGTGGGTGCTGGACAACGTTCCGCGCGACGCCGTGGTGGTGACCGACGACTACATCTGGATGGACCTGCGACTGGCCGGCTACGAGAAGGTCGTCTGGCTGTGGAAGGTGGACACCGACCCGGAGGTGATGACGGAACTCCTGCCGGACGGGGCGGCCAGCGTGCGGTACGTGGTGATGGCCGACCAGGCGGCGAGCACGCTCGCGTCGCTGCCGACGCTGGACGCGGCCGTGCGCACGTCGACCGAGGTGACCCGGTTCGGTGACGTGGTGATCCGCCGGGTCACGCCGTGAACCGCGACGGCGGCCTGCTGCGACTGCTGGGCTTCGCCGCCGCCGGCGCCTCCGGGGTCCTGCCCAACCTGGCCGTCACGTGGCTGCTGGTCGAGGTCGCCGGCGTGCACTACCTCGTGGCGGCGGTGGCGGCGACGCAGGCCGCCATCGCGTGGAACTTCGCGCTGGTGGACCTGCTGGTGTTCCGGCGCCGGCGGGGTCGGCGGCTGGCGGCGCGGCTGGGCCGGTTCCTGCTGGTGAACAACGCCGATCTGGCGCTGCGGCTGCCGGCGCTGGCGGTGCTCGTCGGCTGGTGCGGCGTGGACGAACTGGTGGCGACCGCGGTCACCATCGCGGTGGCGTTCCTGGCGCGGTTCCTGGTGGTGGACCGGATCGTCTATGTGCCACCGGCGATCGAGGCGGCGTGAACGTCCACTCAGGACGGGTCGCGGCGGCCGGTCCACCACGGGACGAGCAGGCGGCCCACCCTGCCCACCGGGGTGGCCGCGCGCACCGACGGCTGCGGTGCGCCGGAGCGCAGCGGCCCGCCGACCGAGGCGTCGCGTGGCAGGGCGCAGGAGGTCGTCATCGTCACCTGCCCGGGTTCATGGGGGTCCAGAACACGTAGTCGGCCGAGTAGCGCACCGCCCGGGTGGTGTCGAACCCGGAGACGCACGGCGTGCCGGGCGGTGCGCCGCCCGACGTGTTCAGCACGCTGACGAAGGCCACGGCGGCGAGTTCCCCGTCGGCGACGACGTCGTGGTGCTCGGAGACGTTCAGCAGCAGCCAGGGCCGGCCACCGGGACCGGTCGCGCGGGAGGCCGGCGCCGGCGAGGCGATGATCGTGGAGCCGTCCCGCTCGGACGTCCACTGTGGACCCTCGGTGTGCCGGAGGGTCGACGTGCCGTCGAGGCTGTGCAGGGTGGCCTCGGGCGTGGGGCTGGCCGACCAGGCGCCGTCGGTGCAGGTGTAGGTCAGGGTGCCGTCGCTGACCTGGTACACGGCGCCGATCCGGAACCCGGCGCCGGGCTGCGGCGCGTCGTCGGGCAGGCGGTAGCCCTCGGTGGCCGGCGTGTCGTCGGCGACGGCGAACGACCCCGCCCCGACCGCCGCCGCGGCCGTGAACGCCGCGAGCCCCGTCATGAACCGGAAGCGCCGCCGCAGCCAGCCCGGCTGTCGGCGGCGCCGGTGCGCCCCACCCCGGGGACGCCTGACAACCAGCCCCACGGGTTCACGGAGAGTCATTCGTCAACGATAGAGGCGCCATCGACATTACCCGTTGTATTTCACGTTGTCTTCAGAAAAGCCTAAGGGGATGGCCGATCGGGCAAACTCGCAAGGTGAGACGGCCGTCGCACGGCGTTCACCCGACCGGCCAACCTCTACAGAGCGTTACATTGTCCCGACCCGGAACCGCGCACGTCGTTGTCCGCCCCGTAGTCCGCCACCGCCCCGTTGCCGCCGCACGCCACCGCGCCGACGATGCGGTTGCCGGCGAGGATGACGCCACGGCCGGCGTTGCCGGACAGCGCGACGGCTCCGGTGACCGTCGTGCCGGCCACGGTCACGTCGCCGGTCGTGCCGGTGACGGCCACGGCGCCGGTGACGTTCGCGCCGAGCAGCTGGACCGAGGCGGCCCGGTCGGCGGTGAGCCGTCCGGTGATCACGCTGTCCTTGACCACCAGCGACGCGCCGGGGCGCACCGTGACGGTGCCGGCGATCCGGGCGTTCGACAGACAGGTGACCCCGGTGGCGGCGACGACGCTGCCGGCCCGGACCCCGGTGACCGTCGTCGTGCACGCGGGCGACGAGCCCGGCAGCACCGTCGCGGTGAACGACCCCGCCGCACCGATGTTGCCCGCGGCGTCGATCGCCCGGTGCTCCACGGTGTGCGTCCCGTAGCCCGGCTCGGTCGGCTCGAAGACGGCCTTGGAGAGCCCGCCGGAGCCGAGGTTGCCGTACACCAGCGACTTGATGACGGTGCCCTTCGGCGTGAAGTGGAACGGCGTCCCGGCCGGCGCGTCCGGCCAGCCGAAGTAGTTGAACCACCCGTCGCGGTCCAGCCGGAACTCCCCGACGACGAAGCCCGGCCGGTCGTCGGCGGGCGCCAGCGCCATGTCGAACTCCTCGAAGTACACGTTGCTCCCGCCGACCGTGCGGGTCAGCGGCGCGGAGAGCGTGGCCGGCGCCGCCGGCAGAACGTTGTCGACCGTCCACTCCCGACTGTCGGACAGGCCGGGCCGCGTGGCGTCGGTGACGGTGGCGCTGAGCCGGTGCGTGCCGGCCGACAGCGACAGCGCGCCGAGGTCGAGGTTGCGGCTGTTGCGCGGGTTGGGCACCACGGCGCCGTCGAGCCGCCAGGTGACGTCGAGGATCGAGTTGCGCGGGTGCGTGGTCTCCACGTAGACGACATCCTTGCCGCCGACGGCGCGTTCGGTGGTCTGCGTGGCGGCGGTGATGCTCACCGGCACGGCCGGCCCGGTGATCGGCGTGGCGCCGACGGTCCACGACCGGGTCTGGGTCAGCGCCGCCCCACCACGCACCGCCGGGTCACGCACATACGCGGTCGGGTCGGTCACGGTGACGGAAACGCTGTCGCCGGGCCGGACCCCGAAGGACGGGAGGGAGAAGGAGTGGGAGTCGGAGCGGGCCACACCGTTGACCGACCAGCTCACGGAGAGCTGGTGATAGGCGGGGTGGCCGGTTTCGACCCACAGGACGTCCGTCGTGCCGACCGGGGAGGAGTTCGGCGACGAGGTCAGAGCCATGGCGTCGGTGTCGCGCCGGCCGCTGATCCGCTGCGTCATGATCTCGCGGGACACCTGGTCGAACGGGAACCCGAGCCAGCGCATCATCGAGTGCTGGCTGGGCCGCCACACGCCGGACTGCGCGTACATGCCGCTCTCGTAGCGCCCGATGGTGCCGCCGGACTCGCTCTCCTCGCCGAGCCAGCGCCACCACTTGGCCTGCTGGGCCCGCATCTGCGCCTCGGTCAGCAGGGTGTGGTGGCGCGAGGAGGGTTCGCCGCCGGTGTAGGGCGGGCCGGGGGTCGGGCGGTCCGAGTACGGGTACTCGTCCTGCAGCAGGCCGAGCGAGTGGCCCAGCTCGTGCGGGGTGATCAGCGGGCCCTGCGGCGCGCCGCCGGAGGTGGTGGCGTTCGTGCCGCCGATGCCGCCGTAGGTGTCGGTGTTGGCCACGGCGAGGACCTGCCGGTTGACCGCGGTGACGCCGAGCGGCGCCACGAGCTGTTGCAGGTAGCGGTTGAGGGCGGTGTTGCCGTAGTTCTGGAACGTGATGCCGCGCGCCAGCGGGTTGGTGCAGCCGTCGGCGTAGTGCAGGCCCAGCGGGGTGATGCGGTTCGGGTCCGGCGGGTCGTCGTCGGGGTCGCAGCGGATGCCGGACTGCCCGGAGACGATCTCGATCCGGTAGACGTTGAAGTACGAGCGGTAGCTGCGGAACGGCTCCATGCTCCACAGCACGTTCATGTGCCGGTCCACGTCGGCGCGGAACTTCTCCTGCTCCGAAGCGGTGTATCCGTCCCCGAGGACGACGAGGTTGAGCCGCTGCGCGGCCGGGCCGGTGACCTGGAGGGGCGTCAGCGTGGCGCTGCCCACGTCGGGCTCCGCCGCGCCGGCCCGGATGGGGGCCGCCAGCAGGGCACCGGCCATTACCGTTGCGGTGAATACCGCGATCCTGCTCCGCATGCCGGCAGGCTAACGACGATGTTCGATGGAGGCACTGTGCAACTGAAGGAATTCTCGCTCCTGCGGGACGCGGACCGGCCGGGCGTCGCGCTGATCGACGACGGCGGGGAGGTGCACGTCGAGTGCCACGGCGCGGCCGGCGACGGGCCGATGCGCCGGGAGACGCCGTTCCGGATCGCGTCGCTGACCAAGCCGCTGCTCGCGGCCGTCGCGATGACGCTGGTCGAGGACGGCACGATCGCGCTGGACGATCCCGTCGAGCGCTGGCTGCCCGAGCTGGCCGACCGGCGGGTGCTGACCCGGGTCGACGGGCCGCTCGAGGAGACCGTGCCGGCGCGGCGGAGCGTCACCGTCGAGGACCTGCTGACGTTCCGGATGGGGCACGGGCTGATCCTCGACCCGGCGGGTGCCGACTACCCGGTGGTCCGGCGGGCGCTGGAGCTGCGGCTCACCCTCGCGCAGCCGTGGCCGCGCACGCCGCACGGGCCCGACGAGTGGCTGCGCCGGTTCGCCACCCTGCCGCTGGTGCGCCAGCCCGGCGAGACGTGGATGTACAACACCGGGTCCCTCGTGCTCGGCGTCCTCGTGTCCCGCGCGGCCGCCCGCCCGCTTCCGGACCTCATGGGGGAACGACTTCTGCGCCCACTGGGCATGGATCACACCGCGTGGCGGGTGCCGCCGCGGACGGCCGCCGCCCTTCCGCCGCACTACATCACCGATCCCGCGACGGGAGAACTCGTCGACCAGGCCGGCCCCGACGCCGAGGACTGGACGGCGGAGCCGGCGTTCCACTCGGGTGCCGCCGGGCTGGTGTCCACTGTGGACGACCTGCTGGCGTTCGCCCGGATGATGCGCGCGGGCGGGGCCGGCGTGCTGACGCCCGAGTCCGTCCGCGCGATGACGACCGATCACCTGACAGCGGCGCAGAAGGCCGACGGCGGCTTCGTCCTGAACGGCCTCGGCTGGGGCTACGGCCTCGCCGTCGACCCCGCGACGGGCCGCTACGGCTGGGACGGCGGCTACGGCACCGTCTGGTTCAACGACCCGCGCACCGGCCGGATCGGCATCCTCTGCACCCAGGTGAGCGACACCCTCTTCGACGGCACCCGGGAGGAGTTCGTGCGGCGGGTGACGGAGTCGTAGGACCCCGCCACCCGCACAGTGCCGGAAGGACCGGCTCCTAGAAGGCGAACGCCTCCACCTCGGAGATGCGTACGTGGTTGCGGTACTGGCTGTTGGCCGCGCAGTCCGTCGCCGCGTTCGGGTCGTTGTCCTGCTCACCGGCGTAGAGCGGGTTGCCCGTGCACTGGCTCGAGGCGACCTCGACCCGCAGGTGCGTGGCGAACGTCGGGAAGAAGCTGAACGACTTCACCGTCAGCTCGGGCGCCGCCGGGCGGAACTTCCCGGTGCCGAAGGCGTCCGACGGGCTGGTGTACACCGGCCGGTAGCCCGCGTCCGTGGTGCAGTCGGCGACCTTCGCGTTGCACGCGTACACCTTGAACGACCGCAGCGCGCTGAACCTGTTCTGCGGCTGGTTGTCCGGGTCGCCGGCGATCTGCGGGTGCAGCAGCGTGCTGACCGCCACGCGGCTCACCAACTGCGGCCGGTCCCCGGCGAGGTCGGCGGTGATCTTCTTGCCGGCGACCCCGTCGAGCGACGCCCAGTTGGTCGCCTCGGTGTCGTCACCCAGGGCCTCCGGGTGGATGCCGTCGCCGGACCAGGTGGCACCCGCCGCGGTCGAGGCGAGGTTGCGCGGCAGGTAGACCGGCAGTGTCCACTTGAGACCCGGCACCACCACGATGGGGAACTTCCGGTGCCCGAACCCGGCACCCGCCACGGTCACGGTGTACACGCCCGGGACGATCTCGAACGTGTCCGGGGTGGCCGTCGCCGGATCGGTGTCCGCGATCGGCGTCACCCGTGCCTCGTAGTCGCCGATGTACAGCTTGACGACGGCGTCCGAGGCGTCGCCGAACGGCTTGAGCGTGATGGTGCCGTTGCGCGCGTGGTCCGAGGCGAAGCTCGGCACCGGGTCGCCGTCGTTCGGCCCGCTGGTGGCGCCCCGGCCCATGCCCGACTCGGCGAACGCGTTCCACAGGATGTCCTGGTTGGCGCCGCCGAAGCGGGCCCGGTCGGCCGCGAGCACGTTGTCGCGCATGTCCAGCATGCTGAACTGGCTGCCGGCCTGCAGCAGGAACGAGTCGAACGTGAGCTGCACCCAGCGCCGGTTGCCCGGGCACTGCTCGACCGGCACCGCGCCGGCGGCACAGCGTTCCTGCAGCGCGGCGTCGCCCTTGCCGTACCGCTTGAGGAACGCGTCGCGGATGCGGTGGTTCGTCGCCGACCAGATCTCCCCGTCGGCGTGCACCTGCACACCCACCAGGTCGTAGCCGACGTCGGAGTAGTTGAGCGGGCTGCGGCTGGCGTCGTAGTTGCGGATGCCGCGTTGGGTGTTGCCGGTGACGTAGCCGCCGGTGACGTAGGGCGTGTCGCCGACCGGCTTGATGCCGTGCTCGTACATGTACTCCATGGCCATCAGGTCGCCCCAGGACTCGCCCATGGCGCCGCCCTGCTGCGAGCCGATGCCGGTGTTCGGGCCGGCGATCATGCGGTTGGTGATGGCGTGCGTGTACTCGTGCCCGATCACCGACATGTCGTAGTCGCCGTCCACGCAGGGCGGGTAGCTGCCACCGGCGCTCGGCTGCCACAGGTACATGTTCGTCGTCGGGGGGAGCCCGTCGCGGCCGGTGCTCTGGTTGGCGTTGTTACGCGACCCGGAACGCGCACCGGACTGCGCGCGCCCCTGCTCGGGGTCGTTGCCGAGGCCGGTCCCGGACGGGTTCACGACCTGCATGTTCCACGCCGACTCGGTGAACCCGAGGACGTACGCCCAGTCGTGCATGCGGTTGTGCATGGCGAACAGGTTCGCGACGGCCGCGTCGGCGTCGTTGCGGGTCGCCGACTCGTACACCGTCGGGTCGCACTTGGACTGGTGCCACTGGTCGGTGAACGGGTACGTGTAGTCGCGGGTGGCGCTCGGCGTCGCCGGGAACGACGCGCTGCCGCCGCCCCACAGCACCGTGTTGGTGGCCGAGTTGCCCGACGTCGTGTTCGTCGGCACGCCGGTGGCGATGTTGACGTCCCACGCCTTGCCGGTGGCCGGGTCGGAGACGGTGCGCACGCAGCCGGCCGCGGCCGTGTGGCACCAGGTGACCCGCGGGTCGACGCCGGGTGCGAGCGCGGCCGGCGGGGTGCCCGGGAAGACCGCCCACTTCGGGTTGTCGGAGTCGAAGTCGACCTGGTCCTCGCGCAGCAGCACCTCACCGGTGCGCGCGTCGACGTAGGTCGTGTACGAGACGGGTTCGTCGCCGTCGGTGCTCGACAGGGTCACCGCGTACGCCGTGCGCGGGCCGGCGAGCGGCGTCGGCACCGCCACCACGCTCACGTCCGGCACGTCCACCCGGACGCCACCGGGCAGTGCCGCCTCCCTGACGGCCGCGTCCACCGCCTGCTGGGCGGCGATCGTCGCCGGCTCCGGCGCGCGGGTGTCGCGGGACAGCGAGGACGTCACGCGGATCACCGAGCCGCCGCCGACCAGCACGGTCACCAGGCCGTCGTGCCCGGCCGGCAGGTCGCCGAAGCGCTGCCGCAGCGTCACCACCGTAGCCGCGCCGAGCGGCCGCACGAGGAGGCGTTCCATCGACGCGACGGCCGCCTCGTCGAGGCCGAACAGGTCCCGGTTGGCCACCAGGTAGGCGCGCGCCGCGGCCTCCGGGTCGGCCGGCAGGCCGGTCGCCAGCGCCTCGCCCGTGCCGAGCGCCACCGGCGAGCCCAGCGTGTTGAAGCGCACGCCCGCCGTCGCGGCGCCGCGGCGGGCCGCGTCCGGTGCGGCCGTTCCGACCCGGTAGTCCCGGTCGCGCGCCGCGTGCTCGTCGTGCGCGGCCGGCGGCTCGGCCGGTGCGCCGGGTTGCGCCACCGCCTGCTGCCCGGGCAGCACCGCCATCGAGGCCACCACCGCCATCACGGTCCCGGCGACGAGGGTCGCCCGTCGCCTTCTCCTACCAACGTGCACGGTTTTGCCCCCTCCAATGACACATGTGGATGCATCACTACTTGAGAGGCCGGGAGCGGCGCAAGGAATCTCGGGTCACCGGGCAGCGGCGCAGGGGACGGGATAGGGTGTGCGAACGTGACCAGCCCGCCCGTCCTCGTCCTGAACAGCGGCTCCTCCTCGGTCAAGTACCGCCTCTTCGGAGGAGATGAGAAGAGGGGCACCGTCGAGCGGATCGGCGAGCCGGGCGGCGTCCCCGATCACGCCACCGCCCTGCGGCAGATCGCCGACGAGGTGGGTCTCGCCGACCTCGACCTGCGCGCCGTGGGACACCGCGTCGTGCACGGCGGGACGAGATTCCGCGCGCCGACGGTGGTCGACGACGAGGTGCTGGCCGCGCTCAAGGAGCTGTCCCCGCTCGCGCCGCTGCACAACCCGGGCAACGTCACCGGGATCGAGGTGGCCCGCGCGCTGCGCCCCGACGTGCCGCACGTGGCGGTCTTCGACACGGCCTTCCACGCGACGCTGCCGGAGTACGCGGCGACCTACGCGCTGGACCGGGAGGTCGCCGCCGAGCACGGGATCCGGCGGTACGGCTTCCACGGGACGTCGCACCGGTACGTCGCCGCACGCACCGCCGAGCTCCTCGGCCGGCCGGTCACGCGGCTGAACACCATCGTGTTGCACCTGGGCAACGGCGCCAGCGCGACCGCCGTCGCCGGTGGGCGCAGCGTCGACACGTCGATGGGGTTCACGCCGTTGGAGGGGCTGGTCATGGGGACCCGGCCGGGTGATGTCGACCCCGGCGCACTGGTGTACCTGGCGGCACGCGGCCTTGACAGCACGACCGTCGACACGCTTCTCCAGAAGCGCAGCGGCCTCAAGGGGCTGACCGGCGACAACGACCTGCGCGAGGTGCTGGCCCGGCGGGCCGCCGGCGACCCGGCCGCGACGCTGGCGTTCGACGTGTACTGCTACCGGATCCGCAAGTACGTGGGCGCCTATCACGCCGTGCTCGGGCGGCTGGACGCGATCGCGTTCACGGCCGGGGTCGGCGAACACTCGGCCGAGGTGCGGGCCGGCGCGCTCGACGGGCTCGCGATGTGGGGCATCGAGGTCGACCCGGCGCGCAACGCCGGCCACGCGCCCGTCATCTCGCCGGACGGCGCCCGGGTCAGCGTGTGCGTCGTGCCGACCGACGAGGAACGCGCGATCGCGGAGGAAACGCTCGCCCTGCTGGAGGAGAGCTGATGGCACGGGGAATCTACGTGACGGGCCTGGGCCGGCGCGGCGGCAAGTCCACGGTGGCGCTCGGCGTCTGCGAACTGCTCTCCCGGCGGGTGGCGCGGCTGGGGGTGTTCCGCCCGCTGGTGGCCGACACCGGCGACGACCCGCTGCTGGACCTGCTGCGCGAACGCTACCGGCCCGACCTGCCGGCCGGGAGCGTGCACGGCGTGAGCCTCGCCGAGGCCGTCGCGATGGTGGCCGACGGCAAGCGCGAGGAACTGGTCGCCCGGCTCGTCGAGCGGTACCGCGAGCTGGAACGGCACTGCGACGCGATCGTCGTCGTCGGCAGCGACTTCGAGGAGGCCGCCGCCGGCTCCCACGACGGGCTGCACCGGGAGTTCGCGTTCAACGCCCGGCTGGCGAACGAGTTCGGGTGCGTGGTCGTCGCCGTCGTCAACGGGGCCGGCGGCACCGCGGCCTCCGTGGAGGCGTCGGCGCGCAGCGCCCTGCACGGGCTCACCGACCTGGGGGCCACCGTCGCGGCGGTCGTCGCGAACCGGGTCCCCGAGGGCGTCGAGCCGCCCGCGCTGGGCGTTCCCACCTATGTCCTGCGGGAGACGGCGACGCTGGCGGCGCCGACGGTGGCCGAGGTGGCGGCGGCCCTGGGCGCCAAGGTCGTCTCCGGGGACGACGCGGCGCTGGAACGCGACGTGCGCGACTTCGTCGTCGGCGCGGCGCAGGTGCCGCTCGTGCTCGACCACGTGACCGACGGGGCGCTGATGATCACGCCGGGCGACCGGGCCGACCTGCTGCTGGCGCTGGCGGCGGCGCACGCGGCCGGCGAGCTGAACCCGTCCGGCGTGGTGCTGACGCTCGGTGTGCCGACGGACCCGCGCGTGCTGCGCGTCGTGGCGCGGCTCTCGGCCGACCTGGCGGTGCTCGCGGTCGAGGGGGCCAGCTTCGAGACGATCGCCAAGGCGACGCGGCTCGCGGGCCGCCTGAGCCCGGGCCGCCCGCGCAAGGTGGAGACGGCGCTCGGCGTCTTCGAGGACGGCGTCGACACCGGGGAACTGGCCGGCTGCCTCGACGTGACCCGCTCGACCCGGGTGACGCCGATGATGTTCGAGTACGAGCTCATCGACCGGGCCCGGGCGCAGCGCCGCCGCCTCGTGCTGCCCGAGGGCACCGACGACCGGATCCTGCGCGCCGCCGAGATCTGCTGCCGGCGGGGCGTCGCCGACCTGACCCTGCTCGGCCCCGAGGCCGACATCCACCGGCGCGCCCGCGAACTCGGCCTCGACCTCGGCGGGGTGTCCATTGTGGACCCGGCGACGAGCGAGTGGCGCGAGGAGTTCGCGGCGACCTACGTGGAACTGCGTAGGCACAAGGGGATCGCCCCCGATCTGGCGAGGGACCTGGTGCGCGACGTGAACTACTTCGGCACCCTGATGGTCCACAGTGGACGCTCCGACGGCATGGTCAGCGGCGCCGCGCACACGACGGCCGCCACCATCCGGCCCGCGTTCGAGATCATCCGAACGTCTCCCGGCGTGGCCGTCGCCTCCAGCGTCTTCCTGATGCTGCTCGCCGACCGCGTGCTCGTCTACGGCGACTGCGCCGTCAACCCGGACCCGAACGCGGAACAGCTCGCCGGCATCGCGCTCTCCTCCGCCGACACGGCCGCCCGCTTCGGCATCGAACCGCGCGTGGCGATGCTGTCGTACTCGACCGGCACCAGCGGCGCCGGCGCCGACGTGGAGAAGGTCGCGGCGGCCACGGCCCTGGTCCGCGAACGCCGCCCGGACCTGCCCGTCGAGGGGCCGATCCAGTACGACGCGGCGATCGACCCGGCCGTGGCGGCGACGAAGCTGCCGGAGAGCCCGGTCGCGGGGCGCGCCACGGTCTTCGTCTTCCCCGACCTCAACACCGGCAACAACACGTACAAGGCGGTGCAGCGCTCGGCCGGTGCGGTGGCGGTGGGGCCGGTGATCCAGGGCCTGCGTAAACCCGTGAACGACCTCTCGCGCGGCGCCACCGTCAAGGACATCGTCAACACCATCGCGATAACGGCCATCCAGAGCGCTTGACCTCAACGTTGCGTGAGGTTCTTGGATCGGACCTCATGACGACAACGATTCTTCCTACCCGTTCCGGACTGGTGTGGTGGCAGGCGATCCCGCTCGGGGCCGCCCTCGCCGCCGCGCTCAACCTGATCGTCCTCGGGATCGCCACCGCCGCCGGCGCCGAGCTGGTGATCCGCCAGGAGGGCTCGCCCGATCACGAGATCGTCGCCGGCGGGGTGCTGTTCAGTTCGGTCGTGCCGCTGGTCATCGGTACCGGGCTGGCCGTCCTGCTGGCGCTGGCGTGGCGCGGGTTCCTGCGGTTGGCGCAGGTGCTCGGCGGCGGGTTCGGCATCCTGTCGGCGTTCGGGCCGCTGCTGAGTGCGCCGGACACCGGCACCAAGGTCGGGCTGGCCCTGATGCACGTCGTGGTCGGCCTGGCCGTGATTCTCACGATGGAGTTGATCATTCGTAAAAAATCTTGATGGAACGTGTCGAAGCGCGGCCGTCCCGTTCGAGACCCGGGTATGAGAACTTACCTGGGCGTGATCGCCGGACCGTTCTACCTGATCGTGAGCGTGGCGCAGGGGGTGCTGCGGGAGGGGTTCGACTTCTCGCGGCACCCCTGGAGCGCACTGGCCAACGGCCCGAACGGCTGGATCCAGACCGCCAACCTCATCCTGACCGGCCTGATGGTGGCCGGGTTCGCGGGCAGCCTCGACGGGTGGACCCGACGGCTGATCGGCGCCTACGGGGTGAGCCTCGTGGGTGCCGGCGTCTTGCGGGCCGACCCGGTGCCGGGTTTCCCGCCGGGCACCACCGGGGCGACCGTGAGCTGGCACGGGATGCTGCACCTCGCGGTGGGCGGCATCGGATTCCTGTGCCTGGTCGCGGCGTGTCTCGTCGTGGGGCGGCGGTCGGCCGGGGGCTTCCGCGCCTTCTCCTACCTGACCGGGGTGGTGTTCCTGGCCGGGTTCGCGGGGATCGCGTCGGGCTCCACGGCGCTGGTCGTGCCGTTCACGGTCGCGGTGGTGCTGGTGTGGGCGTGGCTTTCCACGCTTGCCCTGCGTCGCGTCACGCGGGAAGGCTAGGGTCCGGACCATGCGCTACCTGGTACTGCTCAAGGCGTCGCGGGCGAGCACCCCGCCGCCGCCCGACCTGATGGCGGCCATCATGAAGCTCGGCGAGGACGCCACCCGTTCGGGGGCGCTGGTCGACACCGCCGGGCTGCTGCCGAGCGCCGCGGGCGCCACCGTCACGCTGCACGACGGGAAGATCGACGTGACCGACGGGCCGTTCGCCGAGGCCAAGGAGATGATCTCCTACGCCATCTACGACGTGCGGGCCAAGGAGGAGGCCGTCGAGTGGACCAACCGGTTCATGAAGCTGCACCGCGACCTCTGGCCGTCCTGGGCGGGTGAGGCCGTGGTCCTGCAGGTGATGTGAGCGTCCACGCGGCGGTCGAGGCGGTCTGGCGGATCGAGTCGGGCCGCCTCGTGGCGCAGCTCGCGCGCGTCACCGGCGACGTCGGGCTGGCCGAGGAACTGGCGCAGGACGCCCTCGTCGCCGCCCTCGAGCAGTGGCCGTCCCGCGGGATCCCCGACGACCCCGGGCCGTGGCTCATGGCGGTCGCCAGGCACAAGGCGGTCGACGGTTTTCGCCGGCGGGCGACGTTCCACCGGAAAATGGCGGAGATCGGCCGCGAGACACCGGCGTGGGTCGACCTCGACGAGCCCGATCTCGACGACCACATCGGCGACGACCTGCTGCGCCTGATCCTCACCGCGTGCCACCCGGCCGTGGCCGTGGAGGGGCAGGTCGCGCTGGTGCTCAAGACGCTCGGCGGGCTGAGCACGGCGGAGATCGCGCGGGCGTTCCTCGTGCCGGAGCCGACCGTGGCGCAGCGGATCGTGCGGGCGAAGCGGGCGCTGCGCGGCGTGGAGTTCACGGTGCCGGCGCCCGTCGACCGGCTGCCCGCGGCGCTCAAGATCGTCTACCTGATCTTCAACGAGGGCTACGCGGCGACCGCCGGCGACGACTGGATGCGGCCGTCCCTCTGCCAGGAGGCCCTGCGCCTCGGCCGTCTCCTCGCCGGGCTCGTGCCGGGCGCGGCCGAGGTGCACGGCCTGGTGGCCCTGATGGAACTGCAGGCCTCGCGCACCGCCGCCCGCACCGACGCCGACGGCGCGCCCGTCCTGCTGCCAGACCAGGACCGGCGGCGCTGGGACCGGCTGCTGATCCGGCGCGGCCTCGCCTCGCTCGCCCGTGCCGAGGAGATCAGCGCGGTCGGGCCGTACACGCTGCAGGCCGCGATCGCCGCGTGCCACGCGCGGGCGTTGCACCCCGAGGAGACCGACTGGGAGCGGATCGCGGCGCTGTACCGGGTGCTGGTGCACGTTCAGCCCTCGCCGATCGTGGAACTGAACCGGGCGGTCGCGGTCGGGATGGCCACCGGCCCGCTCTCCGGCCTCGCCGTCGTCGAACCGCTGGCCGCTTCGCTCGACGGATACGCGCTGTTCCACGCGGTGCGGGGTGACCTGCTGGAGCGGCTCGGCCGGGACGCGGAGGCCCGCGCGGCGTTCGGGCGCGCGGCGGCCCTCACCAGGAACGAACGCGAGCGCGCCCTCTTCACCGCCCGGGCCTCATGATCAGTCCTCGCGGCGGATGCGCTCCAGCGTGCGCACGAGCGACCTCGCCCACGGCGTGTCCGGGACCTCGCCGACGCGCTCACCTGCCACGGGCCGCAGGCGACCGCTCGCCAGGAACTCCTCGCGCGCCCGGACCGCCCGGGCGGCCAGCGCCACCGGATCCGCGGCCGGGTCGTACACCGCGGCCCACACGTCCCACTCCACCGCGAGCATCGTCGACACCCACGCCGGCAGCGTCCCGCCGTCGTCGAACCAGTCGATGAAGGCCGCCCGCGCCATGCAGGTGGTCTCGTGCAGCAGCCGCGAGAACGGGGCCGCGTGCGGATCGAGGTACTGCGGCACCGGATCGCCGACCGGTGGCAGCCCGACCGCCTCGAACAGGATCCACCGCAGGTAGTGCATGTCCCGGGGACCGGGCACCGTGACCACCCGGGTCAGCAGCCCGGGGTCGGCGGTCAGCCCACCGGCCGCCGCCCAGCCGGTCAGCTCGGCGACGACGTCCTCGGGCGGCCGGCCCACCGGCACCGGATCGTGCTTGTACACGCCGCACGCCTCGCGCACGTCCGGCAGGTGCGAACATCCGCTCGCGCCGCCCGGCAGCGCCGTCTGCAACTGGATGCAGTCCCCGCCGCTGACGAACACCGCCAGCACCGGCGCACCCGTCGAGGCCGCCACCGCGTCGGCCGCCGCCGCGAAATCCGGCGGGTCCCCGAAGCTGTTGCTGGTCTCCAGCACTTGCCAGCCGTCGCCGAGGGCGAACAGTCGGTGATGGCGGAACCCGAACCGGTCCACCTCCCCGACCCGCGGCAGCGGCACCGGCGCGCGTGCCACGAGGGTCGTCCAGAAGCCTCCCACGAGGCGGGAGCGTAGCGGCCGTCCGGCGTTTTCTAGAATTCGGACCATGCGTGACATCGCGGTCTTCAGCGGCAGCGCCCACCCCGACCTGGCCACCGAGATCTGCGAAAACCTGGGCGTGCCCCTGCTGCCGACCAGGATCTCCCGCTTCGCCAACGACTGCCTGGAGGTCCAGCTCCAGGAGAACTGCCGCGGCCGGGACGTGTTCCTCATCCAGCCGCTCGTCCCGCCCGTGCAGGAGCACCTGGTCGAACTTCTCCTGATGCTCGACGCCGCGCGCGGGGCCAGCGCCGGCCGGATCACCGTGGTGATGCCGCACTACGCGTACGCGCGCAGCGACAAGAAGGACGCCCCGCGCATCTCCATCGGCGGGCGGCTCGTCGCCGACCTGCTGCAGACGGCGGGAGCCGGCCGGATCCTGGCGATGACGCTGCACTCGCCGCAGGTGCACGGCTTCTTCAGCGTGCCCGTCGATCACCTGCACGCCCTGCGCGAACTGGCCGGGCACTTCCGCCGGTTCGACCTCTCCGACGCCGTGGTGGTCTCTCCGGACCTCGGCAACGCCAAGGAGGCGGCGGCGTTCGCGCGGCGGCTGGGCGTGCCCGTGGCGGCCGGGGCGAAGCAGCGCTTCTCCGACGACCGCGTGGTCATCTCGACGGTGATCGGCGAGGTGGCGGGGCGGGACGTGATCGTGCTGGACGACGAGATCGCCAAGGGCAGCACGGTGTTCGAACTGCTCGACCGCCTGCGCGAGCAGAAGGTGCGCAGCGTGCGGGTCGCCTGCACGCACGGCCTGTTCGCGTCGAAGGCCCTCGAGCGGCTCTCCGCCGAGGAGGACATCGCCGAGATCGTCTGCACCAACACGGTCCCGATCCCCGCGGAGAACCGCACCGACAAGCTCACGGTCCTGAGCGTCGCCCCCGCGCTGGCGGAGGCGATGCGCAGGATCCACAACGGCGAGTCGGTCAGCGCCCTCTTCGCCTGACCGACCCGCCGCGGGGCGGTCAGAGGGCCGAGGCCAGCCGGCCGGCCAGGATGCGGGTGAAGCGCGCCGGGTCGGTCAGGTCGCCGCCCTCGGCGAGCAGGGCCATCCCGTACAGCAGCTCGGCCGTCTCGGCGACCGCCTCGGCGGAGGCGTCCGCCTTGTGCGCCTCGCGCAGGCCGGTGACCAGCGGGTGGGTCGGGTTGAGCTCCAGGATCCGCTTGACCGGCGGCAGTTCCTGGCCCATGGCCCGGTACATCTTCTCCAGCGTCGGCGTCATGTCGTGCGCGTCGCCGACCACGCACGCCGGCGAGGTGGTGAGCCGCGACGAGAGCCGCACCTCTTTCACGTTGTCGGCGAGGGCGGTCCCCATCCAGGTCAGCAGCGGGTCGAACGACTCGTCCTTCGGCGCGTCGGAGCCCAGGTCCACCTGCCCCTTCGCGATCGACTTGAACTCCTTGCCGTCGTACGCGGGGACCTGCTCGACCCAGACCTCGTCCACCGGGTCGGTGAGGATCAGCACCTCGTAACCCTTGTCCCGCAACGCCTCCATGTGCGGCGAGTTCTCGATCATCGAGCGGGACTCGCCGGTCATGTAGTAGATCTCGGTCTGCCCCTCCTTCATGCGCTCGACGTACTCCTTGAGCGTGGTGTCCCCGTGGGTGGACGTCACGCGCAGCAGCTCCAGGAGGGTGTCGCGGTTGTCGGTGTCGTCGAGCAGCCCCTCCTTGAGCGCCCGGCCGAACTCCCCCCAGAACGTCCCGTACTTCGACGCGTCGGCCGCCTGGAGGTCCTTGAGGGTGGTGAGCACCTTCTTGACCAGCCGCCGCCGCACGACCCGGATCTGGCGGTCCTGCTGGAGGATCTCGCGGGAGATGTTCAGCGAGAGGTCGTGCGCGTCGACGACGCCCTTGACGAAGCGCAGGTACTGCGGCATCAGCGCCTCGCAGTCGTCCATGATGAACACCCGCTTGACGTACAGCTGCACGCCGCGCTTGCCCTCGCGCATGAACAGGTCGAAGGGCGCCCGCGCCGGGACGAACAGCAGCGCCTCGTACTCGAACGTCCCCTCGCCGCGCATGTGGATCGTCTCGAGCGGGTCGGTCCAGTCGTGGCTCAGGTGCTTGTAGAACTCGTTGTACTCGGACTGCTCGACCTCGGAACGCGGGCGCGCCCACAGCGCCTTCATCGAGTTGAGCGTCTCGTCACCGAGCCGGATCGGGTGGGCGATGAAGTCCGAGTACCGCTTCACGATCGAACGGATCGTCGCCTCGTCGGCGTAGTCGTGCAGGTTGTCCTCGGCGTCGGCGGGCTTGAGGTGCAGCGTGACCGCTGTCCCCTGCGGCGCGTCCGCGACCTCGGAGATCTCGAACGTGCCCTCGCCGGCGGACTCCCAGCGGGTGCCGCCCTCCTCGCCCGCGCGCCGCGTCACCAGCGTGACCCTGTCCGCCACCATGAACGACGCGTAGAACCCGACGCCGAACTGCCCGATGAGCTCCTGCGAGGCGGCCGCGTCCTTGGCCTCGCGCATCGCCTTGAGCATCTCGGCGGTGCCGGACTTGGCGATGGTGCCGATCAGCGACACCACCTCGTCGCGGGACATGCCGATGCCGGTGTCGCGCACGGTCAGCGTGCGGGCCTCGGCGTCCAGCTCGATCGCGATGTGCGGATCGTCGAGCGACACCTTCAGGTCCTTGTCGCGCATCGACTCCAGGCGCAGCTTGTCGATGGCGTCCGAGCTGTTGGAGATCAGTTCCCGCAGGAAGATGTCCTTGTTCGAGTAGATCGAATGGACCATCAGCTGCAACAACTGGCGCGCCTCGGCCTGGAACTCCAGCGTCTCGACCCCGGTGCTCACGACTTCCCTCCCGACTACGGTTACGTCGCGAAAAGGATACTCAGGGTTCCCGAGCGGCGAGTACCTTCCCCAGCGCCGACGCGACCGTGGCGGCCTCGCGGGCGGTCATCCGCGACGTGAAGTGCTTCTCGATGCCGCGCAGGTAGGTCGGCGCGGCGGTGCGGAACCGTCGCTTCCCGGCCTCGGTCAGCGCCGCGTAGGCGGAGCGCCGGTCCTGCGGGTTGGCCTCGCGGGTGACGAGGCCGGCGCGGGCCAGTTCGTCGACGACGCGGCTGACCCTGGAGCGGCTCACCACGGCCACCCGGCCCAGCTCGCCGAGCGTGAGCCGCCTGCCCGGCGCGTGATACAGCTCCAGCAGAACGTCGTACCAGGTAAGCGGCAGGTTGTGCGCGGCCTGCAGCTCCTGGTCGAGCACGGGCACCAGGGCCGCGTGCACCCGCATGAGCGCCGCCCAGGCGGCCGGGTCCGTGTCGGTCATCACTCCACGCTAGCAAAGCTTGTGCGTGCGCACGCATCGGAGTAGGAATGTGTGTGCGCACGCACCTACATTTGTCTGGGAGGCAGTCATGTCAACGCTTCTGCACATCTCCGCGTCGCCGCGCGGTGAGCGTTCGGAGTCGCTCGCGATCGCGGGCAGCTATGTCGAGGCGCTGCGCGAGCACGCCGGCGAGGTCGACGTGAGCCATTGGGACCTGTGGGACGGCACGCTGCCGGCGTTCGGACCGGATGCCGCCGCCGCCAAGATGGCCGTGTTCGCCGGCGAGGAGCCCACCGGTGCCGCCGCCGAGGCGTGGCGGGCGGCGATCGCGGCGTTCCGCCGGTTCGACGCGGCCGACCGGTACCTGTTCAGCGTCCCGATGTGGAACGCGGGCGTGCCGTACATCCTCAAGCAGTTCATCGACGTGGTGAGCCAGCCGGGGCTGGTGTTCGGGTTCGACCCCGTCGAGGGGTACCGCGGCCTGCTGACCGGCAAGAAGGCGGTCGTCGTGTACACCAGCGCGGTGTACGGGGACGGGCGCGGGCCGGCGTTCGGCGCCGACTTCCAGGCGCCGTTCGTGGAGGGGTGGCTGCGCTGGGCCGGCATCGAGGAGATCGAGACCGTGCAGTTCCGGCCCAACCTCGCCACCGCCGACGCGGAGTCCGGCCGGCGTGCCGCCCACGCGCGAGTCCGGGAGATCGCCAAGACGTTTGCGTAGTGTGGGCCGCATGGGAAGCGGACCGGCGATGCGCGACGCCGTGCGGGCACTGCTCGCGGCGCTGCCCGAGGAACGGCGTCACGAGGTGGCCCGGCCGTTCGACGACCCGCGGCGGCGCTGGATGGACTACCGGCCGCGGCCGCGCCCCGGGCTCACGCTCGGCGCGCTCGGCCCGGCCGGGCGCAAGCTCGCGCACCGGCTCCTCGCGACGGCGCTGCGCCCGCCCGCCTACGCGCAGGCGATGGCGGTCGTCGCCCTGGAGGAGGTGCTCGACCGCGCCGAGGGCTGGGCGCGCGGCCGGCACAGCGACGACTACGCGGTCGTGGTGTTCGGGGATCCGGACGGCGACGCGCCCTGGTCGTGGCGCTTCGAGGGGCACCACCTGTCGCTGACGATGACGCTCGACGGCGACACGGTGGCGCCCGCGCCGCTCTTCCTGGGCGCCAACCCGGCCCGCACCGACCTCGCCGGGCATCCGGTGCTGCGGCCGTTCGCGCCCGAGGAGGAGCTGGCGTTCGCGTTGCTTTCGGCCATGGGCCCGGCCGGGCGGGCCGAGGCGATCGTCTCCGACACCGCGCCGGACGACGTCCACAGTGGACCGTTCCCCGGACCGGACCCCGGGCCGCTCCCCCGCGGCGTGGCCGCCTCCCGCCTCGACCGGCCGGCGCGGGAGCTGTTCGACCGGCTGCGCGACGTGTACCTGGACCGCCTGCCGCCCGACCTCGCCGACGCCGAACGGCAGCGGCTCGACGGCGACGACCCCGCGTTCGCGTGGGAGGGCGCGCCCCGCCCCGGGGTCGGCCACTACTACCGGATCACGGGGCGGGACCTGCTCATCGAGTACGACAACCGGGACAACGACGCCAACCACGCGCACACCGTGCTGCGCCGGCCGGACGGCGAGTTCGGCGCGGACCTCATCGCCGCCCACCGGGCCCGCGACCCGCACTGAGCGCGGGGGCTACCAGGCGAAGGCGCCGCCGGTGGCGGCGCACGGGCAGAAGCTGGTGCTCTGCACGGCGACGCCGGGCAGCCCGTCCGCGGAGTCCCCGCGCCTGCTCAGCGTGGTGGGGCCGCAGTGGCCCGGCGCATGAACTCCGCCGTCGCGTCCACCGCCCGGGTGACGTACGGCTCGCGGTCGTAGAGGTCGACGTGCTCCCGCGCGTCCAGCCAGAGGATCTCCTTCGGGCCGGCGGCGTTGTCGTGCATGAGCTTCGCCAATTCGGGTGAACAGTACGCGTCGACCGTGCCGTGCACGATCAGCAGCGGCGTCTCGCCCAGCAGCGGCGCGGCGCCCAACGCGTCGAACGTCATCAGCGAGTGCAGCGAGCCGCGGGTGACCCTGTTCTCCCAGTGTGCCGAGGCCGAACGCGCGGTCCCGTAGTACGACCACGGCTCGTCGCCGCCCATCGCGGCCGTTCCCCCGTCCGGCGCCACGGCCGGCAGGTAGCCGTCGTAGTCGGCGATGAACGACGCGAGGGCCCCGCGATATCCGGCGATCCCGGACTGTTCGGCGAACCAGGCCGGGCTGTTGTACGCGCCGGCGACCCCCGCGACCGCCCGCACCCGCGGATCCAGCGCGGCGGCCTTCACCGCGTACCCGCCGCCGAGACAGATGCCGACCAGCCCGATCCGCCCGGCGTCCACGTCGGGCCGGGCGGCCAGCGTCGACACCGCGGCGCGCAGGTCCGCCAGCTTGCCCTGGCTGTCCTCGTGGCCGCGCCGGCCGCCGCTCTCCCCGAAGCCCCGGTGGTCGAACGCCAGCGTCACGAAGCCCGCCCCGGTGAGCCCGGCGGCGTACCGGCCGGTGACCTGGTCCCGCGTACCGGTGAACGGGCCGGTCAGCGCGACCGCGGGAAACGGGCCGTCACCTGCGGGTACCCGTAATGTGCCGACCAGTTCGACGTCGTCGGCGGTGAATCGAAGATCGCTCATGTCGCTTTCCCTTTATGGTTGGGGGCGTGCGTCTGCTGTCCACCAACCCGGAGCCCGTCACTTCTCTTCCCTATCGGCAGGCGCGGCGCGGTGGCGGCACCGAGCATGTGCTCCTTCCGGTGGAACGGCTGTGCGTCGACGCCGTTCCGGCGGGGTGCGACGCCGTGCTCGTGACGAGCGATCTGCAGGGGGTGGCGCCGTCGCCGTTCGGCGGGCCGCCGGTGCTGCTCGGGGTGGCGTTCGCCGAGCATCTGCGGATCTGGGCC
The DNA here is from genome assembly GCF_016863615.1 of Virgisporangium aliadipatigenens. Classification (GTDB taxonomy): domain Bacteria; phylum Actinomycetota; class Actinomycetes; order Mycobacteriales; family Micromonosporaceae; genus Virgisporangium; species Virgisporangium aliadipatigenens. The sequence goes on along the minus strand of NZ_BOPF01000006.1, from coordinate 45,556 downwards.
GACGCCGGTCTGATCCCCGCGCCCGAACGCCTCGGCGTGGTGCTCGCCGGCGACCTGTACTCCGCGCCGACCGCCGACGTGCGGGGCGCCTCGGGGGCGGTCGACGACGTGTGGCTGGCGTTCGCGGCGGCCGGCTGCCCGGTGGTTCTCGGCGTGGCCGGCAACCACGACATCATCCCGCCCGCTGGGCTCGGCGACCTGGGCCCGGGTACGGAGCTGCTCGACGGCACGTGGACGGACGCGGGCGGCGTGCGCTTCGCCGGTGTCGGCGGGGTGATCGGTGACCCGCGCCGGGCCGACCGCCGCGCCGAACGCCCCCACCTCGACGGCATCGCCGCGGTGCTGAAACAGGACCCGGACGTGCTGGTGCTGCACGAGGGGCCGGCCGGGGCGCAGCAGGCGCAGCACGGCAACGCGCGGATCAACGCGACGATCGCCGAACGCCCACCGCCGCTCACGATCTGCGGCCACGTCCACTGGCACCGGCCGGTCGCCCGCCTGGCCGGGGGCCACGTGTTGAACGTCGACTCCCGCGCGATGCTCCTGACGCCGTAAGGCGCTGCGCCGATCTTGCAGTTGTGGTGGGGACATCGCGGGGCGAAATCGGGCACGCCGGGCGCCACAACTGCAAGATCGCCGCGGGGAGGTCCCGTCAGGCGACGCGGACTCCCGAGGGGACGGTCCGGGCCGGCGTGCGCAGGCGGTGCCGCGCGAGCGCCAGCCCACCGGCACCGAGCAGCAGGTCGAACCCGAGCCCGTACGGCCACACCGGCGGATCGATCACGCGCCGGTCGAAGTCCCGCGCCCCCGGCGGGCGACGCAACTCCCGCACCGAGGTGCTGAGCTGGTGCAGCATGTCGTCGTCCGACCCGCGGCGAACCACCGGCTGCGGCGCGGCGTCGGCGATGATCACGAACGGGTTGGGCGCGAGCGTCCCCCACACCAGGTCCTCGCGGCTCGCACCGTCCCGGCCGGAGATCATCACCACCGACAGCGCGAACACCAGCGGCGTGCCGACCAGCAGGGCGAACACCGTCAGGTAGGACATCATCGTCGACGTGGTCCCCCGGGCCAGCGCCGCCGACAGGCCCAGCGACACCGCGCAGACCACGCCGATGAGCAGCCCCACGACCAGCACCACGGTGACCGCGCGCAGGGCGCCGACGCCCTCCACCACCGTCCACGCCACGGCCGGCAGCGTCACGCCGAGCGCAGCGAGCCCGACCAGCCACCCGGCGAACAGCTTGCCCAGCGCGATGTCGGTGGCCGACAGGGTCGTCACCTGGAGCAGCGCGAGGGTGCCGCGTTCGCGGTCGCCGTTGATCGACTGGGCGGTGAGCGCCGGGCTGATCAGCAGCACGAGCGTCAGCACGAAGAACATCAGCAGGCCGAACATGCCCGGACCGACCCGGTCGGCGCAGTTGGCGCAGTCGGTCGACGGCTGATAGGCGAGGTACGCGGAGAACGCCACGCAGCCGACCAGCGCCGCCCAGGCCGCGAAGAGCCACTGCCACCGCCCGGTGCGCAGCCGCACCCGGAACTCGTGCGCCACCACCAGCCGCACCCCGTACCAGCTCATGCCCCCGGCTCGCTTCGCTCACCGGCGCCACGAGCCTCAAACGCACAGCGCCCCACGATTCGCTCCCGCAAGCGTCCGCTCATGCCGCGTGCTCTTCGGTGAGGGCGAGGTACGCGGTCTCCAGCCCGGAGCCGACCGGCTGGAACGCCACCACCCGCACCCCGGCACCCACGAGCGCCGTGAGCAGGTCGGCCGCCGCCTCCTCGGACAGCGGCGGCACCTCGATGCCCGCGTCGCCGGAGGAGATGTCCGTGTAGCCGAGGTCGCCGAGCGCGCGCACCAGCGGCTCCGGGTGGAGCGCGCGGATCCGCCACGGCCGCTGCGTCGCGGCGGACAGCTCCGCCACGTCGTACTCGCCGGTGCAGCGCCCCCCGGAGATGAACGCGACGCGGTCGGCGATCTCCTCCAGTTCGCCCAGGATGTGGCTGGAGACGACGACCGCGACCCCGGACTCGGCCAGGGCGCGCAGGGTGTCGCGCAGGTCGACCCGGGAACGCGGGTCGAGCCCGGCGGCCGGCTCGTCCAGCAAAAGCACCCGCGGCCCGTGCAGCAGCGCCCGGCCGAGCGCGAGCCGCTGCTTCTGCCCGCGGGACAGGGTGTGCACCGGCTGGCCGGCGAGGTCCTCCAGGCGCCCGGCGACGAGCGTCTCGTCGATCCGCTGCTGCGCCACCTTGGGCGTCAGGCGGTAGGCGCGGGCCGTGAAGTCGAGATACTCCCGCACGGTGAGCTGGTCGTAGAGGCCGAAGACGTCCGGCATCCAGCCCATCCGGGCCCGAACGCCCAGCGGGTCCGTGGCCGGGTCGATCCCCGCGACGCGCACGTGCCCCGCGTCCGGGGCGAGCAGCGTCGCGAGGATCAGCAGCAGCGTGGTCTTACCGGCACCGTTGGCCCCGACGAGCCCCGTGACCTGCCCGTACGGCACGGTCAGATCGAGCCCTCGCAATGCCTGGGTGGGCCCGAACGCCCGGTCCACGCCGCGCGCCGATACACCGACTTCGTCCATAGACCGCACAGCATAGATGTCAGAGGAGATCGTAGGCGGCGAGCGTCAGGAACTCGGGCAGTTCGTCGCCGAGAGCCACCCGGACGAAGACGTCGCGGGTCTCCTCGGGACGGCCGGCCTTCCACACCTCGTCGCCCACCTCCGCGTGGATGCGGGCGGTCTCCTCGTCGAGGATGCGGGTGACGAGTTCGCGGGTGATCGGTGTGCCGTCGGGCAGCGTGACGCCGTGGCGGATCCAGTGCCACACCTGCGAGCGGGAGATCTCCGCCGTGGCGGCGTCCTCCATGAAGTTGTTGATGCCGGCCGCGCCCCGCCCGCTCAGCCAGAACGAGATGTACTGGAACGCCACGCTGACGTTGTTGCGCAGCCCCGCCTCCGTCACCTCGCCCGGGGTGGCACCGGCGGCCAGCAGGTCGGCGGCGGTCGTGGTCACGTCCTCGCGCAGCCGCTCGATCTGGTTCGGACGGTCGCCGAGCACCTCGTCGAAGGCGCCCTTGGCGACGGAGACCACGTCGGGGTGGGCGACCCAGGTGCCGTCGAAGCCCGCTCCCGCCTCGCGGCGCTTGTCGGCCTGAACGGCGTCGATCGCCCGCTGGTTCGCCTCGGGATCCTTGCGGGAGGGGATCAGCGCGGCCATCCCACCCATGGCGAACGCCCCGCGCCGGTGGCAGGTGGCGACGAGGAGTTCGGTGTAGGCGCGCATGAACGGCACCGTCATCGTGACGGCCGAGCGGTCGGGCAGCACGAAGTTCGGGTCGTCCTTGTAGGACTTGATCATCGAGAAGATGTAGTCCCAGCGGCCGGCGTTGAGGCCGTACGAGTGCTCGCGCAGCTCGTACAGGATCTCCTCCATCTGGAACGCCGCGGGCAGCGTCTCGATCAGCACCGTGGCCCGGATGGCGCCGCGGTCCAGGGAGAGGGCGTCCTCGGTGTGCGTGAACACGTCGTTCCACAGCCTGGCCTCGAGATGGTGCTCCATCTTCGGCAGGTACAGGTACGGCCCGGAGCCGCGTTCGAGCAGCCGCCGTCCACAGTGGAACAGGAAGAGCCCGAAGTCGACCAGCGCACCGGACACGGCCTCGTCGCTGTCGTCCAGGAGATGCTTCTCCGGCAGGTGCCAGCCGCGCGGGCGCACCAGCAGCGTGGCCGGAGTGTCCACCAGGGAGTAGTGCCGGCCGTCGGAGGAGTCGTAGGTGATGGTGCCCTCGACGGCGTCGATCAGGTTGACGTGCCCCTCGATCTGGTTGACCCAGGTGGGGCTGTTGGCGTCCTCGAAGTCGGCCATGAAGCCCTTGGCGCCGGAGTTCAGCGCGTTGATGACGAGTTTGCGGTCGGTCGGGCCGGTGATCTCGGTGCGGCGGTCGGCGTAGTCCGCGCGCGGCGGCGCGACCGTCCACTGTGCACTGCGGATGCTGGCCGTCTCGGGCAGGAAGTCCGCCGGCGCCGGCCGGCTCCGGCGCGCCTCCAGCAGTTCCAGCCGCCGGAAGTTGAACCGCTCGTGCAGGCCCTCGACGAACGCCAGCGCCTCGGGGGTCAGCACCTCCTCCCGTGCCCGGGCGGACAGGGCCGGGGAATCGGGATAGCGCAGGCTCATCGGACAGCAGCTCCTCGGATCGACGCGTCGAGCAATGTCATCGGGTGGTACACCGGGATCGGGCGGGGCAGGTGCGCGGTGATCTGCAGGGCGCAGCCGGGGTTGGCCGCGGCGATCGCGGTGGCCCCGGTCGCCAGCAGATTGTCCGCCTTCCGCTTGCCCAGTTCGGCCGCCGCCGCCGGCTTCGTGAGATTCCAGATGCCGGCCGAACCGCAGCACAGCTCCCACTCGCGCGGTTCGACGAGGGTCAGTTCCGGTACGGCGCCCAGCAACTCCCGCGGCTCCCGCCGCACCTTCTGCGCGTGCGCGAGGTGGCAGGCGTCGTGGTACGCGACGGTCATCGGCAACGGATGCCGGGGCGCCTGCGCGGGATGTGCCGCCAGCACCTCGTGGATGTCGCGCACCTTGGCGGAGAAGGCCGCGGCGCGCTCCCTCCACTGTGGATCGTCGGCGAACAGGTGCCCGTACTCCTTCATGGCCGAGCCGCAGCCGGCGACGTTCACGGCGATGGTGTCGTAGCCCTCGTAGGCGGCGATGACCTCCTTCGCCGACGCGGCGGCCGTCTCCTCGTAGCCGCTGTGCAACGGCAGGGCGCCGCAGCAGCGAGGCTTGCGCGGGGCGTGCACCTCCCACCCCTCCGCGGCGAGAACGCGCACCGTCGCCGCGTTGACGTCGCCGAAGAAGACCCGCTGCAGGCAGCCCTGCAGGAACGCGACCTTCCCCCGCGGGGAGACGCCCGCCGCCGGCTTCGTCACCGCGGGCAGCCGGGACACGGCGGCCGAGAGCGGGACCGGCGGCGCGAGTGTCAAGAGTGGACCGAGCCGGGTCCTCCGGAGCGGCGTGCGGGCCAGCAGGCGACCGATCGCCACCCCGGGCACCATCGCGCGCAGCCGTCCGGGATGGGTGAAGAGCGCGAAAACGGCGCCGCGGAACCACTTCTCGCGGCGGGTGCGCGGGCCGTTGCGTTCGAGCTGCGGGCGGACCTGCTCGATGAGCCGGTCGTACTGCACGCCCGAGGGGCACGCCGTCACGCACGCCATGCAGCCGAGGCAGTTGTCGAAGTGCTCGACCATCTGCGGGGAGATCGCGGGCTCGTCGTGGCCGACGCGCATGAGCACGATGCGGCCGCGCGGCGAGTCCATCTCGGTGCCGAAGACGTTATAGGAGGGGCACGTCGTCAAGCAGAATCCACAGTGGACACAGTCCTTGATGAGCTCCGGATCCGGCGGCCGATGGCTGTCCCAAGCCGGCCCATGCTGCCCGCCCGACATCGGGCCGCCGCCGGAGGCGCCGCCTTCCCTCGTCGCTCCGGTCGCTCCGCTCCCTGCGCTCCTCAGTCCGGGCGGCGCCGCGTCGTCCCGATGCGGGCTCATACTCAGATCCCTCCCACGAACGTTCCCGGGCGGAAGATCCGGGCCGGGTCCATGCGCGCCTTGACGCGGCGCATGAGGGCGAGCGCGCCGGCGTCGGCGGGCGGCCACGGATCGGCGACCCCGGCGGCGCCGTCGAGCACGGTCGCGCGCGGGAAGATCTCCCGGGATCCGCCGCGCACCCAGGTGAGCCCCAGCGCCGCCCGGGACACCGCGGCGAGGCCGTGCGACCGGGCGGTCGCGAGCACGTCGCCCAGGTCGGCGGGCTTGTGCGGGACCTTCAGGACGGGGCCGTCCGGATCGCGCTGCGCCGCCCGCTGCGCGTTCCACAGCCCCTCGTCGTCCTCTTCCACGTGAACGTCGTCGAGCCCGGCCAATCCGATCCGCCGGGCCCGGTCGGCGGCGGTCCGCCCGGCGAAGCGCAGCAGCAGCCGCCCCGGCCCCTCGGCCGGCCAGCCGATGTCCAGGCACAGCGCCTCCAGCGGCTGCTTGGCGAGGGCCAGCGCCGCACCCGCCAGCACGTGCGGGTCGTCCGACGAACCGAGCACCGTCGCCGTCGGGCCGGGCAGCGGGTGCAGCCGCACGGCCACCTCGGTGACGAGCCCCAGCGTCCCGTAGGAACCGGTGTAGAGCTTGCTCAGGTCGTAGCCCGCGACGTTCTTGATGACCTTGCCGCCGGCCCGGGCCACCGTGCCGTCCGAGAGCAGCACCTCCACGCCGATGACCAGATCCCGCATCCCGCCGAACCGGTGCCGCGCCGGCCCCGAGTCGGCCGTGGCGAGAAGCCCGCCGATCGTGCCGCCGGCCCGTTCCGGGCCGGAAGGCATAGGCCCGGGGAAAGTGGGCGGGTCGACCGCCAGCATCTGGCCGGCGCGGGCGAAGTGTTCCTGCGCGGCGGCCAGCGGCACCCCGGCCTGCAGCACGGCCGTGAAGTCGCCGGGGTTGTGCTCGACGATCCGGTCCAGCGCGCCGGTGTGCAACGCGACCGCGCCGTCCGGGTCCCGCCCGCCCCACGTCGCCCGCGAACCTGCGCCGACCGGCCGCACCGGGGTGCCACCGGCGGCCAGTTCCTTCACGGCGGCCACGGCCTCGTCCATTGTGGACGGTCGGATCTCCATCAGAACCGCTCCGCCAGTCCGGCGATCTCCAGCGGGTGCCGCTTGTACGGCCCCGGCACCTCCCCGCACAGCCGCGGCGTCGGCATCACCTTGCCCGGATTGGCCAACCCGACCGGGTCGAACGCGCACCGCAACCGCTGGAACGCCTCCAGATCCCCCTCGCCGAACATCTTCGGCATGTACTTCAGCTTGTCCACGCCCACCCCGTGCTCCCCGGTGATGGAGCCGCCCGCGTCGAGGCACACGGCGAGGATGGCGCCGGAGAGTTCCTCGGCCCGCTCGGCCTGCCCCTCGACCCGGCCGTCGTAGCAGACCAGCGGGTGCAGGTTGCCGTCGCCGGCGTGGAAGACGTTCGCGACGATGAGGCCGTACTCCTGGGAGAGTGCCTCGATGCGCCCCATAACCTCGGCGAGCCGGGTGCGCGGGATGACGCCGTCCTGCACGAAGTAGTTCGGCGAGACGCGTCCCATCGCGGGGAACGCCGCCTTGCGGGTGCGCCAGAAGAGCGCGCGTTCGGCGTCGTCGCGGCCGACCCGCACGTCGTCCGAGCCGGCGGCCGCACAGATCGCGACGACCTCCTCGAACTGCGCCGCGCACTCGCGTTCGGCCCCGTCCAGCTCGACGAGGAGAGCGGCGCCGCGCCCGACGGGATAGCCGGCGTGCGCCATCTCCTCGACGGCGCGGATCGTCACGGCGTCCATCATCTCGATCGCGGCCGGCACCACGCCGGCGTGCACGATGTCGGAACTGGCCTGCCCGGCCTGCGCGGTCGAGTCGAAGAACGCCACGAGCGTGCGCACCGTCTCCGGCACCGGCACCACGCGCAGCCAGATGCGGGTGGCGATACCGAGCGTGCCCTCCGAGCCGACGAACGCCCCGATGAGGTCGTAACCGGCCGGGTCCGGCTCCGGCCCGCCGAGGGTCACCACCTCCCCGTCGGCGAGGACGAGTTCGAGGCCGGTGACGTAGTTGGTGGTGAAGCCGTACTTGAAGCAGTGCGCGCCGCCTGAGTTCTCCGCGACGTTGCCGCCGATCGAGCAGACCACCTGACTGGAGGGATCGGGTGGGTAGAAGTAGTGCGGTGCGACGGCGGCGGAGACGGCGGCGTTGGTGACCCCGGGCTCGACGCAGACGCGCCCGTTGTCCAGGTCCACCTCGAGCACGCGGGTGAGTCGGGACAGCACGATCAGCACTCCGTCGCCGCGCGGCAGGGCCCCGCCGGACAGCCCCGAACCGGCACCGCGCGCCACCCACGGCACGCCCGCCTCGGCGCACGCGGCGACGACGGCCTGCACCTGGGCGCCGGTGCCGGGCAGCACGGCGACGGCGGGCACCTGCCGGTACTGCAGCAGCCCGTCGGACTCGTAGGTGCGCAGCTGGTGCGGGTGGGTCAGCACCTGGTCGGGCCCGACAACCGCCCGCAGTCGGTCGACCAGCGCGTCATCCGGAACGTTGAACGGGCGCATTGGTTGGACCATAAAGCCACCCTCTCTCGGGGTCAACGATTCCGGTACGGTTCTGCGGATGGCCGCAGACTTCCGCCCCGTCATCGTGCCGCGCGCGTTCGAGGACGTTCTGCGGCAGCTCAAGGATGCCATCGCGGACGGCTCGCTCAATGCCGGTGACCGTCTCCCACCGGAACGCGAGCTGGCCGAACAGTTCCGGGTGTCGCGCACCTCGGTGCGGGAGGCGCTGCGGGTGCTGGAGGCGCTGGGCATCATCGGCGTGCGGCGGGGCGCGGACAACGGCGCCGTGCTGCTGAGCGAGCCGAGCAACGTCTTCACCACCGTTCTCGACCTGCTGGTGACGCTGCGCCACGTGCCCGTGGCCGACGTCGTGGAGTTCCGCGTGATGGTGGAGTCGACGGCGGCCCGGCACCTCGCCGCGCACCGCGTCCCGTCCGTCACGGACGCGCTCGACGCCCTGCTCGTCGAGATGGAGAATCCCGAACTGGCCCGCGCCGACTTCCACCGGCTCGACGCGCTGTTCCACATCGCGATGGTGCGCGCGGCCGGCAACAAGCTGCTCGACCTGGTGGAGACCGCCGCGGACGGCATCCTGCGCCGGCTCATCACCGACGTGGCACTGGTCGGGGCGGACTGGCCGGCGGTGCGCACCCGGCTCATCGCCGAACACCGGGCGATCCACGCGGCGATCGCCGCCGGCGACCCGCACCGCGCCGCCGACCTCGTCACCCGGCACGTCGAGCACTGGGGCGGCCTGGTCGGCGAGCTACGCCCCGGTTAGCAGCCGCCGCTTCAGCTCCTCGTTCAGGGCGAGCAGCGCCTCCTCGGTGCGCTTACGGTCGGTGATGTCGATCAGCACGCCGCGGACCCGTTCGACCGCGCCGTCGGGACCGACGATCACCTCGCCGCGGGCGTGGATCCACCGCGTGCCGGCGCCGGCGACGATGCGGAAGTCGCGCAGGAAATGCCCGCCGCCGGCCCGGGTCACGGCGGCGACCAGGTGCTCCGGCTCGTCCGGATGGCAGCGGCTCTCGAAGTCGTCCAGCGTCGCCTCGACCTCGGGCGGGAAGCCGAACAGCGCGTTGAGCCGGGCCGACGTGCGCAACTGCCGCCCGGGCACGTCGATCTCGAAGTCGGCCGCGGCCGCCGCGTCGAAGACGTAGCGCAGGTAGTCCGCCTGCTCGCGCAGCCGGTCGGCGGCCTCCCGGCGCACCCGCGACAGCGCCAGTTGCGCACCCACGCGCACCAGCAGTTCCCGCGCGGAGAACGGCTTCGCGATGTGGTCGTCGGCGCCGGCGCCCTCCCCCGGCCGGGCCGTCAGCAGGATCAGCGGGACGGCCGCGAGCGTCGGGTCCGCCCGCGCCGTGGCCACGAACGCGGCGCCGTCCCGGTCCGGGGGTGCCGGATCGGCCACGATCAGGTCCGGCGGGTCGGTCCGGGCCCAGGTCAGCGCCGCGTCGGCGTCCGGGGCCACCTCGACCTGCCAGTGCTCGGACAGCAGCCGGCGCAGATAGTCGCGCAGGTCGGCGTTGCCGGCCACGACCTGCACGCGGGACCCGGGCGCCAACTGCCGCACCGTCTCCACCCCGTCGACGATCGGACCGTCGATCGCCTCGCCGCCGGCCGGAACGACCCCCCAGTGCGCGGCCTCCTCCGCCAGCGCGGCCGCCACCGAGACATGCTCCTCCGGCTCCGTGACGGGATCGGCCGCCGGCCGTGCGCCACGCGGGATCCAGACCGTGAACGACGACCCGACGCCCTCCTCGCTGCGCACCCGCACCCGCCCCTGGTGCAGGCCGACGAGTTCGTTGACGAGGGCCAGTCCGAGGCCGGCGCCGTCGTGACTGCGGGCCTTCGTGCCGTGCACCCGGTGGAAGCGGGTGAACAGCCGCGGCTGTTCCTCCGGCGGGATGCCGACCCCGGTGTCGCGCACGGTCAGCTCGGCGTGCAGCGCCCGCAGCCGCAGGTCGACCGTGATCCCGCCGTCGAACGTGAACTTGACGGCGTTCGACAGCAGGTTGGAGACGATCTTCTCCCACATCCGACGGTCGACCCAGACCGGTTCGGACAGGGGTGCGCAGTGCACGGCGAGCGTGAGTCCGGCGGCGCCGGCGACGTCGCCGAAGACCGTGGCGATGTCGACGGTCAGCCGGGCGAGGTCAGTGGGCTCCATCCGGGGGCGCAGGTCGCCGGCGCCGATCCGGGAGAAGTCGAGCAGTTCGTCGACGAGGACGAGCATGCGGCGGGCGTTGCGCGCGGCGAGGTCCACGTCGCCGCCGATCCCGTCGGGCAGGCGGTCGCTGCGGGCGGCCAGCGCCTCCAACGGGCCGAGCACGAGCGTGAGCGGCGTGCGGAACTCGTTGCTGACGTTGGCGAAGAAGTCGAGCTTCGCGTGCTCCAACTCGGCCACGCGCAGCAGCCGGTCGCGTTCCCGCTGACGGGAGCGGGAAGCGGCCAGACCGGCGGCGACCTCGTGCGCGAGGAGTTCGACGAAATCCTGGTAGTCGCCGTCGAGAACGAGGCGCGGGCTGATCCCGACCACCATGACCCCGGCGATCGCCTCGTCGTCGTGGACCGCGGACAGCGGCAGCAGCAGCGCCGCGCGCGGCGACTCCGGCCACGGCCCGGCGTGCAGCCCGGGGAAGCGCACCGTCAGGTCGTCCACCCGGACCGGCCGCCGCTCGCTCAGCACCCGGGCCATCGGCCACGCCGGATGCCCGCCCCGCACGTCGATCGTGTACGGGACCGCCGCGGCGCCCCGGCCGATCCCGGTGGCGGCGCAGAGCCGGGCCTGCGAGTGCGCGCCGTCCACCAGGTAGAGCAGGGCGAACGGCACGTCGTGGCGGTTGTGCCCGAGCGCCGTGGCGGCGCCCTCGCACACCTCGATCGGGGTCCGCGCCGCCGCCAGCGCGGTCGTCAGGTGGCGCAGCGTCGCGAGTCGCCGGGTGCTCAGCACCCGCGCGGTGATCTCCACGGAGGTGCTCAGCACCCCGGCGACCGTGTCGTCGTCGCCGTACAGCGGGCTGCGGTCGGCCGCGTAGAACGCCTCCTCGGCGAATCCGTGCCGCCGCAGCTCGGTCGCCAGCACCTCGTGGTGCACCGCCTCGCCGGTGCGCATGACGTGCTCGTACTGCGGCCCGACCCGCTCCACGAACTCCGGCCAGCACGCCGGCCACGGCACGCCCTGCGCGGGATGGCGGGCGCCGAACAGCGGCACGGCCGCGTCGTTGTAGAGCTGCACCCGTTCCGGCCCCCAGCCGATCACGCACGCGAAGTTCGAGGACAGCGCGGTGCGCACCGCCCCGCGCAGCGCGCGCGGCCAGCTCGACACCGGCCCCAGCGGCGTGGCGGCCCAGTCCACCTCGCGCAGCGTGCGACGCGCCTCGCCGGCCCCGCCGAACAGGTGCTCGACCGCCTCGACCTCGCTGCGCGGGCGCGGCAGCCGGCCGCCGGCGGCCAGGCCGGTGAGCACCGTGCCGATCTCGTGCAGCGGCAGGACCAGGTCGACCGCGCCGGTGGCGACCGCGGCGTGCGGCATCGCCGGCGCCTCGGCGGTGTCCTCGCTCTGCGCGAGCACCGTGCCGCCGGCCAGCTTCACCGCACGCGCGCCGTCGGCGGCGTCGCGCCCCATCCCGGTCAGCACCACCGCGATGCCGCGCCGCCCGCAGGCCGAGGCGACCGAGCGCAGGAACGCGTCGAGCGGCCGCAGCCGCATCGCCGGCTCCATCGGCGTCACCCCGCAGGTGCGGTCCGGGAACACCTCGAGCCGCCGGCGCGGCGGGCAGACGTAGACGCGGCCGGGGAGCAGGCGTTCGCCGGGCCCGATCCAGCTCACCGGCAGGTTGGCGCGGCGCTCGAGGATGTCGACGAGCGTGCTGCCGTGGCCGCCGAGGTGCTGCGCCACCACGACCGCCGCACCGAACCCGTCCGGCAGGTCACGCAACACCCGGCTGATCGCGTCCAGCCCACCGGCGGAGGTCACCAGCGCCACCACGTCGAACGGGCGATCCATCGCACCTCACCTCCCGCGGGGCGACGCCTCACGCTACCCCGCCGGCGGCGAGCGACGCGTCACCGCGGGTGATACTCCACCCCACCGGGCACTCCGGTCACACGGTTGTCGCGCAGAACTGTCCGGTCGGTCGGGGGCGCGTAGCGGGCGCCGACGCTGATGCCGTAGCGGGTCAGCGCCGGCGTGCGGGTGTCGGTGACCGCGTTGCCGGTGACGGTGTCGCCGCTGCCCGCCGCCACGGCGATGCCGACCGGTTCCAGCAGGGCGCATCCCGAGTTGTAGGTGTCGGCCGCGTCGGTGCCGGCGTCGACGACGACGTTGTCGGTGACGGTGTCCGGCCGCGTGCGCGCGCCCGGTTGGCAGGCCGTCACGAGGATCGCCACGCGGGCCGCGCCGGTGACCGTGTTGCGGGCGATCACGTTTCCGCCGCCGGGCCGGTTCGACACGCCGGGGCGGTCGCTGTAGCGCAGGTTGATGCCCCACACCGCGCCGTCGATGCGGTTGTCGGTGACGCTCACCCCGCTCGGGTTGTGGTTGCCGTATTCCGCGGCGCTCTCGTACCCGGCGTTGGACAGGACGTTCAGGCCGCCGCCGGTGATGCTGCCCCGGGTGAACGTCGCGTCGGTGACGCCCTCCAGGAAGACCGATCCGGTCAGGCTCACGTTGCCGTCGACGCGCACCCCGCTCGCCCGGGCGATGTCGATGACGTTGCCGACGAGCGTGGCGTCGAAGCGGTTGCCGCTGAGGGTGATGCCGTTCGTGGCGCAGCCGCCGCCGACGTTGTCCTCGCCGCCGGAGCCGGTGCCGGGGGCGCGGTTGTCCCAGCGGTTGTCGAGGATCCGGACGTCCTGCGCCGCGCAGATCCAGAGCTTGAAGTAGTTCAGGCCGGTGAAGCGGGTCCGGGTGACGGTCCAGCGGGTGCCGACGGAGATGCCGCCGCCGCGGTTGTGCACGCAGCTGCCGGTGTAGGCGCCGTCCGCGCAGGCGCTCCGGCGACGGCCGCCGTCGACGGTCAGGTCCCGTACGGTCACGTCGGTCGCCGTCGCGCTCTCCGGGCTGACCACGTAGTCGAACGAGAAGTTCGCCAGATGCGCCCAGGAGAGCAGGAGGGTCGTCCTCGCCATGCCGGCGCCGGCGAGCGTCTGCCCGGCGCGCAGCCGCAGCGGGCGGCTGAAGAGGTAGGTGCCGGCCGGCACGAGCACCGTCCCACCGGCCTTCACCGCGGCCTCGAAGGCGGCGCTGTCGTCCGCGCCGTCGTCGGGCCGCGCGCCGAAGCGGATCGGGTCGGCGCACACCGTCCCCTGTGGACAGTCGGCGACCGGCGGCGCGGCGAGCAGGTCGTACGCGGGGCTCACGGCGGCGGCGCTCGGGGTGGGTGCCGGGCTCTGCGACACCGGTGCGCGCGCCGGCTCGGGCTCCGGTGCGGGCCGCGCGAGCGCCGCCGGTGCCGGAGCGGGTGCGGGTGCGACCCGGGGGCCCGGCGCGGCGCTACCGTCCACAGTGGACAGCAGCGCCAGCACCAGGACCCCCACGAGCAGTCCGGCCGGCCGTCGCATCGTCAGTCGACGACGGGCCGGGTGGGATAGGCCGACGCCGGCCCCTCCCCGAACGACGCCAACCCGCGCACGCCCCAGCAGAGCACCTTCGCCGACGTCAGCAGCGCGCACGTGGTGGCGCCGTTGGTGCTGACGGCCGCCATCGGCAGGAGCCCGCCGGCGATGTAGAGCACCTGCGGCGACGCCTCGGCCGCGCGGGTCATCCCGTTGCCGGTCGCGCCCTGGGCGGCGGCGCCGAAGCACCAGCCCTGGGCGTTCGGGCTCTTGACGCAGGTGACGTCGCCCGCGGCGCTGACCTTGGTGCTGCTCATCGCCGGCACCGTCGTCGGCGCGGCGCGGTCCTTCGTGTCGCCGACGCCCAGTTGGCCGGCGTTGTTGGCGCCGAAGCACTGGAGCACCGACGAGGTGGTGCGCACCACGGCGCAGGTGTGCGCCCGCCCCGCGCCGATCGCCTGCGCGCCGCTGAGCCCGACGACCTTGCGCGCCTTCGTCGCGTTGCCGGTGCCGCCGACCTGGCCGGAGCCGTTCTCGCCGAAGCACCACACGGCGCCGCTGCCGGCCGTCGTGGCCGCGTACCGGTCGATGACGCAGCCGTGGCGGGTGCCCATCGCGGCGAGCACGATGCCGGTGACCGGGGTGCCGGCCTCCGTCACCACCTGCGCCGGTGCCGACCGGGCGGCCTGGCCGGTGAGCCCGGCGCCGAGGAGGTCCGAACGGCCGAAGCACCACACCGTGCCGTCCGACTTGCGGGCACAGGTCGCCAGGTCACCGACGTACGCCTCGCTGACGCCGGTGAGCGCCACCTTCGAGACGCCCACCGTGGCGCCGCTCGCCTGGCCGGCCTGGCCGGAGTCGTTCGCGCCCCAGCAGTACAGCTCGTTGGTGGTGGTGTTGACGCACGCGGTGCGCGCGCCGACCGCCACGGAACGGGCCTGCGACGTGCCGGGCAGCGCCACCTTCACCGGCGTCGGCACCGGCACACCCGGCGCGGCGCCGGCCGCTCCGGAGGCGTTCGGGCCCCAGCACCACACCGCCGCCGAACGGATCATGCACGAGGCGTCCGTGCCGACGACGAGCTGCGTGGCGCCGCTCAGGTTGCCGATGGCCGCGCTCGGCATGGTCGCACGGCCGAACCCGCCCAGCCCCAACTGCCCGTCGCGGTCGGCGCCGAAGCACCACAGCGAACCGTCCCGGGTCAGCGCGCACGTGCTGGCACCGCGGCCCGCGGCGACGTACGTGGCGGTGTCGAGGTTGAGCACCGGCACCGGCGCCGAACGATCCACGCCCGCCCCGTCGCCGAGCTGCCCCGCGCCGCCGGCCCCGAAGCAGCGGGCCTGTCCGGACAGCAGCGTCGCGCAGGTGTACCGGTCGCCGGCGCTCACCGCGACGGCCGGCAGCAGGTCCACAGTGGACGGTGCGCCGGTGGCGACCGGACGCCCGAGCTGTCCGGCGTCGCCCGCGCCGAAGCAGCTCACCGCGCCGCTGCCGGCCGACGGGGCGCCGGTCAGCACGCAGGTGTGGTCGGTGCCGGCGGACACCTGAGCCACGCCGGCCAGCCCGCTCACGCGCACGGCTCCCGTGCGGTTGGCCGACGGCGCGCCCGAGGCCTGGCCCTTGTCGTCGGCGCCCCAGCACGCCACCGTCCGGTCGGCGAGCAGCGCGCACGCGTGCCGTTCGCCCACGGCCACGTCGGTGGCGGCGGCCGGCAGCGTGATGCGCACCGGCGACGCACTCGTGGTGGTGGCGCCGAGCTGACCCGCTGACGACGTTCCCCAGCAGAAAACGGAACCGGCGGAGACCGCGCACGCGACCGATCCGCCCGCGCCCACGGCGGACACACCGGTCAGCCCCTGCACGACGGCCGGCAGGGCGGGCGCGGACGCCCCGGGGACGGCGCCCCAGCACCAGAGCCGCGCGTCACCGGCCACCGCGCACGCGAACGCCTTGCCGGCGGCCAGCTTCGTCACGCCGGTCGGACCCACGACGATCACCGGCCCGTTGACGCTCACCGCGGTCGAACCGTCGCCGACCTGGCGGCTGCCGTTGGCGCCCCAGCAGCGCACCCCGCCGTCGGCGTGCGTCGCGCAGGCGAAGTCCGACCCGAGCGCCACCGCCCGCCACGGGGCCAGCGGCGCGGCGACCGCCACCGCCGACAGCGCGGAACGCCCACCGTCGGCGTAGAGCGCCTGCACCTGGTACCGGTACACCTTCCCGTCGGTCAGCGAACGCTGCGGCAAGGTGCGCGCAGTGGTTTGCAGCACCTCGGCGCCGTCCCGCAGGATCCGCCACGAGGCGACGGCCCGCGTCGACGCCGTGCCGAACGTCAGCAGCGCCTCCTCGTGCCCGGACGCGGCCGTGAGCGTCGGCGCGTCGACGCCGGTCGCCACGGGCGTCGCCGTGACGGCCTGGGACGGGGCCGACTCCACGCCGCGCCCGTCCAGCGCGGTGACCGCGAACGAGTACGCCTTTCCGTTGTCCAGCGCGGCGTCGCGGGCCGTGAGCGCGGTTGTCTCGGCCACCTGCACGCCGTCGCGGTACAGCCGGTAGCGCGCCGCCGGGGGCACGTTCGCGCGCCAGGTGAGCGTGACCTCGCTGTCGGCGACGTCGGCGCGCAGCCCGGTGGGGACGTCCGGCGGGATCGCCTTCGGCGTGGCCGTCACCACCGGCGAGGGCGGCGACTCCTGCTCGTCACCGGAGAGCGCCACCAGCTGGTACCGGTACGTGGTGTCGTTCCGCACCGATGTGTCCACAAAGGACAGTGCGTTGCTGATGATGCCGCCGACGCGCACGCCGTCGCGCAGCACGCCCCACTTCGTGATGCCGGTGACGGCCGGCCAGGTCAGCGTCACCTGGGCGTCGCCGGCGACCGCGACCGGCGCGGACGGGGCCGCCGGCGGCAGCGCCGGAACGGCACTCACCGGCGCGCTCTCCGGGCCGACCGCGCGGTTGGCGTTCTGGGCCAGCAGCGTGTACGTGTAACGCAGGCCGTTCTCCAGGCCGCGGTCGGTGTACGTGGTGTCAGTGCCGGGGATGTCGGCGACCTTCACGCCGCCCCGGCGCAGTTCGTAGGCGGCCACCGGATCGGTCGGGGCCGGCCAGGTCAGCAGCACCGCGCCGTTGCGCCCCTGGGCCAGCAGCGGGCCGGGCGCCGCCGGGATCGCCAGCGGGGTGACGGACTTCGCCGGCGACAGCGCCGAGAGCTGACCGCCGACGACCGCCTGGATCTGGTACTTGTACACGGTCGCGTTCTTCAGCCCGGTGTCGGCGACCGTCGTGGCCGTACCGGGCACCGACTTCAGCAGCTTCGCGTCGCGGTACAGGTTGTACTGCTCGGTGCCGGCGGTCGGCAGCCACACGAGATCCACGCGGGCGTCGCCGCCGGTGGGCGTCAGCCCGAACGGGCTCTTCTGCACCAGGCTCGTCGGCACCAGCGTGGCCGTCACCGGCTTCGACGGGGTGCCGTTGACGTTCAGCGTCTCCAGCGACAGCAGCACGGAGACGTTGTTGGCGAGGTTCTTCACGGTGACGACGCCGGCCTGGGCCGGAACGGTCGCCACGACGGCGCCGTTGACGGTGGCGCGCACCTTCTGGGCGATCGTGTTCTTCGGCAGCGCCCACGTGACGGTGGCCTGCCGGTCCTGGTTGCGAACGGCCACCCCGGTCAGCGCCGGCGGCGGCGCCTGCGGCGTCACCTTCACCTCGGTGCTCGGCTTCGTCTTCGCGCCCTTCGCGTCGACGCTGCGCACCACATAGAAGTACGTCTTGCCGTTGGTGACACTGGTGGTCGACCACGTGGTCGCCTTCACCCTGGTCGCGACGACCACGCCGTCGCGGATCACCTCGTGGCTGACCGCACCGACCGGCGGCGTCCAGGAGAGCGAGACGGTCGCGCTGCCCACGGTCGCCTTGAGGTCGGTCGGGCCCGGCCCGGGCTCGGTGACCACCACGGCGAAGGCGGCGGCCGCCATCAGCACGGCACCCGAGACGCTGACGCCGACGAAGCCGAAGCGGGCGAGGAGATTCTTCATCGACACGTCCCCACGCCCGTGTCCACGAACGGCGGCGCACCGGTCTCGGCCTGCGCGAACTTCCACGTGTAGCTGCTCTCGTCCAGGCGCATGAACAGCGCGCCGAACAGCGCCTGCGCCGGGTTGGCGTACTTCGCCTCGACCTTGCCGGCGAGGTCGGGGCGGTCCGCCTCGCTGGCGATGTCGTAGTTGTTGGCGCCGCCCGTCCCGACGATGAAGTTGCGCATGCCCTGCGCCTCCGGCACCACGGTCGGCGGCACCATCTCCGCGCCGTTGATCTCCGCCCGGCCGAGCGGCGCGAAGCGCTGGTAGCCGTGGTCGTGGCTGGTGAGCACGACGTCGACGCCCCGGTCGAGCAGGAAGTTCCACACCGGGGTCATGGGCGTGTAGGCGCCGTGGTGGCCGAGCGAGTAGAGCGGGTGGTGCCAGTAGGCCAACGAACACTTCGTCGGGTGGGCGGCCAGGTCGGCGGCGAGCCACTGCATCATCGGGTGGCTGTCGTCGCACGGCTTGCCGCCGGTGCACTGGATCGAGTTGAGCGAGACGAGGTGCCAGGCGCCGACGTCGTAGCTGTAGGCGCCGGCCGCGTAGGGCCCGAACGGGTTGTTCTCCCCGGCCATGGCGCCGAAGTAGTCGTAGTAGTCGCGGGCGTTGGGCGTCTTGTACTCGTGGTTGCCCGGCGTCGGCCGCGTGATCGCCTTGTACTTGCCGAAGAACTGGTCGTACACCTGGGTGAACTCGTCCATCCGGCCGTCCTCGTACTGCAGGTCGCCCAGCGGCAGGAACGCCGCGAGCCGCTGGTTCTCCAGCAGGTCGGCGACGGCCTTCTCGCGGCAGCCGGCCAGGGTTCCCTCGCCGCCCTTGTACTGGGTGTTGGACGGCGCGCAGGCGATGTCGCCGACGGTGGCGATCAGCGGCCCGTTGCCGGTGCCGAGCTGCTGCGGCGCGGCCACCCGGGTCGGCGTCGAACCGGTCTGCCCGGTGGCGACCGCGGCGACGGCGGCGACCGGCAGGATCATCAGCGCGCTGACGAACCCGGCGGTGAGGAGTGTGCGCCTGCTCGGACGCTTCATGTCGATGATCCCCTTCAGCCGGCCAGGCAGCCGGCGGACTTGCCGAGCGCCTTGAGGCCGGCGCGGTCCACGGTGGAGTAGATGGGCTCTTCCTTGGACTCGGTGACCCGGCCGTACATGACGTCGTCGGCGCGGGTGGAGTCGGCGAGTCCGGCGACGTGGCCGAGTTCGTGCATCAGCAGGGCGCCGCGCGAGACGCCGGAGACGAAGCCGGGCGCCATGGCGTTCAGCTTGGCGGCGTCCAGCACGATCGTGCCGCCGACGATCACGGGCCCGTTCGCGGTCTGCGTCCACTTCACGTCGACGCCCGACCAGCCGTCGAGCAGGTCGGTCTGCGGCGCGCTCGCGAAGGCGAAAAGCAGCGTCGGATCGGTCCCCCGGTTCTTGACCGGGGCCGCCGTGCTCTCGCCCGCGTAGGTGAACGGGATCCCGGTGGCCACCGACACCCGGCGCACCGCCTCGGCGATGTCCTCCTCGGCGCGCGAGGGCGCGTTGGCCGGGTTGATCCGGTAGCTGACGCTCGCACACGGGTTGAGCCGCGCGGCCCGCCCCTGGGCGTCCACGTACAGCAGCTTGTACAGGGCCCCGCCCGCGGTGGGGCTGGGCGCCGCCTTCGTGGTCCGGGGCGCACTCGTCGCGGGCTCGGTGCCCACCGGCACCGTGGGCAGGTCAGTGGGTTCGTCGCTGCTGACCGGCACCTCGACCGGCGGCGGGCCGGACGACGACGCGGCGGCCTCCGACGGGGACGGCGACGCGGCGGCGGTCTCCCGGCCGGCCGTCGGCACCGGGTCGTCGCCGTGGCGGGTGACGATCAGCGGAACGGCGATCGCCAGCGTGGCGGCGAGCGCACCCGTGAGCACCCGCACCACCAGGTACTGCCACGCGCCCGCGACGCCCTCCCGCAGGGACGCCAGGAGCCGCCCCATGAGCCCGCGCACTGTGCCCTCCCCGGTCCGCCTCCAGTCGACAAGGTCGAACCTAGAAGCGGACAGGGTCGGTAATCGGGTCAGGAGAGGTGCGAAACGGTTGCTACTTCAGGCTTCCGAACCGCACCACCAGGAACGCCACGATCACCGGGAGCACCGTCCCCGGTGGCCCCGCCATCATCAGCGGGAGAGGTTGACGACGATCTGGTTACCGTTAACACTCAACCCCAAAAAGGGGAGAACCATTGGCCACGCCCGCCCGCGCCCGCCTCACCCTCGACCCCACCGCCCGCGTCGGACCGGTGCGCCGCCGCACGTTCGGCAGCTTCGTCGAGCACCTCGGCCGCTGCGTCTACACCGGCGTCTTCGAGCCCGACCACCCGACCGCCGACGCCGACGGGTTCCGCGCCGACGTGCTCGCCCTCGTGCGCGAGCAGGGCGTCAGCGTCGTGCGCTACCCCGGTGGCAACTTCGTCTCCGGCTACCGCTGGGAGGACGGCGTGGGCCCGGTCGAGCAGCGGCCGACCCGCCTGGACCTCGCCTGGCACAGCACCGAGCCCAACACGTTCGGGCTGGACGAGTTCGCCAAATGGTGCGCCAAGGCCGGCGTGGAGCCGATGATGGCCGTCAACCTCGGCACGCGCGGCATCCAGGAGGCACTGGACCTGCTGGAGTACGCCAACATCCGGTCCGGCACCACGCTCTCGGACCGCCGCGTGGCGCACGGGGCCAAGGAGCCGTACGACATCCGGATGTGGTGCCTGGGCAACGAGATGGACGGCCCGTGGCAGGTCGGCCACACCACCGCCGCCGAGTACGGCCGGCTCGCCGCGCAGACCGCCCGCGCCATGCGCATGGTCGACCCCCGGCTCGAACTGGTCGCCTGCGGCAGCTCCGGCCGCGGGATGCCGACGTTCGGGGCCTGGGAGGCGACCGTCCTGGAGGAGGCCTACGACGAGGTCGACCTCATCTCCTGCCACGCCTACTACGAGGAGAAGGAGGGCGACCTCCAGAGCTTCCTCGCGTCCGCGGAGGACATGGAGCAGTTCATCGGCGCCGTCGCCGCCACGGCCGACGCCGTGCGCGCCCGCAAGCGCAGCGCCAAGCGCGTCGACATCTCCTTCGACGAGTGGAACGTCTGGTACATGAAGCGGTTCCACGACCAGGGGGCGCCGGCGGACTGGCCGGTCGCGCCGCCGCTGCTGGAGGACCACTACAACGTCGCCGACGCGGTCGTCGTGGGCAGCCTGCTGATCACGCTGCTGCGCAACACCGACCGGGTCGCCGCCGCGTGCCAGGCGCAGCTGGTCAACGTCATCGCGCCGATCGTCACCGAGCCGGGTGGGCGGGCGTGGCGGCAGACCACGTTCCACCCGTTCGCGCAGGCGTCCCGGCACGCCGTCGGCGACGTGCTGCGCACCGCAGTCGAATCGCCCACCGTGGAGACCGCCGAGTTCGGTGCGGTGCCGATGCTGCATGCCGTCGCCACCCACTCCCCGGCCGACGGCCGGATGACGGTGTTCGCCGTCAACAGGTCCGTGGACACCCCGCTCGCCGTCGAGCTCCCGCATGTTCCGGTGGAACGGCTCGACGTCTCCACGCTCAGCGATGCGGACCCGTACGCGCGAAACACGGCCGACGACCCGGATCGGGTGCGTCCGCGCCCCAGCCAGGACTGGACGGTCGACGGGGACACGGTGCGGGTGGTGCTTCCACCCCTGTCCTGGAACGTCATCCGGCTAGGCTGACTTTCATGACGCTCAGGAACTGGGCCGGAAACGTCGAGTTCACCGCCGCGCGCGTGCACCGTCCGTCCACTGTGGACGAGCTGCGGTCGGTCGTGGCCGGGGCATCCTCGGTGCGCGCGCTCGGCACCGGCCACTCGTTCAACCGCATCGCCGACGGCCCCTCCCTGGTGTCGGTCGCGGGACTGCCGCCGACCGTCGACCTCGACGGCAGCACCGTCACCGTGGCGGCCGGCGTGCGCTACGGCGAGCTGGCGCGGCACCTGCACGCGGCCGGGTACGCGCTGCACAATCTCGGTTCGCTGCCGCACATCTCCGTCGCCGGCGCCGTCTCGACCGGCACGCACGGCTCGGGCGACCGCAACGGCAGCCTGGCGAGCGCGGTCGC
Organism: Virgisporangium aliadipatigenens; assembly: GCF_016863615.1. Taxonomy (GTDB): domain Bacteria; phylum Actinomycetota; class Actinomycetes; order Mycobacteriales; family Micromonosporaceae; genus Virgisporangium; species Virgisporangium aliadipatigenens. The sequence goes on along the minus strand of NZ_BOPF01000006.1, from coordinate 23,698 downwards.
CGCCCTGGAACTGGTCGACGCGTCGGGCGGGATCGTCACGCTGCGACGCGGCACCGAGGAGTTCGACGCGGCGGTCGTGGGGCTCGGGGCGTTCGGGGTCGTCACGCGGGTCACGCTCGACGTCGAGCCCACCTACGAGGTGCGCCAGTACGTCTACGACGGGCTGCCCTGGCCGGAGGTGACCGGCAGCCTGTTCGAGGCCGGGTACAGCGTGAGCGTCTTCACCGCCTGGGCCGGCGACGAACGCAACCAGGTGTGGGTGAAGCAGCGGGTGCACGAGGAGCCGCCGCCGGCCACGCTCGCCGGGGCGGTGCGCGCCGACGGCCCCCGCCACCCGGTTCCGGGCATGCCGGTGGAGAACTGCACCGTCCAGGGCGGCGCACCGGGCCCCTGGCACGAACGCCTGCCGCACTTCAAGCTGGAGTTCACGCCCAGCAGCGGCGAGGAACTGCAGTCGGAGTACCTGATCGACCGCCGGCACGCCCCGGACGCGTTGGCGGCCCTGTACGACGTGCGGGAGAAGATCGCCGCCGTGCTGCAGGTGTCGGAGCTGCGCACGATCGCCGCCGACCCGCTGTGGCTGAGCATGAGCCACGACCGCGACAGCCTCGCCGTGCACTTCACCTGGATCGCCGACACGGCAGCGGTCCTGCCCGTGGTGCGCCTCGTCGAGGAACGGCTCGCCCCGTTCGCCCCCCGCCCGCACTGGGGCAAGGTGTTCACGGTCCCCGGCGCCGAACTGCGCACCCGCTACGAGCGCTGGTCGGACTGGGCGGCGGCGGTCGTGCGGGCCGATCCGGCCGGCAAGTTCCGCAACCCGTACCTCGACGACCTCCTCTGAACCCGTTCGACCCTCGCGCGGATACATCCCTACCCGGTCCGGGTGGCCGCGGAGGTCGGCGCGGGTGCTGCGCGGCGTGCTGCTGCTGATCGCCTGGGGCGCCCTGTCCCATCCGGAGGTCGCCGCGCGATCGGACGAGCCGGGCGAGGATCCGGGGTCTCGTGCCGGCCCCGCCCCGGCCGGGCACGTCACGCCGGGACGCAGTCCACCGCGACCTCGGGCGGCGTCGACGGTTCGATGCCGGACACCGGAGTGACGAACGCCCGATCCACCGCGTTCGACCACATGGAGCTGTGCTTCCCCCAGAACTCCCGGAAGAACGGGCTGTTCAGATACACGAAGCGAAAGTAGCGCTCCCAGTCTCCCGAATAGCTACCCAGCACGACCTGACAGTTGACGCACATCTCAGCGAGGTTGGCGATAGCGGTCGCGACCGAGATGAGGTCAGCGTGGTCGCCGCCGTCCTCAATCACCGGCTTGCCCCCGTGAAAGTAGGACCACAGATGCGGGCGCTCGATGAAAATCTTGTCGAACTCGATCCATTGGATCGTGATGTTCTGATAAAACTGCGCATTGCTGACCTGCTCAGCGTGTGCCACCTGGCGCCGCAGAAGGTATCCCTGCCACAGGGCTGCGACGAGTGCCGCGACGGCAACCACCACGCCGGCGACGCTGATAATGACGGCGCTCAACGATCCTCCACTGCAATCGGATCAGCTCATGGTGGATGGCTCGGCCATCTCTCCGCCGGCACCGAAACCACCTCACTTAGGCACATCAGCGAGGAAAGCGCATCGACGTTTCACCCCCTCGGGTGACAGCGCCGCAGGAGAATTAAGACGGCGCTCAGGTACCTGCGATCCCGTAGGCCCCGGCGATGCAAGTACGTTGACCGTCCCACGCGGTGGGGTGACCATCCTCGCGTGACGGATGAATCGGCGGTGTCGGTGTGCCTGCTCGCCGACCGCCCCGACCTCATCGCGCCGGTCGGCCTCCTGCGCTGGCGCGAGTGGGGCCGCCACCCCGAGCAGGACGACCCGGAGTTCTGGATCGGGACGACCCGCGAGGAGGCCGGCCGCGACGGGCTGCCGTTCACCGTGGTCGCGGTCGACGCGGACGGTGCGGCCGTCGGCGTGGTCGGCCTCGGTGAGTTCGATCATGCCGAACTGCGTGCGCACAGCCCCTGGGTCATGGGAATGGTCGTCGAGCCGGCCCGGCGGGAGAAGAACATCGGCCGCACCCTGATGGCCGAGCTGGAGGCCCGCGCCGCCCGGCTGGGGTACCGGCAGCTGTGGGTCTCCACGGAGATCGCCGCCGGCTTCTACGAGCGCTGCGGCTGGGAACGCGTCGGGACGGCCCAGGTCACCGAGGGCCCGGTGGAGCTGCTCACCAAGCGGCTGTAGCGCCGCGCCGCAGCGTCACGCGGGTTCCAGGAGAGCCGGAGGTGCCCCACGGGCGGCCCGGGACGCCGCCTTCACCCGGTACATCTGCGCGTCGGCGGCCGCCAGCAGGCTGTCCGACGTGGGCTGTTCCAGGTCCCGCGCGTGCGCGGTGCCGATGCTGATGCCGACGGTCAGCAGTTCCCCCTCGTGGATCAGCGGGGTGGCGGCGACCTGGCGCAGCCGGTCCAGGATCGAGGCGGCGGACTCCTCGCACAGCGACACCACGACGAACTCGTCGCCGCCGAGCCGCGCCACGGTGTCGTCCTCGCGCACGTTGGCCCGCAGCCGGCGGCCGACCTCGGCGAGCACGAAGTCGCCGACGGCGTGTCCGTACCGGTCGTTGACCGGCTTGAACCCGTCGAGGTCGAGGAAGTGGACGACGGGGCCGGTCGGGTCGTGGCGCAGCGCGGCATCGAGCCGGCGGTGCAGTTCCTGGCGGTTGACCAGGCCGGTGAGCTGGTCGTGGGTGGCCCGGTGGGCGAGGGCCGCGCGGCCGCGTTCCTGCGCGCGCACCACGAGGGTGAACCGCAGCAGAATGATCATGGTCAGGATGATCATCGGGATCAGCTCGACGATGCGCCCGAGGATGTGCTCCTGCTTCAGGTGCGTGAGCGCCGGCAGGGTCAGCAGCGCCACCCCGAGGAAGACCACCCTGGCCGGGTGCAGGCGTTCGTGGTCGGCCTTGTGCGACGGCGTGAACAGCTGCGGCCGCCGGTCCCAGAGCGCCGCCACGATGAGGCTGTTGGCGATGAGCAGGATCCCGTCGAGGTGCGCCCCCTCGACGGCCGGCAGGAAGGACGCCAACGCGGAGATACCGACGTCCCCGACGAACGTGAGCACCAGCGCCACGATGAGATAGCGCGTCGGGCCGCCCCGCTGTCCGGGGGCGAAGAGCAGGATCGCGGCGGCGGTGAAGAGCACCACGTCCCCCACCGGGTAGAACGTCGTGACCACGGCCGGCAGGGTGATGCCCTCGGCCTCGAACGTCGGCAGGATCATCAGGTACCAGAACATCGCCGCGACGGCGACGGACATGGCGAGCCCGTCGAGCAGCCCCTCCCGCAGCCGACCGGGCGCACGCAGGTTGGACATGCGCACCAGGCCCGCCGCGAGCAGCGGATATCCCGAGATCCACAGCACGTCGGCGGCCGAGACGGGGCCGACCGGGCCCGCCAGTCGGTCCAGCGCCGTGTAGAGCAGGTCGCCGAGCAGCCACACGGTGAGCGCACCGGCGACCAGGGAGTGCGCCGCCAGGACCCGACCGGAGCGGCCGCGCGCACCCCACCACGCCAGCCCCACCAGGAACGCGAACGTCACGGTGTAGGCGACCTGCGCGGTCGTGGTCTCCGGCGCCACCGTGACCGGCACACACGCCACAGCGGCGATGGCCGGCACGGCGGCTACGGGCAGACGCTTCACACGGGGGTAATCGACCGTCCGGCCGACGACCGGAGCACTTCTCCCGACCGGCAACCAAGTCGCACGGGGCTCAGAAGCCGCGCGCCAGCCGGTAGTACGCCTGGTTCCAGCGGAGTTCCTTGGTGAACTGCCGCGTCGTGGTGTTCGCGTCGATGACGAGCAGCTCGGTGCCGGTCATCTCGGCGAGGTCGGCCACCTCCTCGGTGCCCACCGCCATCGACAGGGCGGTGTGGTGCGGCCCGCCCGCGGTGAGCCACGACTCCGCCGAGGTCGACAGGTCGGGTGCCGGCTTCCAGACCGCCCGCGCCACGGGCAGCTTCGGCAGCGGGGCCATCGGCGGGACGACCTCCACCTCGTTCAGGACGAGCCGGAAGCGTTCCCCCATGTCCGCCATGCCGACGACCACGGCGGACCCGGGGGCGGCGTCGAAGACCAGCCGGACCGGGTCCTCGCGACCGCCGATGCCCAGCGGGTGGATCTCGCAGCTCGGGGTGTCGGCGGCGATGCTGGGACAGACCTCCAGCATGTGGGCGCCGAGGATGCACTCCTCCCCCGGTGCGAGGTGGTAGGTGTAGTCCTCCATGAACGACGTGGGCCCGCCCGGCGCCATCGCCTTGAGCGTGCGCACCAGGACCGACGTCTTCCAGTCGCCCTCGCCGCCGAAGCCGTAGCCGTCGGCCATGAGCCGCTGGACGGCCAGCCCGGGGAGCTGGCGCAGCCCGCCGAGGTCCTCGAAGTTGGACGTGAACGCCTTGAACCCGCCGGCCTCCAGGAAGCCCCGCAGCCCGGCCTCGATGCGCGCGGCGTAGCGCAGCGACTCGTGCCGGTCGCCGTCCTTGCGCAGCGCGGGATCCAGCCGGTACACCTCGTCGTAGGTGGAGACCAGACCGTCCACTGCGGAGTCGTCCACCGCGTCGACGGCGTCCACGAGGTCGTTCACCCCGTACGTGTTGACCGAGACGCCGAAGCGCAGCTGCGCCTCGACCTTGTCCCCCTCGGTCACGGCCACGTCGCGCATGTTGTCGCCGAAGCGCGCCAGGCGAAGGTGCCGCAGCTCGTTGAAGCCGAGCGCGGCGCGGGCCCACACGGCGATCCGTTCGACGACCCGCGGGTCGCTGACGTGACCGGCGACGGTCTTGCGCGCGACGCCCAGCCGGGCCTGCACGTACCCGAACTCCCGGTCGCCGTGGGCGGCCTGGTTGAGGTTCATGAAGTCCATGTCGATCGACGCCCACGGCAGGTCGACGTTGGCCTGGGTGTGCAGGTGCAGCAGCGGCTGGCGCAGCGCGTCGAGGCCGGCGATCCACATCTTCGCCGGCGAGAACGTGTGCATCCACGCGATGACACCGATGACGTCGCGGTCGGCGTTCGCGGCGACGGCGCAGCGGTGGATCTCGTCCGCGCTGGTCAGCACCGGCTTCCAGACCACGGTCGCCGGCAGCCCCGCGGCGTCCAGCCGGGCGGCGATCTCCCGGGACTGGTCGGCGACCTGTTCCAGGGTCTCCGGGCCGTACAGTCCCTGACTGCCGGTGAGGAACCAGATCTCCATCAACGACTCCCCTGCTTGGTCTGGCCGTACACGTTCTGGTAGCGGTCGTAGAGCTTGTCGATGTCCGTCTGCGGGAGGCGCTTGAGCGGCCCCATCTGGCGCGCGAGGTGCAGCGTGCGGGCGATGTCCTCGCACATCACGGCCGACTTCACCGCGGCCTTCGCGGACTTCCCGATGGTGAACGGCCCGTGCTGCGCCATCAGGACCGCGGTGGAACGCCGCCCGGCGAGCGTCTCCACGATTCCCCGGCCGATGGCGTCGCTGCCGATGAGCGCGAACGGCCCGATCGGGATGTCGTCGCCGAACTCGTCCGCCATGGCCGTGATCGCGCACGGGATGTCCTCGCCGAGCGCCGCCCACGCGGTGGCGTACGGGCTGTGCGTGTGCACGACGCCGTTGACCTCCGGCATGTGCCGGTACACGTAGGCGTGCGCCTCGGTGTCGCTCGACGGGTTGTGATCACCCTCGACGAGCTTGCCGTCCAGGTCGGCCACCACCATCGACTCCGCGGTCAGCTGGTCGTACGTCACGCCGGACGGCTTGATCACCAGCAGGTCCTCGCCGGGAACGCGGGCCGACACGTTGCCGGCCGTCCAGACGACCAACCCCCACTGGATCAGGTGCTTGTGCAGGTCCGCGACCTCGGCGCGGATTTCCGGAAACATCATCCCCACTACGCTCCCAAAGCCCGGTTGCGAATGTCCCGGAGTCGGTGCAATTGATCGCCGGGTCCGAAATGGTCGTGCAGCAGCCGGTACTCGGCGTAGAGCGCGTCGTACGCGTCGGCGCGGGCCGGATCGGGCGTGTAGGCGGCGGCCTCGGCCTTGCCCATGGCCTCCGCGGCGGCGGCCACGTCCGGGTACGCCCCGGCGGCCACGGCCGCGTGGATCGCCGAACCCAGCGCCGGCGCCTGCTCGGAGGTGCCGAGGCTGATCGGCAGGCGCAGCACGTCCGCGTAGATCTGCATGACGAACCGGTTGCGCTTCAGCCCGCCCGCCACGACGAACTCCGTCACCGGCAGCCCCGCCGCCTCGAACGTCTCGATGATCTTGCGCGTGCCGTAGGCCGTCGCCTCGACCAGCGCCCGGTACACCTCATGCGGCCGGGTGGCGAGCGTGAGCCCGACGATGACGCCGGAGAGGTGATGGTCCACCAGCACCGAACGGTTCCCGTTGTGCCAGTCGAGCGCCACCAGCCCGTGACCGCCTACGGGCTGGTCGGCGGCCTGCTCGCTCAGCAGGTCGTGCACGGAGACGCCGCGTTCGGCCGCCTCCCGCGACACGTACTCCGGAACGCCGTGCTCGACGTGCCAGGCGAAGATGTCGCCCACGCCGCTCTGCCCCGCCTCGTAGCCGTACAGGCCGGCCATGATCCCGCCGTCGACGACGCCGCAGATGCCGGGCACGTCGAGCAGTTCGGTGCCGTTCATGACGTGGCAGGTGGAGGTGCCCATGACGGCCAGCATCTGACCGGGTGCCACCGCCCGGGCCGCCGGCGAGGTGACGTGCGCGTCGACGTTGCCCACGGCGACCGCGATCCCCTCGGGCAGTCCGGTCCACTCGGCCGCCTGCGCGGTGAGCGTGCCGGCCTTGGCGCCGAGCGGCGAGATCGGGTGCGCGAGGCGGGTAGCGGGGAAGTCGGCGAAGTCGGGGTGCAGCGCCGCCAGGTACTCGGACGACGGGTACTCGCCGTCCTGCAGGATGCCCTTGTACCCGGCCGTGCAGGCGTTGCGGGTCTCGACCCCGCAGAGCTGCCAGATGATCCAGTCCGCGGCCTCGATCCAGCGTTCGGTCCACGCGTAGGTGTCCGGGTCCTCCTCCAGCAGTTGGAGGGCCTTGGCGAACTGCCACTCGGAGCTGATCTTGCCGCCGTAGCGCCCGATCCAGCGCTCCTTGCGCTCGTGCGCGAGTGCGTTGATCCGGTCGGCCTGCGGCTGGGCGGCGTGGTGCTTCCACAGCTTCACGTAGGCGTGCGGGCGCTCACGCAGTTCGTCCAGCTCGCACAGCGGGGTGCCGTCGGCGAGCGTGGGCAGGACGGTGCACGCGGTGAAGTCGGTGGAGATGCCGATGACGCGCCGCGGGTCGATTCCCGCGTTCGACAGCGCCTCGGGAACGGCGATCTTCAGCACCTCGCGGTAGTCCTCGGGCACCTGGAGCGCCCAGTCGGGCGGCAGCGGCGCACCCGTGGCGGGCAGCGCCCGTTCGATCACCCCGTGGCGGTACTCGTGCACGGCCGACCCGAGCTCGGCGCCGTCGCGCACCCGCACCACGACGGCACGCCCGGAGAGCGTGCCGTAGTCGACTCCTATGACGCATTCGTCCGGGTGAACGTTCACAACAAACGGCCCTCTCGATCGGTCCGACGGTTTGCGCAAAACTCAAGTGCGGCGGTTGACCACACGCTGCAGCAGGATGAACGCGAACAGCAGCGCGCCGATGAAGATCCTCGTCCACCACGAGTTGAGGTCCGCATACGTGATCAAAGTCTGGATCACGCCGAGCACCAGCACACCGAGAACCGTGCCGAACACGTAGCCCGAGCCACCGGCGAGCACCGTGCCGCCGATGACGACCGCGGCGATGGCGTCCAGCTCCATCCCCTGAGCATGCAGGCTGTTGCCCGACGACATGTAGAAACTGACCAGGACGCCGCCGAGCGCCGAGCAGAACCCGCTGATCGTGTAGACGGCCACCCGGGTGCGCGCCACCGGCAGCCCCATCAGCATCGCGGACTGCTGGTTGCCGCCGAGCGCGTACACGTTGCGCCCGAACCGGGTGTAGGCCAGCACGAACGCGCCGATGAGCAGGACGACCAGCGCGATGACGACGCTGATGGTGATCCGGAACCCGCCGAACCAGATGCGCACGTCGGCGATCCCGGTCCAGGTGGAGTTCGTGATCGGGATCGACGCGTCGCTGATCACGAAGCACAGCCCGCGCGCGAGGAACATCCCCGCGAGCGTCGCGATGAACGGCGGCACCTCGAAGAAGTGGATGATGCAGCCCATCGCGAGGCCGAGCAGGGTCCCGACGAGGAGCACGAGCGGCAGCACCGCGCCGGCCGGCCAGTTCTCCCGCAACAGCACCGCGGAGATCATCGTCGTCAGGGCGACCACGGCGCCCACCGACAGGTCGATCCCGCCGGTCAGGATCACGAACGTCATCCCCACGGCCACGACCAGCAGGAACGCGTTGTCGATGAAGATGTTCAGCAGGATCTGCGTGTCGGAGAAGCCCGGGTAGCTGACCACGCCGACGAGGTACATGAGCCCGAAGAGCGCCGCCGTGGCGAGCACCGGGATGTGCCGCTTCTGCGGCCTCTTCTTGGAGAGCGGCACCCGCGCGACGGCGGTGGCGGTCCCCGGTGTTCCAACGTCGATCATGCCGTCGCCTCCGCTGCACTACGCCGCCGCGCGAACTTCGCCCGGAACGCCGGCGATTGGGCCAGGCACAGGGCGATCACGACGATCGCCTTGAAGAGCAGGGTGGAACTGGTCGGCACCCCGACGGTGTAGATGGTGATGTCGAGGGTCTTGATGACCACCGCGCCGAGGATGCTGCCCGCGATCGAGAACCGGCCGCCGGTGAGGGCCGTCCCGCCGATCACCACCGCCAGGATCGCGTCCAGCTCGATGAGATTGCCGGCGTTGTTGCCGTCGGCGCTGGAGACGTTCGAACTGAAGATGAGGCCGGCGATCCCGGCGCACAGCCCGGCGAAGACGTAGGCGATCCAGATGTAGCGCGCCGACTTGATGCCGGCCAGGCGGCTGGCCGTCGGGTTGCCGCCCACCGACTCGACCAGCAGCCCGAGCGCCGAACGCCGCACCAGCACCGCGGCGACCGCCACGAACACCGCCACGATGATCACCGACACCGGTATCGCGAGCGCGTAGCCGGCGCCGATCACCTTGTACGGCGAGGAGTTCACCGTGATGATCTGGCCGCCGGTGATGAGCTGCGCGATGCCGCGGCCGGCCACCATGAGGATCAGCGTGGCGATGATCGGCTGGATCCCGATGGCCGCCACGAGGAAGCCGTTCCAGACGCCGAGCACCAGCGACAGCAGCAGCGCCAGCGCGACGGCCACCAGCACGCCGCCGACCGCGTTCTGGTCGCCCAGCTCGCTGATCCACAGGCACGCCGTCGCGCCCGAGATCGCCATGACCGAACCGACGGACAGGTCGATGCCGGCCGTCGCGATCACCACGGTCATGCCCAGCGCCACCAGAGCCAGCGGCGTCGCCGAACGCAGGATGTCCACCAGCGAGCCGTAGAAGTGCCCGTCCCGCAGGGTCACCTTCAGGAAGCTCGGCGAGTAGAACGTGTTGCCGATCAGCAGCACCACAAGCATCACGGCCGGCCAGAAGAGCCGGTGCCGCACCACAGCTTTCACGGATTGCCTCCCGCGATGGTGGCCATGATGCGATCCTGGTCCACCGCGTCGTCGTTCTCCAGTACCTCGACGAGCCGCCGTTCCCGCAGAACGGCGATCTTGTGGCTCAACCGGAGCACCTCTTCCAGTTCGGCGGAGATGAACAGCACCGCCATCCCGCCGTCGGACAGCTCGGCCACCAGCTTCTGGATCTCGGTCTTCGCGCCGACGTCGATGCCCCGCGTCGGTTCGTCGATGATCAGCAGCCGCGGCTCGGTGATCAGCCAGCGCGCCAGCAGCACCTTCTGCTGGTTCCCGCCGGACAGGTTGCGCACCGGTCGGTCCGGGTCGGCCGGTCGGATGTCGAGCGCCTTGATGTACTTGCTGACGAGTTCGTCCTGGCGGCGCCGGGACAGCGGCCGGGACCAGCCGCGCCGCGCCTGCAGCGCGAGGATGATGTTCTCCCGCACGGTCAGCTCCTCGACGAGGCCCTCCGTGCGGCGGTTCTCCGAGCAGAACGCCATCCCGTGGGTCATCGCGGTGCCCGGGCCGCGCATCGCGACCGGCTTCCCGTCGATCTGGATCGTGCCGGAGTCGGCCCGGTCGGCGCCGAAGAGCAGCCGGGCCACCTCGGTGCGTCCGGATCCGAGCAGACCCGCCAGGCCGACCACCTCACCCTTGTGGATCGTGAGGTCGAACGGCGTGATGCTGCCGGCCCGGCCCACCCCGTCGGCGGCCACCAGTGGCGCCCCGCGTTCCAGCGCGGCGACGGAGGGGCGGCCCTGCTCCTCGAGGCGTTCCAACGCGGAAAGCTCTTTACCGATCATCTTCTCGACCAGCGCGAGCTGCGGCAGGTCGGCGACCGCCCACTCACCCACGAGCCCCCCGTTGCGCAGAACGGTGATCCGGTCCGCGATCTCGTAGACCTGGTCGAGGAAGTGGGAGACGAAGACGATGGCGACGCCGTCGTCGCGCAGCCGCCGCATGAGCGCGAAGAGCTGCTGCACCTCGGAGGCGTCCAGGCTGGACGTCGGCTCGTCGAGGATGAGCACCTTCGCCGAGACGTCCACGGCGCGCGCGATGGCGATCATCTGCTGAACGGCGATCGAGTACGACGACAGCGGCGCCGTCACGTCGACGCTGAGGTCGAGGCGGGCGACCAGCGCGCCGGCGTGCTGACGCACCTTCGACCAGCTGATCTTGCCGAACCGGCGCGGCTCCCGGCCGATCATGATGTTCTCCGCCACCGAGAGGTTGGGGCAGAGGTTCACTTCCTGGTAGACGGTGCTGATGCCGGCCGCCTGGGCCTGGCCCGGCCCGGTGAAGCGCACCGGTACGCCGTCCAGCCGGATCTCGCCGGCGTCGATGTCGTACACGCCGGTGAGCAGCTTGATCAGGGTCGACTTGCCGGCGCCGTTCTCGCCGAGGAGCGCGTGCACCTCGCCGGCGCGCAGCGTGAAGTCGACGCCGTCGAGCGCGACGACGCCCGGGAACCGCTTGCCGATCCCCCGCATGGTCAGGATCTCGTCCATCGTCAACCCCCCTCCTCGCGTGTGGGGGCCGCCCCCAGGGGTGGCGGGGGCGGCCCTCGACATCGTCAGTACTTGCGCTCCGGCAGGACCGCCTTGGCCTGCTCCGGGGTGAACGTGGTCTCCTCGGTGAGCACCCGCTGGGGAACGGTCTCACCGGCGACGACCTTCTTGGCCAGATCCATCAGCTGTGGGCCGAGCAGCGGGCTGCACTCCACGATGAAGTTGATCTTGCCGGCGGCGAGCGCCGTCATGCCGTCCTTCACCGCGTCCACGGTGATGATCTTGATGTCGACACCCGGCTTCTTGCCGGCCGCCTCGATCGCCTCGATGGCACCGAGCCCCATGTCGTCGTTGTGCGCGTACAGCACGTCGATCTTGGGGTTCGCCTTGAGGAACGCCTCCATGACCTCCTTGCCCTTGGCCCGGGTGAACTCGCCGGTCTGCGAGGCGATCACCTTGAACTTCGGGTCGGCCTTGATCACGTCGGCGAAGCCGCTCTTGCGGTCGTTCGCGGGGGCGGAACCCGTGGTGCCCTGCAGCTCCACGATGTTCACGGTGTCGCTCTTGCCCTGGTACTCCTTCACCAGCCACTCGCCGGCCTTCTTGCCCTCGAGCACGAAGTCCGAGCCGATGAACGTCTTGTACAGCGAGGTGTCCTTGGAGTCGACGGCCCGGTCGGTGAGGATGACCGGGATCTTCGCGTCCTTCGCCTCCTTGAGCACCTGGTCCCATCCGGTCTCCACGACCGGCGAGAAGGCGATGACGTCCACCTTCTGCGCGATGTAGCTACGGATGGCCTTGATCTGGTTCTCCTGCTTCTGCTGCGCGTCGGAGAACTTCAGCTCGATCCCGGCGGCGGCGGCCGCTTCCTGGACCGACTTGGTGTTGGCGGTACGCCAGCCGCTCTCGGCACCGACCTGGGCGAAGCCCATGGTCAACTTGCCGTCGTCGTTGCCGCTGCCGGATTCGTCAGCACCACCGCACGCGGTCAACGCGGCGGCGACCAGTAAACCGCCAAGCGCGGCCGTGGCCACTTTCCTGAACACAACGTCCTCCTGCTCGAAAGACCCTCTCGGTGCGATCACCGAGTGTTTCCGGTTACCGCGTGTAGCGGCGCGACCGCTTTCGCCCATCCGGTACGGCGTCGGCGGTGACAACTTGTCACGTGACCGTTAACATTCATGATCTTGAGCGGCATTCGCCGGCGTATATACTCACCGCCGACGACCGTCGCGTGCGGCCGACGAGGCCGGCAAGGCGCGCCGGTCCCACCGGGTGAAACTGGCGGTAGTGGCGCCTGTCACTCACCGCGTTTCGAGAGTGTTACCGTTCTCATCCGGGACGTCAAGACCGCGTCGCGCATCGTTTCCGGCATGTTGCGGTGGATCATCCGACCGATCGTCAGCAGCCGGTCCTGGCTCCCGGTGTCACTATGGTGTGACCGATAACAGGAAGGTCTCGACCGCTCGACAAGCGGGACGGGACGGGAGGTCAGGGAGCCGCCATGACGCTGGGCCAGCCCGTTTCCGGAGAAGCCGATCCGGCGCCCGAGGGCGTCCCGGCCGACGAGCCCCGCACGGTGGTGGCCCCGCGCCCCCGCGGCTCCGTGATGCGCGACGTCGCCCGCCTCGCCGGCGTCTCCCACCAGACCGTCTCGCGCGTGCTCAACGAGCACCCGAACGTCCGCCAGGAGACCCGCACCAGGGTGCTGGAGGCGATGCGCGCGCTGAACTACCGGCGCAACCTCGCCGCCCGCACGCTCGTCACGCGGCGCTCCGGCACGCTCGGCATCGTCGGCTACGAGACCACGCTCTTCGGCCCGGCCTCCATGCTCTACGGCATCGAGGACGCCGCCCGCACCGCCGGCTACTTCGTCAGCGTCGCCACGATCCGCACGCTCGAACGCGACTCGGTCCTGCAGGCGGTCGACCGCCTCAGCCAGCAGTCCGTCGAGGGGATAGTGGCGATCGCGCCCAATCCGGCCGTCTCGCACGCGCTCGCCGAGGTCCCGGCCGGCCTGCCCTGCGTGGGAGTGGGCGCCGCCGACACCCACGTGCCGACCGTGCGCATCGACAACGCGGCCGGCGCCGCCCTCGCCACGCGGCACCTGCTCGACCTGGGCCATCGCACGGTCCACCACGTGGCCGGCCCGTCGGACTGGCCCGAGGCGGCCGAACGCGTCGAGGGCTGGCGCGGCACGCTCTACGCGGCCGGCGCGATCGTGCCCCCGGTGCTGCCCCAGGAGTGGACGGCCCGTTCGGGCTACGAACGCGGCCGCATCCTCGCCGTCGACCCGACCGTCACCGCGATCTTCTGCGCCAACGACCAGATCGCGCTCGGCGTGCTGCGCGCCCTGCACGAGGCGGGCCGGCGGGTGCCGGACGACGTCTCCGTGGTCGGCTTCGACGACATGCCGGACTCCGGGTACTTCCTGCCGCCGCTGACCACCGTCCGCCAGGACTTCGCCGAGTTGGGCCGGCGCGGCATAGACGTCCTGCTGGCCCAGATCGCGAACGGCAACCGCGACGCCGGCCAGGTGGTGCTGGCGCCGGAGCTGGTGGTCCGGGCGAGCACCGCCGCACCCCGCTCACACTGACGCGGCGTCGTACTCGCGCACCCACGCGAGGTCGTCGGCCCGGCGCCGGCGCTGCACCGGAGCGGAGAAGAACGCCCGCAGCATCACGTCGCGGGCCACCCGACCGAGCGGCCCGGGCACCTTCTGGCTGCCGTTGCGCCGGCCGGCCGCGACCACCCTCTCGACCCGTTCGCGGCGGGCGGCCTCGTACGCGGCGAACGCCACGGGCACCTCGGCGTGCCGCTCGAGACACCCGGCGAGCACGACCGCGTCCTCGACCGCCATCGACGCGCCCTGGCCGGAGGACGGGGATGCGGCATGCGCGGCGTCGCCGATGATGACCATGCGATCGCGGTGCCACACCGGCACGCTCGGGAAGTCGTACGTCGCCCAGCCGGCGAGGATTCCCGTGCTCGCCTCGATCAGCTCCACGGCCGGCCCGGAGTCCACGGAGAACAGCTCGATCAGCCGGGTGCGCCACTGCTCGGGTGAGACGTTGGCCAGTTCGGCGCGGGACGGCTCGGTGCGGCGCGGCGGGTTGGCGAACCACCACACCTCCCCGTCGTGCCCGAACCCGTCCGGCACCGGCAGGTAGCCGAAGAAGCAGCGCTTGCCGAAGGACAGGTAGAGCGTGCCGGGCCGCTTGTCGGGCAGACGCACGCCGTGCGCGAAACCGGCCGTGTTGAGCAGCCCGATGTAGCTCGCGGCCGGCGCCGCCGGATCGATCAGCGTGCGTACCCGGGAACGCAGCCCGTCGGCCCCGATCAGCAGGTCGCCGGTGTCCGTGGAACCGTCGGCGAAGACCGCGGTGACCGTCCGGCCGTCCGACGAGACGTCCACCAGCCGGTGCCCGTACCGCACCGCCACGCCCGCCCGCACGGCCTCGTCGCGCAGGTCGGTGTACAGGTCGCTGCGCAGGATGGTGGTGGTCTCGATGCCGTCCGACGACGGCGGGTCGGCCCACTCGGCCAGGTGGCGGCCGGAGCCCAGTTCGATGGCCATGCGGGTGGTCGGGACGCCGGCCCGCAGCACGGGAGCGTCCAGTCCGAGGCCGCGCAGTGCGCGCACGCCGTTGACCGCGAGGGTCAGGTAGGAGCCGACGCCGTCGGCCGTGCGGTCGTACGCCTCGTGCACCACCACGTCGAACCCGACCCGCCGCAGCGCGATCGCGGTCACCGATCCGGCGATGCCGCCCCCGATGACCAGCGCCCTCTTATTAGTCATGACGTGACTATACATATGATGACTATAAGCTTGCACGCGTAAAGTCGCGCTCATGACGGAACACCGGCGTTCGCCGCTGGCGGTGGTGGTGCTGAGCCTGCTGGCGGAGGAGCCGATGCACGCCTACCGGATGCAGCACCTGATCAAGTACCGCCGCAAGGACTCGGTGGCGAACGTCAGCCAGCGCAACAGCGTCTACCAGACCATCGACCGACTGCTGCGGGCCGGACTCGTCCGGGTGCACGAGACCGAACGCGCCGGGACCCGCCCGGAGCGCACCGTGTACACGATCACCGACGAGGGCGTCGGGACCCTCGACGGCTGGCTGCGCGACATGGTCTCGGCCCCGGCGCGGGAGTTCCCGGAGTTCCCGGCCGCGCTCGCGTCGTTGGCGCGGATCACCCCCGACCGGGTGGCCGAGTGGCTCGACGCCCGCGCGGCCACCCTGGCGGAACGCCTCAAGACCGCCGCCGCCGACCTGGAGAACGTTCCCGGGCTGGACCGGATCTTCCTGCTCGAGGAGGAGTGGCGCGAGGCCGTCACCCGCGCCGAACTGCGCTGGGTCGAGGGCGTGCGTGACGACCTGCACACCGGCCGCCTGACCTGGGACCTCGAAGATCTCCAGCGCCGTTGGGCGGGACACTAACATTCCTTGACAGGCATATACGAGCGGAGGCATATTAGGCCGTGTCAGATGCGTTCGCCGTCCTGGCCGAACCGACCCGCCGCCTCATCCTCGACCGCCTCCGCACCACGGAGTGCAGCGTCGGCGAACTGGTGGCGGCGCTCGGCGTCAGCCAGCCCACCGTCTCCAAGCACCTGAAAGTGCTGCGCGACGCCGGTTTCGTCGCCAGCCGCACGGCCGCGCAGCAGCGCATCTACCGGATCGACCTCCGGGCGCTGCGCCAGGTCGACGACTGGCTCGCCCCGTACCGGCGACTGTGGACGCACCACCTCGACGCCCTCGAGCGTCACCTCGACCGTCAGGAGTGATCATGACCTCGGCGACCGTGCATGCCGACGGCGCGCGTTGGACCCTGGTGTTCACCCGCGAACTGCCGCATCCCCCGGAGCAGGTGTGGACCGCACTCACCGATCCGGAGCACCTGGCGAAATGGTCGCCGTTCGAGACGGACCGCAGCCTCGACGCGCCCGGCGACGCCACGCTGACGATGATCGACGGCGACGCGCGGGTGCCGCTGCCGGCGCGGATCGTCCGGGCCGAGCGCCCGACCCTGCTGGAGTACACGTGGGACGAGGATCTGCTCCGCTGGGAACTGACCCCCACGCCGACCGGCACCCTGCTGACGCTGCACCACACCGTGGAGGGCCGGGACCTGGCCGCCATGGTCGCCGCCGGCTGGCACCTGTGCCTCGACGTCGCCGACGACCTCCTGGCCGGCAAGGAGGTCGAACCGATCCGCGGCGAGGCCGCGAAGGACCACGGCTGGGAGGCCCTGCGCGACACGTACGCCGCGTCCCTGACGTAACCGCTACGAGGGCCAGCCGGTCATCGCGCGGGCTATCGCGCCCCGGTCCCACGGCGGGTGGAAGAAGCCCAGGGCCTCGCCGGCCGCCAGGACCATCACGCGGTCCGCGACGGTGAACAGTTCGTCGAGGTCGGCGCCGAACCAGACCACCGCCGCCCCGCGCGCCGCCGCCGCGATCACCCGCTGCACGATCGCGCGCGTCGTCGCCGGGTCCAGCCCCCGGGTCGGGTAGGCGGCCACCACCACCTTCGGGCGGCCGCTCAGTTCGCGGGCGACCAGGAGGCGACGGGCGTCGGCGTCCGGCCCGGCCCGCAGGCGTTGCCGCAGCGCGGGGCGCCACCGGGCCGGCCGGGCGCCGTCGCCGGGCAGGTACGCGACGCCGGCCGCGATGCGCGCCTTCGCGTCGCCCACCGGCACCGGCACGCCGTCGACCTCCACCCGGCCGCCCTCCGGTGCCCGCAGCCCGGCCAGCAGCTGCTCCAGTTCGTGCTGGCCGTTGCCGTCGAGGCCGACGACGCCGAGGATCTCGCCGCCGCTGACCGACAGTTCGGCCTCCCGCAGGCGGTCCAGGGTCGCGCCGGTCACCGTGAGGCGGATGCGCCGCGGCGGGCCCGGCACCGCGATCGGGGCCGGGGGCAGCGCCGGCCCGGTGAGCAGGCCGTTCAGCGTGGTGGCGGCCAGTCCGTCGACCGGTGCGCCGGACAGGGCCACCCGTCCCGCGCGCAGGACGGTCACCCGGTCGCAGCCGGCCAGCACGATCTCCGGCCGGCCGGTGGCCACCACCACGGAGCGGCCCTCGTCCACGATCCGGCGGAAGGCGCCGACGAGGTCGTCGGCCGGCTCGTCCAGCAGGAGGAGCCGGGCGTCCGCGTCCAGCGCGCGCAGGAGTTCCAGGCGCCAGCGTTCGTCGTCCGACAGTTCTCCTGTGGGAACGTCCGAACGCACCGCCAGCGCGTACCGGTCGGCGAGGCGTTCGACCCGTTGGCGGGCGGCGCGGGTGCCGCCCCGCAGCCGTCCCGTCGGGCGGGCCAGGATGAGGTTCTCCCCCGCGGTCAGCGTGGGCACGAGGGTGTGGTGCCGCTGGACCAGCGCCACGCCGGCCGCGCGCATCAGGCGCACGTCGGCGCCGGTGACCACGGCCCCGCCGACCGTCACCACGCCCCGGTCCGGCCGGTCCGCACCGGCGAGGATGCGCATCAGCGTGGTCTTGCCGGCACCGGGTGCGCCCAGCAACCCGTGGACTTCCCCGCCGGTGGTCTCGAAGTGGACCCCGTCGAGTGCGAGCGTCGCACCGAACCGGCGCGTCACGTCGAGCATCGACACCGCCGCCGCGGACCGGTCCGTGCGCTCGGCCGACCGGACCCGACGCACCATCGGCCGAACCTAGGATCGATCCGTCACAGGCACGTGTGCGCCACGTTACGGGGATGGGTCGCGGAGGCCGTCCGGCGGCCGCCGCGAGGATCCGCGGGGCCGCCGTGGCGACAAACCTTCATTTACTTGGGCTTCGGCACCACGACCAGGCGCGCGACGTTCTTGTCGCCCTCCTTGACGCCGGCCACGCCCACCTGGTCGCCGGCCTTGATCTGGTCCTTGGCGACCTGCGCGCGTTCCTTGACGATCTTCGTGTCCGCGCCGAACGTCCACGTCAGCACGAAGCCGTCGGTCGACGTCACGGTCAACGTCTCGCCGTTGACCGCGGTGACCGCGCCGCGCTGGACCACCACGGTCCTCGGGCCGTCCTTGGTCTCGACGACCGCCTCGCCGTGCAACGTGTTGCGGCGCAACATGACCCGCCCCGCGTGCCGCCCGCGCCGGGCACCGCGGTCCTTCGCCGAAGCCGATGCCGACGGTGCCGGGTCGGCCATCGGCACCGTCGCCACGTCGGCGTCGTCGTAGCCGAGCGCCACCAGCGCCTGCGCCTCCACGCTCAGTGCGTCGTCGACCTCGACCGATGTGTCCGTGCTGCCGGTACCGGCCGGTTCGTCGGTGCCGGCGCAGCCGCCGAGCAGCAGCCCCAGCGTGGTGACCGCGATCGCCGTCACCGTGTACAAGCGCCTCATCGCCGTTCCTCCTCTGCGTCGGGGACCACTGTCGTGGCGCCGGGCCAGGGATTCGTTCGCCGCGTGTTCGGATCAGGTAAGGGCAGCGCGACGGTGAAGCGTGCGCCGCCCTCGGGGGCGTGGCCGGCCTCGATGTGGCCGTTCAGGCGGCGGGCGAGGCCGGCGACCAGGGCCAGCCCGAGGCCGCTGCCGACCGGGCGGACGCCCTGGTAGCGGCGGTTCAGCGCGCCCTTGTCGAAGGCGACGGCGAGGTCCGCGTCGGACAGTCCCGGCCCGCCGTCACGGATCTCCAGGATCGCGGGGGAACGGGCGCAGAGCACCACCGGCGCCCCCGCCGGCACCACGCGCAGGGCGTTGTCGAGCAGCCCGTCGAGGATCTGGCGGGTGCGCCCCGGATCGGTGAACGCCCGCACCACGCCGGCCGGCGCCTCGACGCGCAGTTCGACCCCCTCGGCGGCGCAGCGGGGCGCCCACGCCTGGGCCGCGTCCCGCACGAGGCCGCTCAGGTCGACCTCCATCGGTGCCAGCGCGAACTCCACCGCGTCCAGCCGCGCGAGCGCCAGCAGGTCGGTGACCAGCCGTTCGAGCTGCTGCGCCTGGCCCAGCACGGTCTCCCCGGCCCGAACGGCCGCGTCGCCCTCGACCACCCCGTCGGCGAGCGCCTCGGCGTAGCCCCGGATCGCGGTCAGCGGCGTGCGCAACTCGTGCGACACCGACAGCAGGAACTCCCGCTGCCGCCCCTCGCTCACCTCCAGGGCGGCGGCCAACGCGTTCAGGGAGAAGGCCAGGTCGGCCACCTCCTGCGGCGGCTCGACGTTCAGCCGCACCCCGCGCTCGCCGGCCCGGAGCCGGTTGGCGGCCCCGGCGGCGTGCCGGATCGGCCGCGCGAGCCGTCGCCCGAGCAGCGTCCCGGCCAGCACACCCGCCGCGAGCCCGGCGGTGAGCGGCAGTCCCATCGCGCCGAGCACCTGCCGCCAGAACCCGGTGGCGAGGTGCCGGGCGAGCACGACCCCGTTGCCGTTGCCGAGCGGACGCCCCTCGACGAGCGCCATGCGCCCACCGACCAGCCGCTTGCCGGAGAACGCCTGCCCGCCCGCCACGCGGCTGACCAGCGCCGCCGGCAGCCCCGGACGGTCGGCCCGCCCGCCCCGGATCAGGTACGCGTCGATGCCGAGCGTGCGCCACTGCGCGACCAGGCGCTGCTCGTCGACGGTGCGCGGGCTCTGCAGGCGGCTACGGAGGAGTTCCCCCATGATCCCGGCCTGGGTCCGCAGCGAGTCGCGGGCCTGACGCTCGGCGGCGCGGGCCGCCAACGGCGCGGCGACCATGGCGGTGACCAGCACGGACAGCAGGGCGACGGCCACGCCGGCGAGCACCGCGCGGGAGGTGAGGGTGCGCAGCCGCACGCTATGACGCACAGGAGTACCCGACGCCGCGGTGGGTACGGATCACCGTCGACGCGGCGCCGAGCTTGGCCCGCACCTGCGCCACGTGAACGTCCACCGTCCGGGTGCCCGCGTGGGACGCGTAGCCCCACACCGTCGACAGCAGCTCCTCGCGGGTGAAGACCCGCCCCGGCCGCCCCATCAGGTACGCCAGCAGGTCGAACTCCGTCGACGTCAGCTCCACGGGCACACCGTCGACGGTGACCAGCCGCCGGCCGGGGTCCAGGGTGACCGGCCCGGCGACGCGCGGCCGCTCCGCGGCCTCCGGCCCACCCGCGCTGCGCCGCACGACCGCCCGCACCCGCGCCACCAGTTCCCGCGGGCTGAACGGCTTCGTCACGTAGTCGTCGGCGCCGAGTTCGAACCCGACGATGCGGTCCACCTCGTCGTCCCGCGCGGTCAGGAAGATCACCGGCGTCCAGTCCCCGGAACCGCGCAGCTGATGGCAGATCTCCGTGCCGGAGATGCCCGGCACCGAGATGTCCAGGACGCAGGCGACCGGGCGCAACCGCCGCGCGGCGGCGAGCCCGGCCGTCCCGTCGTACTCGACGTGCACCCCGAAGCCGTCCCGGGTCAGGTACAGGCGCACCAGGTCGGCGATGGACCGCTCGTCCTCCACCAGCAGCACCAGGCCGTTCGACACGTGACCATCATGTCCGACCGGGCCTTGGGTGAATGTTCGGATCAGGTCAGGCCGCCGCTGTTGCCCGCTCCGGTTCGACGTCGTCGTGCCAGGTGCCGGTCACCTGCGCGTCGGACTCCGTGCGGCCCTTGCGCCAGTATCCGCAGAAGTGGATGCGCTTGCGGTCGAAGCCGCGTTCGCCGACCAGGTGGCGGCGCAGGTCGCGGACCCCGGCCGACTCGCCGGCGAGCCACGCGTAGCCGGGCGTCGTGGGCAGGTCCGCGGCGCGCACGACGGCGTTCAGGCGGGCACCGGCGGGCGCCCCGTCGCGCAGCACCCAGGTGACCCACGGGAGGTCCTGGCGTTCGGCGGCGTCGGCGACCTCGACGTAGACCCGCAGGTCCGCGTGGGCCGGCGCGGCCTCGACGATCCGGGAGATCGCCGGCAGCGCGGTCTCGTCGCCGGTGATCAACTGCCATGCGGCGTCCGCCGGCGGGTTGTGGTCGGCACCGCCGCTGTTCGACCCGGTCGGCCCCAGGACCGTTATGGGGGAACCGGCACCGGCCCGGCGGGCCCACGCCGACGCCGGCCCGATGTCCCCGTGGTCGTAGAAATCGATGTCGATCTCGTGCACCTCGGGACGGTGGGCCCTGATCGTGTAGGTCCGCATGACCGGCCGGGACTCGACCGGCGTCGCGCACCACACCTCGTACCAGCGCAGCCCACCCTCGAGGATCGGCGGCTCGTCGACACCGGCCACCGGGAAGAAGAGCTTCACCCGCTGGTCCGGCCCGCTGGTGGCGAAGTCCTGCAGAACGGTGCCGCCGAGGGTGACCCTGATCATGTGCGGGGTGACCCGCTCGACCCGGGCCACCCGCAGCGGGAACATCGCGTACATCAGGTGACTTTCTTGGCCTTGTTGAGCCCGGCGGCCAGGTCGGCGATCTTCGTGCTGTAGCCCGGGTAGCTCAGCGGCTCCTCGGAGTACCACGGGATGATCTGGTTGTTGACGACGGCGGGCAGCTTCGCCCACGCGGCGTTGCTCTTGAGCTGGTCGGGCTGCAGCGACTGGGTGCGCGCGTCGAGGAAGATCACGTCGGCCGGGTACTTGCCGACGTTCTCCCAGCTGAGCGTCTCCCAGAACGGGCTCTCCGCGTCCGGCTTCTGCGGGACGACGAGGCCGACCTTGTTGTCCACGTAGTGCTGCAGGTCCGGGTACATCACCGGGTTGGCGCAGTACACGTTGTCCTGGGCGGCGGCGAGGACGATGACCTTCACATCGGACTTGGCGGTGCCGGCCGCCTGCAGGTCCTTGGTGGCCGCGTCGAACTTGGCCTTGGCGTCGGTGACCGAGGAGGCCTTGACGTCGGCGCCGAGCGCGGCGGCGAGCTTCTCGAACTTGGCGATCGCGTCGGTCAGCTTGACCTTGGCGATCTCCAGGCCGACGGTCGGCGCGATCTGCTCGATCTTCGAGGCCGAGTCGTCCGGCACGTACCAGAGCTTGCCGGTGCCGTACATGACGCTGACCAGCAGCTCGGGCGCGAGCGACAGGTACTTCTCGACGTTGAACTCGCCCCAGGCATTGCCGAGCGAGGTGGTCTTCGACTGGTCGATGCGGCCGGCCTGCGGGTCGGGGCTGCCGTCGGCCTTCTTCGAGGGGCCGAAGATCCCGACGGATTGCACGCCGAAGTCCCAGAGCGCGGCGGCGGCGCCGACCTGGGCGACGATCTTCTTCGGTGCGGCCGGGAGCGAGATCTTCTTGCCGCGGTCGTCGGTGAACTCGAACGGGCCGCCCGAAGCGCCGGAGTCCTCGGAACCGCTGTCGTCTCCACCGCACGCGGCGAGCACGGTCGCGGCACCGATGCCGAGCGCGCCGGCGAGGAAGCTCCGGCGTGTGGCAGATAACTGTGGGTACCGGCTGGCCATGGGAAACGTCCTCCGTTTAGGCTGTTGCAACGATCATTTGAGGTAAGGCTTGCCTAATAATGCGGGTGATGGCATGTTCGGGCAAGGTGCGAAACAGCACACCTTGATCAGTCCACCGGGAGCACCGTTGAGCACAGGTGTCGCAACCGAGACGCCGCCCACCGGCGCTCTCTTCGACGACCCCACCCGTAGCGGCCCCAAACGCCGGATCTCCACCCGGCTGCTCGGACTCATCGGCGTTCTCGCCGCGCTGGTGGTCGTCTGCCTGCTCAGCATCGCCGTCGGCAGCCGCGCCATCCCGCTCGGCGACGTGTGGCACGCGCTCTTCTCCCCCAGCGGCACCGACACCGACACCGTCGTGCGCGAACTGCGCATCCCGCGCACCGTTCTCGGGCTGCTCGCCGGTGCCGCGCTCGGGCTGGCCGGCTGCATCATGCAGGTGCTCACCCGCAACCCGCTGTCGGATCCGGGGCTGTTCGGCATCAACCAGGGCGCCGCGGCGGCGATCGTCATCGGCATCACGCTGTTCGGGGTCACCGGGCCGGCCGCGCTGGTCTGGTTCGCCTTCGCCGGTGCGGTCGTCGCGACCGTGCTCGTGTACGGCGTGAGCACCGGCAACTCCGGCGCGTCGGCCGCGCGCTTCGTCCTCGCCGGCATCGCCGTGCAGTACGTCCTCGTCGGCCTCAACCAGGCGCTACAACTCGCCGACCGGGCCGCGCTCGACCGTTACCGGTTCTGGATCATCGGCTCCCTGGCGAACCGCGACCCCGAACAGCTCTACGTGCTCGGGCCGGTCATCGGCGCGGGCATGCTGCTGGCGCTGGCGCTCGCCCCCGGGTTCAACGCGATGGCGCTCGGCGACGACACCGCCCGGGCGCTCGGCGCGCACGTGGGACGGACCAAGATTCTCGGCCTGCTCGCGGTGATCCTGCTCTGCGGCGCGGCGACCGCCGCCTGCGGGCCGATCGCATTCATCGGGCTGATGATCCCGCAGATCGTGCGCACCCTCGTCGGCGTCGACCACCGCTGGGTGCTGCCCATGTCCATGCTGGCCGCACCCGTGCTGCTGATCGGCGGCGACGTCGTCGGCCGGGTCATCAACCGGCCGCAGGAGGTGCAGGTCGGCATCATCACCGACGTCGTCGGCGGCCTGGTGTTCATCTTCCTGATCCGGCGGCGGAGGACGGCCCAACTGTGAG
>NZ_BOPF01000005.1 GCF_016863615.1 Virgisporangium aliadipatigenens | reverse complement strand
TCTCGAAGCTCCCCCGTTACCGAAGCGGCCGGTGCTGCGGGCCGGCGGCGTGTCGGTCCGCTACAACCGGCGCACCCTGCTCGTCGGCGGGATCATCGTCGCGCTCACCGTCGTCGTCGGCCTGTTCGCGCTCGACAGCGGCGACTATCCGCTGCCGCTCGACGAGGTCGTGCGCACGCTGTTCGGGCAGGGCAAGCCGGCGGCCGAGTTCGTCATCGAGTCGCTGCGGCTGCCCCGCCTGCTGACCGGTGTCGGCGTCGGCGTCGCGCTCGGTGCCGCCGGCGCGGTCTTCCAGAGCCTGACCCGCAACCCGCTCGGCAGCCCCGACATGATCGGCTTCACGCAGGGTTCGGCCGCCGGCGGGATCGTGGTGATCCTCCTGCTGAACGGCACCGCCGCGCAGACCTCGGTCGGGGCGCTGCTCGGCGGCCTGCTGACGGCCGTTCTGCTGTACGCGCTGGCCTGGCGGGAGGGCATCTCCGGCTACAGGCTCGTCCTCGTGGGCGTCGGCATGACCGCCATCCTCGCCGCCGCGAACGCCTACCTGCTGGCCCGCGCCCAGCTCAGCGACGCGCAGCGGGTCGTCGCGTGGCAGGTCGGCAGCCTGGCCGGCCGCGAGTGGACGCACGTGACCGGCATCTGGGTGACCGTGGCGGTGCTCGTGCCGCTGGCGCTGATCCTCGGCCGGCCGCTGCGCATGCTCGAACTCGGCGACGACGCCGCCATCGGCCTCGGCGTCTCCGCGAACCGGGCCCGCATCGGGCTGCTCGCCGTCGGCGTGTGCTTCGTGGCGGTGGCGACGGCCGCGGCCGGGCCCGTGCCGTTCGTGGCGCTGGCCGCGCCGCACATCGCGCGCCGGCTCACCCGTGCGGCCGGCCCCAACCTCGGCCCGTCGATGTGCATGGGCGCGCTGCTGACGATCTCCGCCGACTACGCGGCCCAGCACACGTTCGACGACACGCAGCTGCCCTTGGGGGTCGTTACGTCGATCTCCGGCGGCGCGTACCTGGTCTGGCTCCTGATCTGGCAACGCCGCGCCGGCCGCCTATAGATCTTGGCGCCGGGAGCCGGTAACCTCCGCCGCCATGATGTTAACGATCAAGCGCCTACGCGTATATCTGCTGGTCACAGCCGTGATAGCGGCGATCGGGGTATACGGGGTGGTGCGCGCGACCGACGCCCACGCGGCGAGCGGCTGCACCGGCTCGCTCATCGAGAAGCAGACCGCCACCCGCAACGCGCAGGCGATCTTCGAGCTGCAGGTCTACTACAACAGCAGCACCGGCATGAACTGCGCCGTGGCGCTGCACCGCGGCGTCACCTACGGCAAGGCCTACCCGACGCAGGTCTACATCATCGCGTGCGTCGAGACGAGCCCGAGCAACCAGTGCCGCACCAGGACGCTCGTCGCCGACCCGCCGAGCGCCGACGTCTCCAAGTACGGCAACTGGTCGTACCTGGCCGGGCCGGTGTCGGTCTACGGGCGGGGGCGGTGCATCCACGCCGAAGCCGACATGCGCTACGACGCTCTCGGGCCGCACCTGGCGACCGCCGGCGCCGCGACGCACTGCGGATAGCCCTCACGGAACCAGCAGCTTGGGGACCTCCCCCGGGCAGAGCACGGTCAGCCGCTGGGTGGGGCGGGTCAGCGCGACGTACAGGTCGCTGGCGCCGCGCGGGGACTCGGCGACGATCGCGGCCGGGTCGACCACCACCACGGAGTCGAACTCCAACCCCTTGGCCTGCCGCACGGTCAGCACGACGATGCGGCTGTCCAGGTCGGCCGCCGCCCCGACGGCGGCACCCGGCACCAGCGGGCCCAACGTCGCCAGGTCGGCGGTGGGCACGAGCACGCCGATGCGCCCCTCCGGCCCGGCGGCCTCCCGGCGCACCGCCGCGATCACCTCGTCGACCAGGGCCGCCGGGTCCAGCGCGCGCACCTCCGGCGGAACGCCCGTCTCGCGCACCGAACGCGGCGGGCGCATCGCCGGATCGACCTCCGCCAGCACCTGGCCGGCGAGCGCCATGATCTCGGCGGGCGTGCGGTAGTTGACGGTCAACTCGACGTGCCGCCAGCGCTGCGCCACGTACGGCGAGAGCACCCGGTCCCAGGAGGACGTTCCGGCGGGATCGCCGGTCTGCGCCACGTCGCCGACGATCGTCATCGAACGGCTCGGGCACCGGCGCATCAGCACCCGCCACGCCATCGCGGACAGTTCCTGCGCCTCGTCCACGATCACGTGCCCGAACGCCCACTTCCGGTCGAGCGCGGCCCGTTCGGCGGCGGTGCGGTACTCCCGCTCGTCCTGGCGTTCGCCGAGGATGCCGGCCGTCAACAGGTCCGCGGCGGTCAGGATCTCCGGGTCGATCTCGTCCTCGAGGTCGATCGGCCGGGAGCCGTGCAGGATCTCCAGCGCACCCTCGGCGTAGGCGGCCTGCTGCCGGCGCCGGTACTCGGCCAGCAGGTCCACGTCGCGGTCGTCCTCGCCCAGCAGTTCGGCCGCCTCGTCGAGGAGCGGAACGTCGGCCGGGGTCCAGCCGTCGTCCGGCCCGCGCAGCAGCAGCGCCCGCTCGGCGTCGGTCAGCTCCGGCGTGGCGGCGGCGATCCGTTCGGCCGAGGTGAACAGGTCGCCGAGCAGCCGCTGCGGGGTCAGCACCGGCCACATCCAGTCCAGCGCGGTCTGCACGGCCGGGTCGGCGCGCAGTTCGCGGCGGATCTCGGCGAGGTCCGCCTCCTCCATGATCTGCGGGTCGCCCGGGGCGTCGTCCTCGCCGAGCGGGTCGTCGGCGTACGGGTCGGTGCCGATGCGTTCGGCCAGCTCCAGCGAGAGCGCGTGCACCACCTCGATCTCGAAGAGCGAGCGGGCGTGGTTGTGCGGGCGTTCGGAGCGGCGGGCGTGGTGCCGGGCGTCCTCGGCGATCTCGCGGGTGATCCGCAGCGGCTCGTTGTCGAACGACACCTCCAGGGCGTCGTCGGGGACCCGCTGCCGGTCCCGGATCGCCTTCTCCAGCACCCCGGTCATCGCGGCGCGCCCCTTGAGGGCGGCGGCGTCGTCCGACTCCACCCGGCGCGCGCTGATCCCGGGGAACAGTTCGCCGAGCGTGCGCAGCAGCACCCCGGTCTCCGCCAGCGACGGGAGCACCTGGGAGATGTAGCGCAGGAACGTCTCGTTGGGCCCCACGATCAGCACCGCCCGCGCGGACAGCTCCTGCCGGTAGGTGTACAGCAGGTACGCCGCGCGGTGCAGCGCCACGGCGGTCTTGCCGGTACCGGGACCGCCCTGCACCACGAGCACGCCGCGCGGGTCGGCGCGGATGATCCGGTCCTGCTCGGCCTGGATGGTCTCGACGATGTCGCGCATCCGGCCGGTGCGGCTGGCACCGAGCGCCGCGAACAGGGCCGACTCGCCGGTGATCCCGTCGACCCGGGTGTGCGGCCCGTGCGCACCGGCCTCGCTCAGGTCGAGCACCTCGTCGTCGAGCGCCACGACCTGCCGCCCACGGGTGCGGATGTGCCGTCGGCGCCGCACGCCCTCCGGTGCCGCCGCGGTCGCGAGGTAGAACGGCCGCGACGCCGGCGCGCGCCAGTCCAGCAGCAGCGGCTCGTAGTCGCCCTCGTCGTCGAAGATGCCGATGCGCCCGATGTAGCGCGCCTCCCCCGAGTCGAGGTCGAGGCGGCCGAAGCACAGGCCGTTGTCGACGGCGCCGTAGTGCGCCACCTGGTCGGTGTACATGGCGATGTTGCTGTCGCGCTGCGACCGCTCCTGCGGGGTCCCGCCGGTGTGCCGCAGAACGGACGCGAGCCGGCGGCGGGCCTGCTCCCGCAGTTCGTCCAGCCGCCCGTGCAGCATCGACACGTACTCCTGCTCGCGGGCGATCTCCGGGTCCGGAACGACATCCCCGGACGGTGTGCTGGAGGGGCTTGACAAACCTGTCTCCCTGGTCCGTAGACTGATCGGCGCGACGGCTCGGCCGGGCGCTATTTTTGCTGCCCTGAGACCTCACCGCCGCCCGCAACCATACCCCCTCGCTCCCGCTGCCCCCATGGGCATTGCCCGGGCGGCGAAGGACCGTCCACAGAGGACCGCCTGGCCGGCTACTCCGCGCTGCGCACCATCGCGCGGATGCCCACCGCGAGCCCGACCGCGGCCGTCGTCAGCGCGGCGACCCAGCCCCACGCGACGTCCGCGCTCCACTCGCCGGCGAACAGCGCACGCTCGGCGTCGACCACGTACGCGAGCGGGTCGAAGCGCGCCGCCACCCGCATCCACGACGGCCCGGTTTCCAGCGGCAGCAGCATGCCGGACAGCAGCATCAGCGGGAAGATGAGCGTCTGCTGCACCGCCCAGAACATCCAGTCCTGCTTGCGCACCGCGATGGCGAGCGCGTAGCTGAGCGAGCCGAGGCCGATCCCGAACACCGCCAGCAGCGCCAGCCCGATCAGCGCGCCGCCCGGGTGCGGCCGGAAGCCGAACGGCGTCATGACCAGCACGATGATCACCGCCTGGCCGGCGAGCGGCACCATCTCCTTGAGGGCCCGGCCGATCAGCAGCGCCGGCCGGGACAGCGGCGTCACGAGCATCCGTTCGTGCGCGCCGGTCTGGAACTCGAACAGCAGGTTGGCACCCGTCGCGGAGGTGCCGAACAGGGCCGTCATCACCAGGATCGCCGGCACGAACCACTGCCACACCGAGCCGCCCAGCACCCCGGCCTGTCCGCCGAGCGAGCCCACCAGCAGCGGCCCGAACAGCCCCAGGAACACCAGCGGCTGCACCATCCCGAAGATGACGGAGAACGGGTCGCGCCGCACCGGCCGCAGTTCGCGGGCCATGACGATGCGGGTGTCACGGACGAGCGTGCTCATTTCGACACCTCCGAGGACTCCTCGCGCAGGCTGCGGCCGGTCAGCGTCAGGAACACGTCGTCGAGCGTGGGCCGGTGCGACTGCACCGCCGTCACGGGCACACCGGCGTCGCGCGCCGCGAACAGCAGCTCCGCCGCGGCCGTCGGGGCGTCGGAGACGCGAAGCTCAAGGCGTTCCCCCGAGGAAGCGAGATCGCGGGCGCCGGGGAGCGCCTCCGCGAGCCGGGAGAGGGTCCGGACATCCGGAGAACCGACGGTGAGGCGGTCGCCGGCGAGCTTGGTCTTCAACGCCTCCGCGGTGTCGTCCGCGATCACCCGGCCGTGGTCGACGATCACCACCCGTTCGGCCATCGTGTCGGCCTCGTCGAGATAGTGCGTGGTCAGCACCACCGTCATGCCGTGCCGCTCGCGCAGGCGCAGGATGTGCTCCCAGAGGTTGGCGCGGTTCTGCGGGTCGAGGCCGGTCGACGGCTCGTCGAGGAAGAGCAGTGGCGGCGCGTGCACCAGCCCGAGCGCCACGTCGAGGCGGCGGCGCTGGCCGCCGGAGAGGTCCGAGACCTTGCGCTCGCGCAGGGCGCCGAGGTCGAGAGCCTCGATCAGCTCGTCCGCGCGGGTCCGGGCCGCCCGCCGGTCCAGGCCGTAGATCTCGCCCTGGGTGTACAGCTCGTCGTGAACGCGCTGCGTATGGCCGGCGCCGTTGCCCTGCCCCACGTAGCCGATCCGGCGGCGCACCCGCGCGGGGTGCGTGGCGATGTCGTGTCCGGCCACCGTCGCCTCGCCCGACGTCGGGGATATGAGCGTGGTGAGCATGCGCATGAGGGTCGTCTTGCCGGCGCCGTTCGGGCCGAGGACGGCCACCAGCTCGCCCGGCTCGATGTCGATGCTCACCCCGCGAACGGCGTGCACAGCCTCGCCGCGGCCGACGGTGAAGTCCTTGGTGAGAGCCCTGGTGTGAATCATGCTTCCGATCCTGGCCCCGATTGCGGCCAGCTTCTGACCACATCACGTGGCAATCTCGGACCATGCTCGAAACCTCGGCCCGACTGCTCCGGCTCCTGTCCCTCCTGCAGGCCCGCCGGGACTGGCCCGGTGAGACGCTCGCCCGTCGCCTGGAGGTCAGCCCCCGCACCGTTCGCCGCGATGTCGACCGGCTCCGCGACCTCGGCTACCCGGTGAGTTCCACGCGTGGCCCCGACGGCGGATATCGGCTCGACGCCGGCTCCGAACTGCCGCCGCTGCTGTTCGACGAGGACCAGGCGGTCGCCGTCGCCGTGGCCCTGCAGACCGCCACCACCAGCGTCTCCGGCGTGGGCGAGGCGGCCCTGCGGGCGCTGGCCACCGTTCGGCAGGTGATGCCGGCCCGGCTGCGCCAACGGGTCGACGCGCTGCGGGTCACCACCGTCGCGCGCGGCACCTGGGAACCGCCGAAGGTCGACACCGAACACCTCGTCGCCATCGGCACCGCCGTGCGCGCCTGCGAGGTGCTGCGCTTCGACTACACACCCGCGTCGGGTGAGTCCACAGTGGACGGACCGCCGCGCCGGGTCGAGCCGCACCACCTCGTGCTGCGCGGCGGGCGCTGGTACCTCATCGCGTTCGACCTGGAACGGGCGGACTGGCGCACGTTCCGGGTGGACCGCATGGTGCCGCGCACCCCGAACGGGCCCCGCTTCACACCCCGCGAGCTGCCCGCCGCCGACGTCTCCACGTTTGTCGCGGAACGGTTCGGGCAGCAGACCTGGCCGTGCCGCGGGGAGGCGATCCTGCACGTGTCGGCGTCGCGGATCGCGCCGTACGTGGGGAACCAGGCGGAGGTGGTGGCGCTCGGGCCGGACCGGTGCCGCCTGGTGGCCGGGTCCTGGTCGTGGGCCGGGTTGGCGTCGTGGCTGGGGATGTTCGACGTGGACCTGGAGATCGTCGGCCCGCCGGAGCTGCGCGCAGCGGCCACGACGCTGGCCCGCCGCTTGTCCGCGGCCTGACCACGCCGATCTCGCAGGTCATTCGCGCCAGATGAGGGCCGCCGCCACCGTCAGGACCGCGAAGATCGCCAGCGCCGCGTAGAACGCGCCCGGCAACGTACCGACCGGGGGCATCCCGGCCGCCGCGCCGGCGAGCCCCGCCGCTGCCGTCGCGATCACCAGCACCTTCCACCCGAAGTGCGGCCGCGGCCGCACCCGTCTCGCCCGGCGCAGTCCCGCGAACGCCCACACCAGCCCGAACACCACCGCCGCCACGTACGGGCGCGGGTCGGTCGGCGGCGGATCCGTGATCAGGCGCGGCGGCTGCGCCCAGTAGTAGCCCTCGCCGCCGGCCGGGATGCCGAGGCGCTCCCACCGCCCCCGCGCGTCGCGGTACACCACGCCGTCCCGACCGGCGGCCACGAACACCACGTGCCCGCCCGTGACCGGTCGCACCACCAGCGACAACGCGGCCAGGTGCACGGCCGGGTCGCCGAGGTCCGCGTACTCCCGCGCCAGTGCGCGGTACGCCGCGCCGCCGACCGACCACGCGACGACCCACCCGCCCCCACCGCTGTGCTCGACGGCCAGCCGGCCCGGCACCACGCGGTAACAGTCGGAACCGGCGCAGCGGGGCGCGTCGGCGGCCGGCCCGTCGGGGACGACCGGCGCGCAGGTCGGTGGGCGGCACAGCCCGGCCGACGTCGCGGTGACGCCGCGCGGCTCCGGCTCGTCCGCGAGGTGGCCGTCGTCGGTGACCCGCCACTCGGTGAGGCTGGCGGCGGCGTGGATCACGACCACCGCGTGCGCGGCGCCGTCGTCCCGCACACCGACCACCTCGACCGCGGGCGGATCCCCGTCAGCCACACGGGACAGGGCGATCATCACCACCGCCGCGCAGAGGGCCAGGGCCGCGAGGCCGAGCCGCCACCTCATGATCGTTACCTTTCACGGAAAGGTGTCACCAGGAGACGGGTTTCCGTAGAAAGTCGCGATCATCGCGGGGTCAGCCGCCCGACGCGCGGCGGCGAGGAGCCGCCTCACACCTGACGATCATTCCGCAGGCGGGCCCACCTCGTAGGTCAGGCTGGCGAACTGACCCGACTGCCGCACCGACGTCAGCCGCAGCCGCTTCGACGTGAGCACCCGTGGGAGCAGCGGCGCACCGGCGCCCAGCGTCACCGGCGCCACGCTGAGGATCAGTTCGTCGAGCAGTCCCGCGTCGGCGAACGCGCCCACCAGCTCGCCCCCGCCGACGAGCCAGATGTTGCGGCCCCCGGCGGCCTCGGCCATCGTCCGGTGCACCGGCCGCACGTCGCCGCGCACGAAGTGCAGGTTGGCACCCTCGATCGACGGCAGGTCCCGCGTGGTGAACACCCAGCAGGGCGTGTCCCCGTACGCGTCCCGCCACATCACGGCGCTCTCGTGCTCGCGCACCCACTCGTACGTCGTGGCGCCCATCGCGAAGGCGCCGACCTGCGAGAAGAACGGGCCGAAGCCCTCGCTCGCCTCGCCGTCGGCGCCCTCGACCTCGAAGAGCCACCGGAGGGAGTTGTCCTCGGTGGCGATGTACCCGTCGACGGTGGTGGCGGTGTAGTACTGCGTCCTCGTCACCGCCCCACCATTGCACCCGGGTACGACAGAAATCAGTGGATCGGGTTCCAGCCGTCGGAGCCGGCGACCCGACATGTCGGTCCACGGTTCGATGCGGATGTGCGCGTCCATGGTGGCGCTTCGGTAGGGGCACCCTGTGCGCCCGGCCACAAGATTCTTTAGCTTCAGACACTTCACAATTTTGTGAAACGGCGTAGCGTCCCACCCATGACGACTTCCATCTCGGTGTCCGGCCTCGTGAAGACGTTCGGCCGGACCCGGGCTCTCGACGGCCTCGAGCTGTCCGTCGACACCGGTGAGGTGCACGGGTTCCTCGGGCCCAAC
Source organism: Virgisporangium aliadipatigenens (assembly GCF_016863615.1). Classification (GTDB taxonomy): domain Bacteria; phylum Actinomycetota; class Actinomycetes; order Mycobacteriales; family Micromonosporaceae; genus Virgisporangium; species Virgisporangium aliadipatigenens. Next base: position 121,699 of record NZ_BOPF01000005.1, on the reverse strand, counting down.
GGCGCCGGAAAGAGCACCACCATCCGCGTGCTGCTCGGCCTCCTGCGAGCGGACTCCGGCGAGGTCAGCCTGCTCGGCGGCCATCCCTGGAAGGACGCGGTCGGGCTGCACCGGCGGCTGGCCTACGTTCCCGGGGATGTGAGCCTGTGGCCCAACCTCTCCGGCGGCGAGGCCATCGACCTCTTCGGGGCGCTGCGCGGGGGTCTTGACCCCAAGCGCCGCGCCGACCTGCTGGAACGCTTCCAGCTCGACCCGACCAAGAAATGCCGCACCTACTCCAAGGGCAACCGCCAGAAGGTGGCCGTGGTGGCGGCCTTCGCCTCGGACGTGGAGCTGTACATCCTGGATGAGCCCACGTCCGGGCTGGACCCGCTGATGGAGGCGGTCTTCCAGGAGTGCGTGCGCGAGGTGCGCGAGCAGGGACGCACGGTTCTGCTCTCCAGCCACATCTTCTCGGAGGTCGAGGCGCTGTGCGACCGGGTGAGCATCGTGCGCGAGGGGCGCACCGTCGAGTCCGGCACGCTCGCCCAGCTGCGCCACCTCACCCGCACCTCGGTCAAGGTCGAGACGGTCCGGCCGCCGGTCGGCCTGGACACGCTGACCGGCGTGCACAACCTCGTGGTCGAGGGGCATCGCGCCGCGTTCGACGTGGAGACCGCGGCGCTCGGTGACGCGATCGCGCACCTGACGCCGTTCGGGATCGAGACGCTGCACAGCGCACCCCCGTCGCTGGAGGAGCTCTTCCTGCGCCACTACGAGCGGGAGCGGGTATCGGCATGAGCGCGTCGCGGGACGGTGCGGCGCGGGCAACAGATATGAGCGCGTTCACGGGGACCTGGCGGCTCGTGCGGCTGGCGTTGCGCCGGGACCGGATCCAGCTGCCGGTGTGGATTCTCGGCATCACGGTCATGCTCAGCAGCAGCCTCGCGTCGCTGGCGAAGACCTACCCGACCGAGGCCGAGCGCGCCACGGTGCTGAAGACCGCCGCGAACACCCCCACCATCCTGGTGCTGCGCGGCCCGCCGACCGGCACCGGCGAGGGCCAGCTCTACGCGTTCCAGCTGATCGCGTTCCTCTGCGTGCTGGCGGCGTTCATGAGCACCCTCGCCGTCGTGCGCCACACGCGGCAGAACGAGGAGACCGGCAGAGCGGAGATGATCGGCGCCACCGTGGTCGGCCGTTTCGCGCCCCTCACCGCCGCGTTGACCGTCGTCATTCTGTCGAACGCCCTCCTCGGCGTGCTCATCACGGGCGTCCTCGCAGGCGACGGGCAGGACGCGCAGGGTGCGGCCGTCTTCGCCACCGGCCTCGCCCTGAACGGCATCGCGTTCGCCGGCATCGCCGCGTTCGCCGCCCAGTTGACCGACTCGGCGCGCAGCGCCAACGGCATCGCGGCCGCCGCGATCGGCGTCGCGTACGCCCTGCGCGGAGCCGGCGACGCGCTCGGCGACGTGCACGCCGACGGCATCCGCATCACGAGCGCGTGGCCGTCGTGGACCAACCCGATCGGCTGGGCGCAGCAGGCGTTCCCGTTCGACGCGAACCGCTGGTGGGTGCTCCTCCTGCCGCTCGCACTGTTCGCGATCGGAACCGGCACCGCCTTCGCGATCAGCGAACACCGCGACTGGGGCACGGGGCTGCTGCCGTCGCGCCCCGGCCCCGCCAAGGCACCCCGCGCGCTGCTCTCCCCCGTCGGGCTCGCCTGGCGCCTGCAGCGCGGCATCCTGCTCGGCTGGGCGATCGGCATCGTCGCGCTCGCGGCCGGCGTCGGCACGCTGACCGACGCGCTGCGGGAGGCGATGGAGGACAACGCCAACGCCAACGACCTCATCCGCCGGCTCGGCAACAGCACCACCGCCGACCTGATCACGGCGTTCTACTCGAGCATGGCGACGGTCACCGGGCTGATCGTCGCGGGGTACGTCGTGCAGGCCACGCTGCGGCTGCGCACCGAGGAGGCCGCCGGCCACCTGGAACCCGTTCTCGCCACGGCCACCGCGCGGTACCGGTGGCTCGCCGCCCACCTCGCCTGCGCGGTGCTCGGCAGCGGCGCGATCCTGCTGGCCAGCGGCGCCGCGATGGCGCTGGGCGCGTCGAAGGCCAGTGGCGACCTGGGCGAGTCCATGGGCGAACTGGTGCCGGCGTTGCTGGTGCAGTGGCCGGCGACCCTGGTCTTCGCCGGCATCGTCGTGGCGGTGTTCGGGGTGCTGCCCCGCTACACGATCGCGCTCGGCTCCACGGCGTTCGTGCTGAGCCTGGTCTTCGGGCTCTTCGGCGGGCTGCTGGACCTGCCGCAGGCGGTGCGCGACCTGTCGCCGTTCAGCCACGTGCCGGCGTTGCCCGCCGTCGACGTCTCGTGGACCCCGGTGGTGTTGATGACGGCCGCGGCGGTCGTGTCGGCCGCGGGCGGGGCGGTGGCGTTCCGCCGACGGGACCTGAGCACGTAACGCCTGGAAGGATGGGAACATGAGTACCACCGAGGACCACCGTGATCCTGAGGCCGTCCGCCAGTTCGTCGAGCACCTTGCGATGACCTTCGCGAACCTGGGCTTCAACCGCATGGCGGCACGGGTCCTCGGTGTGCTCATGGCGGCCGAGGAGGACGGGCTCACCGCGGGCGAGATCGGCGAGCGCCTGGGGGTGAGCCCCGCCGCGGTATCCGGCGCGGTGCGCTACCTGATCACGACCGGCCTGGTGCAGAAGTCGCCGGTGCCCAACTCCCGCAGCGACCTGTACCGCCTGCCCAACGACGAGTGGTACGTCGCCGGCGCGGTCAAGAGCGGCATGTACCGCAGCATCGCCGACATCGTGGAGGAGGGCGTACAGGCGGTCGGCGACGACGAGAGCAACGCGGCGCACCGCCTGCGCGAGATGCGCGACTTCTTCCTGTTCATCCAGGAGGAGATGCTCGGTGTGCTGGAGAAGTGGCAGGCCGGGAAGGGCCGTTCACTGCGGTAGGGCGCTGCCCTTCTTGAACTCCTCCCAGGACATGTCCCACGCGGTCCAGCCGTTGCCGGCCTTGTCGTTCTTGCGGCCGGTCCCCTTGACCTCGACCGGGTCGCCGACGCGCAGCCACTCGTAGATCTTCTTGCCGTTGTCCAGGGAGACGTTGACGCAGCCGTGCGAGACGTTGCGTTTGCCCTGGTCGGCGACCGACCACGGGGCGGCGTGGATGAACTGGCCGTCCCAGGTGAGGCGTTCGGCGTACTGGATGTCGGTGCGGTAGCCGTCCGGCGAGGTGGCCGGGACGCCGTAGGTGCCGGAGTCGAAGACGGTCTTCTCGAGGCGTTCGATGATGACGAACTTGCCGGAGAAGGACGGGTTCTCCGGCTTGCCGAGGCTGACCGGCGCGGTGAACACGGTCTGGCCGTCCTGCGTCGCGGTGAGCGTCTTGGTGGCGTCGTCGACGACGATGCTGCGGCGGGTCTTGTCGATGGCCGCCTTGATCGTGATGTCGGTCTCGCCGAACCGGCCGTCGCCCAGCGGCAGCCCGCCGAGCGCGAGGCGGACGTTCAGTTTGGTGCCGGGCTGCCAGTACTCCTGCGGCCGGTACTCGACCTGGATGTCGCTGTCCCAGTGCCAGACGCCGGGCTGCGGCGGGTCGCTGGTGACGAAGAGCCGCTTCTCGACGGTGGCCCGCTGCGCCTTGGGCACCCCGCCGTTGCGGAACTCCACGACGACCGGCATCGCCTGGCCGTAGGTGGTGATGTTGTCGGCCATGAAGATCTGCGCGCCCATGCGGTTGCCCGGGCGGGCCATGGTCGTGAACGACGTCGTGCCCTTCGCCGCCTTGCCGTCGGCGGCCTTGCCCTCGACGGTCGCCGTGTACTTCGTCGTGTACTTCAGCGGGTTGGCGGGCACCCATGACGTTCCGTCGGAACGCAGTGCTCCCGGGATCTCGGCGCCCGCCGCGTCGACCAGCTTGACCGACGACGCGGTCGCGCCCTGGGGCCAGCCGATCTCGACGGAGACGGCGACGTCGGTCGCGTCGGCGGCCGGCGTCACCGCGAGCGCGGCGGCCGACTCACCACCCCCGCCCTGCGGCGAGCCGGGTTCCTTGAACTTGCCCTTCTTGTCGTCGGAGCAGCCGGCGAGCAGCAGCGACACGACGAGCAGGGCGGACAGCAACGCGCGAGGGGTGACCGTACGCATGCCTGCCATGGTTACCCCATCGCGCCACATCGACAAACGCGGAATGCGAACATTGCTCAGAGTTGCGCCGGCCGGCCTCGCCGAGGGCCGTTACCAATACACCTCCGAGGGCCTGATCTCGACCGCGCCGCCGTAGCGGGCCGCCGGGACGCGGGCGGCCACCGCGATGGCCGCGTCGAGGTTCTCGGCCTCCAGGATGAACACGCCGCCGACGGCCTCCTTCGTCCCCACGAACGGGCCGTCGGTGATCAGGGTGTGGCCGCCCTCGACCCGCACGGTGGTGGCGTTCTCGGCGAGTCCCAGCGGCGGCATCGGGGTGACGCCCGGCATCTGGTTGATCGCCCGGTAGTCCGCGTGGACCCGCTTCTGCTCGTCCTCGGGGAGCGCGGCCTGCTGCTCGACGGCCTGGCCCTGATAGATCAGCATGACGTACTGCATCGTCACCTCACACGTCGTGGACCTGATTTCGTTCAGCCGTCCAGCGCGGCGCTCTCCTCCTCCGTCAGCAGGCGGGAACGGATCAGGAAGCGCACGCCCTCCGGGGCCTCCAGCGAGAAGCCGCTGCCCCGGCCCTGCACCACGTCGACGGTGAGGTGCGTGTGGCGCCAGCGTTCGAACTGCGACGTCGACATCCAGAACGACACCGGCTGGTCGAGACCCTCGACGGGCAGCTCGGCGAGCAGCACGTCGGAGCCGCCCGTGCGGAACTCCCCCGCCGGGAAGCACATCGGCGCGCTGCCGTCGCAGCAGCCGCCCGATTGGTGGAACATCAGCGACCCGTGGTCGCCGCCCAGCTTCCGCAGAAGCTGAGCGGCGGCGGGGGTCAGTTCAACCCGGGAAGCCATGTCTAGAAGAATCCGAGCTTCTTGGGCGAGTAGCTGACCAGCAGGTTCTTGGTCTGCTGGTAGTGCTCCAGCATCATCTTGTGGTTCTCCCGGCCGATGCCGGACTGCTTGTAGCCGCCGAACGCCGCGTGCGCCGGGTACAGGTGGTAGCAGTTCGTCCAGACGCGGCCGGCCTGGATCGCCCGGCCGGCCCGGTAGGCGGTGGAGGCGTCGCGGGTCCAGACGCCGGCGCCGAGGCCGTACAGGGTGTCGTTCGCCGTCTTGATCGCGTCCTCGAAGTCGTTGAACGAGGTCACCGAGACGACCGGGCCGAAGATCTCCTCCTGGAAGATGCGCATCGCGTTGTCGCCCTCGAAGATCGTGGGCTGGACGTAGTAGCCGCCCGCCAGGTCGCCGCCGAGTTCGGCGCGCCGGCCGCCGGTGAGCACCTTCGCGCCCTCCTGCCGGCCGATGTCCAGGTAGGAGAGGATCTTCTCCAGCTGGTCGTTCGACGCCTGCGCGCCGACCATCGTGTCGGTGTCGAGCGGATTCCCGGGAACGATGGCCTCGGTGCGCTTGACGGCCGCCGCGAGGAAGTCGGCGTAGTGCCCGCGCTGGATCAGCGCCCGGGACGGGCAGGTGCACACCTCGCCCTGGTTCAGCGCGAACATCGTGAAGCCCTCGAGCGCCTTGTCGAAGAAGTCGTCGTCCTTCGCGCTGACGTCGTCGAAGAAGATGTTCGGGCTCTTGCCGCCCAGCTCCAGCGTCACCGGCTTGATGTTCTCGCTGGCGTACTGCATGATCAGTCGCCCGGTGGTGGTCTCGCCGGTGAACGCCACCTTCGCCACGCGCGCGCTGCTGGCCAGCGGCTTGCCGGCCTCCACGCCGAAGCCGTTGACGATGTTCACCACGCCGGGCGGGAGCAGGTCGTGGATCAGGCTCATCAGCAGGTGGATCGAGGCCGGGGTCTGCTCGGCGGGCTTCAGCACCACCGCGTTGCCGGCCGCGAGGGCGGGGGCCAGCTTCCAGACCGCCATCAGGATCGGGAAGTTCCACGGGATGATCTGGGCGACGACGCCCAGCGGCTCGTGGAAGTGGTACGCGACGGTGTCGTCGTCGAGTTCGCTCAGCGAACCTTCCTGGGCCCGGATCGCTCCGGCAAAGTAACGAAAGTGGTCGATCGCCAGCGGGATGTCAGCGGCCAACGTCTCACGTACGGGCTTACCGTTCTCCCAGGTCTCGGCGACCGCGAGCAGCTCAAGGTTGGCTTCCATCCGGTCGGCGATCTTGTTGAGGACGTTCGCGCGTTCGGCGGCCGACGTGCGGCCCCAGGCCGGCGCCGCGCCGTGGGCGGCGTCGAGGGCCCGTTCGACGTCCTCGGCGGTGCCGCGGGCGATCTCGGTGAACGGCCGGCCGTTCACCGGCGACGGGTTCTCGAAGTAGTTTCCGCGCTGCGGCGGCACGTACTCGCCGCCGATCCAGTGGTCGTATCGGGACTCGTAGGAGACGACGGAGCCGTCCTGGCCGGGCGGGGTGTAGCGCGTCATACCCCGGGAAGTTAATTAGCGGGACGTTGCAACCACGTTGCGTGGGGCATCACGGGGCCGAGCTCCTCGTGCAGGCGCATCAGCCGGTCGACCACCAGTGGCCGGCGGGGCGAACCGAGCGGCAGCGCACGAAGCAGTTCTTCCCAGGCGACCACGTCGTCGGCGCCGGTCGGCGTGCGGGTCCAGGCGTCCAGGTGGGCCGGGTCGCCGGCCGCCAGCACCGCCGCGCGCACCTGCCCGTCCAGCAGGGTGCGCAGCCGCACCACGCCCGGCGCGTCCGAACCGGGCAGCAGCGGGCCGGCGTAGGCGTCCAGCGCGGCGGCGACCAGGCCCCGGTCCAGCAGGCGCGGAACGGTCAGGAAGTCCGCCTCCACCGCCAGGCGCAGCCGGTACGGGCGGGACTCCAGCAGCTCCGGCCCGAGCGTGCGGCGCAGCCGCGACAGCTCCGCGCGCAGGGTCACCGGGGAGTAGGACATGTCGTCGCCGTGCAGGCCGACGGCGAGCTGGTCGCCGGTGCGCCCCTCCGGGTGGCACAGCAGCAGCACGAGCAGTTCGCTGTGGCGGCGGCCCAGGCGGGTGCGGCGGCCACCGACCGTCAGCACCACCTCGTCGCGGCCGAGTGCGGCCACCGTGTGCCCGCCGGGCGGCCCGGCGGCGGCCAGATGCGCCTCGGCGGCGCGCGCCGTCGCCTGCACCAGCGCCAGGCTGTGGGGGTTGGCCAGATGGTCGCCGCCGGTCACGTCGATCGCGCCGAGCACGCGCCCCGTCGCCGGGTCGTGGATCGGGGCGGCGGCACACGTCCAGGGCTGCACCTGGCGGCTGAAGTGCTCGGTCGCGAAGATCTGCACGGGGTGGTCGACGGCGATGGCCGTGCCGGGGGCGTTGGTGCCGGCGTGCGCCTCGTCCCAGCGGGCGCCGGCCACGAAGTTCATCCGCTCGGCGCGGCGCAGCACCCGCGGGTGCCCGTCGACCCAGAGCAGGCGCCCGTGCGCGTCGCAGACCGCCATCAGGTGGTCGCCGTCGTGGGCGAGGTCGCCGAGGAGTTCGCGGAACAGGGGAAGCACCCGCGCGAGCGGATGGGCGGCCCGGTACTCCTCCAGCGCGTCGTCGGAGAGGTCGATCGGCGCCATGTCGTCCGGCCCGAACCGCGCCCGGGCCGTGCGGCGCCACGAGTCGGCCACGACCTCGCGCACGGGTGGCCCCACCGCGGCGCCCTCGACGAAGCGTTCGTGCGCGCGCCCCACCTCGCTGATCCGGGTGAACGGATCGGCGCCGGCGGGCAGGGCGAGCCACGGGTTGGCCACGGAGCCATCGTGACGCACCTCACCCCACATTGCTACCGGGCGAAACCCCACATTGCTACCGTGCGGCGCGTGCGACTCGTCCCCTACACGAACGCCGACCTGCCCCTCACCGCGGCGCTGGAGAGCGACCCCGCCGTGATGGGCCAACTGGGCGGGCCGGTCTCCGCCGAGGGCATCGCCGAGACCCACGCGCACCGCCTCGCCGGCATGGCCGGCGGCGACCGCTACTACCGCATCGTGGCCGACACCGGGGAGGACGCCGGCATCGTGGGCCTGTGGGCGACGCAGTGGGCGGGGAGCACGATCCACGAGGCCGGGCTGATGCTGCTGCCGCCGTTCCAGGGAAAGGGGATGGCGTACCGCGGCATGGCGGCCCTCTTCGACGTGACCCGGGACGAGGGCCGGGTCTCGGAGATCCACGTCTTCCCGGCGGTGACGAACGCGGCCTCGAACGCCGTCGCCCGGCAGCTCGGCTTCACCCCGCTCGGCGAGCACGACCTCGACTACTCGGGACGGCCGCTGCGCTGCCGGCACTGGGTCATACGGTTGACCTGAACCGGTGCGGCAGGCCCGGATCGGCGTTCGCCAGCATGGTCAGCGTCTCGATCAGCAGGTCCAGCTCGTCATCGGTGTTGGCGGCCGTCACCTGGATCCGGATCCCGACCTCGTCACGCGGCACGCCCGGGTAGGGCGCCAGGGTGGTGTAGACACCCCGGTCCAGGAGCGTGCGGCCGACCGCGTGCAGTTCGGCCGGGTCCCGCAGCGGCAGCTCCACCAGGGGGAACCCGCTGACGTTCGGCGTGTGCACGCCCAACCGGCGCACGTGCTCCAGCAGCCGGCGCGTCTTGCGCCAGATGTCGGCGCGGAGTTCGTCGCCCCGGGCGGCGTTGACGTCGAGGCCGGCGAGCACCGTCGCGAGGGAGGCGACCGGCACCGGACCGGAGAAGCTGTACGTCGCGGTGTTGACCTTCAGATGCCGCTTGATCGCCGGCGTGCACGCCACGAACGCCAGCATCGAGGAGTAGGCCTTCGAGAAGCCGCCGACCAGGACGATGTTCTCGTACGACTCGCCGGTGTGGCGCACCACGGCGTTGCCGCGCGAGCCGTACGGCGAGGACTCGTCGGGCCGCCGCTCCCCCAGCACCCCGAACCCGTGCGCGTCGTCGATGTAGAGCAGCGCGTCGTACTCCCGGCACAGGGCGGCCAGCGTGGGAACGTCCGGCGGGTTGCCGGTCATGCTGTTGACGCCGTCGACGCAGACCAGCTTCCGCTGCCGGGGCGGCGCGGCGCGCAGCAGTGCGGCGAGGCGTCCGGGGTCGTCGACCCGGAAGCGGGTGAACGTCGCGCCGAGCCCGCGGGCGTGCACGCAGCCGTCGTAGATCGTGCGGTGCGCGCGCGAGTCGAGGAAGATCTGACCGCCCTCGGCCAGCAGCGGGATGGCCGCCATGTGGGTCTGGCTGATCGTGGGCAGGACCAACGTGTCCGGCGCGCCGAGCAGCTCGGTGAGGCGTTCCTCGATCATCGGGTAGAGGCGCGGGTTGCCGAGCATCCGCGACCAGCTCGGATGGGTGCCCCAGCGGCGCACCTGCTCGCCGATCGCGTCCTGCACCGCCGGGTCGAGGTCGAGGCCGAGGTAGTTGCACGAGGCGAAGTCGACCAGCCACCGGTCACCGATCCGGATCCGCCGGCCGTCGACCTCCTCGATGACCTGATCGTAGAGGCCGGCGTCGTAAAGGTCGGAGATGCCGACGTACCGCTCGGGCACCACCGTGTCGTCGCCGGGTACCCGCGGTTCGATCACAGAACCAAGTATTCGGCACCGGAAACGGCGTTCTCAAGGGCGTCGATCAGGTGGGACGGCAGAACCACACGTTAGGCACGCCTTACGTGTCCGGGCGGTGGCACAGGTCACACTCCGGCGGTCACATATCGCATCTGGAAATGTTCCAAACCGGCGGCGAGCACTCCCTGGTCCGACGGCCAGGGGAAACGTAAGATCCGCTCAAGTCTCGCGCAAGAACCACTCAGATACGGATGCCCACCCGCCGACAGACGGGAGACCGGCCGGTGAGGAGGTACCGATGTCGAGGCGGGCTCTGTGGATCCTGGCCGGCTGGACGGCGCTCCTGACCGCCTTCTACGCCGGGGTACCGGCGTGGCGCGGGGTCGCCTTCATCGGCATCGTCCTCGGCAACAGCGTCGCCTACTTCATCGGCCTGCGGCGCAACCGGCCCCGCCGCAAGCTCCCCTGGCTGCTGCTCTGGGGCGGGACGTTCTTCTTCGCCGTGGGCAGCGTGGTCGCGATCGCGCTCAAGGAGCTGGGCGACAACTCGCCCCCGTCGATCGCCGACGTCATCATGATCGGTGTCAACCAGCCGATGCTGCTGCTCGGCTTCCTCCTGCTCGCCCGTTCCGGCGCGGTCAGCCGGGACCGTGCGGTGATGCTCGACTCGCTCATGCTCGCCGCCGGTGCGCTGCTGCTCGCCTGGGTGTTCCTCATCGGGCCGAAGTTCGCGGACCCCGCGCTGAACATGGGCGAGAAGGCCGTCTCGGCCGCCTACCCGATCTTCGACGTGCTGACGCTCGCCCTGATGGCCCGCATCGCCTTCGGCGCCGCCCGCAGCACCAGCGCCGCGTTCATGCTGGCCAGCGGCACGTGCCTGGCCGCCGCCGACGCGGTGTACTCCTACAGCCAGCTCAACGGCGACTTCCAGCTCGGCGGCATCGCCGACTTCTGCTGGATCCTGTTCTACCTCTTCGGCGGGCTCGCCGTGCTGCACCCGTCGATGACCGCGCTGACCCAGCCGCGCGTCATCACCCGGCACCAGCTCGACGCCCGCCGCGTCGTGCTCGGCGTCGCGTCCCTCATCGCGCCGACGATCCTGTTCTTCCAGTCCGTCCAGGGGCCGGTCCGCGACGGCGTCGTCATCGCGATCGCCTCCGCCGTCCTGGTCCTGCTCGCCATCGCCCGCATGTCGGTCGTCACCGCCGGGCTGCGCCGCAGCATGGGCCGCGAACGGGAGCTGCGCCGCGCGTGCGAGGCGCTGCTGTCGACCACCGACCGCGAACAGGTCACCACCGTCGTGCACGAGGCCATCGCGCGGTTGCTCCCACCCGGCACCGACCACCTCGTCGTGCTCGCCGTCGACGAGGGCCACGAGGCGGCGAGCCCCGAGCCGGCGGCGGCCACCACCGTCGACCTGCGCGACATCGGCGAACTCCCGGCCGAGCTCGCCGCCACGCTGGCCGGGTTCGAGCTGGTCCTGCACTGCCCGCTCTCCGTCGGCACCACCCGCCGCGGGGATCTCTTCGTCGCCGCGGACGAGACCGCGCTCGTCGGACTGCAGGAGTCCGTGCCGGTGCTCGCCGGCCAGGCGGCCAGCATGCTCGACCAGTTCGCCCTGAACCGCGAGATCGGCAGGCGCAACAGCGAGACCTACTTCCGCACGCTGATCCTCAACGCCGCCGACATCATCCTCATCGTCGACGACAACAACCGGATCACGTACGCGAGCCCGTCCGCGCAGCCGCTGTTCGGCCTGGAGAACCCGGTCGGCGCCGACCTGATCGACCTCGTGGCCGTCGCCGGCCGGCACGACGTCGAGCAGGCCCTGGACGTGGTGCGCACCCACCTGCACGGGCCCAACGAGGTCGAACACTGGACCGTGGCGCACGCCGACGGTTCCGCGATCGAGGTCGAGGTGACCGTGCGCGACCTGCGCCACGAGCCCACCGTCGAGGGCCTCGTGCTCACCATGCGCGACGTCACCGAGCGCGCCCGCCTGGAGCAGGAACTCCTGCGCCGCGCCTACCTCGACCCGCTCACCGGGCTCGGCAACCGGCTGAAGTTCCACGACACCGTCGCCGAGGTCGCCACCGACGCCGCCCGCGAGGGCACCACCGCCGGCGTCCTGCTGATCAACATCGACGACTTCCGCGTGGTGAACGACAGCATGGGCCACGACGTCGGCGACGAGCTGCTGATCGCCGTGAGCCGCCGGCTCGCCGACGCGCTCGGCGACCGCGGCTCCGTCTCCCGCCTGGGCGCGGACGAGTTCGGGGTGGTGGTGCACGGTGCCACCGACACCACCGAGGTCGAACACATCACCGAGGAGATCGTCTCGGCGTTCACGGCGCCGTTCACGGTCAGCGGGAGCGTGGTCACCGCCCACCTCAGCATCGGCGTGGCCACCGGCGCCGACATCGACGACGCGCAGTCGCTGGTCAGCCAGGCCGACGTCGCCCTCGGCACGGCCAAGAGCGGCGGCAAGGCGCGGTGGCGGCGGTACGAGGCGTCGCTGCACGAGCAGGTCCTCGAACGCATGCAGCTGCGCACCGAACTGGACCAGGCCATCGCCGACGGGGACTTCATCCTGCACTACCAGCCGATCGTCGACCTGGCCACCGGGCGGGTGCGCGGGGTCGAGGCGCTGGTGCGCTGGCAGCACCCGGGGCGCGGGATGGTGCCGCCGCTGCAGTTCATCCAGGTGGCCGAGGAGTGCGGGCTGATCGTGCCGCTGGGCGCGTGGGTGCTGCGCCAGTCCGTCGCCGACGCCGCCGGGTGGGTGCGGGAGTTCGGGGCGGACGCGCCGTACGTCAGCGTGAACGTGTCGGTGCGCCAGTTCCGCTCCACCGGGTTCGTGACGCAGGTCTTCGACGTGCTGGAGGAGTTCGGGCTGCCGGCCGAGCGGCTCACGCTGGAGATCACCGAGAGCCTGCTGCTCGGCGACCACGAGTCGATCAACGAGGACATCGCGGCGCTGCGCAACGCCGGGATCCACGTCTCCATCGACGACTTCGGCACCGGCTACTCGTCGCTGAGCTACCTGCACCGGGTGCCGGTCGACACGTTGAAGCTGGACAAGTCGTTCGTGGACACGATCAGCACGTCACAGCAGCAGCTCGACCTGGTGCGCGGCATCATCCAGCTGGCCAGCACGCTGCACCTGGACGTGGTGGCCGAGGGCATCGAGACGGCGACCGACCAGCGGCTGCTGCTGGAGGGCGGGTGCCGCTACGGGCAGGGGTTCCTGTTCGCCCGGCCGATGCCGCACCAGCAGGTGCGCGAGCACCTCCAGGCGCTCCGGCCGGTCGTCTCCGCGGCCTGAGCCCGCGCGGCGGTCGGGTTACCCTCGCGCCATGGGGACATCGTCGGCGGTCGTGGTGCTCTGCGCCGCCCTGGCCACGTCGCCGCTGCTCCCGGCCGGCGCGATCGCCGCACCCGACTCGCCGGCACCGGTCACGCCGTGCCCGTACGCCAGCATCCCGTCGATCCCGCCGACGCCGGCCGTTCCGCCCGCGCAGACGGCGAAGCCCGTGGGCGGGGAGAAGCTCGGCACCACCGGTCTGGTCGTGGCCGACGGTGCGCCGACGCCGCCCACGCTCTCCGCCGTGACGTGGATCGTCGCCGACCTCGACAGCGGCGCCGTCGTCGGGGCCTGCGGGCCGCACGTGCGGCGCCGGCCGGCCAGCACGCAGAAGCTGCTCCTCGCCGCCGCGGCGCTGCCGCTGCTGGACCCGAACCTCGTCGTCGAGGCCACCGAGGAGGACGTGCGGGACCTGAAGGACGGTTCGGCGGTCGGCCTGGTCGTCGGCGGCAAGTACCCGGTGTCGACGCTCTGGTACGGGCTGCTGCTGCAGTCCGGCAACGACGCCGCCAACGCCCTCGCGCGGGTCGCCGGCGGCGCGGGCGGCGTCGCGGCCACCGTCGAGCGGATGAACGCCGAGGCCAAACGGCTCGGTGCGCTCGACACGCACGCGGCCAACCCGCACGGCTACGACGCGCCGGACCAGGCGTCGAGCGCCTACGACCTGGCGCTGATCGCCCGGGCCGACTTCGCGCGGGAGGACTTCGTCCGCTACGACACGCTCGACCGGATGCAGTGGCCGGCACAGCCGCCCAAGGATCCGACCGGGTTCCAGATCCAGAACGAGAACCAGCTGCTGGTCAACTATCCCGGTGCGATGGGCGGCAAGACCGGGTTCACCGACGAGGCGCGGCACACGTACGTGGGCGCCGCGCAGCGCGACGGGCGGCGGCTCGTCGTGACGCTCATGGGCGCCGAGATCGTGCCGGGGCGCACGTGGAAGCAGGCGATCTCGTTGCTGGACTGGGGGTTCGCCCAGCCGGCCACGGCGCGTGTGGGACATCTCGTGACACCGGAGGAGATGGCTCCCCCGCCGTCCCCCTCCCCGCAGGCGCGCTCGGGAGTGGGGTCGGCGACCGCCGAGCCGTCCACCGGCGCCTCGAGGAGCTGGGCCCGCTGGTCGGTGCTCCTGGCCGGGCTGGCGATGGTGATCACCGGCGCCCTGGTGATCCGCCGACGCGTTCAGACGACGTCCCGCGGATAGGCGTCCGGGCGCGCGGGATCGAACGGGCCGTCGGTCATCCCGATCACCTGCAACGGCGTCGTGCCGTCGTTGCGCACCGCGTGCGAGGCGCGCAGCGGCACCCGGATCAGCACCGCCCCGGGGCCGAACGCACGCGTGTGCACCGCCGTGCCCTCGCCCTCGTCCCAGTGCAGCGACCAGGGGCCGGTCGACAGGACCGTGAGGAGCTCATGGCGTTCCAGATGGAAATGGTTGCCCCGGACGGCGCCGGGGAGCACGGTCGTGAGGTGCAGGTCGCCCAGCGGGAAACGCTCGGCGAAGAAGTCCGGCGGTGGGCCGAAACTGCTTCCCCGAGCGTCCCCGGTGTCGGCCAGTTCGAAGATCTCGAGCACCGGCCGACTCTAACTATTCGAGAATCTCCGCGACCGTGCCGGCGGCGACGGTGCGGCCGCCCTCGCGGACGGCGAACCCGAGACCGGCGTGCATGGCCACCGGCTTGCCCAGCGACACCGACAGGTCCACGGTGTCCCCCGGAACGACCATCGACACCCCCTCGCTCAGCTCCACCGCGCCCGGCACGTCGGTCGTGCGGAAGTAGAACTGCGGCCGGTAGTTGCCGAAGAAGGGCGTGTGCCGCCCGCCCTCGGCCGACGTGAGCGCGTACAGCCGCGCCCGGAACCGGGTGTGCCCGGCGACGCTGCCCGGCACCGCGACGACCTGGCCGCGCTGCACCTGTTCGCGACGCACGCCGCGGAGCAGGATCGCCGCGTTGTCGCCCGCCTCGGCGGTCGGCAGCGTGCGGCCGAACGTCTCCAGCCCGGTGGCCACCGTGGCCAGCGTCGGCCCGAGCCCGACCACCTCGACCGCGTCGCCGACGTGCAGGCGGCCCTGCTCGACCGCCCCGGTGACCACGGTGCCGCGGCCGGTGATCGTCAGCACGTTCTCGATCGGCATGAGGAACGGCCGGTCGAGAATGCGCGGCGGCACCGGCACGTACGAGTCGACGGCGTCGAGCAGGTCCACAATGGACTGTTCCCACCGCGGCTCGCCGGCGAGGGCCTTGAGCGCGGAGACCCGCACCACCGGCACCTCGTCGCCCGGGAAGCCGTACTCGGTCAGGAGTTCGCGCACCTCCAGCTCGATGAGGTCGAGCAGCTCCGGGTCCTCCGCGGCGTCCGCCTTGTTCATCGCGACGACCAGGTACGGCACGCCCACCCGGCGGGCCAGCAGCACGTGCTCGCGGGTCTGCGGCATCGCGCCGTCGAGCGCCGAGACCACGAGGATCGCGCCGTCGACCTGCGCCGCGCCGGTGATCATGTTCTTCACGTAGTCGGCGTGGCCGGGCATGTCCACGTGCGCGTAGTGGCGGGTGGCCGTCTCGTACTCGACGTGGGCGATGTTGATGGTGATGCCGCGCTGGATCTCCTCCGGCGCGCGGTCGATCCCGTCGAAGGAGACGAACGTGTTCCCGACCGGGTCGCGGTCGGCCAGGATCTTGGTGATCGCGGCCGTCAGCGTGGTCTTGCCGTGGTCGACGTGCCCCATCGTGCCGATGTTGAGATGGGGTTTGTTCCGGATGAACTCACTCTTTGCCATTGGTCTGTCCTAAGTGGAGGGACCTGTTCGGCGGACCGGTGTTACGCGCAAGCCGCTGCCGAGGGAGGCGGCCACGCGCCAGAACCACGCGTGCGAGCCACCCTTCTCCTTGGGTCCTGCTGGAGCGGGAGAAGGGTCAGGGTCGCGTATCCAGGCGACGCGCACAGGCGGACCCGCCCGACGGGATGAGCCCCGCCAGGTCGATCAGAAACGCCGTGCGCATGCGAAGCACCATACGGAGACGGGGACCCCTCCGCGACCGATTTCGATACGCTACCCACCGTGCATCCATCGGTCACGGTCACTCATCGGCTGACCGCCGCCGACTCCACCCCGCACGCGCTGCGCCGGCTGCGCACCGCGCTCGTCGTCCTGGTCGTGGTGGCGCTGGCCGGCGGACTGACCACGTTCCTCGGCGCGCAGTCGACCGCCCGCGCCGTCGACGAGGACGTCGTCCCGACCACCGGCGCCGTCTCGGCCGTGTGGACGCAGCTGCGCGACCTCGACGGGCGGTTCACCGACTGCGGCGCGTGCCCGGGCGTGCTGGCCGGCGGCGAGCACCACGCGGTCGTCGCGGACGCGGTGCAGCGGTTGGGCGTTCTGGCGCAGCGGCCGGCCTCCGACGACGCCGACCGGCAGCTGCTGCAGGTGGTGCAGGGGCTGCTGATCCGGTACCTGGCGCTGCTCGAACAGGCCGGCGTGGCGATCGGACGCGGCCAGCCGCTGCTCGCCGAGGCGCACCTGCGCTACGCGCACGACCTGCTGGACGGCTCGGTGCTGGTCGAACTGGCGGAGTTCCGGGGCGCGGTGCGGGCCGATCTGCGGGCGCAGCGGACCTCCGGGTGGCGGCAGCCGGCGACCGCGCTGCTGTGGATCGTGCCGGTGCTGGTGTGCCTGGCGCTGCTGGTGCTGACGCAGCGGTATCTGGCGTCCCGGTTCCGGCGGCGGCTCAACGTTCCGCTCGCGGCGGCGACCGTGGGCCTGGCGGTCATGGCGGTGGGGATCGCGCAGCCGTGGTGGGGCGCCGCGGACGACTTCCGGCGGGCCACCCGGGGGCTCACCCCACTCGTGGGCCCCGGGAACACACCGCCGCCACCGCCGAGCGCCGCGCTCGTGGCCGACGCCGCACGGGCCGCCGACGGGCACTCGCTGCCGTACCTGCTGGTCGGGCTGGCCGTCGTCCTGGTCGCGCTGATCGCGGTCGGGGTGCAGCGGCGGATCGACGAGTACGGGGGTGGCGCATGAGACGGATGCTGCTGGTCGTTCTTCTGCTGGTGACCTCCTGCGGGGTGGCCGCCGAGGAGACCGTCACGGTGCTGGGGCCGTGGGACCCGGGCGGCAAGGAGGGAAAGGCGTTCCTGGCCACCCTGGACCGGTTCACCCGCGACACCGGGATCGAGGTGCGCTATCGCGGGGTGCGCACCGTCAACGCCATCCTGCGGCTGTCCGACCTCGCCGGCAGCGCGCCCGACGTGGCCGTTCTGTCCAGCCCGGCCGAGCTGGCCCGCTACGCCCGCGCCGGCCGGTTGGCGCGGCTGCCGCGCGATCCGGGCGTTCAGGAGAGGCAGTATCTGGCGCTCGACGACCCGGCGCGGCCGTACGGGGTCGTCGTCAAGACGGACCTCAAGAGCCTGGTCTGGTACGACCGCACGGTCGGGACCGCCGCCGCGGCGCCGTTCACCTCCTTCGCCGATCTGGTCGAACGCGGTCAGCAGGTCCGCGCCAGGGGCGGCGTCGTCCCGTGGTGCATCGGCGTGAAGAGCGGCGCCGAGTCGGGATGGCCCGGCACCGACTGGATCGAGGACATCCTGCTGCACCTGTACGGCGCCGACGCCTACGAACGCTGGGCGCGCGGCGACCTGGCGTGGACCTCCGCCGAGGTGCGCGGCGCCTGGCTCGCCTGGCACCGGCTGCTGGAGACCTCCGGCATGCTCACGCAGTCCCGCACGATGCTGCTCACCGCCTGGAACGAGCACCCACCGACGCCCTGCGCGATGGAGCACCAGGCGTCGTTCCTGCGGCCGCAGGGGTGGGGCGTGCATCCGTTCCCGGGCGACAACTCCGCCGTCTCCGTGGATGTCGCCGGCCTCTTCCACGACCGGCCGGCGGCGCGGCGGCTGCTGGCGTTCCTGGCGTCCCGGCAGGGGCAGCAGGAGTGGACCGGGCGGGCCGGCGGCGGCTTCTTCTCCCCCCGAACGGATCTGGACCGCGCGGCCGCCTACCGGGGCGACGACATCGGTCTCCTGGTCGCGAACCGGTTGGCCGGCAGCTCCCGCTGCCTCGACGGCTCGGACTTCATGCCGCAGGCCGTCGGGACGGCGTTCGCCACGGCGGTGCTGGAGTTTCTCGCGGATCCGCGGGCGGAGGCGCTCGACGGGATCCTCGGTCGGGTGGAGGAGGTGCGGCGTTCGGTCCCGCCCGCGGACTGGCTGCGCGACGCGTGTTCGTAGCTATGCCCGGGGGACCACGATCAGTGGGGTTCTCGCGCGGCGGACCAGGCGGGAGGAGACGCCGCCGAGCATGACGCGGCGCACCGGGCCGTAGCCGCGGGAGCCGCAGCACAGGATGTCGATCTCGTCCGGCCCCAGGTCGGAGAGGACGTCGACGGCATGCCCCGTGCGCAGGTGCGTGGTGGCGTGCACCCCCTCGGGGAGGCCGGCGACGGCCGAGTCCAACGCCCGCTGGTACTCGTCGCGGGCGGTGTTGAGGAAGGCGCGTTCGGCGTCCCGGCCCACGCCGGCCGGCCACACCTCGGCCTGGTCCGCGACGACCGTGTACAGGTGCAGGTGCGCCCGCACCCGGGCGGCCACCCCCGCCGCGAACTCCAGCGCCGCCCGCGCCTCCGCCGTGTCGATGTAGGCCACGCCGATCCGCGTGACGCCGCCGGAGGGCCACCCGCGCAGCCCCGACGGGGCCACCGCCACCGGACAGGAACTGCCGGCGAGGAGGCGTTCCGCGGTGCTGCCCGCGAAGAGTCTGGCGTGCGGCGCCTCGGTGCGCGAGCCCACCACGATGGCCGCCGCGCCCACCTCGTCGGCGAGGTCGTGCAGCCCGTGCGCCGCCGAGGAGGAGGCCACGACGCGGTAGTCGACGGGCAGGTCGGGGTCGACGCCGTTCAGCAGGCGACGGGCGCCGTCGAGCATCTGGGTCGCCACGCGGTGCCGGTCGGCGACCCACTCGGCGTCGACGCGCGCCGGGCTGATGGCCGCCGCCGCGGGGCGCACCACGGCGACGACGAGCCGGCAGCCGAGGACCGCCCGGAGCCGCCGGCCGAGCGCGAGCGCGTCCGCCCCGGAGGGACCGGCGTCGAAGCCGACGATCACGGGGCGGCCCCCAGCGGTCACGGCGCACGCTCCGGGGTCTGCCCGTCCGGCCGCCGTTCCGGCGGGGGTGCCGTGCCGGCGTCCGCCGCGGTCGGGGCGGCCCCGCCGGCGGGTGCGTCGCCGGTGGCGGGTGCGTCGCCGGCCGCCAGGGAGAGGTCGGCGGGCGGGGCCTCGCCGCGCCGCAGGCGGGAGTTCCGGTAGCCGTACGCCGCATAGATGATCATGCCGAGCGCCAGCCACGCCACGAACCGGATCCACGTGCCCAGCGGCAGGTCCTTCATCAGCCACACCGCGAACGCGATGCCCAGCAGCGGGAACACCGGTGACAGCGGCACCTTGTACGGCCGCGGCATCTCCGGACGGGTCCGGCGCAGCACGATCACCCCGACGTTCACCAGGATGAACGCGAAGAGCGTGCCGATGTTGACCAGCTGCACGATCTCGTTGAGCGGCACCAGCGCGGCCAGGATCGAGATGACCACGCCGAGCCCGATGGTGAGCCGGGCGGGCGTGCCGAAGCGCGGGTTCACGGTCGCGAGGCGGGCGGGCATGAGGCCGTCGCGGCACATCGCGAAGAAGATGCGGGTCTGCCCGTACAGGATCACGAGCACCACGCTGGTGATCGCCACGAGCGCGCCGAGGGCGAGCACCCAGGCGGCCCACGAGATGCCGGCGCCGTCGTTCAGGGCGGTGGCCAGCGGGGCCTCGCTGTCCTGCAACTGCTCCCGGCTGGCGATCCCGAACGCCCCGACGGCGGTCAGCACGTAGAAGACGGTGCAGATGACCAGCGAGCCGATGATCGCCAACGGCAGGTCCTTGGCCGGGTTGCGAGCCTCCTCGCTGCCGGTGGAGACGGCGTCGAACCCGATGTAGGCGAAGAAGATGATCGCGGCGGCCGTGGTGACGCTGCCGCTGCCCTCCGGGGTGAACGGCGTGAAGTTGCCCGTGCTGAAGTTCGAGAACGCGATCACGATGAAGAACAGCAGGGCGACCAGCTTCACGCCGACCATGACGAGGTTGGCCCGCGCGCTCTCGCGCACGCCGCGCACCAGCAGTGCCGTGATGGCCAGCACGATGAAGACGGCCGGCAGGTTGACCACACCGCCCTTCTCCGGTGGGGCGGAGATGGCCTCGGGCAGCGAGATCCCGAACGCGGCGTCGAGGAAGACGTTCAGGTTGCCGCCCCAGCCGACCGCGATGGCGGCCACCGACACGCCGTACTCGAGGATCAGGTCCCAGCCGATGATCCAGGCGACGATCTCGCCCAGGGTGGCGTAGGCGTACGTGTAGGCGCTGCCGGAGACCGGGATCGCGGCCGACAGTTCCGCGTAGGAGAGCGCCGAGAAGGTGCAGGCGACCGCCGCGAGGACGAACGACAGGATCACGGCCGGGCCGGCCAGCGCGGCCCCCTCGCCGATCACCACGAAGATTCCGGTGCCGATGATGGCGCCGACACCCATCGCCGTCAGGTGGGTCGCGCCGACGGCCCGCTTGAGCTCGTGGCCGGACTCGCGTGTCTCCGTCACCAGTGACGCGACGTCGCGAATCGCGAAGATCCCTGGTTTGGCCATTTTCCACCACCCTTCGCGCGGCGGGCGGCACCACCGGAGGGTAGGGGTCCGCTCACGCACCGGAGTGATTCAGCGTAAGAGATATCAGTCGATCGAGCTACTTATGCGCAGATCACGATTCGGCCGACGATCGGGCCTAGGCGTGGCGGGCGACCAGCTGGTCGAGCAGGGCGCGGTAGCGGACCCGTTCGTGCTCGATCCGGGCGCTGCGGAACGCCTCCGGCTCCCGGCGCAGCAGTTCCCGCCCGGAAGGCGTGAAGAACGCGGCGGCCGGCACCGCGGACTCCCCCGCCGGGATGAACTTCGCGATCTCGCCGAGCGCCGCCAGCGCCGTCAGCAGGCCGTCGCCCGTGCGGGTGTACCGGTCGGGGTCGTCCGAGGCGATCACCGAGGCCCCGTCGATCGGCGGCGGCGGTGCGGTCGACGCGCGCAGCGCCGCCTCGGCGGGCGGGCCGGACCAGAGTTCGATCATCCGCCAGCCGCCCGGATCGATGAGCGTGGACGGCTCGGAGTCGTGCCCGACGTACCCGATCCCGCGGATCTGCTCACCGGGCGGGGGCGCCGCCACCACGATCGTGAACTGGTAGTGCCGGCCGCCGTGCGGCCCGTCGACGCGGACGACGCGTTCACCGTCGCGTGTGGACAGTCGCACCAGTCGGGCGTGGTCGATCGGCCGCTCGCCCTCGACGACGAGCTCCAGGTACATGTACGCCTCGGTCAGCGTCCGCGCCCGCACCACTCCCACGCGGCACTACCAGGTCCAGCGCCAGAACCGTCGCTCGTAGCGGACGACCAACGTGCCGGCGGCCACGCTGCCCGTGAACACGAGGTGCGGCGCATAGCCGCCCGGCTCCGGCGTGGGCGGCACCGTGGACTTCGCCGTGCCGGCCGAGGCGCCGACGGCGTCGATGTCGGCCGTGGCCCCCGGGGGCAGCACCACGACCACCGTGCCCGCCTGGGCGGCGAGGTCGATCTCGACGAACTGGTGCGTGAAGATCGCGGTGCGCATGTCGAGCTTGACGCTGCCGGCGACGCTGCGGACCTCGATGCGGCGCGGCACGGCCCAGCGCCCGTCGCGCTTGATGTTGCCCGCGTGGCTGCGCAGCTCGATCGTGTCGCGCACGGCGAGCGTGGGCATCGACGTGTCGGGCAGGTCGGCCAGGAGCGCCTCGGCCTCGCCGTAGGTGCGCGCCTTCATCAGCCCGTCGAGCCGCTCCTCGAACTCCGCCAGCTCCAGCCGGCCCTCGCTCAGCGCGTTGTTGAGCCGGGCCACCACGAGCTCGCGGTCGGCGTGCGACATGCGCAGGACACGCCGGTCCGGAACGACGTCACCACTCACGCCCCCGACTCTACGGGTCAACCCGCCGCACCGGAACGCCCAGGCGCGCTACGTAGAACTACGGATTCGCACGCAACGTGATCACGGCGATGCTCGACGGCGACATCACGAGATGGAAGGGGAATCCATGTTCCGCCGCATGTTCGTCGCGCTGGCCCTGGTGCTGGGCATCGCCGCGACCGCCCTCGCCACGCCCGCCACGGCCGCGACCGCCGAGACGCAGGCGCCGGTCGCCACCCGGGTGGACCTGCTCCGTCAGGGCGGCATCATCGGCATCCCGGTGAAGTGGCACGTCACCGACGCAGACACCAGCCCGGAGGCGGTTCGCCTGCTGAACGCCGTCGCCACGCCCGAGTTCCTGGCGCTGAAGCCGATCTACGGGCCGGAGAACCCGTGCTGCGACTTCTTCACGTACACGCTGCGCGTGACCTACTCCGACGGTCGGGTGAAGCGAGTGTTCACGTCGGACCTCGCCGAGGACGTTCCGCCGCTGCTGACGGCCGTCATCCGGCTGACCCAGAAGATCGGCGTCGAGGACGGCGTCAGCAAGTAGCCCGCACAGACCGCACTCCCCCCGGGCGGGGCCGGCCGGACACCATCACGGTCCGACCGGCCCCGCGTGCGCCCATGCGATCATTCCCGGCATGACCGGAATCCGACAGCATGCCGTCGACCCGCGGAGCGAAGAGTTCACGGCGTTCTGGGCGGAGCGGCATCTGGCCACGCTGACCACGCCGCGACCCGACGGCAGCCCGCACGTCGTGCCGGTCGGGGTGACGTTCGACGTCGACGCCGGACTCGCCCGGATCATCGCGAGCGCCGGCACCCGCAAGGTCCGCAACGTCGTCGCCGCAGGTCCGGAGGGTGCGCGGGTCGCCGTGTGCTCGGTCGACGGCCGCCGCTGGGTCACCGTCGAGGGACGCGCCACGGTCAGCTCCGAGCCGGCCGCGGTGGCGGAGGCCGTTCGCCGCTACGCGCTGCGGTACCGGGAGCCGCGCCCCAACCCCGAACGCGTGGTCATCGAGATCGCCGCCACCCGGATCATCGGCTTGTTGTAGCCGACGTTCGGACAGCAGGGCTGGACAATTATGTCTTGTCCGCGCAGGCGGGAAGCTATTTAGTCTCAAGCCGTGACGGCACGATTCCGCTTGGGCGTGGACTTCGGCACCTCCTCCACCGTGGCGGTGCTGTGCTGGCCGGACGGCCGCGTCAAGCCGCTGCTCTTCGACGGTTCGCCCCTGCTGCCGTCGGCGGTGTTCGCGCTGCCGGACGGCAACCTGCTGGTCGGGCAGGAGGCGTCGCACTCCGCGCGCACCCACCCCGAACGCTTCGAGCCCAACCCGAAGCGGCGCGTCGACGAGACCACCGTGCTGCTCAGCGAGGCGGAGGTGCCGGTCGTCGACCTGGTCGCCGCGGTGCTGCGCCGGGTGGCGGCCGAGGCGCGTTCGGTCGCCGGCGAGGCCGTGGTCGACGCGACGCTGACCCACCCGGCCGCCTGGGGCGAACGCCGCCGCGCCGTGCTGGTGGAGGCGGCCCGCCGGGCCGGCTTCAGCAACCGCCAGCTCGTCCCCGAACCGTCCGCGGCGGCCACCTACTTCGCGGCGCTGCCGGGCGCGCGGGTCCCGGTCGGCGGCTGCGTGATCGTGTACGACTTCGGCGCGGGGACGTTCGACGCGAGCGTGGTGCGCCGGACGGAGCACGGCTTCGAGGTGCTCTCCTCGACCGGGCTGCCGGACACCGGCGGGCTCGACGTCGACGCGGCCGTCGTCTCCCACCTGGGGGCGTTGTACGCCGCCAACCACGCCGACGCGTGGCGCCGCCTCGAGGCACCGGTCACCGTCCCGGACCGCCGGCACCGCCGCCTCCTCTGGGAGGACGCGCGGATCGCCAAAGAGGTGCTGTCCCGCGCGAACTTCACGCTCATCCCCGTTCCCCTGGTAGAGGCGGAGGCGCCACTGGGGCGGGAGGAACTCGAACGCCTCATGCTCCCGATCCTGGAAAGGACGATCGCGACGACGGTCGCGGCGGTCCGCGACGCGCGGGTGCAGCCGTCGGACGTGGCCGGGGTCTTCCTGGTCGGCGGCTCGAGCCGGATCCCGCTCGTGGCGACGATGCTGCACCGCACGCTCGGCATCTCCCCCACCGTGATCGAGCAGCCGGAACTGGTGGTGGCCGAGGGCAGCGTGCAGGCGACGGCGCCGCTTGCCGCGGCCGGGTACACGCCACCGGAGGGGTTCGCCGGGACGGTCGGGCCGGAGGGCTACACGCCGGTGCTGGCCCCGATCTCGGGCGCGCCGTACCCGGTGTCGGCGGTCCCGGTCTCCGCCCACCCGGTCTCCACCCCGGCGGCACCCGTGTCGAGCGGGCCGGTCGGGCCGACGGGGCGGGCCACCGTTGCCTCGCCGGCCGGCCCGGTGCCGCCCGGGCCGCTGCCGCCGCGCCCGACCTCGCCGGGCGGCCCGCCGCCGGTGAGCCCGCCGCCCGCCGGCGTGACGACCGTCGGCGCGCATTCCGTCGGCGCGCCGCCGCCGTTGGACGACCCGACCGCGTACGTGCCCGCCCCGGCCGCGCCGACCCCCGGGTCTGCGGTGCGCGACGCCGTGACCGCGCTGGTCGTGGCGCTCCTGGTGGCGTTGGGCACCTCCGTGCCGTGGTACTTCGTCGCCGGGTGGGACCGGTTCGTCGACGCCTCGCTGGCCAGCGCCATGTGGGTGTACCTGCTGTCGGCCGTGCTGGCCACCGGGGTGGCGGCCGGGTTCGCGTCGCGGGCCGCGAGCGGGCGCCGGGCCGCGGGCGGGCTCCTGGTCGCGCTCGGCCTGCTGGTCGCGCTGGTGTCGCAGGGCTATCCCGAGGCGGCGTACTTCGCCGAGGACCACGGCCACGAGTACGCCCAGCGCTTCCTGGCCCTCTCCGGGCCCGTCCTGCTCGTCGCCGTGGGCATCCGGCTGCTCGTGCGCCCTTCCTCCGCCGGGGAACGTCCCTGGGTCGAGCCGTTCGCGCCGCCGCGCCTGCTGGCGTTGGCCGCCCTGTTCATGTGGCCGCAGTTCCTCGTGCAGCTGTCGGCCTACACCGGCAGCGAAGCGGACCTGCAGGTCTTCCTGCTCTTCGCGGGCACGGTGCCGGTGCTCCTCGCGGTGTGGGTGTTCTGGCGGCCGGCGCACTGGGGGCTCTTCGCGCACGCCGTGCTGGCCGCGGCGATGTTCACCTACTACGCGGTGCTCGAACCGGCGTCGACCGACGGGTCCGGCCTGTGGCCGATGCTGGAGAAGTTCCCGATGTACCTGTTCGGCAACGCGTGGGTGCTGCTGGCCGGGCTGATCTGGTACTCGTGCTGGCCGCTGGTGCGCCGGAAGTAGCCGCCACCGGGCTATTGGACCCTCGCGGGCGGGCCCTCCCGGCATAGCGTCTGCGGCATGGAGATCCTGCGGTACGCGGCGTTCACGACCGATCCCTCCGGGGGCAACCCGGCCGGGGTGGTGCTCGACGCGACCGGTGTCGACGAGGCGACCATGCAACGGGTGGCGGCGGAGGTGGGCTACTCCGAGACGGCGTTCCTCTCGCCGGACGGGTCCGTCCGCTACTTCAGTCCGCTGGCGGAGGTGCCGTTCTGCGGGCACGCCACGATCGCCACGGCCGTCGCCCACGCCGAACGCCACGGCCCCGGCGTGCTGGAGCTGGCCACCAAGGCCGGTCCGGTGCGGGTCAGGACCGCCGTGGACGCCGCCGGGCGGGCCACCGCCACGCTCACCAGCGTGCCGCCGCGCACCGCCGGGCTGGCCGACGCCGACCTGGACGCGCTGCTGTCGGCGCTGGGGTGGAAGGCCGCCGAGCTGGATCCGGCGCTGCCGCCGGCGGTGGCGTTCGCCGGCGCGTGGCACCCGATCGTCGCGGCCGCCACCCGGGAACGCCTCGCCGACCTCTCCTACGACATGGCGACCCTGGGCGCGCTGATGGCGGCCCGCGACTGGACCACGATCGACCTGGTGTGGCGCGAGTCGGCGGTGGTGTTCCACGCGCGCAACCCGTTCCCGCCGGGCGGGGTGGTCGAGGATCCGGCGACCGGTGCGGCGGCGGCCGCGTTCGGGGGGTACCTGCGCGAGCGGGGGCTGGTGGCGCCGCCGGCCACGATCACCGTCCACCAGGGGCACGATCTGGGGCGGCCGAGCCTGCTCACCGTGGACGTCCCGGTGTCGGGCGGGATCTCGGTGACGGGCACCGCGGTCGTTCTCTAGCGGCCCAGCATTCCCCGCAGGACCTCGCGGATCGAGGCGCGCAGCGCCGTCGGGGTGCGGGGTCCGCCGGCGCCCGCCAGCTGGTCGTAGACCAGTCCGTCGAGGAACGCCACCAGGTCCGGCCCCTGGCGTTCGGGCTCCGCGGCGCCGGCCGCGGCGAGCAGGTCCCGCGCGGCGCGGCGCATCCCGGCCCCGGCCGCGTGCAGCGCTTCGCGCAGGTCCGGTTGGCGGGCGGCCTCCATGGACAGCTCGTAGCGGGCGAGCGTCCGTTCGCGGCCGGGGCCGGTCAGGTCGAGGACCAGCGCGGTTGCCAGGTCGGCCAGCGCCTCGGGGTCGGTGCCGCCGGCCGGCCGCCGAGCCTGCGCGTCGATCGCCGCCATCCGCCGGGTGACGGCCGCCAGCAGGGCGTTGCGCGTGCGGAAGTAGTACGAGGTGGAGCCCTCCGGCACCCCCGCTTCGCGGTCGACGGCCCGATGGGTCAGGCCGCGCAGCCCCACCCGGGCGATGAGGGTGATAGCGACGTCACACAGTTCGTCTCGGCGGGAGGACACCTCTACAAGCGTAGAGTAAGCGTGTCTACTACGCCTGTAGAGGGAGGAACGATGGGACGCGAGGCGATCGTCGTCGGCGGCGGCATCGGCGGGCTCACCATGGCGATCGCGCTGCACCGGCGCGGCTGGCGGGTCCGGGTGTACGAACGCGCCGCCGCGCTCACCGAGGTCGGCGCCGGCATCTCGCTCTGGCCCAACGCCGTGCGCGCGCTCGACACGCTCGGCCTCGGCGACGCCGTGCGGGCCCGCGGCACCGTCGAGATCGCCGGCGCCATCCGCGCCCCGGACGGCAGGGTGCTGTTCCGCCAGCCGCTCGACGCGGTCGTGCGCAGGCACGGCACCCCGCTGGTGCTGCACCGTGCGCACCTGCTGGAGGTGCTGGCCGGCGCGGTACCGGACGGGGCGGTCGAGTGCGGGAAGACGTTCGACCGGATGGAGCAGGCGGACCTCGTGGTCGGGGCGGACGGGATCAGGAGCACCGTCCGCGGCCTGACCTGGCCCGATGCGCCCGCACCGCGCTACGCGGGCTACACGGCGTGGCGCGCGGTCGGGCCCGCCCCGGACGGCGGGCTGCGCGAGGGCGGCGAGACGTGGGGCCGGGGCGTGCGGTTCGGGTACGCGCCGCTCGGCGACGGCCGCGTCTACTGGTACGCCACCGCGAACGCCCCGGAGGGCAGCACCTGGTCCCCCGACGCGCTCCGGGAGATCTTCGCGGGGTGGCACGGGCCGATCCCCGCCCTGGTCGCCTCGGCCGGCGAGGTGCTGCGCCACGACCTCTACGACCTCGACGGCATGCCCTCCTACGCCCGCGGCACGGTCGCCCTGGTCGGGGACGCCGCGCACGCCATGACGCCCAACCTCGGGCAGGGCGCCTGCCAGGCGATCGAGGACGCGGTGACGCTCGCCGCCGTCGTCGGCGACGACGTTCCGGCCGGGCTGCGGCGCTACGACGCGCTGCGGCGGCCGCGGGCGCGGTGGATGGTGCGGCAGTCGCGGCGGGCCGGGATGTTGGCGCAGCTCTCGTCGCCTCCGCTGGTGGCGGTGCGGGACGCGCTTCTTCCGCGGGTGCCGGCGTCGGCGATGCGCGGTGTGCTCGAGCGCGCGCTCACCTGGTCGCCGCCGGCGGCGTGATCGGCACCTCGGCGGGGGTCAGCCCGGGACGAGCAGGTTTCCGGCGGGCGGGACGCGGTCGGGCAGGTCCTCGGCCGGGCCCGGGCGGCCGAAATGCCAGCCCTGGCCGTAGTCGACGGAGAGGCCGAGCAGCGTGGCGGCGTCCGTGCCGTTCTCGATCCCCTCGGCCACCACCCGCGCACCACTGGCGTGCGCGAACTCCACCAGCGAGCGCACCAGCGTCGCCAGCACGTGGTCGTTGGTGACGCCGTCGATGAGGCTCCGGTCGAGTTTGATCACGTCCGGCGCGGTCAGCACGATGTGGCGCAGCGAGGAGAAGCCCGCGCCCACGTCGTCGATCGCGAGGCGCATGCCCGCGGCGCGCAGCGGGGCCAGGGCCGCCTTCAGCGCGTCGTAGTCGGCGACCTGGTCGTGCTCGGACAGCTCCAGCAGCACCCGTTCCAGGGGCAGCCGCGCGAACAGGGCCGCCGTGTCGGGGCGCAGCAGGGTGCCCGGGGAGACGTTCATGGCGACGTAGCCGTTGACGCCGCGCAGATGCTCCGCCGCCCGTTCCAGGGCCAGCAGTTCCAGGTCGTCGCCCTGGCCGATGCTGTGCGCCTGTTCGAAGCAGACATCCGGGGGGAGATTCCACTCGCGCGGGAAACGGCTGAGCGCCTCGGCTCCGACCCGTTCCCCAGAAGCGAGATCGACGATCGGTTGGAGAACGACCTGGGGACCGCCCTCGGACATCAACGGCAGCAGCCGCCCCTCGATGTCCCGACGCCGGGCCTGCTCGCGCACCTCCGGCTCGATCACCACCGACGCCGCCCGCGCGAGAACGTCCATCAGCGACTTGTCCCGCTTGGTCAGCCCGCGGTCGCTGGTGAGGCCGGCGGCGCAGAACGTGCCGTAGAGGCTCCCGTCGCTCAGCACCACCGGCACCGACACGTAGCTGCGGATCCGCGGGATGCGGGCGGCCGGCAGCTTCATCGCCTCCGGGTAGGCCGTCACGTCCGGGATGACCGGCGGCAGCTTCCCGTCCATGATCGCCTGGCAGAACGTGGTGTCCTGCCGCTGCGTGACCCCCTCGCGGAACACGAACGGGATGGACGACTCCACGACCTCGAGCGTCTGCGTCGTGCCGTCCATCCGCGCGAGGAACGCCACGCTCAGGCCCAGCGCGCGCTTGGCCGTGGTCAGCAGTTCGCCGACCTGCTGCCCCGCCTCCGTGCGCTGCTTCCCCACGTCGGTGCCCATCGGCCGGGCCGGTGCGCACCTGAGCGCGCGGGACGGAAAAGTGTCAGACCCCTGTGGTCGGGTGCTCCGTATGGAAACGCTCGTGCTCGGCGCCACCGGCACCGTCGGTCGGCGGGTCAGCGCCCTGCTCGGCCCGCCCGTTCGGGCCGCCTCCCGGCACGGGCCGGTGCGCTTCGCCTGGGAGGATCCGGCGAGCTGGGCGCCGGCCGTGGGGTCGGCGCGGCGGATGTTCCTCATGGCGCCGGACGGGGTGCCGGTCGACGGCGACTTCGTGCGGGTGGCCGTCGAGGCGGGCGTGTCCCGGATCGTGCTGCTCTCCAGCCGGGCCATCGAGGCGATGGACGACACGCGGCTGCTCGACGCCGAGCGGATCGTCCGCGGGGCCGGGGTGCCGTTCACGATCGTCCGGGCGGACTGGCTCGACCAGAACTTCTCCGAGGGGTTCCTGGCGGACGGGGTGCGCGCAGGGGCGGTCGCGGTGCCCGTCGGGGAGACGCGGTTCGGGTTCGTGGACGCCGGGGACGTGGCGGCCGTGGTCGTGGCGGCGTTCGACGACGCGCACGCCGGCCGGACGTACGAGGTGAGCGGGCCGCGGCTGCTGTCGTTCCGGGCGGCGCTGGAGCTGATCCCGGCGAGGGTCGAGTTTCTCGGCGGCGACGAGGACTACCGCGCCGCGATGTCCTCCTTCGGCGTGCCCGACGCGCGGATCGCGGCGGAGCTGCGGGCGTTCGGGGCGCTGCGGGCGCTCGGGGACGGGACCGTGACGGACGTCGTGCCGCGGCTGCTGGGCAGGCCGGCGGTCGACTTCGCGCAGTACGTGGCGGAGGCGTTCCGCACGCCGCCGGGCGGCGTCAGCCCTTGACGGTCAGCAGGGGGCGCAGCTCCACCACGGGCTCGGCGACGCCGGCCGTACGCAGGCTCTCCACCACCGGCGCGACGTCCTTGTAGGCCCACGGCGCCTCCTGCTTGAGGTCCCGCCGCCACGCCTCGATGATGTCCCGCCGGCCGGCGATCGTCGGGTCCCGGTGGTTGAGCGGCGTCACCACGCGAAACTCGCGCAGGAACGCGTCCAGCTCGGCGTCGCTCCCCCGCGCGGCGGCACCCCGGGGCACCCGGCGCCCCGCACCGTGGCAGGCACTGCCCAGGGACCTCGTGCTGCCCAGCCCGCGCAGCAGATAGCTCGCGGCACCCATCGAACCCGGCACGATCACCGGCTCGCCGTAGAGCCGCGCCTCGTCCGGGCCGCCCGCCGGCGTGGCGCCCTTGCGGTGCACCACCGTGCCGTCGCCGCCCTCCCACAGCAGGTTGTGCGGCGACTCGTAGACGGGCCGGGCCCCGGGCTCGGCACCGGTCGCGGCCGCCAGGCCGGCGCGCATCATCAGCGACAGGAAGTACCGGTTGCCGATCGCGAAGTTGGCCGCGTTGGCGAACGCCGTCAGATACCGGTGCTTCCTCGGGTGGTCCAGCAGCAGCGGCACGATGCCGTTGGCCGGCAGCGGCAGGGTCTTCGGCCACGCGGCCCGGGCCAGGTCGCGGCCGGTCGCGCCGGCCTGGTGCCCGAGCGTCAGCGAACCGCTGTGCACCATCGTCACCACCTGCCCCGGGGCCAGGCCCCAGGCGTACGCGGTGGCGCCGTCGTGCACCGCCGAGACGTACTGCAGCTCGGCGAAGTGGTTGCCGCCGCCGACGCTGCCGATGACGCTGTCGTAGCTCACCCCGTCGCCGCCGCCCGCGCCGCCGCTGGTGATCCAGTCCCGGAAGTCCTCGGCCGAGTCGACCGGCCAGCCGGCCGCGTGGGCCGGGATCTCCTTGTCCTCGGGAACGGCATGAGCCCAGATGCCTTCGTTTCTTGCGGACTTCGTCCCGAGCCCGGGCAACCCCTCGCGCAGGAGCCCCTCGCGTTGGGCCGGCGTCAGCGCGATCCGGCGGCCGCCCTCGAAGAACAGGTGGCGCAGCGCGCGCTCGACCGCGTCGAGGCGGGGCCGCACCTGGTCGACGGTGAGCCGGGTCGCCTCGACGCGCATGCCGCAGTTGATGTCGTTGCCGACGGCCGCGGGCAGCAGCGCGCCGGTCGTGTGCACCACGGTCCCGATCGGGATGCCGGCGCCCTTGTGCAGGTCCGGCGTGCAGACGACCCGATCGATGCGGGGCTCCCGCGCCAGGCCGGGCGTGGCGTCGGCGAGCGTGCGCAGCGCGGTGGCGGTGTCGAGGACGGCGAGCAGCTCGTCCACGGCCGCCGTCTCCACCGGAACATCCGGACCCGCGCAGATCTCGACCGGCACACCGGCCGGATTGGACAGGGACAACCAGGAATCGTCGACCCGGGTCAGCCGGGGATCGGTGCGTCGTGACATCGCCGCCAAAGATCCCACCGCCGGTCGACCCGTCGCCACCCAATTCCGCGCGGGCGCGCAAACCGTACATTACGGATCGCAAAGACTGGCTTAACTGAATATTTCACGCGCTCGAAATTGATGGTCTGTCAATCTGCGCAGCTCAGAGGCGTGCTTCCGAGCGTGCGACAGGTGTCTCGCCGAATCGTGACTTGCCACGATCCAAACTGCCGCATCCCACCGGGTGACCGCGGTCCCCAGGACCTAAGAAGCCCCACGGCAGCAACGGAGGAACACCTCTATGCAGCAGTCAGACCTCCCCGCCACGCCACGCCGGTTCGGATTCCTGCGCACCCGGCGCGGCAAGGTGATCACCACCGCCGCGGTCTTCGCCGCACTCGTCGGCGGCGGCCTCGTCGTGGCGCCGTTCGCCAGCGCCGACGAGATCGGCCAGGCGCCCTCGGCCCAGAACATCACCGGCGCCGGCAACTTCCGCACCACCGAGACCCGCATCAGCGGCCAGTCCGGCTTCGGCGGCGGCTTCGTCTACACGCCGAACGCCACCGGCAGGTTCCCCGTCATCTCCGTCTCGCCCGGCTTCACGGCCCGCTGGTCCAGCATCGACTGGATGGGCCCGCGCCTCGCGTCCTGGGGCTTCGTGGTCGTCGGCATCGAGACCAACAGCACCACCGACCAGCCCGCGAGCCGCGGCCGGCAACTCCTCGCCGCACTCGACTGGGCCGTGAACGACGCCCCGTCGGCCGTTCGCGCCAAGGTCGACGGCAGCCGTCGCGGCGTCGCCGGCCACTCCATGGGCGGCGGCGGCACGCTGGAGGCGTTGAAGGCGGATACCACCGGCACGGTGCGGGCCGGCGTGCCGGTCGCCCCCTGGGACCTCGACAAGACCTGGGACGACGTCAGCGAGGCGGTCATGATCGTCGGCGGCCAGCGCGACGCCATCGCCCCGGTCTCCACCCACTCGAACCGCTTCTTCAACACGCTCGCCGGACCGAAGGCCCTGGTGGAGATCGCCGGCGGGAGTCACTTCTTCCCGCAGCAGCGCAACGAGCCGACCACCTCCCGCGCGATGGTGAGCTGGTTCAAGTCGAGGCTCTCCGACGACGGGCGCTTCGACGAGTTCACCTGCGGGTTCAACGCGGCGGCGGGGGCGTCCCGGTTCCAGAGCAATCAGTGCTGAATTAGCGCACCGATACGCACTCTCCGCGACGGCGGCCGTTACCCCCAGGGCGGCCGCCGTCGGTGCATCCAGGGCAGGCAGATGCACACCGTTGACGTCATGCGGTGAGCAGGCGCGCCAGGATCTCCCAGGTCTCCGCGTCGTCCGCATCCCCCACGTGCGGCCGCCGGAACCGCTCCACGCACACGGCGAGGTCGTTCACGTCCCAACGCACGCGGTACAACTCCAACACCGCGGGCCGCACCGGCACACCCGTCGCGGCCGTGTAGGCGTCGAAGAGGACCGGATCGTCGAGCAGCCACAGATCGCGTTCGGGGGGTGCGGCGCGGGCGGTGTCCCAGTCGACCAGCCGCCACCCGTCGGGCGCGCGCATCGTGTTGCCCGGATGCGGTTCGCCGTGCGTGAAGACGCGGCCGGCCGGGGCGGACCCGACGAGCGCGTCGTAGCGGTCGAGCAACTGTCGCACGGTCGACGAGCGCGCCGCGAGCAGGGCGGCGGCGCGGGACGCGTAGGGGCCGGTGTCGGTGAAGCCGTGCGGGTGCAGGCCGTCCCGGTGCGGGATCGCGAAGTCGTCCGCCGGCAGGCCGGCGACGGGTGCCGCGTGCAGCCGAACGAGCATGTCGAGCACGGCGCGGCGATGGTCGGAGCCCGCCCAGGCGCCCCAGTCGAACACCTCCCCCTCGACGAACGGATAGACCGCCACGGTGAATCCGCCGTCGATCCGTACCGCCGACGCGCCGTCCACAGTGGACAGTGGGGCCACGACGAAGTCGAGGTCGAGCGCCCGCACCGCGTCCAGCACGGCGTGCAGGGAATCGTGCGCGGGAACGTGGTCCACCGTCACGAAGTACGACCCGGCGATCCAGTGGTGGCTGCCGAAGCCCACCGGCGCGTACGTCAAAGGCAGTCCGTCGAGCCGCCAGTGCGCGGCCAGGGCGGCGCGAAGGTCCTCGACGGACAGGCCGAGCGGTGGAGCGAGCATCCACGCACGTTAGCGGCGCAGGCCCCACTCGGCGACGTTATACAGCGGTCCCGTGCCGGCCGGGTTGTCGCGCACGTTCACGAAGCGGTGGTTGACCGCCAGCAGCGTCGGCCGTTGGAACAGCGGCAGCACGTACGCGTCGTCGGTCAGCAGCGCGTCGGACTGGTTGAGCAGCACCGCCGTCCGGTCGGGATCGGTCTCGGCGGCCGCCTGCTTGAGAAGGTCGTCCACGACCGGGTTCCGGTAGCCGCCGTAGTTCCCGCCGCCGTCGCTCGCCCAGGTCTGCAGCGCGTTGGCGGTGGGGAACGGCGCCCCGGTCCACGCGAACAGGATCAGGTCGAAGTCGCCCGTGGTGATCGTCCGGCCGAACTCCTCCACCGGCGTGATCTTCGTGGTGATGCCGAGTTCGGAAAGCTGCACCTGGATCACCTCGGCGATCTGCCGGCGCTGGTCGTTGCCCGCGGCGTACGAGACGCGCAGGTCTATCCGGGTGCCGCCGGCGTTGGACAGCGACGTTCCCACGCCCGAGTAGCCCGCCTCGACCAGCAGCCGGCGGGCGGTGGTCACGTCGCCGTAGCCCTGGCCGGCGGCGGTCACCACGTCGCGGTAGCCCGACTGGGACGGCACGTAGTTGTGGCTGCCCAACGGCTTCAGGTCGGGGTCGACACCGCCGACGGTCTTCTCGATGATCGCCCGGCGGTCGATCGCGGTGAAGATCGCCCGGCGCAGCGCCGCGTCGGCGAGGAGCGGGTTCGCCAGGTTGACGTCGAGGTGCTCCCAGCCGAGGCCGGGCGTCACCACATGGTCCACTTCGGACAGTCCCTCGACGGTGCGCAGCGTGTCCGGGGTCGCCTGCGGGTAGATGGCCTGCACCTCGTCGTTGCGCAGCGCGGTGACGGCCGCCGCCGGGTCGCTGATCACGCGGAAGACCATCTTGTCGAGCGCGGGGCGGGTCCGGCCGTACCAGCGGGCGTTCGGGACGAGGGTGACGGACTCCTCGGGGACCTGCGCGGCGACCTTGTACGGGCCACCGGACCACGTCGGAACGGTGTCGTTGAACCACTTCCACGACGCGGCGAGGGTGGTGCCGCCCTTTGCCAGTGCCACGTGCGACGGGTACAGCGTGCCGAAGAGCGAGCGCCAGTCCGCGAACGGCGTCGCGAAGGTGACCGTGACGGTGCGGCCGGTGTTCTCCGAGCGGATGTTCGCGATGCGGTCGTAGCCCGCTGTCGAGGCCGCGGCGCACTCGGTGCAGTCGACGCCGTTCTGGGTGCGCCAGGCGTAGACGAAGTCGTTGCCGGTGATCGGGGTCCCGTCGTCCCACACGGCCTCGGCGCGGATGCGGTACTCGATCACCTGCGGGGCGGCCGAGATCTGTTCGGCGCTCTCCAACAGGTCCGGGTTGGGCGTCGTGCTCAGATCGGGGTGCGTCACGAACGCCGCCGGCAGCACACCCGCCAGCACCTGCGCGGTCTCCAGGCTGTTCGCGTCGGCGTCGTTGAGGTTCCAGCCGCTGACCGGCCGCGCGACGGCGTACGTGAGCGTGCCGCCGCTGCCGGTCGCGCCGCCGTTGCACTCGTTGGGCGAGGTCGAGCAGTCGGAGAACGCCTCCGAGACCGTCACTTTCGTCTCGTGACTGCACCCGGCGAGCAGGAGAAGTGCCAGTCCCGCGGACAGAAGTCGCCTCACCACACACCGTTCGTCAGCCGGTCGGGTGAGTTGAGGACTTCGGGGACGAAATTCCGGCCATCCGGGCAGTCACGTTCCCCCTGGTGGAGACGTATCGTCTGCCTTCATGACCTTCGCTGGAACGCCACGCCCGCCCCGGCGCTGGCACCACGCCGCGACGGAGTTGGACGACTTCGCCATCGTCACCTACCGGGTCTGCGCGCAACGGCTGAAGGAGCACCTGCCGGAGGGCTTCATGCCGCGCGAGTTCGCGTTCGACGACGGGGACACCGGCGCGCTCGTCTCGGCGGTCGTCTTCCGCGACCGGGACTTCCACTTCCGGTTCTGTCCGCCGGCGCGCATCTCCTGCGGGCAGATCAACTACCGCGCCTACGTGACGGCGCACGGACAGCCGGGCGTCTGGTTCTTCGGCACCGCGCTCGACCACGGGCTGGTCAACGTGCCGCGGACGCTGTGGGGCATGCCGTGGCGGCGCAGCCGGATCGGCATCACCGGCGAGTGGAAGGCCGCGCCGGCCCGCTGGCGGATGACGGCCGACGACAGCGACGGCACCAGCCTCTGCGAGGCGGTCGAGGACCCCACCCTGGAGCGGATGGACGGGTTCACCGAGCCGCTCGCCTGGCTCGAGCTGCTCACCCACCCCACGATCGGCTGGTACCCGCGTCGCGGCGGCACCGTGGGCACCTACAGCATCTGGCACCCGCCGATGCGCCCGCGGCGCTTCACGGCGCGCAGCGCGCGCTTCACGATGTTCGAACGGCTGGGCCTGACCACGGCGGACTCGATGCCGCACTCGATCCTGGCCCAGCCCACGCTGCACTTCGACATCCACACCCCGCCGGGGCGCTACACGCCGCCCGCCGTCAGGCCGCGGGCGTCTTGGGGCGGGGCACCGGTTCCCGACCACGCGGCTGGCGAGGCGCCGGACCCGGGTCCGCGAGCGGCGGGATCGCGACGGTCACCGCCTGCTCGCAGCTCACCCTGACCGTCTCGCCGTGGTGACGCAGCTCCAGCTCGGTGCCCGCGTCCCCGTTGCGCAGCGAGTACTCCACCTCATCCGGTCGAACGTCCACCCGCAGCCGCTTTCCCCGCCACAGGAGCGAGAAATCCATGCGGGTGATCCCGGTGGGCAGCCGCGGCGCGAACAACGGCACGTCGTCGTGGTCCCGGAACCCGCCGAAGCCCGCCACCAGCGCCAGCCAGGTGCCGGCGAGCGCCGCGATGTGCAGCCCCTCGCGGGTGTTGTTGTGCAGGTCGTGCAGGTCCATCAGGGCGGCCTCGGCCAGGTAGGCGTACGCCAGGTCCATGTGCCCCACCTCGGCGGCGATCACCGCCTGGGTACACGAGGAGAGCGACGAGTCCCGGACCGTGCGCGGCTCGTAGTAGGCGAAGTTGCGCGCCTTCTCCTCCGGCGTGAACGCGTCGCCGCGCCAGTGCATCGCCAGCACCACGTCGGCCTGCTTCAGCACCTGCTTGCGGTACAGGTCGAAGTACGGGTAGTGCAGGAACAGCGGGTACTTGTCGTCGGGCGTGTTCTCGAAGTCCCACTCCTGGTACCGGGTGAAGCCGGCGACCTGCGGGTGCACGCCGAGTTCCTCGTCGTACGGGATCTTCATGGCCTCGGCGGAGGTGCACCACGCGGCCACCTCGTCGTCCCGGACGCCCAGCTCCGTGGCCTTGTCCGGGTGGCGTTCGCAGGCCTTGGCGGCGCTGCGCAGGTTTCGCTGGGCCATGAGGTTGGTGTACAGGTTGTCGTCGGCGACGGCGGTGTACTCGTCGGGGCCGGTCAGGCCGTCGAGGTGGAAGACCCCGTGCCGGTCGGTGTGCCCGAGGGACTGCCACATGCGGGCCGTCTCGACGAGGAGTTCGAGGCCGAAGTCGCGTTCGAACTGGACGTCGCCCGTGGCGTTGACGTAGCGGCGGACCGCGTCGGCGATGTCGGCCCCGATGTGGAACGCCGCCGTGCCGGCCGGCCAGTATCCCGAACACTCCTGCCCGCGGATGGTGCGCCACGGGAACGCCGCCCCCTGCAGGGCTAGGGTGGCCGCGCGTTCCTTGGCGAGCCAGAGCGTGGAGTGGCGCCACTTCAGCGGTTCCTCGACGGTCTCCGGCTTGATGTACGTCAGCGTCGGCAGGACGTACATTTCGCTGTCCCAGAAGACGTGCCCGTCGTACCCCGGTCCGGTGAGCCCCTTCGCCGCGACCGGCCGATCCTCCACCCGCGCGCCGGCCTGCAGCACGTGGAACATCCCGAAGCGGACCGCCTGCTGCACCTGGTCGTCGCCCTCGATGCGCACGTCGGCGGCGTCCCAGAACTCGTCGAGGTACGAGCGCTGCTCGGCCAGCAGCCCCTCCCAGCCGCTCATCCGGGCCGCGGTGAGGGCCGCCTCCACCTGGTCCCGCAGGGCGGGTCGGGTGCGCCGGCTGGACCAGCCGTAGGCGACGAACTTGACGATGCGCAGCCGTTCCCCCGGCTTGAGCACGCAGGCGACGGTGGTGCGCGCCCAGTCCTCGAACGCCTCCACCTCCACCCGGCCGTTGTTCGGGTACTCGACGATGTGGTCCATCGCGGCGGCCATGCGCAGCTTGCTCTGCTTGGTGCGGTGGATCAGCAGCCCGCCGTTGCGCGCCGTGGCGAACTCCTCCGACTCCAGTGGCGCCTCCAGGGCGGCGGCCACCCGCGGGTCGGCGCTGCGCGGCGGCAGCTGCTCGTTGGCGACCAGTTCGGACTGGGCGATGAGCCGCACGGTGTGGTTGACCGGTTCGACCTCGTAGCAGATGGCGGCGATGGCCCGCTGCGTGAACGACACCAGCCGCGTGCTGCGCACCCGCACGGTGTCGCCGGCCGGTGAGGACCACTCGAACGTGCGGAACAGCGTGCCGGCGCGCAGGTCCAGCACGCGTTCGTGGGAGTGCAGCTGGCCGTAGCGGATGTCGAGCGGCTCGTCGTCGACCAGCAGCCGGATGAGCTTGCCGTTGGTGACGTTGACGACGGTCTGCCCCGACTCGGGGAAGCCGTAGCCGGCCTCGGCGTAGGGCAGCGGCCGCTGCTCGTAGAACGAGTTCAGGTAGGTGCCGGGCAGCCCGTGCGGGTCTCCCTCGTCGAGGTTGCCCCGCAGGCCGATGTGCCCGTTGGCGAGCGCGAACACCGACTCGGACTGCGCGATGGCGGTCAGGTCCAGGTCGGTCTCGCGCACGTGCCACGGTTCGACGGGATAGTCCTTCTCCCGGATCACGCCTGCTCTCCCAGCAACTCGGAGAGGTCCTTCACCACGATGTCGGCGCCGGCCTCCAGCAGTTCCTCCGCATGATCTACCCGGTCGACGCCCACGACGTAGCCGAAGTTGCCGGCGCGGCCCGCCTGGACGCCCGCGACGGCGTCCTCGAAGACCACGGCGTCGGCCGGGTCGACGCCGAGCAGGGCAGCACCGGCCAGGAACGTGTCCGGCTTCGGCTTGCCGGGCAGCCCGCGCTCGCGGGCGACGACGCCGTCGATGCGCCCCTCGAGCAGGTCGCCGATGCCGGTGATGCGCAGGACGTCGCCGGTGTTGGCGCTGGCCGACACGACGGCGCGGCGCAGCCCGGCCTCCGCGGCGCGGCGCAGGTACTCGACCGAACCCGGGTACACCTCCACGCCCTTGGTACGGATGTGTTCCAGCAGAAGTTCGTTCTTGCGGTTGCCGACGCCGTTGACGGTGTCCTTCTCCGGGGTGTCGTCGGGTTCACCCTCGGGGAGGACGATCCCGCGCGAGGCGAGGAACGTGCGCACCCCGTCGGCCCGCTGTCGGCCGTCCACGTAGCGGTTGTAGTCGTGCACCGGATCGAACGGCCGGTACTCCTCCAGACCCTGGTCGGCTCGACGGCGCAGCAGGTCGTCGAAGGTCTGCGTCCAGGCCGCGTTGTGAACTTTGGCGGTCTGGGTCAGCACCCCGTCGAGGTCGAACAAGAGGGCGGTGATGTTCTCCGGTAGGCCCAACACCCGGGAAATCTAACCCGGACTCCGCCGCGACGCGCGTTACGCGCGGAACACCGTCAGGTTACGCGTGCGATACCCGTCAGGCGAAGAGGGGCACACCGTCGCGAACCAGTCTCCAGTTGGCGGCGGAGAAGTCGGCCGGGTCGATCGTTCCCCGGGCCCGGGCCCAGTCGATCAGCAGCTCGCGGATCTCGCGCCCGGCGCTGTAGAGCGGGGTCCCGCCCATTCCGGGGAACGCCCCGCCGCCGCTGCGCCGGTAGTTGTTGACCGCGACCACGAAGCGGGCGTCCGGGGCGACGGCCGCTCCGCCGTGCTCCAGGCGGGTGATCCGTTCCCCGGCCGGGCGGCTGATGTCGATGTCGTAGTCGATCCCGTCGATCGTGTCGTAGTTGAAGTCCGGCCGGCCGCGCACACTGATCGTGGCCGGGTCGACCGGCGCGCCCGGCGCGTGCGTGCGGTAGTACCGCGCCGAGTACTCCAGGTAGGCCCGCACCTGCGCACCGGTCAGCTCGACGGCCTCCAGCGCGTTGTCGTACACGTAGAGCCCGGCGATCTCCCGGACGCACACCTCCCCGGCCGGGAACCGCGCCGTGCGGCTGAACGGCGACGCCACCGACAGCACGGGCAGTTCGTTGTCGGCGAGGGCGGCGCGAACGGTGTCGGTCTGCACCCGGTGCACGAATCCCAGGATCGGCGTCGGCCGCAGGCGCGACTCGGCGGCCGACATCTCGACCGTGGAGGTGGCGACGACGCGGGTGGTGTGCGCGACCGTCCGGGCGTGCTGCTCCTTGAGCTCGTCGAGGACGGTCGGATCCTCCTCGACGGTGTTCGTGTTGATCATCGTGGCGCACTTGTCCTCGACGACCCAGCGGCCACCGGTGTGGCGCAACGTGAAGTCCATCCGCGAGACCCGCTGGCCGAACTTCGACGGTTCGGCGGTGAGGACCCGTTCGCCGGTGTGCTCGTTGACGTGGAACCGCTCGACCACCTCGGCGTGCGCGTGCCCGAACAGGATCGCGTCGATGCCGGGCACCCGCTGGGCGATGAGCGCGGTCGGGTTCTCGTTCGGCACGCCGGGGCCCAGGGTGGAGGTGCCGCTGTCGCCGCCGTGCGCGCTCACCAGCACCAGGTCGGCGCCGGCCTTTCGCATCTCGGGGACCCATTTGGCGGCCGTGGCGACCATGTCCTCGAAGCGGAGCTTCCCCGCCACGGTGCCGCGGTCCCACACGGCCGTGCCGGGGTTGGTCAGTCCCAGGATCCCCACCGTGAAGGCGGGGGCGTTCTCCGCCAGCCGCACTTCTTTCAGGAGGTAGGGCGCGTATGCGGGCTCTCCCGTCGCCTCGCTGATCGCGTTGGCGGCCAGGGCGGGGCAGTCCAGCTGGCTGATCCACAGGTCGAGCAGCGGCAGCCCGTAGTTGAACTCATGGTTGCCGAGCGTCACGGCGTCGTAGCCGATGACGTTCATGGCGCGGGCCATGGGGTGGATCTCGCCGGTGCTGGTGATCGGCTCACGCCGCGCGTAGAACGTGGTCAGCAGCGTGCCCTCGATCGTGTCGCCGGCGTCCAGCACCAGCGTGGCGAGGCCCTCCCGCTCGGCACGCACCGCGCCCACGACACTGGCGACCTTGGCCAGGCCGACGTCGTCGTGGGCGCCGTCGTCGTACTCGGCATCGCGGTAGTAGTCCCAGTTGAAGACGTTCCCGTGGAGGTCGGTGGTGCCGAGCACGGTGAGGGTCCAACGCACCTCGGCACCTTATCCGGCCGGGAAGACCGGCACCCCCGCCCGGACGAGCTTCCAGTTGGGGACATAGAACTCCGCGGGGTCGATCGTCCCCTTCGCCTGGGCCCAGTCGATCAGCAGCTGCCGGATCTCCTGTTGCGCGTTGTACACCTGGGGCTTGACGATCCCGGGGAACGCCCCACCGCCGCTGCGCCGGTAGTTGTTGACCGCGACCACGAAGCGGGCGTCCGGAGCGACGGCCGCCCCGCCGTGCTCCAGGCGGGTGATCCGCTGCCCGACCGGCAGGCTGATGTCGATGTCGTAGTCGACGCCGGAGAGCGTGTCGTAGTTGTAGTCCGGAACGGCCGGGTCGCTGATGGTGGCCGGGTCGACCGGCGCGTCCGGGGCCAGCGTGCGGAAGTACTTCGCCGAGTACTCGAGGTACGCCTTCACCTCCGCACCGGTCAGCACGACCGCTTCGAGCGTGTTGTCGTAGATGTACAGGCCCGCGACGTCCTTGATCCTCACCTCGCCCGCGGGGAACCGCGCCGTGCGGCTGAACGGCGCCGCGATCGACAGCACCGGCAGCGCGGCGTACTCGCCGCCGGCCAGTGCGGCCGTGACCGTGTCCGTCTGCACCCGGTTGATGAAGTCCAGGATCGGCGTGTCCCGGTACCGGGACTCGGCGGCCGACAGTTCGACCGCGGAGGTGGCCACCACCTGGTTGACGTACGCGACCGTCTTGGCGTGCTGGGCCCGCACCGCCGCCAGCACCTTCGGGTCCTCGACGACGGTGTTCGTGTTGATCATCGTGGCGCGCTTGGTGTCGACGTGCCAGCGGCCGCGCTCGCGGCGCAGCGTGAAGTCCATCCGGGTTACCCGCTGGCCCCACTTGGCCGGTTCGCTGGTGAGCACCTGCTGTTTTGTCGCCTCGTTGGTGACGAACCGCTCGACCACCTCGGCGTGCGCGTGCCCGAACAGGATCGCGTCGATGCCCGGCACCTGCTGGGCGATGAGCGCGGTGGGGTTCTCGTTCGGGAGTTCGGGGCCGTAGCTGGAGGTGCCGCTGTCGCCGCCGTGCGCGCTGATCAGCACCAGGTCGGCGCCCCTTCTGCGCAGCTCCGGCACGTAGCGGGCGGCCGTGGCGATCATGTCCTCGAAGCGGAGCTTGCCCTCCACGTTCGCGCGGTCCCAGATCGCCGAGCCCGGGTTCGTCAGTCCCAGGATCCCCACCCGGAACGTGGGCGCGCCGCGTCCCAGCGACACTTTCTTGATCACGTACGGCGTGAACGCCGGCCTGCCGGTCCGCACGCTCACCGCGTTGGCGGCCAGGGCCGGGAAGCCGAGCTGCCTGATCCACAGGTCCAGCAGCGGCAGCCCGTAGTTGAACTCGTGGTTGCCGAGCGTCACGGCGTCGTAGTCGATGACGTTCATCGCGCGGGCCATCGGGTGCTTCTCGCGCGTGCTCGTGATCGGCTCCTGCTTCGCGTAGTACGTCGCGAGCGGGGTGCCCTGGATCGTGTCGCCGGCGTCCAGCACCAGCGTGGCGAGGCCCCGGCGTTCGGCCCGGATGCCGTTGACCACCGTCGCGACCTTGGCCAGGCCGACGTCGTTGTGCGCGCTGTCGTCGTACTCGGCGTCGCGGTAGTAGTCCCAGTTGTAGACGTTGCCGTGGGTGTCGGAGGTACCGAGCACGGTCAGGCTGTACGTCCGGTCACCACCGCCGGTCGCACCGGCCGGGCCGGGTGCGACCAGGGGCGCGGCGGCAGCGGCGGCCGCACCGACCAGGACACCGCGGCGGGACACTCGCATCGGGGCACTCATCCGGCCAACGTATCGGGCACGGTGCATTCCGGCACGTGATCGACCCACCCGCTCCCGGCCCTCGGTTGCGCTTTCTGCGGAATGCCGCCATCACCCCGAATGCCGGCTTAGCCTGCAGATGTGTCGGGTACGGGCCGCGCCGCCGGCGTCGTGTTCACCGCGTTCCTCGTGGTCGCGGTGCTCGGTGCGATGTTCTCGTCGAACGCCTCCCAGCCGTCGAACGTCGCACTGGAGACGGATCCTTCGGTGACCCGCGGGCCGGGCGTCGAGCCGGAGGAGCCGGTCGGCAGCGAGCGCATGCCGTTCCTGCGGGACTACCGGCTGAAGGACGCCGAGGAGGCGCTCACCGCCCTGGGCATCGGCAAGATCGACACCCGGGACGCCACCGGCCGCAAGCGCACCGTCATCAACCCGGACAACTGGATCGTCGAGTCGCACTCCCCCGAGGGCGGCTTCGCCGTCGACGGCAGCACCACCGTCATCCTGCGGGTGCGCAAGCCGTCCGACGTCTACGCGACGCCGGTCGTGACGAAGGGCGTCGTGCCGGACGTGGAGTGCCTGGACCTCAACGTGGCGCAGCAGACGCTCGGCGCGGCCGGGTTCACCCGGACGACGACCGCGGACGGGCTCGGCAAGAAGCGGCGGCCGCTGCTGGACAGCAACTGGCTCGTCACGGTGCAGTCGGTGCCGGCCGGCGAACGTCCACCGGCCGACACCTCGATCCGGCTGACGGTCGTCAAGTTCGGCGAGCCGACCGGCACCTCGGGCTGCCCCAGCTAATACGCGCTCGCGGCCGTGGCGCGCCCGGTGGACCAGCGCAGGATCATCGCGGCCTGCCCGGCGGGGGCGCCGTCGGGGCCGACGAGGTTCCACACCGTCGCGTTCTCGATCCAGAACCGCCGCCCGTCCCGGGTGACCCGCGGACCCCGGTAGTTGTCCGCGTAGCCCTGGCGCCGCACCGACTCCAGGAAGGCGCGGCGCGACTCCCGGTCCTGCTCCCCCGCGGACAGGCGGGACGGCAGGCCGACGAACTCGTCCCACTCGTAGCCGAACAGCGCCTGCGCCTTGCGGTTGGCGTAGACGAACAGCGGGTCGGCCGCCGCGTCGTGGGCGAGCAGCGGGGCGGACGCATCGTACAGCCACGAGGCCGCCCCGGTACCGCGGAGCCCGCCGGGGACGAGTTCCTCCCCGATGTGCATGAGGTAGCTGTCGGCGATCAGGTCGGCGTACCGCGGGTCGCGGCCCGGTGCGTCCGGGCTCACTGGACGAAGATGTCGACGGACGGCCGCAGCTGCCCGCAGATCCGCAGGACCTCGTGGATCGGGTGATCCTCGAACCGCTTGACCAGCGCGGTGTCGAGCGCGCCGGCGCCGTCGTCGACCGCCGGATACGCCGTCTGGGTCAGCAGGTAGTCGAAGCGGGGCGCCCACTTGCGCGAGCCCAGCCGTGCCGTGGTCGAGCAGTTGTCCACCATGTACGCCACACCCCGGGCGTGCATGTACGGGTTGAGCGAGTCGGTGGCCTCGATGACCGACTCGTTGGCGATCTCCGAGTAGGGGTGGCCCTTCGCGATGAACGTGTCGATCTGGCCCATCATCACGCCGCAGAAGACACCCGCCGTGAACGGGTC
Source organism: Virgisporangium aliadipatigenens (assembly GCF_016863615.1). Classification (GTDB taxonomy): domain Bacteria; phylum Actinomycetota; class Actinomycetes; order Mycobacteriales; family Micromonosporaceae; genus Virgisporangium; species Virgisporangium aliadipatigenens. Next base: position 77,211 of record NZ_BOPF01000005.1, on the reverse strand, counting down.
CAGCGGCAGCGTCGCGTCGTCGCGATCGCGGCGGGCGACCTCGCCGGCCCGCCACATGGCCGCCTGGTCGATCTTCCCCATCGGGAACTCGGCGAGCCGCCGGCCCGCCAGGATCACGCTGCGGATCTCGTTGCCGGAGGAGACCTCGTCGTAGATCTCGTGCGTCAGCTCCAGCCCGACCGGATAGGCGGCCGCGTAGGCCTGCCCGAAGATCTCGCGTTCGGCCGGGTCCAGCCGCCGGTACAGCCCGATCAGCCCCTCCTTGGAGACGATCGAGGAGATCGGGCCGGTGACGCAGTCGACGGAGTGGCGGTACGCCTCGACCTCGGTCATGCCCCGGTCACGGAACCGGCGGTAGAGGCTCTCGACGATGCCGTGCACCCCGCCGAGCAGGATCGCGCGCTCGCCGGTCAGGTCCGACAGGTACTCCGACCGCAGGGTCGTCTGGAACGTGTACGGCGCGCCCAGGCCCACCGACCAGCCGAGGGCCCGTTCGACCGCCCGGCCGCTGCGGTCCTGCTCCACGGCGAAGCTGGCGTTGATGCCCGCGCCGTTGGTCTCGACGCCCTGGAGGTACAGCGCCCGCACGGAGGCACCCATCCCCTTGGGGCACACGGCGATCACGTCGATGCCCTCGGGGAAGCGGCCGCCCCGCTGGTCCAGATGGCCGAGCAGGAACCCGTGGGACAGGCCGAGCGTCGCGCCCGGCCGCAGCGCCGCGAAGATCCGTTCGTACAGCGCGGCCTGTGCGGCGTCGGAGATCAACAACAGCACCATGTCCGAGGCCGCGACGACGGCGAACATCTCGCCCAGCGTCCCGTCCGCCTCGGAGAACCCGGCGGCCCGCGCGGCGTCGAAGGAGGCGGAACCCTCCCGCAGGCCGACCACGACCCGGACCCGGCCGGCCAGGGAGTCCCGCAGGTTCTGCGCCTGCGCCGAGCCCTGCGGCCCCCAGCCGATCACCGCGATCTGGTTGATCCCCTCGAACGCGCGCGGCAGCCGGTCGAACAGGTCCCGCCCGCCCCGTACGATGCCCTCACGCTGCCCGGCCAGGGTGATGTATTCCTTGTCGAAGACGCTCGTCTCGAATCCCAACGAACCCGTCGTCACGCTGGCCTCTCCCTCGTTGTCGCGTGGTACCTCTGCACGTATTGACGTGCGGAGAACCCGGTTGTTCGACAACCGCGCGAAGAACTGAGAGATCCAACAGCCCGACCGCCTACCCGGCGGCCGGACGGGTCACGGGAAGATCATGCGGGCGACCCGCGGGGTGCGCTCCACCTGGTCGGTGACCACGAGCCATACGCCGCAACGGCACCGGTCGTAGCGCACCGTCCCGTCGCTCGTCCGATGCCGGGAACGGGTCTGCCAATCGTGCCGATGTGATGAAGAGATGTAGGAGTTCACGCCCCAAGCCTGATGTAATGGCCTTATGCAACTCAACCCTTACGGCGAGGATCCGGTGAATCTTGCCGTGGATTTGAGCAACCGGCCGGTGGCGGACCTCGACGACCTCGTGCGGCGCTGCGTCGAGGCCGGCGTCGTCGTGGACATGCCGACCGGCCCCGCCGATCTGGACACCACGCGCGACCTCGTTCTGCGCTTCCGGGAGATCGTGGACGCGCCGGGCGAGAAGGCACGCGCCGCGCTGGTCAACGCGCTGCTGAAGGAGAGTTCGGCGCACCCGAGGCTCACCGACCACGTGGGCGGCTGGCACCTGCACTACCGCGACGACGACCTCTCGTTGGGCGGGGTGCTGCGGGCGCTGGTCAGCGTCGGCGTCGCGCTGCACCTGTCGGGGCGCGGCATGCACCGGCTCGGCCGCTGCGCGGACCGGGACTGCGACGTGGTGTACGCGGACCAGTCGCGCACCGGCCGGCAGCGGTACTGCTCGACCCGGTGCGCCAACCGGGACGCGGTGCGCCGCCACCGCAGCGGGCTCAGGAGTGCGTGAAGGCGTCCAGGATCCGTTGTGCCGCAAGGGCCGGCGTGAGCGTGCCGGCGAGCACCTCACCCTCCACAGTGGACGCCGTCGCCTTGACCCGCGGGTCGGCGTGCAGTGACGAAAGAAGAGCGTCCCGCACCATCGCCCACACCCAGCCGACCTGCTGCCGCTGGCGCCGGCGCGCCAACTCCCCGGACGCGTCGAGCGCGTCGCGGTGGTCGGTGACCGCCCGCCACACCTCGTCGAGCCCCGCACCCGTCTGCGCGCTGCAGGTGAGCACGGGCGTTCGCACCCGCAGGAGCCGCATGGCACCGGCCAGTTCGCGGGCCGCGCGCTTTGCCTCCGTCTCATGTGGACCGTCGGCCTTGTTGACGGCGACCACGTCGGCCAGTTCGAGGACGCCCTTCTTGATGCCCTGCAACTGGTCGCCGGTGCGCGCCAACGCCAGCAGCAGGAAGGTGTCGACCATCTCCGCCACGGTCGTCTCCGACTGCCCCACCCCGACGGTCTCCACCAGAACGGTGTCGTAGCCGGCGGCCTCCAGCACCACCATCGCCTCGCGGGTGGCCTGCGCGACGCCGCCGAGCGTTCCGGCGCTGGGCGACGGGCGGACGAACGCCCGCGGGTCGACGGAGAGCGCCCGCATGCGGGTCTTGTCGCCGAGGATGCTGCCCCGCGACCGCACCGACGACGGGTCGACGGCGAGCACAGCCACCGTGTGGCCGTCGGCGGTCAGCCGCGTGCCGAGCGCGTCGATGAAGGTCGACTTGCCCACCCCGGGCACCCCGGAGACGCCGACCCGCACCGCCCCTCCCGCGTGCGGGGTCAACGCGACCAGCACCTCCTGCGCGGCGGCGCGATGGTCGGCCCGCCTCGACTCGACCAGGGTGATGGCGCGGGCGATCCAGGCGCGCGAGCCGGCGAGAACCCCCTCGACGTACTCCTCAGTCGCCGGCGGCATGGCCCAGGCGCGCGGAGAGCGAGGCCAGCAGGTCGAGCGCCGCGTCCGCGATCACCGTGCCGGGCGGGAAGACGGCCGACGCGCCGGCGGTGCGCAGTTCCTCGACGTCCTGCGGCGGGATGACGCCACCGACAATGATCATGATGTCGTCGCGGCCGAGCGCCGCCAACTCGTCCCGCAGCGCCGGCACCAACGTGAGGTGGCCGGCCGCCAGGCTGGAGACGCCGACGATGTGCACGTCGGCCTCGACCGCCTGCCGCGCCACCTCGGCGGGCGTCTGGAAGAGCGGGCCCACGTCGACGTCGAAGCCGAGGTCGGCGAAGGCCGTCGCGATCACCTTCTGGCCCCGGTCGTGGCCGTCCTGGCCGACCTTGGCCACCAGGATCCGCGGTTGCCGGCCCTCGTTCTCGGCGAACGTCGCCGTCGCGGCGCGCACCCGTTCGATGTTGCCCGCCGGGCCGGCCTCGTCGCGGTACACACCCGCGATCGTACGGATCTGCGCGGTGTGCCGGCCGAACACCTTCTCCAGCGCGTCGGAGATCTCCCCCACGGTGGCCTTGGCGCGGGCGGCGTCGACGGCCAGTTCCAGCAGGTTCGCGTCGCCGGCCGCGCCCCTGGTCAGCGCCTCCAGGGCGGCCGTGCAGGCGACGTCGTCGCGTTCGGCGCGCAGCCGGCGCAGCTTCTCGACCTGCTGCGCGCGCACCGCCCGGTTGTCCACCTTGAGCACGTCGATGGGTTCGTCCGCCTCGGGGCGGTACTTGTTGACGCCGATCACCGGCTGGCGACCCGAGTCGATGCGGGCCTGGGTGCGCGCCGCCGCCTCCTCGATGCGCAGTTTCGGGATGCCCTCGTCGATGGCGCGGGCCATCCCGCCGGCCTCCTCGACCTCGCGGATGTGCGCCCAGGCGCGGTGCGCGAGGTCGTGCGTGAGGCGTTCGACGTAGGCGCTGCCGCCCCACGGGTCGATCGCGCCCGTGGTGCCGGACTCCTGCTGCAGCACCAGTTGCGTGTTGCGGGCGATCCGCGCGGAGAAGTCGGTCGGCAGGGCGAGCGCCTCGTCGAGGGCGTTCGTGTGCAGGGACTGCGTGTGCCCCTGGGTGGCGGCCATCGCCTCGACGCAGGTGCGCACCACGTTGTTGAAGACGTCCTGCGCCGTCAGCGACCAGCCCGAGGTCTGGCAGTGCGTGCGCAGGCTCAACGACTTCGGGTTCCGCGCCCCGAACTCCCGCACCAGCTTGGCCCAGAGCAGCCGTCCGGCGCGGAGCTTCGCGACCTCCATGAAGAAGTTCATCCCGACGGCCCAGAAGAACGACAGCCGCGGCGCGAACGCGTCCACGTCCAGCCCCGCGTCCCGGCCGGCGCGCAGGTACTCCAGCCCGTCGGCGAGCGTGTACGCCAGCTCCAGGTCGGCGGTCGCACCCGCCTCCTGCATGTGGTAGCCGGAGATGCTGATCGAGTTGAAGCGCGGCATCCGCTGCGACGTGAACGCGAAGATGTCGGAGATGATGCGCATCGACGGCCGCGGCGGATAGATGTACGTGTTGCGGACCATGAACTCCTTGAGGATGTCGTTCTGGATGGTGCCCGACAGCTGCTCCGGCGCCACCCCCTGCTCCTCGCCCGCCACCACGAACAGCGCCAGCACCGGCAGCACGGCGCCGTTCATCGTCATGGAGACGCTCATCCTCTCCAGCGGGATGCCGTCGAAGAGCTGCCGCATGTCGTAGATGCTGTCGATCGCCACGCCGGCCATGCCCACGTCGCCGCCGACCCGCGGGTGATCCGAGTCGTAGCCGCGGTGCGTCGGCAGGTCGAACGCCACCGACAGCCCCTTCTGCCCGCCGCGCAGGTTGCGCCGGTAGAACGCGTTCGACTCCTCGGCCGTGGAGAAGCCGGCGTACTGGCGGATCGTCCACGGTTGCGTGACGTACATCGTCGGGTAGGGGCCGCGCAGGTACGGCGCGATCCCCGGATAGGTGTCCAGGAAGTCGAGCCCCTCGAGGTCCTCCGGGCCGTACGCCGCCTTGACGGCAATGCCCTCGGGCGTCTCCCACTCGGGGCCGGCACCGTCCACAGAGGACGACGGAGCCACCCAGTCCACAGTGGAGAAATCGGGGATCACGCCAGTGCCTCCAACGTGGACTCGAGTGCGGCGATCGCGTCGCAGCCGGTGTACAGGTAGCCGTCCACGCCCTCGTGATCGGCGGGCCGGCCGGCGAGCCAGACGGTGGTCGCGCCGGCCTCACGCAGGGCCGCCGCCACCCCGACGGCGTGCTCGGCGTAGGCCTTGTCCGTGCCGCAGATGCAGGCGACGCGGGTGCCGCTCGCGCCGAAATCCTCCGGTCCACTGTGGACGGTCGCGATGCCGCCGGCCGCGAAGAGGTTCGCCGCGAAGGAAACCCGCGCGGTGTGCGCCGCCACCGGCCCCAGCGTCGCGAGGAAGACCGTCGGCCGGGTGGGTGCCGCGTCGGCGCGGTCGCGGAGCCGTTCGAAATCCGCCGCGTACCTGCGCGCCGGTCGCGGCCCGTCGGCGGCCTCCCGCACCAGCGGCTTCTCCTCCAGATGGGGGAACTCGCTGAGCCCCGTCAACGGATCGCGCCGATGGGCGATGTTGATCCGGCGCTTCTCCCACGTGGCGGCGAGCCGTTCCGCGATGAGGTCGGCCGCCGCGCTGAAACCGCCCGCGCGTTCGATCTCCTGGAACCACTCCCACGCGACCCGCGCCAGCTCGGCGGTGCGGCGCTCCACGTACCAGGAGCCGCCGGCCGGGTCGCGCACGCGGGCGACGTTCGCCTCCTCGATCAGCAGCGACTGGGTGTTGCGCGCGATCCGCCGCGCGAACCCGTCCGGCCGCCCCACCGCCGCGTCGAACGGCAGCACGGTCACCGCGTCCGCGCCGCCGACCCCGGCGCCGAAGCAGGCGAGCGTGCCGCGCAGCAGGTTGGTCCACGGGTCGCGGGCGGTCAGCATCACCGCCGACGTGACGGCGTGCTGATACATGCGCACGCTGTCCGGTGCGCCGCACGCCTGCAGCACCCGCGCCCACATGAGCCGTGCCGCACGCAGCTTCGCGACGGTCCCGAACTGATCGGCCGTTGCCGCGAACCGGAACTCCAGCTGTGCTGACGCACGTTCGACCGGAAGACCGGAAGACGCGAGGACCCGCAGGTGCGCGACGGCCTCGGCCACGGCGCAGCCCAGCTCCTGGGCGTCGGAGGCGCCCTCCTCGTGGAACCGCGTCCCGTCCACGGTGACCGCCCGCACGCCCGGGTGACGCTCGACGGCGACCCGGATCAGGTCGAGGTCGCGCTCCGGGTCGAGCCCGAGCGTGCCGTGCAACGTCTCGGCATCCAGCAGCTCACCCGCGGCGTCCCGGGAGACGGCCACGGAGATCAGGTCCAGGTACACCCCGTCGAACATCCCCGGCAGCAGCGGCCCGTCGAGCCAGACGCCGCCGACGCCGTTGTCGAGGTCGGCGAGGATCTCCTCGTTGACCCGCTTCGCGTCGGTGCCGCCGTGCCGCTGCCGCACCTCCCACGCGCCGGCCCGCACGTGCGGCGGCCGAACGGCCGGCGTGCCGGCGGTGTGCAGCGGCGCCAACCGGATGCCGTCGTACGTTTGCGTGGCGAGCAGCTCGTCGACCGCCTCGTCCGGGGTGTCCGCACCGGCGGCGCCGGACTTGCGGAGCACCGCGACGGCGAGCCGGCGCCACTCCTGTGCCGATGCGGCGGGAAACCCGGCGGCGAGGCTCAGCTCCGTCATGAACGGAGCCTAAGCCTTGGGTTTCCGGGGAACAGCCTGAGCCCGACCACACCCGCCACCACCAGCAGCAGCCAGAACACCCGAGACACGCTCACGGTCTCCCCCAAGGCCACCATGAACACTACGGTGGGAAAGACGCGCCGCAAGCCGCCTCAAGTATTCTGTTCCAGCGAGCGAGCTGCGAACCCTGAGGTGATCATGACCTATCGGCCGATGACGCTAGCCGACCTCGCCGCCCACCTCACCCGCGACGCGGACGAGAAGATCAGGTGGAAGCACGTCTGGGAGTTCCTCGAGGAGTACCGCTGGGAGCCGGCCGAGCGGCGGCTCGATCTCCTGACGGATGAGCCCTCCCCGACCGGCGAAGAGAAGTGGGACGTGCTGCTGGCCGCGCTCGCCGAACACCTCACCGCCCGCCTCGACCAGGCGCCGCCGCGGTGGTCCCGCTCACGGGTACTCGCCACCCCCTGGTTTCCGTCGTCGCTGCCGTCCAAGCGCATGGAGGCGCTGGTCCAGGCACCGGCCGCCTTTCGCAAGCACGGCGTGTATCTCTCCGCCCGAGATCTCGAAGCAGCGTGAGCGGCGGCCTCCTCGATCACGCCGAGCTGAACGGGCGTTCACCGCGCTGGGCGATCGACTCGTGCGTCGCGGAGTGATCGCTGACGTGTTCGTGGTCGGAGGCGCGGCGATGGCACTCGCCTATGACGCCGACCGGGTGACCCGCGATGTCGACGCAACCTTCGTGCCGCACGGCATCGTGCTGGAGGAAGCGCGGAATGTCGCGGAGGCCATGGGACTCCCGCCGTGGTGGCTCAACGAACAGGCGAGCAGTTATGTCTCCACGCAGAACGACGACGGCAAGCGCGAGGTGTTCGACCATCCCGGTATCCGTGTGATGGCGGCTTCTCCCGAACACGTCTTCGCCATGAAGGCGTTCGCGGCGCGCAGCCGTGACGAGGACGACCTTCGCCGGCTCGCCGACATCATCGGCGTCTCCAGCGTCGCGGCCGCCCTCGCACTCTGCGAACGTTTCTTCCCCGCCGAGCCCCTGTCGACGCGGACGCGCGCGATGCTCGAGGACCTGTTCCACTCGGCGTAGGCTCGCCCGCCGTGCGAGCGTCGGCTCGGGGTAGCCGGTCAGGACAGTTCGGCGAACCAGGCGCGGACGCCGTCGACCGTGCGGGCCGACTCGCGCCCGGTGCCGAGCGCGGCCATCAGCGCGTACCGGGCCTTGACCGCCGGCAGCCCCCGCGCGCCGATCGCGCCCACCGTGGCCGCCAGCCCGGAGTCGTCGACGAGGCCGCCCGGCGGGACCCCGGGCTTCATCGGCGCCCCGGGCACCCGGCACCGGGAGGCGATCACCACCGGGATCCCCCAGTCGGCGAGGTCGGAGATGGTGGTGAAGAGGCTCACCGGAACGTTCGACAGGCCGGTGCCCTCCAGCACGATCCCCCGGGCGCCGGCGTCCACGACGGCGGTGAGCTGCTCCGGCCCGATCCCGGGGTAGACGGTGATCAAGGCGACGGCCGGCTCGGGGTCGCCGGCCGGCGCGGGCGGGCGGGGCGGCGGCGGGGTCAGAAGCTGGACGCCGCCGTCGCGCACCCGGCCGAGCAGGGCGTGCGGTGCCGAGCTGAACGCCGCCACGTTCGTCGCGTCGACCTTGCGGACCCAGCGGGCGGCGTGCAGTTCGTCGTTGAGGCAGACGACGGCGCCGCAGCCGCGCAGGGCGGGGTCGGCCGCGGCGCTCAGGGCGGCGGCGAGGTTGCCGGGGCCGTCGGCGGAGAGGGCGTTCGCGGGGCGCATGGCGCCGGTGAGGACGATCCCGCCGAGTGCGGCGGCCGGGCCGGCGAGCAGGTCCGTCAGGTAGGCGGTCTCCTCGATCGTGTCGGTCCCGTGGGTCACCACCACGCCCGGGTAGCCGTCCTCGAGAACGGCGCGCCGCACCCGGAACGCCACGTCGAGCATGGTGCCGGTGTCCAGGTCCCAGCTCGGCGCGGCCACCACGTCCTCGACGTCGACGCCCCCGGCGACCTCGGGCGGCACGGTGTCGAGCAGTTCCGCCCCGGTCAGGAACGCCCCGCGCCCCGGCCGTCCCGGGTGCGTGGCGATGGTGCCGCCGGTGGCGAGCAGCAGCGGTCTCACAGTGCCTCCCCGGTTCGCGACAGCGGTGCTCGCAAGCTGCGCGCCTTGCTGCTCACAGTGCCTCCCCGGTTCGCGACAGCGGTGCTCGCAAGCTGCGCGCCTTGCTGCTCACGGCGCCTCCAGTCCGACGTGGCTCTCCAGGCGGGCCAGGCGCGCGACGACGGGAGCCAGCTCCGCGCGGACGGTCTCGGCGACCGAGGGCGGCGCGGTCTGGGCGCGCAGGTGGACGTAGCCGGCGAGGGCTGCCGTCACGGCGCGGCGCACCAGGCGGTAGTCGCCGCCGAGTTCGCGCAGGACGTGTCCGCCGGTGCCGTCGGGTTCGGCGGCTATGCCGAGCAGGAGGTGTTCGCAGCCGACGTAGTTGTGTCCCAGGCCGGTGGCCTCGGTGACGGTCAGTTCGAGGGCGTTGGCCGCGTGCTCGCCGAAGCGCAGGGAGGGCTCCTCCGCGCGGGTGACGGGCCGGCGGGACAACGCCTCCCGCACGGCCGACGGGTCGATCTCCGCGGCGCGCAGCACGTGCAGGGCGAGGTTCTGCCCCTCGTCCAGGATCCCGGACAGGAGGTGGCCGGTGCCGACGGTGGCGGCGCCGTCCTGTCTGGCGCGTTCGAGGCCGAGCCGGATGGCCTCCCGGGCGCGGGGCGTGAAGTGGGACAGGCCGGCGGTCGGGTCCTCCGGGCCGGCGAGGACCGTCTCGCGGATCGCCGTGACGCGGCGGACGGCCTGCTCCAGGGCGCGTTGGCAGACGGCGGAGACGGGGATGCCGGCCCTGCGGACCGCCTCGGCGAGGTCGTCCGGAAGGTACACGTTGATCTTCGGCACGGGTACCCCCTATGGGGTTAGCAACGGGTTATAACCCCGTTATACCCCCTGCCCCGGGATCGGCCAAGGTCTTGTCCCAGCCCGCGCAGAAGCAGACCACCGCCTGCGGGCTCGCGTAGCGGCCCAGCGCGACGCGGAGACGTTCGCGGACGCCGGTCGTGCGCACCCCGGCGGACAGGACCGACATCGGCAGCCCGGCCGCCGCCGCCGTCAGCCGCACCCGCTGCAGCGCCGCACCGGCCCGGACCTGGTCACCCGGGCCGTCTCCGTGGACACCCAGGACCCCGAGCGGCGTGTCCCGGCCACCGACCCACTCGTCCAGTTTCCGGTGGAACGCCTCCGTGAGCTCGGCGGGCTCGTCCGCCAGCCGCACCATCGAGGTCACCCCGTGCAGCCGCCGCGGCCCGGTCAGCACCACCAGCCAGGCGTCCTCCGCCCGCGCGGCCCTCGTCAGCGCCCGGCGCACCCCCGGCGAGATCCCGGGCGCCGGCGCTCCTGCCTCGGCCGCGTGCAGGCGCCGTTCGGCACCGGTCGGTGGGCGGGGCGGCAACGGCACCAGCCGCACGGAACCGGTACCGGCCCCGTACGTCGCCTCGGCCGGAGTACCCCGTGCGGCGAGCGCCAGCCGCAGCGTGAACGCCGCCGCGCCGCACGCCAGCCGGGCCTCCCGCGCGGCCGGCTCCGCCACCTCCAGTTCGATGGCGGACTCGGTGAACCGCACGAGCCACGGCAGCTCCCGCGACGGCGACAGCACGCCGGCGGAGTCGAGCAGGGAGGCCAGTTCGCCGTTCGCGAAACTCCACTGAGCGGCGGGCACGCTCCCCAGCGTCACGGAGAACGTCCCGACGCGCACAGGGTCCTTGGCCCCGGACACAAGAGGCCGGAAGTCCCTACTCCTGCGGATCCCTGGCCAGGATCGAACGCCCGCCGTCGACCGGCACCGTCGCCCCGGTGACGAATCCGGCGTCGTCGGAGAGCAGGTGGCACACCACGCCGGCGACCTCCTCGGCCCGCGCGATCCGGCCCAACGGGTGCAGGTCCTTCAGCTCCTGCTCGATGCGGGTGCGCGTGGCCGGCGTCAGCCCCGCCAGGAACCGGTCGTGCCGCTCGGTGCGCACCGAGCCGGGCGCCACGGCGTTGACCCGGATGCCGTGCGGCCCGTACTCCACGGCCAGCGCGCGGGTCAGCCCCTCCACCGCGCTCTTCGCCACGACGTACGGCGTGCACCCGGGAACGGCGCGCTGCGCCTGATGCGAGGAGACGTTGACGATCGCGCCCGGCGTGCCGTCGGCGAGGAACCGGCGCACCGCCACCGCGCAGCCGACCACGGCCGCGTCAAGGTTGACCGCGATGAGGTCGAGCACCTCGCGGGTGGGCGTGTCGTGCACGGAGGCGTCGCGGAAGACCGCCGCGTTGTTGACCCAGCCGGCGAAGGTGCCCGCCGCGGCGGCCAGCTCCACGGCCCGCGTGGCGACCGTCTCGTCGGCGGCGTCCCCGGCCACGGTCACGATCCGGTCGGCGGCCTCGTGCGTGACGGCCCAGTCCAGCGCCTCGGCGTCGCGTTCGATCGCCACGACCGCGCCACCACCGGCGAGCAGCCGCTCGACCACGGCGCGGCCGATACCCCGGCCGCCACCCGTCACCACGTACGACCGGCGCATCCCGCGAGCCTATCCTTTCGGGCGGCCGGGGCCGTACGGTCGTCGGACATATCGACCGTCGTGGCCGAACGTGCCCCAACGTCGATCTCTGCGAGGGTTAACGGGTTTGCCGATCGAATCCGGGAGAAACCGTTGCAGTATCTCGGTGTTGGCGTGTCCGGTTACGACTGCGAGCGGTACGGCAAGCTGGGCCGCGCCGCCGCCGACGTGCAGGAGGTCGGGGCCGAACTGGCCCGCAGGGGTGCCGCGGTGCGGGTCGTCTCCGATCCGGACCGGGCCGGGGTGCCGTCCGTGGCGCCGGCCTCTTCCCAGGGAACGACGGCGCTGGTCTACTGGGCCGGGCATGCCGTCGCGGGGGGACAGACCGACCTGCGGCTGGTCCTGCGGGACACCGACGAGGCGGGCAGTCCACGGTGGACACTCGATCCGGCGCGGCTGACCGGCGGCGCGCTGGCCCGTGGCGTTCGCCAGGTGCTGCTGGTGCTCGACACCTGCCACGACGGCACCGCCATCCCGAACGTCGCCGCGCTCGCGTCCAAAGTGGACGGACCCAGCTGGGTGGGCGTGCTCGCCACGGCGCAGCCGTACGAACAGGCGCTGGAGGGGCAGTTCGGCCGGATCTTCACGGATCTGCTGCGCCACGGGCCGGACGGGGTGCGCCCGCACTGGAGCGCCTACGACGCGGCGGTTCGCGGGGTGGACGTGCTGCGGGCGCTGGCCGAACGGTGGCCGGTGTACGCGGGACGGCAGCCGTGGGTGGGGTCGTTCGGGACGTCGCTGCCGATGCTGGTGAACCCGCGCCACGACCCGGCCGCGCCGCCGCGGACCCTGGCGGGCGCGGCCGGCCCCGGGGACGACGACCCCGCCGCCCTGGACCGCGCCCTCGCCGAACTGCCGAAGGCCGACCGCGCCGTCGCACGGCACCTGCTGCGGGTGGCGGCGTCGGCGTTCGGGGCCGGGGTGCCGGCCCGCGACGTGTGGCCGCGGCTCGCCTCGGTGCTGCGCAACGACGAGGTGCGCGCCGACCTCGACGACTACACCGACGCCGACGTGGCCCGCGTGCTGGAGCCGATCGCCCGCCACGTGCTCGTCTCGGGCGCCGACGGCCGGGCGGTGTACCGGTTGGCCGGCCCGCGCCTGGTCGCGCACGTCCTCGCCGGAACGGGCGCCCGCTACCGCGTCGACCTGGCAGCCGCCGCTGCCCGCGGCGACGACCCCTACTTACGCCGCTACGCCGAGGCCCACCGCGCGAGAGCCCTCCGCCGGCCCGTCTCCGCGACACCACGCCGCCCCGCCGGCCTGACCGTCGCCGGCCTCTCGACGACGATCGCGGCGGTCGAGAGGCGGCTCACCGACGACCCGGCGTACGAAGACCTCCGCGACGCGCTGGCCACCCTGGCCGACACGGTGGAGGGCTCGGCGTCGAGGCACACCCGCGACGCCCTGGACCACCTCGCGGCGGCGGCACGGTCCCGCGCGGAGAGCGACGCCGCGTTGACCGCCGCGCTGGCCGCACTCACCAGATACCGCGACCTGCTCTGAACACGAACCCGGCAGCGGAGCGGCCGATCGAGCGGAGCGGGATCGGCCCGGAGCGGTCCCCGCGGGAGCTGCGGTAGCGCACCCGGCGGACCGTGGCAAGAAATGCCCTTAGTCTTTGACGCGTGCGCATAGTTTTCGGGGCCGACGACAAGAATGAGACCACACGCGCGGTGCTCGACTACCTCTCCCGCAAGGGGCACGACGTCGAGGTGCTGCACCTGGAGCGCTGGCCCGACCTCGGGGCGGAGGTGGGGCGCGCGGTGGTCGACGGCCGGGCCGACGTCGGCGTGGTGATGTGCTGGACCGGCACCGGTACCGCCATCGCGGCCAACAAGGTCGACGGCGTGCGGGCGGCGCTGGCCTGGGACGCCTGGATCGCGCGCGGCGCCCGCCAGTGGAACGACGCCAACGTCCTCGCGATGAGCCTCAAGCGACTGTCGCCGGACGTGGCCGTCGAGGTGCTGGCGGCGTTTATCGACACGCCCGGGCCGGACCCGGACGAGGAGGAGAACATCGCGCTCCTCACCGATCTCGAAGGGCCGCGCTGAGTCTCGCGGCGAGCGCGTCCGCCTCCTGCGGGGAGACGGCGTCGCGCATGAGGGCGAAGACGCCCGGGCCGCGGTGTTCGGGCGGCAGGTCGGCGGGGCGCGGCACGACGTGGAAGTGCACGTGGCCGAAGCCGGGCTTCTCGGCGAACTGCGCCACGTAGGTGCGCGCGCAGCCGGTGACCTCGCGCAGGGCCCGGGACAGCCGCACCTGCCAGGCACCCAGCGTGGCGGCCTCGGCGTCGGTCAGGTCGGCGATCGCGGTGACGTGGCGGCGCGGCACGAGGACGAGCCAGCCCGGGAGGGCGACGCCGATGGCGTGGGCGGCCCGCCAGTGCCGGTCGGCGGCCACGGCCTCGCGCGGCGGCAGGTCGGGAAAGCGCGCCTCCTGGGTGCAGCTGTAGCAGTCGGCGATCATCGAGCGCAGCCGCCGACGTGCACGGGGCCCGCGAGGACCTCGGTCGCCACGGCGCGGCCCAGGGTCAGACCGGCCTCGTTGCTGAACTCGAAGTGCTGCCCGCCGTACACCCGCGACCGCCCGGCCTCCGTGGCCGCCGCCGCGAACCCGGGATACGCCCGCGCCACCCCGTCCGGCGCCGAATCCGTCGCGTGGCTGAACGGGATCGCGTCCGTGCAGAAGAACCCGGCCAGCACGGCCGCGCCGGCGGCGCTGTACGAGCTGTGCCCCGAGACGTACTCCGGCGAGCCGCCCGGCGAACCGGCCCGCGCCGCCCACCCGGCGTCCTGCGCGGTCAGCGGGTTGCCGTCGGTGTCGGCCTCCTGGATCGCGGTCGTCGGCCGCCAGTGCCGGTACGTGTACTTCGTGACGACCGTCGCGACCGTGGTGTCGGCCAGCGCCATGGTGAGCAGCGCGGTCAGCCGGGCCTGTTCCGGCAACGGCAGGTGCCGGGCGGCCGAGACCTCCAGCCCGATCCGCAGCCACTCGCCCGGCGGCTGGCTCGAACCGGCCGGCAGCGACCAGAACCGGTACGTCGCCAGCAGCTCCGGCTCCGCCAGCGCGGCCGAGCCGAGCAGCGCCACCTCGGCGAACGCGGCCGCGTAGCGCAGCGAGTCGAGCGCCGGCGGCGGCCCCGGCACGTAGCGCAGGGGATCGTGGACCGCGAACGGCCGCACCGTCCGGTACTGCACCCCGGACCACGCCGCGCGGAACACCCCCGGGCCGCTGCCGGCCGGCTGGCTCTCCACCGGCCGGGCGTTGTCGTCGGCCCGGGCGGCGACGACCCGTTCGCCGACGCGGGCGCCCCAGGCCGCGCCGCGGGCCACCGACGGATGTCCGCCGAGCCGCGCCAGATCGGCGTCGCGGCGGGCGTCGTAGGTGGCCACCCGGTCGGGGTCGAGCCGGACGAGGACCGCGTGCGCCGCGGCGACCGTCGCCGCCTGCGGGTCGCCGTCGCGCGGGCCGGGTCCGGGGACCAGCGCGGGTGCCCGGGTCGGGTGGATGCCGTTGACCGCGTCGTACGCGGCGACGTTGAGCATCGCGTACAGGCGGGCGGCGTCGGCGTCGGTGGCGCGGGTGGTGCGGACGGCGGTGAGCGCCAGTTCGTTCCAGCCGCGCACGCCGTCGAGGTCGGGACGGGCGGCCGTCGCGGGGACCGGGCCCAGTAGGAGGACTATCACGAGGGTCGATGCCTTCACGATGCGTACCCTCCTCCGGTCCGGCGCCGCGGCGGTCGGGCTGTCCTCGATCGGACTGCATCCCCTCCGCACCGGCCCGCCCGGGTCGGGTCGGGTGGGCTCGGGTTTCCGCGGCGCGGGCCCGGGGTAGGTTCGTGCGTCGTGGATGCTCGTGATGTTCTGGTGGAGTTGTTCGGGCGGCAGCCGGAGCTGGTGCGCACCGCCGTCGAGGGGCTGAGCGCGGAGCAGCTGCGCCGGGCGCCGGGCACCGGGGCCAACCCGGTCGGCTGGATCGTGTGGCACCTGACCCGGGTGCAGGACCACCACGTGTCGGAGCTCGCCGGCACCGGCCAGGTCTGGGTCGAGGACGGCTGGGCCGGGCGCTTCGGCCTCGCCGCCGACCCCGACGACCACGGCTACGGCCACACGCCGGAGCAGGTCGCCGCGGTGCGCCCGGAGTCCTGGCGGGCGCTCGTCGACTACCACGCCGCCGTCCTCGAACGGACCGAGAAGTTCGTGCGCGGGCTGGGCCCCGACGACCTCGACCGCGTGGTGGACGAGCGGTGGGACCCGCCGGTCACCTGCGGCGTGCGGCTCGCCAGCGTCATCGACGACGACGCGCAGCACCTCGGTCAGGCGGCCTACGTCAGGGGCCTGATCAGCACCTCCTGAGCGGCGGTGCCGGCGCCCGGCGCCTCGTCGAACGCGGCGACGGGCAGGCACGACGCGAGCCGGTACGTCAGCCGGTGCCGGTCGAACGGGTGGATGCGCACACCCGGCGCCTCCCCACGCACACGGCGCTTGCGCAACGTGACCTCCACCAGGTAGACCATGCCGTGGCGGGGCAGGTGCGGCGGATACGCCGGCTCCCACCGCCCGGGTCCGAAAACCGCCCGCAGTTCGGCCTCGGTGGGCGGGTCACCGAGCCGCGCGGGCTCCGCGCCGCCGTGGCAACACGCGACGGCCGACTCGTACGGCCTCACCGGGTAGCCAACTCCGCCGCCCGGACGGCGAGGCCGGTCGCGGTGAACGTGTGCTCCTGACCGATCGCGGACTCCGTCCGCTCGACGAGATCGCGCACCAGGTCCGGGTAGAACGGCAGCCGCACGCCCGCGCAGTCGACGTGCCGCGTCCCGGCGGCGTCCACGAGGAACAGATGGTCGCCGCCCGGCCGCCCGGCGATGTCCACGTACTTGCGCAGCTCGATGTAGCCGGCCGTGCCCAGGATGGTCAGCCGCCCGTCGCCCCACGTCGGCAGGCCGTCCGGGGAGTACCAGTCGACGCGCAGGTAGCCGTGCGCGTGTGCGTTGCGCAGCAGCACCTCGCCGAAGTCCTGGAACGCCGGATGTTCGGGCGTGGCGTGGTTGGCCACGGTGCACGCGACGATCTCCGCATCGGTCGAACCCGTGTAGAAGAGGAACTGGTCGATCTGATGCGACGCCAGGTCGGTCAGGATGCTGCCGTTGCGCGCCGGGTCGAAGAACCACGCCGGCCGGGTGGACCGCTTCAACTGGTGCGGGCCCAGCCCGATCGTCTGCACCACGGTGCCGATCGCGCCGGCGTGCACCAGTTCGCCGGCGCGCACCGCCGCGCGCACGTGCAGCCGCTCGGAGAACGCCACCACCCACCGGCGCCCCGTCCGCGCGGCCACGGCCCGGATCTCGGCGAGCTGCGCCGACGTCGTGCACCCCGGCTTCGCCACCAGAACGTCCTTCCCGGCGCGCATCGCCGCGACCGCCACCGCGGCGCGCAGGTCCGGCACGTCGGCGCTGACGATCAACGCCACGTCGGGGTCCTCGACCAGGCGCCGGGCGTCGTCGACCACGGGCACGTCGGGAAAGCGCTGCCGGCACCGGTCGAGAACCGGGTTCGGCCGGCCCGTGAAGAAGCCGGCGCAGCGGGCCCCGGCGTCGCGCAGGCCGGCGATCAGGTTCATCGCGTGCGGGTGTTCGATGCCGACGACCCCGAAGGTGATCACGGTGAGATCCTTCCATGCGTGGGTGGCGCCGGGCGGCCATCATGACGCTGTGTCGTCTGTCGTGCGCCGA
The DNA here is from genome assembly GCF_016863615.1 of Virgisporangium aliadipatigenens. GTDB lineage: Bacteria > Actinomycetota > Actinomycetes > Mycobacteriales > Micromonosporaceae > Virgisporangium > Virgisporangium aliadipatigenens. The sequence goes on along the minus strand of NZ_BOPF01000005.1, from coordinate 60,151 downwards.
CCGCTGCTGTGGTGGATCAGCGGCTGCGCGCTGCTGAGCGGCGCCGGGCTGCTCTGGTTCGGGTGGTGGATCGCGCCGCGCACCGACGTCGTCGGCCTGGTGAGCACGATCGCGGGCGTCACGGGTGTGCTGGTGGCGCTCCTGTCGCTGGCGGTGGCGCTGAACCCGCCCGGTGCCGTCGACCCGGGTTCGGCGCTGGACTCGGCGGCCGCCGTGCTGCGCACGCGGGTGCGCCGGCAGTGGGACGGGGACCGGTGGCTGCCCGGCCTGCGCGACGACGTTCCGCTGAAGGTGCTGTGGACGGGGGTGGAACGCGACGTCGCGTCGCGGACGTCCCAACGGATCCCGGGTGGCGGGACCGTCGACGACCTCGCCGCCGCCTACCGCGGCCTCGCCCCACGACAACTCGTCATCATCGGCGAACCCGCCACCGGCAAGACCGTCATGGCGGTGCTCCTCCTGCTGCGCCTCCTCGACGACGAACGGGTGCCGGCCCTCTTCCCGCTCTCCTCCTGGAACCCGCTCCGCGACCCGCTGCGCGACTGGCTGGCGGCGTGCCTGGCGCAGGATCACCCGTGGCTGGCCCGGGCCGAGTACGGGTCGGACGCGGCCGCCGCGCTCGTCGCGAACGACCGCGTGCTGCCCGTCCTCGACGGCCTCGACGAGATGGCCCCGGACCTCCGCGCGGCGGCCGTGCGGCGGCTGGCGGAGGCCGAGGGCATGCCGTTCGTGCTCACCTCGCGGCCGGTGGACTACCGGGAGGCGCTGCGCGTCGGCGGGCGGGCGCTCGGACGGGCCGCCGTCGTCGCGCTCGAACCCGTCGCACCGGCGGACGCGGTGGCGTTCCTGCGCGGCGGCGAACTGCTCGACCTGCCCTCGCGGTGGAACGACGTGGCGGACGCGGCAGGCGAACCGGGACGGCCGCTCACCCGGGTGCTCACCCGGCCGCTGGCGGTCTACCTGACGCAGGTCGCCTGCCGGCAGGCGGAACCGGCCGCGGTGGCCGCGATCGGCGACGAGTCGACGCTGGAGCGCACGCTGCACGAGTGCTACGTGCCGGCGCTGTACCACGACCGGCCGGACCCGGCCCGGGTCGAACGCCACCTCGCCGTGCTGGCCCGCCACAACCCGGCCGGCGCGGACATTCCCTGGTGGCGGCCGATCGCGCCGCCGCCGGTGCTGCGCGGCCTCACCCGGGCGGCCGTCGGTCTGGCCCTGCTCCTGCTCCTCGGCGTCGACTACGGTCCGGCGATCGGCGGTGTGGTGGCGATCCTCCTCGGTCCGCGGGTCGGCACGATGCTCCTCGACGGCACGCCGCCGCGCCGGATGCGCTGGTGGCACCGGCACCTGCTGCTGGCGCTCGCCGTCGGGGCACTGGTCGCGCTCGCCTTCGTCGCGCTGGTCCGGCTGGCCGGGCCGGCGGAGCGCGCGACCGTGTTCGGGGCCCTGTCGCTCGCCACCCTCGCCGTCGTCTACGTGGCCACCGCCATGGCGTCGCGGGCACTCGACAGCACCGACCCGGTTCAGCCGCGGGCCCTGCTCGCCGGCGACCGCGCGGCCCTGCTGGCGGCCGTGGGTGCCGTCGCCGGCGCGGCCGGGCTGCGCGCCACGCTGCAGTCCGACCTCGGGCACGGGCTGCTCAGCGCGGCCCAGAGCGCCGTCTTCGTCGGCCTCGGCGTCGTGATCGGGCTGCGGCTGGGATCCGCCTGGCTGAGTCTCGGCGTCGTGCGGCTCTGGCTGGCGCTGCGGTGGGGCCTGCCGTGGCGGCTGCTCGCCTTCCTGGACGACGCCCACCGGCGCGGCGTGCTGCGCCGCTCCGGCGCGTCCTACCGGTTCCGGCACGCGGAGATCCAGGAGTACCTGGCCGGGCGGCTCGACCGGTCCCGCTGACCCGCCCGTACCGTTGAGGGGTGATCAGCATGCGGGAGCGGATCGGCGCGGTTCTCGACGGCGGCGTCGACTACGAGGCCGGGCTCGACTCCCTCACCGTCGCCCCGCCCGCCGAGGTCGACACCACGTTGCTCGCGATCCTCCGGGAGAACGGCGAAAGGCTCTGGCGCGGCGGCTGGCAGCCCGTCGAACTGCACCGCGTCGTCGCGCGGCGGAGCGGCCCGCCGGTCCCCGACCTGGTGACGGATGCGGTCGCCGCGCACCTCTCCCGGACCCGGCCGGTCGACCCGCGCTGGCGGGAGCAGGCCGATGCCCTGGGCGCGACCGTCTGGTGGGGCGACGACTATCTCGGCGAGTTCGCGCGGCGGCACCGGCTCGACCGCACGGCCGTGCTCGACCTGATGCTCACGCTGCTCGGCATCCTGCGCACGCTGCCGCGGATCGAGGTGCTGATCCCGCCGCCGGGCACCGCCGCGCGGGCACCCGCCCGGCACCTGGACTCCAAGCTGGTCCACCGGGTGCGGGCGCTGCTGGCGAAGGCGGAGTCGAGCGCGTTCCCGGCCGAGGCGGAGACGTACACGGCCAAGGCGCAGGAACTGATCGCGCGGCACAGCATCGACGAGGCGCTGGTGTCCACACAGGACGGTGGGCCGGCCGTGGTGCCGTTCGCGCGGCGGGTCGGCGTGGACCACCCGTACGAGAACGAGAAGGCGTCCCTGCTGCACGCCGTCGCCGACGCCAACCGCTGCCGGACGGTCTGGTCGCCGGAACTCGGCTTCTCCACGGTGTTCGGCTACGACGCCGACCTCGACGCGGTCGAACTGCTCTACGCGTCCCTGCTCGTGCAGGCGAACCGGGCGATGGCACAGGCGGAGCCGGCCGGCCGCAAGGCGAACAAGGCGCGGGTGAAGACGTTCCGCCGCTCGTTCCTGGTGGCGTTCGCGGTGCGGGTCGGCGAACGGCTGGCCGACGCGGCCGTCCCGGTCAGCACCGACGCGAACCTGTTGCCGGTGCTCGCGGACCGGGACGCGCAGGTGCGCGAGACGATGGAACGCGTCTTCCCGCGCACGACCCGGGTGCGCGGCAGTCGGGTGGACAGCGAGGAGGGCTGGGACTCCGGCGTCGAGGCCGCCGACCGGGTCGGCCTGACCTGAGGCGTGTGTCAGGCGAACCTGCTGCTGCGCACGGGTCCCGGGGAGAAGACCCGATCCCGCGCACCGGTGCCCGGCCAGTCCGCGCCGACCGCGCGCACGAACGCCGCGAAGTCCGCGTCGCTGTCGCCCGGGGCGATGTCGTCGTCCGGCCCGGGCGCGGCGGCCACGAGCTCGGCGGCGAGTTCTTCCTCCGGCCGGTCGTCCGGCGGGGTGCGCCCGTCGACGGTGAGGCGTTCGCCCCAGGGCGCGTGGGCCACCTGGTGCAGCAGGCCGGTGAGGTCCGCCGCGACGGCCGGCGGGTCGGTCCAGCACGACGCCTGCTCCACGAGCACGGCCCCGGGCGCCCGTTCACCCCACAGCGCCCGCAGGGTCTGCTCGTCGGAGTCGTTCAGGTCGTAGGCGACGATCACGGTGTCGGTGCGCTCCGCCGCGAACGGCACCACGGGCAGGCCCAGCACGTTCGCCGCGGCGATCCCGAGGATGCGGCTGGAGCGGTCGGGCAACGGGGACACGGTCGAGGGCGTGGATCCGGCCGCACGCAGCGCTCCGGTGAGCCGGTCGAGCGTGCGCCGGCAACTCCCCATCGAGTCCTGTAGGAACGCGTACCGCCCCGTCATCCCCTCGTCGAACCCGTACGGGGAGACGGTCGCCAGGATCGCGCCGTTGAGCACGAAGTGCCAGCCGCGCAGGTCCCGCCCGTCCAGCCGGCCCGGCTGCCCCTGCAATGCCGCGGCGCGGGCGAGCATCCCCTGCACCCGCCGGGCGGCGTGCGCCCAGTCACCGTCCGGTGTGGACAGTGCGGACGCGTACCGCCGCGCGGTGTCGAGGTCGCCGGCCTGGACCGCGTTGACGGCCACCAGGTAACGGTCCGGCCAGTCCGCCAGCACGCCGTCGTTGCCCACCAGCACCGCCACGGCCTCGGCGTAGCGGTCGCAGCGTTCGAGGGCGGCGACCAGTTCGACGATGATCGTGCGTTGGCCGGGGGCCCGCCGGTCGGCCTCGGTCAGCGCCGCGACGGCGAGCGGGGCGATGTTGCGTTCGATGCACGCGTACCCGAGGTCGTACAGCGCCTGCGGGTCCTGCGGCCGTTCGCGCACGGCGGTGGCGGCGCCCGCCAGGTCGTCGAACCCGGCCGCCTCGGCCGCCCGGCGCAGCGGTGCCAGCAGGTCCACGAGCGGCGCGCCGTCGGCGAGCCCCCGCAGCGCGCGCACGGCCCCGTACAGATCGCCCGCGTCGAGCCGTTCGTCGACGGTGTGCAGATCGGTCACGGCCGCCGAGCCTAGCCCGCGACGCGCCCACCACGCGCGCCCATTCCGCCGACCGCGGCCGTGGTCCCATGGGAGACGGCTTGACCTTGACACCGTGTCAGGTCCCAGAGTCGGACGGGTCATGTTCAGTATCGGAGATTTCGCCAGGTTGGGCCGGGTGTCGGTGCGCATGCTGCGCCACTACGACGCCATCGGCCTGCTCCGCCCAGCCCGCGTCGACCCGTCGAGCGGGTACCGCTTCTACGGCGTGGACCAGCTCGCCCGGCTCAACCGGCTGGTCGCGCTGAAGGAGCTGGGGTTCGGCCTCCAGCAGGTCCGGGACATCCTCGACGAGAACGTCGGGCCGGACGAGCTGCGGGGCATGCTGCGCCTGCGGCGCGCCCAGCTGGAGGAGCAGATAGCGGCCGACACCGCGCGCCTGACCCAGGTGGAGACACGACTCCGGTTGATCGAAAGTGAGGGTCGCATGGAGACTCAGGACATCGTGATCAAGCCCGTCGCACCCGTTCGGCTGGCCGAACTGACCACCACGGTCAGCGGCTACGACAGCGCCGAGATCGGGCCGGCGATCCGGCCGCTCTTCGGCGAACTGTTCGGCAAGCTGACCGCCGCCGGGCTGGCCCCCGCCGGCCCGGCCGTCGCCTACTACGAGGAGACCGCGGACGAACGGGTCGTCATCCACGCCGGGGTGCCGGTGACGGGTGAGCCGGCGAGCGGCAGCGGGCTCGCCGTGGCCGACCTGCCCGGCGCCGAACGGGTCGCCGCGTTCGTGCACCGGGGGTCGCTCGACACGGCCGACCGCAGCTGGCAGTCGCTGCAGGCGTGGGCCGCCGCGCAGGGCTACCGCATGGCCGGAGCCGCCCGCGAGGTCTACCTGAACGCCGGCACCGGCGACCCGGCCGAGTGGATCACGGAGTTCCAGCTGCCGATCGCGAAGTAGTCGCGAACAGGCCGGTCAGCCGGGGCACGGCGGTGCCGATCGGCTCCCGGACCACCTCGGTGGCGAGGGCGTCGTAGGGCGTCGGGTCCCGGTTGACCACGACCAGTTTCGCCCCGGCCTGCACGGCGAGCGCGCACAGCGACGCGACCGGTTCGACCTGCAGGGTGGTGCCGATCGCCAGCATCACCTGGCACGAACGCGCCACCCGCACGGCCTGGTCCAGGACGGTCGGGTCCAGGTTCTCGCCGAAGAGCACCACGCCGAGCTTGAGGATGCCGCCGCAGGTGAGGCAGCGCGGGTCGGTCTCCCCCGCGTCCACGCGGGCGATGGTCTCCGCGCTCGGCGTGCGCCGCTTGCACTTCACGCACACCACCTGGCGCATGCTTCCGTGCAGCTCCAGCACCTTGCGTTCGGTCGAGCCCGCCTTCTGGTGCAGCCCGTCGATGTTCTGGGTGAGGACGCGCATGCCGCCGACCCGCCGTTCCAGATCGGCCAGCGCGCGATGGGCGGCATTGGGCTGCGCCGACCACGCGGCGTGCCCGGCGTAGGTCAGCCAGAACCGCTCCCGCGCCGTCCGGTCGGCGAGGAACGTCTCGATCCGGAACATCGCCTCCTTGGCCGGGTCGCGGGTCCACACCCCGTCCGGGCCGCGGTAGTCCGGGATGCCGGAGTCGGTGGAGATCCCGGCGCCCGTCAGTACCGCCACACGAGTCACACCGTCCGCCCACGTCATGGCGACGAATGGTAGGCATCGACGTCCGTCCGGGCGACACAATTCCGCACCCGTCCGGCTCTTCCGGGACGTTTGCGCAGGTGTGCACTATCGAGGGGGAGGACGGATCCCCGACAGACACGCGGCACCGGTGGCACTCGTCGCCCACGCTGGCCGTCCCCCCTTGGAACGCAAAGGACACGACCGTGAGCGACCCGACCGACGGCCACGACTTACTGACCGAGCACGCCGACGACGACCGGCCCGGCACCGCACTGCGCCGCAATGTGATCATTGCCGCCGTCGTGCTCGCCTGCCTGGGCGCGATGGTCGGCACCGCGTTCGGGTTGGCGGGCGGCGGCACGCCGGGCGACAACGACGCCGCCGGGCCCAGCGTGGCGCCCACGGTCACCGTGACGGTGAGCGCGGAGCCGAGCGCCGCCGCCTCGGAGTCGCCGTCGACGACGGACGGTGGCGGCGAGTGCACCGCCAACTGCGGCGGCAACCAGACCAGCTACAAGAGCGTGCCGCACGTGGTGGGGCTGGACGAGTCGGGCGCGAAGTCGAAGGTCTCCAACGCCGGGCTCAACCCGAAGGTGACCTACGTCTGCGACGACGGCGGCGGCGAGCCGGGCAAGGTCACCGCGCAGGACCCGTCGAGCGGCACCAGCCTCGCCGCCGGCAAGACGGTGACGTTGAGCGTGCGCGGGCTGAAGGTGCCCAACGTGGTGGGCCAGCCCAAGGACTACGCGGTCTCGTTGATCAGCGAGGCCGGCTTCGGCGCCAGTTCGTCGAACAAGCCGACGTCGAGCGTGTCGCCGGGGACCGTCACGGCGCAGAACCCGTCGGCCGGTTCCTGCGTCAAGCACGGCAGCACCGTCACGATCACGGTCGCGACCGCCCCGACGTCGACGGCGTCGCCGGCCGCGCAGGGCAACGAGCACAGCAACGGCTGACCCGTATCGTCTCCGGGTGGCCACACCCCAACACATCGCGCGGCTGCGCGAGTTCGTCGGTACGGAACTGCTCATCATGCCGGCCGCCACCGCCCTGGTCCGGGACGGTGCCGGCCGGCTGCTGCTGGTGCGCCACGCCGGTGACGCGCACCGGTGGGGCATCCCGGGCGGGTGCCTGGAGATCGGCGAGACACCGGCCGCCGGGGCGGTCCGGGAGGTGGCCGAGGAGACGGGTGTCGACGTGCGGCTGCACGGCATCGTCGACGCGGTCGGCGGCCCGGGGTACGAGGTGCAGTACGCCAACGGCGACCGGGTCGCCTACGTCAGCACGATCTTCCACGGCGTGGCCGTGGGTGGGACGCCCCGGCCGGACGGCGACGAGATCGCCGAGGTGCGCTGGTTCCGGCGGGACGAACTGGCCGGGCTGGAGCTGACGTCGTACGCCCGGCACGCGCTCGGGGTGGCCGGGCTGCTGGCGCCGGATCCGGGGTTCGCGCACGAGGTGCGGGTGCGCTACGCGGACTGCGATCAGCAGGGCGTCGTCTTCAACGGGCACTACCTGACCTACGCCGACGACGCGGTCGACGCGTGGTTCACGGCGGCGCTGGCGCCCGGGTTCGACTGCATGGTGCGCAAGGCGACCGTGGAGTGGGCGTCGTCGGCGCGGCACGGCGAGACGCTGACGCTGCGGCCGCGGGTGAACCGCTGGGGGCGCACGTCGTTCGACGTGACGGTGGAGGGGTCGGTGGGGGCGCGGCCGGTGTTCGAGGCGGTGCTGCACTACGTGAGCGTGGCGCCGGGCACGGCCGATCCCACGCCCGTGCCGGACGAGGTCCGGGCGGCGCTCACCAGGAGGCCCCGGACGGTTCTGCTGACGACCGAGCGGCTGGTGCTGCGGCGGTTCACGGCGGACGACGTGGACCTGCTCGTCGAGCTGGACGCGGACCCGGAGGTGCTGCGCCACGTGCCGGACGGGCGCGCCACGCCCCGCGCGGAGGTCGAGGCGGAGCTGCTGCCGCGCTACCTGGCCTACTACGAGGTGTACCGGGGCTTCGGCTTCTTCGCGGCGCAGGAGCGGGCGAGCGGGGAGTTCCTCGGCTGGTTCCACCTGCGGCCGCCGGAGGGCGCCGACTTCGTGGACGCCGAGCTGGGTTACCGGCTGCGCAGGTCCGCCTGGGGCAAGGGGTTCGCGACCGAGGGGGCCCGCGCGCTGGTCGAGCTGGCCTTTGTCGAACTGGGGGCGCGCCGCGTGCACGCCGGCACGATGACCGCCAACACGGCCTCCCGGCGGGTGCTGGAGAAGGCCGGGCTGCGCCTGGTGCGCACGTTCCCCGAGGAAAGCCTCGAGTACGCGATGACCAGGGACGAATGGGCGCAAATGCGGTCGACGGACCTGACATGATCTAACGATGAGCGAGCGCAGCGAGCGAATCATGGGGCACTGTGCGATGGAGCCTCGTGCCGTCGGGGAGCGAAGCGAGTCGACGGCATGAGCGACGAGATCGTGCGGCGGAACCCGGCCGGCCTGCACCTGCCGCCCGGCTACCACCACGTGACGGTGGTGGCGGCGGGCCGCACCGCCTACCTCGCCGGCCAGTGCCCGCTCGACGAGGACGGCAACCTGGTCGGGCCGGGCAACTACGCGGCGCAGGCCGATCAGGTGGCGGTCAACGCGATGATCGCGCTGGACGCCGTCGGCGCCACGCCGGGGCGCGTGGTGCGGGCGGTGATCTACGTGGTCAGCGAGGCCCGCGAGGATCTCTCCCTGGTGTGGGAGGTGTTCACCGGCTCGATGCTGGGGCCGGCGTTCACCTCGGCGAGCACGCTGCTCGGCGTCAGCCGGTTGGGGTTCGACGGTCAGCTGGTCGAGCTGGATCTGACGGTCGCACTTCCCGACCGGGCGCCGTAGCGAGCGCGGCCGGCAGGGTCAGTTCGAAGCGGGCGCCGCCGCCCGGGTTGTCGGAGGCGGCGATGGTGCCGCCGTGGCGGTGCACGATCCGCTGGCAGATCGCCAGGCCCAGCCCCGTGCCGGGGAACGCCGCGTCGCGGTGCGCCCGGTGGAAGGTGTGGAAGATCGCCTCGTGCTGCCCCTCGGGGATGCCGATCCCCCGGTCGGCGACGCGCAGGTGCACCATCCCGTCGCCCTCGTCCGGCCCGGCGGTGATGTCGACCCGGGCGGTGCGGCCGGGCGGGGTGTACTTGACGGCGTTCCCCAGCAGGTTGTGCATGAGCTGGCGGAGCATCGCCGGATCCGCGTGCACGGGCGGCAGCGGCCCGATGTAGATGTCCGGCCGGTCGTCGGTGCGGCTGCCGGCGAGCACCACCGGCACCACCTCGTCGAGCACCGAACGCAGGTCGACCGCGGTGGCGTTGATGCTGGCGTCGCGGGCGGTGGCGTAGTCGAGCAGGTCGTCGATCAGCCCGCCCATGCGTGCGACGCCGGTGCAGACGCGCTTCAGCAGCGGCTGGAGCACGGCCGGGTCGGCCTCGCCGGACTGCAGTTCCTCGTCGATCAGTTCGGCGTAGCCGCCCACGCCGGCCAGCGGCGCCTTGAGGTCGTGCGCGACCACGCCGGCGAACGCCGCCAGTTCGGCCTGCTGGTCGCGCAGCGCCGTGACGTCGGAGCAGCTGCTGACCGCCCCGATGACGGCCCCGTCGGCGCCGCGCAGCGGCCGGGTGGAGACCTGCAGCACGCGCCGCGGGTAACCCGGCGGGGAGATCACCACCTCCAGGTCGTCGGCCTGCCCGCCGGCGAGCGCGATGCGCACCTGCGCGGTGTCCGACGCGGGCAGCGGCCGGCCGTCGAGCGTGGTGGCGTTGACGAGGCGTGCGGCCTCGGCCGGGTCGGGCGTGTGCGACACGTCCCCGGCCATCTCGCGGGCGGTCCGGTTGGTGCGCACGATCCGGCCGCGCGCGTCGTAGAGCACGATCGCCACGTCGACCGCGTCGATGACGTCGGCGAGGTAGGCCTCCCGGCCGGCCAGTTCGTCGCGGGTCTGGCGCAGTTGTGCCTCGGTCATGGCCCGCCGGGACAGCTCGTTGCCGAGCCGGGTGGCGGCGGAGGCGAGCACCAGGTCCTGCCGTTTTCGTTCGGTGACGTCGCGGATGACGGCCACGGCGCCCTGCCGTCCGGCGTCGGGGTGCAGCGGCCGGGCGGAGACGCTGACGTGGATCTCGTCCGGGGCGGCGTGGTTGCCGAGGAGCACCTCGACGTTGTCGACGGATTCGCCGTGCAGCGCGCGGAACAGCGGCAGCGCCGCCGCCGGGAACGGTTCGCCCTCCCGGGTCCGCAGCCCGAAGTGGGACTGCCACGCGTCGGGGCCCTCGGCGTCGATGATCCGCCCGAGGATGCGTTCGGCGGCCGGGTTGACGAGCATGAGTTCGCCGTCGGCGTCGACGACTCCCACGCCGTCGCTGATGCTGTCGAGGACGGCCTGCAGGAGGGCGGCCTGCTCCCGGGCCTGCGCCTCGCCGTCGGCGATGCGGGCGGTGGCGGCCCGGACGCGCTGCTCGGCCCGGGCCCGCCGGGTGGCGAGGATGAACACCAGCGCGCCGACGAGGGCGCTGAGCGCGGCGCCGGCGAGCGCGGCGGCCCACGGCACCCGGCTGGTGCCGCCGGGCAGCGTGGCGGCGTCGGTGTCGACGTCCAGGTACCAGCGCCGTTGCGCCACGCTCACCTCGATCTCGCGGCGCAGGTTCCCGACGGCGCCGGTGGTGCGCAGGGTGGCGACGCGGGCGAGGGCGTCGTCGGAGTCGCGCGCCCGCAGGGTGACGTTGAGCAAACCGCGGGAGGCGCGTTCGAGGGTGGTGCCGATGAAGTCCTGTCCGCGCAGGCCCATCAGCACCCAGCCGAGGAACGGCCGCTGCCCCGCCGCGTCGGTCCGCCCGAAGACGGGTGCGGTGAGCACGAACGACATCTGCCGGGCCGACTCGGGCACGTTGTTGTCCCGCACCAGCCGGTAGGTGTCCGAGACGGTCACCCGGGCGCCGCGGCGCGCTTCGAGGAGGGCCTGCGTGGGGGCGGCGATCGCGACGATGTCCCCGCCGACGGGCGGCATGGCCTGGCCGTCCAGCGAACGGCTGAAGATCGAGAAGATGTGCTCGCCGTGCCCGTTCTGGGGGCGCAACTGCAGGTCGGTGGCGCCGCGGCCGCGCCAGTACTGCTGGATGCGCGGCACGTCGGCGTCGGTGCCCGGCACCAGGTACGCGATCGAACTGGCACCGGCCAGCCCCATCCGTTCCAGCGGAGCCGTCACCTGCTTGAACGCGTCGGCGCTCAGCTCGAACGCCCCGATCGCCCCGGCGAGGGTGTCCAGGGTGTCGACATAGCGGCCGGCTTCGGCGGCCACGGTCTCGGCGACGATCGCGGCGCGCCGGTCGAGCTGTTCGGCGGCGGAGGCGCGTTCACGGCGTTCGAGGACGAACCCGATGCCGACGGAGACCAGGACGCCGGTCAGCGTGACGGCGACGGTCAGGGCGGCCGCCGAACGCATTCTCCGCCAGGGGTACCCGCGAGCCACGTAGCCATATCGTCACAATCTGTGCTTATCTGAACAAATCCCTCAGCGTGATTTCGGGGAATTAATTCTCAGCTTCAGCGGGTACTTTTTGGGTGCCGGTACCGCCGAGGGGAGCCGACAGCCGTGAGCACTTCCACAGGACGGTCGACGGCCGTCGTGATCGGCGCGGGACCGGCCGGGCTGACCGCCGCGCGGGTGCTCGCCGACCGGTTCGACCGGGTGGTGGTGCTCGACCGGGACGAGCTGACCGGCGCCGACGTGCCGGGCCCGCAGCCGCACGTGATCCTGGTCGCCGGCCAGCGGGCGATCGAGGAGCTGTTCCCGGGGCTGCCGAAGGAGCTGGTGGAGGCCGGTGCCGCCGTGGTGGAGACCGGCAGCGAGCTGATCCTGCACCGCTACGGGCGCACCTGGCCGCCGATGCACGTCCGTTCCCACATGATCACCATGACCCGTCCCCTCCTGGAGCGGGCGATCCGCCGCCGGGTCGCGGACCTCCCGCACGTCGAGATCAAGGGCGGGTCCGCGGTCGCGGGCCTGACCGGCGACGGTCACCGCGTCACCGGCGTCCGCTTCTCCGCGGGAACATCCACCGATGCCGACCTCGTCGTCGACTGCACGGGCAGGCACGCGCTCTCCGACGCGTGGCTCCTCGCGCTGGGCGCCACCCCGCCGGAGGTCTCCGAGGTGACGGCCGGCATCACCTACGCCAGCCGGCTGCTGCGCCGCAAGTCCGGTGATCTCCCCGCCGGTCAGGCCCTGTGCGTCCTGCCGAGCCCGCCGGAAGAAAAGCGGCTCGGCGTCGCCCTCCCGGTCGAGGACGACCAGTGGCTCGTCACGCTCGGCGGCTGGCACGGCGAGCACGCCGGCACCGGCGACGAGGAGTACCTGGCGTACGCCCGCGCGCTGCCCCACCCGGCCCTGGCCGACCTGCTCGAACGCGCCGAGCCGGTGAGCGACGTCGCCGTGCGGCACTTCCCGTCCAGCCGCTGGCGCCACTTCGAACGCCTCCGCGCCCTGCCCGCCGGCTACGTGGCCGTCGGCGACGCCTACTGCAGCTTCAATCCCGTGCACGGCCAGGGCGTCACCGCGGCCGCGCTCCAGGCGCAGGCGCTCGGCTGGGTGCTGGACCGGGAGCCGGACGGGCCGGTGACGGCGCGCTTCGCGCGGGAGTTCCACCGGGCGGCCGCGGCCGTGGTGCAGACGCCGTGGCGCTTCGCGGTCGGCGGCGACTTCGACTATCCCGAGACGACCGGGTCCCGCCCGCGCGGCACCGGCCTGGTCAACCGCTACGCGGCGCGGCTGCACGACGCGGCCCGCACGTCGGTGGAGGTGCGGCGGACGTTCTACTCCGTGCAGCACCTGGTGTCGCCGGCGTCGGCGCTCTTCACGCCGCAGATGATGGCGCAGGTGATCAAGGCGTCGGGTAGGCCCTGAGCACGTCCTCGACGATCCGTTCCGGCGCACGCGTGGCGTCGACCTTCGCGCCGGCCTCCCCCTCGTGCAGCGGCTCCAGCGCCGCGAACTGCGAGTCGATCAGCGAGGGCGGCATGAAGTGCCCCTCCCGCTTCGCCATCCGTTCGGCGATCACGTCCTTCGGCACGTCCAGGTGCAGGAACCAGAGGTCGGCGTCGGCCCGGCGGAGGCGTTCGCGGTAGGGGTGGCGCAGGGCCGAACAGGTCACCACCCCGCCCTTGTCCCGCTGGCCGCCGATCCACTCCGCGATGGCGTCGAGCCACGGGGCCCGGTCGGCGTCGTCCAACGGCACGCCCGCGGTCATCTTGTCCACGTTGGCCGCCGGGTGGAAGTCGTCCGCCTCGGCGTACGGCACACCGAGCCGCTCGGCGAGCAGCCGGCCGATCGTGGTCTTGCCCGAACCGGCCACGCCCATCACGACCACGACGGGTCTCGACATTCTTTTCCCTTCGTCGGCCGGCATCCCGCACAAGCCTAGGTGTCACCACGGGATACCTTGCACATAGGCAGATCACTAGTATCCGCGGGGAGTGTTCGTGACGCAGCCGGCCGTGGCGGTGCCGCCCGTGGTCAACGTGCCCAACGCGATCACTCTTGTGCGCACCGTCGTCGCGATCGGCCTCGCCGTGCCGGCCATCACGCACGCCAGCGTCAAGCTCGCCGTCACCGCCTACCTCTGCTACTGGATCGGCGACATCCTCGACGGGCTCTCCGCACGGCTGCTCAAGCGGGAGACCCGCATCGGCGCGGTGTTCGACATCATCTCCGACCGGGCCTGCTGCGCCATGTGCGCCGCCGCGCTGCTGGTGCTCAAGCCGGAGATGACCCTGCCGGTGACGCTCTTCCTGATCCAGTTCATGGTGATCGACTGTGTGCTGAGCCTGGCGTTCCTCTACTGGCCGCTGGTCAGCCCCAACTACTTCGGCTCCGTGCACAGCGGCGTCTACCGGTGGAACTGGTCCCCGCCGGCCAAGGCGATCAACACCAGCGGCGTGGTGTTCCTGGTGCTGTTCGCGCCGTCGCCGTGGTGGCCCGTGGCGTTCGTGCTGGCGGTGGCGGTCGTCAAGGTGGTGTCCCTCGGGGCGGTCGCGCGGCTGCTCGTGAGGCCGTCCCGGTGAATCCCGCCGCCGCGTACCTCGCCACGGTGGCTTGGGGGACGATGTCGGCGTTCCTGCCGGCGACCCCCGTGGAGCCCTATCTGTTGGGGCTCATGGCCACCACCGACGCGCACCCCGTGCCGCTCGGGATCGCGGCGGCCCTCGGGCAGTCCGCCGGCAAGCTGATCATCTTCCTGAGCGCCCGCGGCGTCCTGAACTCCTCCCGCCTGCGGGCCTGGCGGGACAAGCGGGCCGCCGTGCCGGCTCCGGAGGTGGCGCGCGAACGCACGTCGTTCCGCCGGATGCTGGCCCGCGTCGGCGACGCCGGACGGCGCCTGCTCGCCCTGCTCGACCGGCCCGCGCTGACCGTGCCGATCGTGCTGCTCAGCGCCGTCACCGGCCTGCCGCCGCTGCTGATCACCACGGTCTACGCGGCCCGCACCGCGGTCAGCGGAACGGTCTTCGGGCTGACCTGCCTGGTCGGGCGGTCCGCGCGGTTCGTGGCGATCAGCGTGGCGCCGACGCTGTTTCTCGGCTAGCTCCGTCGGCCACAATCGTCGGAGCACCACCTTTCCGCACCCCCGATCGCGGCATCGAGGCGGTCCCATGAACATCGACCAAGACGTCGGCTCCCTGGTCCGGCGTGCCGCCGAGGGAGACGAACGCGCCTGGGAACAGCTGGTGGCCCGCTATTCGCCGCTGATCTGGCTGTACTGTCGCGTGATCGGGCTCGACCGGGTCGAGACGCTGGCTGTCACGCAGTTCGTGTGGGACCTATTCCTCCTGCAGCGATCCGAGCCTCGACAGTGGGGCGATTTCGCGTCGTGGCTGAAGTCCACCGCACGCGCCGAGGCCCACCGGATCCGGCGGCAGCACACCCCGAGGAACGTCCTAGTTGCGTTGTATGCCGGTCGTGCGAACCTGCCGTGGAGGCTGACCGCAGAGCGCGATGCCGCTATGCAGGTCGCATTCGACAACCTGTCAGCCCTCAACCGGCAACTTCTGGGGTGGATCGTCGACGGCTACCCCGACGCCGACATCGGCACGCGCCTGGGCATGTCGGGAGACGAGGTCGACCGGGCGCGTACGCGGCTGCGCGAGCAGCTTCGTCGATCGTCGGCGGTTGCGACGCTGGCGAACGACGACGCGCTGCTGGCCGTCCCCGGGCCCGCCACCGACCGTCGCGATGAACCGGTCGCTTTGGTCACCCCATACGAGGTACCGGTGACCGGCCGCGTAGCGGGTCATGACGTACAAATCCTCAGGCAACCCGCTCCGGGCACAAACCCGGTCGGCCGCCCTGTCCTTTCCCCCATTCGGACTCCGGGGCGGCCCGCGCCGCGCACCGGCGTCGACCGGAGGCCGCCGACGGCCGGCACGTCACTGCCCGTCGATGCCTATCTGGACACGGACGATCGGCAAGCGGCGGACCGGCTGGTGCGTGCGCTGGACGCTCTCGCCGAACGGCTGGGCTTCAGCGGCCCGCTCGACGAGGAGTACCGGACCGGCTCGATCTGGCGTCTCGCCTCGGCACTCCTCAAGCGCGATCTGACCCGGGACGACCTGCACCGGCAACGGCGCAACGTCATGTACTCCCTCGGCCTGCGCGGCAACGGCCCGATCGACCCTGACCTCATTCAGGCGATCAACGAGTTCCTGTCGGCACTGGCCGCGATCCGCGGCGACGCGGCCGTCTTCCTCCCACCGCAGCTGCTCTTCATCCGCTACGACATCGCGCCGACTCCGGTCCTCAACGTCCTGTTCCTGACCGACGCGGAGGTCGGGGCCATCGAGGCCGACCGCAGCCTGTTGACCGAGCCCCGGCAGCTCCTGCGGCGCCTTTCCGCGGCGACCGCACGGGAGCCGGTCAGGATCAACGGTTCGCGGCCCGCCGCCCCTCGGTCCGGCATCGGCCTCGTCAAGCTGCGGATCTGCTCCTCGCTGGGCGACGAATGGCGCGAGGTCGCCGACTACCTCGAGGTGCCGGTGGACGCGCAACACCGTTTCGCCGCCGGCCGCGAGCCTCGCGACCTGTGGCACTACCTCGAGCGTCGCAAGCGGCTCGACGAACTCGGTGACGCGCTGACCGCCGTCGGACGTGCCGACCTCGCCGTGCTGCTCAGATCTGATCGAGTCTGAGCGTCGCCGCTCCCCCTGAGCCGCTCAGCAGTCCGCGACGAACGCGCCGAGCAGCTCCGCGAACGCCTCCGGGGTCTCGACGTGCGGTGCGTGCCCGGCACCGTCGATGAGCTGCACCTCGCCGCGCCACAGCGTCGGGGCGTGCAGCTTGCGCAGGTGATCGAGGCTGACGAGCTGTTCGCCGGTGCCGTGCAGGATCGCCAGCGGAACGGGCAGCGCCGCGACGATCGCCACCTCGTCGGTGAACCTGCCCTCGCCGATGCTCGCCCCCAGCCCACCCCGTGCGGCGCCGTCGGTCGCCAGGATGTCGGCCGTGAAGGCGTCCGGCGCCACCGTCGCACCGGGCGCGAGGAAGCTGGTGGCGTAGGCGTGCGCCTGAGCCGCGTCGACCTCGGGGCTGAACCCGATCGCCACGGCCGGGTTGGGCAGGAACGCCGTCGCGAGATCGGCGGGGCCGGCGACCGGCGGGGTGCCGAACACGGCGATCCCGGCCGGCTCGGGCAGCAGCGGCGCGGCCTCGATGACGATGTGCCCGCCGAGGCTCCATCCGACGTAGACGGCGCCGCGGAGTTCCAACGCCCGCGCGAACCCGGCGACGACGGCCGCGTATCCGGGCATCGAGTACGTCACCGGGTCGGCGGCCGGCGGCGACTGGCCGTGCCCCGGCAGGTCGATCGCGAACGCCCGATGGCGGCGCCCGAACTCGCCGTCGAGCAACGGCGTCCAGGTGGCCGCGGAAGAGGAATTGCCGTGCACGAGGATCACCGGACGGCCGGTGCCTCCGCTGTCCCGGTACGCGATCGGCTGTCCGTCGATGTCCACCGTCGATCCACTCATCGCCCCACCGTATCCATCGCGTCGAGCAGCGCCGGCAGCGTCGCGGCGGCGGTGCCGCGCAGGTTGACCGCGCAACCGCGGTCGAGCGGCGTCGGTGCCGGGTTCACCTGGATGACGGCCGCGCCGGATCGGGCGGCCACCCGCGGGATCTCCGCCGCCGGGTACACCAGTCCCGACGTGCCCACGCTCAGCAGAACGTCGCACCCGGCGGCCGCCTCGACCGCCGCCGTCAAGGCCTCCTCGGGCAGCGCCTCGCCGAACCACACCACGCCCGGCCGGACCATCGCTCCACAGTGGACACAGCGGGGTGGTGCGAGCCGGCGCCCCTCCGCCGGTTCGGCGGCGGCCGTCGGGAAGTCGGCGGGGTGCCCGGCCAGGCAGCGCGGCGCGAACAGGCTGCCGTGCAGGTGCACCGGTGCCGCCGAGCCGGCGCGTTCGTGGAGGTCGTCGACGTTCTGCGTGACGGCAGGGTTGGCGGGGCCGCCGGGTGGGCATGCAGAAGTTCATGGTCAATCCGGCTGAGGTCCCCGACGACTACCCACCGATCGACCCCGGCGAGCCGATCCCGGACGACCCGGGCGAACTGCTGCCGGACACGCCGGACACGTTGCCGCCGGCGCCGCACGAGCCCGGTCGCGGCCCCGGCGATCCCGGCGGTGTCCCGGAACCCGCGTAGGCGCCACGCCGCGAAGCAGCGTCCCGCCGCGAGGTCCGCCAGAGTGATGTCGCGGTGTGACATGACTAGACTCGCTCCCGTGGGGAGATGGGAGGCGGACGCCCCGGGTCGGCTGCGCGCGGCCGCACTGGAGCTCTACGTCGAACGCGGCTTCGAGCAGACCACCGTCGCCGACATCGCCGGCCGGGCCGGCCTCACCGCGCGCACGTTCTTCCGCCACTTCGCCGACAAGCGCGAGGTGCTCTTCTCCGGCACGAACGCCCTGCGCGACCGCATCGTCGACGCGCTCGAGGCCGCCCCCGCCGACGTTCCCACGATGGTGGCCGTCGGCGCCGCCGTTCAGGCCGGTGCGGAGTACCTCGGGCAGCACCGGGAGCAGTCGCGGCGCCGCCAGTCGATCATCATGGCCCACGCCGAGCTACGCGAACGCGGGCTGATCAAGATGGCGTTCCTGTCCGCCGCGCTCGCCGACGGGCTGCGCAAGCGCGGGGTACCCGACCCGGACGCCGCTCTGGCCGCCGAGACCGGGATGGTGGCGGTGCGGGTGGCGTTCGAGCAGTGGGTCGGTGCGCGTTCCGGCCCGGGGCTGCCCGAGCTCACCCGCGACGCGCTCGGCCGCCTGACGGCCATCGTCGCCGCGGTGTCGCACTGACCGGTCAGTTTTCGAGAAGCGACCCCGCCCCACCCGGACCTACCGTTTCCGCATGAACCTCAACTGGCACAAGGGAATCCGTCAACTGCACCGCTGGACGGCCGTCGTCTTCACGCTGACCGTGGTCGTCACGTTCGTCGCGCTGGCGCAGGAGGATCCGATCGTGTGGATCTCCTACACGCCGCTGCCGCCGCTGTTCGTGCTGCTGTTCAGCGGGCTGTTCCTGTTCGCCGTCCCGTACGCGGCGAAGTGGCGCCGCCGCCGCAACGCCTCCGTCGCCGGGTAACGTCGGCGTTCATGGCGACCCACTGGACGCTCGGCTGCGACGCCACCGACCCGCAGCGGATCGCGCGGTTCTGGGCCCGGGCGCTCGACTACGTGCCCGAGCCCGGTTTCGACGGCCCCGACAACGCCTCCATCGTCGACCCCGACGGGGTGGGGCCGGCGATCGGCTTCCTGCGCGTGCCCGAACCCAAGACCGCCAAGAACCGCATGCACATCGACGTCCGCGTCGCCGCCGACGCACCACGCGAACAGGCGGTGCGCGCGAAGGTGGCCGAGCTGGTGTCGTTCGGGGCGACGGTGGTGCGCGAGGAGCACTACGGCGACGCGTTCGGGCACGTCGTCATGCTCGACCCCGAAGGGAACGAGTTCTGCGTCGCCTGAGGCGGCCGCTCAGGCGGCACAGGTCCGGATCGGTACAAGCCACGGCCACTCCCGCGACCCGGAGACGAGCAGGTACCAGGCGAAGCGGCCGGTGTCGAAGCCCAGGTCGATGTCGCCGAGGCCGGATCCGGACCGCCTGGCTCGCGCGTCGCCGCCCAAGTAGTGGGGGCTTACGCAGCTCATCCGGCGGTTTTGACCCGCACAATGCCCCACCACTTGCCCGAGCACCCACCCGCCGAGGCGCCCGCGGGCGGCTGAGCGGGCGGCGCCGCGGCGTATCAGCGAGATGTGCGCGTCCTGTCAGCGCGCCCGCGCATCCTCGGATCATGGATTACGCGTTCCAGGCCGAGGGTCTGGTGAAGAGATTCGGGAGCACGACCGCGCTCGACGGGGTGGATCTCGCGGCCCGGCCGGGTTCGGTGCTCGGCGTCCTCGGGCCGAACGGCGCGGGCAAGACGACCAGCGTGCGCATCCTCGCCACGCTGCTGCGCCCCGACGCCGGCCGGGCGGTCGTGGGCGGGTTCGACGCGGTGCACAAGCCGCACGAGGTGCGCCGCCGGATCGGACTGACCGGCCAGTACGCCTCGGTCGACGAGGACCTGACCGGCACCCAGAACCTGGTGCTGATCGGCCAACTGCTGGACCTGCCCAAGCGGGAGGCCCGGCACCGCGCCCACGAACTGCTGCACCAGTTCGACCTGGCGGAGGCGGCGGGGCGGCCGGTGCGCACCTACTCGGGCGGCATGCGCCGGCGGCTCGACCTCGCCGCGAGCCTCGTCGGCCGGCCGAACGTCATCTTCCTCGACGAGCCCACGACCGGCCTCGACCCGGTCAAGCGCGACGACGTGTGGCACATGATCCGCGGCCTGACCGCCGAGGGCGTGACGGTGCTGCTGACCACGCAGTACCTCGAGGAGGCCGACGCGTTGGCCGACGAGATCTCCGTGATCGACCACGGGCGGGTCATCGCGCACGGCACCTCGTCGGACCTGAAGCGGGTCGTCGGCGGGCAGACCGTGGTGGTCCGGCCCACGGACGCGGGGCGCATGGACGAGGTGCGCGCCATCCTGTCGGCGGTCGCCGGCCGCGCGGCCGAACGCCCCGGCCCGGGTGTGCTGTCGGTGCCGGTCGACGGCGACGCGGCGTTCACGGCGGTGGTGCGGCGCTTGGACGACGCCGGCATCGGGGTCACCGAACTGGCCCTGCGCCTGCCGAGCCTCGACGAGGTGTTCTTCGCCCTGACCCACCCCTCATCGCAGGCCGCCAAGGCGGCGGAAAAGGTGCTCGCATGACCACGATCACGGTGCCGGTGCTGGCCAAGGGGCGGCCGATGGGGCTCGTCCGGCACAGTCTCGCGCTCGCCCGGCGCAGCCTCATCAAGACGTTGCGCACGCCGGAGCAGCTGCTCGACGTGACGCTGCAGCCGATCATCTTCATCGCGATCTTCGTGTACCTGCTCGGCGGGGCGATCACCGGTTCGCGCACGACGTATCTGCAGTTCCTGCTGCCGGCGCTGCTCGTGCAGACGGTGATGTTCGCGTCGGTGGCCACGGGCGCGAGCCTGAACACCGACGTGAAGAAGGGCGTCTTCGACCGGTTCCGCAGCCTGCCGATCAGTCGCGCGGCACCGCTGATCGGGTCGGTCGTCGGCGATCTCGTGCGGTTCGTGGTGTCGATCGTGGTGATGCTGGGGTTCGGTGCCGCGATCGGGTTCCGGATCAAGACGTCGCCGCTGGAGGTGCTGGCCGCCTGCCTGCTGGTGATGCTGTTCGCGTTCTGCCTGAGCTGGATCTGGGTGCTCTTCGGGGTGCTGATGCGCGAGCCGGGTGCGGTGCAGGGCGTGGCGTTCATGGCGATGTTCCCGCTGACGTTCGGCACCAACATGCTGGTTCCCACGGACACCTTGCCGGGGTGGTTGCAGGCCTGGGTGAAGATCAACCCGGTGGCCGACGTCATGGCGGCCGCCCGCGGCCTGATGAACGGCGGCCCGGTCGCGAGCCCGGTGCTGACGACGATCGCCTGGTCGCTCGGCATCCTCGCGGTCTTCGCCCCGCTGGCGGTGGCGGCCTACCGCCGCAAGGCATAGGGCTTTCATCTCGCGGGCCCGTCGGGGGCGCGACCGTTGCCTCCCGGGCCGCACCGCTGGGCCCTGCGGGCCTACGCTGTCACGCCCGCGTCCACTCGCGGCGCCTCCGGCGGCCGGATCCCCGGCCTACGCCGGGTCGATGATCGACAGGGCCTCCGGCCGCGGTAGCGCGCTCCCCCGCGCGACCGCGGCGGCCAGCGTTCTGTCGGCGGCGCAGGCCGTCGACAGGCGTACCGCTGTGGCGTCGGAAAGGTCTCGCGTGCCGCGTATGCCCTCCGAGGCACCGAGTATCAGGGCGGCGCGTGCGCGGTCGCCGCGGGCCCACGCCAGGGCCGCCGACGCGACGGCCGCCTTGGCGACGACCGGCATGTCGTTCGAGGCGCGGGAGAGGTCGAGTGCGGTGCGCACCTCCTCGGTGGCCGCGTCGAGGTCGCCTCGTTCCAGGGCCAGCAGGGCCATCGAAGTGCGGATCAGCGCCCGGAACTGGGACGCCGCCTGCCGCCCCGACTCCTGGTACGACCAGGCCCGCGCGTAGTGCACGGCGGCCGTGTCGAGGTCGCCCGCACACCGGGCGATGTCCCCGAGCGCCAGCAGCGCGAACGAGGCGTTGCGCGCGTCGGCCGGCGCCTTGCGGGTGCGCGCGAACTCGGTGAGCCAGGCCTTCGCGCGTTCGGTCTCGCCGGTGGCGGCCCACAGCGACGCCAGCCACACCTCCTGATAGGGCACGTCGGCGCGGGGATCCAACTCCCGGGTCAGCGCGATCGACTCCTCGACCAGCGCCGCCGCCTCGGCGGACCGGCCGGCCTTCAGGTGCGCGTCGGCCAGCGTGACCATGGCGGTGGAGAGGCCCCAGCGCTCCCCCACCGTGCGGAAGAGCCGGATCGCCTCGGTCAGGTCGGCGACCATCTCGGCGTGGTGGCCGGCGTTCTCGTGCATGTGGCCGCGCATGGAGACCGCCATCGCGCGGGCCCACGGGTGCGGGTGGTGCAGCGCGCGGTCGACGGCGGCGAGGCCGGCGTCCAGGTCACCGGAGAAGAGCACCATCGCCGGCTCGACCAGCACCAGGAACGGGTGCCGTTCGACGATGTCCAGCTCCCGGATGCGCGGCAGCATGTCCTCGATCTCGGCCAGCATGAGGCGGAAGTCGTTCGACATCGCCGAGTTGATGAGGTGCATGGCGTGCACCAGCAGCCGGGCGTCCGGCGGGGCGTCGCCGGGCACGTCGCGCGCCCGGGCCAGCCAGCCCGCGGCCTCCTCCCCGCCGCCCACGATCGTCCAGAACTGGCACAGCGCCGCGGCCAGCCGCACGGCCGTGTCGGCGTCGCCGGTGTCGCACGCGAAGGCGAGCGCGGCGAGGAAGTTGTCCTGGTCGTCGGTGAGCCGCGCGATCCACTCGACCTGTTCGGCGCCGAGCAGATGGTCCCTGGCCTCCTCGGCCGCGGCGAGGAAGTAGCGCGCGTGCGCGACGCGGGCGTCGTCGCCGGTGAGCCGTTCGAGGGCGTACTCCCGGATCGTCTCGAGCATCCGGTACCGCGGCTCGGTGTCCTCTGTGGACACGACCTGGAGCAGCGACTTGTCGGTCAGTGCGAGCAGCAGGTCGGGAGCGTCCGATGTGGACACTCCGCGGGCCGCCGACGCGGTGATGACGCCGGCGAAGACGGAGAGGCGTTCCATCAGGTGGCGTTCGGCGTCGTCGAGCAGGTCCCAGCTCCAGTCGACGACGGCGCGCAGGGTCCGGTGGCGGGGCAGGGCCGTGCGGCTGCCGCCGGTCAGCAGCCGGAACCGGTCCCCCAGCCGGTGCGCGACCTGTTCGACGGTGAGCGAACGCAGCCGCGCGGCGGCCAGTTCGACGGCAAGGGGCAGCCCGTCGAGGCGCCGGCAGATCTCCGCCACGGCCGGGGCGTCGGCGTCGGACACCACGAACCCGGGCCGCACCGCCGCCGCCCGGTCGGCGAACAGCCGCACCGCGGTGGGCAGCGGGAGCGGGCCGACCGGACAGAGCGTCTCGCCGAAGACGCCCAGCGGCTCCCGGGTCGTGGTGAGCACCCGCAGTTCGGGGCAGCGGCCCAGCAGGTCCTCGGCGAGGCGGGCGACCGCGTCGAGCACGTGTTCGCAGTTGTCGAGGATCAGCAGCGTCGGGCCGGCCGAGAGCGCCGTGGCGAGGCGTTCGGTCAGGTCGGGCAGCGGTTCGGGGCGGGAGCCCGGTGCGCTCTCCCGGGTGCCGAGGGCGCGCAGGACCGCGGGGCCGACGTCGTCTGGGTCGGTCACCGGTGCCAGTTCGGCCAGCCAGACGCCGCCGGGCATGCGCTCCGCGAGGGCGGCGCCGACGGTCGACGCCAGTCGCGTCTTGCCGGCTCCGCCGGGTCCGACCAATGTGGACAGTCGCTGCGCGCGGACCAGTTCGGCGATCCGCCGCAGTTCCTCTTCCCTCCCGTGGAACGTCGTCAGCGCCGCCCGCAGATTTCCCGTGCGCCGCCGCTGTTCCGGGGCGGTGCGCAGGATCGTCAGGTACGCCTCGCGCAGTTCGACGGAGGGGTCGACGCCCAGCTCGTCGGCAAGCCGCCGCCGGCAGTCCGCGTAGGCCGCGAGCGCCTCCGCCTGCCGCCCGTCCGCGTGCAGGGCGCGCATCAGCAGCGCGTTCGGGCGTTCCCGCAGAGGATGTGACGCGACGGCGGCCCGCAGCTCGGCGATCAGCTCGACCGGCGCGCGGATCCGCAGGTCGGCCTCGACCCGGTCCTCCCACGCGGACAGCCGCAGCTCCTCGTAGCGGGCCACGTGTCCGGAGGCCCAGCCGCTCGCGGCGACGTCGGCGAGCGCCGGCCCGCGCCACAGCCCCGACGCGTCGGCCAGCAACCGCGACGCACCCGCGAAGTCGTTGTCCTGCAGGGCTTTGCGCCCCTCCTCGACCGCACTCTCGAACCGGAACGCGTCGACGTCGGCGGCCTCGACCGCGAGCCGGTAGCCGCCCGGGACGGCCGCGACGGCACCGCCGCCCAGCGCCCGCCGCAGCCGGGACACCAGTGCCTGCAACGCGTTCGTCGCCTCGGGCGGCGGCGCCCCGCCCCACACGGCGTCGGCGAGCAGGTCGAGGCCGACCGGCCGGCCCGGGGCGAGGGCCAGCCGGATCAGCAACGCGCGCAGCCGGGCGCCGGTCACCTCGACCGGCGCCCCGTCCCGGACCACGCGAAGCGGCCCCAGGATGTCTACCCGCATTCCAGGCCGCCTAAGCCTCGGCCACGGCCTGGGCGAACTGCGCCGCGTACAGCCGCGCGTACGGACCACCGGCCGCGATGAGGGCGTCGTGCGTGCCCTGCTCCACGATGGACCCGTTCTCCATGACGAGAATCGTGTCCGCGTCGCGGATCGTGGACAGGCGGTGCGCCACCACGAAACTGGTCCGGCCGGTGCGCAGCGCCTCGGTGGCCTTGCGTACCAACACCTCCGTGCGGGTGTCCACAGAGGATGTCGCCTCGTCCAGGATCAGGATCCGCGGCGCCGCGAGGAACGCCCGCGCGATCGTGATGAGCTGGCGTTCGCCGGCGCTGAGGTTGCCGCCCTCCTCGTCGATGACGGTGTCGTAGCCGTCCGGCAGGGTGCGCACGAAGCGGTCGACGTGTGCCGCCTCGGCCGCCGCCACGATCTCCTCGCGGGTCGCGTCGCCGGCCCCGTAGGCGATGTTGTCGGCGATGCTCGCCTCGAAGAGCCAGGCGTCCTGCAGCACCACGCCGATCTGGCGGCGCAGGTCGTCGCGGGACATGCTCGCGATGTCGACCCCGTCCAGGGTGATCCGGCCGCCGGTCACCTCGTAGAAGCGCATCAGCAGGTTGACCAGCGTGGTCTTGCCGGCGCCGGTGGGCCCGACGATGGCGACGGTGCTGCCCGGCTCGACGTTCAGGTCGAGGTTCTCGATCAGCGGCCGGTCCTCGACGTAGCGGAACGACACCTTCTCGAACGCCACCCGCCCGCGCACGCCACCGTCCACAGTGGACGGCTCGGCCGGGTCCGGCGACTGCTCCTGCGCGTCGAGCAGCTCGTACACCCGCTCGGCGGAGGCGATGCCGGACTGCAGCAGGTTGGCCATGCTCGCCACCTGCGTCAGCGGCTGGCTGAACTGCCGGGTGTACTGGATGAACGCCTGCACGTCCCCGAGCGACATCGCACCGCTCGCCACGCGCAGCCCGCCGACGACCGCCACCAGCAGGTAGTTGACGTTGCTGATGAACATCATCGCCGGCTGCATCACGCCGGAGATGAGCTGTGCCTTGAAGCTCGATCCGTACAGCGCCGCGTTGTGCGTGTCGAACGTCTCCGCCGACTCCTTGTGCCGCCCGAACGCGCTCACCAGCGTGTGCCCGGTGAACATCTCCTCGATGTGCCCGTTGAGCTTGCCGGTGGTGGCCCACTGCGCCACGAACTGCGGCTTGGAGCGCTGCGCCACCTGCTTGGCCACGACGGCCGACAGCGGCAGCGTGACGAGTGCGATCAGGGCCAGCAGCGGCGAGATCCACAGCATCATCGCGAGCACACTGATGATCATCAGCACCGAGACGATGAGCTGCTGGAGCGTCTGCTGCAACGTCTGGGCCAGGTTGTCGGTGTCGTTCGTGGCGCGGCTGAGCACCTCGCCGCGCGGCTGCTTGTCGAAGTAGCTCAACGGCAGCCGCGACAGCTTCACCTCGATCTGTTCGCGCATCCGGTACACCAGCCGCTGCACGATGTACGTCGCGAACCGGCCCTGCGCCAGGCCGGCGAGCCAGGCGATCACGTACACGGCGGCCGCCCACGCGAGCACGTGCCAGAGGCGGGTGAAGTCGATGCCCTGTCCGGGGATCACGTTCATCGACGAGACCATGTCGGCGAGCGTGTCGTCGCCGCGCTGGCGCATGCCGGCGACGACCTGTTCCTTGGTGACGCCGTCCGGGAGCTGCTTGCCGACGACGCCCTCGAAGATGACGTCGGTGGCGCGGCCGAGAATGTACGGGCCGGCGACGCTGAGGCCGGTGCTCACGGCGCCGAGGACGAGCGCGCCGATGAGGTGGGCGCGTTCCGGGCGCATGCCGCGCAGCAGGCGCATCGTGGTGCCCTTGAAGTTCTCCGCCTTCGCGGGCGGCAGGGCGCCGGCCATGAAGCGCGCCGGCCCCGAGGGTACCGGAGCCCGGTTCTGGGTAGGTGCAGTCATGAGCTCCGCCTCTCCGGGAGTGCGCTGGAAAAGACCGTGCGGCACGCCGTGCGCCGCTTCGCGCCGGCCCTCATGCCGCAGCCTCGGTGAGAGTGAGCTGGGAGAGGACGATCTCGCGGTAGGTGTCGTTGGACTCGAAGAGTTCGGTGTGGGTGCCGATCCCGACCACGCGCCCCGCGTCGAGGACGACGATGCGGTCGGCGTCGCGGATCGTGCTGACCCGCTGGGCGACGATCACCACGGTCGCGTCGCGGGTCTCCGCCGCCAGGGCCGCGCGGAGCGCGGCGTCGGTGCTGTAGTCCAGCGCCGAGAACGAGTCGTCGAAGAGGTACACCTGCGGCCGGTGCACGATCGCGCGGGCGATCGCGAGCCGCTGGCGCTGGCCGCCGGAGACGTTCGTGCCGCCCTGGGCGATCGGGGCGTCGAGTCCCTCGGGGAACGCCGACACGAAGTCCGCCGCCTGGGCGATCCGCAGCGCGGCCCAGAGTTCCTCGTCGGTGGCGTCGGGCCGGCCGTAGCGCAGGTTGGACGCGACGGTCCCGGAGAAGAGGAACGCCTTCTGCGGCACGATGCCGATCGCGCGGGACAGGTCGTCGGTGTCCAGGTGCCGCACGTCCACACCGTCGAGCAGCACGGCACCGCCGGTCGTGTCGAACAGCCGCGGCACCAGGTTGATCAACGTCGACTTGCCCGAACCGGTGCCGCCCACGATCGCGGTCACCTCACCCGGCCCGGCCGTGAACGAGATGTCGTGCAGCACCGCCAGTTCGGCGCCGGGGTAGCGGAACTCCACGTCCCGCACCTCCAGCCGCCCACGCGGCTCGCTCCGCTTCGTCGCGGTGGCCGGCGGCAGCACGGTCGGCTCGGTGCGCAGCACCTCCTCGATGCGTTCGGCGCACACCTCCGCGCGCGGGATCATGACGAACATGAACGTCGCCATCATCACCGACATCAGGATCTGCATCAGGTAGCTGAGGAACGCCGTCATCTCGCCGACCTGCAGCGCGCCGCTGTCGATCTGCTTGCCGCCGAACCAGAGCACGGCCACGCTGGTGATGTTCACGATCAGCATCACCGTCGGGAACATGATCGACATGAGCTTGCCGAGCCGGATGCCGACGTCGGTCAGCTGCTCGTTGGCGTCCCGGAAGCGCTGCTCCTCGTGCCGTTCGCGGACGAACGCCCGGATCACCCGGATGCCGCTGATCTGCTCGCGCAGCACGCGGTTGACCCCGTCGATGCGTTCCTGCGCGAGCCGGAACAGCGGCCGCAGGAAGAAGACCAGCGTGGCGATCACGGCGAGCAGCAGCGGCAGCACGAGCACCAGCAGCCCGGAGAGCGGCACGTCGAGACTCAGCGCCATGACGATGCCGCCGACGCACATGATCGGCGCCGCCACCATCATCGTGAACCCCATCAGCACGACCATCTGGACCTGCTGGACGTCGTTGGTGGTGCGGGTGATCAGCGACGGCGCGCCGATGTGCGAGACCTCCTGGGCGCTGAAGCGCTGCACCCGGTGGAAGAGCGACGCGCGGACGTCCCGGCCCAGCGCCATCGCCGTGCGGGCACCGTAGTACAGCGCCACGATCTGGCAGATGACCTGCGCGACCGAGACCCCGAGCATGACGCCGCCGATGCGGACGATGTAGCC
The DNA here is from genome assembly GCF_016863615.1 of Virgisporangium aliadipatigenens. Classification (GTDB taxonomy): domain Bacteria; phylum Actinomycetota; class Actinomycetes; order Mycobacteriales; family Micromonosporaceae; genus Virgisporangium; species Virgisporangium aliadipatigenens. Next base: position 32,252 of record NZ_BOPF01000005.1, on the reverse strand, counting down.
CGTGTCGCCCTTGACGACGCCGTGGTCGATGATGTCCGCGTTGAGCGTCGGCAGATAGAGCATCACGAGCGTCTGGAGGAACTGGAACGCCACGATCATGACTATCGCGCCGCGATACGGGCGCAGATGACTGCGCAACAGTGAGATCAACATCCGGTGGTTTCCTCCCCGTGGTGGCAGGACGGGCGCAGCAGCACGCCGTCCAGAAGCAGCGGCACGATGTCGTCCCGGTCGAGCGTGTTGACGTCGTTCTTGCCGAACTCCTCGGTGCGCACCGCCACGGTCACCAGCCACATCAGCAACTGCGCGATGCTGTCGGGGCTGCGCCGCAGGCGGTGCCGGTCGGGCTCCAGCAGCTCCACGACGGCTGCCGTCACCCGTTCGCGGCCGGCGTTGAGCTGCGACATCAGCTCCTTGTGATCGCCGAACGCGGTCGGGTGGGTGTGCACGGTGACCATGAGGTTCATGCGGGCGCTGAGGCGTTCGGTGAGCACGCGGGTCGCCTCGGTGAGCCGCTCCCGCAGGGGCGCCTCGGTGGCGATCGCGCGCAGCGAGACGAGCGTCGTCTCCGGGTCGAACGCGCTCAGCACGGTCGCGGCGAGCAGGGCGGCCTTGTCCGAGAAGACGCCGAAGATGGTGCCCTCGGCGACCCCGGCCGCCCGCGCGATCTGCCGGGTGCTCACCGTCGGCCCGTGCGCCTGGAGCAGCGGGATGGTCGCCGCCACGAGCGCCGCCCGCCGCTCGTCGGGTGAGAGCGCCGGGACGCGTTGGCGGCGGCCGGCCGCCGGGGTGTCTGCTGGCACGGCCGCAACTGTAATGAGTGAGCGCTCACTCAGCCAAGCGAATTATCGGAGAAGTGCCCGCGCGTACTCCGCCGGCGTCACGCCGAACCGCTGCTTGAACGCCCGCACGAAGTGGCTGCTGTCGGAGAACTGCCAGCGTGCGGCGATCTCCGACACGCTCGGCCGGGCGCCGGAGGACTCCAGGGCGAGCCTCGCCTGCTCCAACCGGCGGCGCCGGACGTACGCGCCGACCGGCTCCCCCACCGCCGCGAACGCCCGGTGCAGCGTGCGCACCGAGACGTTCAGCGAACGGGCGAGCGTGGCCGGTGACAGTTCGGGGTCGGTGAGGCGTTCGTCGGCGAGCCCCTGTGCGGCGCGCGCCAGCGCCGGGGCCAGTGCCGGCTCCGCGCCGTCGACGTGCCGGCGCAGCACACCCGCCACCAGTTCGACCAGGGCGTTGCGGGCGGCGCGGGAACCGGCCGGGGTCAGCTCCGGCAGCGTCTCGCTCAGCACGCGCGCGTGGGCGGTGAGCACCCGCAGTTCCGCCGAGTCGGCCGCACCCGTCACCGGCCGGTCGCCGATCAGCGGCCGCAGCGCCGCCGACGGGAGCACCATCAGCGTGGCCACCGTCCCGGACGCCATCCGGAAGTGCGCGGGCCGGCCGACGTAGCGCACCAGGAAACCGCCGGCCGGCACCGTTCGCCCGTCGTCGAACGTCCACCCGCCGCGCCGCATCACCCAGACCCGCACCTGGTCGTCGTTGCCGTCGAGGGCGCCCGTCGTGCGGATCGGCCGGTCGCTGTGCCCGTGCATGACGACGGCGTCGTGCACCTTCACGGCGCGCAGCCGCACCCGGAAGTCACCCGTCGACACCGGGCTGAACGTCGGCAGCGGAAAGCCCGCGCCGATCTGTGCCGCCCAGCCGTCGCGGAACGCGTCGAACCCATGGGCGACGTCGAGAGCAAGGAAACCCATGGATTCGGCACCGTCGTTCCAGGTCGTGGCGCGGGCGTTCTACGGCGCACCGCGGATCGCTCCCTACGGTGTCATGCCATGAGTGCAACGGAACAACCCCCCGTCTTCTTCTCCGCGCTACACCTCGCCGACCGCATCTGGCCGGAGCAGCCCACGGTGTCGTTCGAGGAACGGGTCGCCGCCGCGGCCTCGGTGGGAGCCGTCGGGACGGGCGTGAACTCCTACGAGCTGACCGCGCTGCTGGCCACCCGCACGCACGCCGACCTGCGCGCCGTCGCCGAGCACCACGGCCTCCCGATCGGCGAGGTCGAACTGGCGCTCGGCTGGTACGTCTCCGGCGACGACCTCGGCTTCGGCACCGAGGCGGCCGTCTTCGACCACGCGGAGAGGCTCGGCGCCACCCGGGTGAAGACCGTCGCCAACATCATTCCGCCGGCCGAGAGCCCGACGCCGGAGCAGGCGGTCGAACGGTTCGCGGCGCTGTGCGACCGGGCGGCCGAGCGCGGGCTCACCATCGGCCTGGAGCCGGTCGGGCTGGACCCGACGTTCACCCACGCCGACGCGGCCGAGGTCGTGCGCCTCGCCGACCGCCCGAACGGCGGCCTCGTCCTCGACGCGTGGCACGTGTTCCGCGACCCGACCGGGCTGTCCACCCTGGAGGCCGTCGACGGGCGGCACATCGTCTCCGTGGAGATCTGCGACGCGCACGCCGTCCCGCAAGGCGAGAACATCCAGGACGACTGCCTCAACCACCGGCTGCTGCCCGGCGAGGGCGAACTCGACCTCGTGCGCTTCGCGCGCCTGCTGTGGGCGAAGGGCGTCCGGATGCCGGTCTCCCTGGAGGTGCTCAACACCGAGCTGCGCACGCTCTCGCCCAAGGAGAACGCCGAACGCTCGGTGGCCGCCCTACGGGCCCTCGTCACCCGAGCGGCGGGCCAGTAGCAGCACCGTGTCGACGTCGAGCGTGACGCGTTCGCCCAGCGCGTCGCACAGGTCCGCGTAGAGCGCCGCACGCACGGCGTCGTCCAGCAGCCGGTACCGGGAGACCGTGTCGAGGAACGCCACATAGTCCACAGTGGACATCTCTCGGCCGGCGCGGTAGATCCGCCACTCCGGCTCCTCGAACCCGGGCGCGCCGGCCAGGTCCCGGTACGCCTCCCAGTCGCGCACCCACTCGTCGCTCAGCGGTACGTACTCCTCCAGGAAACCGGGCTTGTGCCGCTCGTGCACCTCCTGGAAGCGTTGCCGCGCAACGGGATCGGCCAGGTCGTCGGCGTTCCAGAAGAGTGCGAGACCGCCGCCGGGGCGCAACATACCCGCGGCCCTGGACCAGCGCGTGCCCTCGTCCGTCCAATGCTCTGTTTCCCGTTCAGTGCACGGCTCCGCCCCACGGCGGCTTCCCTCCGCTGCGCTCCGGTCCAGGCGCCGTGCCATGCACACACTCAAAGGTCACAGCGGCCCGCCCTTCAACTCGTGGAAGCCGGCCGTCCCGGCCACCAGCAGCACACCGTCCCACAGCCGGCCCGCCTCGGCGCCGGTGGCACGCGGGCGAGCACCGGCCCGAAGAAGACGGCACCGCCGGCCCGGACGATCGGCGTGCCCACGTGGTCGCCGATCAGCCCGACGCCCGCCGCGTGCGAGGCCCGCACCGCCCCGTCCCACCCGGGGTTGCCGGCCTCGTCCAGCAGCGCCGCCGGTAGGCCGGCCGCGGCCAGCGCGCGCGGGCCGCCGGTCCAGTCGTCGGGCTCCACGACGTGCGTTCCCCAGGCGGCGTAGAGGCGTTCCGTCGCGGCCTCCCCGGCGGCCGCGAAGATGCGCACCGGGCCCCACAGCCAGCCCTCGGGGTCGTTCTCCGGGTCGTCGTCGCGGCCCTCGTTGAGCACGGAGAGGCTCATCAAACGCCAGCGCACCGACACGTCGCGCACCCGCGTCACCTCGACCAGCCAGCGGGAGGTGCGCCAGGTCAGCGGGCAGCTCGGGTCGAACCAGAAGTCGACGTCCACCGGTTCAGTCTGCCGCGGGCTTGACCCGTCCCCACCACTGCGCCGCCTCCTCTGGGGTGAGCCGGCGCTCCACCCGGGCCGCCGGCGTCATCAGCGGATAGGCCTTGCCGGCGGGCCACGAACGGGCGTTCGGCTCCGCGTCGAGCACCACCACCCGCACGTCCTCCACGCGCGGGATGTCGGCCGGCGTCCCGTCGTTCCCGATCCGTCCGCCCGCGGCGTCGCGGAGGGCCCAGCCGGCGTGGGTGCCACCGGGCGGCCGGGGCGCGTCCGGCTCGGTCACGGCGGCGATCTCCGCCGGGGTGGGGCGCCGGCCGGGCAGCAGGCCGTCGGCGGGCTCGCCGATCAGCGCGGCCGCGAGCAGCGTGTACAACTGGGCGTTGTCGGCGATGCCACCGATCGTGACGTGGAAGCCGGTGCCGGTACCGGCGAAGTCGCGGTCCAGGACGACGAGGCGTTCGTCGTCGAGGACGCGCAGCAGGCCCTCCAGGCGGCGCGGCGTCGCGTGCGTGTCGCGCACCGGCGGGATCGCGGCGGCGAGCCGCTCCCGCTGCGGCAGCATCGCGCGCACCGCCGCGTGCTGGCTCAGGTACACCACCGGCCGCACCCACCCGTCGAGGCAGAACCACGCCGCCACCGCCCGCTGCGCCCCGGGCACGCGCGCGAGGGTCGGCCCGATGCGCTCGGGGTCGTCGGCGGGCGGCAGCGGGCCGAACGCCTTCCGGTACGTCCGGCCGAACGTTCCGGCCATCTCCATCACCTCGGCGGCACGCTCGACGAGCGCCGGCACCGCGGCCGTCGGGTCCGTGCCGAACGGCGCGAGGAGGCCGACGAGACCCACCAGGTCCTCGCCGACCCCGAAGCCCGTCGTGAGGAGCAGGCCACACAGGCGTGCCAGTGCGTCCTGCACCTCCTCGGGGGAGGCCGAGTCCGCCCCGTCGCCGACGCGCCGCAGGGCACTGCTGAGGGCGTCGAGGTCGCGCCGGTCGGCGGCGGCGAGCACGGCGTCGACGTGGTCCGAGATCGGCACGTCAAGACTCTACGCGGGGGTGTGCGGAGAGGTTGTGGTCCCGGCCGTTGATGGCTAGCCTGCCGGGCAAGCCGCGCCGGTGCACGCCGGTCGGGGCGTCCCACCGGCGCGGCCCAGTTCCCGACTACTCGGTCGTCCCGTCGGGGACCGGCCAAGACAGTGGACGGAGTTCTCCATGACACAGCCCGCTGAGGTGCCGACGTCCGAACGGCCGCACAGCGGCGTCGTGATGACGGGTCACGACGGCGACGACGGGGTCAAGGCGTTCTACATCCTCATCGAGGCGCTGCCGGGCAAGACCGCCGAGGTGCGCACGATGCTCGCCGACATCCTGCGTTGCGTCCAGGACGAGCCGGCCACCGGCCCGTGGTACGCGGTGCAGCATTCCCCGACCACGTTCGCCATCTTCGAGGTGTTCCCCGATATCGCCGGGCGGCGCGCCCATGTTGCCGGCGGTGGCGGAGACATCTTCCGCGACATCGAGCGTATGAACGACATCCTGGCCGCACCGGCCCACGTCCAGAAGGTTGACGTTCTGATGAGCAAGCAGGTCTTCACAGCCCGCACGGTGTGACGCCGCCCGGTCGACGGGCCGGACGGCGTCCCATCCCCCACAACGCGAGCGTGTGACACGGTCGGGCCTGCTACACGCGTAGTGCCGACGTCCCCAGGCCGCGCGGCGCGAAGAGGTGCCCGGCGCCGCTGTTGGTGAGCGGGGCGCGGTGTCCCGCGCCGCCGGCGCGCAGTTCGGCCTCGCCGTAGCGGACCGTCGCGCGGTGCCACAGCAGGATGCCGGCCATCCAGTCGCGCAGCTGGTCCACATAGGACTCCATCGCCGCACGCGCCCCGTCGGACAGGTCGTGCTCGTCGTAGAGCGGCGCCAGTTCGGTGGCGACCTGCCGTTCGAACTGTTTCATCCGCGCCGTCATCACGTCGTTCACGACCCGCACCGCCGCCGGCCGGTCGACGTCCAGGAAGTGCTGGAAGACCAGGACGCCGTTGTTCAGCTCGCCCTCGAACTCCACCTCCTTCTGGTAGGAGAAGAGGTCGTTCATCAGGCAGGCGTAGTCCATCGCCGCGTTCTCCAGGCTCCGGACCTGCCGAGACCCGAAAACTTCCGGGGGAACGGCATGAGCCCGGGCCAGTCGCGCCAGGCTCATCGTCAGCTCGGAGCCGAACGTGTGGCGCCGCATCTCCAGGTAGTCGATCGGGTCGGGGATGCGGTTCTGCATCATGTTCTGCAGCTCCCACGGCCAACTGTCGATCATCTCGACGATCGCCCGGCGGAACTCCACCCGCTGCGCACCGTCCAATGTGGACACCGTGCGGCGCCACATGTCGGCGAGCCCGACCTCCACCGGATCGACCGGGGTCCGGACCGGTTCACCGGCGAGCGGCATGAAGTCCCGCAGCCCGCGCACGAACGCCGTCGCCGCCGGCAGGTTGCGCGAACGCCCGAACAGGATCGGGAAGTGGTCGTCCGCGTACGTACCCCACGTCAGCCAGCCGGTGCTGGTGTTCAACTGTTCGGCCGACGCGTGCCGGTCGATGGCCGCCGCACACAGCGCCAGGTCCAGCCCGCGCACCATCTCCTCGCTCCACAGCCCGGAACCGGGCTGTCCCGGCCACGGCACCGTCATGCCCATGGCGCGCGGCCAGGCCACCCCGAAGCGCCGCGCCTCCTCCAGGTGCGGGCTGGTCCGCGCCTCGAACGGCAGGTAGAACTCCGGCAGCGCGGTCGGCCCGACCCGGGTGAACGGCACGTGCCGCTGGCTGCGCACCCGCACGCCCGCCCCGAACAGGCGCGCGGCCGCCGTGCCCAGCCCGGTCGGCCCGGAACGCGGCGCCTTGTTCATGTAGCGGCTGGAGCGCATGTGCCACTCCTGGCCGCCGGACTGCCAGTCCTGCAACCCCTGCACGTACCGCGCGACGTCGCCGGCTCCGGCGGGGTCGACGCCGTGCTCCACGAACAGCGGCACCAGTTCGGTCAGCGCCGTGTTCTCGAACTGCTGCAGCCGCGAGGTCACCAGGTCGTTCACCCGGTCGGCGGCCTCCTGCGGGGTGCAGCCGAGGAACCCCTCCACGACCAGCACGCCGTTGTTGAGTTCGCCCTCGCGTTCGGTCTCGCGCTGGTAGGAGAAGATGTCGTTGCGCAGGTGCACCCCGTCGGAGAAGGCGTCCTTCAGGACGCGCATCGGCCGGGTGGCGGCGATGACGTCCGGCACCTCCGCGTCGAGCGCGTGTTCGACCAGATCCGCCGACCACGGCGCACCGCCCACCCGGCGGCGCATCTCGACGTACTCGACCGGGTTCGGCACGCGCTTGTCGTTGATGTTCGACAGCTCCCACAGCGACTCGGCGAGCAGGTGCACCGTGCTCACGTGGAACCGCCTGCGCCAGCCCGTCGACCGGAACGGCACGGTGCGCCGCCACAGGTCGTCGAGCCCCTTCTCCACCGCGTTGGTCGGTGCGGGAACGGGCGTCCCGTCCTCGACCGGCATGTACAGCGGCAGCCGGTCCAGGTACTCCTTCGCGCCCCTGGCGTCGCCGGTCTTCTTGTACAGCTCCAGGAAGTGGTCGTCGAAGAAGAAGACCCACACGTACCAGTCCGTCACGAGGTCGAGCCCCTCGGCGGTGGCGTCCGGGTGCGTGTAGGCGCACAGCAGCGCGTAGTCGTGGTTGTCGAAGTCCGCCTCGTCCCAGATGCCGGAGCCCTCGATCATGTCCATCTCCCGCGCCCATCGCTTCGAGTGCACGCGGGCCCGTGCCAGGTGCGGGCTCAGCCGGGCCGGGTGCGGCTGGTAGAACTCCGGGAGCCGGAAAGGCTGTGTCACAACACTTCCTTCGCAGGTATGGGTGGGAGCGCGAACGTGACGGTCTCCTCGGCGGTGCGCCGTTCGACGACCGTCACGGGGCCGAGGCCGCCCAGCGCGGCGGTCACCTCGTCCACGAGATGGGACGGCGCGGAGGCGCCCGCGGTCAGGCCGACGACCTTGACGCCGTCCAGCCACTCGGGCCTGACGTCGCGCACGCCGTCGATCAGGTGCGCCCGGGTGCCGTGCCGGCGCGCCACCTCCACCAGGCGGCGCGAGTTCGACGAGTTGCCGGAGCCGACCACCAGCACCAGGTCGGCGTCGCCGGCCAGCGCGCTGACCGCCTCCTGCCGGTTGGTGGTGGCGTAGCAGATGTCCTCCGCCGCGCTGCCGCGCGCCTCCGGGAAGCGGCGCACGAGGCGTTCCACCACGTCGCGGGTCTCGTCCAGGGCGAGCGTGGTCTGCGCCAGGTAGGTGACCCGCGTGGGGTCCGCGACGTCGAGACCGTCCACATCGGACGGAGACTGCACCAGGACGGTGCGCTCCGGCGCCTCGCCGAGGGTCCCGTCGACCTCCTCGTGACCCGAGTGTCCGATGAGGACGATCGTGTCCCCGCGGGCCGCCGCGCGGCGCGCACCGGCGTGCACCTTGGCGACCAGTGGGCAGGTCGCGTCGATCACGTCCAACCCCCGCGAGGCCGCCTCGGTGCGCACCGCCGGCGAGACGCCGTGCGCCGAGAAGACCACCGTCGAGTGCGGCGGCACCTCGTCCAGTTCCGCCACGAAAACGGCGCCCCGGGCGGAGAGCGCGTCGACGACGTGGCTGTTGTGGACGATCTGTTTGCGGACGTAGACCGGGGCGCCGTGGACCGCGAGCGCCCGGTCCACGATCTCGATGGCCCGCTCCACCCCCGCGCAGAACGACCTCGGCGCGGCCAGCAGCACCGTGCGCGGACCGGAGACGGCCAGCCACTCGTGCAGCGCCGGCGCCCCGGCGTGCTCCACGCCCAGCCCCACCCCGCCGGGCAGGAACGCCGTGGTCGTCCCGTCCTCGTCGAGCGGCCCCAGCGTCACCGGAATCCCTTGCCGCACAAGCGAACCGGCGAGCAGCGGCGCCGCGGGACACTCGACCGGGGGCGCGCCGTCCCGGTCGAGTGTCGTCGCGACCCTCACTTCTCCCTGCGGGTGGCGAAGGCGGCCAGGGCCCGCAGTTCGGCCGCCGCCGGGCCGTGCGGCCGCGCGGTGTCGAGGTGACCCAGCGCGCGGCCCAGCAGATCGTCCGCGGCGCTCTGCCCGAACGCCCGCCCGCCGGCCGTCTCGATGAGCCCGGCCAGCACCGCCAGGTCGTCCTCGTGCCCGTACTTGAGGGACAGTTCGTCGCCGGCCGGGGTGCCCGAGGACATGGCCGCCACGACCGGGAAGGACTTCTTGCGGCTGGCCAGGTCCGAGTGCACCGGCTTGCCCGTGACGGCCGGGTCGCCCCAGATCCCGAGCAGGTCGTCCACCTGTTGGAACGCCAGTCCCAGCAGTTCCCCGAACGCGCGCAGCGCCGCCACCTGAGCCGGCGACCCGTGCCCGAACCACGCCCCGAGCGCGCACGCGCAGCCGAGCAGCGCACCCGTCTTGTTCTCCGCCATGGCGCGCACCTCGGCGAGCCCCACGCTCTCCCGCGACTCGAACGCCAGATCGGCGCTCTGCCCGTCGAGCAGCCGCTGCACGGTGGCGTTCACCATGCAGATGCCGATCCCGTACGGCGCCCCGGGACCGGGCGGACCCGCCTCCGCGAGCACCTGGAAAGCCAGTGCCAGCAAGGAATCCCCGGCCAGGATCGCCTCGTCGCGGCCGAACACGGTCCACGCCGTCGGCCGGTGCCGGCGGGTCACGTCCCCGTCCATGACGTCGTCGTGCAACAACGAGAAGTTGTGCACCAGCTCGACGGCGACGGCGGCCGGCACCGCGCGGTCCGGCAGCCCGCCGACGGCCGCGGCCGACAGCAGCGCCAGCGCCGGCCGCAAGGCCTTGCCCGCGTCGGCCGCGATCGGGCGGCCGTGCTCGTCGGTCCAGCCGAAGTGGTAGGCGCACACCCGCCGCATCGAGCCGGGCAGCGAGTCCACCGCGGCGCGCAGCGCCGGGTCGAGCGCCGTCCGGCTCCAGGCGAGCACCTCCCCCGCCGGACGGCCGGCCGCGACCGGAGTCGTCTCCAGAGCGGTCATCGCTCGACGATCCCCAGCTCGACGTTGTCCAGCACCCCGAGCGCGTCCGGCACCAGAACGGCCGCCGCGTGGTAGGTGCTGACCAGGTAGGAGATGATGCCGCGCTCGTCGATGCCCATGAAGCGCACGTTCAGGCCGGGCTCGTACTCGTCCGGCAGGCCGGTCTGGCGCAGCCCGACGACGCCCTGCTCCTCCGCGCCGGTGCGCATCGCGACGATCGACGTCGTGCCCGCCTCCGACACCGGAATCTTGTCGCACGGCAACATCGGCACGCCCCGCCACGCGGCGAGCCGGTGCCCGTCCAGCTCGACGTGCCCCGGGTAGAGACCGCGGCTGCTGCACTCCCGGCCGAACGCCGCGATCGCCCGCGGGTGCGCCAGGAAGTACTCCGTCTTGCGCCGCCGCGACAGCAGGTCGTCCAGGTCGTCCGGGGTCGGCGGGCCGGACCGGGTGTGGATGCGCTGGCGCAGGTCGGCGTTGTGCAGCAGGCCGAACTCGCGGTTGTTGAGCAGCTCGTGCTCCTGCTTCTCGCGCAGCGCGTGGACGGTCAGGCGCAGCTGCTGCTCCGTCTGGTCCATCGGGTGGTTGAACAGGTCCGCCACCCGGCTGTGCACCCGCAGGACGGTCTGCGCGACGCTCAGTTCGTACTCGCGCGGGGCCGCCTCGTAGTCGACGAACGTCCCCGGCAGCACCGGCTCGCCCTCGTGGCCGGCGGCCAGGGCGATCTCCTTCTCGCCGTGCTTGTTCTGCGGCTTCGCCCTCCGTTCGCGCACCCGCTCGGCGTGCTGGTGGATCGCGCCGAACTGCTCGAACACCTGCCGCCGCGCGATCAGCACCGTCGTCCTGGTGAGCGCCTTGACGGTGCTGTCCCAGAGGACCTCGTCGCCGGCGATCGCCTCGTCGCCCAGGTGGTCGCCGTCGGCCAGCACCCCGATGACGGACGGGTTGCCGAACTCCCCGTCGCGCAGCACCTGCAGCTTGCCGTGCGCCACCAGAATCACCCGGTCGACCGGCCGGCCCTGTTCGGCGAGCACGTCGCCCGGGTTGAACTCCTGCTGCTCGAACCGGCCCGCGAGCGCGGTGAGCACGCCGGTGTCGGTGAAGCCGCGCAGGCTCGGCAGTTCCTGCAGCTCGTTCGGGATGACCCGCACGTCGGCACCGGTGTTGGTGAACTCGATACGCCCGTCGCCGACCGTGTACGTCAGCCGGCGGTTCACCCGGAAGGCGCCGCCCTTGGTCTCCACCCACGGCAGCACCTTCAGCAGCCAGCGGGAGGTGATCTCCTGCATCTGCGGAACGGACTTGGTGGTGGAGGCCAGATTCCGGGCGGCCCTGGTGCTGAGGGACGTCGGCTCCTGCGTGGGCCCGGCCTCGATCGCCCGGCGCTCCTCGACGACGGTCATCAGCCCTCCAGCCCGAGTTCGACGTTATCGAGCACGGCCAGCGCGTCCGGCACCAGCACCGCGGCCGAGTAGTAGGCGCTCACCAGGTAGGACATGATCGCCTGCTCGTTGATGCCCATGAAGCGCACGTTGAGGCCCGGCTGGTACTCGTCCGGCAGGCCGGTCTGGTGCAGGCCGACGACGCCCTGGTTCTCCTGGCCGGTGCGCATCAGCAGCACCGACGTGGTGCGGGTGTCGGTGACCGGGATCTTGTTGCACGGGAAGATCGGCACGCCCCGCCAGGCCGGCACGCGGTGGCCGTGGAAGTCGACGTTCTGCGGGTAGACGCCGCGCTTGCTGCACTCCCGCCCGAACGCCGCGATCGCCCGCGGGTGCGCCAGGAAGAAGGCCGGCTCCTTCCACACCATCGAAAGAAGTTCGTCCAGGTCGTCCGGCGTCGGTGCGCCGGCCCGGGTGGAGGTGCGCTGGCGCAGGTCGGCGTTGTGCAGCAACCCGAACTCGCGGTTGTTGACCAGTTCGTGCTCCTGCTTCTCGCGCAGGGCCTCGACGGTCAGCCGCAGCTGCTGCTCGACCTGGTTCATCGGCTCGTTGAAGAGGTCCGCGACGCGGGTGTGCACGCGCAGGACGGTCTGCGCGACGCTCAGTTCGTACTCGCGCGGGCTCTCCTCGTACGCCACGTAGGTGCCGGGCAGCCGCGGTTCGCCCGCGTGGCCGGCCGACATCGCGATCTCGGCCTCGCCGTGCGCGTTCTGCGGCTTGCGCTGCCGGCTGAGGAGCCGGCTGATGTGGGCGCGCAGGGAGCCGCCGTCGCCGTTCATCTGGTCGTAGGCGCGCCTCGGCAGCACCAGCACGGTGCACTTCGTCAGTGCCTTGACGGTGAACTCCCAATGGGCGTTCCCGTCGGCCAGCACCTGGTCGCCGAAGTACTCCCCGTCGGCGAGCACACCGAGCACGGTGTCGTCGCCGTACTGGCCCTGGCCGACCTTGCTCACCTTGCCGTGGGCGAGGAGGAAGAGCCGATCGGCCTCCTGCCCCTGGCGCACGATGACCTCGCCGGCCGAGAACTCCTGCTGGCTGAACCTGTCGGCCAGCGAGCGCAGCGCCGTCAGGTCGTCGAACTCCCGCAGCACCGGCAGCTCGCGCAGTTCCTCGGGAATGACGCGGATCTGCGCGCCGGTGCTGGTGAAGGTGATCCGCCCGTCCCCGACGGTGTAGCTGAGGCGGCGGTTGACCCGGAAGGCGCCGCCCTTCGTCTCCACCCACGGCAGCAGCTTGAGCAGCCAGCGGGAGGTGATCTCCTGCATCTGCGGAACGGACTTGGTGGTGGTCGCCAGGTTGCGGGCGGCGGCGGTACTGAGGCTGAGGCGCTCTTCGGCGTCCCGACCGGCCGGTGTGTCACGGCCGGCGTCAACTACCGTCACGGTGCTTTTCCCCGTTCATTTTGATGACGTGCGGGCAGCATGAACTCGCGCCGTGTGGGCGGCGCGCGAATGGGATCGGATTTCGGAACGGCTCCCGTCCCGGGAGTCACTGTCCGCAGCGAAGCTATCACCCGTTCGGCCAGTGCCGGCCTCGTTCCTTCGAACTGTTCACCCGTCACGAGCGCGTCTGCCCGGCACCTACGCTTGCCGCCGGACTTCACGGGGGGATCGATGAACGAGGCCGCATTCGTGGTGACTGCGGCGTCGTCGCAGCTGCCCTGGACCGTCGCCGCCACGGCGCTCGCCACACTCCGTGGGCGCACCGCGGTGGTGTACCTGAGCGGCGGCCGTTCGCTTCCCGCCGGGGATCCGTTGCGCCGCGCGGCGGAGACCTACCTGGAGCTGCGCGCCACCGCCCGGGACCCGCTGCCGGCCGCCCGGGTCGCCGCCCACGTGCGTCGGCTTTCCGACACGCACGACCTCGTGTTGATCTGCGGCGACGAGGCCCTGCTCGTATCATCCGGCCCCGGCTCGGCCACCCTGTCCGAGGTGGCCGCGCTGGCCGGCGCGCGGGTCCTCCTGGTCGTCGAGGACTCCCCGGACGGGGCCAGGCACGCCGCCCTCGCGTCGGCGGTGCTGTCCGTGCCGCTGTCGCTCGCCGCGGTAGGTCCCGGTGATTCGCTGGAACGTCTCGTCGCCCGGCCGGTCGCCCGCATCCCGCACCGCCCGCCCCTGGAGCCCGGCCGCATCGCCGCGGCGGCCCCCACCTGGCTCTCCCCTTCCCTCGGCGGCGCACCCCCGCCCACTCCCACGCCGACCGCCACCGGACCGACCCCCGCCTCGCGGCCGCACGGCCCGACCGTGCTCGCTGTGGTGATCGCGATCGTCGTGGCGTTGTGCATGGTGGCCGACTACTGCGACGTCGGCCCCTTCACCGAGGACGACGCCTCCCACTCCGGGAGCATCAACTACGACGAGTCCGACCTCGAGCCGGAGCCGATGCGGCCGACCGCCGCCCGCAATTGCGCTCCGACGGGATATCCCGCCACGCACACCACCCCGGACACGGCGACCACCGACCGCGTGAACGCCGCCTGGGCCCGCATCGAGAGCCGGCTCCACGCGATCGCACCCTCGGCGTTCGGCGCGCTGCGGCCGCCGGCGACCCCGGCCGAGGTGGCCGCCGTGGAGAACCGCGTGGGAAGCGCGCTGCCGGCCGACGTGGTGGCCTCGCTGTTGCGCCACAACGGCGTCTCGCCGGCCGCTTCCACCTTCCTGCCGCCGTACTTCGACCTGCTGGACACGACCGGCATGACGGATGTCTGGGGGCAGTACTGCGCGTTGGACGATCCGAACTGGCAACGCCACTACCTGCCGATCGCCACCGGCCCCGACGCCACCTGCCTCTTCGTCATCGCCGGCCGGGGACCCGACGCCAACCCGAGCCTGTTCGTCTACGACCCGGAAGCCGGCCCGCCGCACACCCAGCGCGACGGCTCGCTGGTCGCATTGCTCGAGGGCGTCGCGAAGTCCCTGGAGACCGGCGAGCCCCATCACGGCGACCGCCCCGCACTCGGCCCGAACGGCACCCTCACCTGGGGATCTTGACGGGCGGTCGCTCATATAGGTCAACATGCGAAGTTGACCTGTATACGCTACCGCCCATCAAGATCACCCGGCCGTTCAGCTGAGGCGGAACACCGAGGCCGCGCCGGACTGACGGCCGATCACCAGCTTCCCGCGTTCGTGACGCACACAGCGCGCCGCGTCGGAGGCGAGCCGCAGCGCCACCCCGCCCCGCACCGGCACCCGCGTGAAGCTCGCGGCACCCGGATCAGCCGTCGACGACGGCACGAGCCGCAGCGACCCGTCGACCACGCACACCACCCGGTCCGGGTGGTTCACCGAGGTGATCGTCTCGAAAGACCCGCCGAGCGCGGACGGCCCGAAGCGGTACTGGCTGTCCGCCAACTCCCGCAGGTCGGTGTCGACCCGCAGCGCGAAGTCGAGGTGCCGCACGAACCCGTACGGCGAATCCCCCGGCGTCAGCCGCACGATCGGCCCGCCCGACCCGACCGGCACGCCGAACAGCGGTGTGCCGTCCCGGTGCCAGTAGAGCTTCTGGACGCGGGCGTGCCGGTTCGGGTCGTAGAGCGGGTCGCCGGCGATGTCGCGGTAGTCGCGCGCGTGGTAGACGAGCACGTCCGTCTCGCCGTCCTCGGCGACGGTGAAACTGTTGTGGCCGGGCCCGTACCGCCGTGTTCGCGGGTCGGTGACGAAGATCGGGTCCGGCGTCTTCACCCAGGACGCGCGGTCGAGCAGGTTCGCGCGGGCGTCGGCCGTGAGCAGGCCCATGCAGTACCGGGAGTCCGTGGCACTCGCCGAAAAGGTAAGAAAAATACGGCCGTTGCGGATCAGCACCGCGGGGCCCTCGTTCACCCTGTAGCCCAGGATCTCCCAGCTGCGCGTGGGCGTCGTGATCCGGGTCGGCTTGGTGGCCAACGTCCACGGCGAGGCCATCTCCGCGATGTACAGGCTGCTGTTGACGGCGATCTCCGGTTCGCCCTGCGCCCACACCAGGTACCGCTTGCCGCGGTGCGCGAAGGTGGTCGCGTCCAGCGAGAAGCTGTCCCACTCCGTCCGGATCTTCCCGAGGAGCCGCCATCCGGAGGCGTCCCGCGGGTCGGCGAGGGCCGATTCGAGCACGTACATCCGCACCCGGAAGACGTCGTCCGAGTCGCCGGCCGCGAAGTAGATGTACCAACGGTTGTCGATGCGGTGCAGTTCCGGGGCCCAGATGTGGCCGCCCATGGTGCCGCTCGCCGGCCGGCGCCACACGACCGTCTCGGCCGCGTCGCCCAGCCCGGCCAGCGTCGGGGCGCCCCGCACCACCACCCGGTCGTACTCGGGTACCGAGCCCGTGAAGTAGTACATGCCGCTGATCCGATGGGTGACGAACGGGTCGGCACGACGTTCGACCAAGGGATCTTTGGTCGTGACGCCGTAGATCTCGGCGTCCGTCCGCGGCTCGGGCGCCGCGTCGGCGACGGACGATGCGGTCGAACCGGCAACCGCGCCCACCGCTGCCAGACCGATTCCGCCCCGCAGGAGCGTGCGTCGGCTGATGTCGAAGCCCATGGCCGCCTACCTGGTCCTGATCCGGAGGAACGTGACGGAGTTCGCCGGGAACGTGTGCATGAAGCGCTGCTTGACGCCCCTGAGCGTGGTGGTGACCGGCAGGATCGGCTCGGCGGTGCGGGTGTTCTGCTCGCCGGGGTCGCCCGTCAGGACGGTCATCGTGGCGGTGCCCTTGACCCGCCGCCCGAGGTCGAGCTTCGTGGCGGCCGGCTTGTCCTGGGCGTTGACGACCTTCACGATCATCTCGCCGGTGCCGTCGTCCTGGGTGACGACCTGCGCGAACGGCTGCCCCGGCGCCTGGTTGTCGTCGTAGGAGCCCCACTCGACGCCGTCCAGGAAGAGCGTCATCCTGGTGCCCCGCACCGAGATTCGCACGTCGTACGTGTGGCCCGACTCGATGGTCTGCGGCTTGGCGTAGATGACCTCCTTGCCGCCGCCCTCGCCCTTCTGGATCGCGCCCTGGGTGTTGTTCCAGCCGCCGATGTTCCACCAGTAGAGCTCGTTGTTCGGCTGCACCCCGAACGCGATGAGGAACCCCTCCCGCCCGGACTGCTTGGTGGCCTTGAGGGTCAGGTCGTAGTCGGTGGCCGTGATGTTGCCGGCCTTGACGAGCGTGTCCTCGGCGACGGCGTCGGACTGCGCGTAGGCGCCGTTCACGACGGACCAGGTGCCGCGCGGCTCCACCGGGGTCCACCGATCGGCGTTGCCGCCATTGAAGTCGTCGCTGAACAGCACGGTGCCGTCGGTGCCGGTGACCTTCACGTCGTCGTAGGTGGAGGCGGTTCCCCAGGTGGACAGGCCGATGCCGCCGGTGATCGGCTTCGGGTCGGTGGAACCGGGCGGCCCGGTGAACGTGCTCGGCAGCACGCGGTCGCCGACGTTGTTCATGAACAGCTTCTGCATCTGGTAGCTGGTGGTGCCCCAGGACTCGTCGTTGTCGAACCAGATGAGGTCCGGCCGCCACTGCGTGTTGTCGATGTTGGCGAACAGCGGCGCGTAGGAGGCCATCCGCACGACGTCGGCGTTGCGTTCCAGGCCGGTCATGTAGGCGCCCTCGGCGAGCGAGTTGAACCACTTCGCGTCGCGGGAGGCGTACTCGCCGAGGAACACCTTGGGCCCGTTGCGGTCGTAGGCGTCGTAGCGCCGGTTGTTCTGCAGGAACCAGGCCGGGTTGTTGTAGTAGTGCTCGTCGACCATCTGCACGCCGGCCGCCTTGTTCTTGGCCCACAGGTCGTCGAAGGTGCCGCCCGCGTCGTCGGGTCCGGAGTTGCTGACGACGACGATCTCCGGATACCGCTGGGCGATCGCCGCACGGAAGCGCAGGAAGTTGGCGAAGTACTCGTTCGGCAGGTTCTCCTCGTTGCCGACCGCCACGTGCGTCAGCCCGAACGGCTTCGGGTGCCCCATGTCGGCCCGCAGCCCGCCCCAGGTCGAGGTGACCGGCCCGTTCGCGAACTCGATCAGGTCCAGCGTGTCCTGGATGTGCCGCCGCAGCAGGGCCTCGTCGCCGGTGGCCCGATTCTGCCCGCAGCCCGTCACCAGAGCCGGCACCACGGGCAGCGCCATCGCGCCGATGTCCTCGGCGAACTGGAAGTACTCGTAGTATCCGAGCCCGTAGGACTGGTTGTAGCCCCAGAAGTTCGCGTTCGTGGCGCGGCTCTCGACCGGCCCGACGGTGTCCTTCCACTGGAACGCCCGCGCCCGCGGGTAGTTCGCCGCGGCGTCGTAGCCGTACATGCTGCCGGTGTTGACCAGGCATCCGCCCGGGAAGCGCACGAAGCCCGGGTGCAGGTCGGCCACCTTCTGGGCGAGGTCCTTGCGCAGCCCGTTCCGCCGCCCCTTGAACGTGTCCCGCGGGAACAGCGACACCATGTCCAGCCGCACCGTGCCCGTGCCGAACGCCCGCACGGTGAGCCGCCCGACGTCGGAGGTGGCGCTCGGGGTCAGCGTCCCGCCGTAGGCGGCCCACCCGTCGCCCTGAACGGTGCGGCGCAGCGGCGCCGCGAGGGGGTTGCCGGCGGCGTCGTGCAGCACCACTTCGAGCGGCGTGCCGGCGACCGCGTCGGTGCGCGCGAAGACGGAGAAGTCGTAGGCCGCGCCCGCCTTCAGCGGGACTCCCGTGTCGAAGCCGGCGTTCGTCACGCCGGTCCAGCCGCCGGCCGGGCTGTTCGCCGAGAGTTTCAGGTAGGTGCGGTTGCGCTCGTTGAGCCGCGCGTCGTCGTCCACAGTGGACGCGTTGCCCGCGCCGCCGTCGCCGGCGACCGGAGTCCACCCGGTCAGCCCGGTGAACGCCCGGTTGTCCACCGGCAGGAACTCGAAGGAGCGGTTGCGCAGCAGTTCCGCGTAGAGGCCGCCGTCGGCGGCGTAGTTGATGTCCTCGAAGAAGACGCCGTACTGCTGGGGGCCGAGGGCGGCACCACGCCCGGCCGGGTTGACGGTGATCGTGTACTCCGGTGGCTCCGCGGGCGGGCCGGCCTGGGCGGGTGCCGTCGCGACGAGCGAGGCGACCGCCAGAACTGCCACACCTGTGCGGAGTCGGATGCGTGTAGCGGCCACGCACTCCTCCTGAATCCAGGGCTGGGGGTGTTAACGCACACATCCGGAGCTGACCGGCAAGGTCAAGTACTGGGGGCGACGGGTATGTGAACGTTAACGAGCGACCCCGAGTATCGATGGATTCACCGACGCTCGTCAATACCGGCAGGGGTGTCGCTCCGGCCGGCGATCGGTCATGATCTGTGCCCATGTGGGCAGTCCTGGCCGTGGTCGCCGCTCTGTTGGCGCCCGCGCCCGCACCCGTCGCGGACGATCTCGAACGGGTGCTGCGCGTGGCGACGTTCAACATCCATCACGGCGTCGGCGCGGACGGCCTGGTCGATCTCGACCGGATCGCCACGGTCCTGCGCCGCACCGGCGCGGACGTGATCGGGCTGCAGGAGGTCGACCGCCACTTCCATTCGCGCAGCGGCTTCGTCGACCAGGCCACGGTGCTGGCCGCGAAGCTCGGCATGGACGTCGCGTTCGCCGCCAACCTCGACCTGGAACCGGCCGCCCCGGGCTGGCCCCGGCGCCAGTACGGCACGGCGATCCTGTCCCGCTACCCGATCCTGGACTCCGACAACACCCCGCTGCCGCGCACCGGCGTGCACGAGCAGCGGGGCCTGTTGCGGGCCCGGATCGGCCTCGGCGGGGTGCCCGTCCAGCTCTACACCACGCATCTCCAGCACGACGACGCCACCGAACGCCTCACCCAGGCACAGGCGGTCCGCGACCAGCTGGCCCGGCGGCGCGGCGCTCTCGTGCTCCTCGGCGACCTGAACGTGACGGCCGGCGCCGCGGAGATCACCACGCTGACCGCGTCGCTCTCCGACGCGTGGGGCGCCTGCGGCGAGGGCTCCGGCCACAGCTACCCCGGGGACGCGCCGGCCGCACGGGTCGACTACGTCATGACCTCCCGTGCCGTGACGGCCCGGTGGGCGGGCGTGCACGCGGACCCGCTCGCCGTGGCCGCCTCGGACCACCTGCCCGTGGTGGCGACCCTCAGTGTGTGATCGCGTCGCGGTGCTCAGCCCTCGACGGGGTCCAGGGAGTCCACCGGCGCGGTGCGCGGCGAGTCCTGCAGATTGCGGTTGTGGCGCGGCTCCTTGCGGCTCCTCGCCTCGTGCAGCTGCCGCTTGAGTTCGTCGCGCACCTGGTGCAGGGCCCTGTTGAGGTCTTCCTCGGAGGAGGTGGCGACGACCTTCGGCCGGCCGGCGATCCAGCACTCCATCGTGACCTTCTGACCGCGGGCCGCCCGGTCCTTCACCGAGACCTCCAACTCCACCCGGTCGGCGTCGTAACCCGCCAGGCCGTTGTCCAGAGTGGACAGTTGCTCGGCGATCCAGTTCCGGTCGCCTTGGGAGAACCCTCCACCGATCCGCAGGCAGTCGTCGACGGTGGCGGGGTTCGCGCGTGTGGTCATCAGGACGACCTTTCACTCGACGGCATGATCGTCTCGCGTACCCCGCGTGACACCGGACAAAACGAACGACGACCCAACCTCGCCGGGCCCGTCGACGTGTGTACTGGTGTGGAGTTCCGGGAGTTCGTGCGGCAGCGCGGGCATGCGCTGTCGCGGGTCGCGTACCTGCTGACCGGCGACCACCAGCTGGCCGAGGATCTCGTGCAGACCGCGCTGGCGCGGGCCGCCACGCGCTGGGGCCGGCTGGCCGCCGGCGGCGACCCGGAGCCGTACGTGCGCCGCATCATGCTCAACGAGCGCACGACCTGGTGGCGCCGCCGCCGCTACGAGCACGTCGGGCTGCCGGCGACGTTCGACGCGGTGCCGAGCGGGGTCGACGAGGCCGAGCGGGTCACCCGCCGGGTCACGCTGCTGGCCGCGCTCGCCCACCTCTCCGCCCGGCAGCGCGCGGTGGTGGTGCTGCGCTACTTCGCCGACCTGTCGGTCGAGGAGACGGCGCGCGAACTGGGCTGTTCCGCCGGCACCGTCAAGAGCACGACGTCGGACGCGCTCGCGCGGCTCCGCGAGTTGGCCGTCGACCTCGGGAAGGTGACGTGATGGTGCGCGAACTCCTCGACGAGCTGGCCCGCGACGTTCCCGACTACACCGATCCGGACCGGGCGCTCGCGGCCGCCCGGGCGATGCGGCAGCGGCGGGTGGCCGCCACGGTCGGCGCGGTCGCGGCGGTGCTCGCGCTCGTGGCGGGTGTGCTCTGGTGGCCGAGGGGCGCACCGCTGGTGCAGCCGGCACCCGCGCGGTCCCCGAACGTCGTCGAGGTGGAGAACCTCCCGGACGGCGCGCTCGGCCGGGTCCGCCTGATCTACCGGCCACGCTGCGACGGCCCGTGCATCGAGCTCGTCGTCGTGATGGCCGACGGCGACAAGTACCGCGTGCGCGGCCCGAACTGGAACATCCCGTCGCTGTCACCGGACGGCCGCTGGCTGCTGACCGACGGCGACGGGTGGCGTCAGGTCTTCAAACTGCGCGATCTCACGGCCGACGGCACCGGCGACCGGCCGCTGCCGCGGGAGTACCACGCGTCGGAGTGGAACCCGATGACCTGGTCGGCGGACAGCCGCTGGCTGCTCATGTGGGGCTTCCGCCGCGGCAGCGGCCCCGACGAGTTCGCCCGCGTCGACCTGCGGGACGGCACCGAGGTCGTCTACACGCCGCCGGACGGCACCGACGTGCACACCGTCCTGCCGAACGGCGACCTCGTGGTCGCTCCCCCGGGGTGGACCGGCCCGCAGCCGCCCCGCCTGGTGAACCCGGCCACCGGTGCCGAACGCCCGCTGGCCCCGCTGGACGCCGCCCTGCCGGCCGGGCAGGAACTGCTCACCGGCGCGACGATGCCGGCCCTCGTCTCGCCGGACGGCCGCCGCCTGGCGTTCGAGATCCGGCAGCAGCCGAACCGGACCGTCGGCGTGCTCGAGGTCGACGCCGAGACCGGTGCGCTGCTGCGCCGGTTCGACCTGCCCGCCGACGGCACGTGGCGCCCCGTCGCGTACGCGCCCGGCGGCATCGCGCTGTTCGACGGCCGGACGCGGGTCGGACTGCTCGACCCGGCCACCGGAACGGTCACCGAGACGGCCGCCCTGCCACCGGTCGAACAGCTTCTGCTCCCCGGCGCCCGCACCTGGCACTGATCGACGAGCGCTCAGCCGTCGATCTCGGCCGCCTTGTAGTACCCGCCGTCGACGAGCACCCGCCGGTAGTTGTTCTTGTCCACGTTCACCGGCTGCAGCAGGAACGTCGGCACCGTCTTCACGCCGTTGTTGTACTGCGTGGTGTCGTTGATCCGCGGCTCGCCCCCGGTCAGCAGCGCGTTGGTCATCTGCACGGCCACCTTCGCCAGTTCCCGGGTGTCCTTGTAGACCGTCTGCGTCTGCTGGCCCTTGGCGATCAGCTTCACCGACTCCAGCTCGGCGTCCTGACCGGTCAGCACCGGCAGCTTCTTCGCGGGCGTGCCGTAGCCGGCCTCGGTGAGCGCCTCCAGGATGCCCCGGGCGATGCCGTCGTTCGGGGCCAGCACCCCGTCCAGCACGACAGTGGGGTAGCCGGCGGCGAGGATCCGCGCCATTCGGGTCTTCGCCTTGGCGCCGTCCCAGCCCTTGGTGGCCACCTGGTCGAACGTGGTCTCGCCGCTGCGCACCAGGAGCCGCCCGGCCGCGATGTACGGGCGGAGGACGCTCATGGCGCCGTTGTAGAAGACGGTCGCGTTGTTGTCGTCCGGTGAGCCGGCGAAGATCTCGACGGTGACGGGACGCCCGCCCGGAGTGGCCAGGCCGAGGAAGTCGACGATGGCGTTCGCCTGCAGCACACCGACCTTGAAATTGTCGAACGTCGCGTAGTAACTGAGGTCGCCGGTGTCACGGATCAGCCGATCGTAGGCGATCGTGGGGATCTTCGCCGCGGCGGCCTTCGCCAGCACCTGGGTCAGCGCGCTCCCGTCGACCGCGCCGATGAGCAGCGCCTTGACGCCCGCGCCGATCATGCCGTCGAGCTTGGTGACCTGGTCCTGCACGCTGTCCTCGGAGAACTCCAGCGTCGTCTTGTAGCCGAGCAGCGTGAACTGCTTGACCATGTTCTCGCCGTCGGCGATCCAACGCGTCTGCTTCTTCGTCGGCATCGAGATCCCGACGGTGCCCCGGTCCGGCGGCTTGACGGCGTTGACGACGTCGTCGGCGGTGCTCGCGCAGCCGGCCGCCGCCGACACCGCCGAGGCAGCCAGTGCAGCGGAGAGAGTTCTGCGCCGCACGCGCACGCCGGCAATGTCCACCCGACCATTCTGATGACAAAATTTCGCTTTCACGGCCCAAATAGCCGAAAAGGCCGCCCGGCCCGCTCGGTGTCGGTCCAGCCACCGCCGTCGACAGCGGCGGCGTGCGCGTCGTTCCTCCGCGATACGGTCGACCCATGATCGCAGCGGTGGTGTTCGACCTCGACGGCGTCATCGTCGACTCAGAGGTCGTCTGGGAACGGGTCCGGCGCGGCTACGTCGCCGACCACGGCGGCCGGTGGCCCGACGACGCGCAGCATCGGCTGATGGGCATGAGCACGCCCGAGTGGGCCGCGTACCTCGCGACGGAGTTCGACATCGCGGGGCTGGACCCGAAGGCGGTCGCCGAGGACGTCGTGAGCGCGATGGCACACGAGTACACGCGGCACCTGCCGTTGATCGACGGGGCCGCCGAGACCGCGCACGCCGTGGCCGGACGCTGGCCGGTGGCGGTCGCCAGTTCGTCGCCGCCGCGGCTGATCGAGGTGGTGCTGGCGACGATCGGGCTCGACGTGCCCTGGGTCTCCTCCGAACAGGTCGCGCGCGGCAAGCCGTTCCCGGACGTGTATTTGGCGGCGGTCGGGCGGCTCGGCCTGTCCCCGGCGGAGTGCGCGGCGGTCGAGGACTCCAGCAACGGCCTGCGTTCGGCGCACGCGGCGGGCACGCGGGTGGTGGCGGTGCCGCGCCCGGAGTACCCACCGGCGCCGGACGCGCTGGCGCTGGCCGCCCTGACGGTGCACGACATCCGCGAACTGACCGTCGAACGGCTGGCCGCCCTGTAGAACGTCCACTGTGCACTGTCCACTGTGGTGCGTCGACGACGACCCGCCTAGGCGGCCGAGGTCTGCTCGAGGATGAGCCGGCGGACGTGTGCCCGCAGCCAGCGGTGCGCCGGATCGCGGGCGTGCCGCTGGTGCCAGGCCAGCACGACGGGAACGGCCGGCACCTCGACCGGCAGCGGTCGCGACGCGAGCCCGTAGCTCGCCAACTGTGCGGCGAGCAGGCCGCCGGGCACGCAGACGACGAGGTCGCCCGCCGCGACGATCTGCATGGCGATGGCGACGGTGGGCGCCGTGAGCAGCACGTGCCGGCGCAGGCCCGCCGCCTCCAGCACGTCGTCGACCAGGTCGTGCAGGCGGCCCCGGCGGGAGACGATGACGTGCCCGAGGCCGGCGAAGCCCGCCGGGGAGCCGAGCGCGTCGAGGCGCGGATGGTCGGCGCGAACGGCGGCCACCAGCCGGTCGTGGGCGATCGTCGAGGACTGCATCTCGGCGGACTCCGCCGGATCGGAGCTGACGCGCAGGTCCACGTGCCCGCGCCGCAGGTCGTCGGAGGTCGACGCCGGCTCGGCGAGGAAGCGCAGGCGCAGCCTCGGCGCCTCGGCCGGCAGGATGCGCGCCAGGCGCGGCGCCAGGAACTCCGCCAGCGCGTCGTTGCACTGCAGGGTGTACGTGCGCGCGATCGTGCGCAGGTCGACGTCGGCGTCGCGGTGCAGCAGCGACTGCGCGCGATGCACGAGCGCGTGCACCTCCGCGCGGATGCTCTCCGCGTAGGGCGTGGTGACCATGCCGCGGCCGGAGCGCACCAGGATCTCGTCGCCGGTGGCCCGACGGATGCGGGCCAGCGTGCGGCTCATGGCCGGCTGCGACAGGTGCAGGCGATCGGCGGCGGCGCCGACGCTGCCCTCTTCCAGCAGGACGTCCAGGGCCCGGAGCAGGTTCAGGTCGATATGCACCATGGTAATGCGAACCATATCTTCTATGCATTTGAAGTCATGTCCTGAGCCGGTCAGGATCGGCGCATGCGAGTTGTCGTAGCGGGTGGCGGACTGACCGGGCTGACCGCGGCCGCCGTATTGCGCCAGGCGGGATGGGAGGTGACCGTCGCCGAACGGGCACCGGCCATCCGCGCCGCCGGCGCCGGAATCGGCCTGTGGCCCAACGCCTTTCGGGTGTTCGCGGGGATCGGTGCCGCCGAGCGGATCGCCCGGACCGGCCGGACGGTCGACACCTGGTTCTACGACCCCGCCGGTCGTCGGGTGCGCGCCGAGGGGTTCACCGACGCGCACCACCGGTTCACGCTGGTGCCGCGCGCACCCCTGAACGACCTGCTCGCCGACGCCGTCGGCCGGTCGAACATCCGCCTCGCGGCCCGGGTCGTCCGGTTCGAGGAACGCGCGGAGGACGTGGCGGTGCACCTGTCGACCGGCGAGGTGCTCACCGGCGACCTGCTCGTCGGCGCCGACGGGGTCTACTCCGACGTTCGGGCGCAGCTGGTGCCGGGCAGCGAGGCGGTGCCGCACGCCGGGCACCACTCCTGGCGCGCACTGGTCCCCGCCGGCGGAGAACGGCGGGACGGCACCGTGCTGACCGTCGGCCGCGACCGCACCCGGGGCGGCTACTCCCGCATCTCCGGCGACACGACCATGTGGATGGTGAACCAGTTCGGCTGCGGGGAGCTGAGCGGCAGCAAGCGGGAGCAGGCGCTGGAGCGCGCGCACCGGATGAACGACGACGGCTGGCACGACGACCTGATCCGCATGATCGAGGCGACGCCCGAGGAGTCCATCCTCGCCAACCAGGTCATGATGGTGCCGCCGCTGCCGACCTGGACCGGTGCCCGCACGGTGCTGATCGGCGACGCCGCCCACGCGCTGTCGCCGCACATCTCGGCCGGCGGCACGCTCGGGATCGAGGACGTGGGCGTTCTGGCGGGCACGCTGAGCGCGCAACCCGACCTGTCGCTCGCGCTGCGCGAGTACGAGAAGGCGCGGATGCTGCGCTTCGATCGGGTCCGGGAGTTCTCCGCCGCGGTGGAGTCCGCCGCCGACGCCGCCGCGTTCGCCGAGCGGTACGCCCGCTTCACCCGCTGGATGCTCGATGGTTGACTGGCTGGAACTGACGCGTTCGTTCGTCTCGTCGCCGTGGCTCTACGCGATCCTGATCGCCGTCTCGCTGCTCGACTCCTTTCTCCCGCTGATTCCGAGCGAACCCGTCGTCATCCTCGCCGGGGTCTACGCGGCCAGCGGGGAGACCGAGCTGGTGGCGGTGATCGCGGCGACCGCGCTCGGGGCGTTCCTCGGCGATCTGGTCCCCTACGGCGTCGGCCGGGCCATGGAGGAACGCCTCCTCAAGCGCCTGCCGCCCGGCACCAAGCGCCGTAGAACCCACGACTGGCTCGCCGCCGAACTCGACCGGCGCGGCGGCTTCGTGCTCGTCTCCACGAGGTTCATCCCGGTGGGGCGGTACCTCGCGACGTTGACCACCGGAATGGTCGGCTACCCGTTCGGGCACTACGCCTTCTTCACCGGCATCGCCGCCGTCGCCTGGAGCGGCTACACCGTCCTGTCGGGATACGTGGGCGGCGCGCTCTTCCGGGACAACCCGCTGTACGGGATCGCCGTCGGGGTCGGCCTGGCGCTCGTGGTGACCGTGATCGTGGAGGCCGTTCGCCACGCGCGCCGCCGCAGGGGAGCCGGCGATGCCGACCGAACGTGAACGGGTCGCCGAGGCCGTCGTGCGGCTCGCCTACGCCTGCGACGGGAAGGACTGGGCCGGCCTACGGGCCCTGGTCGCCGACCGCGTCCGCTACGACGCCTCCCGGCACCGGGGCGGTCCCGCGGTCGAGCTGAGTGCGGCGGAGTTCACCGCGCTGGCGCGCCGGTCGCTCGACGGGTTCGACACCACGCACCACGCGCTCTCCAACCTGCTGGTCACCGTCGACGGGGACGCGGCGCACTGCCACGCCTACGTGGTCGCCTACCACCACGTCAGCACCGGGCCGGGCACCGTGGACTTCTGCACGATGCGCGGGCGGTGCGAGTTCCGGCTGGTGGCGGTGGGGTCGCAGTGGCGGGTCAGGGAGTGGACGGTGGTGCGCACCGGGCCGCTCGAGGGCTCGGCCGAGGTGTACGACATCGCGGCCGCCCGTTCGCGCTGACGGGTGGGCTACCGCGGGAACAGGCCGGTGAGGTCCGGGCGGCCGCCGACCCGCGTCACGGTACGGCCGGACGCCGCCACCGCGCACCGGGCGGCGTCCGGGACCGGATAGCCGGCCAGCAGCCCCACGGTCAGCGCCGCCACGAGCGAGTCGCCGCCGCCGGTGGTGTCCCGCACCCGTTCGGGGCCGTCGGGGACGACCAGGTGGTGCACCGTCTCCTCATCCCGCCAGGAGAACAGGTTGCCGCCGCCGTCGAGGGCCAGCGCCACGACCCGCGGCCCGCGGCGCAGCAGGGCTTCCGTCGCCTCCCGCAGCGCGGCACCGTCCACACTGGACACGTCCGTCCACTGTGGAGCCTCGCGGGCGTCGGCCCGCAGCACGTCGGCGAGCAGGAGCAGGTCGTCGCGGGTGCCGTCCGGCGGCGCGCCGTCGAGCACCACGAGGGCGCGCGCGGTGCGCCCCAGCCGGGCGGCCGACACGACGGCCGGGGCCGGCTGCTGCAACTGCACCAGCGCCGCCGCCGCACCCTCCACAATGGACGCGGACGACGTCACGTCGCTCGTGTGCAGCTGAACCCGTTCCCCCAGATGCTCGAAATAGCGATAGTCCCCGGACGGCAACAGCACCTCGACGATCAGCCCGGTCGGACCCGGACGGCGCACGACGCCGGAGACGTCGATCCCGTCGGACGCGGCGCGGGCCAGCAGCGCGTCACCGACGTCGTCGTCACCGGCGACGGCCACGAGCGACGGGCGGGCGCCGAGCTGGGCGAGCGCGACGGCCTGATTGGCCCCCTTGCCGCCCAACTCCTCCACCCGCTCGCGCACGTCGACCGACGAACCGGCGTCCGGGATCTCCGGCGCGCACAGCACCAGATCCCGGGCGAGCTGCCCGAACACCACCACGCGAGGCCTGTCCACCCCGTCGTGCTACCCGCGTCGGGGGCGATCAAATCTGCCAGACGTCCACCCAACTGCTGCCCTCGGACTGCCAGTTGGCGAGCAGGTGCCGCCCGTCCGCGCTGAACGCCGCCCGCACCCGCTGCGCGACGCCGCTGTCGACCCGGAACAGCTCACGCTCGTTCTTGACCTCGATCAGCGACACGGCGGCGGTGTGGCTGCCGACCTGGTCGGTCGAGACGCGCAGCCGCCCGTCGGGGCTCACCGTCTCGGTCCGGAACCCGTCGACGCGCGTGCGCCCCGTGTAGCCCGGGTGCCGCCGCTGCCACTCCTCCCCCACGACCTTCTCCAACTTGCTGCCGGTGCCGAGGTCCCACAGCGTCGCCACGGAACGCCGGTACCGGCCCACCCGCACCCCGCCGTCGGCCTCGGCGAGCAGCCGCCAGTCGGCCTCGTTGACCAGCACCGTCACCGGCGGCCCCGACTCGGTGAACGTCGTCAGCAGCCGCCCCGACGCCACGTCCCACACGTAGAAGCGCCCCTCCGGATCCCACGACACCAGCCGCAGCTGACCCGCCGGGTCGAAGAAGACGTGCCCGTGCAGCGGCCGGTCGGTCTGGAGTTCGTGGACGACGGCCGCGTCGTCGATGGTGCGCACGCGCACGTGCGCGCCGCCGCCGACGCACTCGACGAGCCAGCGGTGATCCGGGGTCAGCACCCACTCGCCGGTGTTCGTCAGGTGGTGCCGCCGCGCGTAGGTGTCGTCGGCCTCGGCCGCCCGGGCGGTGCCGACCACGGTCGCCGGCCGAACGTGCGCACCGATGCCGCACCGCTGCTCCACCAGCGTTCCGCCGCGCGCCGCCGTCAGGTCGAACACCCGGTCGTCGGCGGTGCGCACCTGCGCGAGCAGGTCCCCGGCCCGGTACTGGCGGCCCTCCTCGACCAGCCAGCGCAGCAGCCGCGCGCCCTCCTCGGGAACGGCCCAGGAGAGCGGTTCGACCCGCCAGCCGGGCGGCTCAGCGGCGAGCGTGCGCGCACCGGTCGCCCAGCGGCAGGCGCCGCGCAGGATCGCCAGTTCGGGGGCGGCGGTCTGGTGGATCCGCACACCGAGGCCGTTGTAGAGGGTGGCGGCCACGTGCGGCAGCAGCGCACCCCCACCCACCAGAACGACCCCCGCCAGCTGCGGCAGCGTCGCCCCGGCGCGGGCCACCACCGCGCGGGCACTGGCCAGCAGCCAGCGCAGGCCGGGGTCGGCGCTGCGTTCGAGGTCCATGCGGGTGAGCCGGAACGGCGGCGCGTCCGGCGCCAGCTGGTCCACGACCTCCTCCGCGTCGCGCAGCCGGTGCTTGAGCCCCCGCACGAAGTCCCGCGCGCGGTGCAGGACGGCGGGGTCCTCGATGCGGGGTTCGAGCCAGTCGTACAGGGCTACGCGCAGGTCGCCGAGGAGCAGTTCGTCGACGTCCTGGCGGGCTCCGGCGGTCTCGGTGGCGAGCGTGTCGGCCCGTTCGCCGCGCAGGCGCAGGAGGCTCACCGTCCAGGTGGCACCCAGGTCGCAGACGAGCACGTGCGCCCCGTCCTCGAACGGCTCCAGCGCCGGGTCCAGCACGGCGGCCGTGGCGGCCCCGACCAGTTCGACATCGGGAAAACCGGCGGCGGACGCGGCGGCGACGACGAGCTCCCGGCGCGGGTCGGCGCGCTCGTAGTCGGGCGGCAGGGTGAGCGCCAATCGGTCCATGGCGAGGCCGTGACGGCGTTCGGCCTCGGCGCGGACGGTGGAGAGGTAGGCCGCCAGGGCCTGGTCGGTGGCGACCTGCCAGGCGCCGAAGCGCACCGGCTCCCCCACGTCGAGCGCGGGGCGCACGCCGGGCGCGAAGCCGGCCGGGTTGTGGTCGCGGCGGCGGAGTGCGGCGCCACCGACGTGCAGGTTCCCCTCTTCGAGATAAACCGCGGAGGGCCAGCGGGGTGCGCCGGTGGAGGGATCGGGAAGGACGTTCATCCGGTCGTCCAGGACCGAGGCAGCGGCTGTTGCCCAGGTTCCGCAATCCACCACCAGCAGGGAATGTGCCATGGGGCGGTCTCCCACCTGTTGCGGAGCGTCAATGTGTGAATGCTCGCAGCAGGGTAGAAGACGTCAGTTTCGCGACAGTTAACAATTCGCGATCATGAAACTCGTTTGTGTGACGGCTCTTCGGGCGCATTCTTCGGGGCGCGCCCGCCGTCCGGCGGACACGCCCCTCGCTACCTCAGGCCCTGGCCCGTCAGTGCCTCAGGCCGCTGTCCAGAAGACGTAGTCGGCGCCGTAGCGGACGCGGGCGTCCTTGGTCACGCCCGGGGTGCAGGCGGTCGTCGGCTTCACGCCGCCGCTGGTGCGCACGCGGCTGATGTGGGTCACCGGGTCGAGCGCCCCCGCCGACTCGTGGGTGACGTTCAGCAGCAGCCACGCGATGGTGCCCTCCTTCGGCACCGACTGGGCCGGCGGCAGCTGGCCGAGCAGCGTCGAACCGTCCCGGGTGTAGGTCCACCGCGGCCCGGCACCGTGCTTGATGCGGCCCGGCGTGCCGTAGCGGAGCAGGGTCGCGTCCGGCGTCGACGAGCCCGACCAGGCGCCGGTACCGTCGGCCTGCGTGGTGCAGGTGTAGATCTGCACGCCGGTGACGACCTTGTACGCCGAATGGATCTTGAAGCCGGCACCGGGCGTCGGCGCGCCGGCCGGAAGAGAGAAGCGACCCGGGATCGAGGTCTGCGCCGACGCGGTGTCGGCAAAAGCATAGGTGGTCCCGCCGGCCACGAGAGCCGCCGCGAATGCCCCCACCACGGCGAACTTCGTCCAGGACTTGCGATTACGCGCTGTCATAACCAACCAGACGGGCGGACCCGGGGGGACAGTTCAGCGCTTCACCCTTTCTTCAGGTTTGTATAAGGGATCCAGGGATTTCATGCGCGTAAGGGCAGCCGGATCGCCGTTCGCGCCCGTCCGTAACGCTTCCCTCCGTGACGCCTTCTTTGCGCGCGTCCGTGGCGTCACCCTTGCTCTGTCTCCGTGAGGTTCTTCTTTGCGCGCGTCCGTCGGGGGCGCGACCGCTGCCTCCCGGGCCGCACCGCTCCGGGCCGATCCGCTCCGCGTGATCGGCCGCTCCGCTGCCACGTCCGCACTCCGCTCCCTGGCGGCCGGCGGCCGGGCGGGCACCGATGACCGGATGACACACCAGGTACCTCATTCGGCCGAGATGACGTACCTGACGTGTCCTCCGGTCACTCGTCGACGCACCCCAGCCGGCGCACTCGGACGTCGGGCTCGTCGGCACTCCCGGGCGGCGGGTTCTCGGCGCGCTCACGGAGGGTTCGCGGCCGCGAGGCGGCGCAGGTATCCGGCGAGCCGGCGGACGTCGTCGGCCTTCCAGCCGGCGGTGAGCTCGGCGAAGACGCCGTCCTGCCAGGCGTGCGCGGCGGCGAGCAGTTCGGCCCCGGCCGGCGTGACGGTGAGCGCCGCCCGGCGCGCGTCCCCGCCGGCGGCGGCGCGTGCGACATACCCGTGCGCGACCGCCGCCGAGACCAGCCGCGACGCGCCGGACCGGTCCAGCCCGAGCTGCTCCGCCACATCGGTGACGGTGACGGCCCTTTCGCCGATGTCCGCCCCCGCGGCCGACGCCGCCACGGCCTCCACGACGAGGATGTCCTGCACGGCCGAGTCGGTGCCGGCCGCCACCCCCGGAGCCCAACGCCGCGACCAGTACCGCACGAGGTGGAACAGCGCCGGCCCGGCCCCTCTGCTTGATGCGTGCACATTGCACACGTTAACGTGTGCGATATGCACACGTCCACGGTCGAGATCGCACTGCGCTGGCACGCCGCGGCCGGCAGCGGCGACGCCGAAACCCTGCGCGCCCTCTCCGCTCCCGACATCGAGATCGTCGGCCCGCGCGGCACCGCACACGGCACGCAAGCGCTGGACGACTGGCTGCACCGGGCCGGCCTCATCTGGACAGCGCTGCGCACCTTCGAGGGCCCGAACGGCGCGGTCGTGGTGGAGTCCGAGGCGGTATGGCAGGCCGACCCGGCGACCGCGACCGTGGTGGCATCCCACTTCACCGTCCACAGTGGACGCGTGGTCCGCTTCGCCCGCCACGCCGACGTGGCGCACGCACTGCGCGCGGCCGACATAGCCCCCTGACCCCGTCGACCTACGGCCCCAGCAGCACCAGACCCGAACGCACCGGCACCGCCAGCACCGTCTCGGCGTCGCGCACCAGTTCCCGCACCTCCGGCGAGAGCGCGGCCCCGCGCACCTCGTGCGGCGCACCCGACACGTACAGCGCCGCCAGCGCCGAGTCCGCCGCCAACGCGAACGCCCGCCCGCCCACCGACGGATCCACGTACCCACGCACCGCCGCGACGGTGAGCGTCTCCCCCTCGGGGTCGATCCGCAGGAGGGCACCGCCGGAGGCGTTCGCACGCCGGCACAGGGCGTCGAGCAGCGCCTCGGCCGCATACAGTTCCGGCAGGCCGCTCCTGTCCAGGAGCCGCAGATACTCCGCGATCGCGTGCGCGGGCCGCCGAACGTCGTTCATACGCACGCGTATCGGCCTCCCGGCCACCACCCTGAGCAAGCTCACTCATTGTGCACGCGCCCTCAGCGCACAGTTCGCACGCACCGGCTCTGACCTGCGGATTTGCGCGTTCCCGTACCCGCACTTGAGCCCACCCTGAACCGACCTCTGCACAGTGGGTTACCGAGATGACCACCCCACAGAATGCGCAGGGTCGAACGATGAGGTTCAGGAAAGCCGTCGTACCGTTGCTGGCGATAGCCGCTGGTTCGGGGTTTCTGGTGTGGTCCTCGGGCGTGGCCGCCGCAGCC
>NZ_BOPF01000004.1 GCF_016863615.1 Virgisporangium aliadipatigenens | reverse complement strand
GGCGCCGGCGGCACCCGCCGCTCCGGTCGGGCCACCGGCGGGCGACCGCCCGCGGCACGCGGCTCCCGAGCCGGAGGCCGCGCCGGAGCCGGAGACCCCGCCGGTGCGCCGCGTCAACCCGCTCAGCGACCGGCCGCTGGTCAACGGCGAGGCCGAACGCCGCACCACCCGCGAAGACATCGGCCCGTGGACGGCACCGCCCCGCCCGCCCGCCGACTGAGGCATCTCCTGCGATCGGCAGGACACGCCTCGGATCGACCGGGAGCGGACGGGCGCGTAAGCGGTACCGTCGGGGCGTAACGGCACCCATACGGGAGGTGGGCCGTGCGCCACCTGTTGAGCCTCGTCGTCGCGCTGGTGCTCGGCGCCGCCGCCTACCTTCTGCTCGGAATCTTCCTCGACAAGACCGGCGTGCCGGGTTCCGGATGGTCGCTCGACACGGTCGTCGGACTCATCTGCGGCGCGGGCGCGGGTCTTGCCTACGCGCTGATGGTGCTGCCCCGGCTGTCGCCGCTCGGGCCGTTCCTCGTCGGGGCGGTCTTCCTCGGGGCGTACGGGTGGCTGCACGCCGACCCGTCGGGCTTCACCCGCACCGTTCCGGACGTGATCCTGGACTCGAGCCGCATCGGCGCCGTGCCGCTCCTGGCGGTCTTCGCGCTGCCGTTGCTGGCGACGGTGTTCATGGTGGATCGCTGGCGCCGGTACACGCCGATGGCGGCACTCGCGCCGCTGCCGCAGCAGTCGACGCCGCCGGTCTCGGCCCCGCCGCAGGACTACGGCACCGTCGACTACGGGCAGCCGCAGTACCCGCCGCTCGGCACGCCGTACAGCGGGCCGCCGTCGTACCAGCCGGATCCGCCGCCGTGGGGCGGGTCGCCGTCGGCCGATTCCGAGACGACCCGCCGCCTCTGACCCTCAGCCCGCTTCTGAGTCAGCCTCTGAGGAGCCGGCGGGCGACCACGATGCGCTGCACCTGGTTGGTGCCCTCGTAGATCTGGGTCAGCTTGGCGTCGCGCATCATGCGTTCGACCGGGAAGTCGGTCGTGTAGCCGTACCCGCCGAGCAGCTGCACCGCGTCGGTGGTGATCTTCATGGCAGCGTCGGAGGCCACGCACTTGGCGGCCGCGCCGAAGTAGGTCAGGTCGGGGTCGTCGCGCTCGCTGCGGGCCGCCGCCGCGTAGGTCATCTGGCGGGCCGACTCCAGGGCCATCGCCATGTCGGCCAGCATGAACTGCACGCCCTGGAACTCGGCGACCGGCCGGCCGAACTGCTTGCGTTCCTGGACGTAGCCGCTGGCCACGTCGAGCGCACCCTGGGCGATGCCGACCGCCTGGGCGGCGATCGTGACGCGCGTGTGGTCGAGCGTGCGCATCGCCGAGCCGAACCCGGTGCCGGGCGAACCGATCATCCGATCGGCCGGAATTCGAACGTTGTCGAAGAAGACCTCGCGGGTCGGCGAGCCCTTCATGCCGAGTTTCTTCTCCGGTGCCCCGAAACTGACGCCGTGGTCCGACTTCTCCACCACGAACGCCGAGATGCCCCGGCTGCCGGCGCCCGGATCGGTCACGGCGAACACCGTGTAGTACTCGGACAACCCGGCGTTGGTGATCCAGCGCTTGGCGCCGTTGAGCACGTAGTGATCCCCGTCGCGTTCGGCCCGGGTGCGCATCGACGCGGCATCGCTGCCGGCCTCCGGCTCGGAGAGGCAGTAGGAGAACATCGCCTCGCCCCGCGCCACCGGCGGCAGGTAACGCTGTTTGAGCTCCGCCGAGCCGGAAAGGAGCAGTGGCATGGTGCCGAGCTTGTTGACCGCAGGAACCAGCGACGTGGACGCGCACGCCCGCGCCACCTCCTCGATCACGATGGCCGTGGCCAGCGCATCAGCGCCCGCGCCGCCGTACTCGACGGGCACGTGCGGCGCGTGGAAGTCGGCGGCGCGCAGGGCGTCGTACGAGCCCTGTGGGAACTCCGACTTTGCGTCGGCGGTCGCCGCGTTGGGCGCCACCTTTCCGTCACACAGGGACCGCACCGCCTCACGCAGCGCCTCATGGTCCTCGGGTACGCGATAGACATCGAACATGTGCCGCACCCCTCCCCTCGGCACGAGTCTACTCATGAGTAACCTCGGGTCGGAGACGTACGGTCGAACCTGCCGCTATCCTTCCCCGAGCGACGTTG
Source organism: Virgisporangium aliadipatigenens (assembly GCF_016863615.1). GTDB lineage: Bacteria > Actinomycetota > Actinomycetes > Mycobacteriales > Micromonosporaceae > Virgisporangium > Virgisporangium aliadipatigenens. The sequence continues at coordinate 458,795 of NZ_BOPF01000004.1, read as the reverse complement.
CCAACCCCGGACATCGTCACAGTGGAAGAGCCGCCTAGCTGCCGCGACCCGGCGCCAACCCGAGTTGGAGACCGCGTGACGATCCAGTTCCCGAGCCCGCGTCCGACCGTGGCAGCCCCCTCCGGCGCGCCGCGGCCCCGATTGACGTTCCTCGGTACCGGCTATCTCGGCGCGACCTACGCGATCTGCTTCGCCGAACTGGGTTACGAGGTCATCGGCTTCGATGTCGACCAGGCCAAGATCGAACGGCTGGGCAAGGGCGAGGTTCCGTTCCACGAGCCCGGGCTCGACGAGTTGCTGCGCAAGAACCTGGCCGGCGGCCGGCTGCGCTTCACCACCTCCATGGAAGAGGTGGCCGAGTTCGGCGACGTGCACTTCATCTGCGTGGGCACCCCGCAGCGCGCCGACGGCATGGCGGCCGACCTGTCCTACGTCGAGAGCGCTGTCACCGGCCTCGCCCAGCACCTGCACCGCAAGGCGCTGATCGTGGGCAAGTCGACCGTTCCGGTGGGGACGGCGGAATGGGTCGAGCAGCTCGTGCGCCGGCACGCCCCGGGCGAGTCCGGCGTCGAGGTGGCGTGGAGCCCCGAGTTCCTGCAGGAGGGCTTCGCCGTCGAGGACGTGCTGCGGCCCAACCGCGTCATCTTCGGCGTCAAGTCGGAGTGGGCCGTGGGCCTGCTGTACGAGGCGCACAAGGCGCTGTTCGACCTCGCCACGACGGAGGATCGCGAGGTGCCGGTCGTCGTGACGGACTTCGCGACGGCCGAACTGGTCAAGGTGGCGGCCAACGCGTTCCTCGCCACGAAGATCTCGTTCATCAACGCGATGGCGGAGATCTGCGAGGCGGCCGGCGCCGACGTCACGATGCTGGCCCGTTCGATCGGCTACGACCAGCGCATCGGCAACAAGTTCCTGCGGGCCGGCATCGGGTTCGGCGGCGGCTGCCTGCCGAAGGACATCCGGGCGTTCCAGGCGCGGGCGCAGGAGCTGGGCGTCGGCGAGGCGCTGCGGTTCCTGCACGAGGTGGACCTGATCAACCAGCGCCGCCGCCAGCGGATCGTGCAGCTCTCGGCCGAACTGCTGGACCGGCCGTTCGGGCCCAACGGACCGGACCTGTCGGGCACGCGCATCGCGGTGCTCGGTGCGACGTTCAAGCCGAACTCCGACGACGTGCGCGACTCGCCCGCCCTGTCGGTGGCGCGCAAGCTCACGCGCAGTGGCGCCGACGTGTACATCTACGACCCGGAGGGCATGGACAACGCCAGCCGCGAGGTCAGCGAGGCCACGTACTCGAAGTCCATTGTGGACGCCGTGACCGGTGCCGACCTGGTGTGCGTGCTGACCGAGTGGGAGGAGTTCCGCAACGCGGACCCGGCCGTCCTCGGTGAGATCGTCGCCGGAAAGAAGGTCATCGACGGCCGGAACTGCCTCGATGCCACCGTCTGGCGGCGGGCCGGCTGGGAGTTCCGCGCGATGGGCCGCCCCGCACAGTAGGCGCGTTGCGACCCAGCGCGATTGATGATCGCCTGGGATACTTCCCTCGCCCGGTGAAACACGGCATTCTTCCTGGAAGGCCTGTGGCGGGCTGAGCCTGGGAGGAGCGGCGTGGATTCGTACCCGTGCCCCTATTGCAACGGTGCGGTGCCCAACGAGGCCGAATCCTGCCCGCACTGCGGCCGCCCCATCGAGCCTGAACTGGCAAAACTCGCGCGACTTCAGCGCTGGGTCGCGGCGTTGGAGTCGAAGAAGCGCCGGCTGACCGACGAGCAGAAGGCGCTGCGGCAGCAGCTCGCCGACGCCTCCGCCCAGCGGGACGCGGCGCGCCGCAGCGTGCGTCCGGCCGAGGAGCAGCCGCAGCGGCCCCGGTTCGGGATCCGGCGCCGCCGCCCCGCGAACGACCATGTGGCCGACGCCACACCGGCCGCGGGCGACGGGGTACCGGCGTTCTCCGAGATCGAGACGGAGAGCGTGCCGCGCCGACCGTCCACTTCGGACGGCCTTCCGCTGGTGCCCGGGCGGCAGCGCACCGACGACGTCATCGACGATGCCGACGGCACCACTGACGACCTCGCCCCCGTCGCCTCCCGACGTCCCGGACCCTCGTCGTCCGATCCGATCGGGCCTTCCGCGGGCTCCGGCGGTCCCGGGCAGCCCCACGCCGGCTCCCGGGCCGGCACGGCACCCTCTGCCCGCAGCGGCGCCGAGAGCGGCGGGGCCGCGTACGTCGGCGACCCGCCGCCGGGCGACCGGGCGGGCGCGGCAGCCCGCGACGACGCAGGGAATGCCGGCACCACTCCGACCGGCCGGGCCGGCAGGACGCGTGGCGGCGACCCCGCGTCGGTCAGCCGAGCCGGCGCAGCGGGATTCGGCGAGCCGGGCAGCGGCGCAACCGGGCCGGTCAGCCGGGCCGGCGGCGCGGGCAGCGACCGGCCGGGAAGCGCGGCCACCACCCCGACCGGGCGGGCCGGCGGCGCGGGAGGTGGCGGGGCGACCACCGCCGGCAGGCCGGGCGGCACGGCGGGCCCCAACCCACCGGGCGGGCGCGGCCCCGGCGGCCCGGGCGGACGCGGGCCCGGCGGACGCGGCCCACGCCGACCCGGTGGCCCCGGAGGCCCGGGCGGACCGGGTGGCCCCGGCGGTCCCGGAGGGCCGGGCGGCCCCGGTGGCTTCGGCGAGCGCGAGCGGCCCGACGACCCGCGACGCCCGCGCGTGATGCCGCTGGAGGACGACGTTCCGCGGACGCCGCGCAGCCGCCTCCTCGGCGCGGAGACCAGCCGCACCACCACCCAGACCGTGCTCTTCGCACTCGGCGGCCTCCTCCTGGCCGGGGCGGCGATCGTGCTCACGGTGGCGTTCACGAGCCTGCCTCCGTTCGGGCGGATGGCGCTGCTGACCCTCGTCACCGTCGCCGTGCTCGCACTGCCGGTCGCCCTCGCGCGACGCGGGCTGGTGGCCACCGCCGAGACGCTCGCCGCCGTCGCGCTGCTGCTCGTGCTGCTCGACGGGTACGTCGCCTGGTCGGAGAACCTCTTCGGCGGGGCGTTCATCCCGACGCCGGTGTACTTCGCCGTGGTGTGCCTGGTGACGGCCGCCGTCGCGGTGGGCTACGAGCTGGGCACGCATCTGCTCGCCCCGCGGTACACCACGCTGATCGTGCTCCAGCCGGTGATCCCGCTGCTGGCGTACCGCTGGATCGAGGGCCCGACCGGGTGGGCCATCGCGCTGACCGGCGTCGCCGCCATGGACCTCGCGCTCGCCGTCGCGCTCAACCGGGGCCGTTCCCTCTTCGGCGCCGTCGTGCTGCCGGGCGAACTGAGCGGGGCCCGGTTCCTGCGCGACGCCGCATGGGTGCTGTTCGCGGTGGCCTACGCGCTGGCCGGGGCGTTCGGGGTGGCGGCGCTGATCCGGGCGGAGAACGCCGGCGACGTGACCCGCGCCGCGACCGCCGTCGTGCTGACCGCCGCGCTCGGCATCGCCGGTGCCGTCCAGTCGCGGCGCACACCGGTCGCCGACGTCAGCGCCGGCCTGGCCGTCCTGGCGGTCGTGATCTCGGCGGCGCGCGTGGCCGCGGTGACCGTTCCCGGGTACACGCTGGTCTTCGCCGCCGGTGCGCTCGCGCTGGTCGCGATCGTGGTGCCGTTCCTGCCGGACCACGCGCGCCGCGGGCCGGCCTGGGCGGGCACCGCCGCCGCGGCCGTGACGGCGGTCTTCCTGCTCAACACCGCCGCGCCGGCCGCCGGGGCCCCGATCCGCGCCGCGGCTCCCTACTGGAAGACCAGCCTCGACACGTACACCCAGCGGGTGGCCGAGATGGCCGAGGGCGCCACCTGGCAGATCCCGGCCGCCGCGCTGCTGCTCACCTGCGCGGCCGCGCTGCTGTTCCCGTGGCAGTACCGGATCGAGGCGGTCGTCGGTGGCGCGGCGGTCACGGCGTTGACGGCACCCGCCGCGCTGCACCTCAACTGGATGCTCACGCCGGCCGTGGCGATGGTCGTGGCGATCGCGGCCGGGGCGGCGGCGCTGCACGTGGGCACCACGCGAACGGCGCAGCGGCAGGCTCATGACGTTCCCCCGGAAATAAGCATCGACCCGCTGGAGAGCGCGCAGATCCGGATCGACCCGACGCGAACGTCCACATCGGACAGAATCGCCCCGGTCGACGGGCCGGGACTCGGGTCGGCCGCACGCACGGCGGCGGTCTGCCTCGGCGCGGCGCTGCTGCTCGGCGTCTGGGCCGTCGCCGCCGGACTGACCCGCCCGGCCGCGACGACGCTCGCCCTGGCCGCCATCGCGGTCGCCGGCTTCGCACTCGCCTACGGCCCGCGGGCCGCGCGCACCGATCCGCGCGCCGAGATGGTCTCCCGCTGGGCGGCCGACGCCGCGGCCGGCGGGGCGGCGTTCGCGTTCCCGGGAGCGGTGGCGGCGTTCGTGGCCGCGACGGTGTACGGGCGCGACGAGGACTTCGGGGCCACGGCAGTGCTCGTGGCGACGTTCCTGGCGCTGGCCGCCGTGCTGGCGTACACGGCCCTGGTGCAGGTGGCCCGGCGGCGCAGCAGCCCGCCGATCCTCGCCGGCGCGACCGCGGCCGCTGTGCTCGTCGCCGTCGCCGCGCTGATCGTCGACGGCGCGCAGACGCTCGACATCGCCGTCGCGCTGCTGCTGCTCGGCAGCGCCATCCTGCTGTGGCTCGCGCCCACGATGGACGAGTGGTTCATCTTCGGGCAGCGGCTCGAGGGCCCCGACGTCGCCGCCGCCGCGGTCACCGTCGCCGGCATCGGCGCCCTGGCCCGCGCGGCCGCGCTCGCCCTGCCCGGCGCCGAACTCTTCGTCCTGGCCGCCCTCGTCCTGGCCACCGCCCTCGCCGCCCGGTCGCTGCCGGCCGGCTGGCGGCGCGGGCCGGTCGCCGGTGGCGCCGCCGTCGGCGCGATCTGCGCGGCCCTCGGCGGGTGGGCGGCCCTCGGCGCGGCGATCGGCGTCGTGCGCGCGGCCACGCCGATCTGGAACGCGCCGCTCGCCGCCGAGTGGGAACGCACCGCCTACGAGTACACGACGTGGGGCTGGCAGGCACCGGTCGCGCTGCTGGTGCTCGCCGCCGCGGCCGCGATCGGCATGCCGCGGCCGTTCGGGGACGACGCCGCCGCGGTGCTGCTCGGGCTCGCCGTCGTCGCGGCGCCGGTCAACTTCGGGCTCGACTGGTCGGCGGTGCTCGTCGTCGGGCTCTTCACCGTGATGTTCCTCGGCGGTGCGGCCGTCATCGCGACCGAGCCACGGACCGGGTTCGTCCGGGTCGGGGTCGCCGCGGCCGTCGGCGTCTACACCGTCATCGCCAGTCTGGTGAACTCCGGCGCCACGGCCGGCACGCTCATCGGACTCGTCACCGTCGGCGTGATGGTCGCGATGGCCGGCTGGCTGGTGGACCGTTCGCGCGCGGCGGCGCAGGACGAGGAGCACATCGACACCGGAGAACGCCTCCACCTGCCCCTCGTCGGCGGCGCCGCCGTCGGGGGTGCGGTCGCCGCGCTCTCCGGCGCCTGCGCGGCGTTCTCCGCGACGATCACGGCCCGCAACGACGTTCCCGTGACGGCCGCGCTCGCCGGTGCCGCGCTCGGGCTCGCCCTGGCCGGGGTGCTGTGCCGCCGGGCCGCGCCCATGTACCTGCCGTACATCTCCGCGGGTGTGGCCGGCTCGGCGACGTTCGCGGCGCTGACCTCGTTCGCCACCGACCTGCCCGCGGCCGTCTACGCGGCGGCGGCCGCGCTCTTCGGCGTTCTCGCGGAACTCGTCCGGGTCCGCAACGAGCCGGTCGTGGCCGGCTGGGCCCCGGCGACCGGCTGGCGCCCCGACCGGGTGCCCGGCCCGCCCGCACGGATCTGGCGGCCCACCCGCGTGCGCGGCGGATTCGCCAACGGGGTCGCCGCGACCAGCGGAATCGCGGCGGTGCTCGCGCTCGTCGTGCTCGCACCGGCGATCGCGGCCGCGCTGCTCGGCCCGTACCGGTGGATGAATCCCGACCGGGTCTGGACCGGCGACCCGACGACGTCAGCCGACATCGGCTGGTTCGAGGGCTGGGTCGGCGCGCCGACGGACGTGATCGCGGCCGCCGCGCTGACCCTCGCCGCGGCGCTGGCCGTCGTCGGCGTCGACGCCAGCCGGGAACGGATCGCCAACCGCGCCGTCGCCATCGTCACGCCCGGCTTCGCGATCACGCTGCTGATCGCGCCGTACGCGCTCGACGCGCCGTGGCCGGTCGCGAACACGGCCGCGCTCGCCGTGGCGGTGATCTCCGGCCTCGGGCTGGCCCTGACCCCACCGCCCTCGCCGGCCTCCGACGAGGGGCACCAGCTGAACATCGCCCGGCGGGTGATCTTCGTAATCGGGCTGGCCGCCGCCGGTGCCGGGTTCGCGGGCAGCCTCGCCACCCCGGGCACCACCGTCAGCACGCTCGCCGGCACCGTCTTCTTCGGGCTGATCGGCGCGATCAAGGGGCGCACCGCCACGTCACGGCTGTTCGCGTGGCAGTTCGTCGCCGGTTCGGCGATCGGGCTGGCCGTCGCGTCGGGGCTGGCGGCCGGGCTGCCCGGGCGGCAGACGTCGTTCCTGGTGCTGGTGGCCGCGACCGTGCTGATCGCGGCGGCCGCACTTCTTCCGCGGATCCGCCGCGGCGATCGGGAGCGCGAGGCGAGTCTCGCCAACGAACAGCAGCTCCTGGAGGTCGGCGGCTACCTCGGCCTGATCATGGCCGTCGGGCTGACCGTCGGCGCGCCGCAGTACACCGCGTCGGTGTGCCTGGCGATCGGCACGATCCTGGGCGTGATGGCGATCCGCCCCAACCGCGGCGAGAACTACCGCAGCACCCTGATCATCCTGGCGGCCGTGGCCGAGGTGGTGGCCATCTGGCTGCTGCTGCGCGGCGGCGAGGTCGGGGTGCCCGAGGCGTACACGCTGCCGTTCGCCGGATTGGCGCTGGTCATCGGGCTGGTGGAGATCCGTCGCCGGCCCGAACTGGGCAGTTGGCTCGCCTACGGGCCGGCGCTGGTGGCGGCGTTCGCCCCGACGCTGGTGATCGTACTGACGTCGGACGCCGACCCCGCGCGTCGCGTTCTCCTGATCGTGGCGGCCGTGCTGACCGTGGCGCTCGGCGCGATCCGCCAGCACAAGGCACCCGTCACGATCGGCGCCGTCGTCACCGCCGTGGCCGCCGCCCACGAACTCGTCCTCGTCGGCCGGCTGCTGCCCTGGTGGGTGCTGCTGGCGCTGTTCGCCGCGACGGGCGCGCTCCTGGTGGGCATCGCCGCCCGGTACGAACAGAGCGGCGTGATGCGTTTCCGGGGGGCCTACGGAAGGTTCCGCTAGAGCGTCTGCTGGAGCTTCTGATCCTTCTCGGCGACCAACGTCTTCAGGTCCTCCTGGAACGCCACCATCCGCTCCTGCAGCCCGGCGTCGGTGGCGGCGAGGATCCGCACGGCGAGCAGGCCCGCGTTGCGCGCACCGCCGACGGAGACCGTCGCGACCGGCACCCCGGCCGGCATCTGCACGATCGACAGCAGCGAGTCCATGCCGTCCAGGTATTTCAGCGGAACGGGCACCCCGATCACCGGCAGCGGGGTGGCCGACGCGACCATGCCCGGCAGGTGTGCGGCGCCACCGGCACCGGCGATGATCACCTTGAGCCGGCGGGCGGCGGCGCTCGCGGCGTACTCAAGCATCAGCTGCGGCGTGCGGTGCGCGGAGATCACCCGCACCTCATGCGCGACGCCGAACTCGCCCAGCGCCTCGGCGGCGGCCCGCATCGTCGGCCAGTCCGAGTCGCTACCCATGATCACGCCGACGTCGGTCATGATGCGTTTCCCTTCGGTGCTGATGCGCGACGGCCCCCGGATCTGCGCATGACGGTCACGCTTCGCGGCCCTCTGACAGCCAGCGGGCCGCGCGGGCCGCGCGGGCCCGGGTCTTCTCCAGGTCGTCACCGAGCGCGGTCACATGGCCGATCTTGCGCCCCGGCCGGACCTGCTTGCCGTACAGGTGCACCTTCACGCCCGGTTCGGCGGCGAACAGGTGGTGCAGGCGTTCGTCGATCGAGATGCCGCCGGGCTCTCCGCCGAGCACGTTGGCCATCACCACCACCGGGGCGGTGAGCGCGGTGTCGCCGAGCGGGTAGTCCAGGACGGCGCGCAGATGCTGCTCGAACTGCGACGTGCGCGATCCCTCGATGGTCCAGTGGCCGCTGTTGTGCGGGCGCATCGCCAGTTCGTTGACGAGCAGGCCGTCCGGCGTCTCGAACAGCTCCACCGCCAGCAGGCCCACCACGCCCAGCTCCGTCGCGAGGCGGATCGCGAGCTCCTGCGCGGCGGTCGCCCGTTCCTCCGAAAGGTGGGGCGCGGGCGCGAGGACCTCGACGCAGATCCCGTCCCGCTGCACCGTCTCGACCACCGGATACGCCGCCACCTGCCCGAACGGCGAGCGCGCCACGACGGCCGCCAGCTCGCGGACCAGGGTGACGCGCTCCTCCACGATCAGCTCGGTGTCGGGCAGGGGGTCGTCCGGGCCGACCATCCAGACCCCGCGGCCGTCGTATCCGCCGGTCACGGCCTTGACCACGACGGTCTTTCCCCGGGCGAACGCCTTCACGCCCGCGCCCCGCTCCACCGGAGCCCAGCGCGGGCACGGCACGCCCAGCTCGGTCAGCCGCTCCCGCATGGCCCGCTTGTTCTGCGCGAACAGCAGCGCGTCGGCCCCGGGCAGCACCGTGTGCCCGGCGTCGGCCAGCGCACGGATGTGCTCCCCCGGCACGTGTTCGTGGTCGAACGTCACCACGTCACACCCCGCCGCGAACTCCCGCAGCGCCGCCAGGTCCAGATGGGACCCGAGGCTGACGCCCGGCGCCACGAGAGCGGCGGAGTCGTCGGAACGTTCGGACAGCACGCGCAACGACTGTCCGAGCGCGATCGCCGCCTGATGCGTCATCCGGGCGAGCTGGCCGCCGCCCACCATGCCCACGACGGGCAACCCAGTACTCGCGTCCATAGCCCGGCCAGCGTAAGGCCTGGCATTTTTCTACAGTTCGGGGCCCTGCTTGCGCAGCTTGTCGACGGCCCCCATGGCGTCGCGCAACTCGCCGAGCCAGGTTTCGGCGTGCTGCCCGACCAGGTGCACGCACCACGCGAGCGCCTCGGAACGGGACTTCGCCACACCCGAGTCGACGAGCGTGTCGAGGATGAGGCGTTCCTCCTGGCGCAGCCGCGTCATCACCGGCGCCGAGTGCGTGGTGAACAGCTGCGTCGTGCCGCCGGCCGTCGCGCCCCAGGCGACCTTGCGCTGGTAGCGGTGTTCGAGCTGGCGGGCGATCTGGATCCGCTGCTCCCGGGTGGTCTCCCGGAACGCCGCGATCCGGCCCTGCTCGGCGGCGGCCCGGTCGGCGTCGCTCGCGTCGTCGGCGAGCTTCGGCACGCTCAGCTCACCCGTGATGATGATCTCGTCCCGGTCGATGCGCACGTCGGCCTGTCCGGTGTACCAGTCGGCCGGCAGCGCGCCCCGGATGAACGCCGGCGCGTCGCTGGTGTCCGGCACCTCCCCGCCGAAGCGGCCACGTCCCCGGCCGAACCCCGGGCCGCCGCCCCAACCCTCGCCGCGTCCCCGCGCGAATCCGTGCATCCGCATGACGCCCCTCTCGCGTTGCAATGATTACTTGATTACACCGTAGCGATGGTTGCAGGCATTGCCTACGCATGAGGCGTTCGCCCTGAGCGGAGCGCGCGTAGCATCGCGGTCACCATGGGCTCGGCAAAACGGGTACTCGCCGCGTCGGCCGTCGCCGGACAGCTGCTCGTGACCGTCGCGTGGATCATCGGCGGCGCCACCGAGGGCCGCGGCTACTCCCCCGTCGACCACAACCTCAGCGACCTCGCCGCCCGCACCGCCGCCCACCCCTGGCCGATGCTGATCACCCAAGGGCTGGCCGGCGCGACGGCGACGGCGTTCGCGCTACTGGTGCTGCGCCCCGCGCTGGGCGGACCGGCCCCCTGGCTGGTGGCGGCGAGCGCGCCGGCCCTGGACAACGTCAGCGACGCGTTCTTCCGGCTCGAGTGCCGGGTGGCGGACCCCGGCTGCACGAACGGCGCCGCCACGGCCTCGGCCTCCGGCGTGATCCACTACGCGGTCGGCGCGATCACGTTCGGGCTCACCATGGTGGCGGCGTTCGTGCTGGCGCGGCGGTACGGCGCCGTGGCGTTCGGGTTCGGGTGTGTGCTGGTGGTGGCGTTCGTGATCTACGCGGCGCTGACCGGCGAACCGGGGATGGGCCTGGCCCAGCGGGTCTTCGTCCTGCTCACCTCGGCCGGCCTGGTGCTGCTGGCGCTGCCGTTCACACGTCGGACGACGTAGCTACTCCGCGGCGCGCAACCGCCGCATCGGTTCGCCGGGCGTCGTGCGCACCACTTCCAGCAGCCGTTCCGTCGACACCGGCGGACAGAAGTGGAACCCCTGCCCCGCCGGGCAGGACAGCTTCTCCAGCACCCGCCGCTGCTCCGCCGTCTCGACCCCCTCGGCCGACACCTGGATCCCGAGTTCCCGGCCGAGTTCGACGGTGGTGCGCACGATCGCCAGCGCCTCCGGCGAGTCGACCATCCGGTTCACGAACGTCCGGTCGATCTTCAACACGTCGACCGGCACCCGGGTCAGGAACGTCAGCGCGGAGAACCCGGTCCCGAAGTCGTCCACGGCGATCTGGATCCCCTGGTCGCGCAGCGCGCGCAGCACGTCGTCGACGACGGCGTCCTCGCTCAGCACCACCGTCTCGGTGATCTCCAGGATGAGCCGGTAGGCGGGCAGGCCGTGCCGGGCGAGCATGCGCGCGATGTCGGCCGGCAGGTCGCGGTCGTGGAGGCTGCGCGGCGACAGGTTGACGCCCACGGCGAGCGGGGTCCCCTGCGCGGCGAGTTGCCCGCACACGTCCAGCGCCCGGTCGATGGTGTGCCGGGTGAACTGACCCAGGAGTTCGCTCTGCTCGACCACGCGCACGAAGTCGACGGGCTTGAGCGTCCCGCGCCGCGGATGGTTCCATCGGACAAACGCTTCGACACCGGTCGGACGGCCGCCCTTGAGCCTGACGAGCGGCTGCAGCAGCAGGTCGAACTGCCCCTCGCCGGCGAGCGCCTCGCGGAGTTCGGCCAGGAGGGCGAGCCGGTCGGTGCTGGCGTCGTCGCGGTCGGGGTCGTACCAGTCGACGCTGGAACCGCCGCGTTTTGCCTGGTACATCGCGATGTCGGCGCGGCGCAGCAGCTCGGTCATGTCGACGGCGCCGGCGGTCGCGGCGACGACGCCGATCGAGGCCTCGACGGAAAGCTGCACGCCGGCGACCGCGGTGGGCTGCGCGAGCTGGCCGGCGAGGTGCCGGGCGTGGGCCAGGGCGGCCGGGAGCGTGGCACCGGCGCCCGTCAGGAGAAGTGCGAACTCGTCGCCGCCGAGCCGGGCGATCAGTTCGTCCTGGACCCGGGCGGCGCTGAGGCGTTCGCCGACGGCCCGCAGGACGTCGTCGCCGGCGGCGTGCCCCAGGGTGGTGTTGACCTCTTTGAAGTGGTTGATGTCGAGCAGCAGCAACGCGACGGGCGCGGCGGCATCGAGCCCACCCAGCGCGGCCGCGCCCCGGGTAAGAAGAGCGGCCCGGTTGGCCAGCCCGGTCACGCCGTCGTACTCGGCGTCGAAGGTGCGGCGCTCGGAGAGTGCCCGCAGTTCGGCATGGGTGGCCGCGTCGTGCAGGACGGCCGCGAGGGCGTCGCCGTAGGCGGCCAGCATGAGCGCGCTGCGCTCGCCGACCTGGGTGCCTTCGTAGAGCCGCAGTTCGCCGACGGGCGCGCCGCCGACCAGGAGGGGTCGGATCGCGGCCGCCGCGCGGGCCGGCGTCACCGTCCCGTTGCGGCCGACCACCCCGTCCTTGTCGATGTCGAACGTCCTGAGCCCGCCCGGCAGCCCGTCGATGGCGATCTCGGCCCGTTCGGCGGCGAAGAGGGACTGCGCCCCGCGGAGCCCCGCGGCGGCGGCCTGCTCCTCGTCGAGGTGGTTGAGCTCGCGCGTGGTCTGCGCGAAGACCTGCCAGGTGCGGCGTTCGTCGTCGGTGCGCAGCCGGTACGAGTGGGTCAGGTGGAGCAGCCACAGCACCGGCGGCAGGGCCAGGAGCCAGTTGGCGTCGACGCTGAGGATGGCCAGCGCGGCGACGCCGATGACGACGTTGCCGACGGCGATGGGCGCCTTGCTCCACGCCAGTTCCCAGATGAGGGGTCGGAAACGCTGCACCCCGCGGGCCGAGAGCTGCGCGGCGACGAGGGTCAGCGAACAGCAGCAGTAGAGCAGTGCGGAGACGGTGAGAACGGCCGCCACCCGGGGCGTGAGCGCCGGGTGGCTGCGCAGCCCGAGGGAGACGGCGACGGTGGCGCCCACGCCGGCGGCGACGGTGAGTGCGGCGGTGTTGCTGAGCGCCTGGTAGACGGTGGTGCGCACGCGGAACGTCCCGATCGTGCGCAGCGCGGGGACGTACTTGTGCCCGGCGAACTGCGCGAGCCGCGCGGTCAGCACCCCGACCAGCACGACGAGGGGCAACAGTCCGGTCGGCAGGAAGAACAGTGCGATGACGACGGCCGCCTCGCCCCAGGCGAACCCGACCTCGCCGCGTCCGGTGCGGATGCGCACCTGGAGGATCTGCGCACAGAAGGTGATCAACATCACCGCGGCGACGGCGGCGAGGCTCGGGTGCACGTCGGGTGCGGGCGTGCCCGGCAGAACGCCGTCCAGGCGGCCGCCGGCGTGCAGCAGTCCGATCGCGACGACGCCGAGGGCGAGGACCCGCAGGCCGATCCGCCGGACCAGCGCCCCGGGCCCGCTCGCCCTGGTCGCACCGACGTTGGAGCCGTTGACGGGGACGGCGGTCATCCGGCACCAGGCAGCTGCACCGGCCCGCGTCCCTGCATGTTCACGCGCGCCACCACCTCACGTCGCGCGAAAGTCGTCCCCATCGAAGCCCCGTCCCTCGGGCGAGGCTAGAACATCGATGGATCGAGCGACAGAGGCCGAACCGAGAATCACGGCTCCGGTTCGCATTCAGACGGCCGGGCGGCCCGACATAACGGCACTATCGGTACGAGCCGCCCCGATGGCGTCAGGCAGATTCGGCAGTTTCAGACTGCCCCGCCGGACGATCATCGGTGCGACCGTCCGGATCAGGGAAGCTCTCCGGCAGACGCTTCAGCCGGGCGTTCATATTGCGGATGAGCAATACGGTGGCGATCGCCAGCAGCACGATGATCAACAGGCCGAGCGGCCCGGCGAGACTCCCGGACCGGGTGTCCCCGAAGTTGTTCTCAGCGAGCACCGTGAAAGCTTCCACGCCGTCCACCGTACGCCCGCTCAGGCGGAGACGCGCTCGCGCACCCCGGTGAACAGGTCGTCCTCCGGCGTCGTGGTGTCGACGATCGAGCGCACCAGCTCGTAGTCCTCGGTCGGCCAGACCTTGCGCTGCACCTCCAACGGGACCTGGAACCACGTCCCGTCCGGATCGATCTGGGTGGCGTGCGCGCGCAGGGCGTCGTCCCGGGTCTCGAACCAGGCGCCGCACTCGACCCGTGCGGTGACCCGGTGGGAGTTGTCGTGCTCCGGGTCCCACTTCTCGATCCACTCGCTGTACGGCGACTCCAGCCCCAGCCGCACCAGCTCCTCGTGCAGCGCGAGAACCCGCATCCGGGAGAAGCCCATGTGGTAGTAGAGCTTGAGCGGCTGCCAGACCGGCCCCGCCGCGGGGTAGCGGTCCGGATCGCCGGCCGCGTCGAACGCCGCCATGCTGATCTTGTGCGTCATCACGTGGTCGGGATGCGGGTACCCGCCGTTTTCGTCGTAGGTGAGCACGACGTGCGGCCGGAACTCCCGCATCGACTTCACCAGCCGCTCCGCGGCCACGTCGACGTCCTGGAGCGCGAAGCAGCCCTCCGGCAGCGGCGGCAGCGGGTCGCCCTCCGGATAGCCGGAGTCGACGAAGCCCAGCCACTCCTGGCGGACCCCGAGGATCTCCCGCGCCCGGTCCATCTCGGCGCGGCGGATCGTGGTGATGTTCTCCCAGATCTCCGGCCGGTCGAGCTTGGGGTTGAGCACGCTGCCCCGCTCCCCGCCGGTACAGGTCACCACCAGGACGTCCACGCCCTCCGAGACATACTTGGCCATCGTGGCCGCGCCCTTGCTCGACTCGTCGTCCGGGTGCGCGTGCACCGCCATCAACCGCAGCTGCTCAGCCACCGGTGGATCCCCCTCTGGAATTCCCTACTGCTCCACCTGATCCCCAACGCACGGGACCGGCCTATTGTTGCCGTCGGCACCGACAAGTTTCGAAAAGTGGTCAGAACCCATGACGCAGGTAACCCAGCCCACGTTCCCGCCGGGGCGCTACGGGCGGCGGCGGGAGCCGCGACGACCGCGCACCTGGCTGATGGTGCTGATGGCGGCGCTGACGGCCGTCGTGATGGGCGCCGTCGGGGTGCGGCTCTACGACGTCTTCGGCAACGAGGAGTTCACGCCGCTGCTGCTGTCCGAGCGCGAGCGGACCGACGACCACGTCACCATCCGGTTCGAGGTGCGCAGCCGGGACGGTTCCCGCCCGGCGATCTGTGTGGTCCGGGCCCGCGCCAAGGACGGGCTGGTCGTGGGCGTCGCCGACGTTCAGGTTCCGCCGGGGGAACGGGTGAAAGTCGACTACACGCTGTCGACATCGCAGCGCGCCTTCGTGGTGGACATCCCGAGCTGCCGCCGCGCTTGACGGCTGTCGGTGACGACGCGACTGCGGTTGGCTTTGGTACGGTGATTGGTCACGGCCTTTGCCCCAACGGCCGTCAGTCGTGCTCGCGGAGGAGATTTCACGTTGTCGAATGACACCTGGCTGTCCCAGGACGCATACGACCGTTTGCAGGCGGAGTTGGACCAGCACATCGCCAACCGCCCCGCTCTCGCCGCTGAGATCAACGCCCGGCGTGAGGAGGGCGACCTCAAGGAGAACGGCGGCTACCACGCCGCCCGCGAGGAGCAGGGCAAGGTGGAGGGGCGCATCCGCTACCTCAAGGAGCTGCTGCGCACCGCGAAGGTCGGCGAGGCGCCGAAGTCCGACAAGGTCGGCCCGGGCACGGTCGTCACGATCATGTTCGACGACGACGAGGACGACACGGACACGTTCCTGCTCGGGTCGCGCGAGATCTCGGCGACGACCGACCTCACCGTGTACAGCCCCGAGTCGGCGCTCGGCCAGGCGATCACTGGCACCAAGGCCGGCGACACCGTCACCTACACCACCCCGACCGGGGCCGAGATGAAGGTGACGGTCGTCAAGTTCGAGGCGTACGCCGGCTGAAAGGGTTCCCCGCTCAGCCCGTCGTCACCGTGTAACCCGCTTCCCGCAGCACGCCCACCAGCAGGTCGGCGTGCTGCGGGCCTTTGGTCTCGACCTTCAGCATCACCTCGACCTCGCCCAGGCGCAGCCGCGCGTCCTGGCGCTGGTGGGCGACGTCGACGACGTTCGCGCCGTACTCGGCGATCTGGCCGAGGAGCGTGGCGAGCTGGCCCGGCCGGTCCGCGCACCGCACCGTGAACTTCTGGTAGCGGCCGGCCACCACCAGCCCGTGTTCGATCACGCGCATGAGCAGCATCGGGTCGATGTTGCCGCCGGAGAGCACCGCCACCGCCGGGGCCGCGTCCGGGATCGCGCCCGCCAGCAGGGCCGCGACGCCCACCGAACCCGCCGGCTCGACCAGCAGCTTTCCCCGTTCCAACAGGAGCAGTAGCGCTCTTGAGATGTCCTCCTCGGTGACCGTCACGACCTGGTCGACCAGCTTGGACACGTGGGCGAACGTCAGGTCGCCCGGCGTGCCCACCGCGATCCCGTCGGCGATCGTGGCGAACCTGGGCAGCCGCACCGGACGCCCGGCGGCCAGCGACGGCGGGTACGCGGCCGCGTTGCCGGCCTGCACACCGATCACCCGCACCTCCGGCCGCAACGCCTTCACCACCACGGCGACGCCGGAGACCAGTCCCCCACCGCCGACCCCGGCGACGATCGTCCGCACGTCCGGCAGCTGCTCGAGGATCTCCAGCCCGACCGTGCCCTGCCCGGCGATCACGTCGGGATGGTCGAACGGGTGGATGAACACCGCACCCGTGCGCTCCGCGTGCTCACGGGCCGCCACCAGCGCCTCGTCCACGGTCGCGCCGACCAGCCGCACCGTCGCGCCGTACCCGCGGGTGGCCGCCACCTTCGGCAGCGCCGCACCGACCGGCATGAACACCGTCGCGTTGGTGTCCAGCAGACCGGCGGCCAGGGCGACGCCCTGCGCGTGATTGCCGGCGCTGGCGGCCACGACGCCGCGGGCGCGGTCGGCGGCCGGCAGCCGCGCGATCCGCACGTAGGCGCCGCGGACCTTGTAGGAGCCGGCCCGCTGCAGGTTCTCGCACTTCAGGTGGACCGGGCCGCCGACCTGCTGGGCCACCGGGCGGGAGGGCTCCAGCGGGGTCAGGCGCACCACGTCGCCGAGCAGCTCCCGCGCGGCCCGAACGTCATCGAGCCCGACCAGCCCGGTCATGCTTTCGCCGCTGCGCGTGGCCAGCCCGGTGCGTGCCGCCGCCAGGGCGCCGCCCGCTCCAACTGCGCGGCGACGGCGAGCAGCAGTTCCTCCGCACCGGGGGCACCCACCAGCTGCACCGACCCCGGCAGCCCGTCCGGCCGAACGCCCGCCGGAACGGCCATCGCGGGCAGGCCGGCGATGTTCCACGGCGCCTGGTACGGGGCGTAGTTGGCGGAGGCCATCATGTTGGCCGCCCACGAACGCCGCGACCAGTCCCGCGCGACCGGCGGCGGCCCGGCCAGCGACGGCGTGATCAGCACGTCGTAGCCGCCGTCGGTGAGCCAGTTGACGCTGCGTTCGCGCCAGTCCTGGCGGTCGCTCTCGCGCACCATGCCGCGCCGCCAGGCGTGCTCGCCGAGCGCGATGTGCCGGCGGGTGCGCGGCTGCAGCGCCCCGATGTCCAGCCCCGCGGCAAGAGCCTCGCGGTACACGCCGGCGAACCAGGTCGCCAGGCCGCGCGTCGCCAGCGGCACGGGGTAGACCGGATCGGCCTTCTTCGCGCTGTGCCCGAGCGCCACGAGGATCCGCACGGTGGCCGCAAGCGCCTCCCGCGCACCGGCGTCGGCGCGGGTGCCCGCCACCGGCGAACGCAGCGACACGGCGATCCGCAGCCGTCCCGGCTCGGGCAGCGGTGCGGGGGTGCGCCCGGCCAGCACCGCGAAGCCGAGCGCGGCGTCGGCGACGGTCGTGGCGAGGATGCCGTTCTCCACCAGCCCGAACCAGTCGGTGGCGCCCAGCTTGGCCGGCACGACGCCGCTGCCCGGCTTGATGCCGACCAGCCCGCAGCAGGCGGCCGGGATGCGCACCGAGCCCAGCCCGTCGTTGCCCTGTGCGATCGGCACGAGGCCGGCGGCCACGGCGGCGGCGGCCCCACCCGACGAACCGCCCGGCGTGCGGTCGGTCCGCCACGGGTTCCGCGTGATCACCTCCTCGTCGTCGGTGACCGCCCAGACCCCCATCTCGGGCATCCGCGACGTGCCGACGACGACGGCTCCGGCACCCCGCAGCCGGCGCACCACCTCGTGGTCGGCCTCGGCGACCGGACCCCGCGCGGCGAGCGAACCGTTCCAGGTCGGCAGCCCGGCCAGCGGCGTGTTCTCCTTGACCGCGATCGGCACCCCGGCCAGCGGCAGGTTGCGCAGCTGCGGAAGCTCGTCGACGGTCTCCGCCTCGGCGGCCGCCGCGGCCGCCCGCACCTCGCGGAACGCGCCGATGATCCGGTCGTAGGAACGGATCTGGTCGAGGTGGTCGGCGGCCACCTTCACCGCCGAGGTGTCGCCGCGGCGGACGGCGTTGGCGATCTCGCCCGCCGTGCGCCCCACCCAGGCCGAGTTGAGCATTGTGTGCGTCCCCTCTAGCCCAGCGCGCGCTCGAGGTCGGCCAGCAGGTCGTCGACCGTCTCGATGCCGACCGAGAGCCTGATCAGGTCGGCGGTGACCTCCAGCGGCGAGTTGGCCACGCTGGCGTGCGTCATCCGGCCCGGGTGCTCGATCAGGGACTCGATCCCGCCCAGGCTCTCCGCCAGGATGAACAGCTCGGCGCGGTTGCAGATCGCCTCGGCCTCCGCGGGGCCGCCGGCCGCCGTGAAGCTGACCATGCCGCCGAAGCGGCGCATCTGCTTCGCCGCCACCTCGTGCCCCGGGTGCGTGTCCAGGCCCGGGTAGTAGACCCTCCCGACCTTGGGGTGGTGGCTGAGGTAGTCGGCCACCCGCTCCGCGTTGTCGCAGTGCCTGTCCATGCGAACGCCCAGAGTCTTGATGCCGCGCGAGGTCAGCCAGGCGTCGAAGGGTCCGTTGATCGACCCCATGGCGTTCTGGTGGAACCGCAGGTCGGCCTCGATCGCGTCGTCGGAGAGCACCAGCGCGCCGCCCACCACGTCGGAGTGCCCACCGAGGTACTTGGTCGTGGAGTGCACGACCACGTCGGCCCCGAGCGCCAGCGGCTGCTGCAGGTACGGCGACGCGAACGTGTTGTCGACCACCAGCAGCGCCTCATGGTCGCGGGCGACCTGCGCGATCGACGCGATGTCGGTGATGCCGAGCAGCGGATTGGTCGGCGTCTCCACCCAGATCATCCGGGTCGACGGCCGGACCGCGGCCCGAACCGCGTCCGTGTGGGTCGTGTGCACCGGCGTGAACTCCACGCCCCACCGCGCCGCGACCCGTGCGAACAGCCGGTAGGTCCCGCCGTAGGCGTCGTCCGGGATGATCACGTGGTCGCCCGGCTTCAGCGCGGCGCGCAGCAGCGTGTCCTCGGCCGCCAGCCCGCTCGCGAACGCCAGCCCGTGCCGCCCGCCCTCCAGCGCCGCCAACTGCGTCTGCAGCGCGTCGCGCGTCGGGTTGGCCGAACGCGAGTACTCGTAGCCCAGACGCGGCGAACCCACGGCGTCCTGCGCATAGGTGCTGGTCTGGTAGATCGGTGGGATCACCGCACCGGTGCGCGGATCCGGATCCTGTCCGGCGTGGATCGCGATCGTGTCGAAGCCGTGGCTGCTCATCCCCTGAAGGCTAGCCGTGGTTAGGGTGACACGGATGGCGGCCTGTCTGTTCTGTTCGATCGTCTCGGGTGACGCCGAGGGCTTCCACGTCGCGTCGACCGACGAGGCGATGGCGTTCCTCGACATCCGGCCCGTGTTCAAGGGACACGTGCTGGTGGTGCCGCGCGAGCACCACGTGGTGCTGGGTGATCTTCCGTCGGCCCTGCTGGCGCCCTACTTCGGCTTCGTGCGGCGGCTGGCCGTGGCGGTCGAGGCCGGGCTCGGTGCCGGCGGCACGTTCGTGGCCATGAACAACAAGGTGTCGCAGTCGGTGGCGCACCTGCACACCCACGTGGTCCCCCGGACGAAGGGCGACGGGCTGCGCGGGTTCTTCTGGCCGCGTACGAAATACGACTCGGACGAGGAGGCGCGCGACTTCGCCGCCAAGATCGCTACCGCCTTGTAAGGGCGGGCATGTATGCCGCTGACGCATTGTTGAGCGAGGTACACAGCCCATAAGGAGTGCCCGTGTTTCTGCGGTACAAGAAGCTCGACCTGCCCACCGCCGACCAGGCCCTTGACGGGCGCGACACCGAGATCGCCGTTCCGGACCGGCACCCCGTCCTCGGCACGCCGCTGCGTGGCCCCTGGGCGGAGCACCTGGAGACCGCCGTGTTCGGGATGGGCTGCTTCTGGGGTGCCGAACGCCTCTTCTGGCGGCTCGACGGCGTGTACTCCACCGCCGCCGGCTACGCGGGCGGGTACACGAAGAACCCGACGTACGAGGAGGTCTGCTCCGGCCACACGGGGCACGCCGAGGTCGTGCTGGTGGTGTTCGACCCGGCGAAGGTGAGCTACGACCAGCTGCTGAAGGTGTTCTGGGAGAACCACGACCCGACGCAGGGCATGCGCCAGGGCAACGACGTGGGCACCCAGTACCGTTCGACGATCTACACGACCACGGATGAGCAGAAGGCCCGGGCGTTGGAGTCGCGGGAGCTGTTCAACCAGGTGACGAACTCCGCCGGCCTCGGCGACATCACGACGGAGATCGCCGAGGCGGGGCCGTTCTACTACGCCGAGGAGCACCACCAGCAGTACCTGCACCACAACCCCGGCGGCTACTGCAACCACGGCCCGAACGGCATGAGCTGCCCCATCGGCGTCGCCAAGCTCGACTGACCGACCTGCCCGCCCCGCTGGCGACCGGCTGAGTCAGCGGGGCAGGGCGGGGCCGCCCCAGGCGGAACCGGCCAGGGTGGCGTGCACCGCCCCCTCGGCCACCGCCAGGTCCGGCTGCTCCACCACGACCGGCGCCACCCCGAACGTCCGATGCACCGCCTGCCCCACGACCGGCATCCGGCAGGCCCCGCCGACCAGGAAGATGGCCGCCAGGTGCCGGGGCGTGAGCGCCGCCGCTCCCAACACCGCGGCGCTGCTCTGCAGCGTGCGTTCGACGATGGGTGCGGCGGCCTGCTCCAGTTCGCTGCGGTGCAGCGGCAGGTCCTGCTCGACGACGGGCACGTGCAGGGGCGCCGTCGGGGCGCGGGAGAGCATCTCCTTTGCGGCCCGCACGTCCTGCCAGAACGTCCACCGCGCGCGCCGGTCGGCGGCGTTGTCGGCGCCCATGAGGCGCAGCCAGGGTTCGGAGGCGTGCAGGCGGGCGCCGATGCTGTCGACGATGGCGGCGTCGACGTCCAGCCCGCCGACGTCGGCGCGGCAGTCGAACGCCAGCACCTCGAAGCCGGCGCGCCCGAGGCGCAGGAGCGTGGCGTCGAACGTGCCGCCGCCGAAGTCGTAGACCAGCACCGTGGCGCCGGGCAGGAGCCGGGCGCGCACGCCGTAGACGAGATAGGCGGCGGCTGCCACCGGTTCCGGGATAAGGGTCGGAACGGGCAGCGCGGCCCGGCGCAGGGCCGACTGGAGCGCCGCCCGGCGGGGGCCGTCCCAGAACGCCGGATGCGTGACGACCACGCGGTCCGGCGGCCGGGCCAGGATGCGGCGGGCCTCGTCGGCGACGCGGGTCAGCACGGCGCCCATCAGCTCGTCGACGGCGACGTCGCGCTCGCCGAGCCGGATGCCGCTGGCGCCGACCCACTGCTTGAGGTGCGGTTCGACGGCGGCGGGGCGGGTGCGGCCGCTGTGGATGGCGTCGCTGCCGACCAGAACGGTGCCGTCGGCGCCCACCGCGACAGTGGAGCTGAGCAGGGGCGATCCGTCGAAGAGCAGCGGGCGTACCCGGCCGTCCGCGAAGTGCAGTACGGCCACCGTGGTGGCCGTACCGAAGTCGACGGCCAGCATCGTCGCACCGGTGCTCACGATCGCAGTGTATGAACAGCGCGCCGGGCACCTTGCCGGGACATGTATAGGGCGGGCGAGAGAAGCGCGATCGCGATCTTTGCGGGGGAACCGGTCATCGCACTCTCTCGCCCGCCCTGGGGTCCCGTCCGGCCCTCTTGCGAGGGGCGCCTGGCCGGAGGCGCCGGGTCGGCGGAGGCATGCCGGGCCCAGTTCCGGACGGGATTACGGTGGTCGGCGGTGTTGGCGGGCACCGCCTGCCACCACGGGAATGTCTCGGTGTTCGGTGTTCCTAACGGGTCAATACGCGCCCTGGTTGCCACTCGAACGGTGCGTTCCGGCACGGTGCCGGCCGGCCCGCGGGGCGGGCACGGTGCGCAGGTCGTGGCGGGCCGTCCAGGACTCGTTCCAGGGGCGGCGGGATGCCGCCGCGGCGCGTTCGGCACAGCGGCGGGGCACGCACGGCCAGGACCGTCCGCACTCCACGCACAGCCCGGTGGCGTCCGGTGCGGTGTGTCGCGACAGCAGTTCCTGTGCGTCACGCCAAAGCATCGGATCGATCACATCCGCCGGTTCGGAGCGCTGGTCGACACTGGCCATGATCCCTCCTCCGCTCGACCTGCAACTTGCTGCGAGACCAAGGTATGCGCTCCGCCACCCCCCACCACCGGACTAACTGTGCGACCGCGATTGTGCCCTTTAGGCGGCCCACGGAGGCGTGCCGATGGGGGTACCGTCCGCCGTCATGGCGGTGAATCCGGCGGTGATCGCCACCACCAGTTCGGCCGGCTCGGAGCCGGGGTTCGCGACGGCGATGGGGTCGCCGGCGCGGATGATCGCGACGTCACCGGCCCCGAGCTCCGGCTGGTCGGGGCCGAAGCGCACCCGCCCGGAGAGCACGGTGAAGACCTCGTCCCGGTCGACGGTGTGGTGTGTGTCGGTGATGTGGCCGGCGTCGACCGTGAGCCGCCACACGCAGAGCTGGTCGGAGCCGCGCGACGGGGCGGCGCCGCCGGCGAAGTTCACTCCCGGGAGCGCGAACCGAGGTGCCTCGGCCGCGCGAATCACTGTTGTCATGGCAACAAGCTAAACATGGTTTCGTAAAAAGTAAATGGAGTTTCCTATGGCTCTGGTGTCCGACGTGCATCTCGCTCGCCTGCTGCTGCGCGCCATCCGCGCGGTTCAGGCGACCTACATCGACCGCTTACAGCAGCGCGGCCATCCGGGCGTGCGGACCGGACACATCCCGGTCTTCGCCGGGCTCGACCCCGGCGGCACGCGCATCACGGACCTCGCCGCCCGCGCCGGCATCACCCGCCAGATGATGGGGCGCCTGGTCCGTGAGCTGGTCGACCTCGGCTATCTCAGCGCCGAGTCCGACCCCAAGGACCAGCGGGCCGTGATCGTCTCCATGACCGACCGTGGGCGGGCGTTCGGGCACGAGGCAGGACAGATCATGGGGGAACTGGAGGACGAGTACGGAGATCTCCTCGAGGACCCCGGCCTGCGGACCCTGAAACACGGCCTCGCCACGATCATCGACCGCGCCGCGGCGCCCTCCGCGGCTTCGCCCTCGGCATAACCCACATCGGCATCGACCGCCGCCGGGGCGGTGTTGACCCCGGCATGGAACCCGACGTCACCGCGGGAGCAGCGCCGGCCGAGGACACAGTGCCTGCCGAAGACAGCGTGGCCCTCGACGCCTACTCCCGGGCCGTCACCTCGGTGGCGGCCGCCCTCCTACCCAGCGTCGCCAGTCTCAGCGTCCGGACCCGCCGCGGCGACGGCGCCGGCTCGGCCGTCGTCTTCACGCCCGACGGCCTCACCCTGACCAGCGCGCACGTCGTCGAGGGCGCCTCCGACGGGCTGGCCGAGTTCACCTCCGGCGAACAGAGCCGGTTCGACGTGGTGGGCGCGGACCCGCTCGCGGACCTGGCCGTCCTGCGGCTGCGTGAGCCGCGGGCCGTTCCGGCGACCCTCGGTGACGCCGACGGGCTGCGCATCGGCCAGCTCGTCATCGCCGTCGGCAACCCGCTGGGCCTCGCCGGTTCGGTCACGGCCGGCGTGGTCAGCGCGGTCGGGCGTTCGCTGCCGGTGCGCAGCGGCCGGCACGTGCGTTCGATCGACGACGTGATCCAGACCGACGCCGCGCTCAACCCCGGCAACTCCGGCGGGGCGCTCGCCGACTCGGCCGGGCGGGTCGTCGGCATCAACACGGCGGTGGCCGGCTTCGGCGTCGGGCTGGCCGTCCCGATCAACGCCACGACCCGCCGGATCATCTCCGAGCTCATCGCCACCGGCCGGGTCGAACGCGCCTGGCTCGGCCTCGCCGGCACGCCCGCACCGCTACCGCCGCACCTGGTGGAACGGCTCGGGCAGCGGCGCGGGCTGCGCCTGGTCGAGGTCGTTGCCGGCGCACCGGCGGCGCAGGCCGGCCTCTTCGTCGGCGACATCGTGCTGTCGGCGGGCGGCAAAGCCGTGCAGGGCGTTCAGGACGTGCAGCGGCTGATGCTCGGCTCGAACATCGGCACCCGCCTGCCCATCACGGCCCTGCGCCGGGGCGCCCTGGTGGACGTGGTGGCGATACCCGCCCGCCTGGATTAGGACCTAGCGGCCCAGGTGCGCCAGCAGGTCCTGGCGGGTGAGAACCCCGGCCGGCTTGCCGTCGACCAGGACCAGCGCGGCGTCGGACTTCTCCAGCAGCGCCCGCGCCTCGCTCACCGGCTGGCCGCCGCCGATCATCGGCAGCGCGTCGGCCATGTGGCGTTCGACCCGGTCGTGCAGCTGCGCGTTGCCGGTGAAGAGCGCGTCGAGCAGGTCGCGTTCGGCGATCGAACCGGCCACCTCACCGGTCACCACCGGCGGCTCCGCCTTGAGCACCGGCAGCTGGCTCACGCCGTACTCGCGCATGTAGTCGATCGCGTCGCGGACCGTCTCGTTGGGGTGCACGTGGACCAGTTCCGGCATCCGGTCGGCCTTGCCCGCGAGCACCTCGGCGACGGTGGCCTCGGCCTCGGAACCGGTGCTCAGGAAGCCGTAGCGGCCCATCCACTCGTCGTTGAAGATCTTCGACAGGTAGCCGCGCCCGCCGTCCGGCAGCAGCACCACGACCACGGCGTCCGGGCCGGCGGCCGCCGCCACGCGCAGCGCCGCGACCGCCGCCATCCCGCACGAGCCGCCGACCAGCAGCCCCTCCTCGCGGGCCAGCCGCCGGGTCATGGCGAACGACTCCTTGTCGGAGACCTCCACGATCTCGTCCGCGATCGACTTGTCGTACGTCGTCGGCCAGAAGTCCTCACCGACGCCCTCGACCAGGTAGGGCCGCCCGGTGCCGCCCGAGTAGACCGAACCCTCCGGGTCGGCGCCGATGATCCGCACCTTCCCGCCGGAGACCTCCTTGAGGTAACGGCCGATGCCGGAGATCGTCCCGCCGGTGCCCACACCCGCGACGAAGTGCGTGATCCGCCCCTCCGTCTGCTCCCACAGCTCCGGTCCGGTCTCCTCGTAGTGCGAACGCGGGTTGGCCGGGTTGGCGTACTGGTCCGGCTTCCAGGCGCCGGGGATCTCCCGGGCCAGCCGGTCCGAGACGTTGTAGTACGAGCGCGGGTCCTCCGGCGCGACGGCCGTCGGACACACGACGACCTCGGCGCCGTAGGCGCGCAGCACGTTCTGCTTGTCCTCGGAGACCTTGTCCGGGCAGACGAACACGCACCGGTACCCGCGCAGCTGCGCCACCAGCGCCAGCCCGACGCCGGTGTTGCCGCTGGTCGGCTCGACGATCGTGCCACCGGGCTTGAGCAGGCCGGACTTCTCGGCGTCCTCGACCATGCGCAGCGCGATGCGGTCCTTCACGCTGCCACCGGGATTGAAGTACTCGACCTTTGCCAGCACGGTCGAAGAGAGCCCGGCGGTCACGTTGCGGAGCCGGACGAGAGGCGTGTTGCCGATCAACTCGACGACGTTGTCGTAGTAGCGCACGCAGCAAGTATGCAAGTGGTGAAACCCGGTTCGTGGGCGACGTGTGTTAATCCACGACAGCCGGCGGGGAGGCGAGCGTGGATGATCCTGATTTCGACGAGTTCTACCGGGGAACGTGGCACCGGCTCACCACGTTTTTGTACGCGCTCGGCGGGGACCTGGCGGAGGCCCAGGACCTGGCCCAGGAGGCATACGCCCGGGCCTGGCAGCGGTGGTCGGCCGTGAGCGGCTACGGGGACCCGGAGGCGTGGCTGCGCACGGTCGCGTACCGGCTGTACGTCAACCGCTGGCGCAAGCTGCGCAACGGCGTCAAGGCGTACCGGCGGCACGGCGTCGCCGACGCGGTGGCACCCCCGTCCGAGAACACGGTGGCCCTCACGAACGCCCTGCGCACCCTGCCGGCGAAGCAGCGCCACGTGATCGTGCTGCACCACCTGTTCGACCTGTCCGTGGTGGAGGTCGCCGAGCAGACCGGCATTCCCGTCAACACCGTGAAGACGCTGCTCGTTCGCGGCCGGCGCACGCTCGCCGAGAAGCTCGGCACCGAGATCAAGGAGGGAACCCGTGCCTGATGATCTGTTCGCGGCCCTCTACGGGGACACCGCTTCGCTCCCCGCCCCCGGCGTGAACGACGTACGCACCCGCGCCCGCCGCAACACGCGCAACCGCCGGATGGCCGTCACCGGGGCGACCTTCGCGGTCCTGATCATGGTGGCGGGCGGCGTGGCCTTCGCCGGCCGCGGCACCGGCCCCGAACCGCCACCCCCGCTGAGCAGCGCCGACGCGTCTCCATCGCCCAGCGGTCCACCGAGCCCCGCGCCCTCGGCGGGAAGCCCCTCGACCGGCGCACCCTCGTCCCCGAACTCGTCCCCCAGCCGCCCACCGCTGACCAAGATCTCCGCCGGCATGCTGATCCAGACGCAGGACCTCGCCGATTCCTACAATCGGGTCACCGACAATTCCGACGGGCAGAGCGGCGACTGGAACCTTGCGTACTTCCTCGGCTGGTGCCCGGATGCAGCGACCTTCGGCAGCCTCCCCGACGCGAGCGACAAGTGGCACCGCGCGATTCGACCCGACGAGCCCGCGGAGCCGGTCGCCGGAACGTCGCTGATCCAGCGGATGGAGCTCTTCGACACCGACGCCGAGGCGCGGGCCGGTATGGACTGGTACCAGCGGGCCGTCAACAAGTGCCGCAGCTACGAGGCTCCGTACAGCCCGCCGTCACAGATGCGGGTCGATCCCGTGCAGATCTCGGCCGGGGACCGGGCGTTCCTGGTGACGGTCAGCTCCGTCAACGGCCAGGACATGTACGCCCTGGTGCAGGTCGGGCGGCTCTGGACCGAGTTCCTGGTGCCGCACAGGCTGGCCAGGCCGACCGAGTTGATGAGTCAGGCGGAGGCGACCCGGCTGGCACAGAAGGCGGCGGAACGGATGCGCAACGCCCAGCGCTGAGCGCGCTCAGCTGCGCACGAAGGTCCCGGGAATGACCTGTTCCCGGGCCTTCTCCCAGGCCAGGAAGCGTTCGGTCTCGTCCAGCAGGGCGCCGGCGAACCACGCGGCCACGGCGGCGTCGTCGACCAGCCCGATCAGCAGCAGCGCGCCCTCGGGCACGAGGTCGATCGGGGAGACGATGTAGGCCGCCGACACGGCCATCATCGCCAGCCGCGACCCGCCGTCGTACTGGCCGCGCAGGGTCGCCCGGACCATCCGGGGCAGCGCCCCCAGCCGCCGGCCCAGGCCCGGGGTCCCCGGCTTGAACGCCCGCAGCAGAGCCTTCCACGCGGTACGGCGGCGCAGTTCCGTCGTCATTCCGTCCACCCCATCCCTCAACTGCCTGTCATGGTGAGGTACCCGCGCCAGCCACACTTGACGCATGGATCTCTGATCACCACGCAGGCGCTCCGGCGCCGCGATTGGCTAGCGTGGGAGAGGCAAGATCGGATCTGGAGGGGGGCGGAATGCGGCTCGGCGTGGCACGACGGGTGGCCCTGACGGCTGCCTACGGCGGGCTCGGGGTGACGGCGGCCGGCGCGCTGGCCACCGGGGTCCTGATCGGGCAGGCGATGATCGCCCGCCGGATCATTCCGCCCGCCGACAAGATCCCCCCACGCTGCGACGGCCTCTACGGCGGCTTCCACGACGGCGAACCGCTGCGCATGGCGATCGTCGGCGACTCGTCGGCGGCCGGGTACGGGGTGGAGTCGCCCCGGCACACGCTCGGCGCCCTGCTCGCGACCGGCCTCTCCGAGCAGCTGCACCGGCCGGTGGAGCTGCACTGCGTGGCCATCGTCGGTTCGGAGTCGCGCCATCTGGAGCCCCAGATCGACCGCGCGCTCGAGCGCCCGCCGCAGCTCGCCGTGATCCTCATCGGCGCCAACGACGTCACCCACCGGCAGGGCGTTCCGGCGGCGGTGCGGGCGCTCGCGACGGCCGTGCGCCGGCTGCGCGAGGCGGGCGCCGAGGTGGTCGTGGGCACCTGTCCCGACCTGGGCTCGGTGCAGCCCATCCAGCCGCCGCTGCGCTGGCTGGCGCGGCGCTGGAGCCGGCAGCTCGCGGCCGCGCAGACCGTGGCCGTCGTGGCCTCCGGCGGGCGCACCGTGTCGCTGGGCGACCTGCTCGGGCCGGCGTTCGCGGCCGAACCGGACCGGATGTTCAGCTCCGATCGGTTCCATCCGTCGATCGACGGGTACATCGCCGCCTCGGCCGCGCTGCTGCCGACCGCCGTCGCGGCGCTGACCGAGCCGGTGATGCCGTCCGCGCCGGCGCACGCCGACGAGGGCGTTCGGACGCTGCCGCAGGCCGCCGCGGACGCGGTGAGCCGGTCCGGGACGGAGGTGAGCCCTGTGCCGGGAGTGGGTGGGCGTCGGGGCAGGTGGGCGCAGCTGCGCCATCGAGCGTGGCGTTATGTGGGCCGACCGGCGGACCCGACACACGTACCCTTGCCCCAGGAGGGTGGGTCATGACGGACAACGGAGAGCGTTCCGGGCGGAGTGGTGTGCTCCGGCGGGCCGGTCGCGCCGCCGCGGTCACCGCGCTGGCCGGCGCTGTCGGCGGGGCGGCCCTGCTCGCCGCGGAGACCATTGCCGCGCGCGGGCGCCGTTACGCCAAACCTGACATGAAGCTGGCCATGCGTTCGACGGTCGGCCAGGCCAAGGCGGTGCCGTTACGGCTGGTGCTGCTCGGCGACTCCACCGGGCTCGGCGTCGGCGTCGAACGGGTCTCCGACACGGTCGGCGGTCAGCTCGCGGCGCTGCTCGCCGACGGGCCGGGCGGGCGCCGGGTCGAGCTGTCCAGCGTGGCCGTCGCCGGTTCGCACTCGGCCGACCTGGCCATCCAGGTGGCGCGGGCGCTGGTCGGCAAGCGACCGGACGTCGCGGTGATCCTGATCGGCGCCAACGACGCCAGCCGCCTGGCTCGGCCCTCCGACGCTGCGGGGCATCTCGCGGCGGCGGTGCGGCGGCTGCGCGGGGCCGGCGCGGCGGTGATCGTGGGCACCTGCCCGGACCTCGGTGCGGCGCGGGCGTTCGCGCCGCCGCTGCGGCAACTGGTCGGCTGGCACGGTCGCCGGCTGGCGCAGGCGCAGGCCGAGGCCGTCCGCGAGGCCGGGGGCGTGCCGGTGGACCTCGCCGACCGGGCCGGTCCGGTGTTCCGCGCCGATCCGGGCACGCTCTGCCACGACGGGTTCCATCCGTCGGCCGACGGTTACCGGGTGTGGGCGCACGCGCTGCTGCCGGCGGTCGTCAACGCCGCCTCGCGCACCCCCTTCTAACTCCATTACGCGCGAGTAACATGACGGCATGCCGGAAGCTGTCATCGTCGCCACCTCCCGTTCCCCGATCGGTCGCGCGCACAAGGGTTCGCTGAAGGACGTCCGTCCCGACGACCTGGCCGCCACCGTCGTCAAGGCCGCCCTCGACAAGGTGCCGCAGCTCGATCCCGCCGACGTCGAGGACCTCTACCTGGGCTGCGGGCTGCCCGGGGGCGAGCAGGGCTTCAACATGGCCCGCGTCGTCGCCACCCTGCTCGGCCACGACCACCTGCCCGGTGCCACCACGACCCGCTACTGCGCCTCGTCGCTGCAGACCACCCGGATGGCGTTCCACGCGATCAAGGCGGGCGAGGGCGACGTCTTCGTGTCGGCCGGCGTCGAGTGCGTCTCCCGCTACGCGCGGGGCAACTCCGACGGCCTGCCGCCCGAGGCACAGGAGAAGGTCGGCGGCGGCTGGCAGAACCCGACGTTCGCCGCGGCGGGTGCCCGCACCCAGCAGTACGCGCAGGGCGGCGCCGACACCTGGACCGACCCGCGCACCGAGGGCGCGCTGCCGGACATCTACATCGCGATGGGCCAGACCGCCGAGCACCTGGCCCGGATCAAGGGCGTGACCCGCGAGGACATGGACGAGTTCGGCGTCCGCTCGCAGAACCTCGCCGAGGAGGCCATCAAGAACGGCTTCTGGGAGCGCGAGATCACTCCGGTCACGCTGCCCGACGGCACCGTGGTCAGCACGGACGACGGCCCGCGGCCGGGTGTGACGATCGAGGGGGTGGCCGGGCTCAAGCCGGTGTTCCGCCCCGACGGGCTGGTCACGGCCGGCAACTGCTGCCCGCTGAACGACGGCGCGGCCGCAGTGGTGATCATGAGCGACACGAAGGCGAAGGCGCTCGGCATCACGCCGCTGGCCCGGATCGTGTCGACCGGGGTCACCGGCCTCTCGCCGGAGATCATGGGGCTCGGCCCGGTGGGCGCGACCGAGCAGGCGCTGAAGCGGGCGAAGATGTCCATCGCCGACGTCGACCTGGTGGAGATCAACGAGGCGTTCGCCGCGCAGGTGATCCCGTCGGCCCGGGACCTCGGCATCCCGACGGAGAAGCTCAACGTCAACGGTGGGGCGATCGCGGTGGGGCACCCGTTCGGGATGACCGGCGCACGTATCACCGGCACCCTGCTCAACTCGCTGGCCTGGCACGACAAGTCGATCGGGCTGGAGACGATGTGCGTCGGCGGCGGCCAGGGCATGGCCATGATCGTCGAGCGCCTGAGCTGAGGCCAGGGCCTGTCTCGTGGATCACGTCGAGCCGAGGCGAGGCTCGGGGGTCGGCTGGGTGTGCGCCGGGCGCGCCCGGATACCGGTGTCGTATCCGGGTGTGACCGGCGTGCGGCCAGACGGCGTCTGAGTCCGCCGCAGGCCGGCGTGACACACGAGACAGGACCTAGAGGGCCTGTCCGGTCTCGTGGACCAGTCGGGCGGCGGCCGTGACGTCGCCGCCCGCTGCCGCCAGGTCCGCGGCGAGCACCCGCACCATGTCGGCCAGTGTGGGGTCGTGCTCCGGTCGGGGCACGGCCCGGTGCGGCTGCCCCTCCGCGTCGGCCGACCGGTCGGCCAGCGCCTGCGTGAGGGCGTGTACCAGGTCGGCGCGGCTGCCGTCGCCGGACGCACCGGACGCCGCCCATCGGGACGGCGTCCAGTGTCCGATCCGGTCGACGAGCCGGCGTACCTCTCGGGCCAACTCGTCCTCGGTCATCGTGCTCCCGTTCGGTCGGTCCAGGTCACCTGCGCAGGTAGCTCAGCATGCGCAGGACCTGCCAGTACAGGAAGATCAGCCCGACCAGCAGGCCGAACGCGCAGTACCAGGAGTACTTCTCCGGCAGTCCCGCGCGCACGCTCTGCTCGACCTGGTCGAAGTCGAGGATGAAGGTCAGCGCGCCGATCAGGATACCGGCGGCGGCGAACACGATCGCCAGGCCGCTGACCGGGCCGTCGACCCCGTCGGTCAGCCCGATGTCCCAGCCCGCCAGGTACGCCACGAAGTTGATCAGGCTCAGCACCACGAAGGCGATCAACGCGCCGATCACGAACTTGCGGAACCGCGGCGTGGCCCGGATCGCACCGACCTTGTACAGCCCCGCCATCACGAAGAAGATCACGAACGTGCCGGCGACGGCCTGCATCACGATGCCGCCGAAGCGGGCCTCGTAGAAGCGGCTGACCACGCCGAGCAGGACGCCCTCGATCACCGCGTACGCGGCGATCACCACCGGATTGGTGACCCGGGCGAACGTGATGACCAGGCCGAGCACCAGCCCGGCGAGGACCGAGCCGATCATCGCGAGGAACTCGACCCCGCTGCCGCGCGGGATGAGGATCCACGACAGCGCGCCGGCGATGCCGGTGAGCGCCAGCAGCATGATCGTCCGGACGACGACGTCGTCCAGGGTCATCACCCGGCCGGGTGCCTGCTGCTGGTACTGCGGAACCTGGTCGTACTGCTGACCGTATTGATTCTGGAAAGGATTCTGTCCGGGCGGGGCCCACTGCCCCTGGGAACCGCCACCGCGCTCGCGGGCTGCCGCGTCGCCGAGGCGGTTGAGCACCGGGTTGGAACTCTGCACGTTCCGCCTCCCCATGGAGAACAGCTGGTACTTGACCTACTGCTCATTCCCGCGGGGACGGGGTGGGAAACTGATGTGCCCGGGGCGGGACTCGAACCCGCACGCCTCTCGGCAGCCGCTTTTAAGGCGGCCGTGTCTGCCTTTCCACCACCCGGGCAGGGGTGTGTCCTCGGCATCGTCGCAAAAAGCGGCGATCACCGTATCGGGTGGCCGGTTGGAGCCGTACCGGCCGACCGGACGGCAGTAGGGTCGGGCACGTGACGAGCGCGACTCCCCCGGACGACCGGGAGGAAACGGCGGAGATCCCGTCCCAGCGGCGCCAGTCGGCCACCGCAAAGATCGTCGCACTCATCGGAACCGACCGCCCGTCGAGGATCATCGGACCGGCCCTTCCTCCGCCGCAGAAGCCGTCCGAGGAGGCGTCGGCACCGGCGCCGCTGGTACGGCCGGCGCTGGTCGACACCGCGGCGGGTGCGGCGTTCTGCCTGGTGGCGCTGCTGATCACCAAGGGGCTGTGGGCCGGTCCGCGGACCCACGCGCTGGCGGCCGGCGCCGACGACCAGATCCTCGCCGAGTGGTTCCTCTCGTACGGCGCACGGGTGTATTCCGGCGACTTCTCCCTGGTCACGGAGCGGCTCAATGCCCCCGACGGGGTGAACCTGCTGAGCAACGCCTCGGTCATCCTGCTCGGCGTCCTGCTGGGGCCGGTGACGCTGGCGTTCGGGGCGGCGGTCAGCTTCGCCGTGGCGACCGCGGGCAACCTGGCCGCCACGGCGATCGGCTGGTACCTGCTCTTCGCCCGCACCTGGGGGCGGCACCGGGCGGCCGCGGCGTTCGGGGCGGCGCTCGCCGGGTTCGCGCCCGGGATGATCGCGCAGTCGTACGGGCACCCGCACATCACGGCGCAGTGGCTGGTGCCGGCGATGGTGTGGTGCGTCGTGCGGATCTGCCAGACGTCCGACCGGCGGCAACTGCTGCTGACGGCGGCGCTGCTCGGGTTCCTGGTCACGCTCCAGTTCCACCTCGGGCCGGAGGTGCTCTACCTGACGGCCGTGGGCGGGACGCTGTTCCTGGTGGTGTTCTGGCTCGCCGACCGGGCCGCTTTGCGGGAACGGCTGCCGGACATCGGACAGGGCTTCGCGTTCGCGGGCGGGATCACGGCGCTGCTGCTGGCGTACCCGCTGTGGGTGATGTTCGGCGGGCCGCAGGCGGTGCACGGCGGGCCGTACCCGAGCTACCGGTACAGCCTCGACGCCGCCGCACTCGTCGAGATCTCCCCCGTGTCGCTCGCCGGCGACGCCGCCGCGGCCGCCTACTCCCCCGACGTCGCCGAGCTGAACGGCTACTTCGGGGTGCCACTGCTGCTGGTGATCCTCGGCGCCACGCTGTGGCTGCTGCGGCGGCCGGTGGTGATCGCGGCGTCCACGGCCGGCGCGGGGCTGCTGGTGCTCGCGCTCGGCCCACGACTCGTTCTCGACGGCGAACAGACCGACGTCCCGCTGCCGTACGCGCTGGTCGACGGCCTGCCCGTGATCTCCGCGGCGCTGCCCGGACGGCTGGCGCTCGCGGCGGTGCCGATGTTCGCGGCGCTCGTCACGCTCGCGGTCGACCAGGCGCTGCGCGTGCAGGCCGGGTGGACGCGGCTGGTGGTGCCGTTCGCGGTGGCGTGCGCGTTGGCGCCGATCGCGCCGGTGCCCATGCGGACCGTCGAACGGCCGCCGGTGCCGCGCTACTTCACCCAGGGCTGGTGGCGCGGCTGCGCGGGCAGCGGCGGGGGCGTGCTGGTGCCGGTGCCGCTGCCGGAGCCGCGCCGGCCGGAGAGCATGCGCTGGGCGACGGCCGCCGGGACCGGCTTCGCGCTCCCGCAGGGATCCTTCATCGGGCCCTACGGGCCGGGCGGCGAGGCCTCGCTCGGCACGTTCCCCCGGCCGACGTCGCAGCTGCTCGCGCGCGTCGCGGAGACCGGTGAGGTCCCGGTCGTCGGCGACACCGAGCGGTCCGCGGCGATCGCCGACGCCCTCTACTGGAACGCCCGCTGCTTCGTCCTCGCCGACCGCCCGCACCGGGAGCCGCTGCGCACCACGATGAACGCGCTCTTCGGTCCCGGGCAGTCGATCGCCGACGTCGACGTCTGGCCGGTGTAGCAGCGCGCGGCTGCCGCCGGACGCGGGCCCCACGGCGAGGGCGGTGCGACGCGGCGCCCGCGCCGCGTGTCAGCCGGCTCGCATGACGCGCGGGAGGAGCGACTTCCGCCGCGGATCCGACGTGGCCGGACCGGTCGCACCCCGTTCTCCGGCCGACGTGCCCGTAGCGGCCAGCGGTTCGGTGAAGGGTTGCGGCCCGTCGGCGCAGACCTTGCCCTTGGGCGGCAGCTTGCCGGTCAGCAGGTAGCGATCGACAGCCGTGGTCACGCACTGCCCGGTGCCGTAGGCGGCGTGGCTCCACTGGTTGGTGGAGAGCAGGCCGGAGTTCGGCAGCCGCCGGCTCGCCGCCACGACCCCGTCGAAATTCGTCAGCGGGTCGAACTTCGAGCCCACGAAGAGCACCGGAGCGGCGGTCCTGCGGTCGAACGGGCCGGTGTAGGCGTCCGCGTCGCGCACGGTCCAGGTGCTGCGGGCGCAGTGCGGCTCGTTCCAGGCCCAGAGCAGTCCGAAGTGCGGGGCCGTCCGCTCCGCGCGCTTGGCCGAGGCGGCGTACGCTTCGGCGTCCTTCAGGTGCAGAGCGTCGGTGCAGAGTACCGAACTGAAGGCGTCGAACCCGTGGTCGTACTCGACTTCCGCGCCCTCGTCACCCGCGGCGGTCTCAGCGGACTCGAGTCGCCGGAGGAGCGCCTCGGCCGAACCGCCGGCGACCGCCGTCTCGACATCGGCCACCAGGCTGGTGGTGTCGGAGACGTCCTCGGCGAGAAGTGCGTCGATGATCATGTTGATGAATTCCGCGTACGTGAACGTGCGGGTTCCGTTCTTGCCGGCGAGTTCGAGCGGTCCGGCCCGCAACCGGTTCGCGGTCGTGTCGAACCTCTTCGCCGGGTTCCGGGCCGCCAACGCGCAGTGCGTCCCGCCGACCTGGGCGCAACGCGTGAGGAGTTCGGACAGCGAGCGGTGGGTGGCCTCACCCGCACGCAGCCGCTCCCGGAGGCTCTGGTCGGTGTTGCTGCCCACCCAGGCCTGCGGATCGAGAACTCCTTCGAGAGCCATGATCCTGAATCGTTCCGGGAACATGTTGGCGTAGAACTGCCCCAGCACGCTGCCGTAGCTGCGGCCCAGATAGTTCAGCTTCGGGTCACCGACCGCGCGGCGCAGCACCTCCATGTCGCGGGCCACCTCAGCCGTCGACATGGCGCCGGCGAGCGGCTTGCCGGTGGTCGAACACGCTTTCCCGTACGCCTTCGCGCCCTGCACGGTGGCCTTCTCCTCCACGGGTCCGACCGGGAAGACGGTCGCCAGGAGACCGTCGAGCACTTCGGCCTGCTGCTCGGCCGAGGGGAAACACTGGACCTTCGTGCTCGCGCCGACGCCGCGCGGGTCGAAACCGACGATGTCGAAGCGGTCACGCACCTCGGCGCTCAGGGACTCGGACATCTCCAACGCGAAATCGGTGGCCGGCAGGCTGGGGCCGCCAGGATTGACGAAGAGGCTGCCGATCCGGCGCTTCTGGTCCTTGGCCTTGACCCGCAGGACCGCGACATCCACGGTCGCGGCGCGTGGCTGGTCGTAGTCGAGCGGCAGCGCCACGGTCGCACATTCGGCGGACTCCCTGCACGGCTTCCACCGCAACACCGGCGTGGGCACGGAATCGACCCGGGCCTTTTCCACCCCGCTCGTTCGGTCGGCGCGGGCAGCCGTCTCCGCGTTCGCCACGGGAATCACCGCCAGCACTGCCGCGAATACGACACCGATTGCCGCAGCAGGGAGTAAGGTCTGCCACTTCTTTCTCTTCGATGAAGCCATTCGGTCGCCCTCTCTCGATATGGCGCGGTGATCTCGCACCACGTCGGATCAGGTCATCCCCGGTTCTCGCGGACGATCGCCTGCCGTGACAGAAGGTGACACACAGCGTTCGGTGCGTCCGTGTCCGCGATCGTCGTCAGTATCTGCATTCTCGGCGAACCCAGTGTCGGTCCGGGCCAGGAGCAGGGCCGTTGCACGGTCGATTCGCGGCGTTCTGAGCTGGATGT
This sequence comes from Virgisporangium aliadipatigenens, assembly GCF_016863615.1. Classification (GTDB taxonomy): domain Bacteria; phylum Actinomycetota; class Actinomycetes; order Mycobacteriales; family Micromonosporaceae; genus Virgisporangium; species Virgisporangium aliadipatigenens. The sequence continues at coordinate 422,829 of NZ_BOPF01000004.1, read as the reverse complement.
TTGACGTGACCGCCGGAGGCGAACGATCAATGGTGCGGGTGTGAACTGATCGGTGATCATGATGATTCCTACGCAAATATGGCGTCGACAAGGAACACCGTCAAGTCCCGGACCGAGGCAGAGCCGATCACATTGCGTAGTTTCAGGGATGCCGGTCGGCCGGGCACAGCCCGCAAACCTTTTCGCATCATTACGTTTGCGGCCATGAGCAGCCGGGCCTGTCGGCGGTGGGGACTCCGGCAGCTTAAGTCGCCCTTTTGACGTGCAATCCCGGTGTGCGCGAACCCGGACCGGATAGCGCGAGCTTTGAGCGCGGCCGAACGGGTGTGAACTCACTGAGCTCAAGTAAAAACAACAGCACTGGGCTCACACACGTCCCAGTGAACTCACACCCGTACGGCGTCAAGGCGCTCGGGCGGGCGGTGATGTAGCGGCTGGACGCGGACCCGGCAAGCGGAGCGGTCGATCACGCCGAAGGCGGAGCGACCCGGAGCGGGCTCGGCGGGAGCGACGGTCCGCACCACGGCGGACCGTCGCAATGAGGCAGTTAGATTTTCAGCTCTTCCCGGGGCTCGGCGGGAATCGACGGCGTGACCTCGGTGAAGGGGTCGTGCGGGCGGTGCAGGCCACCGAGCGACACCACCTCGCGCCGCAGGAACAGCGCCAGCGTCCAGTCCACCACCACGCGCACCTTGCGGTTGAAGCTCGGGATCCGGCTCATGTGGTACGTGCGGTGCATCAGCCAGGCGAGGATGCCGGTCAGCTTGATCCCGTACACCTGCGCGACGCCCTTGTGCAGGCCCAGGCTGGCGACCGAACCGACGTGCTTGTGCGCGTAATCCTTGCCCCGGCGACCGCGAATGGTGGCCACGATGTTGTCGGCCATCCGGGCCGCCTGCCGGACGGCGTGCTGCGCGCTCGGCGAGCAGAGCGCACCCGGCGTCTCCGACGTGAGGTCCGGCACCGCCGAGCAGTCGCCCGCGCTCCACGCGCCCTCGACGATCGCGCCGTCCGGGCCGACGATGTGCAGCTGCGCGTCGCAGGTGAGCCGGCCGCGTTCGTCCCGGGGCAGGTCGGTCTGGTTGAGCATCGGGCTCGGCTTCACGCCGGCGGTCCACACGATCGTGTCCGCCTTGAACTCGTCGCCGTCGGACAGCCGCACCAGACCGTCCACACAGGACTCCAGGCGGGTATCGAGACGGATGTCCATGTTCCGCTTGAGCAGCACCTGGACCGTGTAGGCCCCCATGTCGGGGTCGACCTCGGGCAGGACCCGGCGGGTCGCCTCGACCAGCACCCAGCGCATGTCCGAGTGCTTCAGCTCCGGGTAGTAGCGCAGCGCGTCGTGCGCCATGTCCTCCATCTCGGCCAGCGCCTCGATGCCGGCATAGCCGCCACCCACGAAGACGAACGTGAGGGCGTTGCGGCGCACGTCCGGGTCCGTCGTGGCCGCTGCCACGTCGAGCCGCTCGAGAACGTGGTTACGCAGGTAGATGGCCTCGCCGATGGTCTTGAAGCCGACGGCGTGCTCGCGCAGGCCCGGGATCGGCAGGGTCCGGGACACGCTGCCCGGCACCACGACGATGTGGTCGTACGGCACCTCGCGCGCCGGCCCGACGATCGGCTGCACGGTCGCCACCTTGCGGGCGTGCTCGATCCTCGTGACCTCGCCGGCGAGAACGTTCGCCTTCTTCAACTCGCGACGGAGCGGCACGACGGAGTGCCGCGGGGAGATGTTGCCCGCCGATGCCTCCGGCAGGAACGGCTGGTACGTCATGTGCGGCTGCGGATCGACAACCGTCACCTCGGCCTCGTGAGACTTGATCTTCTTGGTCAGGCGAAGTGCGGCGTACAGGCCGACGTGCCCGGCTCCGACCACGAGAATGCGTTGCTTGCTCACGGGGCCATGTTCACGGCGGTGGGAGGCGTGATCGCGACCACGTCCCACGAATGTCATGGGCGTCTCAGTAAGTTTGAACCCATGACGCGGCTCAGCAAGGGGCAGAACATCCCGCTCATGGCGCGCACCGTCCGGGCGGTGATCGGCTTCGAGAGCGGCGCGGGCGTGCCGGACGTGGACGTTTCCGCGCTTTTGCTGGGCGAGAACCACCGCGTGCGCAGCGACGACGACTTCGTCTTCTACAACCAGCCGGCCCACGACAGCGGTGCGGTGAAGCTCACGACCGCGGACACCGTGATAGTCGACACGCGCGCCGTGCCCGACGACGTACAGCGGGTGATGATCGGCGGCTCCGCCGACGGGGGGCCGTTCAGCGCGGTGCCGGGGTTGCACCTGCGCATCCTCGACGACAGCAACGGCGCCGAACTCGCGCGGTTCGACATCACCGACGCCACCACGGAGACGGCGTTCCTCTTCGGCGAGGTGTACCGGCGCGGCGACCAGTGGAAGCTGCGGGCGGTCGGGCAGGGGTTCGACAACGGGCTGCACGGGCTGGCCACCACGCACGGCGTCGGGGTCGAGGAGGACGAGACCCCGCCGGCACCGGTCACCGCGCCCGCCTCCCCGGCCACCGGTACGGCCCCGCCGCAGACCGCCCTCGCGCCGGACGAGATCCCCGACCTGGGCGAACTGCCGCCGCCTCCGGTGCCGGGCGCGCCGCTGGCGCCGCCGCCGGTGGACCTCGACGGCGACGACGAGGAGGAGTGGGAGCCGCCGGGCGACTGGGACCCGGCGGGCGGTGCGGCCATCTGGGACGTGCCGCAGAGCGGGGGTGGGGCGGGGCCGAGTTTCACGATGCCGTCCGACGGGCCGTCGGGGTCCTCGCCGTTGGCGCCGCCCTCCTCCTCGCCGCCTTCCTCATCGACGTCTTCCTCCTCTGCCTCCTCCTCGCGGCCCGGTCCCGTCTCCGGGTCGGCGTCGGTCACCGGGTCCGCTTCCGTTTCCGGGTCGGCGTCGGTCGGTGGGGGGCGGCATGCGCGGCGTGAGGCGGAGCCTGCGTCCGGGTCGGCGTCCGCGTCTTCGTCGGCGGGCGGTGGGTTTACGTTGCCCTCGGGGGCGGGTGGGCCTTCCGCGGGCGGCGGGGCCTCCCCGGCCTCGGCGGGCGGCGGATCATCGGCGGCCTCCGGACCGTCGGGGTCCTCAGGGGTCTCGGGCCCGGCGGGGGCATCAGCTCCGGCGGGGGCGTCGGGGGCGGCTGGCGGGCCTAGTCCGAGTTACACGTTGCCGTCGGTCACGCCGCATCCGTACTACAACCCGCAGGAGCCGGACTTCCCCGCGAGCGCGCCGCCGGCGAGCGGGCCGCCGGCCAGTTCGCCGCCGTACAGTGCGCCGCCCGCCAGCGGACCGCCGATGTCGGCACCGGTGTCGGCCGCGCCCATGTCCACCCCGCCGGCCCCGCCGATGGCGCCCTACATGCCGCCGCCCGGGCCGCAGCCCCAGCAGGGTGCGCCGTACCAGCCCGGGCCGCACCAGCAGCAACGCCCGCCGCACCTGCCGCCCACCCGCACCATGCCCGTGCAGAACCCGGCCGGCGGCTATCCGCCCGCCCCGAATCCCACGCGGGCCATGCCCACCCAGACGCACCACATCCCGGTGCCGATCCATCCGGCCAAGCAGCAACAGCTCGCCCGGATGGAACAGCGTGCCGCCCAGGCCCCGCACCTGCTCGCACTCTCCCGCCGGGCGGCCGTCGGGCTGGACAAGCGCGGCCTCGGCGGCCAACCCGCACGGGTCGCGCTCTGCCTCGACATCTCCGCGTCGATGAGCGGGCTCTACCGTTCCGGGAAGGTGCAGGGGGTGGCCGAACGGGTTCTCGCCCTCGCGCTGCGCATCGCCGACTCCGAGCAGGTCGACGTCTTCCTGTACGGCGCGAACGCCTACCCGGCCGGCCAGCTCGGCCTGCACAACGCCGGGATGTTCCTGTCCCAGGCGCTGCGCCAGCACCCGCTGGAGGGCGGCACGATGTACGGCTCCGCGATGCGGCTCGTGCGCCGGCACTTCTTCGGGTTCGAGGGGCCGCGGCAGCAGCCGTTCGGGGCGCCGCAGCCGGTGTACGTGATGTTCCTGACCGACGGGGCCACCTACGACCAGAGCGTGGCCGTCGACCAGCTGCGCCACAGCGGGTTCGAGCCGGTGTTCTGGCAGTTCATGGCCATCGGGGACACGCCGCGTGCGGTCGACGCGCGGGGGCGGCAGCGGGCGTTCCACGCGCAGGGCCAGCGCAGCGACTTCTCGTTCCTGGAGAACCTGGACAGCCTCTCCGGGCGGTTCATCGACAACTCCGCCTTCTTCGCCGTCAACGACCCGGCGAACCTGCCCGACGACCTGCTCTACGACCTGATGCTGACCGAATGGCCGCGCTGGCTCGGCCGGGCCCGGCAGGCCGGTCTTCTTCCGCCGAGGTAGGCGCACAGCGAAGGGGCGGACCGTGACCGGTCCGCCCCTTCGCTTCCTACCCCCCAGTGCGCAGCTTCCGCGGGCTCAGATGGCCCAGTCGTTCGTCTTCCACGCGCCCGCCGCCCAGAACCGGCCCGACCAGCTGCCGGCGGCCCAGTAGCGCCCGGCCCAGTAGCGGCCGTCCCAGTCGGACTCCGAGTACCACGGGTTGCTCGACCAGCTCTTGCCCGGCCACACGCCCGAGGCCCAGGTGCGGGACGCCCACGAGGTACCGGTCCAGCCGTCGCCTGCCATCCGGCGGCCCATCCAGACGCCGCCGACCCAGGACTTCTGCGTCGCGCTCTTGGCCGCCCACTCCTTGCTGCTGAGCGGGCCGAAGAGGTCGCGTTCGCCCTTGAGCTCCACGCCGTTGTCGGTCAGGTGGCTGCTGCCGCGGGACTTCTCGATCGAACCGGTGCCGGTGCCCCACTGGTTCCACCACTGCGTGTGGGCGAAGAAGCTGGGCTCGTAGAACGCCTTGCCGAGGTTGAGCTCCCGGACGCCGACGTTGTAGATGTTGCCGCCGCGCAGCCGGTCACCAGAGTCCTTGAGAACGTCCTTCACCTGGTCCGGCGTGAGGTTCGGGCGCTTCTGCAGCAGCAGCGCCACGGCACCGGCCGTGACGGCGGTCGCCTGCGAGGTGCCGCTGCCGCGGAAGAGGCGTTCGCCCACGCGGGCCGTCGGGTACTTGGTGTCGATGTACGACCCCGGGTTACGCAGCGACACGATGGACTCGCCCGGTGCGACCAGGTCCACCTTGCGGCCCAGCCCCCAGCTCGAGAACGTCGACACGTCGTCGTCCTTGCGGGTGCTGGTGCCGTCGTTGGAGACCGAGCCGACCGTGAGCACGTACGGGTCAGCGGCCGGGTTGGTCAGCTTCCGGGTCTTCGAACCCTGGTTGCCGGCCGCCACGACGACGACGATGCCGTTCTTCCACGCCTGCTCGACGGCGTAGGTCAGCGGGTCCACCCGCGCGTCCTGGCTGCTGTCGGTGCCGTACGCCAGGGTGATCACGCGGATCGGGTTGGCCGGGTCGTCGTTCTTGTGGGCGACGACCCAGTCGACCGCGGCCATCACCTGGGTGACGTCGACCGCGCCGTTGGAGCTGGCGACCTTCAGCGAGGTCAGCTTCGCCTTCGGGGCGATGCCGACGTACCCGGCCTCCGGGTCGTTGCCGACGATGATGCCGGCGAGGTGCGTGCCGTGGCCGTAGCCGTCCAGGTAGCGCAGGTTGGGCACCTGCGACTCGACGGAGAGGTCCGGGCCGTTGACGATCTGGTCCGCCGGCAGGCCGGGCACCGGCACGACGCCGGTGTCGATCAGCGCCACGCCGACGCCGCGGCCGTCGATGCCCTTGGCCGGGGCTTCGGCGGCGTTGATCGCCGCGAGCACCTGCGACACGGGCGTCGTCGTCGGCCCGACGCTCCACTGCGGAGCGGGCTCGGTCGGCTTGGCCGTGGCCGGGTTGGCCATGGCGACCGCGCCGCCGCCGATGGTGAGGGCCAGCGCCGTCATGGTCCAGCGCTTCAGCCAGGACCGGGTGGTCTGGGGGGAGTTAGACACCGGACCTCCTTCCGTGGGGATCTCTCCGGTGCGGTGAGACCACGGTTGCCGATCCGAAACCCCGTGTCACCGGGCTGCAACCCCAAAAACCGCTTCGGAGCCCGCGTCCGCCGCACCGCCTGACATCAGGCGGCGGAGTTCGGAAAAACTTCCGGCCAGTCCCCTCAAGTGCCGCCCGGCCGTGCCGAACAGACCTCTCCTAGCGCCGTCGCACGGCGTACGCCACGACCCCCACGACGGCCACCGTCAGGGCCAGGCCGACGAGCGTGGCGGCGAAGTAGGTGTGCGGCTCGGTCCGGTTCAACAGGAAAAGGCCGCCGGCGGAGAGCACGGTCGCGACGACCACCGTGCCCAGCGACCGCAGCAGCCAGCGCAGCACCACGACGGGCGGCACCACCGCGTCGTACGGCAGCACCGCCGCGAGCGCCGCGGTGCTGTGCACCAGATACAGCGCGGCGGCGAGCGCGAACAGCCGGGTCAGGCTGGCGTTGGCGTCGTAGAGCGTGGTGGCGGCCAGCCAGGCCAGCGTGGTCAGGATGTAGAACCCGCTGACGAACCCGGTCCGCGGCCACAGCGTCGGCAGCAGCGCGATCAGCATCAACGCCAGCACCGGCGCACCCGCGAGGGCCTGCGGCGGATAGGCGAGCGCCTGCGCGATCAGCCCGAACAGGAAGATCGCGCCGCGCACCACCAGGGGCCAGCCGGTGGCGCGGGAGACCATCCGCTTGGCGCGGTCCACCCGGTCCGAGGCGCCCTTGCGGATCAGCACCAGCTCCGGCCGGACGGTGCCCTCCCGCTCGCCCGCCGGCTCCGCCTTCGCGGCGCTCATCTGTTGCCCGCGCAAACGGCGAGCCGACGCCAGATGGCGCGACCTTCCCTCGTCACTCCGGTCGCTCCGCTCCCTGCGCTCCTCAGTCCAGGCCGCACCGCGCCGACCCGCCGCGCGCTCATCGGGCGCCCGCCCGCGGGCCCGAGGCGAGCCGCGCGGCGTCCCGCAGCACCTGGTCCAGGCTGCCCGCGCCGGCCCACGTCACTACCGGAACGCCGTGCTCGCCGAGCTGGCCCAGCAGGTTCTGCCGCTCCAGGCCCCACAGCCGGTACGCCGACTCCATCCACGGCGTCGCCGGCAACGGCACCTTCAGGCTGCCCAGCGTGTCCAGCGCGATGACGATCCGGCCGGAACGCACCAGCCGCGCCAGCATCTCCGCCGTGCGCGGGTCGACCAGCGGCGTCAGCACGATCACCAGCGCGTGACTCGGGATCAGGTGCAGGTCGAACATGCCGATGCCGACCTCCTGCGCGGACTCGTTCGCCTTGATGTCGAGCAGCCACTGCAGGATCGTCAGGTACTGCCGCCGGCCGCTGCCCGAACGCAGGCGGCGCGCGCGGAAGCCGTACTCCAGCATCCCCACCCGGTCGCCCTGGCTCAGGTAGTGCTCGGCGATGCCGGCCGCGGCGCGCACCGTCGTGTCGAACACCGACGCGGCACCGCCCACCCCGCCGGAGCGCCCCGCCTCGTGCAGCACGTCGAGCAGCAGCACGACCTCGGCGTCCCGGTCGCTGAGCGTCGCCGCGACGTGCAGTTCGCGGGCACGCAGGGAGACCCGCCAGTCGATGCGCCGCAGCCGGTCGCCGGGGCCGAACATGCGCACACCGGCCAGTTCGCCGCCCTCGCCGGGTCGCCGTGAGCGGTGGATGCCGACCAGCCCGGCCGCCCGCGGCATCGCCTCGTCGGCCGCGAACGGGTCAGTGGCCGGATAGCCGTCCAGCAGCAGCGGAGCGGTCCGCACCGGCGCGCTGACCAGCAGCCCGTGGCAGGCGACGGCATGCGCGGTCACCGGCCCGACGGCGTGCCGGCCCCAGCGGCGCAGCGAGCCCTCCAGGTCGACGTCGACGAGTTCGCCCGGCTGGGTGCGGCTCACGTAGGGCCGGTCCCCGTGCCGAACCCGCACCCAGCGGCCGGTGCTCAGGCGCAGCAGCATCAGGTCGTAGCCGACCCGGTCCGGGTTGCCGGAGCCGAGGCGCACGCTCAGGGGCGTTCCCTCGATGGCTACCGGGTCGTCGATCGCGACCTCGACCAGCGGTGCCTCGGTGGGACGGCGGGCCAGGGCCAGTCCGGCGCCCACGGCGAGCGGGACCGCCAGGATGACCAGGTCGATCCGGCCGAAGAGCGCCGCGAGGATCAGCAGGACGCCGGTGAGCAGCACGGTCCGGCCCATCGCCTTGGTGGGCACCCAGGTCCGGTCCGGCGTCTCGCTCATGAGTGATCCGCTCCCCGCGCAAGCGCGGGCCGGCGCCCGGTGGCGCCGTCTTCCCTCGTCACTCCGGTCGCTGCGCTCATGAGTAGCGGGGCAGGGCGCCGCTGACCGGGGCGGGCGTCGAGTTGAGGACCTCGGCGACCACCGTCGCCGGTTCGACCCGTCGCAGCCACATCTCCGGGCGCAGCGTGATCCGGTGCGCCAACGCCGGGATCGCCACCGCCTTCACGTCCTCCGGCACCACGAAGTCCCGGCCGTCCAGCGCCGCCCAGGCCCGGGACAGCAGCAGCAGCGCGAGCGAACCACGCGGCGACGCCCCGACCAGCACCTGCGGGTGTGCCCGGGTGCCGGCCGCCAGCGCCACGATGTACTGGCCGATCGAGTCCTCGACGACCACGTCCTCCAGCGCCGCCTGCAACGCCAGCAGCGTCGGCCCGTCGACGACCGGCCGCAGCTCCGACTCCTCCCGACGGCGGGCCATCCGGCGGCGCAGCACCTCCCACTCCTCGTCCGGTTCGGGATAACCGAACGAAACCTTGAGCAGGAACCGGTCGAGCTGCGCCTCCGGCAGGGGGTACGTTCCCTCGTACTCGATCGGATTGGCCGTGGCGAGCACGTGGAACGGCGGTTCGAGCTGGTAGGTGGTGCCCTCGACGGAGACCTGCTTCTCCTGCATGGCCTCCAGCAGCGCCGCCTGGGTCTTCGGCGGCGTGCGGTTGATCTCGTCGGCCAGCAGCAGGTTGGTGAAGATCGGACCGGCGCGGAAGGTGAAGTCGTGGCTGCGCTGGTCGTACAGGAAGGAGCCGGTCACGTCGGCGGGCAGCAGGTCCGGGGTGAACTGCAGGCGCCGGAAGCCGATCCCCAGCGCCTGCGCGAACGAGCGCGCGGTCAGCGTCTTGCCCAGCCCCGGCAGGTCCTCCAGGAGCACGTTGCCGCCGGCGAGGATGCCGGCGAGCACCAGTTCGAGCGGGCCCCGCTTACCGACAACGACGGTGCCCACCGCGTCGAGCACCTGCTGTCCGAGTGCCCCCACGTCGCGAGGGTTCATCTTTTAGATCTTCTCCATCTCGGCAACGAGTGCCGCCAGTTCGGCGGGTTTGGGGCCGCGCTTTACCCGTTCGGTCAGAAACGTCCACAGTGGATCGCCAAGTATCGCGCGCGCCTTCTCCGGCTGTTCGGCGACGCTGACGCCGTGTTTCTGGCGCAGGCGTTCGGCGACGAGCTCACCGAGCCGGGGACGGACCGCGGAGGCGAACCGGACGTGGTCGCGTTCGGTCCAGGCGAAGCGCTGCTCCCACCGGCGCACCGCCCGCAGCACGCCGTCGATCTGCACGGCCGGCTCGTCCGACTCCACGACCCCCCACGCCGAACTGCGCAGCGTGTCCGCCTGCCGGTCGGGGATGTCGAGGCTCTTGATGACCCGGCGCAGCAGCATGATCGCCCAGATGCCGGCCGTCAGGATCACCACCGGCAGTACCAGCGTGAAGACGCGCATCACCGCGTACAGGGCACCGGCGATGACGGCCGCGGTCACCAGGTCCGTGAGGACGCCCGGCACGGTGCGCCGGCGCGGGCGGGCCGGGGCCACCTCCTCGTTGTCGACGAAGAGCTGGTCGAGGCTGACCTTCTCGACCGGTGCCCGGCTCACAGCGGCCCGCTCAGCGTCCGGGGCGCGCCCACGGCGCCGCCTTCCCTCGTCGCTCCGGTCGCTCCGCTCCCTACACTCCTCAGTCCAGGCGACACCGCGCGCCCCTCCCGCTCGCTCACTGGGCACTCGCCGAGACGGCCGGGCCGGTCAGTTCGGCGCGCAGCTGGCGCAGGGCCGAGATCGCCGTCTGGCGCATCCGGTCGTCGACCGGGCCGATGCTGTACCGCGCCTGCCGGTACACCCACGCGAACCGGTCCAGCACGTCGCGGCTCACCGCCTGGGTGGACAGCAGCCGGATCACGTAGTCGCCCGGCGCGTCGGAGGGCTCGCGTGGCGTTCCGGCCTCGGAGGCGGCCTGCTCCATGCGCACCCAGCAGGCGATGACGGCGGCGCGGGCGTCGGAGTCGCCGTCGGCCAGCGCCGCGAGGCCCGCGTCGACGGCCGCGGCCACCTCGGCGTGCACGGCCGGTGGCGGCGGCGCCCCCGGCTCGACCCGGATCGGCCGGCCCTTCGCCTGGATCGTGTCGCGCAGCACGAACCACAGCAGGTAGCCGAGCAGCAGCGCGGTGACGAGCGCGCAGGCGACCCCGAGCACGCCGTTGACCCAGCCGGGGATCTCGATCTGAATGGTCTGCGGCTCGGGTGCGGCGCTCGGCGGGGTGAGGAAGCTCGGCTCCGCGCCCGGGCTGACGGCCGGCGGCGGCTGGCTCTGCTCCGTGCCCGGCAGGTCCCGCACGTCGAACTGGGGCTCGCTGTAGGCGGCCGCGAACAGTGCCGCCGCGAGCAGGGCCGCGACGGCCAGCAACGGAAGCCAGCGGCGCACTATCGCGGATCCTCCGTCAACTGTCGGCGGCGAGATCAATCGCCCGGGACAATACTTCGTCAAGCATCGCGGGCGTGAGGCGGCCGGTAAAGGTGTTCTGCTGACTCACGTGGTAACAACCCAGCAGGGTCGGCACCTCTGACCCACCCGTCCAGTGTGCCCCGTGACCGAACGCGGGGCGTGGACTGACCCGCACTCCGTACACGTGGCGCAGCGCCGGCCAGAACGCGTTCCACGCGAAGCCGCCCAGCGCGACGACGACCCGCAGCGTCGGGCGGATCAGCTCCAGCTCGCGGTGCAGCCAGGGTGCGCACGTGTCGCGTTCCCCCGGAGTGGGTTTGTTGTCCGGCGGCGCGCAGCGCACGGCGGCGAAGATGCGCGTGTCGGTCAGGGTGAGACCGTCGTCGCGGCTGACGCTCGTGGGCTGGTTGGCGAGCCCGGCCCGGTGCAGCGCGGCGAAGAGCACGTCGCCGGAGCGGTCGCCGGTGAAGATCCGGCCGGTCCGGTTGCCGCCGTGCGCGGCCGGCGCCAGCCCGAGGATGCCGATGCGGGCGTCGCCCGGACCGAACCCCGGGACCGGTCGGCCCCAGTAGGTCCAGTCGCGAAACGACGCCCGCTTCGTGACGGCGACGTCCTCGCGCCACTCGACGAGCCGCGGGCAGGCGAAGCAGTCGGCGACGGCTGCGTCCAGCGCGGGCAGGTCGGGCAGCTGTGGTGCGGTGTCAGGCGAGGCGGGAACGGAAGAACTCCAGGGTGCGGGCCCAGGCCACGCGGCTGGCGTCGCCGTCGAAGACCTCGGGCCGGTCGTCGTTGAAGAAGGCGTGTCGGGTGCCGGGGTAGTCGTGGATCTGGACCTTCCCGCCGGATTCCTCGATGGAACGCTTCGCCTGCTGAATGCCGGGCGCCGACGAGGTGCCGTCCTCCTCGGAGCAGTGGATCAGCGCGGCCTTGCCGGCGTAGTTGCTCCACTGTGGACCCATCCGCTCCCACGGCACCGCCGGGTAGAAGCCGGCCGTGGCGACGATCCGTTCGGAGAACGTCGCCGACCACAGCGCGAGGCTGCCGCCCATGCAGAACCCGACGGAGCCGACCTGACCGTGGACCGCGTCGAGGCCGGTGAGGTACTCGGCGGCGCCGGCGATGTCCTTCGCCGCCTGGTCCATCGCGAGGCCCATCATCAGCTTGCCCGCCGCGTCGGGCTCGGAGGTGTGGTGGCCGTGGTAAAGATCCGGTGCCAGCGCGGCGAACCCGGCCTCGGCGAACCGGTCCGCCAGCTCCCGGATGTGCGGGACGAGGCCCCACCACTCCTGGATCACGACGACTGCCGCACCGTTGGCCCCGGAGGCCGGTAACGACAGGTATCCCTCGCTGGTTCCTCCGTTGCTGGCGTAGCTGACGATGTCGCCCATCCGGCCACTCCTCTGTCAGTCGACGATGGCTGCCAACGGTGCGGATAGGTAACCATGCTGACCGTACTGAGCGGTAGGGATACACGGCGTGGCATTGACCCCTGAGCCTGTCTCGTGGGTCACGTCGAGCCGCGGCATCTGATTCCGCCGCAGGCCGGCGTGGTCCACGTGACAGGCCCAAGTTTTTCGGGAGAACGCCACGCCGTCGCGCCGGCGTGCTACGCCCTACTGCGCCTTGAGGCAGAGGACGGTCCCCTTCTTGCCCTCCGGGCCGATCCAGAACACCGTGTCGGCGTCCTTGTAGGCGGCGCACACGTTGTTGTCGGTCTCCGCCTCCGACTGCGTCTTGCCGGACACCTTGCCGGCGACGACGTAGGTGGCGGCGCTGTCGCCGCAGTCGACCAGTTCGAGGTCGGCCGCCTTGAACTTGTCCGACGTGCCGTCGGCGACCTCGCCCTTGAGGCAGTCCCCCTGCTTGGCGTCGGCCAGCGCGTCCCCGCCCAGGAGCCGCGGCACGACCACGACGCCGCCGATGCAGCACAGCAGCAGCAGCGCGCCGACGACCGCCACGACGATCTTCACCTTGTTGCCCCGGCCCGCGGGCGGGGTCATCGGCGGCAGCGGCGCACCCGGCGCGGCCCCGAACGGCTGCTGCGCGTTGGGGTCGTACCCGGGCTGGAAGCCGGGCTGCTGGAACCCGGGCTGCGCGTTGGGGTCGTAGCCGGGCTGGAACCCGGGCTGCTGGTACCCCGGCTGTGCGTTGGGGTCGTAGCCCGGCTGCGCGTTGGGGTCGTACCCGCCCGGCGGCGGGAAGCTCGCGCCCTGCGGCGGGAACGGCCCACCGGACGGCGGCACCGGCCCACCGGACGTGGGCGGCGGGAAGCCACCCCCGGAGGACGGCGGCGGCGGAAAGCCTCCGGCGGCGCCCGGGGGCGGATATGCTCCGCCCGACGTGGGCGCCGGGGGCGGGAAAGGACCGCCGGGCGGGTAGCCCTCGCCGGGCGGCGTGGAATTCTGGTCAGACAAGGGGCCCTCCGGGGCTTTTCATGTAGATCAGTGCTCACGGTATCGGTCGTGGGTCGATCGCGTTGCACCCACTCCAACATCCCGCTTCAGGTGGCCTGGACCACGACGGTTACCGTGACGCCGTGGCCGAACTGCTGAACCGCCTCGCCGCGCATCCCGGCCTGTACCGCGGGCGCGGCGACGGCCTGGAAAGCGGCCCGTTCATGGCCCGGATCCAGGTGACCCCGGTGGTGCGGGGCCGGGCCGTGGTGCTCGACTACGAATCGTTCAGCGACTCCAAGGGGCTGCAGCACGTCGAGCACACGGTGCTCGCGGCCGGGGAGAGCGGACGGCTGGAGCTGCACGTCACCTGCCTGGAACTGCCGGGCGTGGTGCGTTTCCTGGAGTCGCGGCCGGGCGTGTTCAACTCGTACGACGGGCCGCTGAAGGCGCGGATCCTGATGACGGTGCCGTCGGACGGGGAGCTCACCTACGGCTGGTGGTGGTCGCGCGACGACTCCGAGCCGCGCGAGCAGTCCCGGGCCGAGGTCCGCCGCACGGGCTGAGTCCGCAGATCTGGCTGTTTCCCTAGATCGCGTCAGGCGGCCAGGCGCACGGGCACGTCCGGCTCGCGGTCGACCGGTCGTGGCAGCGCCTCCAGCGGCCGCGCCACGAGGGACGGCGGCGGCGAGATAGGCAGGGCGGCGGCCCCGGCCCCGAGCGGGCGTGGCGAGCGCCGGCGCTGCGACGCGCCCGAGCTACCGCCCCGGCCCGGGTAGACGAAGCGGCCGTTGATCGGATCCGGCACGGCGTCGAGCGCCGCGGTCACGACCGGCAGCGCGCGGAACCGCTCCCACGCCCCGTCCGAGCGGAACCCGACCTCCAGGACGATCCCGAACGGGGTCACCGTCCAGGTCCAGTCGTAGGCGCCGTTGGTCAGCAGCGCCTCCTGCAACTCCTCGCCGTGCGCCCGGCGCCACTGGCTCGCCGGGAACCGACCGTCGCACACCTCGATCGACCACCATTGCAGCTCCATGGCAATCGACGGTACGCCCGCCGGTTACGAAGTGGCTGTGCCAACGTCGACGGCGCTGTAGGCGATGCCGTCGAGGATGTCGTGCTCGCTCGCGATGACCGCGTCGGCGCCGGTGCGTTCCATGATCACGCGCAGGATCAGCGCGCCCGCGCCGATCACGTCGGCCCGCCCCGGGTGCATCACCGGGTGTTCGAGCCGCCGCGCGACGCTCGCCCCGAGCAGGTCCGCCGTCACCTTCGCCACGTCCGCCGCGGAGATCCGCGCCTGATGGATCCGGTCGGGCTCGTACGACTCCAGGCCGAGGGCGAGCGCGGCGACCGTCGTCACCGATCCCGCGAGCCCGATGAGGGAACGCCCACCGCCGCGCCCCACCGCGTCGAGCGCACGGTCGACGGTGGCCGCGACGTCGGCCTCCGCCGCGGCGATCTGCGCGGACGTGGGCGGGTCGCCGTGCAGGTGGCGTTCGGTCATGCGCACGCAGCCGATGTCCACGCTGACGGCCCGCTCGACACCGCTGTCCCCGACGACGAACTCCGTCGAGCCGCCGCCGATGTCGACCACCAGGTACGGCCCGGGCGTCTCCAGCCCACGCACCGCCCCGGTGAACGACAGCCGCGCCTCCTCGTCTCCGGTGATCACCTCGGGGGCCACGCCGAGCGTGCGCGTGACCATGCTCCGGAAGTCGTCGGCGTTCTCGGCGTCGCGGGATGCGCTGGTGGCGACCATGCGGACCCGCTCGGCACCGAGGGCGCGCAGTTCCTCCGTGTAGCGGGCGAGCGCGACGCGGACCCGTTCGATCGCGGCGGGAGCGAGCCGGCCGGTCCGGTCGACGCCCTCGCCGAGGCGCACCAGTTCCAACCGGCGGGTCAGATCCGTCAGGCGGCCGGACCCGTCGACATCCGCCACGAGCAGCCGGATGGAGTTGGTCCCGCAGTCGATCGCCGCTACCCGTGTCATGCGCCGAACCCTACAGATGTCGCCGTTCGCTACAGATGCAGCAGCATGCGGATGTTGCCGAGCGTGTTGGGCTTGACCCGTTCGAGGTCGAGGAACTCCGCTACGCCCTCGTCGTAGGAGCGCAGCAGTTCCTCGTAGACCTCGTGCGTCACCGGCGTCCCGTCGATCACCTTGAACCCGAACGACGCGAAGAACCCGGTCTGGAACGTGAGGCAGAACACGCGCTTGACGGCCAGTTCGCGGGCGGTGACGAGCAGCTCGGCGACGATGCGGTGGCCGATCTTCTGGCCCCGGCAGTCCGGGTCGACCGCGACGGTGCGCACCTCCGCGAGGTCCTCCCACATGACGTGCAGCGCGCCGCAGCCGACGACCGCGCCGTCGGAGGCCCGTTCGGCGACCCAGAACTCCTGCACGTCCTCGTACAGCTTCACCGTCGCCTTGGACAGCATCTGGCGGGGCTGGGAGTACAGGTCGACGAGGCGGCGGATGCCCCTGACGTCGGTGGTGCGGGCGCGCCGGATGATGACATCCACCCGGTGACTGTAGACGCTCAGAAGCGAACCACAGTCACACGCACGGTCCGTCCTTCCACCACTCCCCGACCGCTTCCAGGGTCTCGTCCCCGAAGGGGTTGACCCCCTCGCCGACCGCCAGGCGGTGTCCCAGGTGGACGTGCAGGCACTTCACGCGCCCCGGCATGCCGCCCGCGGAGACGCCGTCGATCTCCGGCACCTCGGCGACGGCGGCGCGCCGGGCCAGGTAGTCCTCGTGCGCCGCGCGGTACCGGGCCGCCAGTTCGGGATCGTCGGCCAGCCGCGCCGCCATGTCCTTCATCAGCCCCGCCGACTCCAGCCGGCTGCACTCCGCCGTGGCGCGCGGGCAGGTCAGGTAGAACAGCGTGGGGAACGGCGTCCCGTCCGGCAGCCGCGGTGTGGTCTCCACCACGTCCGGCTTTCCGCACGGGCAGCGGTGCGCCACGTAGCGGGTGCCGCGCGGCGTGCGCCCCAGCTGGGCGGCGACCGCGTCGAGGTCGTCCGGCGTCGCGGGCTCCCGCACAGCAGGCCCGGGATCCTTGTCGCTCATGCCGCCGGCCCGCTGCGCTCACCGGCGCCACGAGACGCGATCGCACAGTGCCCCATGGTGAGCTCCCGCAAGCGTCCGCTCACGTCTGGGGCGTCCCCTGCGGCCGGTCCGCCGCGCGCACGCTCGACCAGAGCTTGCCGTACCAGGGGTCCTGCGGCACGGCTCCGGTCGGCGCCTTCTCCTGCTGGTCCCCGGCCGTCGCCGGATCCGGCAGCGGCACGTACGGCTTCTCCCCCGGGAGGATGTAGTGCAGCTTCTTGCGCGCCTGCGCCTTGATGAACTCGGGGTCGTCCCACTTCGCCCGTTCCTCCGCCAGAGCCTCGATACGACGGCGCTGCGCGGCCTGCTGCTGCTCGAGCCCGGCGATCTCCGCCTGCTGGGACAGGTACACGCGGACCGGATAGGCGTACGCGAGCAGCAGCCCGACGAGCACCATGCCGAGCACCGCGGCCCGGCCGGTCAGCTTCCTCGGCTGCGGCGCGCGGGTCCGCTGCGTGGCGCCGGTGCCGCCACCGCGCCGCGCGGCGGTCGGACGCGACGCACCCGTCGGGCGGGAACCCGGCGACGGCCGCGCCGCCACACCACCGACGCCGCCGGCGCGGGTGAACGCGCCGTGTCCGCCGCCGGGAAAGGCACCGCCGGTGGAGCCGCCGCGCGGGAACCCGCGGCCGGAGGCCCCACCGGTCGGACGGCCGGTACGCGAAGCACCGGACCGGGCACCGCGCGGAGCGCGACCACCCGGTCCGGCGCCGCCGGTGCCCGGTCGATTAGCCATGGTTACGCGGAACGGTACCGCGGGAAGGCCCCGCGACCCGCGTACCGCGCCACGTCGCCCAGCTCTTCCTCGATGCGCAGGAGCTGGTTGTACTTCGCCACCCGGTCCGAACGGGCCGGCGCACCGGTCTTGATCTGGCCGGTACCCGTCGCGACGGCCAGGTCGGCGATCGTGGTGTCCTCGGTCTCCCCCGAACGGTGGCTCATCATGCAGCGCAGGCCGTTGCGGTGGGCCAGGTCGACGGCGTCCAGCGTCTCCGTCAGCGAGCCGATCTGGTTGACCTTGACCAGCAGGGCGTTGGCGGCCTGCTCGGCGATGCCCCGGCTCAGCCGCTCCGGGTTGGTGACGAACAGGTCGTCGCCCACGATCTGGATGCGGCTGCCGAGCGCGGCGGTCATGCCGCTCCACGCCGCCCAGTCGTCCTCGGCCAGCGGGTCCTCGATCGAGACGATCGGGTACGAGTCCACCAGGCCCGTGTAGTAGGCGATCATCTCGTCGCCCGACTTCTTGACGCCCTCGAACGTGTAGGCGCCGTCCGCGTAGAACTCGGTGGCCGCGACGTCCAGCGCGAGCACGATGTCGCCGCCGAGGCTGTAACCGGCCTTCTCCACGGCCTCGGCGATGAGGTCGAGCGCGGCACGGTTGCTGTCCAGGCTGGGTGCGAACCCGCCCTCGTCGCCCAGCCCCGTCGCCAGGCCCTTCTTCTTCAGCACGCTCTTCAGCGCGTGGTACACCTCGGCACCCGAACGCAGCGCGTCCCGGAACGTGGGAGCACCGATCGGCGCCACCATGAACTCCTGAACGTCCACATTGGAGTCGGCGTGCGCGCCGCCGTTGAGGATGTTCATCATCGGGACGGGCAGCAGGTGCGCGTTGGGGCCGCCGACGTAGCGGAACAGCGGCAGGCCGGCGGACTCGGCGGCCGCCTTGGCCACCGCCAGTGAAACGCCCAGAATCGCGTTGGCACCGAGGGTCGACTTGTCGGGCGTGCCGTCCAGGTCGAGCATCGCCTGGTCGACGGCGCGCTGGTCGCTCGCCTCGTAGCCCAGGATCTCCTCGGCGATTCGTTCGGAAATGTTGGACACGGCCTTCTCGACGCCCTTGCCGAGGTAGCGCTTCGCGTCGCCGTCACGCAGTTCGAGTGCCTCGAACGCCCCCGTGGAGGCGCCGGAGGGCACGGCCGCGCGAGCGGTGCTGCCGTCATCGAGCCCGATCTCGACCTCGACCGTCGGGTTGCCGCGCGAGTCGAGAATCTCGCGGGCGACGATTGCTTCGATGGTGGCCACGATGGCTCACTCCCTGTTCACATCTGTGGACAATCCCCGGGTACGCCAATCGTGCAGCCTAGTCGCGTTCCCGACGGGGACGTCGGGCAGGTCAGATATGGGCGGAACCAATTTGCGGCGGCACCCGTTCTGGGTAGAAGCTATGCGCCATGCTTTGGTCCCGATCGCGACTGTCCGTAGTGCTTGCTGTCGCACTGTCGGTACCGATGCTGGTCGGATGTGCCCCCTCGGAGGAGTCCGGCCTGTTCAACGACCTTGCGGCGCAGCTCGACGAGGCGGGCGAGCTGACGTTCACCGCCGAGTACCGGCTCGCCGGCGGGGCGTCGGCCCTCCTGGCCCAGGCACAGGAGCCTAAGCGGGCTGTCTACCAGTTCCCCGGCGGAAAACTGGTGACGACGGACGAGGCGACGACCGACTGCCGGACCGCGACGGACGCCACCCGCTGCACGCTGACGGCGCCGCCGACCAACCCGACCGACCCGGTCCTGGAGCTGGTCGCCGGCGCGGAGCGCTCCCCCAACCCCGGCCCGATCCCCTCCGCGAGCGGGGGCCTCGTGGCGCCGAGCGCGGCGCTGCGGCTGGTGAGCCAGGCCGCGCTCGACGGCGGCACGGTGACCCGCCACGAGACGACGATCGCCGGCAAGGCGGCCACCTGCGTGGGGGTGCACGGCTCGGCCGGGCTGACCGTGTGCATCACCAAGGAGGGGGTGCTGGGGCGGTTCACCGGCACGGTCAACGGCAACGCCGTCCAGCTGGAGCTGGAGCGCTACAGCGACTCCGCCGACCCGAGCCTCTTCGCCACCCCGGCCGGCGCCACCGTCGAGGACAAGCGCCCCAGATAGTTGATCCGGCCGCCGGAGGCGAGCGCGACTGCACGCGGGCGCGGCAGCGTAGCCCCGCAGGGGCCAGCGGTGCAGCCCGGGAGGCAGCGGTCACGCCCCCGACGGGCCCGTGAAATGAAGCTCTTGATCTAGATGTTGAGCAGCGCGCGGAGATGGCGCGGGGGCGGCGATCCGTGCGAGAGCATCGCGTCGTGCCAGTCCCGCAGCGGCGTGTTCGCCGGGCGCGCCCTGGCGATGGCCGCGACCTCCAGGTATCCGACGAAGTAGGTCGACAGCTGGGTCGAGGTGAGCAGCGCGCGGCGCCACTTGCCGACCGCCTCGCCCTCCTCCTGGAACCCGCTGCCGCGCATCAGCGCCAGCGCCTCCTGCTCCGACATGTCCGCGCAGTGCACCAACTGGTCGATGATGGCGTTGATGGTCATGCGCAGCTGCATCTTCAGCTGCTGCAGCTTCACCGCCCGGCCGCCGTAGCCGTGCTCGACCATCAGCTCCTCGGCGTAGACGGCCCAGCCCTCGACGAACGGCCCGGACCGCGAGACGGCGCGCACCTTCCGCGCCCCCTTCGCCCGCCGGGCGTGCGCGAGCTGCAGGAAGTGCCCCGGCATCGCCTCGTGCACTGTCAGGTTGCGGATCATGTGGTCGTTGTACTCGCGGTAGAACGAGTCGACCCGCTCGGCCGGCCAGTCCGCGGGCGTCGGTGAGATGCAGTAGAACGTCGGCAGGTCCCCGCTCTCCAGCAGCCCCGGCGGGTCGCAGTACGCCACGGCGATCCCGCGCGCGAACTCCGGCATCTCCAGGATCTCGCACGGATCGTCCACAAGGGACACCAGCTCGAACTGGTCCACGAACGCCGTCGCCTCGGCCATCGCCTGCCGCGCACGCTCCACAATGGACGTGTTGTCCGGGCGGTCCCGCGCGGAGCGTTGAAGCGCTTCGCGCACGGCGTCGTCGGTGGCCGGAGCGCCGGTCATCGCGGCGGCCGTCTCGCGGATCTCCTCGCTGATGCGTTCCAGGTTTTCGCCGGCGGACTTGATGATCTGCGCGGCGGTCAGCTCGGTGTCGAGCGTGTGCCACAGCCGCGCCTCCCACAGCCGTCGGCCGAGCCGCGGGTCGCGCCCCTCGCCCTGCTGCGCGCGCAGCCACGCCACGAACTCGTCGATCGCGGCGGCCGCCGTCTCCTGCGCGGGATTGACCGTCGCACGGAGGCCGGGCTCCTCTCGCAGCAGCGCGTCGGCCTCACCGCGGATGAGCGAATGCAGACCCGTGAACTGACCGATCGCCGTCTCCAGGTGGATGCGCGGCACGTCGCGCAGCACGGCGCGGGCGGTGGCCAGCGTGTCGGGCAAGGCGGTCAACCGCGCGGCGAGTGCGGTCAGCCGCTCCTCGACCGGCGCGAACGGCCGGCTCAGCAGCGGGTGCAGCAGCCCGCCGGGGTTGTGCGCCATCGGGTTCCACTCGTGCTCGCGCACCTCGGTCAGCTCGAACAGCGTGCGTTCGACCCGGGCCAGCAGCACCGTGCAGTCGACCGCTTCCTCCGGCGTCAGCGCGTCGGTGTCCACCTGGGACAGTGCGTCGGCGGCGTCGCGCAGCAGCGCCACGTGCCGGGCGACACCGTCGGGTGACAGGTCGGGCAGCCGGTCGTCGTAGCGGTGGTCGCCGGCGGTCTGGGCGAGGACGGGGCTTTCCGCGAGCATCGCGTCGACGATCCGCTCGGCCACGGTGCTGAACTGTTGCCGCATAAGGGAACCGTACTGCCACGGGCGTCCCATGGTCACGGTCGCCGGACAAGTTTCCCCACGGTCGCTACGGCGGCGGTGAGTTCGTCGGGGCGGTGGGTGGCGTATCCGAGCACCAGGCCGGGCGCTCCGGGGGCGTGCCGCAGCGTGCTGAGCGCGATCGGGCCGAGCCCGGCCTCGTGCGCGCGGTGCGCGAGGGCGACGTCGTCCACGTCGGGCGGGAGTTCGACGACGAGGTGCAGGCCGGCCGCGACGCCGTCGATGCGCGCGTGCGGGAGGTGGGTCCGCAGCGCGGCCACGACCGCGTCGCGCCGCTGACGGTACAGGCGCCGCACCCGCCGCAGGTGCCGGTCGTACCCGCCGTTCTCCAGCAGGTGAGCGAACGCGAGATGCTCCAGCGTGGGGCCGCCGTGGTCGGCGATCGCCTTGGCGGCGTGCACCCTGGCGCGCCACGCGGGCGGCACGACGAGCCAGCCGATCCGCAGCCCCGGCGCGAGCGCCTTGCTGGCCGAACCGATCAGCGCCACGGCGTCCGGCGCGAGCCCCTGCATGCAGCCCACGGGCTGCCGGTCGTAGCGGAACTCCGCGTCGTAGTCGTCCTCGATGACCAGCCCACCGGTGCGCCGCGCCCACGCCACGAACGCCGCCCGCCGCCGCGGCGCCAGCACCACCCCGGTCGGGAACTGGTGCGCGGGCGTGAGGAAGACTTTCGTGGCGGCTCCGATCGACGCGGGATCCGCGCCCTCACCGTCCACTGTCAACGGTCGTACCCGCAGGCCGTGCGCGACGATCTGGTCCCGGATGGCCGCGCTGCCCGGGTCCTCCACGCCGATCGGGCCTGTCGTCAAACCGGCCAGCAGCGACATCGCCTGTGCCGCACCCGTGGTCACCACGACGTCGTCCGCCGTGCACCGGGCCGCGCGCACCCGCCCGAGATAATCCGCCAGGGCCTCCCGCAGCCGCGGCGTCCCGGCGGGGTCGCCGTAGTCGAGGTCCGCGTGTCGGGCGTTGTCGAGCGCCGCACCGTACGCGCGCTTCCAATCACTCCGGGGGAACGACTTCAGGTCCGGCACCCCCGGTCGCAGCGCCCGGGCTTCCGGGGCGGGCGTTTCGGCGGGGGTGCGCGGCGGTGCCGCGAGC
Source organism: Virgisporangium aliadipatigenens (assembly GCF_016863615.1). Classification (GTDB taxonomy): domain Bacteria; phylum Actinomycetota; class Actinomycetes; order Mycobacteriales; family Micromonosporaceae; genus Virgisporangium; species Virgisporangium aliadipatigenens. Next base: position 400,872 of record NZ_BOPF01000004.1, on the reverse strand, counting down.
GCGTTCTCGGCGACGACCGTGCCCGCCCCGCGGCGCGCCACGAAGCGGCCCTCGGCGACGAGCTGTTCGTACGCCCCGACGACGACGCCCCGCGAGAGTCCGAGGTCGGCGGCGAGGTCCCGGGTCGCCGGCAGGCGCGTGCCGGGCGCGAGGCGGCCGTCGGCCACGGCGTCGCGCAGGGCGGCGGTGAGCCCGCGCCCGGTGCGCTCGGCGAGGTTCAGCAACGCCTCCAATTGGTCCTCCTTTTCTTACCGAGCTTGGCTCTCTTTCAGGAACCAATTCCTTCCTAGCGTAGGGGCATGAAGTCCCACTCCGGCGCTCTGTACTGCGCCGCCGGCATGACGATCCTGGGCGCCTCGGTGCCGGTGAGCCGGTTGCTGCTCGACTATCCCGTGCTCACCGGCCAGTGCGGCCGCTACGCCCTCGCCGCGCTCGTGTTCGCGGTGATCCTGCGGGTGCGCGGAACACCCCGCTCCCCTCTCTCCTCCAGCGACTGGCTGCGGCTGCTGCTGCTCACGGCGAGCGGGCTGGTGGCGTTCAACGTGCTGCTGCTGACCGCCCTGCGCCACGCCGACCCGGCCGTCGTCGGAACGGTCGTCGGCGGCACGCCGCTGGTGCTGTCGTTCGCGGGGCCGCTCGCGCAGCGCCGCCTGCCGGCCGCCCGGGTGGTCGTCGCCGCCGTGATCGTCATCTGCGGCGGGCTCATGGTGCACGGCGCCGGCCACGCGGACCGGATCGGAGTACTCGCGAGCCTGGGCACACTCGTGTGCGAGGTGCTCTTCTCGGTGCTGGCGCTGCCGCTGCTGCCCCGGCTCGGGCCGCTGCGCGTCTCGGCGCTGACCTGCGCGCTCGCCGTGCCACTGCTGCTCGTCGCCGCCATCGTCACCGGCGAGAGCGCGCGGCTGCGCCTCCCGACCGGAACGGAGGCCCTGGGCTACGGCTACGTCGGCGGGATGCTGACGGTGGTGGCGTTCGTCTGGTGGTACACCGGGCTGCGCCGCCTCGGGCCGGAACGGGCCGGCCTCTTCGTCGGCCTGCTCCCGCCGGTGTCGCTGCTCACGGCGGCCCTGATCGACGCCCGCCCGCCCGGCGCGGTGGCTCTCGCCGGCGTCCTCGTCGTAGCCGCCGGCCTGGCGTTCGGCCTCTCGTCGGGACGCCGGCCCGAGGCCGTCAAGATCGCGGCGAATGCTACGCGTGCCACGTAACGCAGCGCGAAGTACGTGGCACGCGTAGCATTCCGCCAACCGATCACCTTCGGCGATTCCCGTAAGTACCCACAACCGGAATCGCGTTAACTTTCTCCGCGCTCAGGAGGTCCGGCATGATTCCGGTCGGACGGCGCCGGGGTGCACACACGATCACCTCGTCCGGCGTCACGACAAGGTCCACGCGGAAGTCATGCGCAGCCTCAGGCAACTCTTCGTCCGCGACCTGAAGAGGATGCACGGTCGTGGCGATGGCAGTCCCCGGCCCGATCAGTCCGGCCTCGATCAGCAGCGCGACCTCGATATCCGAGCGCCTCGGCGCCGGTGGGCTCGAACGCCTCGCTCAATACGGCCGGTTCGAGCATGTAGAACGGCTTCGCTTCGGCCAGTCTCGGCACCGCCATGTAAAGCAACTTGCGGTCACGTAACGCACGCACCCGCGCGGGAAGCTGCGCCATGTCGAGGTTTGACTCGACCGTCCGGGCCCGGCGCCGGACGTCGAGATCGGCAAGGCGCGCAGCGGCTCGACCGGCACCTTCGAAGTCGGGGATGTGGCCGTGGACGCCAGGCGGCGCCGCGTGGTGCCGCTCCAGAAGCGCCCAGATCTGGTCACGTGTCCTCTGCTTGGCACGGTCGATGTCAGGCGTCATCTCCGCCACTCCTAGGCGGCGGCCATCAGGGCCAACAACCGGTCGTCGACCTCCTGCACGATTCTCTCGTTCCGCCATGGGCGGAGCTCGCGAGCTGCCGAGAAGGCGATATTGAGACCGCCTCCGAGCGGTGGTCCTGCTCAGTCGGTCTCGGCGGCCCGGGCGCGGTCGATCCAGCGGAGCGTGGCCTCCCTCAGGAGGGCCTCGGCGTCTGCGCCCTGCTCGCGGAGGAGCGCGACGATGCCCAGCAGGCCGTCGCCGTCCACTGTGGACGGCGCGGGAACGGGTTCCGCGAGGCCGGCGCGTTCGGCTCGCTGGAGGGCTTTCGCCGCCAAGGAGAGCGCGGGCTGGGCGAGCACCATCCCGTCGAACGCGGACTTGCGCGACTTCTCCGCCTTCTTGATCTGCTCCCAGTTGGCGGTGATCTCGTCGATGCCCTCGACGGGCAAGCCGGCAAAGACGTGCGGGTTGCGCCGGATCAGCTTCTCCACCAGCCCGCCGGCGACGTCGTCGATGTTCCAGCCGCCGGCGTTCTCCGACAGGCCGGCGTGCAGAACGACCTGGAGCAGCACGTCGCCGAGTTCCTCGCGCAGGGCGTCGGGGTCGCCGGACAGGATGGCGTCGTAGGCCTCGTACGCCTCCTCCAGCAGGTACGGCGCCAGCGAACGCGGCGTCTGCGCACGCTTCCACGGGTCTCCGTCGGGCGCCACCAGGCGGGCCATCACGTCCACCGCCTCCAGCAGACGCGCACCGGGCGGATCCCAGGAGCCGTAGAGCAGTTCCAACTCGGCCAGATCCGGCTGGCGGGCGACCCGCATGCCGATCGCGCGGGCCAGGTCCTGATCGCCGTCGGGGCTAGCGAGCCACACGGCGGTGCCGTGCTCCCGCGCGGCCGCGAGGAGCTCCTCCGCGGAAGAACCCCCGACGCTGACGACGGCGCCGGCGAAGCGCAGGGCCGTCACCTGGGCGCTGTCGGCGGCCGTGTACACCGGGAACGCCCGCACGACGTCCCAGGCCTCCGCCGTCAGCAGGCCCGCTGGCAGCCGCGGCGAGGTGACCAGCAGCACCACCCGCGGGCGCTGGTCCTCAGCCGGCAACGGCAAGGTCGGCGACCGCGTCGGAGCCGGTGGCCAGCACCAGCGGAACGTCACTGAGGCTCGCGATCAGCGGCCGGTAACGCGGGTTGATGACGACGTCCCGCTCCTGCGCCACCTCGGCCAGCGAGTTGCGCACCGTCACGACCTTGAGCACCGACGGGTTGCGCCGCAGCGACGGGGCGACCTCCTCGAACGGCGTCCCCGGCGGCACCTGGCCGTTGCGCTGCAGGCCGAGGATGATCGCCCGCAGGTCCAGCTCGGTCGGGTTGGCCGTCGGCGCGGCCGCCTCGAACAGGGCGTTCATGGTCGTGTACCAGTCGCCGTAGACGTGCACCAGCTCGCTGCCGGCGGGCAGGCCCAGCGTGGCGGCCGCCCCGGCGTAGTCCGGCGCGGGGACTGTGGTGCCCTGCTTCGCGGCCGCCCGGCGGCCCAGGTCGACCATCACCAGCCAGCTGACCAGCGTCGCGCGGGTGACCACCGAACGGATCCGCGCGTCGGTCCCCTGAGCCTCCTTGAACAGGCTCTCCACCCGGTCCTCGGTGATCCGCGAACCGCCCACATAGGCCGCCGTCCCGGGCTGTGCCCGACCGCACGCGGTGAGCGCGACGGCGGCCGTCAGCGCGGCGACGGCGAGTAGGACGCTTCGGCGGGTACGCGGCATGGTGCTCACTTTCTCACGATCCCCCCAACCGGGACGGAACCGGGTGGGTCGCCGCGCCGACGAGCAGACCCGCATGCGCCACGATCAGCAGCCGCACGATGACGATCGTGTGCACCTCCGACCCGGCGAGCAGCGGCTGCACGAGCACACCCAGCGCCCACGCCGCCCCGACCGCCGTCCAGAACCGCCGCGGGTCCCGCGCCACGGGCGGCACCTCCGCGCCGGCGCGGATCAGGTCGTTCCGGCCCGCGTAGAGCATCGCCGCGAGCACCGCGAGCGCCCCCGCCGCCGTCGAACCGAAGAAGAGCCACGAGTACAGCGGGCGGCCGTCGACCGTGTGCCACAGGGTCTCGATGACGATCCGCCCGTCGTCGAACGACCGGTGCGTGACGATGTCCCACAGCCGGTGCGAGAGCGCGCCGACCCACGCGCAGCCGGCCGTCACGTACCAGCGCGGCCGGACGTTCCCCAGCACCGCGTAGTCGCGCAGCGCCAGCGGCCCCAGGGGCGGCAGGTGGGCGCAGACCGTGGGCGCCGCCCACCGGGTCAGGGCCGCCAGCGCCATCGTCACCGGCACGCAGAACCACACCAGCCCCCACCAGCTGTGCGCCTCGATGTCGACGTAGGGCGCCAGCGCGTACGGGAGATCCGGCGCCGTCGAACCGAGCACCAGCGCGACCCGGTCGCACCACCACACCCGTCGGCGACGCAGCATGAACGGGAGGACCGCCGCCGCGTGCGACGGGAACGTCAGCGGCATCCCCCCAGTCTCAACGGCCGGCGGCCGGCGCGGGCGGATCTCCGAGAACCGACGTCAGAAGTTCGGCGCACCAGTCGAGCAGAGCGGTGTCGCGCATCGGCTCGCCGCCGACCCGGCGCGTGCTCGGCCGGGGCAACGACACCTGGTCGGCCGCCGCCTTGTACACCGCGTCCGGGTAGAGCCGCTTGAGCCGCAGCTGCTTGGAGTCCGGCAGCGGCAGCGGCGCGAACCGGATGTGCTTGCCCTGCAACGACACGTCGGTGAGCCCGTACGCGCGGGCCTTCAGCCGGAAGCGCGCCACCGACACCAGGTTGGCCACCTCGGCCGGCGGTTCGCCGTAGCGGTCGCGCATCTCGGCGGCCACCTCGTCGAGCCGTTCGGTGTCCCGCGCACCGGCGATCTTGCGGTACATCTCCAGCCGGAGCCGCTCCGCCCCGATGTACTCCAGGGGCAGGTGCGCGTCGATCGGCAGGTCGACCTTGACCTCGGTCTCCTCCTCCGGCGCCTCGCCCTTGAACTGCGCCACGGCCTCGCCGACCATGCGCACGTACAGGTCGAAGCCGACGCCCTCGATGTGCCCGGACTGCTCGCCGCCGAGCAGGTTGCCGGCGCCGCGGATCTCCAGGTCCTTCATGGCGACGTACATGCCGGCGCCCAGTTCGGTGTGCTGGGCGATGGTGGCCAGCCGCTCGTGCGCCTGCTCGGTCAGCGGCTTCTCCGGCGGGTACAGGAAGTAGGCGTAGGCGCGTTCGCGGCCCCGGCCGACCCGGCCCCGGATCTGGTGCAGTTGCGACAGACCCAGCATGTCGGCGCGCTCGACGATCAGCGTGTTGGCGTTGGGGATGTCGATGCCGGACTCCACGATCGTCGTGCAGACCAGGACGTCGAACTCCTTCTCCCAGAAGCCGACCATGATGCGTTCGAGCGCCTCCTCGCCCATCTGGCCGTGCGCGACGGCCACCCGGGCCTCGGGGACCAGCTCGCGCAGCTTCCGCGCGGCGCGTTCGATCGACTCGACCCGGTTGTGCAGGTAGAAGACCTGGCCGTCGCGGAGCAGTTCGCGGTGGATGGAGGCGGCCACCTGCTTGTCGTCCTGCGCGCCGACGTACGTGAGGACGGGATGCCGCTCCTCCGGCGGGGTGGCGATGGTCGACATCTCCCGGATGCCGGTGATCGCCATCTCCAGCGTGCGCGGGATCGGCGTCGCCGACATGCTCAGCACGTCGACACTGGCCCGCAACGCCTTCAGGTACTCCTTGTGCTCGACGCCGAAGCGCTGCTCCTCGTCCACGATGATCAGACCCAGCTGCTTGAACCGGGTCGACTTCTGCAGCAGCCGGTGCGTGCCGATGACGATGTCGACGTTGCCCTCGAACAGCCCCTCGATCGTCTGCTCGCTCTCCTTCGGCGTCACGAACCGGGACAGCTGCTTGATGTTGATCGGGAACTGCGACATGCGTTCGGCGAAGGTGTTGTAGTGCTGCTGGGCCAGCAGGGTCGTCGGGACGAGCACGGCGACCTGCTTGCCGTCCTGCACCGCCTTGAACGCCGCGCGCACCGCGATCTCGGTCTTGCCGTAGCCCACGTCGCCGCAGATCAGCCGGTCCATCGGCACCTGCTTCTCCATGTCGCCCTTGACCTCGTCGATCGCGGCCAACTGATCCGGCGTCTCCGTGTACGGGAACGCGTCCTCCAACTCCCGCTGCCACGGCGTGTCCCGCCCGAACGCGTGCCCCTTGGCGGACTGCCGCGCCGCGTAGAGCTGGATGAGCTGCGCCGCGATCTCCCGAACGGCCTTGCGCGCCCGCGCCTTCGACTTCTGCCAGTCGGAGCCGCCCATCTTGTGCAGCGTCGGATTTTCCCCGCCGACGTAGCGGCTCAGCTGGTCCAGCGCGTCGGTCGGCACGAACAGCCGGTCGCCGGGCTGGTTCTTCTTGCTGGCCGCGTACTCGATCACCAGGTACTCGCGCCCGGCGCCGTTGACCGTGCGCTGCACCAGCTCCACGTACTTGCCGATGCCGTGCTGCTCGTGCACGACGAAGTCGCCGGCGCGCAGTTCGAGGGGGTCGATGGTGTTGCGCCGGCGGGCCGGCATCTTGCGCATGTCCTTGGTGGACGCGCCCCGGCCGCCGGAGATGTCGTTGCCGGTGAGCACGACCAGCCGCGCACCCTCGTCGACGAGGCCGTGGTTGAGCCCGCCGGTGCAGACGGTCACCACGCCCTCGGCCGGCGGCTCGCTGATCGTCTCGACCAGCGTGGTCCCGATGCCGGCGTCGCGGAACACCTCCGCGGCGCGCTGCGCCGGCCCGTGCCCCTCGAACACGACCGCGACCCGCCAGCCGTCGCCCGACCAGCGCTTGAGGTCGTCGACGACCCGGGCCGTCTCGCCGTGGTACAGCGGCACCGGCTGCGCGCCCAGGGTCAGGCCGACCGCGTCGTCATCGGTGATCGCCACCTCCTCCGCGGCGTCGAGCCACGGGGTGTCGTCGGCCGGCTTGCGCTCCGCCTCCACCAGACCGAAGGGGCTGAGCGTCCACCAGCGCTGACCCCGTGCCGCCACCTCCGTGCGCACGTCCGCGAGGCTCCTGAACGACGCCGCGCCCAGATCCACCGGCGCCCGACCCCCGGAGGCCGCGGCGGCCCAGCTCGCTTCGAGGAACTCGGCACTGGTGCGCACGAGGTCGTGTGCGCGCGTGCGGATCCGCTCCGGGTCGCAGAGCAGGACATGGGTGCCCCGCGGGAGGCAGTGCACCAGCAGTTCCAACGAATCACTGCCGTCGAGAAGGGCGGGGGCGAGACTCTCCATGCCCTCGACGGGGATCCCGGCGGCGATCCGGTCGAGCATCTCCGACAGCTGCGGATGCTCCGTGGTCAGCTCGTTGGCCCTGGCCCGCACGGCGTCGGTCAGCAGCAGCTCGCGGCACGGCGGCGCCACCATGGCCTCGCGCTTCTCCACGGTCCGCTGGTCGGCGACGGAGAACGTGCGGATCTCCTCGACCTCGTCGCCCCAGAACTCGATCCGGAACGGGTGCTCCTCCGTCGGCGGGAAGACGTCGAGGATGCCGCCGCGCACCGCGAACTCGCCCCGCTTCGTCACCAGGTCCACCCGCGCGTAGGCGACGTCCACCAGGTGGGCGACGACCTCGTCGAGGTCGGCGGTGGCACCGGTGGACAGCTCGATCGGTGTGAGGTCGCCCAGCCCCTTGAGCTGCGGCTGCAGCACGGCGCGCACCGGCGCCACCACGACCCGCGGCGGGTTGGGGTCGTGCGCCAGCCGCCGCAGCACGGCGAGGCGCCGCCCGACGGTGTCCGAACGCGGCGACAACCGCTCGTGCGGCAGCGTCTCCCACGACGGATACACCACCACGCTGTCCGGCGGCAGCAGGCAGCCGAGCGCGTCGGCGAGATCGTCGGCCTCCCGTCCGGTGGCCGTGACGGCCAGCACCGTCGCGTGCCGCGCGACAGCCGCCGTCACGAACGGCCGCAGCGCCGGCGGCGCCGTCACGTCGACGCGTTCGGACCCGGCATCCGCCGCCAACGAAGCGGTGCGGGCCAGGGCACGGTCGGCGAGGGCTGCGGGCAGGAGTCCGGCGAGTTTCACGGCGATGCCACCTTCACGAGCACGCGAACAGGCCCCCTAAGACGACGGCCCAGGGGGTTGTGTCCACCAGCCTAGCCCGCGGGTCGGACAATCCTGCGGTGTCGAACACGCGACGGGCCGCCACCGTCATCACCGAGGCGCTCGCGCCGGCCGTGCTCGTGGCGGTCATCTCGCCGATCATCGCCTGGCACGCCGGTTCGCCCGGGTGGGGTGTGGCCACCGCCGTCTTCACCGCGGGCGTGCCCATGGCGTACGTGCTGCGCGGGGTGCGGCGCGGCGAGTACGACGACCACCACGTGGGCGACCGGGCCAAGCGGCCGCTGATCCTGGCCTTCGCGGGCGGGTCGGTCGGCGTGCTGCTCGCGCTGATGGTGCTGCTCGACGCGCCGCGGGACATGATCGCGCTGGTCATCGCGATGCTCTGCGGGCTGGCGCTGACCCTCGCCGTCACCTACCTCGCCCGGTGGAAGGTGTCGCTGCACACGGCCGTCGCGTCGGGGACGGTGACGACGCTGGTGCTGACGTTCGGCCCGTGGCTGAACGTCGGCTGGGCGCTGGTCGGCGCCATCATGTGGTCGCGGGTGACGCTCCGGGCGCACACGCCGATGCAGACCGTCGTGGGGCTCCTGCTCGGCCTGCTCGCCGCCGGCGCCATCTACCCCGCCCTGCGCTAGCGGCACCACCAGTCGGGGTCGGTGGTCGCGAACGCACGGCGCAGGTAGTCCTCCAGATCGCGCGCCACCCACCAGCGCCCGTCGGTCTCGTGGTCCCACACGAACACGTCCGGCCGCACCGGCTGCCGCACGAACCCGAACTGGCTGGCGTCCGGCGCGTCCCCGAAGAACATGAGCGGCTCGAACGGCATGTACAGGGAGCGGTAGTCCGCGTCGGCGCGGAAGGAGCGGTTGTCCCGCAGGATCCGCGCCGCCGACCAGACGACCTCGGTGCCGTAGGAGTCCCGCACGCTGCCGACCTCGCACAGCAACGCCGTCAGGTCCTTCGGCACCGGCTGGCCCAGCCCGTCGACGATCGCCCGCACCTCGGCCCCGGTCGCCGGCTCGCCGAACGTCGCCTCCGGCAGCAGCCCGGCGACGAGCTCACGCCACCCGGTCATCGCTGCTGCATCAGGCCGATCTGGTGGCCGTCCGGATCCGTGAGGAAGACCATCCACAGCTCGCCCGCGTCGTCCCGGTGCACCACGTGCGGTGTGTCCAGGAACGTGACCCCGGCCTTCTGGAGGCGTTCGTACTCGGCGTCCAGGTCGTCGACGCGGAAGTACAGCACGCACTTGCTGGTGAACTCCGGGTGTTCCGGCGTGCCCAGGTACAGCCGCACCTCGCCGGCCTGGAAGAACGCCATCGGCTGCCCCGGCACCCGGAACAGGAACGGGATCTCCAGCACGTCCCGGTAGAACTCGACCGCCCGGTCGACGTCGCGCACGCTCACGTGGATCTGCCCGAGGGCTCCCAGTGCCATGCGGACCTTCATAACAGAAGCGGGGCGGCCGCGGTGTGCGCGGCCGCCCCTCGCCTGCGGTTTCTAGCAGCCGAGGCCTCTGCTGCGGAACGACGAGACGCTCAGCCCGCTCTGGCACAGGAACGGCGTGAAGCGGGTGTCGTCGTCCAGGTAGCGCTTGAACGTCGACACGATCGCCCGCGAGGCGACGGAGTTCGGCAGCTGCGGGAAGAAGTGGCTGCCGCCGGCGACCTCCACGTAGCCCTTCGCCGAGCTGCCCAGCGAGTTGTAGAACGGCACCGAGTGGATGGCCGGCGCCGCGATGGTGTCCAACTGCCCACCGACGATCATGACCGGCTGCCGCACGGAGCCCCACAGCGTGTTGAGGTTCCACGGCGCCAGCGGCACACCCGCCTTCAACGACGAGCGGGAGCGCAGCGCTTCGAGCGTTCCACCGCCACCCATGGAGTGGCCGGCGACGCCGAGGCGCGTCCGGTCGACGCGACCGGCGACGGAGCTGCGGCCGGTCAGGTAGTCGAGCGCGGCGAGCAACTGGTCCCCGCGCTGCCCGGGCTGGTCCAACGTGGTGTTGGTCTCGATGCCGATCACGACGATGCCCCACGACGCGAGGCGGGGACCCAGCCAGCTGATGCTGGACCAGTACGCCGTGAACCCGGGCGAGATCGCGACGGCCGGGTAGGGCCCGTCGGCGGTGCTGGTCGGGTAGTAGATCTCACCGCCGCCGAAACCGGTCACCGCGAGGCGGGAGACGTTGACGCTGGCGGTGCGGTAGCCGCCGTCGCCGGTGATGTTGAGCGACGTGGGGGCGATACCGCGTTCGGCGGCGAGGGCGTTGGGCGCCACGGCGACGCCGGCACCCAGCAGGACCGCCAGCGCGGCGGTGATGGACAGGATGCGGGCGCGGCGGGTGCGCCAGGGTCTGAACTGCACTTTCGGCTCCCTGCGGGGGGTCAGGAGATTGGTGCCGATGAGTCTGTTACTCCCGCGTAGCCGACGCATCGGCAGAATTACCGGCCAAAACGCGTCCGGTAGGTGGACTTCGTCGGCTGCGTCACATCCGGAGGAAACCTCGCGCCACTAGCATCCCGAGCGTGGACGCTGACTTCGACGCCGCTCTCCGATCCGACATCCGCCGCCTGGGAACGCTGCTCGGCGAGTGCCTGAGCCGCCAGGAAGGCCCGGCGATGCTCGAACTGGTGGAGCAGATCCGGGTCCTGGTCCGCACCGACGGCGACGCTGCCGCACATCGGCTCGCGGCCCTCGACGTGCCGACGGGGACTCTCCTCGCGCGCGCCTTCTCGACCTACTTCCACCTGGCGAACATCACCGAGCAGGTGCACCGCGCCCGGGACCTGCGCCGCGACCGCGGCCAGTCCGGCGGGTGGCTGGACCGCGCGGCGAAGCTCATCGCCGACCGGGGCGTCGGCGTGCGCGAGGTGAGCGCCGCCATCGGCCGCCTCGCCATCCGCCCCGTCTTCACCGCGCACCCGACCGAGGCGGCGCGGCGTTCGATCCTGACGAAGCTGCGTGCCGTGGCGGGTGTGCTGGAGAAGGAGGCCACCGCGCAGGCGGTCGACGGGTGGGCCGACCGCGCCCGGGCCGACCGGCGGCTCGCCGAGCTGATCGACCTCCTGTGGCAGACCGACGAGCTGCGCCTGGAACGCCCCGAGCCGACCGACGAGGCCCGCAACGCCGTCTACTACCTGGCCGACCTGGCCACCACGACGGCTCCCCGGGTGCTGACCGATCTCGCCGAGACCCTGGCCGACCTGGGAGTTCCGCTGTCGCCGACGGCGCGGCCGCTGACGTTCGGCACGTGGATCGGGGGCGACCGGGACGGCAACCCGTACGTGACGCCGGCCGTCACGCGGGACGTTCTGCTGATGGCGCACGAGCACGGGCTGCGCGCCGCCGAAGCCATGATCGACAAGATCATCGACGAGCTGTCCGTGTCCCGGCGCATCCGTGGCGTCTCGCTCGACCTCGCCGCCAGCCTCGCCGCCGACCTCGACAAGCTGCCCGAGATGAGCGAACGCTTCCGGCGGGTCAACGCCGAGGAGCCGTACCGCATGAAGGCCCGCTGCATCCGGCTCAAGCTGGAGAACACCCGCGAACGCCTCGCGAACGGCACCGAGCACAAGCCCGGCCGGGACTACCTCGGCACCCACGGCCTCATCGCCGACCTCGAACTGATGCGCGCCTCCCTGGCCCGCAACGGCGGCGCGCTCACCGCCACCGGACGGCTGGCGTCGGTGATCCGCACGCTCTCCGCGTTCGGGCTGCACCTGGCGACCCTCGACGTACGGGAGCACGCCGACGCGCACCACGAGGTGCTGTCCCAGATGTACCGCCGGGTCGGCGAGGTCGACTACGCCAAGCTCGACCGGGCCGGTCGCCTGGAGACCCTGACCCGCGAACTGGACAGCCGGCGGCCACTGTCCACGAGGGACACCCCGCTCTCGGCGGCCGCGTCGAAGACGTTCGAGGTGTTCCGCACGATCCGCCACGCGCAGGAGCGCTTCGGGCCGGAGGTGGTCGAGTCCTACATCGTCTCCATGACGCAGGGCGTCGACGACCTGCTCGCCCCGGTCGTGCTGGCCCGCGAGGCGGGGCTGGTCGACGTGGCGGCCGGGACGGCGCGGATCGGGTTCGTGCCGCTGCTGGAGACCGTCGCCGAGCTGAACGCCGCCGACTCCCTGCTCGATCACCTGCTGAACATCCCCGCCTACCGGGCGGTGGTGCGGGCGCGCGGCGACGTTCAGGAGGTGATGCTCGGCTACTCGGACTCCAACAAGGAGGCCGGGATCACCACCTCGCAGTGGTCGATCCACCGGGCCCAGCGGGCGCTGCGCGACGTCGCCGCCCGGCACGGCGTGCGACTGCGGCTCTTCCACGGCCGCGGCGGCACGGTCGGGCGCGGCGGCGGCCCCACCCACGAGGCGATCCTGGCGCAGCCGTGGGGCACCCTCGACGGCGCGATCAAGGTGACCGAGCAGGGCGAGGTGATCTCGGACAAGTACACGCTGCCGAGCCTCGCGCGGGACAACCTCGAACTGACCGTCGCGGCGGTCCTGCAGAGCGCGCTGCTGCACACCGAACCGCGCCTGCCGGCCGAGGCGCTGGAGCGCTGGGACGCGACGATGACCACCGTCTCCGACGCCGCCTACAAGCGCTACCGCTCACTCGTGGAGAACCCGGACCTGCCCGCCTACTTCTGGGCCTCCACGCCGACGGAGCTGCTCGGCGCGCTGAACATCGGCTCCCGGCCGGCGAAGCGGCCCGACACCGGCGCCGGCCTCGGCGGGCTGCGCGCCATTCCGTGGGTCTTCGGCTGGACGCAGACCCGGCAGATCATCCCCGGCTGGTTCGGGGTGGGCAGCGGGCTCGCCGCCGCGCGGGCCGCCGGGCTCACCGACCAGCTGGCCGAGATGCACGAGCGCTGGTTCTTCTTCCAGACCTTCGTGTCGAACGTCGAAATGATGCTCACGAAGACCGATCTCGACATCGCGGCGCGTTACGTCAGCGAGCTGGTACCCGAGCCGTTGCAGCCGATCTTCGACACGATCAAGGAGGAGTTCGAGCTGACCAAGCGCGAACTGCTCGCGGTCACCGGCGAGTCGGAGTTCCTCGAACGGCAGCCGGTGCTGGGGCGCACGCTCGCCGTCCGGGACAGCTACCTGCAGCCGTTGCACCATCTGCAGGTGGCGCTGCTGGCGAGGTACCGCGCCGAGCACGACCCGCGCGCCGACGGCGACCCCGCGTTGCAGCGCGCCCTGCTGACCACCGTGAACGGCATCGCCGCCGGGATGCGCAACACAGGGTAACGATGCTGTAAGGGTCGTCGGTGGTCCCGATCCGGTTCACTTGGCTTGTGTTGAGGAAGCCTCTGTTCTGGGTCGGGATCGCATCGGTGGCGGCTGTGGTCGTCGCGTTCGGGCTGTACTGGTTCCAGCCCTGGAAACTCGTGACGAACGAGACCGCGGACGATCCGCTGGCGGCCGTTCCGCCCGCGGCCACCGCGCCGGCGACGCCGGGGGCGCCGTCGGGAAGCGCCACCGCCGCCGCTCCGCCGGCCGGGCCGCGGGTACTCCTCAAGGGTGAGTTCATCACGCACGAGCACGACACCAGCGGATCGGCGCGGGTCGTGGTCCAGCCGGACGGCAGCCGCACCCTGGAGATCGCCGACCTCGACACCTCCAACGGGCCCGACCTGCGGGTATGGCTCAGTGACCAGCCGGTGAAGCAGGGCACCGCCGGGTGGACGGTGTTCGACGACGGCAAATGGGTCGAGCTGGGGAAGCTCAAGGGCAACAAGGGGAATCAGGTATACGACATCCCCGCCTCGGCCGACCTTGATTCACTGCGCAGCGTGACGATCTGGTGCAAGCGCTTCTCGGTCAGCTTCGGCGCCGCCGCCCTCGCCTGACGCCCGCCGCGTCCCCCGCTCAGTAGACGAACCTCGCCACCAGCCGCTGCAGGTCGCCGGAGAGTTCGGCCAGCTCGCGACTGGCGCGCTGACCGGCGTCGACGGTGCGACTGGTCTCCTCGGCCGCCGCGGCCACCTCCACGATCGTTCCGGCGATGCTGGTGGCGCCCTCGGCGGCCGAGGCCACGTTGCGGGTCATCTCGCCGGTCGTCGCCGTCTGCTGGTCGACGGCCGACGCGATCGACGTCTGGTAGTCGCTGATCCGCCCGATGATCTGACTGATCTCGCCGATCGCGGCGACCGCGCTGCCCGTGTCGGCCTGGATCGCCTGCACCCGCCGGGCGATGTCCTCGGTGGCGCGGGCGGTCTCCTGGGCCAGTTCCTTCACCTCGCCGGCCACCACGGCGAAGCCCTTGCCGGACTCCCCCGCCCGGGCCGCCTCGATGGTGGCGTTGAGGGCGAGCAGGTTGGTCTGCTCGGCGATCGAGGTGATCACCTTGATGACGTTGCCGATCTCCGCCGACGAGTCGCCGAGCTGCGCGACCGTCCGGTTGGTCGCGTTCACCATCGACACCGCCTGCTCGGCGACGCGCGCGCCGTCGCTGGCGTTGCGGGCGATCTCGCCGATCGACGCGGCCATCTCCTGGGACGCCGTCGCGACGGTCTGCACGTTCTCCGACACCTGCGAGGCGGTGCGATCCGCCGCGTCGGCCCGCCGGGAGACCGTCTGCGCGCTGGCGACGACGCCGGCGGTCACCGAGTCGAGCTGCGCGGAGCTGCGGGCCACCAGGTCGGCGCTGTGTTTCAGGGCGGCGACGGTCTCCCGCACGCCGGCCGTCGCGCGGTTCACCGCGGTGGCCATGGCGCCCACCTCGTCCCGGCCGCTCACGTCGGCACCGACCGACAGGTCGCCGGCCGCCATCGCGTCCATCGCGGCGATCACCGGACGCAGCCGGCCGGTGATCGAAGCGGCGATCAGCAGCGCCAGTCCGACGGCGGCCAGCAGCCCCAGCACCAGCGCCACCAGCACCTGGGTCCGCGCGGTGGCGTAATCGTCGTGCGCCTCGGCGACGGCGGCGTCCACCTCGGCCGCCTCCGCCCGCGAGAGGTTGGTGACGGCCTCCTCCATGCCCTCCATCACGGCGTTGAAGTCGATCCCGGGCGGGCGGCCCGCCGAGGCGTTCTGCACGCCGGTGTTGAACTGCTGCCACAGGGTCTTGAAGCGCTCGATCTCCCGCTGGATCTCCGGCGGTTCGGATTCGGCGGCGTACGTGTCGAGCAGGGCGTTGAGCTGCTTGACCGCGGCCGCCGCGCCCTGGTCGGCGGTGGCCTGCACGGCGGGGTCGGTCGGGGCGTTCAACCGCAGCGCGGCGAAGTGGTTGATCATCGACTGGGCGCCGCGGATGTCGCTGAGCAGCAGCACGTCCTGAACGTTCTCGGCGCGCAGTTCGGCCACCTCGCGGTCCATCGCGGCCATCCGGGTCAGCGCCAGCACGCCGGTGAACAGCGCGGAGAGCGCCATCACCCCGATCGTGAGCAGGATCTTGGTCCGGATCCGTCGGTCGGCCAGCCAGCCGGTCACGCCACACACCTCCATCAGGCAGCACCCTCGTCGCAACCGCCCATCGTCAGTGCGGCTGCCGGTAAAAGTGGAATCCGGGCGGCTCCGCGCCTTGGCCCTGAGATGACGCCCACACAGCGGGCTGGAAGACTTGCTCCCCATGACCAACGGCTGGGTGCTCCCCGAGGGCGTCCTGCGCGACGCGCCGACCTACACACCACGTCCCCACGAGCTCGCCGACCTGGAACTGCTGCTCTCCGGCGCCTACGCGCCGCTGACCGGGTTCCTCGGCAGAGCCGACCTGGCCAGCCTCGCCCGCACGGGACGGCTGGTCGACGGGTCGCCGTGGCCGGTGCCGGTGACCCTGGACGTGCCGCACACCGTCGTCGCCCAGCTGGACATCAACAACCCGTTACGCCGGGTGCTCGTGCTCACCGACCTCGAGGGCGCACCCGTGGCGGCGCTCGACGTCGTGGAGACGTGGCAGACCCGCGACGAGGGCGTGGGCGTCGGCGGGCGGGTGCGCCGGCTCGGCGACGGGGGGCACGGGGCGTTCCGCAAGCTGCGACGCAACCCGGAAGAGGTGCGCGAGCTGCTGCCGCCCGGCCGGGTCCTCGGGGTCTTCGCCGACCGGCCGCTGCACCGGCCGCAGTTGGCCCAGTTGGCGCACGCGGCGCGCACCCTCGCCGGCCACCTGCTCGTGATGATCCCGGTGGGCGGGCCGACCCAGGACGGCGTGTCGGCCGAGTCGCTGGTGCGCTGCGTGCTCGCCGCCCGCGACCGGATGCCCCCGGCCACGATCATCGCCGTGCCGGTCGTCCCGCACGGCGACGAGATCCGCGACGCGCTCCTGCGCGCCCGCGTCGCGGCCGCGTACGGGGTCACCCACCTGCTCGCGACCGGCGGTTCCATGCTGTCGGGGGGCGGCCTGCGTGTCCTCGTTCCCCGGGAACTGGCTTATGACTCGCGCGACGGACAGTGGCGATCCCGCGACGACATCCCCCCGCGGCACCGCCGCCTGCCGCTCACGCAGGCCGAG
Organism: Virgisporangium aliadipatigenens; assembly: GCF_016863615.1. Lineage (GTDB taxonomy): Bacteria > Actinomycetota > Actinomycetes > Mycobacteriales > Micromonosporaceae > Virgisporangium > Virgisporangium aliadipatigenens. The sequence continues at coordinate 384,396 of NZ_BOPF01000004.1, read as the reverse complement.
ATGACCGACCTCCTCGACCGCGGCGCGCCGCTGCCGGAGTGGCACACGCCGCCGGCGGTCGCCCGCGAGCTGGCCCGCGAACGCCCACCGCGCCGCTCCCGCGGCCTCGTCGTCTTCTTCACCGGCCTTTCCGGCTCCGGCAAGTCGACGGTGGCCCGCGGGCTCGTGGCGTCGCTGCTGGAGAGCGGCGAGCGTTCGGTGACGCTGCTCGACGGCGACGTGGTGCGCCGCCACCTCTCCGCGGGGCTCGGCTTCTCGGCCGCCGACCGGGACACGAACGTGCGCCGCATCGGCTGGGTCGCCGCCGAGGTGGCCCGGCACGGCGGCCTCGCCGTCTGCTGCCCGATCGCGCCCTACGAGTCGGCCCGGCGCGCGGCGCGGGAGTTCGCGCGCGCCACGGGTGCCGGGTTCGTGCTGGTGTACGTGTCGACACCGCTCGCCGAGTGCGAACGCCGCGACCGCAAGGGCCTGTACGCGAAGGCCCGCGCCGGCCAGCTGACCGGGATGACCGGCATCGACGACCCGTACGAGGTACCCACCGACGCCGACCTGGTGCTCGACACGAGCCGCATCACCCCCACCGAGGCCGTGAACGCCGTGCTGCGCCACCTCGGCGCGAGCGGCTGGATCGAGCCGCGTCAACCCGCGGAAACACCCGTGGAGGTTTAACCCTCACAGTCTGTCCGTTACGTCCCTCCGCTGGACCGCGTTAGCCCTTCGGGGCGGCTGCCGGCCGCCCGCCGCGGACGGCCACCGCGCCGGCTGCGCCGAACGCGGAGGGGTGGCGGTGGACTCAACGACGTACGACGTGTCCGATCTTCTGGGCATGGTGCGCCGGCACTGGTGGATCGTCGTGCTGCTCACCGCCTTCGGGGTGATGGGCGGCTGGGAGTACACCGCGCAGCAGCCGAAGGTGTACGAGTCGAACACGTCGGTGCTGGTGCAGCCGACCGGTGCCGGACAGGACACGAACGTCTCCGGCGGGCGCACCAAGGGCGAGATCAACCTCGACACCGAGGCGCAGCTGGTGCGTTCGACCGCGGTCGCCACGGAGGCCGCGAAGGCGCTGCGCAGCACGGCTCCGCCGGACTCGCTGGCCGCGAACGTGGCCGTCGAGGTGCCGCCGAACACCAGCGTCCTGGTGATCACCTACCGGGCCGCGAACCCGCAGGTGGCCCAGGCCGGCTCGCACGCGTTCGCGGAGGCGTACCTGGCCAACCGGGAACAGACCGCAGAGGGCGAGCTCCAGGGCCAGATCGCCTCGGTCGACACCAAGCTGAAGCAGCTCAACGCGCAGCTGACGCCGATCAACCAGAAGCTCGCGACCCTGCCGGCCAACAGCGGCGAACGGCCGAGCCTGGAGAGCCAGCGTTCCAACCTGGCGGCGCAGGTCAACACGCTCGCCACGCGGCTGAACCAGCTCACCACGACGACCGTGAGCGCCGGCAAGATCATTCGTGACGCGAAGCTGCCGGACCGGCCGAGCAAGCCCGTTCTCCCGCTGAACCTGGGCAGCGGCGCCGCCGTCGGCCTCCTGCTCGGCGTCATCGCCGCCGTCGTGCGCGAACGCCTCGACCGGCGGGTGCGCCGCCCCGGCGACGTCACCCGGCGGTGCGACGTTCCGGTGCTCGCCGCGCTGCCGGTGAAGGTGCGGCCGCGCCTCGACGACGTCTTCCCGCCGTTCGGGCTCGGGGGGCGGCTGTTCAACCGGCTGCGCAACGAGGTGGTCGCCGGCGCCGGCATCGAACGCGGGCGCCAGGGCCGGGTCATCGTCGTCGCCGGGGCCAGCCGCGGCTCCGTGTCGACCGTGGTGGCGGCGAACCTCGCGGCGGCGTTCGCGCGCACCGGCGGGCAGACCGTGCTGGTCAGCGCGCACCTGCCGGACAGCGCGTCGGACCTGGCGCCGGTCACGAAGCTGCTCGGCGTCAAGGCCGACCCGGGCCTGTCGGACGTGCTCGCCGGCCGGGTCAGCCTCTCCCGCGCCGTGCAGCGCGCCCCGCGCCAGCCGCGCCTGACGGTCATCACCACCGGCGGCACGGCCAGCGCCGGCGGGCTCCTCCAGACCCAGACCCTCCGCGAGGTGCTCGCCGCCCTGCGCCGCGAGGCCGAGTACGTGGTCATCGAGGCGCCGGCCACCTCCGCCAGCGCCGACGCGCAGAGCGTCGCCAGCCTCGCCGATCTCGCCCTTGTGGCGGTCGAACTGCGCCGCACCCGCTACGCCGACGTCGCCGACGCCGCCGAGCAGCTGCGCCGGGTCGGCACCCCGCTGCTCGGTGCCGTCGTGCTGCCCCGCCTGACCCGCGGCCGCGACGAGCCGCCACCCGCGCCGGCCCAGCCGGTCGAGGACGAGTTCGACGAGGAACTCGACGAGGCGCCCGAATACGGCGAGTACGTCGACGAGCTGCCCGACACCCGGGACGCCGAGACGCTCATCCTGCCGCTGGCCGGCCGCTCCCGCGCGGGCGCCGAGACGGTCGAGGCGCCCACCACCCCACCGATCAAGACCGACGGGGTGGACACCGCCGTCCTCGCGCTGACCGGCATCGACATGAACGGCATCGAACGCCGGCGCGCGCGGCGCCCGCAGCGCCCCGTCCGCGGCGACAAGCCCGCCCGCGACACCGAGACGCCCGAGGCCCCCGTCCAGCGCGTCGAACGCCCGAAGGCCCAGCGGCTGCAGCTCGCCAAGGGCGTGCAGCGGCAGGAGAAGCCGCGCGGCACCGATCCCGCGCCGACCGAGCAGTGACCGCTATTCAGGTCGATCCCACCGCGCCCGCGAAGGCTCCGTCTTCGAAAGACAGGGTGCCCGACGGCAAGGGGCGGCTGCTGGCCGTCACCATGCTCGGCTACCCGGTCTGGTGGGCGCTCGGGCTCGGCGTGCTCATCTTCCCGCTCATCGCGCCGCTGATGATCGTCGCGCTGGTCCGCCAGCACCGGGCGGGCCGGCGGATCGAGCTGCCGCCCGGCTTCGCGCTGTGGCTGTGCTTCCTGGCGGTGGTGGTCGTCGGCGTCGCCGCGCTCGGCGCGGAACCCGAGGGTGCCGTGTCGAGTTCCGCCGCGAGCCGCATGGTCGCGGTCAGCTACCGGCTCGTGCAGTACGTCGCCATGACGATCCTCCTGGTCTACGCGGGGAACCAGCGCGGGCTCGTCGGGCGGCCGCTGGTGCGGCTGCTGTCGTGGCTGTTCGTGGTGACCGTCCTCGGTGGACTGTTGGGCACCTTCGCGGGGCACTTCGAGTTCACCTCGCCGGTGGAGATGCTGCTGCCGAAGCACGTCGCGAAGACCGGGTTCGTCAAGTCGCTGGTGCACCCGTCGGCGGCGCAGGTGATGGACCTGCTCGGCGACCCGATGCCGCGCCCGGCGGCCCCGTGGGGCTACACGAACACCTGGGGCAACAACTTCGTGCTGCTCGTCGTGTGGTTCGTCGCGTGGCACTGGGGCGGGCTGTCGCGCACCCGCCGTTCGCTCGCGGGTGTGGTGCTGGCGCTGAGCGCGATCCCGGTCGTGCACTCGCTCAACCGGGGGCTGTGGATCGGGCTCGGCGTCGTCGGCGTGTACGTGGCGCTGCGGCTGGCCGTGCGCGGCCGGTTCCTGGCCCTGGGGGCCGTGCTCGCCGCGACGCTGGCGCTCGCCGTCGCGCTCGTGGCGACCCCGCTCGGCGACGTCGTCAGCGCCCGGCTCGACAACGGCAAGTCCAACGGCGTGCGGATGTTCCTCACCGAACGGGCGCTCGCCGGCGCCGCCGAGTCGCCGCTCATCGGGTTCGGGTCGACCCGCAACACCATGGGCGGCCGGCAGTCCATCGCCGTCGGCGAGAGCGCGGGTTGCGAACGCTGCGGCAACTTCACCGTCGGCGGCAACGGCCAGCTGTGGCAGCTGCTGTTCGCCCACGGGCTGCTCGGGACGGCCACGTACCTCGGCTTCTTTCTGTACGGGCTGTGGCGGTTCCGGCGCGACCACAGCGCCATCGGGATCGCCGGATCGTCCGCGATCGTGGCCGGCCTGGTCGCGATGTTCTGGTACAACGCGCTGGTCACCCCGCTGGCCTGGACCTTCTGCGCGTACGCCCTGCTGTGGAGGAACTCCTTGAGGGGGAATGAATGAGCCCGCATCGTGGTGGCGCGGTGTCGCCTGGACCGAGGAGCGTCGGGAGCGCAGCGACCAGAGCGACGAGGGAAGGCGACGCCCGGAGCGGCGCCACGAGCCTGGGCGGGGGGCGGAGCTAATGCCGGTCAGGACCGCACCCGCGAGCCTGTCGTCGGCCGACGCCAACCTGCGCGCCGCCTACGTGCGGGAGGTGCTGGACCTGCTGTACCCGGGCGCGGATCCGGGCGGCGGCACGGAGTTCCTGATGATCCCGGACCGGCGGCGGCCCCGGCTGCTCGTGCCCTCCGCCGATCGGCGCATCGCCGCCGCCGCCGTGGCCCGCTACGCCGAACCGCAGTCCCGGCTGGCCCGCGTCAAGCGCGACGCGGTCGTCATGGCCCTGCGTTCCGGCGCGTCGAGCGCGCTGCTGCGCGACCGCGTGCGGGCGAACAACGGCACCGACACCATCGAGACGTACCTGCGGCAGGTGCTCGGCACCGACCTGTACCTGAGTGTCCACATCGGACCGGCGCGGGCCAACCGCAAGCCCATCGTGCAGGTGCTCGCCGCCGACGGGACCACGCTGGCGTTCGTGAAGCTCGGCACCAACGAGCTGACCCGCCGGCTGGTCCGCGACGAGGCGGCCGCGCTGCGCACGCTCGGCGCCACCACGCTGCGCGCGGTGCGAGTTCCGGACCTGCTGCACACCGGCACCTGGCGCAGGCACGAGGTGCTCGTCCAATGCGCGCTGCCGGTCTGGGAACCGCGCGTCGCCCTCGCGTCCGACGGCTGCGCCGAGGCCATGCGGGAGGTCGCCCTCTCCTGCGGCATCACCCGGGCGCGCCTCGCCGGCAGCGCCTACTGGGCCACGCTCGGCACCCGGCTGGCGGCCGTCACCGAACATCCCGAGGGGCACCAGCTCAGCCGCGCCGCACGCCGGATCGGCACCGCCGCCGGGGACGTCGGGCTGGAGTTCGGCTCCTGGCACGGCGACTGGGCGCCGTGGAACATGCGACCCGTCGCCGGCGAACTGCTCGTGTGGGACTGGGAACGGTTCACCACCGGCGTGCCGATGGGGTTCGACGCGCTGCACTACGACCTGCAGCAGCGCATCAGCACCCAGTCCGACGGGACGGCGGCCGTGCGGCAGACGCTGCTCGCGGCCTCTTCTCTCCTCGCGCCGTTCGGCGTGACGGCGCCGTCCGCCGTGCGCCTCACCGCCCTGCTGTACCTGATCGACCTGGCCGCGCGGTACCTGGCGGACCGGCAGGCCGAGGCGGGCGCGCGCCTCGGTGTGCTCGGCCGCTGGTTGCTGCCCGTGCTGCTGTCCACTGTGGAGGATCTATGAAGTCGAACGTTCCCGCTCCGGTCAAACGGATCGTCCACATAGGATCCCGGGGCTACGGCAAGCTGACGGCCGCCCGGCGGATCCTCCCGTCGTTCCTCATCTGCGGCGGGCAGCGCTGCGGCACCACCTCCATGTACCGGGCGCTCGCGGCGCACCCGACGATCCTCAAAGCGGTGCTGCACAAGGGTGTGCACTACTTCGACGTCGGCTACACCCGCGGGTTCCGCTGGTACCAGGCGCACTTCCCGAGCCAGCGCCAGGCCGCCAAGCTCGAACGCCGGCACAGCGTGCGGGTGCACACGTTCGAGTCGAGCCCGTACTACATGTACCACCCGCACGCGATCGGGCGGATCGCCACCGACCTGCCCGACGTCAAGCTCGTCGTGCTCGTCCGGGACCCGGTCGAACGGGCCTACTCGCACCACGCGCACGAGGTGGCGCGCGGCTTCGAGTCCCAGGTCGACTTCGCCAAGGCGCTCGCCCTCGAACCGGCCCGGCTGCGCGGCGTCAGCGAACGCATGCGCGACGACCCGCACCACTACAGCTTCGCCCACCAGCACCACGCCTACCGGGCCCGCGGCGAGTACGTGCGGTACCTGCGGCGCATGGCGCGTTACGTGGGGCGGGACCGGATCCACGTGGTGGACAGCGCCGCGTTCTTCGCCGATCCGAAGCCGGTCTACGACGGGGTGCTGGACTTCCTCGGCCTGCCCTACCCGGACGAACTGCAGAGCCCCTACCCCCTGTTCGAACAGCACAACGCCCGGCCCCGCGCACCCATGCGCGACGAGTTGCGGGCGGAGCTGACGGCACACTTCGCGCCGTTCGACGCCGAACTGGGGCAGTGGCTGGGGCGCACGCCGTCATGGCGGTTGTAACGCCGGGCGGCGCACCGCCCGCGCCCCGGCCGGCACCCTCGGGGGCCGCCCCGCCGGTGCCTTCGCCGGCCGGTCCCGCGGTCGGCAAGTCCGACCCGGACGCCCTACGCGGGGCCGCCCGCGGCGGTCTGGTCAACCTCGTCGGGGCCGGGGTCGCCGGGGCGGCCGGATTCGGCGCCACGTGGCTCGCCACGTGGGGCATCGGCGACCAGGCCCGGGTCGGCGCGTTCTTCACCGCCGTCGCGTCGTTCACGCTCGCGGTCGCCGTGGCGAAGCTCGGTTCGCAGACGTCGCTGGTGTACTGGCCGGCCCGGCTGCGCACGCTCGGCGCCCGGCAGGAGCTGCTCCGCTGCCTCCACTGCGGACTGTCGCCGGTGGCGGTGCTGTCGGTCGCCGGATCGGCGGTGCTCGGGATCGCCGCCGGCCACGCGCCGCACGACGTCGCGGGGCCGCTGCGCGTCATGGCCGTGTTCCTGCCGTTCGCCGTTCTGACGGACACGCTGCTGGCCGCGACGCGTGGCTATCGGGCGCTGCGGCCCACCGTCATGCTGGACCGGCTGCTGCGGCCCACCCTCCAGCTCCTCGTGCTCGGCGGGCTGACCCTCTCCGTCCACAGTGGAACGTCCGTGTTCGCCGCCGCGTGGGCCGCCCCGTACGTGCCCGCCGCGCTGCTCGCCGGCTACGCGCTGGCCCGCGTGCACCGCGCCGACACCTCCCCCGCGGGTGCGCACGTCTTCACGGCCGGCCGGTACTGGGCGTTCACCGCGCCGCGTGCCGTCGCCAGCGTGGCGCAGCTCGCCCTGCAGCGGGTCGACGTGCTCCTCGTCGCCGCGTGGGGCAGCCTCCCCGCCGCCGCCATGTACGCCGTCGCCGGCCGGTACGTGGTGCTCGGGCAGATCGTCAACAGCGGGCTGGCACAGGCCGTTCAGCCCCGGCTGGCCGAACGCCTCGCCGTGCACGACCTGCCCGGCGCGCGCCAGCTGTACCAGCACGCGACCGCCTGGCTGGTTTTGTGCACGTGGCCCATCCACCTGCTCGTCGCGGCGAACGCGGGCGCCTACCTCGCCCTGTTCGGCCCGTCCTATGTGGACGGACGGCCGGTCGTGTGGCTGCTCGCCGGCGCCATGCTCGTCGCCACGGCCTGCGGCACCGTCGACATGGTGCTGTCGATGGCCGGCCGCACCCGGTGGAACCTCACCAACGTGCTGCTCGCCCTGGGCACCATGATCGTCGTCGACTTCGCGCTGGTGCCGCGCTTCGGGGCGACCGGCGCCGCCGCGGGCCTCGCATCCGCCGTACTCGTGAACAACCTTGTGCCGTTGGCGCAGATCCGTCACCTGTTGGGGCTGCACCCGTTCGGGTCGGCCACGCGGTGTGCCTTTCTCCTGACAGCATGTACATGTGGCGTTCCCCCGTTGGTCGCCGACCTTCTCGGGGCGGGTCCCGTGGTAGTCGCGGCCGTCAGCGTCGCCGGGCTCGGCTGCCTCGGGATCGGCGCATACCTCCTGCGCCGGCCGCTCACATTGCACCTGTTGAAGGGAGTTCGCCGATGAGGGCAGATTATGCCCAGGTCTTCCAGAACGTCGACGCCGTCGCCAAGTACACCGACGTCGTGTACGCACCGGAGAGCTACTCCACCCACGTCAACGCGCGCCAGCGGGCGTTCCTGCGGGGGCTGGTGCACGAGTCGTTCAAGGGCCGGCGCCCGGTGCAGCACGACTTCGCCTGCGGCACCGGGCGCGCCATCCGGCTCCTGCACGGGCTGGTGCGCGAGTGCCACGGCTACGACACCTCCGAGGCGATGCTGGACAGTGCGCGTGAAGCGGGGGTCTACGCGACACTGCACACCGTCGCCGAGAACGGCCCCGTGCCGGCACCGGCCACAGTGGACGGTCCCGCGCTCGTGACGATGTTCCGCTTCCTGTTGAACGTTCCCCCGGAGGTGCGGGACCGGGGAATCGCCTTCGCGGCAAAGGCGTTGCCCGACCCCGACGCGGGCCTGCTCGTCATCGAGAACCACGGCAACCGTCAATCCCTGCGCCATCTCGCGGCGCGGCGGCACGCCGGCAAGGCGTGGTTCTCCGAACTGGCCCACACCGAGGTCGTCGAACACCTCGACGCGCACGGCTTCGACCTGGTCGACGCGCGGGCCTTCGCGCTCAGCCCGGACGGGGCGTACCGGCGGGGCTGGAGCCGGCCGGCGGCACGGGTTGTCGACGACGTGACCGCACGGGTGCCCGGCCTGTGGCGCTGGGGCACCGACGTCCTGTACGTGGCGCGGCGCCGCTGAGCTCCGTAGGTAGGGGCCGTGTCCACTGTGGACACGGCCCCTTCTTCGTTTCAGCGCGGGCGCGGGCGGGGCCTCGGACGTTCCCCCGGAGCGCGTCGGCGGGGCGCGGGCCCGGCGGGGACGAACGGCGGCGGCGCGTCGGCGGGCAGTGCCAGTCCGCTGCTCGGGGCCTGCCGCTTGCGCAGACCCGCACCCGACGCCGGCGCGAACGCCCCCGCCGCCGCGAAGTCGTCGTTGGTCGCGAAACCCGCGGACATCGAGATCCGGAACTTGGGCAGGGCGGAGTTGCGGGCGGCGAGTTCCTCGACGTTCTCGCGGGCGGCCACGACGCGCGGGTCCCGTTGGCTCTGCCTCTGGTTTTGCTGCTCGGCCTCCACTGGCGCCGCCGCCCCGGCCCGCGCGGGCTCGGCTCGGGCGGTCTCGGCCCGAGCCGGCGCGGCCTCCTTGATCGGGGCGAGTGGTACGTCAGGCACGCTATTCGGCTCGGGATAGGTGGCTGGTGTACCACTCATGGCCGTCGGGACCCACGGGAGGATGACGGTGTCCTCGTCGGCCCAGGCGGGCAGGGGGTCCGGGGTCAGGCTGACCACGGGGTTGGCGGCGCTGGGAGTCGCGGCCCAGGCCGGGCGCTCGCCCTCGGCCCACGTCCCGGGGCTCTCCTCCTCCGCCCAGGCCTCGTGCTCGCCCTCCACCCAGGCCCCGGGTCCGTCCTCCGGGCGGTCGTCGTCGGACTCGTCTTCCGCCCACGCCCTGTGTCCGTGCTCCGGCCGGGCCTTGGATCCGTGCTCGGTCCGGTCCTGGTGCCCGTCCTCCGACCACACCGTGGGGCCGTAGCCCGACCACGCCTCAAGTCGGTCCGGCAGCAGTGCCTCCGTCGGCCCGTCCGCGGATTCGGCCATCTCCGCGGGCTCGTCCTCCGACCACCCCGTGGGTCCGTCGCCCGACCACGCCTTACGTCCGTCCGGCAGCAGCGCCTCCGTCGGCCCGTCCGCGGATTCGGCCGACTCTCCGCGATCGTCGTCCGACCATGCCGAGGGTCCGTTTTCCGCCCAGGCGCCGGCGTCGCCCTCCGACACCGAACCCGGCTCCGTCGACCAGGCCGAACGCCCCGCCCGGAAGGTCACATCGACCCGCGCGCCGGGCCGATCACCGGACCACGCGGTGGGGCCGTCCTCCGTCCAGGCCTCGAACCCGTCCTCGTCGCCCGACGTCGAATAGGCGCCCGCCGACCAGGCCGAACCCCCCGACCGGGACCTCACATCCAACCGGGACTCTTCGTCCGACGACGCCGAAGGTCCGTCTTCCCTCCAGGCCCCGGACCCGTCCTCGTCGTCCTCCCCCGACACCGGACCCACTCCGGAGGACCAGGCCGAACGCCCCGCCCCGGACCTCGCGTCCACCCGAACCTCGGGCCGATCGTCCGACGACGCCAAGGTCCCGTCCTTCGCCCAGTCCGTGTACTCGTCCTCAGGCACCGAACCCAGGTCCGCCGACCAGCCCGAACGCCCGGCCCGGAACGTCACGTCCACCCGGGCCGCAGGCCGATCGCCCGACGACGAATCGTCCCGGGACCAGACCGACCGCCCGGCCGCGGACCGCGCCTCGGCCCGGGTGCCCGTTTCATCGCCGGACCGCTCCTCGGCCCACTCGTCCGACTCATCGGCCAACCGCTCCGAGCGCCCACTCCCCACCCGGAGTTCCTCCGGCCCGGCGACCCGAACCGCGGGCGCATCGGCAGACCGTCCGGCGCCGGTGCCCGCAGGCCGCCCCTCGGCCCCCTCGCCCGCCGACAGAAGACGCTCATCCTCGGCCCGGGCGGCGAGCGCGGACACCTCGCCGCCGATCCCGGACCCGGCGTCGGCCCAGCTCTCGGGCTCCTCCGCAGACCACGCGGCACGCGCGGACGCCACGCCCGTGCCGCCGATCCCGGACCCGGCGTCGACCCAGCTCTCGGACTCCTCCGCAGACCACTCCGAGGACCCGTCACCCGACCGGCCCGCGGCGTCCCGCGCCCCCTTCCCCGGCGGCGCGCCGATCGGCCAGCGCTCGTCCAGTTCGTCGATCCACGCCCCCGACTCCGCACCGGCCGGAGTTGCGGCGACAGCGGGCTCGGCCTCCTCCCGCGCACCGGGCTCCCGCCCGGCAACCGCCGCCGTGGCGAGGAGCCGCAGCGCGTAGGGCGCGTCGCGGCACAGGTAGCGGCCGGCGAGCCGGGTGGGCTCGTTGGCGAGCCGGTGCACCCACTCCAACCCGCCGCGCTGCATCCACAGTGGAGCGCGGGTCTGGTCGCCGGCGACGAAGTTGATCGCGGCACCGCAGCCGAGGAACCAGGTCGCGGGTAGTTCGGGCCGTAAGAGTCCGATGATGCGTTCCTGTTTGGGGAAGCCGAGCCCGACGAAGACCATGTCCGGCTCCGCGAGGATCACCCGTTGGAGGATGGCGCGGAACGTCTCCTCGTCGCGGTCGAAGCCGTGCGGCGGGCTGGCGTGGCCGGCGATGCGCAGCCCGGGGAAGCGGTCCACGAGGACCTCGGCCGCGCGTTCGGCGCCGGAGTAGCGCTCGTCGACGGGGCCGGGTTCGCCGCCGAGCAGGTACACGGAGCGGCCGTCGAGGGCAAGCCCCGCCGAGAGGGACCAGATGAGGCCCGATCCGGTGACGCGTTCCGGCAGGGGTTGACGGGCGAGGCGGGAGGCCCAGACGAGCGGCGTCCCGTCGGCCACCAGCAGGTCGGCGGTGTCGAGGTCCGCGCGGACCTGCGGATCTCGGGCCGCCTGGCGGAGGATGTCCACGTTGGGCGTGGCGATCCGGCCCCCTTCGCCCCGATCGAGCGCGGCGCGTACCCGGTCCACGACCTCGGTTTCGGATAACGCGGCGAAGTCCAACCCTGCGAGCGTGATCTTCGTGAATTCCGACATAACGTCTCTAAACCCCGCAATCCTCGTTATGTAACCAGAACGAGACAAGGAGGGTCCGTGGTACGCGTACTCTTCCTGGGCGGCTTAGGCCGCAGCGGGACGACACTGATGGAACGACTGCTCGGCCAACTACCCGGAGTCTGTCCGCTCGGTGAGGTTGTCCACCTGTGGCAACGGGACCTGCGACACGACGAACGGTGTGGCTGTGGGGACCGCTTCTCCGAGTGCGGCTTCTGGCAGAAGGTGGGCGTCGAGGCGTTCGGCGGATGGGAGAACATCGATCCCGACCGGCTCTCCACCCTCGCCGCCTCGACCGAGCGCACCCGGCACATCCCGCGACTCGCGTTCGGGCCCAAGCCGAAAGGGCTCGCCGAGTACAGCGGCTACTACAGCAAGGTCTACCGGGCCGCCGCGGCGGTCAGCGGCGCACAGGTCGTGGTCGACTCCTCCAAGCACAGCGCGCTCGCCTACTGCCTGCGCCACATCGAGGACATCGACCTGCGGGTGATCCACGTCGTGCGGGACAGCCGCGGCGTGGCGTACTCCTGGACGAAGAAGGTGCCGCGGCCGGAGTCCGACACCGACGAGCAGATGACCCGCTACACGCCCGCCCGTTCGGCGCTGCTGTGGAACGGGCACAACGCGTCGTTCAGCCTGCTCGGCCGGCTCGGCGTGAAGGTGCGCCGCGTGCGGTACGAAGAGCTGCTCACCGATCCCAAGGCGACGTTGCGGTCACTCGCCAGGTTCGCGGGGCTCGAGGAGTCCGCCACGGAACTGTCGTTCCTGCGCGCGGAGGGCGAGGGCTACGTGGCCGACCTCGGCCCCGGGCACAGCGCGGCCGGCAACCCGATGCGCTTCACGATCGGTTCGGTGCCGTTGCGGCGCGACGAGGCGTGGCGGCGTTCGCTGCCCGTCCGGCAGCGCCGGATCGTCGGGGCGCTCACCGCTCCGCTGCTCGCCTCGTACGGCTACCCGCTCGCCGGGAGGACCGCGTGACAGCGGAGTGGCCGTCCATCGGGGTGATCATCCCGACGCGGGACCGGCCCGCCATGCTCGCCCGCGCTATCGACTCGGTGTCCATCCAGGACTATCCGGGCCGTCTGCGGATGATCATCGTTTACGACCAGGCGGAACCCGACTACATGCTCGCCCGTTCCGGTGAGCGACCGCTCATGGTCCTGGTGAACTGGCGTACGCCCGGCCTCGCCGGTGCCCGCAACACCGGCATCCTCGCGCTCGACACCGAACTGGTGGCCTTCTGCGACGACGACGACACGTGGGCGCCGGACAAGCTGCGGCGTCAGGTGGAGACGCTCGGCGGCGCGGAGTTCGGCACCTGCGCCATGGAGGTCGAGTACGCCGATCGCATCACGCCCCGGCTCGCCGGGATCTCCCTCGTGGGCGTCACCGACCTGGTGCGCTCCCGCATGGCCATGCTGCACGCGTCAAGCTTCCTGATTCGGCGTTCCTCCCTCGTGAACGCCGACCAGCTCGGACTCGTCGCCGAGGACGCACCCGGCAGCCAGAACGAGGACTGGGATCTGCTCCTGCGCGCCGCGAAGCGGGGCGCGATCCGCCACCTCGACGAACCGCTCGTGCGGGTGGCATGGGGACGCACGTCGTACTTCGCCTACGAGTACGACACCAAGGTGGCCTCCCTGCGCTGGATGATGGAACGCCATCCCGAGATCGCGCGCAGCGACATCGGCGCGGCCCGCGTCTACGGCCAACTGGCCTGCTGGTCAGCGGCGAACGGCGACAAGGAGTCCGCGCTGCAGTACGCCCGTCAGGCGGTGCGTTCGAACTGGCGCGAGCCCAGGGCGGCCATCGCGCTCGCGGCGGCCACGGGCGTCGTCAAGGTCGAGAACGTCCTCAGCGCCCTGCACAAGCGCGGCCGCGGTATCTGAGGCGCTGCACGGTGGCGTTCGGGCTCACCCGAGCGTGAACGCCACCACCAGCACGATCACCAGGAGCAGCACCGCGCCGCCCACGATCGCGACCGGCACCAGGGGGAAGCTCTTCGGTCGTTGCACCGGCCCGATCGGCGGATACGCGCTCCGGATGGAACTCCCACCGTCCAGCGCGTCGTAGTTCCAGCCCGGTGAACCGGCCGGCACCGCCTGGTCCCAGCCACCACCCTGCTGCGGCTGCGGACCCCCCGACCCACCCGGCGCCTGATACGCCTGCGCCGCGGGCGCCTGAAACTGCTGCCCCGCCGGCGCCTGATACTGCTGCCCGGCGGGCGCCTGGACCTGATGGCCCGTCGGTGCCGCATAGGGCTGACCCGCCGGTGCCTGATACTGCTGCGCGAACGGCGCCGCGAACTGCTGTCCGGCCGCGCCCTGCGTCCCGGGCCCACCGCCGGCCGGGTACTGCGGCGCCGACCCCGCGTCCGGCGCCGTGGGGACGACCTGGGTCCACTCACCACCGGGCGGACCGGCCGGGGCGTCGGCCACCCACGGCGGGACGGGCCGCCCCTGGGCATCGGTGCCGCCACCCGCCCGGGCGCCCGGGTCGGAAGCGGGAGCCGCAGCCGTCCCTGCACGTTGCGCGTGCGGCGCACCGCCGGACGCGGGCGCAGGACCGTGCGCCCCGGGATGAGCCACCCCGGACACCGGCGCCACACCATGCCCAGCGGCAGGACCCGACGTCGGAGCCACCCCGGAAGCCGCACCCGGCCCCGGCGAATAAGCCGCCCCGGCGGAAGACGCCCCACCGGCCGCCGTGCCCGGAACCGGCGCCGACCCCCCGCCGGACGTACCGAATGTCGAAGCCGCCGCATGCCCCGCGGTCGGCACGGCGGCCGCCCCCGAGTTCACCCCACCGGGAGAAGCCGAGCCCACCCCACCGGACGCCTCGATCGGCACCCGCTGCGTAGCCTCGCCGAAACCGCCGGCCCCGCCGGTCCCGCCGATGACCTCGGTGGCCGGTTCGGCCCGCGGGAGGGACTCCACCGGAGGCGTGGTCGAGACGATCCGCATCGGCCCGGTGGGTTCGCTCAGCGCCTCGCGCAACTGGACCCGCTGGGTGGCGTCCGCCGCGTCGACCGGCTCCGGGCTGATCGGGTCGGCCGTGTACAGCAGCCCGAGCGACGCGAAGATCTGTGCCGCGCCCGGCCCGCCGTCGGCGACGCACGCGATCCACGCCACGGCCCCGTTGGGGTCGCCGGTGGCGATCTGGATCATCGAGCCGGCGTTGGGCGGCGCGAGTGCGAGGGCCGTCCCGCTGAACGCCTGGCGCCAGCGCGGGTCGGCGGCGACGACCGGTTCGAGGACGGCGATGCTGGCGTATCCGCCGGAGGCGTCCACGCCCCACCAGACCTGGCCGGCCGGGCAGGTACCCAGCCGACGGAGCACCTGATAAGGCCCGATCGCTTGCACCGGCGGAGTATCCACCAACGCGTACTGCCCTCACAAACTCAGACGCAAACGGGCCCCGGCCAGGTGCGGCCGGGGCCCGTCGACGGGAAAACTACGACAGCTTCTTGGCCAGGTTGTCGGTCAGCGCGTTGAGGAACTCGTCCGTGGTCAGCCACGGCGCGTCGCGGCTGATGAGCAGCGCGAGGTCCTTGGTCATCTGGCCGCTCTCGACCGTCTCGACGCAGACCTGCTCCAGCTTGTTGGCGAATTCGGTGACGGCCGGCGTGCCGTCGAGCTTGCCGCGGTGGGCGATGCCCCGGGTCCAGGCGAAGATCGAGGCGATCGGGTTGGTGCTGGTCTTCTCGCCCTTCTGCCACTGCCGGTAGTGCCGCGTCACCGTGCCGTGCGCCGCCTCGGCCTCGACGGTCTTGCCGTCGGGCGCCATGAGAACGGAGGTCATCAGGCCCAGCGAGCCGTAGCCCTGCGCCACGGTGTCGGACTGCACGTCACCGTCGTAGTTCTTGCAGGCCCACACGAAGCCGCCCTCCCACTTGAGCGCGGCGGCGACCATGTCGTCGATGAGCCGGTGCTCGTAGGTGATGCCCGCCTTGGCGAACTCCTCCTTGAACTCCGTCTCGAAGACCTCGGCGAACAGGTCCTTGAACCGCCCGTCGTAGGCCTTGAGGATGGTGTTCTTGGTGGACAGGTACACCGGGTAGCCACGGTCGAGGCCGTAGCGGAACGACGCCCGCGCGAAGTCGCGGATCGAGTCGTCGTAGTTGTACATGGCCATGCCCACGCCGCCGCCGGGGAACTTGGCGACCTCGAACTCCATCGGCGCGGAGCCGTCGTCCGGTGTGAACGTCACGGTCAGCGTGCCGGGGCCGGGCGCCACGAAGTCGGTGGCCTTGTACTGGTCGCCGTGTGCGTGACGGCCGATGATGATGGGCTTGGTCCAGCCGGGTACGAGCCGCGGCACGTTCGACATGATGATCGGCTCGCGGAAGACGACGCCGCCGAGAATGTTCCGGATGGTGCCGTTGGGCGAGCGCCACATCTTCTTGAGGCCGAACTCCTCGACCCGCGCCTCGTCCGGCGTGATGGTGGCGCACTTGACGCCGACCCCGTGGCGCTTGATCGCGTTCGCGGCGTCGACGGTCACCTGGTCGTCGGTCTCGTCGCGGTACTGGATCGACAGGTCGTAGTACTCCAGGTCGACGTCGAGGTACGGCAGGATCAGCTGCTCCCGGATCTGCTTCCAGATGATCCGGGTCATCTCGTCACCGTCGAGCTCGACGACCGGGTTCGCAACCTTGATCTTGGCCATCGGCGTGGCGCTCCTCTCGCGGGATCTCTAAGCAGTACGAGCGTACTGGATCGCTCGGCGGGGCCGCATCCCAGCCTGCCACGGCCGGCAGCGCGGTTCCGGCGTCCCGCCGAAATAGGAAAGAATTGATATAGCTCAAGCGCCGCCTAAATAAGTACGCGCACAATGCGATTCCCGTTCGCAGAGAAATAGCCTTCCCCTCACATTCGCCCGACGGAGGGAATCCGAAATGACGAGGGCAAAGCGCACACCGGCCGCTATCGCCGCGATGCTGGCGACATCCGTGCTGTTCATCGGCGTGATGAGCAGTCCCGCGGCGGCGGCCGACATCTGTGAGGGGGCGACCTGTAACGGAAAGGACCCGGCGGCCACCCATTGCAACGACGACGCCGTCACGGTCGACGACGTCACCACCGCCGCCGGAATTCGCCTGCGGCTGCGTTACAGCTCCAACTGCCGCGCGATCTGGGGCCGGGTCGACAATGCGCGAGCCGGTGACCGGGTACGCGTCCAGCGCCACCCGAACGACGTGAACCCCGACCTCAACTACGTCGCCACCGTGCCCAGCGGCGAGCGGTCGGTGTACACGCCGATGCTCAACGACAAGAACGTCCGCGGCAACGCCTGCGTCCGGGACGTCAGCAACGGCGCTCTCACCTGCACCGGCTACTTCTAGGAACGCGGCCGCACCAGTCCCAGGTCGTACGCCCGGATCGTGGCCTGCACCCGGTCCCGCACACCCAACTTGGCGAACAGCCCGTTGATGTACGTCTTCACCGTGCCGGTGGCGATGCCCAGTTCGGTGCCGATCTCGGAATTGGTGAGACCCCGCGCGACCAGCCGCAGCACCTGGGCCTCGCGCGGGGTCAACGCGTCGGGCACCGGCGACGGTTCGGTCCGCGGCGCGAGCGATCCGTCGACGAACGCCTCGATCAGCCGCCGCGTGACGGGCGGGGCGATGAGCCCTTCGCCGGCCGCGACGACCCGCACGGCGTGCACCAGTTCGGCGGGGTCGGCATCCTTGAGCAGGAACCCGGACGCGCCGGCGCGCAACGCCCGGTACACGTACTCGTCCAGGTCGAACGTCGTCAGCACCAGCACCCGCGGCCGTTGCCCCGCCTCGGTGAGCTTGGCGGTGGCGGTCAGCCCGTCCATCCCCGGCATGCGGATGTCCATCAGGACGACGTCGGGGTCGTGCGCGCCCACCCCGTCGAGTGCCTCCTGGCCGTCGGCCGCCGTCGCGACGACGGACAGGTCCTCCTCGGCGTCGAGGATGGCGGCGAACCCGGCCCGCACCACCGGCTGGTCGTCGACCACCATCACGCGGATGACGATGCCCGCACCCCCTCCCGGCCGATCGGCTCCCGAGATGCCGGAAGGTAGCACGTGACGGCGCCGGCCGGATCGAAGGTCGCCACGCCGCCGAGCGCACCGGTGCGGGCCCTGATCCGCGCGGCGACGACCCCGCCGGCGGCGGAGGGCACACCGGTCACGGAGACCACGAGCACCTCCTTCTCGTAGGTGACCCGCACCGCGCACGGCTGGGTGTCGTCGGTGTCGAGCGCGGTGTCCACGATCCGGTAGCCGGACAGGTCGACGGCCACCGGCAGCGGGCCCGGTACCGCGCCGACGCTCAGCTGGACGTCGCGGCCCTCGGAACGGTGTTCGGCGCAGAGCGAGTCGAGGTCGGCCATGCCGCGCGGGGGTGCGCTGCCGGCCGCCGGCTCGGGGTGCAGGGCGCCGAGCAGTTCCCGCATGGCGGCGAGCCCGGTGCGCGCCTCGGCGATCACGGCGTCGAGCGCGTCGATCCGCGCCGCGCCGTCCGGGTCGGGGCCGTCCGCGGGCGGGGACGACGACGGCGGGGCGGCCGCGGCGATAAGACGTTCCGCCGGATCGAGAACGGAGGCGCGAAGACCCGAGGCGAACCGCGCACGCTGCTCGTCCACGACGACGACGGCCCGGGCCGAGGCCCGGGCGAGGGCGGCCCGCTCGTCGGCGAGGGTCCGGTCGCGACGGCGACGCACCAGCAGCCCGGCGAGCCAGATCGGGCCGGTCATCGCCGCCATCGGCACCATCGACACCAGGCACACCGTGACGACCGCGGCCGGATAGGCGCGACCCGACTCCTCGATCTCGTCCGCCAGCACGATCGCGGTGGTGACGAGCAGCCCGAACGTCACCGAGACAACCGGCACCGCCGCCCAGCTCGCCCACGCCGGCCGCCCGTAGGTGGCGACGGCGTGCACGGCCACCATCTCGGTGCCCAGCCCCAGCAGGAGCAGCCACAGCGCGTCGGGCGGCAGCCCCACCGACACCACGGTCACCCCGTAGGTGACCGACCCGGCGGCCACGGCGCCGAGGGTGCGCCACGGGGCGCGGCGCCGCCACCAGATCGGCGCGCCGTGCAGGATCAGCAGCAGCGAGAGCAGAACGAGCACCGACGGCCGCCGCAGGTCCTGGAAGTCGGACTCGGCTTCGGGGTCGGCATAGAGGATCACCAGCGGAAATCCGGTGGTGGCGACGACGATGGCGGTGTCGAGGAGGCGTTCGTCGAGGTTGTGCCACCAGTCGGCGATCCGTGCCAAGACGCCGCGGGGCTCCTCCGCCGCGGTGGGTACGGCGGCCGCGGCGCCCAGCGGGAGGGAGACCGTCACCACCCAGCCCCCGTCGGCGGGGCCCGCGCTGAAGCCGCCGCCCAGTTCGCCGACGCGGGCCTCGAGGCCGGCGAGGCCGCGGCCGGAGCCGAGGCGTTCGCTGCCGGAGGTGGCCGCGTCCGGCGCCGCGTTGGCGACGCGCACCCGCACCTGCTCCTCGTCGCAGGAGACGGTCACGGTCACCTCGGTGCCGGGGGCGTGGCGCATGGCGTTGGTGGTGGCCTCGCGGGCGACGGCGTGCACCGCGTCGGCGACGTCGGGCGGGCAGCCGTCGATGCCGGCGCCGACGGTGTGCCGGACCACCTGCCCGGCCTGTGCGGCGGCGTCGACCAGGCGGTCGAGGCGTTCGGTGAGCGGCTCGGCCGGGGCCGCCCCGGGGGTGATCACGGCGACGAGCCGGTGCAGTGCGGCGAGCGTGCGGGTACCGGTCTCCCGGGCGAACTCCAGCGCCTCGGCCGCCAGTTCGGGCCGCTTCTCGGTGAGCCTACGGGCGGCGGTGGCGTGCACCAGGATGGCGGTCAGGTGGTGGGCGGTGACGTCGTGCAGCTCGCGGGCGAGGCGGTCGCGTTCGGCGACGGCGGCGCGGCGGCGTTCCTCCTCGGCGCGGGCGAGCTGCCGGGCGGCCTCCTCACGACCGTCCCGCCAGCGTCCCCGGGCCCGGCCGAGCCCGACGGTCAGCACGTAGATGAGCAGCCCCATCGCGAACGTCATCCCGCGCTGGGCCGGCGGCACCGCGGGCAGCTGAATGATCTGCGAGGTCAGCCCCAGGGCCGTGGCGCCCAGCAGAGCCCGCGGCGGCCGGCGGGCGGCGACGGAGTAGAGCGCGATCAGGTCGGCGAAGATGATCGGGATGATCGTCTCGTCCGGCAGCGAGTACACGGCGGTGGTGACCCCGACGATGCACACCACGTAGGACGCGAACGGCGCCCGCAGCCGCCAGGCGAGTGCGCCACCGAGCACGAGCGTGAGGATGACGTGCACGGCGGTGCGCACCGGGTCGAGCGGCCGGTGATCGATGAGGTTCCACCCGGGAAACACGGCAAACTGCCCGCTGACCAGCAGAACGGGCAACCACCAGGTACGCACGAGTGACATTTGCCTAGACCCTAAGCGGGGACGCCCGGATCGGTCGTCCCCGCGAGGTCTGATGCCCGACTCCACCCACAGATGGAGGCCGTCACAGGTTGGCGACGTCCGCCTGCTTGGCCCGGACGGCCTCGGCGGCCTCCTTGAGCCCGGCGAGTTCCCCGTCGGTGAGCGGCGTCTCGACGACCCTCTTGACGCCGCCGGCGCCCAGTTCGGCCTCGACGCCCAGGTAGACGCCGGAGATGCCGTACTCGCCGTCGACCCAGGCGCACGAGGGGATGACCGCGCCGCTGTCGGTGGCCACGGCGAGCGCCATCCGGGCGGCGGCGGCCGACGGCGCGTAGTACGCCGAACCGGTCTTCAACAGGCCGACGATCTCGGCGCCGCCGTTGCGGGTGCGCTTGACCAGTTCGTCGACCTTGTCGGCGGGCAGCACGTCGGTGAGCGGCCGGCCGTCGACGGTGCACCGGGACGGCACCGGCACCATGGTGTCGCCGTGCGACCCGAGCGTGAGCGTGCGCACCGAGCCGACCGGCTTGCCGGTGGCCTCGGCGACGAAGTGGGCGAACCGGGCCGAGTCGAGCACGCCGGCCTGGCCGACGACGCGGTTCTTGGGGAAGCCGGTGGCGAGCTGGGCGAGGGCGGTCATCTCGTCGAGCGGGTTGGAGACCACGATGACCACGGCGCCGGGCGCGTACTTGGCGACGTTCTCCGCGACGCCGCGCACGATCTTGGCGTTGACCTCGAGCAGGTCCATGCGGCTCATGCCCGGCTTGCGCGGCAGGCCGGCCGTGATCACCACGACGTCGGAGCCCTCGATCGCCTCGTAGCCCTCCCCGTTGGGCCCGGTGGTGGCGCCGACCACCAGCGTCTCGAACCCCTCGATCGGGCGGGACTGGCTGATGTCGAGCGCGATCCCGGCGGGCCTGCCCTCGATGATGTCGGTGAGCACGACGGTTTCGAAGACGTTGTACTCGGCGAGGCGCTGCGCGGTCGTGGACCCGTAGAAGCCGGCGCCGACGACGGTCACCTTCTTGCCCATGTCTGATCCTTCCGATTCGGCCGGGCCGCCGGTCGGATGGCGGCTGAACGACGCCCAGGCTCTCCGTTCCCGCACCATAACGCCTTGCGTGTGGCAATTTGCCGGCTGGGGCATCCTGTGTCCCGTGGACCGCCGTTGGATCAGCGTGCTGATCGCGCTTCGTCATGCCGTGCGCCCGACCGGGCCGGCGTTCGTGGTGGTGGGTGCCGTCATGACGGTCGCCGCGCTGCTCGGGCCGTGGTCGTGGCGGCAGGGCGAGGCGCACGGCAAGCCGGACGTGGCGGTGCTGCTGGCGATCGCGCTGCTCGGGCCGGCGCTGTCCGCGCTCCGCCCGGCGGCGCTGCGGGTGGGCATCCCGCCGCTGGTGTCCGCGCTGGTCGCGGCGGGCGGTGCGGTCGGGGCGGCGCTGTTGGCGGCGCGCACCGCCGCGGGCGAGGCGACGTTCGACGGGCTCGCCCCGGGCGGCCCGATCTGCGTCCTCGGCTGCGTGATCACCGCCGTGGGTTGGCTGATCGTCGCCGGCACGGTGCGCCTCACCGCTCCGGTCACGCGCCGCGCCTATGCCGCGGCCGGCGTCGTGGTCCTCGTGATCGTTCTTATGTTGAACGGCTTCACGGCCTGGATCGGCACCAGAAACCTCGACGCGCGCGTGCTCCCCGCGGGCACGAGATCCCCGGAGGCACTCCCGTCGTCGATCGCCACGGAACGCTGGCGCGCCACCGTCAGCGGCACTCCCGTCGGCACGGCGGCCGGCCTGCTGGTGCTCCGCGACCGGACGGGGATCTTCGCTCTGGACGCCTCGACGGGCACACCCGGCTGGCACTTCCGCCGCTCCGACGCGACCCTCTCGGCGGCCGGCCTCTCCGCGGACGGCACCACAGCCCTCGCCTCCTGGGTAACCGGCACCGAGCGCACCGTCGCTGCCTTCGACGCCGCCACCGGCGAACGCCTCTGGCAACGCATCGTCCCCCCGGGCTCACCCGCCCCCGGCGCGGCTCCGGGCGGCCCGGCCAGCAGCACCGGCCCCGGCGGCGCGGCCAACTCCGGCGGCGGCGCACCCGGCGGCCCCGGCCCCGCAGCCACGGCCGGCCCAGGCGGCTCCGCACCCGGCGGCTCCGGTCCCGCGGCCACGGCCGGCCCGGGCGGCGGCGCGACCGGCGGCGGCCCCGGCGCGGCGTCGGCCCTGGTCGCGAGCGGCCCCTCGTGGGGCGGCGCACCGGCGGGCGGCGGCGCGAGCGCGACCGGCACCGGCGACCTCGTGGCCGTCGGCCCCCGGCCCGGCGCCACCGCCGGCAACAGGCCCGGCGACCGGCCCGGCACCAGGCCCGACGGCGACGGCGCGGCGACCGCCCGCAGCGACAGCGGCGTCGCCGTGATCCGCCCCGCCCGGGGCCGTCCGCTGCTCGCGCTGGACCTGTCGACCGGCCTGCCCCGCTGGGAGTGGCTGCCGGGCGACCCCTCCTGCACCATCGCCGATCTGGTGCCGGTCGCCGACGACGTGCTCGCCACGCTGCTGGAGTGCCCCGGCGGCTTTCGGGTCGCCGGCCTGACCACGTCGGGAGCGGCCCCGGCGATCCGCTGGACGTGGGTGCCGCCCGAGCAGTCGACCCGCCCGGTGCTGGTCCGCACGGACGGCGGCGTGCTGGTGCGTTCAGGGGCGGGCGGGGTCGTGCTCGCGGCGGGTACCGGCACGCCGGGGGCGACGCATGCCGCGCCACCGGGTGGGCTGGTCGCGTCGGTCGGGGCGCGGGCCGTGTACGTGGACGCGGCGAGCAGCGTCGTCGACCTGGCGTTCGGGCGTCCACTGTGGACGGTGGAGGCGCCCGGGCCGGGGCAGGTCGGCGTGGCGCTGGCCGGCCGCGACACCGCGGCGTACGTGCTGACCCGCGCGTGGGACAACCCGCTGGCCGCGCGCATCCTCCGCGTCGACCTGAACACCGGCCGGGTCACCGAGGACCGCGCCGTCCCGGCCCCCACCCAGCTGCTGTACGTCGGCCCCGGCGTCCTCATCGCGGCGACCCCGTCCCCCGCGGGACCGACCACCCTGACGGCCCTCGGCTGACCCGGGCTGCGCCGATCTTGCAGTTGTGGCGGGGACACCGTGGGGCGAAACCGGGCACCCCGGGCACCACAACTGCAAGATCGGCGGGGTCAGCGAGCGGGCTAGGCGCGTTCGGCGGCCTCTACCACGTTGGTCAGGAGCATGGCCCGCGTCATCGGGCCCACGCCGCCGGGCATCGGGGCGAGGTACCCGGCCACGTCGCGGACCTCGGGGTGCACGTCGCCGACCATCCGCGCCTTGCCGTCCGCGCCGACCACCCGCGTGGAGCCCACGTCCAGCACCGCCGCGCCCGGGCGGACCATGTCGGGCGTGAGCAGGGCCGGGACCCCGACCGCCACGACCACGATGTCCGCCGCCCGGGTGTGTGCGGCCAGGTCGACGGTGCCGGTGTGGCACGAGGTGACGGTGGCGTTCTCGCTGCGGCGGGTGAGCAGGAGACCGAGCGGCCGTCCCGCCGTGACACCACGGCCCACCACGACGACCTCCTTGCCGGCGATCTCCACGTCGTAGCGGCGGAGCAGTTCGACGATGCCGCGCGGGGTGCAGGGCAGGGCGCCGGGCTTCTGCAGCACCAGCCGGCCGAGGCTCACCGGGTGCAGGCCGTCGGCGTCCTTGTCGGGCAGCATGCGTTCGAGCACGCGCTGCTCGTCGAGGTGCTTCGGCAGCGGCAGCTGAACGATGTAGCCGGTGCAGGCGGGGTCGGCGTTCAGCGCGTCGACGACCGCGTCGACGTCGGCCTGGGTCGCGTCGCCGGGGAGTTCCCGCTGGATGGAGGCGATACCGACCTCGGCGCAGTCCCGGTGCTTGCCGGCGACGTAGGTGTGCGAGGCGGGGTCGTCCCCCACGAGCACGGTGCCCAGCCCCGGCACGCGGCCCCGGTCGGCGAGCACCTTGACGCGTGCCCGCAGTTCCTCCTTGATCGCCGCCGCCGTCGCCTTGCCGTCCAGAATCGTCGCCGTCACGCCAGCCAGATTAAAAGACCGCTAACGGGCGGCCGCACGGAGTGCGGCAAGGCGAGGGGCTCTCGACTTCGGCGAGTCCAGGGAGAAGCTGCGCGCGTCACCGACCTGCGTGCGCAGGTACTCCTCGGTGCGGGCCACCGCCTCGTGCACCGCGTCCCCCGCCGGCCCGAACGTCCACCACACGACCTCGCCCTCACCCGGGTCGAACTGCCACAGCCCGATCAGTCGCCCCCGGTCCACGATCGCGTGGTCCGGCAGGTCGGCCAGGGTGCCCAACCGCTCACCCGTGCGCCCTCCCGGCAGGGGGCGGATCATGTCCGGCGCGTCCAGCAGTGTGCCGAGGTCCCGGCGCAGCAACAGCAGCCCGTCGATCCCGGCCAGGAGGGAGATCCGTGGAGCCGGTGCCCGTTCGAACGAGTCGTAGGAGGAGTCGGCGGGCCGGAAGAGGCCTCCACCGAGGTCGACCAGGTCGAGCGCCGCCATCGCCTGTCGCGCGACCGCGGCGCCGAACCCGCTGAACCAGCGGAAGTGCGCGAGCGTCGCGGCCCCGGTCCAGTCGAAGTAGCGACGGGCCAGCTCCACGCGCGCGGCCGCGTCGTCGAGGCCGGTGCTCGGTGCGCTCCACCTGCGGTAGGCGTACCGCTGGCGGTCCAGCCGCCCGTCCACCGGCACCCGCCGGATCTCCCCGGCGGCCTGCAACATGCCGAGAACGGCCGGAAGCGTGGTGCTCTGCCCGCGCCGCCGCCCGTCCTCGCCGAGGTGCCGGACGGCCTCGCCCAGCTCCTCCCGCAGCGCGAGCGGGTCGAGCGCCCGGTCGGCGCCCAGCACCTCCAGCACGGCGTCGGCCAGTTTCGTCAGCTCCGCCCGCTCCACGCCCAACTTCGCGAGCGTGCGCACGTCGGCCTCGGTGGCGTGCCGCCCGACCTGCAGCGCCAGCGCGTAGTCGGCGGCCGGCACCACGTACGTGCACCCGCGGGCGGCCGGCAGCTCGTGGATCTCCACGGCGGCGACGTCGGCGTCGACGGCCTCCCGGCCGGCGCCTGCCCGGGAGAAGAGCGTCAGGTAGGGGTTGACGCCACCGACCGAACGGGCCCAGCCGGTGCGCGCCAGCACCTCGGCCGGCGCCGCACCGGTGAACGCCCCGTCGAGGCCCTGGCGGTGCCACCACCACGCGCGGAGCTTGTCGAGGTCCATTCCGCACATTCAAGCGGCCCGGCGCCACCGGAACGGCGAACTTTCGTCTCACTCTCCGCGGCCCTGATCCGGCATTGCGGCCGGGAGGGGCGGCTAGCGCTCGCTGTCCAGGTGCGCCATGTACGGCGTCGCGTACCGGGTGCCGGCGGCCGAGTCCTTCGGCACCGCGGCCTCGATCTCCCGGCGCCGGCGGTCTCCTCGATCGGCACCGCCGGGTCGACCTAGTGGAAGAAGTGCCGCGTCCCGGTGAGGTACATGGTGACCCCGGCCTTCGTGGCGGCCTCGATCACCTCGTTGTCCCGCACGGAACCACCGGGCTGCACGACCGCCTTGACGCCGGCCGCGAAGAGCACCTCCGGCCCGTCCGCGAACGGGAAGAACGCGTCCGACGCCGCCACCGAACCGACGGCCCGCTCACCGGCCCGCGAGACGGCCAGCCGGCAGGAGTCCACCCGGTTGACCTGACCCATCCCGACGCCCACCGAGGCGCCGCCGGAGGCGAGCAGGATCGCGTTCGACTTGACCGAACGCAGCGACCGCCACGCGAACACCAGATCGGCGAGGTCGGCGTCGCCCAGCGGTTCGCCGGCGACGAGCTTCCACGCGGCGGGGTCGTCGCCCGGCGCGTCGACCCGGTCCCGCATCTGCACCAGCAGCCCGCCGCCGACCTGGCGGTACTCGGCCGCCGCCGGCCCGTACGCGGGCGCCTTCAGCAGCCGGATGTTCTTCTTGGCGGTCAGCACGCCCAGCGCGTCCTCGTCGAACGCCGGCGCCACCACCACCTCGGTGAAGATCTCCTTGATCTGCTCCGCCAGGACCAGATCGACCGGCCGGTTGACGGCGATGACGCCGCCGAACGCCGACACCGGATCGCACGCGTGCGCCTTGCGGTGCGCGTCGGCCGCATCCGTCCCGACGGCGATGCCGCACGGGTTGGCGTGCTTGATGATCGCCACGCAGGGTTCGGTGAAGTCGTGCGCGGAACGCCACGCGGCATCGGCGTCGACGTAGTTGTTGTACGACATCTCCTTGCCGTGCAGCTGCGTCGCCTGCGCCAGGCCGGCCGGCGCGGCGGGGTCGGCGTAGAGCGCGGCGGGCTGGTGCGGGTTCTCCCCGTAGCGCAGCACGGCCTGCTTGACGGCCCCGATCCCGGCGAACGCGGGCCAGCCGTCGGCGGGGTCCTCCTGCACGGCGAACCAGTTCGCCACGGCGATGTCGTACTCGGCGATCATCGTGAACGCGCGCGCCGCGAGTGAACGCCGCTCTTTCAACGTCAGGCCACCGTCGGCCAGAGCGCCGGTGACAAAGGCATAGTCGGCGGGCGAGGTGACAACGGCGACCGACGGGAAGTTCTTCGCCGCCGCCCGCACCATCGCCGGCCCGCCGATGTCGATCTGCTCCACGCACTCGTCCGGCGTGGCCCCCGACGCGACGGTCTGCGTGAACGGGTAGAGGTTGCTGACGAGCAGGTCGAACGGCGCCACACCCAGCTCGGCGAGCTGCTCGGCGTGCGACTCCTTGCGCAGGTCGGCGAGGAGCCCGGCGTGCACCTTCGGGTGCAGCGTCTTCACCCGCCCGTCGAGACACTCGGGGAACCCGGTCAGCTCCTCGACCGCCGTCACCGGCACACCCGCCGCGGCGATCTGCCCGGCCGTCGAACCGGTCGACACGATCTCCACGCCGGCGTCGTGCAGCGCGGCCACCAGCTCCGCGAGCCCGGTCTTGTCGTAGACGCTGACCAGCGCCCGCCGGATCGGACGTCGCGTGTCCGTGGTCTCCGCCATGCCGATGCGCACCTTCCGTCCCTCTACCGTCCAGCCGTCGCGGACCAGCCGGCCCACGTAGTCGACGAGCTGCTGCCGTTCCGCTTCCTTGATCCGCTCGGTGAGCGTCTCCTCGGTGTCGTCGTCGAGCACCGGGACCGTGACCTGGGCGATGATCGGACCGGTGTCCACGCCCGCGTCCACGAAGTGCAGCGTCGCGCCGGTCACCTTGACCCCGTAGGCCAGGGCGTCACGTGGTCCGTGCATTCCGGGGAACGCCGGCAGCAGCGCGTTGTGCGTGTTGACGTAGCGCCCGCCGTACTCCGCGAGGAACGCCGGCCCCACGAGCTTCAGGAAGCCCGCCGAGACGATCAGGTCGGGCGCGTGCTCGCGGCACATCGCGGTGAGCGCCGCATCCCACTCGTCGCGGCTCGCGTAGTCGCGCACGACCGCCTCGAACGTGGGAACTCCGCGCTCCGCGGCCCGTTGCACCCCGCGCGTGCCGGCCCGGTCGGCACCGACCGCCACCACTTCGGCACCGAACGCCGGATCGGCGCACGCATCGAGCAGGACCTGCAGATTCGTGCCCGAACCGGAGACGAGGACGACCAGTCGGGCCGGGGGGCCAGAGCGCACGCGTGCACCCTACCGACCTCGCAGAACGCCGGCCGCAGCGCACCGGGCGGGGTGGTGTGGACAGGGTATGGTACGGCTGACTTACTGAGCGCTCCGCACGGAAACCCATACAAGGAGATACTGATGCAGCCTGGCTACCCGCCCTCGGGACAGGACCCGTACGGCCAGCAGCCGGGCCAGCCGGATCCATACGGTCAGCAGCAGCCCCAGTACGGCCAGCAGCCGCAGTACGGGCAGCAGCCCGATCAGTACGGCCAGCAGCAGCCGCAGCAGTACGGACAGCCGCAGTACAACGACCCGTACGCGCAGCCCAACCCGACGTCCGGCACGCCGTACCCGACCTCGGGCAGCGGCGGATATCCGACGTCCGGCGGGGCCTACCCGCAGCCGACCTCCGGCGGGGCGTTCGTGCCGCCGACCTCGGCGGACCCGTACCAGCAGCAGGGGCAGCCGTTCGCGCAGCCCGGCCAGCCCTACGGGCAGCCCGCCTACGGCCAGCCCGGGTTCGGTGGCGGCTTCGGCGGTTCCGGCGAGACCAACACCCTGGGGATCATCTCCCTGGTCACCGGCATCCTGTCGGTGCTGTCGATGTGCTGCTGGATCGGCATCGGCATCTTCGCCACGGGTCTGGTGATCCTGCTCGGGGCGCCGGCCATCGTGACCGGTTACCTCGGCATGAAGAAGGCGCAGAACGGCGAGGTGGGCCAGAAGGGCCTCGCGATCGCGGGTATGGCCTGCGGCGCGGTCTCGATCGGCCTCACCGTGCTGATCACGGTTCTGCTGATCGCCGGCGTGGCCTTCTTCTCCACCCTCGGCACCAGCTGACCGTTCCACCTCTCGCCGATCTTGCAGTTGTGGCTGGGACACCGCGGGGCGAACCCGGGCACGCCGGGCGCCACAACTGCAAGATCGCGCCGCCCACCGGTCTGAGGGCGGCGTACCGCTAGGGCTTGCGGCGCACGCGGGCGAGCATCTTCGTGGCCGCGGCGGCGATCACCGTTCCCGCCGCGACGACGACCGTCGTCACGCCGCCGAGCGGCCACGCGTCGGCGCCGATCTCGGCCATCCGTTCGGCGCCGATCGCGCCGCCGGAGATCGCCGCGGCGAGGGCGATCGCGAGCCCGGCGACGGGTCCGGCGAGCGCCGCGGAGCCGAGCAGCGCCGGCCAGTCCGGGTCCCCCTCCGCGCGCAGCTTGCGCCGCATGAGGAGCCAGCCCGCGACCATCCCGGCCGCGAGGGGCACCGCCAGGAGGAGGGCGCTCCAGGTCGGTAGAGCCTTCTCGGGAACGGCGGCCAGCAGCGGCACGGCGGGTACCTCGCCCAGGACGACGGCGGCGCTGCTGACCTTGGTGCCGACGCCGATGACGAACCCGGGCCCGACCAGGTAGCTGGCGGCCCACACGGCGGCGTTCGGCGCGTAGACCAGCGAGACCGCCACCAGCCCGGCCTGCCCGACCACTCCCGTGCGGTACTCGGCGATCATGTCGCCCGCGGCCCCGGCCGAGAACGCCAGCGCCAGCCCCGTGGCGGCGGCCCCGGCCCCGAGCACGAGCAGCGCCGCGACGCCCCCGGTGCGCAGCCCGTCCCGCAGCGGCAGCGGCAGCGTCGCCATCCACCGGCCCGGCCAGCCGCCCTCCCGCAGCGCACCCGCCAGCCCCGCCACCAGCCCGAACGCCGTCAGCGTCAGCGCCGCCCGCCACGCCGACACGCGCATCCCGTCGGTGGACACGGCGAGCCCGATGATCCCGCCGTACACCCCGTACGCGACACCCACGGCGACTCCCGCGCGCACCGCCGGCCCGACCGCGGCAGTGCGCCGAACGCCCACCGCCCGCGCGGCGTGCACGCCGGCCCGCATCACCCGCCAGGCGGCGAGCCCGGTCACCACCAGCGGCACGAGCGAGATCGGCCCCAGGTCGGTCGTGATCGGCACCCCGTGCCCGAGCAGCCACGCGGCGAACCCGGCCCGCAGCACGGCCTCGGAGTCGGTCGGGTTCGGCGAGATCAGCAACAGCGCACCCACCGCGAGCAGAACGGGCGTGACGGCCACGAGCACCGCCCACGCCGTGGTGACCGCGGCGGCCAGCGGCAACGGCGCGCCACTCGCGGCGCTCGGACGGCTTCGTACGCTCGACGGCGAACGCCGCTGCGCGGGAGCCGTCGTCCGGCGCGGAGCCGCACCGTCGGCCCGGCGCGCGGCCGCACCATCGGCGCGCCGCGGTCGCGACTGCGGGCGCGGTTCGGGGCGCGGAGAGGCCTCGGACTCCGCCTCGTCCGGGCGGGCCGGCGGCTGGTCGGAGTTGCCGGACATCGCGAACACTCTCCCAAAACGGCGACGGCCGGTCATCTCGACCGGCCGTCGCGTGAAGCAGTTTCCTGACGCCTAGGCGCCGGTCACCACCTGGCGCATCAGGTTGGCGGTCTCGGTCGGCGTCTTGCCGACCTTCACACCGGCCGCCTCCAGCGCCACCTTCTTGGCCTCAGCCGTGCCGGACGAGCCGGAGATGATCGCACCGGCGTGCCCCATCGTCTTCCCGGGCGGCGCGGTGAAGCCGGCGATGTAGCCGACCACCGGCTTGGTGACGTTGGCCTTGATGAAGTCCGCGGCCCGCTCCTCGGCGTCGCCACCGATCTCGCCGATCATCACGATCGCCTCGGTCTCCGGGTCGTCCTGGAACGCCGCGAGCGCGTCGATGTGCGTCGTCCCGATGACCGGGTCGCCACCGATGCCGATGCAGGTGGAGAACCCGATGTCGCTCAGCTCGTACATCATCTGGTAGGTCAGCGTGCCGGACTTGCTGACCAGGCCGATCTTGCCCTGGCCCGCGATGTCGGCCGGGATGATGCCCGCGTTGGAACGCCCCGGCGTGATGATGCCCGGGCAGTTCGGCCCGATGATGCGCGTCTTGTTGCCGGTCGCACACGCGTGCGCCCAGAACTGCGTGCTGTCGTGCACCGGGATGCCCTCGGTGATGACGACGGCGAGCCCGATCTCCGCGTCGATCGCCTCGAGCACGGCGCCCTTGGTGTGCCCCGGCGGCACGAACACGACCGTGGTGTCGGCGCCCGTCTCCTTGATCGCGTCGCCCACGGAGGCGAAGACCGGCAGCTTCGTACCGTCGAAGTCGACCTGCTGGCCGGCCTTGCGCGGGTTGACGCCGCCGACGATGTTCGTGCCGGCGGCGAGCATCCGCCGGGTGTGCTTCGTGCCCTCGGAACCGGTCATCCCCTGCACGATGACCTTGCTGTTCTCGGTCAGCCACACCGCCATGTCAGGCCCCCTGCGCCGCGAGCTCGGCGGCACGACGCGCCGCACCGTCCATTGTGTCCACCCGCGTGACGAGCGGGTTGGCAGCCGTGTCGAGGATCCGACGGCCCTCCTCGGCGTTGTTGCCGTCGAGGCGCACGACCAGCGGCTTGGTGACCGCCTCGCCGCGCTGCGCCAGCAGGTCGAACGCCGACGTGATGCCGCGCGCCACCTCGTCGCAGGCGGTGATGCCGCCGAAGACGTTCACGAAGACGCTCTTGACCGCGGGGTCGGAGAGCACGATCTCGAGGCCGTTGGCCATGACCGCGGCGCTGGCGCCACCACCGATGTCGAGGAAGTTGGCCGGCTTCACGCCGCCGAACTCCGCACCGGCGTAGGCGACGACGTCCAGGGTGGACATCACCAGGCCGGCGCCGTTGCCGATGATGCCGACCTCGCCGTCGAGCTTGACGTAGTTGAGGTCCTTCTCCTTGGCCCGCTGCTCCAGCGGGTCCACGGCCGCCACGTCGGCGAACTCGGCGTGCTCCGGGTGCCGGAACTCGGCGTTGGCGTCCAGCGTGACCTTCGCGTCGAGGCAGAGCACGCGCCCCTCGGGGGTCTTCGCCAGCGGGTTCACCTCGACCAGCGTGGCGTCCTCGGCGACGAACGCCTGCCACAGCTTCACCGCGATGTCGACCACCTGGTCGGCGACGTCGGCCGGGAACTTCGCCTCGGTCACGATCTCCCGGGCGAGCGCCTCGTCGACGCCCTTCACCGCGTCGATCGGCTTCTTCACGACCTTCTCGGGAGCCTCGTGCGCGACCTGCTCGATCTCCATGCCGCCGGCCACGCTGGCGATGCACAGGAACGTGCGGTTCGCCCGGTCCAGCAGATAGGAGAAGTAGTACTCCTCGGCGATGTCGGCGGTGGTCGTGAGCATCACCTTGTGAACGGTGTGCCCCTTGATGTCCATGCCGAGGATGTTGGTGGCGTGGGTGACGGCCTCGTCGGCGCCCTCGGCGAGCTTGACGCCGCCGGCCTTCCCGCGACCGCCCACCTTCACCTGGGCCTTGACGACCACCCGTCCGCCGAGCCGGTCGGCGATCTCGCGGGCCTCCTGCGTAGTGGTGGCGACCCCGCCGTCCAGCACCGGCAACCCGTGCCGGGCGAACAGCGCGCGCCCCTGGTACTCGTACAGGTCCACAGCTACCTCTGATTCTGCCTCTTCGGCTCCGCGCTGAGTCCGCGAGAGCGACGCATTCAGGCGCAGCCTAGCGAGCCGCGTTCGGGTCGTTACGGCGTGGGTGCGAGCTGTGCAAGGGCCCACACCACTTGTCCCACTCCGGCCACTCGCACCCCGTTCGGGGGGCACGCGTAACCGCCCGGAGCAGGCGTCGTTGAGATCAGTGCCGGTCCGCCAGCGGGTCGGCACCAGAGGCGGCCGATGCCCTGTCGGTCGAGGGGTGGCGGCGGGGCATCGTGCATAGAGGGGCCGGGCGCGTGAGGGGTGCGTCCGGCCCCTCCCTATTGCCCGCATCTGTTTCCCGCGCAAGCGCTGGGGGCGCCCTGTTTCCCGCGCAAGCGCTCGGGGCGCCTTTCGGCGCCGTCTTCCCTCGTCGCTCCGGCCGCTGCGCGACCTGCGCTCCTCAGTCCAGACGGCGCCGCGCCCCTCCCGCGCGCTCGGCCTGGCGGGTCAGGCGTTGGCGCCGGCCACGTTGGACCGGACCCACTCCACGATGGACTCCATCGTCGCGCCCGGCGTGAAGACCGCGGCGACGCCGAGGCGTTCCAGTTCCGGGATGTCGGGGTCGGGGATGATCCCGCCGCCGAACACCACGATGTCGTCGGCCCCGCGCTCGGCGAGCAGCGCCAGCACCCGGGGGAACAGGGTCATGTGCGCCCCCGAGAGAACGGAGAGCCCGACCGCGTCGGCGTCCTCCTGGATGGCCGTCTCCACGATCTGCTCCGGCGTCTGGTGGAGTCCGGTGTAGATGACTTCAAATCCCGCATCGCGCAAAGCGCGGGCCACGACCTTCACGCCGCGGTCGTGCCCGTCGAGTCCGGGCTTGGCAATGACAATGCGGATGCGAGACGAAGCTGTCTGTATATCCACCCCGAGTCCTTCCTGCTGAACGGCCTATCGCGAAACCTACCCCCGATTTCAGTGAGCTGCGCAACAGTCACAGTCGGTTGCGAAGAGGGGCGGTTTGCGGGTAACGAATCCCCTAGTGGTCGGTGACGCGATTTCACTAGTAGACGGACAATCGCACTGCGTAGCCAGACGTATTCACCGCTTGGCTTGTGGCAGTAATACGTTCACCGCTACCGTGTCTCGGGGCAACCGCGCGAACGGTTCTCCGGGACATGGTGTCAAGCGCTTTAAGACAGGTCTCAACCTGGCTCAACGCATGTGTCCCGACCGCCGACCAAGGAGATTGGGTGGAGGAGCTCCGGGAGCAGCGAGGCCGCTATCGCGGCCGGAGGCGCGTCCCGTGCGCACCGCGGAGCAGGTATGCCGCGGTGATGACCACCGCTTTCGTCGGCGCCGGCGTGGTGGCTCTGGTCTCCGGCACGATGATGCCGGAGTCGCAGCAGCCCAGCGATCTGGCATTGGTTGACGCAAATGCTGCCGTCGACGCCGATCGCGCCAAGACACTGGCCGGCGATCGCGCCAGCCGCGACAACGGCCGTCAGGGAGCGGGGGTCGGGGCTTCCGCCGACCAGGCGAACTCCAATCGCTATGTGCTCCCGCTCGCCCCCGGCCAGTACGTCGTGACGTCGCAGTACGGCCACACCGAGATGGCCGGCGCCAAGGGCATCGACCTCGACGCCCGGCACGGCACCACCTACCACGCGGTCGCCGGCGGCACCGTCAAGCTGGCGCGGTGGAACGGCGGCCTCGGCTACTGCATCATCATCGACCACGGCAACGGCGTTCAGTCCGTCTACGGCCACTCCTCCGAGCTGCTCGTCACCGAGGGGCAGATCGTCGAGGCCGGCCAGGCGATTGGCAAGGTCGGCAACAGCGGCTACGCCTTCACCCCGCACCTGCGCCTGGAGATCCGGGTCAACGAGAAGCAGGTCGACCCGCTGGCCTGGCTCAAGGACAAGGAAGCCGACGCCACCGGTCAGAAGGACCCGCTGGCCGCCTGATAGATATTTCCCGCGCAAGCGCGGGACGGCGCGGCGCGCTCAGGCTCCCGCGCCTACAGCTTTTCGATCGGCGCGTGCCGCAGCACGAGCCATACCACCTGGTCGCCGAAGTCGATCTGGGCCTGCGCCCGCGCGCCGCTCCCCTCGATCGCGACCACGCGCCCCATCCCGTAGCGCTGGTGCGTGACCCGGTCCCCGGCCTGCAGCGAGGGAACGTCCCGGCGCTGCAACTCGCTCGCGGTGGACAGGTTGCGCGGATCGAGCCCCAGCCGCTGCGCCAACTGGGCCGCCTTCGGCGTGTTGCCGACGAACGTCGACGAGGGGCGCACCGCGTCGCTGCGCCCACCGACACCGCCGCGCCCCGACCAGCTCGTGTACGACGCCTCCGTGCGCTCCCAGCGCACCAGCTCCGGCGGCAGCTCCTCCAGGAAGCGCGACGCCGGGTTGTACTGCGGCTGCCCCCACGCCGAACGGGTCACCGCGCGCGAGATGTACAGCCGCTGCCGGGCGCGGGTGATGCCGACGTAGGCGAGGCGGCGTTCCTCCTCCAGCTCACGCTTGTCGCCGAGGGCCCGCAGGTGCGGGAAGACCCCGTCCTCCAGCCCGGTCAGGAACACCACCGGGAACTCCAGCCCCTTGGCGGTGTGCAACGTCATCAGCGTAACGACGCCCTGGTGGTCGGGGTCGTCCTCGGGGATCTCGTCGGCGTCGGCGACCAGCGACACCTGCTCCAGGAAGCCGGCGAGCGTGGGCAGCGGCAGCTGCGCGCCCTCCTCGTCGTCCTCGGCGGCGGCCGCGGTCGCCTCGATCCGCTCGGTGTACTCCCGGGCGACGCTCACCAGCTCCTGGAGGTTTTCCACCCGGCCCGCGTCCTGCGGGTCGAGGCTCTCCTCCAGCTCGGTCAGGTAGCCGCTGCGCTGGAGAACGACCTCCAGCACCTCCTCGGGCGGCGCCGTCAGCGCCATCTCGCGGGCGTCGTCGAGCAGCTGCACGAACTCCGCGACGGCGTTGGCCGCCCTGGTCGAGATGCCGGTCGCCTCCTTGGCCCGCCGGCACGCCGCCCCGAACGAGATACGGTCCCGGCTCGCCAACGCCTCGATGCACGCCTCGGCGCGCTCCCCGATCCCCCGCCGGGGCGTGTTGAGCACCCGCCGCACGCTGACCGTGTCGTCCTCGTTGGCCACCGCGCGCAGGTACGCCAGCGCGTCGCGAACCTCCTTGCGCTCGTAGAAGCGCACCCCGCCGACCACCTTGTACGGCAGCCCGAAGCGGATGAACACCTCCTCGAACACGCGGGACTGTGCGTTGGTGCGGTAGAAGACCGCCACGTCGGCCGGGCGCACGCCGTGGTTGTCGCAGAGCCGGTCGATCTCCCGGCCCACCCAGTCGGCCTCGGCGTGCTCGCTGTCGGCGACGTACCCGACGATCCGCTCGCCGTCGCCCTCCTCGCTCCACAGCCGCTTCGGCTTCCGCTCGGTGTTGCGGTCGATCACCGCGTTGGCCGCCGAGAGGATGGTCTGGGTGGAGCGGTAGTTCTGCTCCAGGAGGATGGTCGTGGCCTGCGGGTAGTCCCGCTCGAACTCCATGATGTTGCGGATGGTGGCGCCGCGGAACGCGTAGATCGACTGGTCCGCGTCGCCGACCACGCACAGCTCGCCGGTGTCCCCGACGATCTCCTTCACCAGCACGTACTGCGCGTGGTTGGTGTCCTGGTACTCGTCGACCAGCACGTGGCGGAACCGGCGCCGGTACTTGTCGGTCACCTCGGGATGCCGCTTCAGCAGCTCCACGGTCGACATGATGATGTCGTCGAAGTCCAGCGCGTGCGCCTCGCGCAGCCGCTGCTGGTACAGCTCGTAGGCCTCCGCAAGGGCCCGCTCCAGCGGCCCCGACGCCTTCGCCGCGAACTCCGCCGGCCCCACCAGCTCGTTCTTCAGGTTGGAGACCTGGGCCGCCAGCGCCCGCGCGGGATGGCGCTTCGGGTCGAGGTCCAGCTCCCGCGCCACCAACGTCATGAGTCGCCGCGAGTCGTCGGCGTCGTAGATCGAGAAGCTGGACTTGAGGCCCGCGTGCTCGTGCTCCGCGCGCAGGATGCGCACACACGCCGAGTGGAACGTCGACACCCACATCAGCCGCGCCCGCCCGCCGACGAGCTGGGTGACCCGCTCCTTCATCTCCCCGGCGGCCTTGTTGGTGAACGTGATCGCCAACACCTCGCCGGGATGCACGTCGCGCGCCGCCAGCAGGTAGGCGATCCGGTTGGTGAGCACGCGCGTCTTGCCGGAACCGGCACCCGCCACGATGAGCAACGGGCCGCCGGCGTGCACGACAGCCGCCCGCTGCTGGTCGTTGAGCCCCGTGAGCAGGGCGGACGGGTCCTGACCGCGGGGCCTGGGACGCGGCGGCGTGGCGGCCACGGCAGGCATGTCGAGGGGCAGGGCCGTCTGATTTTCCGGGGAAGCACGCATGGCACCGGCGAGTCTATGCCCGGGGTGAGACAGTTTCCGTCCGCCGCACCCGATCCCATTCTTCGGATGACCCCTGGCGGGTTTGCCGTCCCGTGGCATACTCGTCCTCGTGATCCAGAGGGCGCGATTTTTTTACTACGGCACCGGAAGTCCGGCAGCCGTAGGTCGCGCCTGAGCACAAGACCTACCGACCCCGGGCCTCCACAAGAGCCCGGGGTTTTGACGTTCCCGGGCAAAGAAGGCCAAGACCCGAAGGACGTTGACATGAGCGCCACCACCGTCACCACGACGAGCACCGGCACCGAAGAGCCCGTAGCCGCCACGCACATCAGCGGTCTGCGAGAACGCCTCGACGAGATCGACGCGCAGATCATCGCGCTGTGGCAGGAGCGCGCGGCGATCTCCCGCGAGGTCGGTGCCACCCGCGTCGCCTCCGGCGGCACCCGCCTCGTCCTCTCCCGCGAGGGCGAGATCCTCGACCGCTACCGGCAGGAGCTCGGCCCCGACGGAACGCAGCTCGCCCTCTTGATCCTCCGGGCGGGGCGCGGGCCGCTGTAGGTTGATCACGTGACCTTCGCGCCCTCACCGCCCCCACTGGACGACGTCAGCCGCGTGCTTTGCGTCCTCGCGCACCCGGACGACGTCGACTTCGGTGCCGCCGGCACCGTCGCCCAGTGGGTCGACCAGGGGCTGGAGGTGTCCTACCTCCTGGTCACCCGGGGCGACGCGGGCGGCTTCGACGAGGCCGTTCCGCGGGAACAGATGCCGATCATCCGCGAGGCGGAGCAGCGCGCCGCCGCCGCGGCCCTCGGCGTCAAGCAGGTGGACTTCCTCGACGGGTACGCCGACGGCACCGTCACGCCCACCCTCGGACTGCGGCGCGACATCGCGGCCGCGATCCGGCGTGCCCGTCCCGACCGCGTGCTCACCAATGCGCCGCTGCGCCGGTGGGACCGCCTCACCGGGCCGTCCCACCCGGATCACCTCGCCACGGGCGAGGCCGTCACGTGCGCGGTCTACCCGGACGCGCGCAACCCGTTCGCGTTTCCGGAGCTGCTGCGCGACCACGGGCTCGCCGCCTGGACGGTGCGCGAGATCTGGTTCGCCGGCGGGCCGGCACCGGATCACGTCGTGGACATCACCGACACGGTCGACCGCAAGATCGCCGCGCTGCGGGCACACGAGTCGCAGACGTCCCACTTCGACATCGGCGAGCGCATCCGCCCCTGGAACGGGGCCACGGCACGGGCCGCCGGCCTGCCCGAGGGCCACCTGGCCGAGGCGTTCACGATCGTCCGGACCACCTGAGGGTCACACCAGCCGGCGGTCGGCCGCCCAGCGGGACAGCTCGTAGCGGTTGGACATCTGGAGCTTGCGCAGCACGTTCGACACGTGCGTCTCGACCGTCTTGATCGAGATGTACAGCTCCTTCGCGATCTCCTTGTACGCGTAGCCGCGGGCCAGCAGCCGCAGCACCTCGCGCTCCCGGTTGGTCAGCTGGTCCAGCTCCGGGTCGGCGACCGGTGCGTCCGGCCGCGCCGCGAACGCGTCGAGCACGAACCCCGCCAGCCGCGGGCTGAACACCGCGTCGCCGTCGGCGACCCGCCGGATCGCGTCGGCCAGCTCGTCCGGGGAGATCGTCTTGGTGACGTAGCCGCGCGCACCGGCCCGGATCAGGCCGATCACGTCCTCGGCCGCGTCGGACACCGACAGCGCGAGGAACTTCACCTGCGGATGGCTGCGCCGCATCGTCTCCAGCACGGCCCGGCCCCCGCCGTCCGGCATGTGCACGTCGAGGAGCACGACGTCGGGCAGCGCCGCCGCGATGCGGCTCACCGCCTCGGCCACGGTGCTCGCCTCGCCGACCACGTCGACGTGCACGCCCAGTTCGGCCCGCACGCCGGCCCGGAACATCGCGTGGTCGTCCACCAGGAACACCCGCAGGCGCTGCTCAACGACAGGCTCAGACATGTCGCTCATCCTTTCTCCGCGGCCTGCCGCGCCGGCACGCGGGGTGCCTCGCCGCTGCCGAGCCAATCGCTCCCGTTGCTCTTGCGTGGCATGTGCAGCCGCACCTCCGTCCCGTCGCCCGGTTCACTGCGGATTTCGGCCTTGCCGCCGTGGCGTTCCATGCGGCCCAGGATCGAACCTCGCACGCCGTGGCGCATCTCGTCCACAGCGGACAGCTCGAATCCCTTGCCCCGGTCGCGCACGAACACGCTCGCCTGGTCGTCCTCCACCTCGGCGTAGAGCGAGACGGTGGCGACCCCGGCGTGCCGGCCGGCGTTGACCAGCGCCTCGCGGGCCGCCTGCACCAGCGCGCGCATGCGGTCGTCGACGTCGCAGTCGCCGACCACCACCGTCTCGACGGCGATCGCGTAGGTGTCCTCGACCTCGGCCGCGGCCGCCTCCAGCGCGGCGGAGAAGCGTTCGTCCGGGGAGGCGGTCTCCTTGTAGAGCCAGTTGCGCAGGGTGCGCTCCTGCCCGCGGGCGAGCCGCAGGACGGCGGTCGTGTCGCCGGAGTTGCGCTGGATCAGCGCGAGCGTGTGCAGCACCTGGTCGTGGATCATGGCGGCCAGTTCGGCGCGCTCCTGCTCGCGGATCCGGCCTTCCCGTTCCATCCGCAGCTGGCTGAACATCCGCCACAGCACCGGTGCCAGCGCCAGCCCCACACCGGCGAGCCCGACCACCGCGAAGATCATGCCGTTGACGATCGCCCGGAACCCGTCCTGCGACAGCGGCTCCGCGAAGAACGCGAAGATGCCGATCAGCCCCAGCGCCACCAGGACGGAACCGCCGGCGATGCGCACGATGGCGCCGCGGCGGTCGTTGTCCAGGATCGCCCCGACCCACGGCAGGCCCGGCATGGTGTCGCTCCACCGCTTGCGCCGGCTCGGGCTGGCCTGGTGCCAGATGAGGCCGGCACCCAACGCCACCACGGCCGCCAGCCAGCCCAGCACGCTGCTCGCCAGCGGGACGCCCCGCACCTGGAAGTCCGCGAGCGCGATGCCCACCGCCAACGCCAGGAACGGCACCAGCTGCTTGAGGTTGCGCCGCCCCTCGCTGGCGTCCGCCGGCAGCACCGCCCAGAAGACGGCGTACATGATCGCGCCCATCCCGTCGAGGAACGCGAGCAGGAAGAACCCGATCCGGAAGGCCAGCACGGGCGCGCCCAGATGCCGGGCCAACCCGGCCGCGACGCCGCCGACGACCCGGCTGGTGGGGTCGCGCAGTAGTCGCTTGGCCGGTTGCACCTGTTGCAGTGGCACGGTCATCGATGCGGTCCGTCCTGGGATACTCGGGCGGGATTGGCAAACCCGTCCCAGCGATCGTCACACGGCGGAGCACCTCCGGACCACAAGCCGCATCCCCGAACCGGCATTTCAGGGTCGGCTCAGGGTCGTTTCCTGAGGTGTGTCGGCCGGAGCAAAGGACACCATCAACACCATGACGAACGAGCCTGCCGACACCCCGCGCCGGCCACCGCTTTCGGGTGAGAACGAATCGGTGGACGAGTTCGCCCCGGAAACCTCATCGCCCGCCGCAAACGCTGACAGCCAGGTCGACGCCGCGCCACCGGCCGACGCCTGGCCCACGCTCGACCTGCCCGCCGACGCCCGGCCCGGCACCAACCCGGCCCGCGACGGCCACACCGCCGAACTCCCGGCCACGCCCGACCCGGCCGTCACGGATCCGCCGGTCGGACCCGCGAACGCCGAGACCGCCCGGCCCGCCGAGACCGCCGAGGCCGACCGCGTAGCCGCCGCGCCCGAGGCAGCGACGGCCCGGGCCGACGAGCGCGACGCCGCGCCCGCCGACCTCGCGGCCGCCGCCGCGGACCGGTCGGACGACCCCGAGCCGGTCGCCCTCGTCAAGCCCGGCGACCCGCCGCTCGCCCCGCCGACCCCACCGCCCGGCCCGCTGTGGCCGGACGCCGACCGCCTCGCCGCCGCCCAGGCGTCCGACCCCGCCGAGGATCTCGCCGCCGCCGCGGCCGCCGGAGCGGGCGCCGCACCCTCCGCAGCCGAAGCGGGCGTAGCTGCCGGAGCAGGCGTAGGTGCCGGCAGCGCGGGCAGGGGCGCCGAAGCCGGCGCGGGGACCGGCGTCCGCACCGACTGGCCCCCGACAGCCGACCCGTCCTGGGCGAACGGCGCGTACCCCGGGGCCGTCCCGGGCGCCGGCCCCGCGTGGCCCCCGTCCGACGCCACCTGGCCCCCGACCGGCTCCGTCTCCGGGCTCACCGCCCGGTTCGGCCTGGCCCGCCCGCTGACCGGCCGCTACCTCGCCGGCGTCTGCGCCGCCGTGGCCCGCGCGACCAACACCGATCCGGTGCTGTGGCGGGTGATGTTCGCCGTGTTGACCGTGTTCGGGGGGATCGGGCTGCTGGCGTACCTGGTCGGCTGGCTGCTGATCCCGGCCGACGGGGACACCGCCTCGCCGGCCGAGGCCGTCCTGGGCAAGGGGCGTTCGCGCACCTCCGGCCCGGTCGCGGTGATCGGGGCGGCCGCCACGCTGCTGATGTTCCTCGCGGTGGCGAGTGCGGGGCTGCGTCCGGCCGTGATCGGCGCGCTCATCATCCTCGGCGTCGCCGTGCTGCTCAGCCGCGGTTCGCGGCAGCGCACGAGCGCCGGTGGGCAGATGCCGGAGTTCCCGCCGCCGGTGCCGCCGTCGGCGGACATGCCG
Source organism: Virgisporangium aliadipatigenens (assembly GCF_016863615.1). Classification (GTDB taxonomy): domain Bacteria; phylum Actinomycetota; class Actinomycetes; order Mycobacteriales; family Micromonosporaceae; genus Virgisporangium; species Virgisporangium aliadipatigenens. Next base: position 343,243 of record NZ_BOPF01000004.1, on the reverse strand, counting down.
GCCGGAGCGGGGCCGACGGCGGGACACCCGTACCCGGGGACGCCGGTGACGCCGCCGCGCGTGCCCGAGACGCCGCCCGCGCCGCCGCAGACCGCACGGCCGCCGCTGGCGCCGCACGGGCCGTTCGCGCCGCTGGGGCCGATGCCGCCGCTGGGGCCGACCGCCGTTCCGCCGTGGACGCCGGCCGGGGCGACCCGCCCGCCGTTCGCGCCGCACGGGCCCTACGGGGGCTACGCGGGGTACGGCACGCCGGTGTCGGGCGGGCCCGTTCTGGCCTACCCGGGGCTGCCGCACTCGGCGCCGCCCGCGTCCGCACCGCCGAAGAAGAAGCCGAAGCGGCCGCGTTCGCGCCTCGGTCGGGCGACGATCTCGCTGGCGCTGCTGGCCGTGGGTGTCCTGGCCGTCTTCGACGTGACCGCGGTCGACCCGGACCCGTCGGTGTACCCGGCCGTCATCCTGACCGTGCTCGGCCTGGGACTGGTCGCCGGTGCCTGGGTGGGGCGGGCGCGGTGGCTCATCCCGTTCGCCGTGATCACCTCTCTGGTCCTCGCGGGAACGACGGCCGACGAGATGGACGGGCCCGGATACGGCGGCAACGAGGAGACCTGGCGGGTGACCTCGGTCGCGACGCTGCAGCAGGAGTACGTGTTCCGGCAGGGTGAGACGCGGCTGGACCTGTCCGAGATCGACTTCACCGCCACGACCCCGAACACGCCGCCGGCCCAGACGTACACGGTGCGCGTCTCGAAGCAGTACGGCGATTTGCGGATCACGCTCCCGGAGGACGTCGACGTGGAGATCACCGTGGAGCTGCGCTACGGCGAGGCGCACGTCTTCGACAACCGCTGGTCGGCGATCGGCAGCGACACGCCGAAGGTCATCCAGGACGTGGGCGACGACGGCCCGGGCGGGCCGAAGCTCATCATGACCATCGACATGCAGGGCGGCGAACTGGGAGTGGAACGATGAACATCCACCGCACCGACAACGTCTCCCTGGGCTTCGGCCTGACCTTCCTGGCGATCGCGCTCTGGTGGTTCCTCTCCGCCCAGCTGAACGTCGTCCTGCCCACGGCCAACTGGTTCGTGGCGGGCGGACTGATCCTGTTCGGCGTGCTCGGCCTGGTCTCCTCGCTGCGTCGCAAGGAGATCGCACCGGCCGAGGAGCCGGAGGCACTCGACGGCCCGGACCCCTGGTAACCGACAGCGACCACCGGCGGCCCTATCGGTCAGCGAATATGCTGGCCGATGGGGCCGTTTTCGGGTCCCGTGACACCCCGAGGAGCTGAGCGTCCCGATGAGTGAGTTTCCCGTGCTGCGCCGTCCCGTCCAGGTGGGAGCGCGTGCCGCCGCCACCCTGGTGGGCGAGCTGGCCCGGCACAACGGCCCGAAGACCGGCCTGCTGATCGGGGCCGCTACCGCGTCACCGGTGCTCGCCGCCGCGATTGACGCCCTGCTGCCGGAGGACCGGCTGGTCGTGGTGGGCGACGACGGCACGCGGGCACACGTGTCGGCCCAGGGCCGCTGGGTCGCCGAGCGGGTGCGCGTGGTCGACTCGGCCAACGCCGCCGACCCGGCCGACGTGGTGATCTACGCGGAGCCGCTGACCGGCACCGCCGACCAGACCCGTTCGACGGTCGAGGAGCTCGGCAAGCTGATCAACCCGGGTGGCGTCCTCACCGTGCTGGTGCCCGCGACGACCCGCCCGAGCGGCGCCGCCGACGAGATCGAACGGCAGGTGGCGCTCTACGGCGTCGGCAGCGACCTGGTGCTGCGCAACGTGCCGCCGGTCCGGGTGCACCGGCTGCGGTACACGGCCGTCGACCACTCGATCGCGACGCGGTTGGCGCCGGCGGTGCGCCCGTCGAGCGTTCCGCTGACCCGGGGGATGCACATCGACTCCAACGGTGTCGCGGCCGCCGGTATCGCGTTGGGCCTCGCGGCGCTGGCCAAGGCGGCCCGCCCGAAGTCGAAGCTGTGGATGGTGCCGGCCCTCGCGGCGGCGCCGGTGGCGGCGTTCTTCCGGGATCCCAACCGCGACGTGCCGGACGACCCGCGAGCCGTGGTGGCCGCGAGCGACGGCAAGGTGCTCGGGGTCGAACGCCTCAAGGAGGACCGCTTCGGCGACACCGAGTTCCTGCGGATCTCGGTCTTCCTCTCGGTGCTGGACGTGCACGTCAACCGTGCACCGGTGGCCGGCAAGGTGCTCGACTACTTCGTGGAGGACGGCGGCTACGCCAACGCCATGACGGCGGCGGCCGAGCACAACGTCGCGGCGTACACGGTCCTGGAGACGGCACACGGCAAGGTGGTCGTGGCGCAGCGGACCGGCCTGATCGCCCGCCGGATCGTGCAGCGCGCGCCCGTCGGCTCGCTGCTGGCGAAGGGCGAGCGGATGGGCCTGATCCGCTTCGGCTCGCGCACGGACGTCTACCTGCCGGCCGACCGGGCCGTCCCGAAGGTCTCCCCCGGCGAGCGCGTCATCGGCGGCGCCTCGGTCATCGCGAGCTGGACGAAGTAACGCGAAAGGCCCCCGCGAGAGCGGGGGCCAACTCGGCGATCTTGCGCTAGGCGGTGCGGCGTTCCTTCAGCCAGAGGAGCGGGCCACTTGCCAGGTACGCCACCACCACCAGCACGAACGTCGTCTGGTAGTCGATGAACACCCCGACGACCGGCACCACCAGCAGCCACGCGGGCAGGCGCAGCACGCGGCCGATCTTCACGTACGGGAAGCTCGACACCATCGCCAGCGCGAGCAGCACCACGGCGCCCACCTGCGCGGCGACCGGCACCTCCGGCGAGATCACCATGGCCAGCGCCAGAACGGCCGCCACGAGCGTGGTCGGCACGCCGCAGAAGAACCGCCCGTCCTTCGGCGAGACGTTGAACCGGGCGAGCCGGATCGCGGCACAGATCGCCACCAGCGCGCACGCGGGCACCACGAGGGCCGGCGACGCGGAGCCGGAGAGCCCGGCGTAGACGACGACGGGCGCGGCGACGCCGAAGGAGCACATGTCGGCGAGCGAGTCCATCTGCGCACCGAACGGCGAGGCGACCCCGAGCTTGCGCGCGAGCGCACCGTCGAGCCCGTCGAAGACGACGCAGGCGATGAGGCAGAGGGCGGCGAGCCGCACGTCGTCGCCCTGCATCGCGATGAAGATCGCGGAGACGCCGAGCAGCAGGCTCATGATGGTGCAGCCGTTGACCAGGGCGAACCGGATCCGTCGGCCGGTGGTCCGCTCGCCGGGCAGCAGCGGGATGGCCATCGCGGCCGCGACGGGGGCACCGCCGGCGGGCGCGGGGATCTCGATCGTGTCCGCGGTGTCGGGCTCGACGACGTCGGACGTCACGGGATCGACCTTGGTGCTGAGTCGCGGCCGCCGGAGCGGGAAACGCCCGCGCGGCGCGTCGGGGTGCACCAGTGCCGTCTCACCCTGCCTGCGGCCGACGCTGCGGACCAGCACCTGGCGGGCTAGCGAGCCGCTGCGGCGCAGCCCGGCCCAACGGCGCCCTCCCGGGCGCGGACTGTCGGTGACACGACGCCGTTGCCAAGGGGCTCTCGGCACGTAATCCTCCATGAAGGAAACGGGTTCCCACCCTGTCGCGGCATACACCATCGCACATCATCGACTCGCTTGGCGATGGCCGACTGGGTTCACTTTTTAGTGAAAACTGGACAAAACTGTGAAATTACCCGCAACTCAGGGTAACGAACTCGGCGCTATAAGTCCACTCGGCTAACCTACGCCCGCCTCTGCCAGCGCAGACCCGGCAAAGTCGGTCAACTCCGACGTCGGAATGTCCTCCGGCCGGAACCACGCCGCCGACGCCGTCGACCCGCCCTTCCCCTCGGTCACCCTAGGGTCCGTCGGATGCGGCACGTGCACGCGGTAGATCACCCGCACGGTGTGCCAGTCGATCGGGTAGCCCTCCCGGCCCTGCGCCGTCGGGTTGTGCCGGTGCGAGACGCTGACCAGGCCGCGCACCTCGCCGACCTGGTCGGACTCCTCGCGCACCTCGCGCAGCAGGGCCTCCGTCGGCGACTCGCCGAAGTCGGTCCCGCCGCCCGGCAGGTGCAGGTGCCCCGCGCCGGGGAAGCCTCGGGCGATCCGGGTCAGCAGCACCCGTCCCGCCGGATCGGTCGCCACGGCGTACGTCGAGAAGCGCTGCACCCGGGCCCGCCCGCCGGAGCGGTCGAGCGCCATGCCGCGCTCGATGGGCCAGCCCTCGTCGCGTTCCAGCAGCGCGCCGCCGTCACTCTCCGTGCCTGCCACCACCATCCGGGTGAACGGCGTCAGCTCCACACCCTCGAGTGCCGACACGTCCCACCACTTCGACGGTGCGGTCGGCTCACCCGTGGCGTTCACCTCGAAGACGAGGCGATCGTGGTGCACGAGCGTGCGCCCGGGCAGTTCCACCCGATCGGCGAGCACGTCGTAAGGCGTTCGCACGGAGAATCGAAGGCCCGCCTGGACGAGCCCGAGGCGGACGACGGTCGCCTGCGGACTCTCACCGTGCTCGACGGTCCCACCCGGAAGGCTCCAGCCGGGACCGTCCGCGACCAGCAGCACCCGGTCGTCGACGCGCAGCAGTCCGTAGGCGGCGACGCGGCGACGGCGGGTCATGCCCCATCTCACGGCAAGAGGCCGGCGGCGCGCAACGCCTCCTCGGTCACCTCGGTGAGGGTGAGCGACGGCAGCGCGGACGCCGACACCCACTGGCAGTCGTCGGTGGAGCCGCCGGCGTCGATCACCGCGAGCGGCCCCGGCTTCGCCACCTCGACCCGGTAGAACGCCCGCACCCCGTGCCAGTCGATCGGGTAGCCCTCCGGCCCCAGCGACGCGGCGTCGCGGTGGCTGGCCACGCCCAGCAGGCCGACCATCCGCCCCTCCTGGCCGGTCTCCTCGACCAGCTCGCGCAGCAGGGCGATCCCCGGCTGCTCCCCGAAGTCGGTGCCGCCGCCCGGCAGGTGCCAGCAGCCGCCGCCGGGGTAGCCGGCCGCGACGCGCGTGAGGAGCACACGGCCGTCGGGGTCGGTCGCGACCGCGTACGCCGCGAAGCGCTGCGCGCGGTGCAGCCCGTCCTTGCCCGGCACCACGTGGAACGACGGCACCTCCGGCGCCGCGTCGGGACGCAGGTCCACCGGCGCCGCCGGGATCCCGAGCGCGTCGGCGGTGAACGGCCGCAGCGGCAGCGTCCGCGCCTCGTCGACGGTGAACCAGCGGGCCAGGTCGGTCGGCTGCCCGATCCGGTCCCGCAGCCCGCCGCCCCGGACGGTGACCGTGTAGATCAAGCGATCGGTGTGGATGGTCACGCCACGCGTGGGTAGTGCGCGCATGTCGGCGAGCACCTCCCGCAGCTTGTTGATGGCGACCGAGAGTCCGGTCTCGGCCGCCGTCTCGCGGACCACGGTGTCGTGCGGATGTTCGCCGTGGTCGACGGCGCCGCCCGGCAGGGACCACACGCCGGGTGTCCCGGTGCCGGGCGCCGCCCGAACCAGAAGTACCCGCCCATCCTCGTTTCGGCACACTCCGTAGGCCGCGATGCGGCGCACGGGTTCCAGTGCAGGGGTCAAGGTGCCTCCCGGTGACTGTCCGGTAACTACCTGTCCAGTGTGCCGCGTCCGGATCGAAATGGGCTAGATGATCTCACCCCGTGGAGTGAGAATCATTTCATTCCCACTCAATCGTCCCCGGGGGCTTGCTGGTCACGTCGAGAACGACCCGGTTGACGTCCGGGACCTCGTTGGTGATCCGCGTCGAGATGCGCGCGATCAGGTCGTACGGCAGCCGCGACCAGTCCGCCGTCATCGCGTCGCCGCTTTCGACCGGCCGCAGCACCACCGGATGCCCGTAGGTGCGCCCGTCCCCCTGCACGCCCACGCTGCGCACGTCCGCCAGCAGCACCACCGGGAACTGCCACACGTCCCGGTCCAGCCCGGCCGAGGTCAGCTCCTCGCGGGCGATCAGGTCGGCGGCGCGCAGCACGTCGAGGCGTTCGCGGTCGACGGCGCCGATGATCCGGATCGCCAGCCCCGGCCCCGGGAACGGGTGCCGCCACACGATCTCCTCGGGCAGGCCGAGCGCCAGACCCAGCGCGCGCACCTCGTCCTTGAACAGCGTGCGCAGCGGCTCCACCAGCGTGAACTTGAGGTCGTCGGGCAGCCCGCCGACGTTGTGGTGGCTCTTGATGTTGGCCGTGCCCGTGCCGCCGCCCGACTCCACCACGTCCGGGTAGAGGGTGCCCTGGACCAGGAAGTCGACGTGCCGCTCGGCGTCGAGCTCGCGGGCCGCCTGCTCGAAGACCCGGATGAACTCCCGCCCGATGATCTTCCGCTTCTGCTCGGGGTCGGTGACGCCGGCGAGGGCGTTCAGGAAGCGCTCCTGCGCGTCGACCACCTTCAGCCGGATGCCGGTCGCCTGGACGTAGTCCTTCTCGACCTGCTCCGCCTCCCCCGCGCGCAACAGCCCGTGGTCCACGAACACGCAGGTCAGCTGGTCCCCGACGGCCTTGTGCACGAGGGCCGCCGCCACGGCCGAGTCCACCCCGCCGCTGAGCCCGCAGATCACCTGTCCGTCGCCGACCTGCTCGCGGATCAGCGCCACCTGCTCGTCGATGATGTTGCCGGTGTTCCACGAGCGGTCGGTCTTCGCGATGTCGTACAGGAACCGCTTCAGCACGTCCTGCCCGCCGACCGTGTGCGCCACCTCCGGATGGAACTGCACACCGGCGTAGCCGCGCTCCGGCGCCTCGAAGCCCGCCACCGGTGAACCGGCCGACTCCGCCGTGACGGTGAACCCGGGCGGCGCCGCCGTCACGCAGTCGCCGTGGCTCATCCAGACGTTCTGCTCGGCCGGCAGGTCCTGCAGGAGCACACCCTTCTCGGTGACCCGCACCTGCGTCCCGCCGAACTCGCGCAGCCCGGTCTTCGTCACCTCGCCGCCGAGCGCCTTCGCCATCGCCTGGAACCCGTAGCAGATCCCGAAGACCGGCACGCCCGCCTCGAACAGCGCCGGGTCGACCTGTGGGGCACCCTCGGCGTACACGCTCGACGGGCCACCGGACAGGATGACGGCGACCGGGTTGCGGGCCATCATCTCGGCGACCGGCATCGAGTGCGGAACGAGCTCCGAGTAGACGTCGGCCTCCCGCACGCGGCGGGCGATGAGCTGGGCATACTGCGCGCCGAAGTCGACGACGAGCACGGGGCGGGGAGTACTCACCCCGGTACCTTATCGGCCGCGGTGTTTCCGTCGGATGACACCAACTGTTCGAGTGACCTGACCCTCCCCACCGGCGACAGGAAGATCACCAACGGTGCGGCGGCGAACAGGAGCAGCGTCGCCGCGAGCGCCACGCGCGCGCCGACGACGCCGACCAGCGCCCCGCCGGCGAGCGCACCTAGCGGCCACGCACCCCGCGAGAACATCCGGATCGAGGCCACCACCCGGCCCAGCACGTGGCCGGGGACGTTCGACTGGACGGCGGCCCGCACGCACACGTTGAACGTCCCGAGCCCCGCGCCGAGCCCGACCGCCCCGACGGCGAAGCACACCAGCCACCCGCCCGGCCGGGCCAGCGGGGCCAGCAGCGCCACGGCCGCCCCGATCGCCGGCGCCACCCAGATCACCCGCGCGTCCCCGAACCGCCGCACCAGCGGCCCGGCCGCCACCGAGCCCGCGATGGCGCCGACGGCCCCGGCCGCGATCAGCGGGGTCACGGCCGCCGCCGGCAGCCCCACCGCCCGGTAGAGGAAGAGCAGGCCGAGGGTGGACCAGGCACCGAGCGTGAAGTTGCCGATGACCCCCGCCACGAGCAGGACCCGGGTGAACGGCACCCGCAGCACGAAGCGCAGCCCCTCGAGAAGTTCGGTGCGCAGCCGGCGCTTCGCCACCACTGCCGGCGGCGGCTCCGGCACCCGCACGAACGCCAGGCAGAACGCCGAGACGAGGAAGCTCACCGCGTCGAGCACCACGGTCAGCGCCGCGCCGAGCGCCGAGATCAGCGGCCCGGCGAGCCCCTGCCCGCCCGTGGCGGCCGCGTTCTCCGTGGCGGCCAGGGCCCCGTTGGCGCCCACCAGCCGCTCCTTCGGCACCACCACCGGCAGGAACGCCGGCCACGCCACGTCGAACAGCGTGCCGAACGCGCCCACCAGCAGCGCCACGACGACCACCTGCGCCAGCGTCAGCACACCGGCGAGCGCCGCCACCGGAACGGTCACCAGCAACGCGGCGCGCGCCAGGTCAGCGGCGATCAGCAGCGGCCGGCGCCGGCGCCGGTCCACCCACACGCCCAACGGCAACCCGATGAACAGCCACGCCGCGTTGGACGCCGCCGTGACGACGCCGACCTCGAACGCCGACGCCCCCAATTCGGTGACCGCGAGAAACGGCAACGCAAGGCGCGTGACCGCCGACCCGAATTGCGAAACCGTCTGCCCCACGAACAAATAAACGAAGTCCCGGCTCCGTTTATCCCGCCCCAATTTTTCTCCTCCCCGTGAACAGCGAAAACGCGAAAGAATTCGAATTCGGGTCAGCGAATCGGAATTGCCGCGCTTATGGCCTGTGCCCATGACCGCACAACCGCTTACGCTGGACTACATGACGGAGTCCGTGGAAGCACCCGCACCGACCTGGATCCGACGCCCTGACGAGCGCGGCTTCACCGTGGCGGACCTCCACGCGCTGCCCGACGACGGCCTGCGGTACGAGCTGATCGACGGGAGCCTCGCAGTGTCACCTTCCGCCACCGGTGGACACAACCTGATCACGCGCTGGATCGCCAACGCCGTCGAGCAGGTCAACCCGACGGAAGAGTGGTACGTGACCACCGACGTATCCACCGCCATCAACGATCGCAACGAGCCTCGGCCCGATCTGGTGGTGGCACGGTACGTGCACGTCAACACCACGCCTTTCCCGATCAAGGACACACTCCTCGTGGCCGAGATCGTTTCGCCCACGTCCGTCCTGCGGGACACCGAGGTGAAACGCAAGCTGTACGCCAGGGCCGGAGTACCGGCGTACTGGATCGTCACCACGGATGAGGACAGCGGCGAAATCGCGCTGGCGGAGCTTCGCCTCAAGGGCAAGGCATACGAGTACCGCACCCACTACACCACCGCCGTCTTTGCGACCGACCACCCATGGCCACTGGCGATCGACCTCCCCGGACTCTCCCGTCGGTGGGCCAAGACGATGAGGCCGCACGCCGCCGACGAGCCGGTGGCGGATTAGCGTCCGGGGTACGGGGGCTTGGTCTGGGTGTAGAGCCACTGCTGGAAAAGCGTGTCGAGCTCCTTCCCCGACAGCTTCTCCGCCAGCGCCTGGAATTCCGTGATGAGCCCCGTCGAACCCTTCTTGGTCGACGTCCACTCCTTCAGGAGTTTGAAGAAGACGTCGTCCCCGATCGTCATCCGCAGCGCGTGCACCGACATCGCGCCGCGCACGTACACCGACTCGGCGAAGACGTCGTCCGCGCCCGGATCACCCGGCGCCGGCCGCCAGATCTCGTCCGTCTCCGGGGTGGCGTAGGTCCGGTCGAACTGCGCCTGCGCGGTGATGCCGTCGTCCTTCTCCTCCCACAGCCACTGCGCGTAGGTGGCGAAGCCCTCGTTCAGCCAGATGTCGCGCCACTGCCCCACCGAGACGCTGTCGCCGAACCACTGGTGCGCCAACTCGTGCGCGACGATCGAGGTGCCCGCCGGTTCGCCCGCGGTGAAGAAGCTGGGCGGGTAGATCGGCCGGGTCTGATTTTCCAGCGCGAACCCGAGTGTGCCCAGTGAGACGACGATCCCGCCGGTGATGTCGAACGGATACGGCCCGAACTGCGTCGCCAGGAACGCCGCCACCTCCGGCGAGCGCCGGACGCACTGCTCGGCGACGCCTCCGGCGGGCTGCGCCTCGTCGACCGCGGTGTAATAGCGCAGCCCGTCCGACGTTCCCTCAAAAATCCTGAACTTGCCGATGGCCATCATGGCGAGATAGCTCGCCATCGGCGCGGACTGGCTCCATTTCCACGTGCGCCAACCGTCGCCACCGAGCGTGCTCCCACCGGGAACGCCGTTGCTGACGGCGGTGAGCCCGTCCGGCACGGTGATCTCGATCTCGTACGCGGCCTTGTCCTTGGGATGGTCGTTGGACGGGTACCACTCCGTCGCCGACTCGGGCTCGCCCAGCACGATCGCACCTGTGGCGGTGTGGTTGAACGCCTCCCCGATCGGCGTGCCGGTGTAGGCCATGTCCACGGTGAACGTCCGCCCGGCGACGAGCGGCGCGGCGGGGATGACGGTCAGCTCGGTCTTGTTGTCGTGCTCGGAGGTGGCGTCGGCGTTGTCGACCTTGAGGCTGCTGATGGAGAGCCGGCCGAAGTCGAAGTTGAAGCGGGACAGTGCCTGGGTGGCCTTGGCCGTCACGCGGGCGACCCCGCTGAGGCGGTCCGTCGCCGGGTCGTAACGCAGTTTCAGGTCGTAGCGCTCGACGTCGTAGCCGCCGTTGCCGTAGCCGGGGAAGTAGAGGTCGCCGCCGCCGGGGTCGCCCGGGGCGGCCGGGACGGAGTCGCCGGACGGGCCGGTCGAGGCCCCGCCGAGCGCGCGGGCGAACCCGCCACCGGGCGGCCCGGCGATCAGCCGGATACCGGCCACGGCGCCGAGCGCGAGGACCACCACCATCACCGCGAGCACGGCGACGAGCACATTGCGGTTACGGCTGGGGCTCACGGAGGTCCTTCCCTTTGGGTCCGTTCCACGCTAACGGTCGTGGTGCACTCCCAGCCGACCCCGGCGGCCCGTATCCTGCCCTGAAGTCGACGGACATCAACGTGCGACGGGTACAGATCGGACGAAGCGAAGGGTGATGCGGGTGTCGGCGTCTCCACCTCCGCCGGCGACGCAGTCCAGCCGCCGGCGCAGCCTGCGTGGCTGGCGGGTGCGGACGAAACTGGCCGCTCTTCTGGTCGTCCCGGCGCTGGCGTTCACGGTCGTCGCGGGCGTGCAGATCGTCTCCTCGGTGCGGGCCGGCTCGCAGCTGTCGGCGTCGGCGGAGCACATGGCGTTGGCGCCGAAGATGGTGACGCTGCTGCACGCCGTGCAGGACGAGCGGGACCGGGTGGCCGGTGAGAGCGCGACCGGGGTGCTCGGCGACCAGTTCGACGCGGCGCTCGCCGGCAGCCAGCGCACCGTCGACGAGGCATACACCCGCCTGGAGCAGAGCGTGGCGCGGTCCGCGGAGCCGTTGCGCCGCGAGTTCGGTCAGGTCTCGGTCGCTTTTCTGGAACTTCGTGACACCCGCCGCGCGGCCCGTGCCGGCAGCCTCCGCCCGCAGGCGGTCTTCGACTCGTACAGCCGCGCGGCGAACACCCTCGTCGACATGCTGCCCGACCCGTCCGGCGCGCCCGACCCGAAGCTGTCCATGGCGGCGCACGCGCTGGCGAGCGCGACCGGGGCCGAACGCAGTGCCTCCCAGCTGCGCGGCCTGGTGTTCGCGGCGACGCGTTCGAAGGTGGTGCAGCCGGGCGACCATCAGCAGTTCACGTTCCTGGTCGCGGAACAGCGCTCGGCGTTGGACCGGGTGCGCGAGTGGCTGCCGCCGGCAACCACGGCACCGCTGTCCAACCCGTCGATCGCCGTCCCGATGACGACCCTGCGCGACCAGGTGCTGGAGGAGGCGCGGCTGGGCACGATCACGGTCGACCCGGACGCCTGGTGGAGCACCTCGACGGCGGAACTGGACGCGTTCCGCTCGGTGCAGCTGACCGCCGTGCGGGACGCGACCCTGACGGCCGCGAAGCTGCGCGACGGCCAGCACCGCCGCACGATGTGGCTGGTCGGGCTGATCCTGCTGGTGCTGTGTGTGACGAGCCTCAGTTCGGTGCACGTGGGGCGCTCGATCATCCGTTCGCTGCGGGAACTGCGGGCACAGGCGCTGGACGTCGCCCATCAGCGGCTGCCGGAGGCCATCTCGCTGCTGCGCGAGGTCGAACGCCCGGACGACCTGCAGCACGTGCCGACCGCCGCTTTCACCAGCCTGGGCGGCGGCGAGGAGGACGGCGACGAGATCAGCGAGGTGGCGGACGCGTTCGCGGCGGTGCACGCCAGCGCACTGGCCCTCGCGATGGAACAGGCGACGCTGCGCCGCGACGTCAACGCGGTGATCACCAGCCTGGCCCGGCGAAGTCAGGCCCTGGTCGACCGCCAGCTGCGGCTGCTCGACGAGATCGAGGCGGCCGAGGAGGACCCGGACCAGCTGGCCAACCTGTTCCGCCTGGATCACCTGGCCACCCGGATGCGTCGCAACGGCGAGAACCTGCTGGTGCTCACGGCGGCGGACACCCGGCGGCAGCGCCCCGAGCCGGTTCCGCTGGCGGCCGTGGTGCTGGCGGCGATGGCCGAGATCGAGCACTACGAACGGGTCCGCTCCGACATCGACCGGGGCGGCTACATCGTCGGGCACGCGGTCGTCGACGTCGTGCACCTCATCTCCGAACTGCTCGACAACGCCACGCAGTTCTCGCCGCCGGACACGGAGGTGACGGTGCTGGGCCGCATCTCCGGCGACGGCACGGAGGCGACGCTGCTCATCGAGGACAGCGGCCTCGGGATGGGCGAGGCCGAGCTGGCGCTGGCCAACCAGCGGGTGTGCCAGTCGGCCCGGGTCGACGCGAGCACCGCCGAACGCATGGGCCTGCTGGTGGTGGGCCGCCTGGCGACGCGGCACGACATCCGGGTGCGCCTGCGCGCGTTGAGCACCGGCGTGGAAGCGAAGATCACGCTGCCGGCGCACCTGCTGGCGGCCCCGCCGGCCCGCCCGTACGCCGCGCTGGCCAACTCGGTGGTGCGGCGTTCGATGGCGCACCTGCTGGGCCTGCCGCCGGCGCCGCCCGAGCCGGAGCCGACGCATCCGCGCAGCACGCCGACGCGGGCCGAGGACGTGCTGGACAAGGACGGTTCCTACGGGTGGTGGTCTCCCCAGACAAAAGCGACACCTCGGGTCGCAGAGGAGCCATCCACCGAAAACCCGGACGATCATGTGGACGAGCCCGCAGCACCCGTCGAGGAACCCGCACCCATCGAGGAGAACGAAGGAACCCCGGCACCCGCATCGGACGTATCGATGAGGAAGAAGGAGTCGAACGTCCGACGGCTGCCGACCCGGGTCCCCATGGCGCATCTGCCGAAGACCCCGGCCACCTCCCCGGACGCGCCCACCGTCGAGATCACCCCGAAGGACCTGTCCAATGTGCTGGTCAAGTTCTACAACGGGGTGCACCGCGCTTCGGCGGAACATCCCGAAGAGACCTGAGGAGCGGCAGCCTTGGCAAACCCGGAAACGCCGGACCTGAACTGGCTGGTGACGGCGTTCTGCGACCGCGTCGCGGGGGTGTCGCACGCGGTGATCGTGTCGCCCGACGGCTGGCTGATCGCCGCGTCCGAGCACCTGCCGCAGGAGCGCGCCGACGAACTGGCCGCGATCACGTCGGGCCTCGCCGGGATCACCACGGGCGCCGCGCAGGTGCTGGAGTGCGCCGGCATGCGGCAGACCGTGGTGGAGATGGCCCGCGGATACTTCCTCGTCAAGACGCTCAAGGACGGCTCGGTGCTGGCCGTCCTCGCGGCCCGCGACGCCGACGTGGGCGTCGTGGGCTACGAGATGGCGCGCCTGGCCCGCCGCAGCGGCGAGTCCCTCACCGGCGACTCCCCCACCGGCGAGCTGCAGGACTCAGCGATCTAGATCTGCTTACCGATCAAGATCTGCTTACCGATCGAGTACCAGGCCGACCTTCTGGAACTCCTTCAGGTTCTGGTAGCCGCACTTGGCCATCGCCCGGCGCAGGCCGCCGAAGAGGTTGAGCGCGCCGGTCGGGTCGTCGGACGGCCCGTGCAGCAGGTGCTCCAGGGTCCCGAGCTGCGGGCCGGCCGGCGCGTAGACGCCACGCGGCAGCTTCGGGTGGCTGGCGGCGGAGTGCCACCACGCGCCACCGGCCGGGGCACCCTCGCAGTGCGCGAGCGGCTCGCCGAGCATCACGGCGTCGGCGCCGCAGCCGAGCGCCTTGGCCACGTCGGCGGAGGTGGCGATGTCGCCGTCGGCGATCAGGTGGACATAGCGGCCACCGGTCTCGTCGAGGTAGTCGCGCCGCGCGGCCGCCGCGTCGGCGATCGCTGTCGCCATGGGAACGCGGATGCCGAGCACGCGATCGGTCGTGGACCACCCGTCGGCACCGACCCCGACGATGACGCCCGCGGCGCCGGTGCGCATGAGGTGCAGCGCCGTCTGGTAGTTGGTGCACCCGCCGACGATCACCGGCAGATCCAGGTCGGCGATGAACTCCTTGAGGTTCAGCGGCTGGTCGACCGTGGACACGTGCTCGGCGGAGACCACGGTCCCCTGGATCACCAGCAGGTCGACGCCGGCGTCGAGGATGACCGGCGCCAGCGCGATCGTGTGCTGAGGAGAAACCCGCACCGCGACGGTGACACCGCCGCCCCGGATCTCCTTGACCCGTTCGACGATCAGCTCGGGGCGGATCGGCTCGGCGTACACCTTCTGCAGCCGCCGCGTCCCCTCCTCGGCGGGCAGCGCGGCCAGCTCGGCGAGCACCGGCGTCGGGTCCTCGTACCGGCACCAGAGCCCTTCGACGTTGAGCACGCCGAGCCCGCCCAACCGCCCGAGGGCCACGGCGGTCTGCGGGCTCATCGTCGCGTCCGACGGGTGCGCCACACACGGGATCTTGAACGGGTACGCGTCGAGCTGCCACGCGGTGGAGACGTCGTCGACGTCGCGGGTGCGCCGGGTCGGGACGATCGCGACGTCGTCCAGGTGGTAGCCGCGCTGGGCCGTCTTGCCTAGCCCGATCTCGACGACGTCACGCATGTGTAGATGTCCTTCCGCGGTGGTGCAGGGGGTTATTTATCTGGCCGAGTAGTTCGGCGCTTCGATGGTCATCTGGATGTCGTGCGGGTGGCTCTCCTTGAGCCCCGCCGCGGTGATCCGGATCAGCTTGCCGCGCTTGTGCAGCTCCTCGATGGTGGCCGCACCGGTGTAGCCCATGCCGGAACGCAGCCCGCCGACGAGCTGCTCGGCGACGGCGGCGAGCGGGCCCCGGTAGGGCACCTGGCCCTCGATGCCTTCGGGCACCAGCTTCTCGTCGGAGGCGACGTCGTGCTGGAAGTAGCGGTCCTTCGAGTACGAACGCGCCTGCCCACGGGTCTGCATGGCGCCGAGGGAGCCCATCCCCCGGTACGACTTGTACTGCTTGCCGTTGATGAAGATCAGCTCACCGGGGCTCTCCTCGCAACCGGCCAGCAGCGAGCCCAGCATGACGGTGTCGGCACCCGCGACGATGGCCTTGACGATGTCGCCGGAGTACTGGAGCCCACCGTCGCCGATGACCGGAACGCCCGCCGGCCGGCACGCCCGCGCCGCCTCCATGATCGCCGTGACCTGCGGCACGCCCACGCCCGCGACCACCCGGGTGGTGCAGATCGAACCGGGCCCCACGCCCACCTTCACGCCGTCGGCACCCGCTTCGACCAGCGCCTTCGCGCCCTCGTAGGTGGCCACGTTGCCGCCGACGACGTCGACCCGGGTCTCCCGCTTGAGCAGCGCCACCATCTCCAGCACCTGCCGGTTGTGGCCGTGCGCGGTGTCCACCATGACCACGTCGACACCGGCGTCGATGAGCGTGCGGGCGCGCTTGTAGGAGTCGTCGCCGACCCCGACCGCCGCCGCGACGCGCAGCCGCCCGGCGTCGTCCTTGCTGGCGAACGGGTACTGCTCGCTCTTGGTGAAGTCCTTCACGGTGATGAGGCCGCACAGCTTGCCCGCGTCGTCGATCAGCGGCAGCTTCTCCACCTTGTGCTGGCGCAGCAGGTCGAGCGCCTCCGCCTTGCTCACGCCCTGCTTCGCGGTGACCAGCGGCATCTTCGTCATGATGTCGCGCACCTTGGTCGTGCGGTCGGTCACGAAGCGCATGTCGCGGTTGGTCACGATGCCGACCAGGTAGCCCTCGGCGTCGGTGACCGGGGCACCGGAGATGCGGTAGCGCCCGCACAGCGCGTCGACCTGGAGCACGGTGTCCTCCGGCGAGCAGGTCACCGGGTTGGTCACCATGCCGGCCTCGGAGCGCTTGACCAGGTCGACCTGCAGGGCCTGCTCGTCGATGCCGAGGTTGCGGTGCAGCACGCCGATGCCGCCCTGGCGGGCCATGGCGATCGCCATCCGCGCCTCGGTGACCGTGTCCATCGCGCTCGACACGAGCGGGATGTGCAGGCGCACGTTGCGGCTCAGGGGCGTGCCCGTGTCCGCCTCGCTCGGGATCACCTCCGACTCCGCGGGCAGGAGCAGAACGTCGTCGAACGTCAGACCGAGCGGGAGGGAATCCATGGAGCAACCAGCCTTTTCGCGGGAGACGGGCGGTCGACCCATCGTAGAAGACCCGCGGGGTGCACCGGGGCGCGGCCCGCAGGCAGGACGGCTACCGTAAGGGGCGTGCAGGACGAGCCGATCGACCCGTTCGCCGGAGACCCGGCGGATCCGGCGATGCCATTGGGCGAGACCGACGACGACAACGACCCGTTGACCGTCGACGAACGGCAGGACGTCCTGGAGGATCTCGCCGATCTGGCGATCTACCAGGCGTTGCTGACCCCGCTCGGCATCCGCGGCCTGGTGATCGAGTGTGAGGACTGCCACGAGCCGCACTACTTCGACTGGGATCTGCTGCGGGGCAACCTGCGACACCTGCTCGACTCGGGTCGCCCGCGGGTGCACGAGCCGGCGTTCAACCCGGATCCGGATCACTACGTCACGTGGGAGTACGCCCGCGGATACGCCGACGGCATCCACGACGCGCTGGCGGACTCCAGCGACGACGAGGATGCCGGCGATGACAAGTCGTAGACGTTCGGTGGCTCTCCGGTAGCAGGAGGTCGATCGCCGAGCGGGTCGCCCCGTTCGGTGCGAGAATGTTCGGCCGCGCTGTTTAGTCCCCGGGGGCCTGGGGTACCGGCCCCGGCATGCGCACGCCGCGGCCGGCCTCCCACCGGTCCACCCGTCCTACGAGACGAGCCCTGCCCGGAACGCCGATGCGACGGCGTGGGCCCGGTCGCGCGCACCCAGCTTGCGGAACAGCCGCCGGGCGTGCGTCTTGACCGTGTCCTCCGAAACGAACAGCTCGCGACCGATCTCCGCGTTGCTCTTGCCGTCGGCCATGCCGCGCAGCACCTGCAGCTCACGCTCGGTCAGCTCCACCCGTCGCCGCGGCGGCTCCGGTGGGGCCACGTCACCGCGCTGCAACGGCACGGACGACATGGCCGTGCGCGTGGCACGGGCGGCGGCGAGCGCACCCACCGGCGACCCGACCGGACCGGCGGGGCCGGCCGGACTCGGGACGGCGACGCCGTTGCCGTTCTTCTGTACGCCCGGACGGACGGCGGCAGGCTCGCCGGCCGGGCTCAACACCAGCAGCAGCGCCTTGGCCACCACTGTCACCGGGTCCGTGGCGTCGGCGCGGATGACCCCACGGGCACCCGCCTGGACCGCCGCCGCGGAGATCCGCGCGTCTTCGACGCCGAATAAGACCGTCGTCGCACCGGGCGCCGCGGCCACGATCCGACGGGTGAACTCGACACTGTCCGGCCGGGACAGCGCGGTGTCGACCAGGATCAGGTCGGCCGGCTGCTCCGCCAGTCGGGCGAGCGCTTCCGTGACCGAGACCGCGGTCCGAACCGCCGCTCCCACCCCGAGCCGCGCCGCGCAGGTGACGATCGCCTGCGCTGCTATCGGAGTTCGTACACACACCAGGACCGTACGCACCGTGACTCCCCTCTCTACGGAGCAGGAGATCACAAATCGGTCAGATCATTATTGATTTCTCCCAAATTCAAACGACAGAAACCCGTCAGTTCGCTCAAAAGTGATCTTGACGGTACGCGCGACTGGAGGGTATGCATGTCGAACGTCACTCGGCTGCCCGGCCCCATCTCGGAGCTGTGGGACTGGCAGCGTCTCGGGTCTTGTCGCGGTCGCGACAGCGCCCAGTTCTTCCACCCGGACGGGGAACGCGGAGCGTCACGGGGTCGCCGGGAAGCGGCCGCCAAGTCGGTCTGCGGATCCTGCCCGGTCCGGGCAGAATGCGCCGCCCACGCCCTCGCCGCGCGCGAGCCCTACGGGGTGTGGGGTGGATTCACCGAGGCCGAACGCCTCCGCCTCCTCGCCACCGGCTGGGAGGACCTCGTCGACAAGCGCGGCTGCGGCCGGGCCGACGTGGTGCGCCTCGAACGCCGCCTCGGCATCCGCCCGGTGGCGCCCACCCGCACGATCCCGGCCCAGCGCCCCGCCGCCACGCCGATCCCTCCGCACAACGCCGCGGCCCGCTGACCCGGCACACCCTCCACGCGCAACACCCCGCCGATCTCGCGACTGCGAGATCGGCGGGTTCTACGTGACGGTGACCTCGACCCGGTGGTGGCCGGTGGCGCCGTCGGGCAGGACGTCCTGGATCGCGTCGGTCTGGACGTTCCCGCTCGCGTCGTAGGCGCGCACCTCCAGCCAGTGCTTCCCGGGCGGGGCGTCCCAGGCCCAGGTCCACTGGCACCAGGTGTCCACCGACGGAACGGTGGACAGCCGCGCCCGCTGCCAGGCCCCGTCGCCGACCCGCACCTCCACGCCCGACACGCCCACGTGCTGCGCCCACGCCACCCCGGCCACCGGCACCTGGCCGGCGCTCACCTTGCCGCCGTCGATCGGGGTGTCGATCCGTGACTGGAGCTTGATCGGCGCCTTCGCCGCCCAGCCGCGTTTGATCCAGTAGGCGTCGAAGTCGGCGAAGCTGGTCAGCTCCAGTTCGGCGAGCCACTTGGTGGCCGACACGTAGCCGTACAGCCCGGGCACCACCATCCGCACCGGGAACCCGTGCTCGATCGGCAGCGGGACGCCGTTCATGCCGACGGCGAGCATCGCGTCGCGGCCGTCGCGCAGCACCTCGGTCGGTGTCCCGGCGGTGAACCCGTCCACGGAACGGCTCACCACCTGGTCGGCGCCGGGCTCCGGGTCGGCCTCGGCCAGCAGGTCGGCCACCCGCACCCCGAGCCACTTCGCGTTGCCGATCAGGCCGTCGCCCACCTCGTTCGAGACACAGGCGAGCGTGACGTAGCGCTCGATCATCGGCCGGGCGAGGAGCTGTTCGTAGGTGAGCGTCAACGGCTTGCGCACCCGCCCGTGGATCTTCAGCCGCCACTGGGACGGCGACACCTGCGGCACCACCAGAGCCGTATCGATCAGGTAGAACTTGTCGTTGGGCGTCACGAACGGCGCCAGCCGGGGGATGTTCAGCTCGGCCTCGGCGGGCAGGACCGGCGCGGGCTCCGCCGGAACGGGCAACGTGACGGCCGCGCGGTCCGCGTCGACCGTCCGCCGCAGCCCGTACCACCTGCCGAACGCCGCCGTCGCGACACCGGCCCCCAGCAACGACCCCGCCGTGATCAGGAACCGCCGCCGGTCGGACGCCGGAACGGGATCGGGATCGGCGGCGGATTCGACGGGAACGAGCCTGCTCCGGAAGTTCCACAGGATCGCGGCACCCGCGGCTGCGGCGAAGAGGGACGGGATCACGCTGACCCAGTCAGCGTCGTGTCTGGTGACCGCGGCGGCGGCGCCGACCAGACCGAA
Source organism: Virgisporangium aliadipatigenens (assembly GCF_016863615.1). Taxonomy (GTDB): domain Bacteria; phylum Actinomycetota; class Actinomycetes; order Mycobacteriales; family Micromonosporaceae; genus Virgisporangium; species Virgisporangium aliadipatigenens. The sequence goes on along the minus strand of NZ_BOPF01000004.1, from coordinate 323,577 downwards.
AACCGCGACCCCCGCGAACGCCCACCGCGGACGGCCGATCGCCAGCACCCCGAGCCCGGCCCCGACGGCGGCCAGGATGACCACGGTCCCCACCTGCAGCGCGATCTTGTCGTACGTGCCGAACAGCGAGATCGCGAATTCCTTGAGCGCCTCGGGAACGTGATCGACGATCACGCCGCCGACGGCGACCACCGGGGAACTCAACGGCCCGACGGCGAGGGCGAGCAGCTCTCCCACCGCCAGGGCGACGGCGACGGCGGCGAGCCCCGCGAGGGCGGAGATCCGCCGATCAGGTGTCATGCGCTCCAGTCTGGACGCGCGCCGCCACAGACTGCCAAGACTGTCATCAGTCCATAACCTCTGTTGGCCGAAAAGCAGCGGGGCCGGCAGATCGCCGACCCCGCTTTTACGAGCGAACGCTCAGAAACCCGGCCCGTGGGAGTGGCCGTGACCGTGCCCGTGGGAGTGGCCGTGGCCACCGCCCGCCGGCTCCGGCTCGGCCGGCTTGTCCACGATCAGCGTCTCCGTGGTGAGCAGGAGGCCCGCGATCGAGGCGGCGTTGGCCACCGCGCTGCGGGTCACCTTCACCGGGTCGACGATGCCGGCCTCGACGAGGTTCTTGTACTCGTCCTTGGCGGCGTCGAGCCCGTGCCCGAACTCCAGCTCGCGCACCTTGGCCACGACGATCCGGCCGTCGAGGCCCGCGTTCTCGGCGATCCAGCGCAGCGGCTCGTCGAGCGCCTTGCGGACCAGCCGCACGCCGACGGCCTCGTCGCCGGTGAGCCCGAGGTTGTCGTCGAGAACGGTGGCGACCTGGACGAGCGAGACGCCGCCGCCCGGGATGATGCCCTCCTCGACCGCCGCCTTGGTGGCCGCGATCGCGTCCTCGACGCGGTGCTTGCGCTCCTTGACCTCGACCTCGGTCGCGGCACCGACCTTGACGACCGCCACGCCGCCGGAGAGCTTCGCCAGCCGCTCCTGCAGCTTCTCGCGGTCCCAGTCGGAGTCCGACGCCTCGATCTCCTTGCGGATCTGCGAGATGCGGTCCTGGACCTCGGAGGCGATGCCGCCGCCGTCGACGATCGTCGTGTTGTCCTTGTCGACGACCACGCGGCGGGCCTTGCCGAGCTGCTCGAGCCCGACCAGGTCCAGCTTGTAGCCGAGTTCCGGCGCGATGACCTCGCCGCCGGTCAGGATGGCCAGGTCCTGCAGCATCGCCTTGCGGCGGTCGCCGAACCCGGGGGCCTTGATCGCGCAGACCTTGATGGTCTTGCGCATCGCGTTGACCACGAGGGTCGACAGCGCCTGGCCCTCGACGTCCTCGGCCACGATGAGCAGCGGCTTGCTGGCGCCGACGACCTTCTCCAGCAGCGGGAGCAGCTCCTCGATGGCGCTGATCTTCTGCGTGGTGACGAGGATGTAGGCGTCCTCGAGGACGGCCTCGTTGGCCTCGGCGTCGGTGACGAACTGCGGGGAGATGTACCCCTTGTCGAACTGCATGCCCTCGGTGACGTCGAGGTCGATGGAGAGCGTGGAGCCCTCCTCGACGGTGATGACACCGTCGCGGCCGACCGTCTCCATCGCGCGGGCGATGAGGTCGCCGATCGAGGACTCCCGGGCCGACACGGTGGCGACCGAGGCGATCTCGCTCTGGCTGGCGACCGGGGTGGCCTTCTCCTTCAGCGCCTTCACGACGGCGGCGACGGCCGCGTCGATGCCGCGCTTGAGGCCGGCCGGGTTGACGCCGGCCGAGAGGTTCTTCAGGCCCTCACGGACCATCGCCTGGGCGAGCACGGTCGCGGTGGTGGTGCCGTCGCCGGCCACGTCGGCCGTCTTGGACGCCACCTCCTTGACGAGCTGGGCGCCGAGGTTCTCGTACGGGTTGACGAGTTCGATCTCCTTGGCGATCGTGACCCCGTCGTTGGTGATCAGAGGCGCACCGAACTTCTTGTCCAGCAGGACGGTGCGACCGCGCGGGCCGAGGGTGACCTTGACGGTGTCGGCGAGCGCGTTGACGCCGTGCTCCAGGCGGTGCCGGGCGTCGTCCGAGAAGCTGAGGATCTTGGGCATCTCTCTCCTTCACGAGCACCGCCCCGAGCCCGATGTAGCCGGCCCGGGGCGGTGCACTCGCGTCAGTTGATTACTTCTCGATGACCGCGAGGACGTCGCGCGCGGAGAGCACCAGGTACTCCTCGCCGCCGTACTTCACCTCGGTGCCGCCGTACTTGGAGTAGAGGACCGTGTCGCCGACCTTGACGTCGATCGGCACGCGGTTGCCCTTGTCGTCGATGCGACCCGGACCCACAGCGAGGACGGTGCCCTCCTGCGGCTTCTCCTTGGCGGTGTCGGGGATGACGATGCCCGACGCCGTGGTGGTCTCCGCTTCGTTCGCCTGGACCACGATGCGGTCCTCGAGCGGCTTGATCGCAACCTTGGTCGCGGTAGTCACGGGCATACCCTCCTGGGGTATCTGGTTTTCGTGTCTCAGGCCGCCAGGCGGGCGCCGTCGTCGCGGGTGCCGACGCCGCCGGGCACTAGCACCCTCATGGTGAGAGTGCTAACCGGAGGTTATTCCGCGAGCTAGCACTCCGTCAACCAGAGTGCCAACGTCCACCCGGGATTACCCGTTCGGTTCATGCGCAAGTAGTAGTGTTTCAGTCACTAAGTGTTACTTGCGACAGCTCTGGGTGATCATCTTGTCACGTTGCAGAATTGTTACCGGCCCGAACAAAACCGCACCCTGCGACATCTTGTGGAAACACACGGGGCGGGCATACGTTGCCGGGCACAACAATCGCGTGTGACCGGACCCACCCTTCCGGTCGCAGTAGGTCTTTTCCACCAACTCACCCCGAACCTTTTCCACCCGAAGAAGGGACCGTTCATGCGCAGAGGGATCGTTGCCCTCGCCGCCTTCGGCCTTGTCGCCGCCGGTGGTCTGACCGCCTGTGGCGACGACGACAGCGGCAGCAAAAGCGACAAGCCGAAGATCGGCGTGATCCTGCCGGACAGCAAGTCGTCCGCCCGTTGGGAGACAGCCGACCGGGTCTACCTCGAGGCCGCGTTCAAGGCCGCCGGGGTGGACTACACCATCCAGAACGCCCAGAACGACAAGAACGCCTTCCAGACCATCGCCGACACGATGCTGGCCGACGGCGTGACCGCCCTGATGATCGTCAACCTGGACAGCGGCTCCGGTAAGGCGGTGCTGGACAAGGCGAAGCAGCAGGGCGTTCCGACGATCGACTACGACCGCCTCACGCTGGGCGGCAGCGCGTCGTACTACGTGAGCTTCGACAACGTGGCGGTCGGCAAGCTGCAGGGCGAGGGCCTGGTGAAGTGCCTCCAGGGCAAGACGAAGCCGGTCGTCGCCTACCTCAACGGCTCGCCGACGGACAACAACGCCACGCTGTTCAAGCAGGGCTACGACAGCGTCCTGAAGCCGAAGTTCGAGTCGGGCGAGTACACCAAGGGCCCGGAGCAGTCCGTGCCGGACTGGGACAACGCCCAGGGCGCGACGCTGTTCGAGCAGATGATGACCCAGACCAACGGCAAGATCGACGGCGTCCTCTCCGCCAACGACGGCCTGGGCAACGCCGCTCTCACCGTGCTGAAGAAGCAGCAGCTCAACGGCAAGGTGCCGTTCACCGGTCAGGACGCCACCGTCCAGGGCCTGCAGAACATCCTCAACGGTGACCAGTGCATGACCGTGTACAAGGCGGTCAAGAAGGAGGCCGACGCGGCCGCCGGTCTGGCCATCGGGCTCGCCAAGGGCGAGAAGAAGGACACCGGCAAGACCGTGAAGGACACCGAGGGCAACCGCGACGTCCCGGCCGTGCTGCTCGACCCGGTGGCCATCACCAAGGCGAACGTCAAGGACGTCGTCGCCGACGGCTACGTGAAGAAGGAAGAGCTGTGCACCGCGGCCTTCGCCGCCAAGTGCACCGAAGCCGGCATCTGACCGGATGCGGTCCCGTGGTCCCCGGCGCGCGTAGGTGCGCCGGGGATCCGGGCTTCGACCCCCCTCAAGGAGCAGCGTGAGCGCGACACCCCTTTTGGAACTGCGCCGGCTCAACAAGAGCTTCGGCCCGGTGCAGGTCCTGCGCGACGTGGACTTCGCGGCGTATCCCGGTGAGGTGACCGCCCTCATCGGCGACAACGGCGCCGGCAAGTCCACCCTGGTCAAATGCATCGGTGGGATCTACCCCATCGACTCCGGCGACTACCTCTTCGAGGGCAACCCGGTGACGGTGCACGGTCCCCGTGACGCGGCCGCGCACGGCGTCGAGATCGTGTACCAGGATCTCGCGCTCTGCGACAACCTGGACATCGTCCAGAACATGTTCCTCGGCCGGGAACGCAAGCACGGCATCGTGCTCGACGAGACCTCGATGGAGCAGCTGGCGGCCGAGACGCTCGCCGGCCTGTCGGTGCGAACGGTCAAGTCGGTGCGCCAGCTGGTGTCGAGCCTCTCCGGCGGCCAGCGCCAGACGGTGGCCATCGCCAAGGCCGTGCTGTGGAACAGCAAGCTCGTCGTGCTGGACGAGCCGACGGCGGCACTCGGCGTGGCGCAGACCGCGCAGGTGCTGGAGCTGGTGCGCCGGCTCGCCGACGCCGGGCTGGGCGTGGTGATCATCTCGCACAACATGAACGACGTGTTCGCCGTCGCCGACCGCATCGCGGCCATGTACCTCGGCCGGATGGCGGCCCAGGTGCGCGCCTCAGACGTGACCCACCAGCAGGTGGTCGAACTGATCACGGCCGGCCGCAGCGGCGACCTCGGCATCCGTGACGGCGACGCCGCCGCTGCCCCCGTCAGGACGGTGAAAGAGCTGTGAGCACTCAACAGGCTGTCGTGACGGCCAAGACGGAGGGCGGGGTCCCGGCCGTCGACCCGACGCTCAAGGGCCACGTCCGCCAGTACGTGCAGCGGCTGCGCGGCGGCGAGATGGGCGCACTGCCGGCCGTCATCGGCCTCGCGGTGCTGTGCGTGGTGTTCTCGGTCATGCGGCCGACGTTCACGTCCGAGCAGAACTTCGCGAACCTGTTCACGCAGGGCGCCGCGGTGATCGTGATCGCCATGGGCCTGGTGTTCGTTCTGCTGCTGGGCGAGATCGACCTGTCGGCGGGCTTCACCAGCGGCGTCTGCGCGGCGGTCATGGCCGTCACGCTCACCTCGTGGGGCTGGCCGTGGTACGTCTCGGTGCTGCTCGCGCTGGTGACCGGCACGGTGATCGGGCTCTTCCTGGGGACGCTGGTCTCCAAGGTGGGGATCCCGTCGTTCGTGGTGACGCTGGCGGCGTTCCTGGCGTTCCAGGGCGTCGTGCTCATCATGATCAGCGGCGGCAAGATCATCTCGGTTACCGACCCGGTGATCATCGCCGTCGCGAACAAGAACCTGCCGCCGTGGCTCGGCTGGCTGCTGCTCGTCGTCGGCGTCGGCGGGTACGCCGCACTCCAGGTCAACCGCGCGCTCGGGCGCAAGAAGCGGGGCCTCGCGGCGGAGCCGTTCAGCGTCATCGGCGCGCGGGTCGGCGCCCTGGCCCTCATCGGCGGTGCGGCCGTCTTCGTGCTCAACCTCGAACGCAGCCGCAACACGCTGATCACCTCGCTCAAGGGCGTGCCGATCGTGGTGCCGATCGTCGTGGTGCTGCTCCTGCTGTGGACGTTCGTGCTGCAGCGCACGGCGTTCGGGCGGCACCTGTACGCCGTCGGCGGCAACGCCGAAGCCGCCCGTCGCGCCGGTATCAGCGTGGACCGGATCAGGATCACCGCGTTCATGATCTCCTCCACCATGGCGGCGGTCGGCGGCATCGTCGCGGCGTCGCGCCTGCAGTCCGTCGACCCGAACACCGGCGGCAGCAACGTTCTCCTCTACGCCGTCGGCGCGGCCGTCATCGGCGGCACCAGCCTCTTCGGCGGGAAGGGGCGGGTCCTCGACGCCGTTCTCGGTGGTGCCGTCATCGCGGTCATCGACAACGGTATGGGCCTGCTCGGCTACTCTGCCGGCGTCAAGTACGTGGTCACCGGTGCGGTGCTGCTGCTCGCCGCCGGGATCGACGCGCTGTCCCGCAAGCGGGCCGCCGCCGCCGGTCTGAGGTAGAGCGGGCGCGGATAACTGATGCGGGCAGGTCCCAGTCAGGAGGAGATCCGGCGACAGAACCTGGGTGCGCTGCTGCGGTACGTGCACGTGCGGGGCCCCACCTCACGCGCGGCGCTAACGGCGCACCTGGGTCTGAACCGGAGCACCATCGGCGCGTTGACCGCTGATCTCACGGCCGCCGGGCTGGTCTCCGAGGGGCTTCCCCAGGACCAGTCCGGCCGGGCCGGGCGCCCCTCGCTGGTCGTCCGGCCGGAGGCCGAGGTCTACGTGTTCGCGCTGGTGATCGAGGTCGACCGGCTCGTCGCCGCCCGCATCGGGCTCGGCGGGGCGGTTCTCGACCGGCGCGAGGCCCGGCGACCACGCGGCGTTCGTGACCCGGCCGATGTGGTCGCCCCGCTCGCCGACTTCGTACGCGAGATGCAACGCGCGGCATCCCCGTCCGCGCGTTACGTGGGAAGCGGCGCCGCCGTCTCGGCGATGGTCCGGGCCGAGGACGGGCTGGTGCGCCTCGGGCCGCAGTTCGGCTGGATCGACGAACCGCTGGGCGAGGCGCTGGCGAAGGTGCTCAGCGACGAGGTGCAGGGCGGCGACCGTGCCGTTCCGGTGCGCAACAACGCCGACCTGAGCGCCCTCGCCGAACACGTGCGGGGCGTGGCCGTCGACACCGACAACATCGTGTACGTCACCGGCGACGCGGGCATCGGCGGCGGGATCATCGCGGGCGGGCGGCTGGTCAGCGGCCACGGCGGCTACGGCGGGGAGGTCGGCCACATGGTCGTCAACCCGAACGGCAAGCCGTGCAACTGCGGTTCCCGCGGCTGTTGGGAGACCGAGATCGGCGAGTACGCGCTGCTGCACGCGGCCGGGCGGGACGCGGACTCGGGCACCGGCCGCGCGGCCGTCGAGACGCTCGTCGACGCGGCCGGGCGCGGCGACGCGCAGGCGCAGGCCGCGATCCGGCAGGTCGGCGACTGGCTCGGCTTCGGCGTGGCCAACCTGGTCAACATCTTCAACCCGGAGATGGTGATCTTCGGCGGCAACCTCCGCGAGGTGTACATCGCCGCCGCCGCGCAGGTCCGCAGCCGGCTCAACCGCAACGGGCTGCCCGCCTGCCGCGAGCACGTCCGGCTGCGCACGCCGGCGCTCGGGGACGACGCGGCGCTGCTCGGCGCCGCCGAGTTGGCGTTCGGGCCGCTGCTCGCGGACCCCCTGGAAGCGGCGGCCGATAATCCCTGACGTGTTTCCCGATGGTTTTGCCGCCGCGCTCGATGCGGCCGTCGCGCTCGGCGACCGCGATCCGGTGCAGGCGGTAACGGCGTTGCGGGCGCAGGGGTTCGCGCCGGAGGTCGCGGCCGCGGCCCTTACCCAGGCGTCCCTGCGCCGCCGGGCCGTGGGCAAGTTCGGCCCGCTCGCCGCTTCGCTCTTCTTCACGAGAACGGCGCTGGAACAGGCGACCCGCTGGATCGTGGCCCGGCACCGGGCGGCCCGGCTCTCGTCCGCGGGTGCGCACACGGTCGCCGATCTCGGCTGCGGCATCGGAGCCGATTCGTTGGCCTTCGCGCGGGCCGGGCTCGCGGTGCACGCGGTGGAGGCCGATCCGGAGACGGCCGCTCTGGCCAGGGCCAATCTGCGCGGGCTGCCGGCGACCGTGGTCGTCGGCGACGCCGCCGGCTTCGATCTGTCCACTGTGGACGCCGTGTTCGCGGATCCGGCGCGGCGCACGGCCGGCGGCCGGCGGGTCTTCTCCACGGAGGGCCTGTCGCCGTCGTGGGACTTCGTGATCTCCCTGCACGAACGGGTCCCGCGCACCGTGCTGAAGCTGGCGCCGGGGCTGGACCACGGGGTGATCCCGCCGGGCTTCGAGGCGCAGTGGGTGTCGGTGGGCCGGGACCTGGTGGAGGCGTGCCTGTGGGCGCCCGCGCTGGCGCGGGTCCCCCGCCGGGCCACGATCCACACCGCGGACGACGGCGTCGCGGAACTGACCGGCACCGGCCTGATCGCCGCCCCGGTGGGAGCCGTGCGCCGGTACGTCTTCGACCCCGACGGCGCCGTCACCAGAGCCGGCCTGGTGGCGGAGTTCGCCGCGACGGTCGGCGGCACCATCGCGGACCCGACGATCGCGTTCGTCTACGCGGACGCGCCGGTGGACACTCCGTTCGCGCGGTGCCTGGAGGTCGTCGAGACGCTGCCGCTGCACGTCAAGCGGCTGCGCGCCGCGCTCCGCGAACGCGGCATCGGCCGGCTGGAGATCCGCAAGCGGGGTTCCGCCCAGGACGTCGAACGCCTGCGCAAGGAGCTGAAGCTCGCCGGCCCCGACGGCGGTGTGCTGCTGCTGACGAAGGTCGCCGGGGCCGGCACGGCGGTGCTCTGCAAGCCTGTTGGATGATGTTCGCGTGGCGGGTCAGGGAACGCCGGCGACGGCGCTGTTGAAGAAGCAGAAGGTCACGCACCGGGTGCACGAGTACCGGCACGACCCACGCGCAGAGTCCTACGGCACCGAGGCCGCCGAGGCGCTCGGCATCCCCGCCGAACGGATCTTCAAGACGCTGGTCGCCGAGGTCGACGGCGCGCTCGTGGTCGGCGTGGTGCCGGTGACCGGTTCCCTGGACCTGAAGGCCCTCGCCGCGGCGGTCGGCGGGAAGCGGGCCGCGATGGCCGACCCGGTCGCCGCCGAACGCGCCACCGGCTACGTCCGGGGCGGGATCAGCCCGCTCGGCCAGCGCAAGCGGCTGCCGGTGGTGCTCGACGCGTCGGCGGAGGGGTTCGACACCGTGTACGTCTCGGCGGGTCGGCGCGGCCTGGAGGTCGAACTCGCGGCGGCCGACCTGTTGCGCCTCACCGGCGGCAGCAGCGCGCCCATCAGGGGCTAGAAACGGTGCCGGACCCAGATGTTCGGCTCTACGTAGATCCCCAGGTCGAGGGCGGTGGACACGAACACCGGCACGAGCCCGCCGCCCACGCAGACCGGCCCTTCCACGTCGAACGGCAGTCCCGTCCAGGCCCGCCAGTCGGCGAGCGGGGCGCAGACCGTTCCCGAGTGGGAGGCGATCCCGACGACCTCGCCGCCGAGGCGCACGTGGACCCGCAGCCACGGATCGGCCGGCAGCCCGTCCGCCCGCAGCCGGGCGACGTACTCCGCGATCGGCACCTCCGGCTCCAGCGCCTTGGCCGGCGGCCGCACCGGCACGATCAGATCGCCGAACCCGAGCCGCGAAGCGTTGTCCCGCAGGGCGATGAGTGTACGGCCGGCGAGGTTGCGCCCGCGCACCTCCGGATGAACGGCCACCTCCAGCGCGCACAGCGTCTCCCCGACCCGCCCGTCGAGCGCGTCCTCGGCCGCCCAGACCGCCACCTGGTCCCACCCGCCGGACGGGTACCGCGTGCGGCCCGGCGCCGTCGCCGCGAACGGCACGCTCACCCCGCGCGCCACCGGTGTCCCGTCCCCGTCGAGCACGGCCACCACGTACTGCGGCCAGCGCGCCGCCAGTCGGGTGCGGCGCATCAGGGCGGCGGCCAGGTTTCCCGCCATGAAGCGGCCGTCGGCCTCCGCGTACGGGATCGCGAACACCCGGTCGGCCAGATCCGGCCGGTCCGCGAGACTGATCGTGGTCACTTCCACGCCGAAGAGGTTACGGTGTCAGCCGTGCAGGTACGGGCCTCCGACGCGGACCGCGAACGGACCATGGACGCGCTGCGTGAGCACACCGCCGCGGGCCGGTTGACCCTCGACGAGTTCGCCGACCGGGCGGCCGTGGTCGTCGAGGCGCGCACGCTCGACGAGCTGCGCGCCACCGTCGCCGACCTACCCCGACACGAGCCCACCCCGGACACGCGCCCACTGGTCGTGGCCTTTTGCGTGGCCCTTGCCGTGGTGATCCTCTTCGCCGTCCTGTACTCCCTGGCGCGGTAGGTCCGCCTGCCAGGAACGCCACAGGTCGGCGTACGCGCCGCCGGCGGCGACCAGGTCGTCGTGGCTGCCCAGTTCGGTGATGTGGCCGTCGATCACCACGGCGACGCGGTCGGCGTCGTGCGCGGAGAAGAGCCGGTGCGCGATCGCGATCACGGTGCGGCCGTGCAGCACGGCGGCGAGCGAACGTTCGAGGTGCCGGGCGGCGCGCGGGTCGATCAGCGAGGTCGCCTCGTCCAGGACGAGCGTGTGCGGGTCGGCCAGCACCAGCCGGGCCAGCGCCACCTGCTGCGCCTGCGCCGGGGAGAGCTGGCGGCCGCCGGAGCCCACCACCGTGTCGAGCCCCTGCGGCAGCGCCTCCACCCAGCGCAGCGCGTCGACCGCGCGCAGCGCGGCGCGGATCTGCACGGCGTTGGCGTCGGGTCTGGCCAGCGAGACGTTGTCTCTGAGCGTTCCCGCGAAAACGTGGTGCTCCTGGGTGACCAGGGCAACCGAACCGCGCAGCTCCGGCAGGGGCAGGCCGACCAGCGGGACGCCGCCGACGGCGACCGACCCGACGCGCGGCGGCGCGACCCCGGCGAGGAGCCGGCCGAGCGTGGACTTGCCGGCGCCCGACGGGCCCACCACGGCCAGCCGCTCGCCGGGGCGCACCACCAGGTCGATGCCGTGCAGCACGTCCCGACCGTCCACATAGGAGTAGCGCACGCCGCACGCCGCGAGCTGCCGCCCGACCGGCTTCTCCGGCACCGGCACCCGATCGTCCGGAACGTGCGCCACCCCCAGGATCCGGGCCAGCGACGCGCCGCCGACCTGCAGCTCGTCCAGCCACGAGAGGAACCGGTCGAGCGGGTCGACGAGCTGCTGCACGTACAGGGTTCCGGCGGTGACCTGGCCCAGCGTCACCCAGCCGGCGAGGTACATCCAACCGCCGGCGAGCAGTGTGGCGACGGTCGGCAGCAGATAGGCCAGATCGGCGACCGGGAACCACACGGTGCGCAGGTACAGCGTGTACCGCTCGGTCCGGTACGAGCGGCGCAGGTCGACCTTGGTGCGGGCCTGCCGGCGACCGGCCGTCCGCAGCGCCTCCACGGTGCGCGCGCCCTCGACCGTCTCGGCGAGCCCGTCCATCAGGTCGGTGTAGGCGGCGTTCTCGCGCAGGTAGCCGGCCGGCGCCCGGCGCAGGTACCAGCGGGTGCCGAGAACCAGCACCGGCAGCGACACCACGGACAGCAGCGCCAGGAGCGGGGCCACCGCGATCAGGCCGGCGACGGTCAGCACCACGGTCACCGCGGCGATGAGGATCTCCGGAACGGCGTACCGCACGGAGTTCGACAGGGCGGCCACGTCGCGGGAGGAGCGGGTGATCAGGTCGCCGCTGCCGGCCCGCTCCACTGTGGACAGCGGCAGGGCGAGTACCCGTTCGACGAACTCCTCGCGCAGCTCGGCGAGCACCCGCTCACCCAGCCGGGCCGACGCGTACGTGGCCAGGTTGACCAGCACCGCCTGCACGACGACGAAGAACGCGATGGCGATCGCGATCCGGTCGACCGTCCAGCCGGTCGTGCCGGTGTGCACGCCCTGGACGAGTTCGCCCAACAGGCGCGGTGCGGCCAGTCCGCTCGCGGCGGCGAGCGCGTGCAACCCGAGCGCGGTGGCCAACCGCCCCGGATAGCGGGCGAGTAACTCACGGGCGTATCGACGGACACTGGGCGCGTCGGCGACCGGAAGCACGGGCGACCCCCTCTGATCTGGCGGTACTCGGTGGCGGCGCCCGCTTATGGCTGGCGGCCGACCGTCGCGCGGTAGGCGGGTGAGCGTTCGAGCAGCTCCCGGTGGCGTCCCTCGGCGGCCGCCCGGCCGGAGACCACGTGGACGACGTAGTCGGCGCGGTCGAGCAGGAGCGGGCTCGTGGTGCAGATGACGGTGGTCCGTCCCCTCCGGTGCCCGGCCAGGCGCGCGGCGATGCGCGCCTCCGTGTGCGCGTCGACCGCGCTGGTCGGCTCGACGAGAACGAGGACGGGCGGGTCGGCCTGGAGCGCCCGGGCCAGCCGCAGCCGCTGCTGCTGGCCCCCGGAGAACTCCCGGCCGCGTTCGACGATCGGCGTGTCGAGCCCCTTGGGCAGCGCGGTGATCACGTCGCCGGCACTGGCGGCGTGCAGCGCCCCGGGCAGGCGGTCGCGGGGGCCGCCCAGCTCGGCGTGCAGGGGTCCGTTGAAGAGGCGCGCGTCGTTGTCGGCGACGAGGATCCGCTCCCGGACCGCCGCCACCGGCAGCTTGCTCAGGGGAACGCCACCGAGCAGCACCCGGCTGTCGGGGTCGTAGCGACCGAGGCGGTCGGCGATGCGCTGCGCGTCGGCGGGGTTGTCGGCGGCGATCGCGGTGACGCCGCCGGCGCGCACGTGCACCCCGGACTCGGGATCGTGCAGGTCGCCGTCGGGCGGCATCGGCAGGGGCTGTTCGGGGTCGGTCACCTCCGGGGTGAGCTGCAGCAGCCGCACGACCCGCCGGGCGGCCACGTGTCCGCGGATGAGCCGGTCGGCGGCCTCGGTGAGATTGCGCAGCGGCATGATCAGGAACGTCGCGTACCCGTAGAACGCGACCAGTTCGCCGACGCTGATCCGCCCGTCGAGCGCGAACCGCGCACCGAGCCAGGTCACCAGCATCACGAACAGGCCGGGCACGAGGATCTGGGCCGCCTTGAGCACGGAGTCGACGCGGGCGACGTTGACGCCGGCGGCGCGGACCTCCTGAGAGCGCTCCCGGTACCGGGCCGCGAAAACCGACTCGCCGCCGACGCCGCGCAGCACCCGCAGGCCGGCGACGATGTCCCCGGCCCGGTTGGTCAGGTCGCCGGTGAGCTCGCGGTACTCCTGCGAACGCCGGTGCAGCGGCCGCAGCAGCACGGCCACGATGCCCATCAGCACCGGCACCCCGACGACGACCACGAGCCCGAGCGGCAGCGAGACGGACAGCAGCAGCACGGTAACCACGACGATCGCGAAGATCGCCCCGGCGGCGCGGGCGGTCACGTCCATGGCGTTGCCGAGCTGCCCGATGTCGGAGGTGCCGATGGCGACGACCTCGCCGGCGGCGACCCGCTGGGTGAGCGTCGCACCGAGCCGGGTGGCGTGCCGGACGGTCACCTGGACGGTGCGGTACGCGGCACTGAGCCAGTTGGTCACGGCGAACCGGTGGCGCATGATGCCGGCGACCGCCTGCAGGCAGCCGAGGCCGATCAGCACGGCGGTGGCTTCCGAGAGGTCCCCCTGGTCGCCGGCCGCGATGGCGTCGACGGCGCGCCCGATGACCGCCGGCATGAACGCCGGTGCGGCCATCCACGCGATGCCGAAAGCCACCCCGCCGGCCAGAGTGGCCGCCTGGGTGCGCGCCAGCCAGATCAAATAGCGGGTCGCGTTGCGATGATCAGGCTCGCCGGGGTCGGCGACGGGCAGATCCTTCATAAGCCGCCGACGTTACGGTGTGAAACGTGTCGATCGCACTATGTTTCCACAAGGTGGATCTGCCATTTCACCTGTCAAGAACCGATGATCATCGATCGACCTTGGTGAATTCCCAAATATGCGGACTACTGCGCACAAGGTGCTTCGGCGGCTCGGGAAGATCCAGCGGATCGCGGTGCCAACGACTAATGATCACAATCCGGTGATCCGTCGAGGAGAAGATCTCACTCTCCACATGCGACGGATGACCTTCGACACCCGTCAACGCGTGATCACACACCCAGGAGAGCAATTCCGGGAACGCCTCCGAATGGGCGCGCACCTCCCACATCCGCACGATCATGTTCCGCTCCATCGACGCAAGTCCCCTGTTACGTCGTGACCATAGTGATCGGCATCGCGGAGTCGGCGGGCAGGTCCAGCTTCCCGGGAGCGATACCCGCCGAGACCAGTCTCGATCCGAGCGCCGCCACCATCGCGCCGTTGTCGGTGCACAGCTTCGGCCGGGGAACCCGCACCGTGATCCCCGCCTTCGCGGCCCGTTCCTCGGCGAGTGCGCGCAGCCGGCTGTTGGCCGCCACGCCGCCGCCGACCACCAGGGTCTGCACGCCGTGCTCCTGGCAGGCGGCCACCGCCTTGGCGGTCAGCACGTCGCAGACCGCCTCCTGGAAGCTCGCCGCCACGTCGTTGACCGGCACCGGTTCGCCCGCGCGCTCGCGCGCCTCGACCCAGCGGGCCACCGCCGTCTTGAGCCCGGAGAACGAGAAGTCGAACCGGTGCTCGGCCAGGTCCCGCGGCCCGGTCAGCCCGCGCGGGAACGGGATCGTGATCGACCCCTCCCGCGCCGCCCGGTCGATCGGCGGCCCGCCCGGGAACGGCAGCCCCAGCACGCGCGCCACCTTGTCGAACGCCTCCCCGGCCGCGTCGTCGATCGTCGCGCCCAGCGGCACCACGCCGCCCGTGAGGTCGTCGACCCGCAGCAGCGACGAGTGGCCGCCGGAGACCAGCAGCGCCACGGCCGGCTCCGGCAGCGGCCCGTGTTCCAGCGTGTCGACGGCGACGTGGGCGGCGAGATGGTTGACGCCGTACAGCGGCTTGCCGGCCGCCAGCGCGTACGCCTTGGCCGCCGCCACACCCACGAGCAGGGCGCCGGCGAGCCCGGGACCGGCCGTCACGGCGATCGCGTCCACATCGGACAGGGTCACGCCGGCGTCGGCCAGCGCCCGGTCCACCGTGGGCGCCATCGCCTCCAGGTGGGCGCGGCTGGCCACCTCGGGCACCACGCCGCCGTAGCGGGCGTGTTCGTCCACACTGGACGCCAGCGCGTCGGCGAGCAGGGTGTACCCCCGCACGATGCCGACCCCTGTCTCGTCGCACGAGGTCTCGATGCCGAGAACCAAGGGTTCAGTCTTCACGAAGCATCACCAATGCGTCCGTATTGCTCGGTTGGTAGTAGCCCTTGCGCACGCCGATCCCCTCGAACCCGTGCCGGGCGTAGAGCTTCTGCGCGGGCGCGTTGTCGACGGCGACCTCCAGCAGCACCCGCGGGATCCCCCGACGGGCGGCCTCGCCCAGCAGGTCCCGCAGCAGCGCGGTGCCGATCCCCCCGCGCTGAACGTCCCGGCGCACGGCGATGTTCTGCACCCACGCCTCGTCGGGTGGGACGACGGCCAGGCCACCGTACCCGTCCACGCCGCCGTCGGGACCGCGCACCACCCGGTAGTAGTGGCCGTTGGCCAGCTCATTCCAGAACATGCCCGCCGACCACTTCTCGGGGCCGAACAGGTCCTCCTCGATCGGCAGCAGCGCCGGAATGTCCCACCAGCGCAGGCGTTCGACGGCGGTCATCGCAGGGCGGGCTTGCGCTCACCCGGGATCACCGCGTCCGGGCGGCGCAGGTACAGCGGCGTCAACGCCTCACCCGGTGCCTTCATCCGGACTCGCCGCGCGGCCCTCGCCGCCAGGGCCGCAGGCGAGGGATAGCGCGGCTCCTCGTCGACCGGCAGACCCAGCACGTCGGCGTAGCGCAGCGCGCCGTCCCCGACCGCGCGGTCGACGGAGACGGAGAGGTCCGCGGGCTTCGCGACGCCCGGCCCTTCGACCCGCGTCCCGTCGGCGTACACCGCCCAGTAGACCTCTTTGCGCCGCGCGTCGGTGGCCACCAGCACCCGCCCGGAGGTGCCGCGCCCCAGCCCGTCCAGCGAGCACACCCCGTACGCCGGAATCCCGAGCGCCTGCGTCATGGCCACGGCGGTCACCAGCCCCACCCGCAACCCGGTGAACGGCCCCGGCCCCACCCCGGCGACCACGGCCGCGAGGTCGGAAGGCCCGGCACCCGCTTGATCCAGCACGGCCGACACGGCGGGCGCCAACAATTCCCCGTGCGCCCGCCCGTCCACGGTCACCCGCGAGGCGAGCACGGAGACCCCGGAAGCGACATCAGCAATGGCGGCCGTCACCGCAGGCGTGGAGGTATCCAGCACAAGCACAAGCACCGGCCAACATTAGTCCGCCAGGTAGCGGCCCCGAACGCCCGCCCACCCGAGCCACATCGCGGGACGCGGACAGAGGTAACAGAAGCCCGACTGCACGCGGACGGGACAGCGTAGGCCCGCAGGGCCCAGCGGTGCGGCCCGGGAGGCAACGGTCACGCCCCCGACGGGCCTGCGAAATCAAAGCCTTCAAATACGAGAAGACCAATCGCCCCCGTGCGGGATCAGGGTGACGATGCGCGTTTCATCGGAGTCGGAGGAGCGCGAGATACGGATCTCCAGATAGCTGTCGGAGGAGAGCTGCTCCGCGACCCCCTCCCCCCACTCGACCAGGGTGACCGAGTCCTCGACGGAGGCATCGAGGTCGAGATCGTCCAACTCCAGCCGCCCACCGAGCCGGTACGCGTCGACATGCACGAGCGGCACCCGCCCGTCGCGATGCACCCGCGAGATGACGAACGTCGGCGAGGTGACGCCGGAGACGCCGAGCCCGGCACCGATCCCCTGGGCGAGGGCGGTCTTCCCGGCCCCGAGCGGCCCGGCGAGCAGCACCAGGTCCCCGGCCTTCAACACCTCGGAGAGCCGGAGACCGAAGGCGCGGGTCTCCTCCACAGTGGACAGTCGCATCAGGTGATTCTCTCAAGGAACGCTTTCATCGCGTCGTTGACCGCCGCCGGGTGCTCGAGGAGAGCGACGTGGCCGCCGCCCTCGACGACGACCAGCTCCGCGTCGGGCAGCTCCCGCACGATCTCCTCGGAGTAGGCCAGCGGCAGCAGCAGGTCTGTGTCGCCGCAGACCACCAGCACCGGAACGCTGCGCAGCGCCGCCAGCGCCGGCACCCGCGAGTGCGTGTACAGCGTGTGCACGTAGCGCGCGATCACCTCGGTCGAGGTGGTGGAGTTCATCTTCTCGACGTACGACACCACGGCCGGGCTGGGCTTCTCGGTCCCGAACCCGTACCGGCGGGTCAGCAGCCAGGCCAGGTCGCTGGAGGCGCGCCGCGCCGCGTCGGCCATCGACGTGGTGAGCCGGCCCGCGCTGCGCACCACCGGCAGCAGCGGCTTGCTGAACCGGCTGAACACCGCCGGCAGCCCGAACGTCACCTCGTTGATCCGGCCCGCCGACGACGAGATGAGCACGACGCCCGCGACCCGGTCCTCGAACAGCTCCGGCGACTGCTCGGCCAGCGCCATGATGGTCATGCCGCCCATCGAGTGCCCGACGAGCACCACCTTGCCCGACGGCGCCGCCTTGTCCAGCACGGCGCGCAGCCCCGCACCCAGCGCGTCCAGCGTGTACTCGCCCTTGGGCAGCCGTCCCGAACGCCCGTGCCCCGGCTGGTCGTACAGCACCTCCCGGTAGACGCCCTCGAAGGCGCGCCGCTGGAAGTGGAACGTGCCCATGTCGAGGCAGAACCCGTGGACGAACAGCAGCGTCGGCCCGGGCCCGTCGATCACCTCGACGTACAGGTCGACGCCGTCGGAGGTGGTGACGCCGTACTGCTCGTCGGACTGCAACGCGCCGAACGGCTCCTGCGCGTGGGGATCGTCGGCGGCCGTGCGACGGCGGCGGACGTACCGGTCGGCGGCCACACCCGCGGCCACACCGCCGGCGGCCAGCCCCACCGCGGCCACCGCGCCGATGATGCCGGCGTTGCGGCTGAAGAAGTCTTTAACTGCCACGCTCTCCCTCATAGACCCGGGGCACCCGCGCGGAGCCCATGCGGGCGACGATCTCATGGTTGATGGTGTCGCAGACCGCCGCCCACTCGTCGGCGTGCGGGTCGCCGGCGTTGCCGCCGAAGAGGACGGCCACGTCGCCGGGCTGCACCGGCAGGTCCCCGACGTCGAGCACGAACTGGTCCATGCACACCCGCCCGGCGATCGTGTGCGTGCGGCCGCCGAGCGCCACCGGCCCGACCCCGCTGGCCGCCCGCGGAACGCCGTCCGCGTAGCCGATCGGGATCAGGGCCACGGTCGTCTCGCGCGGCGTGACGTACGTCTGCCCGTAGGAGACGCCCTGCCCGGCCGGCACCCGCTTGACGAGCGCGACCCGGGCCCGCACCGACATGGCGGGCCGCAGGTCGAAGGTGTTGCCGGCGATCGGGCTCAGCCCGTAGACCGCGAGGCCGGGGCGCACCAGGTCGAAGTGCGTGTCGGGGCGGGCCAGGAGGGCAGCGGAGTTGGCCAGGTGCCGCAGTTGCGGGGTGACGCCGAGCCGGGCGGCCGCGTCGAGCCCGTCGGTGAAGGCGGCCAGCTGGCGGTCGACCGAGCTCGGGTCGGGGTCGTCGGCGCTGGCCAGGTGGCTCCACACCCCGATGATCTCGACGTGCCCGTCGGCCTGGGCCTTGGCGGCCGCCTCGACCAGCGCGGCCCAGTCGGCCGGTGCCGCGCCGCCGCGCCCCATCCCACTGTCGATCTTCAGGTGGATCCGGGCCGGACGGTCCACGATCGTGGCGGCCGCGACGATTTCGTCGAGGGAACGGCGTGAGCTGACCGACAGGTCGACGTTCGCGGTGATCCCCGCGGCGAAGTCGAGGCCCGGCGCGTGCAGCCAGGAGAGCATCGGCGCGGTGATGCCGGCGGCGCGCACCGCCAGCGCCTCACCGAGCGTGGCCACGCCGAGCCAGGTGGCGCCCGCCTCCAGGGCGGCCCGGGCGCAGGGCACCATCCCGTGCCCGTAGCCGTCGGACTTGACGACGGCCATGATCTGAGCGGCGGTGCGGGTGCGCAGCAGGGCCACATTCGCCCGCACCGCGTCGAGGTCGACGCGCACCTCCGACTGCCACATGGAGCGAGCCTAACCGGCGGGTAGCCATCAGGTGATACGGAAGACCACCCGCCGACTCAGCTCACATTTTCCCTACCTGTTCGCGATCACAGATCGTCATACTCCGAGGCGGGGAACTCCGTCACGGTCGACGGCGCCGGCTGCGCCACGGTGGCGGTCCCGCCGATCTCCTGGATCTTCAGCTCCCAGGGCATGTCCTTGCCGTCGTCGGCGCCCGGGAACGTGGTGGTGAACGAGGCGAGCCGCCCCTGCGCGTCCACCGTGGCGGTGAACGGGATCGCGGTCGCCTTGGCACCGGCGTCCTTGGCGAGGACGTCGGCGGCCTGCTTGGCGGCGCCGGTGACCTTGGTCAGGTCGAGGGTGCCGGAGTACGCGCCCGCGGCGTCGGCCTTCACATCGGTGGCCGTGGCCAGGAACGACCGCGCGAACAGCGGGTCCTCGAGCACCCTGAAGTCGGAGGTCGCCTTCACCTTCGACATGTCAATCTTGAAGAACTTGCCGCTGGTGAGGATGTTCTTCATGTAGATCGTGCCGGGGAAGAAGAGGAACTCGAACTTCTCGTCACCGGTACCGGCCGTGATCGAGGTGCCCTTGCTCGTGGCGTCGTGCACGCAGTCGGCGGTCTCGCCCTCGAACTTCAGCGTGAACTTCAGGTTCTTGCCCTCGGTCGCGGCGGCCGCCTTGGCCAGCACCTCGGCCGGCTTCGGCGAGGGCGACGGGCTCGGCGACGCCGCCGCACCCGTGCCGTTACCGCCGCCGGCCTTCTCGCCGCACGCGGCGACGGGCAGGGTGAACGCGACCAGGGTCGCACCGAACGCGAGAATGCGCTTCATCAGGATGTTTCCTTCATCGGGAACTACGACAGGGTCGCTCCCACCCCGGGGGAACAGAACCGGTCACAGAAAGAAGGCGTCCCCGCGGCACACGACCGCGGGGGACAATACCGTTCGATCTATGAATTTGTTGACCTGTTCAACTGTCAAAAAGACGTCGAAGATCACACGTCCGCGTAACCGCTCGACGGCAGGTCCTTGACCTTGGCCGCCGCCGGCGCGGCAACCGTGACGGCGCCGCCGATCTCGCTGATCCGCATCACCCACGGCAGGTCCTTGCCCTGGTCCGCGGCGGGGAACGTGGCCTTGAACTCGGCCAGCTTGCCGTCGGCCACCCGCGCGGTGAACGGCACGGCGGTCGCCTTGTCCCCGGCCGCCTTCGCGAACTGGTCCGCGAGCGCCTTCGGGTGCCCGGCCGACGCCGCCACCCTGGTCAGGTCGAGCGTGCCGCTGTACGTGCCGGACGCCTCCTGCTTGACGGCCGTGGCCGTCGACAGGAACGGCACGGCGAACGCCGGCGAGGCCAGCAGGCGCAGGCTCGACTGCTCGCGCAGCTTCGTCACGTCGATCTTGAGGTACGTGCCGTCGGCGGCGACCGGGTTCGGCATGTACACCGCGCCCGGGAAGATCACGAAGTCGAACGCGTCCTCCCCGGCGCCGCCCTTGAGGGTGTAACCGCCGGAGGCGGCGTCGAACGTGCCCTCCACCGGGTCGGAGCCCTCGTCCAACTGGAACTTCAGGTTCTGCTTCTCGGTCTTGCCGACCGCCGCGGCGAGGACCTCCGCCGGCTGCGGGCTGGGAGAGGCGGACGGGGCCGCGGCGGAGGTGCCGCCGTTTTCCGCCTTGTCGCCACAGGCCGCCATCGGAGCCACGAGGGCGGCGAGCAAGACGGGGTACAGCAGGGCGCGCTTCATGGTTTTCCTTGGTCGAGCCGCTTGAAGTGGGCCGGTCGCGGACGCGTGAAACGCGCGGCGGCAAGGAACCCCCGTGGCGGCCGGCCGTCGGCAGCCTACGACTTGATGATCACGTTCGAGAGAGTTTCGCGTAACGCCTCGGCGACGTGCAGGGCGTTCGGGGGGCCGTCCGCCGCGGCCCGCCGACCGGCCAGCCCGTGCACGTAGGCGGCCGCCATCGCCGCCAACTCGGCCGCCAGCCCCGCCGCGAGCAGCGAACCCAGCAGGCCGGCGAGCACGTCCCCGGTGCCGGCCGTGGCCAGGGCCGCGGAGCCCGTCGGGTTGGCGTAGGCGAAGCCACCCGGCGTCGCCACCACGGTGCGGTCGCCCTTCAGCAGGACGACGGCGTTCATGCGGGCGGCGAGCTGCAGCGCCGACTCCACCCGGTCCGGCCCCGGATCGGCCCCCGCCAGCCGGGCGAACTCCCGATCGTGCGGCGTCACCACCGTCGGCGCCCGGCGGTCCCGCAACTGGCCGGCGAGGGAGCCGTCGACCAGGAGGTTCAGGGCGTCGGCGTCGAGGCACACCGGCACCGGCGCGGCCAGAACGGCGCGCAGTTCGGCCTGGGCGCGCCCGTCGGTGCCGAGGCCGCTGCCGCAGACCCAGGCCTGCACGCGCCCGGCGTCGCCGACCCGTTCGGCGCAGACCACGGTCGGGAACCGGTCCCGGATCGCCTGCGCGGCCGACCCCGCGTAGCGCACGTAGCCCGTCGGGCCGGCCAGCGCACCGGCCACCCCTAGGACCGCCGCACCCGGGTAGTCCGCCGAACCGGTGGCCAGCCCGACGACGCCCCGGCGGTACTTGTCGTCCTGCGGGCCGGTGCGCGGCCACCAGGCGGCGACGTCGACGCGTTCGGGCACCCGCAGGGCGGCCGTGCCGGTCAGGTAGGGGCGCAGGCCGATGTCGACCAGTTCGACGATGCCGGCGTGCACCGCGGCCGGCCCCACCAGCAGCGCCGGCTTGTACGCCCCGAACGTCACCGTCACGTCGGCGCGCACCGCGTCGCCCTCGACGGCACCGGTGTCGACCGACACCCCAGACGGAACGTCCACCGCCACCACGGCCGGCCTCGCCCGGTCGCCGGCCCGCGCCTGCCGCACCGACTTCACGGCCGCCGCCGCATTCGCCCGCAGGCCGCCCTTGGCGCCGATGCCGACGATCCCGTCCAGCACCACGTCGACGGTCCTCGGCACCGCCGCCACGGAACGCCCCCCGGCGGCGAGCAGCAGCGCCCAGCCCTCCTCGTGCACCCGATCGGCCAGCCGCAGCGCCGACACGGCCGCCCCGCGGCGAGCCAGGGCCGCACCGGCCAGCAGCGTGTCGCCGCCGTTGTCGCCGGCCCCGACGAGGAGGAGCACCCGCCGCCCGTAGACGCCGCCGAAGCGGTCGGTCAGCAGCGACACGACCCGCTTGGTGAGGCCGGCGGCGGCGCGCTTCATGAGCGTGCCCGGCGGCAGCGTCGCCATGAGCGCCGCCTCGGCCGAACGGATGTCGGAGACCCGCCACGCGCCCTTCATCGTGTTTCCCGCGCAAGCGCTCGGGGCGCCTTCCGGCGCCGTCTTCCCTCGTCGCTCCGCTCCCTGCGCTCCTCAGTCCAGACGCCGCCGCGCCCCGACCGCGCGCTCATGAGCCGCCCTCGGCCACCACCATCGCCGAGGCGATGCCGCCGTCGTGGGACAGGGACAGATGCCATCGGGAAACCCCGCGTTCGGCCGCCACGGCCGCGACCGTACCGGAAACGGTGAGCCACGGCCGCCCGTCCGGGTCGGTGACGATCTCGCAGTCGTGCCAGTGCAGGCCGCCCGGCGCACCGAGCGCCTTCGCGACGGCCTCCTTCGCGGCGAACCGCGCCGCGAGCGACTCCGCCGAGCGCGGGTTGCCCGAGGTGGTCTGCCGCTCGTCGGCGGTGAACAGCCGGTCCACCAGCAGCGGGGTGCGTTCCATCGCCTTGGCGAACCGGTCGACGAGCACGACGTCGATCCCGACTGACACGATCACGCGCTAAAGCCTAGGAGTAGCGACTCATTCCACGGTGACCGACTTGGCCAGGTTGCGCGGCTGGTCGACGTCGTGCCCCCGCGCGGAGGCGATCTCGCACGCCAGCACCTGCAGCGGAACGGTCGTGACCAGCGGCGCGAGCAGCGTCGGCGTCGGCGGCACGAAGATCACGTGATCCGCGAACGGCACCACGGCCTCGTCGCCCTCCTCGGCGATGACGATCGTGCGCGCGCCGCGGGCGCGGACCTCCTGGATGTTCGAGACGAGCTTGTCGCGCAGAACGCTGCGGCCCCGCGGCGACGGGACGACGCACACCACCGGCGTCCCCGGCTCGATCAGCGAGATCGGCCCGTGCTTCAGTTCCCCCGCGGCGAACCCCTCGGCGTGCATGTACGCCAGTTCCTTGAGCTTCAGCGCGCCCTCCAGCGCCACCGGGTAGCCGACGTGCCGCCCGATGAACAGCACGCTCTTGGCGGCGGCCAGATCGACGGCCAGCTCCCGGACCGGTCCCATCGCGTCCAGCACGGCCCGGATCTTGGCGGGCATCTGGTTGAGCCGCTCGAGCACCGCCCCGACCTCGTCGGCGAACATCACGCCGCGCACCTGCGCCAGGTGCAGCCCCACCAGGTAGCACGCGGTGAGCTGGGTGAGGAACGCCTTCGTCGACGCGACCGCGATCTCCGGCCCGCCGTGCGTGTAAAGAACCGCGTCGGACTCGCGCGGGATGGTGGAGCCGTTGGTGTTGCAGATCGCGAGGACACGCGCCTTCTGCTCCTTGGCGTGCCGCAACGCCATCAGGGTGTCCATCGTCTCGCCGGACTGCGAGATCGCGACGACCAGCGTCGAGCGGTCCAGCACCGGGTCCCGGTACCGGAACTCGCTGGCCAGCTCCACCTCGCACGGGATGCGCGTCCAGTGCTCGATGGCGTACTTGGCGACCTGGCCGGCGTGGTA
This sequence comes from Virgisporangium aliadipatigenens, assembly GCF_016863615.1. Lineage (GTDB taxonomy): Bacteria > Actinomycetota > Actinomycetes > Mycobacteriales > Micromonosporaceae > Virgisporangium > Virgisporangium aliadipatigenens. The sequence continues at coordinate 300,086 of NZ_BOPF01000004.1, read as the reverse complement.
GGAGGTGCCGCACGCCACGATGAACACCTTGTCGACGTCGCGCAGGTCCTGGTCGGTGAGGCGCACCTCGTCGAGGGTCATCTCGCCGGTCTCGGAGTGCCGGCCGAGGAGGGTGTCGGCGACGGCGCGCGGCTGCTCGTCGATCTCCTTGGCCATGAAGTACTCGTAGCCGCCCTTCTCGGCGGCGCTGGCGTCCCAGTCGATGTGGAACTTCTTGCCCTCGACCGGGTTGCCGTCGAAGTCGGTAATCGTGATCGCGCCGGTGGTGATCAGGACGACCTGGTCCTGCCCCAGCTCGATCGCGTCGCGGGTGTGCTCGATGAACGCGCTCACGTCGGAGGCGAGGTAGTTCTCCCCCGTGCCGACGCCGACGACGAGCGGGGAGTTGCGCCGGGCACCGACGACCGCACCGGGTGCGTGGGTGTCGACCGCGAGCAGCGTGAACGCCCCCTCCAGCCGCTGGCACACCCGCCGCATCGCCTCGGCGAGGCGGGCCGGTGCCGGGCCGTGGTCGACGTCGGCGGCCTCCATCGCGGCGAGCTCGACCGCGAGCAGGTGGGCTGCGCACTCGGTGTCGGTGTCGCTCAGGAACTCGACGCCCTGCGCCTCCAGCTCGACCCGCAGGCGCGCGAAGTTTTCGATGATGCCGTTGTGGATGACGGCGACGCGGCCGTCCTTCGACCGGTGCGGGTGCGCGTTGCGGTCGGTCGGCCCGCCGTGGGTGGCCCACCGGGTGTGGCCGATGCCGGTGGTGCCGTCGGCGAGACCGGTGTGCTCCGCCAGCGCCTTCTCCAGGTTGGCGAGCTTGCCGGCGCGCTTCTCGATCTGCAGCGCGTCCGCCGGATCCAGGATGGCGACCCCGGCCGAGTCATATCCGCGGTACTCCAGGCGGCGCAGGCCGTCCAGCACGATACTCAGAGCCGGGCGACCTCCGGCGTACCCCACGATCCCACACATGCCCGGCACGCTATCACGAGATTCAAACATGAGTGATGCGCGCAAGGGGTAGTTTTGCGCACCACCTATGCTCACTTCTCGTTGACGGCCTTAAAGATCAAGAGCTTTATGTCGTGCGTCCGTCGTGGGCGCGACCGCTGCTCCCGCCGCACCGCTCCGGGTCGAGCCGCCTGCGGCGTGCTCGACCGCTCCGCTGCCGCCTCCGTGTGCAGGGATTTGGCGTAGCGTGATCGCATGGACACGCTGTCGGTTGACGGGGGCCGCATCCACGCTGAAACCGTCGGCGACGGTGAGGCCGTGTTGCTGTTGCACGCCGGGGTTGCCGATCGGCGGGTGTGGGATCTCGTTGTCCCGGCGCTCGTCTCGGCGGGGTACCGGGCGGTTCGCTACGACTCGCCGGGGTTTGGGTTGTCGCCGGCGCCCGCCGCGGCGCACTCGCTGGTCGGGGATGCGCTGGCCGTGCTCGACGCGGCCGGGGTTTCCGCGGCGCACTTCGTGGGGTTGTCGCAGGGGGCCGCGACCAGCATCGACGTGGCGCTTGCGCAGCCGGGGCGGGTGTCGTCGTTGACGCTCGTGGCGCCGGGGCTCACCGGGTACGCGTGGCCGCCGCTGCCGGGCAGCGCGCGGCGGATGGCGGCCGCCGAAGCCGGCGACGCGCACCGGCTCGCCATGGAGATCGCGCGGCTCTGGGCGCCGCTGTCGTTCAACGGCGGGGAGTGTCCGACCGACGACGTCGCGCGGATCATCGTGGACCAGGCGGCCCAGTTCATGCGGGACGAACTGGAGGTGGAGGAGCCCCCGGCCGTCGACCGGCTCGGCGAGATCGCGCGGCCGACCCTGGTGGTGCTCGGCGATCAGGACCTGGACGCCGTCGCGGCGATCGGAGCGCACATAGCCCACGGCATCCCGGGGGCCCGCCTCGTCACCCTCGACAAAGCGGACCACATGCTCCCGCTACGCGTGCCCGACCGCCTCGCGGACCTCCTGCGCGAGCAGCTCAGGTCAGTCCGAACTTGACCTGCGCCCCGCCGTCGACCACCAGGGTCTGCCCGGTCAGCCACCGCGCACCCTCCCCGGCCAGGAACGTGATCACGCCGGCGATGTCGTCCGGCTCGCCGATCCGCCGCAGCGGCAACGCGCCGGCGATGAACTCCTCGTGGTTCTCCCACAGCCCCTTGGCCAGATGGGTACGCACCACGCCCGGCGCCACGCCGTTGACCCGCACGCCCGGGGCCAACTCGGCGGCCAACTGCCGGGTCAGGTGGATCAGGGCGGCTTTGGTGGCGTTGTAGTACCCGATGCCGGGCTCGGTGAGCACGCCGCCGACCGAGGCGACGTTGACGATCGCGCCGCCGTTCTGCTCCATGGAGGCCCGCCAGACCTGCTGCGCCCACACCACCGGCGCGTACTGGTTGAGGCGCACGGTCTTCTCGGCGCGCACCGGGTCGATCTCCAGCAGCGGCCCGAAGTACGGGTTGGTGCCGGCGTTGTTGACCAGAACGTCGATGGCGCCGAAGCGTTCCATCGTGGCGGCGACGACCGCGGCGATCTGCTCCGGCTCGGCGGCGTGCGCGGCGACCGGCAGCACCCCCACGTCCGGACTGGCGGCCGAGATCTTCGCCGCGACGGCGTCGAGGGCCTCCTGCTTGCGCGAGGTCAGCACCACGTTGCACCCCTGCGCCGCGAACGCCTCCGCGGTCGCCTGCCCGATCCCCCGGGACGCCCCGGTCACCACAACGGTCCGCATGACCCCGAACACTAGTTGAGCGGCGGCAGCTCGGTGAACCGGCGTTCGACGTCCTCCTTCAGGACGCGATCGACCGGGTCGTCCTTCGTGGCGGCGTAACGCAGCCGGGACGGGAAGATGTTCTCGACGTCGGCCTGGCGGGCCGGCCCGTCCGCGGGCCGCTGCACCCGGACGGTCGCACCCAGGTGCATCGCGATCGGCACCAGGATCGTCACGCCGGCCTGGTTGTCCGGCTTCACCTCGACGCAGTACGTGCGCGCGTAGACGACGTCCACGTCGACCACCTTCACCGCGGTCGCCGGCTCGATGCCGAAAACCCGCGCCGCGCACAGCACCCGGTCGACCGGCAGCACGACCCGACCCGCCTTGCCGTCGATCTCCAGCGTGCGCACCACGCGGTCGACCAGTTCGCGGCGCATCAGCGGCGACATCACCTGGGTGGCCGGCTGCGGCTCCTGGATCAGCGCGCGGTTCGCGACGTACCCGGCGCCGATCGCCAGCAGAACGACGACGACCAGGCCGACGAAACGCCGCATCCCCGTCACCTCCAGCCACGACCGGTCAAATCGACGCGAGCGTATGCGGATCGGAGGCGACACATCAACCGCCGCCGCTACATCCGAGCGCGATGTCTCACTTCTGAACGGGGCTCGCGACCCGCACGACCGCCGCGATCCGTTCGGCGGCGTCCCGCGCGGTCTCCTCGGTGGCGGCCTCGACCATCACCCTGACCAGAGGCTCCGTGCCGGACGGGCGGAGCAGGACGCGGCCGGTGCCGCCCAACTCCGCCTCGACGCCCTTCACCGCGTCCAGCACCTCCGGGGCGGAGGCGCCCTTGGCGCGGTCCCCGACGGTCACGTTGATCAGCACCTGCGGCAACCGCTGGACGACCGACGCCAGATCCGCCAGCGTCCGGCCGGTCTGCGCCACCCGGGCCATCAGCAGCAGCGCGGTCAGCACACCGTCGCCGGTGGTCGCGTGCGCCGGCAGCACCACGTGCCCGCTCTGCTCGCCCCCGAGGGCGAACCCGTTGGCGCGCAGTTCGTCCAGCACGTAGCGGTCGCCGACCCGGGTCTCGACCAGCCGGATGCCGGCGGCCGACATCGCCAGGCGCAGCCCCAGGTTGCTCATCACGGTCGCGACGAGCGTCTCCTCGGTGAGCGTGCCCGCCTCGCGCATCGCCAGCGCGAGAACGGCCATGATCTGGTCCCCGTCGACGTCCGAACCGTCGCCCGAAACGGCCAGGCAGCGGTCGGCGTCGCCGTCGAGCGCCACGCCGAGGTGCGCACCGTGCTCCAGCACCGCCGCGCGCACCACGTCCAGGTGGGTCGAACCGCAGCCGGCGTTGATGTTCAGGCCGTCCGGCTCGGCGCAGACCGCGACCACCTCGGCACCCGCGCGCCGGTACACCTCGGGCGCGACGGTCGACGCGGCGCCGTGCGCGCAGTCGACGACGACCTTCAGCCCGTCGAGCCGGTGCGGGGCGGCCGCCACGAGATGCTCGACGTAGCGGGCCACGCCGTCGCTGAGGTCGTTCACCCGGCCGATCTTGGCACCGGTCGGCCGCGACCACGGGGCGGAGAGCGACCGCTCGATCTGGTCCTCGACCTCGTCGGGAAGCTTGTGGCCGCCGGCCGCGAAGAGCTTGACCCCGTTGTCCGGCATCGGGTTGTGCGACGCGGAGAGCATCACGCCGAAGTCCGCGCCGAGCTCGCCCACCAGGAAGGCGACGCCGGGAGTCGGCAGCACGCCGACCCGTACCACGTCGGCGCCGGCGCTGGTCAGTCCGGCGACGACGGCCGCCTCCAGCATCTCGCCGCTGGCCCGCGGGTCCCGCCCGACGACCGCCACCGGCCGGTGCGAACGGTCCAGGTCCGCGAGCACGCGGGCCGCGGCCGCTGCCACCGACATGGCCAGCTCCGGGGTGAGGTCGCCGTTGGCGAGCCCACGGACACCGTCGGTGCCGAAGAGACGACCCACTTTCACAAACCTCCCGCAGCTGGATACGGCGAACGGCCGGGTCCCATCGGGGAATCCCGGCCGCTGCTGAGTGTAGTTACCGCTTGCTGTACTGCGGGGCCTTACGCGCCTTCTTCAGACCGTACTTCTTGCGCTCGGTGGCGCGGGCGTCACGGGTGAGGAAGCCGGCCTTCTTGAGGACCGGACGGTGCTCGATGTCGAGCTCGACCAGGGCCCGGGCGATCGCCAGCCGCAGGCCGCCGGCCTGGCCGGTGATGCCGCCACCGCGCAGGTTGGCGAAGACGTCGAACTGCTCGGCCCGCTCGGTCAGCACGAGCGGCTCCTTGACGAGCTGCTGGTGCACCTTGCTGGGGAAGTAGTTCTCCAGCTCGCGACCGTTGAGCGAGAACTTGCCGCTCCCCGGGACGAGGCGGACCCGGACGATGGCCTCCTTGCGGCGGCCGACGGTCTGGATCAGACCACCGCGACGGTTACGCGCCGGCGTGGTGGGAGCGGTAGCGGTGGCGGTGGCCGTCGGAGCGGTCTCGGCCGGGGCGAACGCCGCCGGGCTCGGGGCAAGGGCTTCGGTCACGGTGTCTTCCTCTGCGCTCACTGCGCGATCTGCTTGATCTCGAACGGCTGCGGCATCTGCGCCTGGTGGGGGTGCTCCGGACCGGCGTACACCTTGAGCTTCTTGATCAGGCGGTTGCCGAGGCGGTTGTGCGGCAGCATGCCCTTGACCGCCTTCTCGATGGCCCGCTCGGGGTGCTTCGTCAGCAGCTCCTCGTAGCCGACCTTCTTCAGGCCGCCCGGGTAACCGGAGTGCCGGTAGGCGATCTTGGTCTGACGCTTGTTGCCGGTGAGGGCGACCTTGCCGGCGTTGATGACGATCACGAAGTCGCCGGTGTCGACGTGCGGGGCGAACGTCGGCTTGTGCTTACCGCGCAGGAGGGTGGCGGCGTGGGTCGCCAGGCGACCGAGAACGATGTCCGAGGCGTCGATCACGTGCCACTGACGATCGATCTCACCCGGCTTCGGGCTGTACGTGCGCACAGGTCTACCTATTCCTTCGAAGATGGGCGCTGCGGGGCGAGAGCTGTAACGCCACCGGGAAAAGCAGCGGCCTCAAGCGTAGCGCGCGGCTCCGCTCGTCAACTTCGCACAACAGCCGACCACGATACTCGCCTTACCTTCCAGGGGTCAAAACGGGTCCCCCCGGGGATCTCACCACGGGTGTTTCGGCGGTGTGCGCGGAAGGTGACGCTGCGGGTACGTCGGTAACACGCTCCCGCAAACGCCGGTTCCTACGTTGCCCGTATGACCATCACCGCACCCCCCACGCCGGCCGCATCGGCCGGGCAGCCCGCAGCGCGGCGCGGCTGGATCACCGACTGGGATCCCGAGAACGAGGAGTTCTGGGCCGCGACGGGCAAGCGTGTCGCCAACCGGAACCTCGCCTTCTCCGTCCTCGCCGAGCACCTCGGCTTCTCCACGTGGCTGCTGTGGAGCGTCGTCGTCGTGGCCCTGCCCGCGAGCTTCGCGTACACCGTGGACCAGAAGTTCTGGCTGGTGGCGCTGCCCAACCTGGTCGGCGCGCTGATGCGTCTTCCTTATACCTTCGCGGTCACCTTCTTCGGCGGTCGCAACTGGACGGTGATCAGCGCGCTGCTGCTGCTGATCCCGCTCGGCGGCCTCATGTACGTCGTCACCCACCCGGGCACGCCTTATGAACTGGCGCTCCTGCTGGCGGCCACGGCCGGCCTGGGCGGCGGCAACTTCGCCTCCTCGATGACGAACATCTCCTTCTTCTACCCGGAGCGGGCCAAGGGCACGGCACTCGGCCTGAACGCCGCCGGCGGCAACCTCGGCACCAGCGTCGTGCAGTTCTCCGTGCCCATCGTGGTGAGCGCCGGGCTGGTCTACGCGGGGCTCATGTGGGTGCCGTTCGTGCTCCTCGCCGCCGTGTGCGCCTACCTGTTCATGAACAACCTGCGGGTGGCCCAGGCACCGGTGCGCCAGCAGCTGACCACGCTCAAGCGGACCCACACGTGGGTGATGTCGTTCCTGTACATCGGCACGTTCGGGTCGTTCATCGGCTACTCGGCGGCGTTCCCGCTGCTGCTGAAGACGCAGTTCCCGGACGCGTCGGCGAAGGTGGCGTTCACCGGGGCGCTGGCGGGCTCGCTGGCCCGGCCGATCGGCGGGTGGCTGTCGGACCGGATCGGCGGGGCGCGCGTGACGGCCGCGATGTACGTGATCATGGGGCTGGGTTCGCTCGGCGTGATCTACGCGGTCGACCACCGCAGCTTCGCCGGGTTCCTCGGCGCCTTCCTGGTGCTGTTCGCGGCGGCGGGTGCCGGCAACGGTTCGACGTACCGCATGATCCCGGCGATCTTCACGGCGAAGGCGGCCGAGGCGCACAAGGCCGGCAAGATCGGCGACAACTGGCTCGCCCAGGCGAAGCGGGAGAGCGCCGCCACCCTGGGGATCGCCGGCGCGATCGGCGCCATGGGCGGCTTCTACCTCCCCCGGGCGATCGGCGACTCGATCAAGGCGACCGGCGGGGTATCGACGGCGTTCACGGTCTTCTTCGGGCTCTACGTCGCCTGCCTGGTCGTCACCTGGTGGTGCTACCTGCGCAAGCGGGTGCTGAACGAGCGCGTCCCCAGCCTGGCGTATGCCGGAGTGTGACAAACCCTTCGCTGTGAGGGGCTCTTAAAAGGTCCGAAACATTTGGGTCGCGATCGCGAAACCGCACGCCGTCAGCCTCGACCCATTCTCTTATTGCCGACGGCGACTTTCCCGGGAGGTAGTGGGCATGAAGTTGGTCGTCGTCGGGCACGGCATGGTCGGTCAGCGGCTATTGGAATCACTGGCTGCCCGTGCGGCCACCCGGGACTGGGAGATCACGGTTCTCGCCGAGGAGACCCGGCGGGCCTACGACCGGGTGCGGCTGTCGGCCTACTTCGACGGCGTCAGCGCCGAGGAACTGAGCTACGACGTTCCGGCCGGGGTCGATCTGCGGCTCGGCGAGCCCGCGCTCGCGATCGACCCCGGTTCGCGCAAGGTGACGACCGCCCGCGAGATGCTCACCTACGACGCACTGGTGCTCGCGACGGGCTCGTACCCGTTCGTGCCGCCGGTGGAGGGGGCCGACCGGCCGGGCGTCTTCGTCTACCGGACCCTCGACGACCTCGAACGCATCCGCGAGTACGCGGCCGGCAAGCGGGTCGGCGCCGTGATCGGGGGCGGGCTGCTCGGCCTGGAGGCCGCCAACGCGCTGCGGCTGCTCGGGCTGGCCACGCACGTCGTGGAGTTCGCGCCGCGGCTGATGCCGTTGCAGGTCGACGAGGCCGGTGGCGCCGTTCTCAAGCAATACGTGGAGGAGCTCGGCGTCGTCACCCACCTCGGCGCGGCGACCACCGCGATCCGGGGGGAACGCCCCGGCTCCCCCGCGAACGGCCTGGTGCTGAGCACCGGTGCCTGGGTGCCGGCCGACATCGTGGTGATCGCGGCCGGCGTGCGCCCGCGCGACGACCTGGCCCGCGGGGCCGGGCTGCCGGTGGGCGCCCGCGGCGGCGTGATCGTCGACGACGGCTGCCGCACCGCCGACCCGGCCGTGTACGCGATCGGCGAAGTGGCCGAGATCGGCGGCCGCTGCTACGGCCTGGTCGCGCCCGGGTACGCGATGGCGGAGGTGGTGGCCGACCGGCTGCTCGGCGGGGCGGCGACGTTCCCCGGCGCGGACACCTCCACCAAGCTGAAGCTGCTCGGCGTCGACGTGGCGAGCTTCGGCGACGCCCTGACCCCGGACAAAGCGGCCACCGATCGACTGGACGTCGTCTACCTCGACCCGGCCAACAAGGTCTACGCCAAGCTGGTCCTCTCCGACGACGCGCGCACGCTGCTCGGCGGCGTTCTCGTCGGGGACGCATCGGCGTATCCCACGCTGCGGGCGAGCCTCGGCGGCGAACTGCCGGCGGCGCCGCTGACGCTGCTGGCCCCGGCCGGCGAGCAGGCCGACATCAGCCTCCCCGGCACCGCGCAGGTCTGCACCTGCAACGCCGTCACCAAGGACCAGGTGCTCGGCGCCATCGCGGAGGGCTGCTGCGACGTTCCGGCGATCAAGTCGTGCACCCGCGCCGGCACCTCCTGCGGCTCCTGTGTGCCGCTGCTCAAGCAGCTGCTCGCCGAGGCGGGAGTGGTCGCCGACAAGTCGCTGTGCGAGCACTTCAGCTACTCGCGCGCGGAGCTGTTCGACATCGTCAAGGTGCGCGGGCTGCGGACGTTCTCCCAGGTCATCACCGAACACGGGACCGGCGGCCGGGGCTGCGACATATGCAAGCCGGTGGTCGCCTCGATCCTGGCGTCGCTGCACAACGAGTACATCCTCGACGGCGAGCAGGCCGCGCTGCAGGACACCAACGACCACTTCCTGGCCAACATGCAGCGCAACGGCACCTACAGCGTCGTCCCGCGGATCCCCGGCGGTGAGATCACCCCGGAGAAGCTCATCGCGATCGGCGAGGTGGCGCGCGACTTCGACCTGTACACGAAGATCACCGGCGGTCAGCGGATCGACCTCTTCGGCGCCCGGGTGGAGCAGCTGCCGCAGATCTGGCAGCGGCTGATCGACGCCGGGTTCGAGTCGGGGCACGCCTACGGCAAGGCGCTGCGCACCATCAAGTCCTGCGTCGGCTCCACCTGGTGCCGGTACGGCGTGCAGGACTCGGTGGGGCTGGCGATCGCGCTGGAGCTGCGCTACCGGGGGCTGCGCGCACCGCACAAGATCAAGTCGGCCGTCTCCGGGTGCGCCCGCGAGTGCGCCGAGGCCAAGGGCAAGGACTTCGGGATCATCGCCACCGAGGCCGGCTGGAACCTCTACGTCGGCGGCAACGGCGGCTTCCGCCCGCGCCACGCGGACCTGCTGGCGAGCGACCTCACCACCGAGGAGCTGATCCGGTACGTCGACCGGTTCCTCATGTTCTACATCCGCACCGCCGACCGGCTGCAGCGCACCTCCGCGTGGATCGAGGCGGTCGGCCTCGACTACGTGCGCGAGGTGATCGTCGCGGACTCGCTCGGCATCGCCGGGGAGCTGGACGCCATGATGGCCCAGCACATCGGCTCCTACCACGACGAGTGGAAGGCCACGCTCGACGACCCGGTCCGGCTGTCGCGCTTCGTGTCGTTCGTCAACGCGCCGGAGACGCCGGACCCCACGATCCAGTTCACGAGGGAACGCGGCCAGATCGTGCCGCTACAGATCGGGACCGTGACACCAACCGGGAGCGTGACATGAGGTGCGAGGCATGGCGATGAAGTGGGAGACGGTCTGCCCCTACGGGCGGCTGGAGACCGAACGCGGCATCGCCGCGCTGATCGGCCGGGAGACGCAGGTCGCGCTCTTCCGCCTCTTCGACGGGGCGGTGCACGCGATCGGCAACGTCGACCCGATCACCGGCGCGGCCGTGCTGTCGCGCGGGATCGTCGGCACCCGGGGAGCCGCTCCGACGGTCGCCTCGCCGCTGTACAAGGAGGTGTACGACCTGCGCACCGGCGAGTGCCTCGACAAGCCCGGCGTCGCCGTGCCGGTGTACCCGGTGCGGGTGCGCGACGGGCTGGTCGAAGTGGGCGTGGGATGACGATGGCCGCTACCGCGCTCCCGATCTCCGAGGCGGAACCGCTGGCCGGGTTCACCGTGGCCGTCACCGCCGACCGCCGCCGGGACGAGCTGGCGACCCTGCTCGAACGGCGGGGCGCCCGCGTGGTGGTCGCGCCGGCGCTGCGGATCATGCCGCTGCCCGACGACCTCGAACTGCGCGCGGCCACGGTCTCCTGCGTGGACAAGCCGTTGGACGTGGTGGTCGCCACGACCGGGATCGGGCTGCGGGGCTGGCTGGAGGCGGCCGAGGGGTGGGGCCTCGCGGAGGCGCTGCGCACCCGGCTCGCCGCGTCCCATCTGGTGGCGCGGGGGCCGAAGGCGAAGGGCGCGGCCCGCGCGGCCGGGCTGGTCGAGGACTGGGCGCCGGTGTCGGAGAGCTCCGACGAGGTGCTCGACTACCTGCTCGGCATGGGCGTGGCAGGAAAACGAATCGCCGTTCAGTTGCACGGGGAGCCGCAGCCGGACTTCTGCGCGGCGCTGCGCACGGCCGGGGCGGACGTGCTCGAGGTGCCGGTGTACCGGTGGGGCCCGCCGACCGACCCGGCGCCGCTGCGCCGGCTGGTGGACCTGGTCAACGGCCGCCTGGTGGACGCGGTGACGTTCACCTCGGCGCCCGCCGTCACCTCGCTGTTGGACATCGGCGGTCCGGATCTGTTGGAACGCCTCAGGGGCGACGTCACCGCCGCGTGCGTGGGTCTGGTGACGGCCGCGCCGCTGGTGTCCCGCGGCATCCCGGTGGTGGCCCCGGAGCGCGCGCGCCTCGGCGCACTGGTGCGTGCCCTGGTGGAGGAGCTGCCCAGGCGCGCTCCCACCCTGGCCGTGGCCGGCACGACGGTGACGCTGCGCGGCCACGCGGCGGTCGTCAACGGCACGCTCAAGCCGCTGGCCCCGGGGCCGATGGCGGTCCTGAAGGCGCTGGCCGAGGCGCAGGGCAAGGTGCTCAGCCGCGCCGCCCTGCTCCGCGTCCTGCCGCGCGGCGCCGACGAACACGCGGTCGAGATGGCCGTGGCACGGCTGCGGGCCGCACTGGGCGGCCCCAGCTACGTCCAAACGGTCGTGAAGCGCGGCTATCGCCTAGCCCTGGACTGACCCGCCGATCTTGCAGTTATGGCGCCCGGCGCCCACCGTTTTGCCCCGCGGCGTCCCAGCCACAACTGCAAGATCGACGAGCGGGGGTCATTCCTCCTCGCGGGCCCGCTGCGGGAGCAGGAAGCTCACGGCCACGGCCAGCGCCAGCAGGGCGATCGCGACCGCCACGGTGCGCGTCAGGGCGTCGCGGAAGCCGGTGCGGGCCGCGTCCCGCGCGTACGTCTCGATCGCCGGGCCGATCGCGGGATCGCCGCCGCCCGGGCCGGATCCGCTGAGCGCGGTGCAGGTTGCCGGTTCCCGCGAAGGGTCGTCGGAATCGGCGCGGTCCCGCAGGCAGGCGCGGACCCCGGCCACGATCCGGTCCTGGTCGCCGGCCGGGACACCCGCGGCCGCGAGCCGCGCGCGGAGCGGGGGCGCGGCGGCGTCGGCGCGGTCGGCCACGGCGCCCGGCAGCAGGCCGAAGAGCACGGTGCCGAGGACCGCGATCCCGAGCGCCCCGCCGAGCTGCTGCACGGAGGTGAGCGTCCCGGACGCCGAACCGGACTCGTGCGGCTCCACCCCGGCGAGCACGATGTCGAAGAACGGCGCCATGAACAGCCCCATCCCGATCCCGGTCACGGCCAGCGCCGGCGCGAGGTGCCACGGCGTGACGTCGTCGACGTGCTGCACGCTCCACCACAGCCCACCGGCGCCGAGGGCCATCACGACGCCGCCGACCTGCAGCAGCCTGCGGCCGAGCCGGGCGGTCAGCCCCGCACCTGCGGCGATGAACCCGACCACCGCGCCGAGCGCGTTGGGCAGCCCGGTGAGGCCGGCCTTGAGCGGCGACCAGCCCAGCCCGAGCTGGTAGTAGATCGAGGTGGCGAGCGAGAGGCCGATCAGCGCGGCGAAGAAGACCACCCCGGCGATGAGCCCGCCGGTGAACGCCCGCTTGCGGAACAGCCCCGGCACGACGAGCGGGTCGGCGCCGGCCCGTTCGCGGCGCACCTCGTACCACCCGAAGAGCGCGAACACGACGACGGCGCCGCCCAGCATGGCGAACGTCCACGCCGGCCAGTCCAGCTCGCGCCCCTGCACCAGCGGGTAGACCAGCAGGAACGACCCGGCGGCGGCGAGCACCGTGCCGGGGAGGTCCCAGCCGGGCCGCCGCGGAAGAACCCCGTCGGCCGGGATGAAGCGCAGCCCGCCGAGCACGGCGAGCAGCCCCAGCGGCAGGTTGATCAGGAAGATCATCCGCCACCCGTGCCCGAACCAGTCCGCGTCGACCAGCCAGCCCGCGAGCACCGGCCCGCCCACGCTCGACATGCCCATGACCGGCCCGAAGATGCCGAACGCGGCGGCCGTCTCCCGCGGCGGGAAGATCTGCTTGATGATGCCCAGCCCCTGCGGGATCATCACCGCCCCGAACAGCCCCTGGACGACGCGCGCGCCGATGAGCACGCCGCCGCTCGGGGCCAGTCCGCAGACGGCCGAGGCGGCGGTGAAGCCCACGGCCCCCACCACGAACATCCGCCGCCGCCCGAACATGTCGCCGAGCCGCCCGCCGGTGAGCAGGCCCACGGCCATCGCCAGCGTGTAGGCGGCGCCGAGCCACTGGATCAGGCTGAGCGACCCGCCCAGATCCGCCCGGATGGCGGGCGACGCGATGGTGGTGACCAGCGCGTCCAGCAGGTCCATCACCTCGGCGGCGAGGATCACGAAGAGCGCGACCCACCGCCACCGGTAGGGCGTTCGCTCCGGCGCTTCGACCAGTGACACCATGACTCTCCCCGTTTTGAACAGTGTTCGTTTGACGAACACTGTTCTACGCTCGAACGGTGTTCGCCGTCAAGTAAGCTTTCCGACGATGGCCGACGACACCCTGCCCACGCCGCCGTGGCGCACCCCCGCCAAGACCCGCCCCGTCCGCCCCGTGCTCAGCCAGGACGGCATCGTCGACGTCGCCCTGCGCATCGTCGCCACCGACGGTGTCGAGGGCGTGAGCATGCGGCGCGTCGCGCAGGAGTTCGGGACCGGGCCGTCGAGCCTCTACGCCCACGTGGCCAACAAGGAGGAGCTGCTCGCGCTCATGCTCGACCGGGTCTCCGCCGGCGTCGAGCTGCCCGAGCCCGACCCCGCCCGCTGGAAGGAGCAGCTACGCGAACTGGCGTTCGGCCTCTTCCACACGCTGCGCCGCTACAACGACCTCGCCGGCGCCTCGTTCGCCAACGTGCCCACCAGCCACAGCGCGCTGCGCATCTCCGAGTGGATGATGGCGCTCATGACCGGCGCCGGGCTCGCCCCGCGCACCGCCGGCTGGGCGCTCGACCGGCTGTTCCTCTACATCACCGCCGACGTCTACGAGGGCTCGATCTACCTGACCCGGGTGCGGCGCGCCGGCACCACCCCGGACGAGTTCGCGAAGGCGTACTTCGGACAGCTGCACGACTACATGGCGAGCCTGCCCGCCGACCGGTTCCCGATGATGAGCGCCCACGCCGGCGCGATGACCGAGGGGGACGGCGACGTCCGGTTCGCGTTCGGGCTCGACCTGATCCTCGACGGCCTCGACCGCCACCTCGACTCAGCCGGCTGACCACCCGAAGACGTCGAGCGGCCCGCGCCCGACCCCGAGACGCCATCCCGCCGCGTCGCTGATCGCGCGCGCCACCAGTCCCTTGGCGAACGCCAACGCGTCCAGCAGCCCGTCCCCGAGCGCCAGCCGGGCGGCCACCGCCGTGGCGAACACGTCGCCGCTGCCCCTGGTGTTGCGCGCGGCCACCCGCGGCGCACTCATGTACCGGAACTCCCCACCGGCCCACACCGCGTCCAACGCCTCGGTGCCGGTCACCAGGTCGCCACCGGTCACCACGACGCACTTCGGCCCGCGCGCCGCCAGTTCCTCGGCCGCGCGCGCCATGTCCCCCGGCGTCGCCACCTGCCAGCCGAGCAGCGCCGACGCCTCGTCCCGGTTGGGCGTCGCCACCAGCGCGTACGGCAGCAGCCGGTCCAGCGCGGCGGCGACCGCCCGGCGCGACACGCCCTGCCCCTCGTCCGGCAGCACCGGATCCACCACGAGATTGGGCAGCCCGCCCGAACGCGCCCGCCCGGTAACCACCGCCACCGCGTCGGCCGACGGGAAGAGGCCCGTCTTCACGGCCAGCACCGGCAGGTCGTCCAGCACCGCCGTCAACTGCCCGGCCAGCACCTCCGCCGGCACCGCGTAGAGGGTGGCGGCGGCGCGGGTGTTCTGCACGCCGACGGTGGTGACCGCGCTCGCCCCGTACACCCGCAGGGCCAGCAGAGTCTTGAGGTCCGCCTGGACACCGGATCCGCCGCTGCAGTCGGAACCGCCGACCGTCAGCACCACCGGAGGGGTCACCACCGAAAGCTAATCCCAGATGGGCTCCGGCGTCTCAGAAACCTCACCATCACCGTGCAGAACGACGAACCGGTCGAACGAACGGGCGAACCACCGGTCGTGCGTGACGGCGACGACCGTGCCGTCGAAGCCGCGCAGCCCCTCCTCCAGGGCCTCGGCGCTGGCCAGATCGAGGTTGTCCGTCGGCTCGTCCAGCAGCAGCAGCGTGGCACCGGACAGTTCGAGCAGCAGCACCATGAACCGTGCCTGCTGGCCGCCCGAGAGCGTCTCGAACCGCTGGTCGGCCTGCGCGGCCAGTTCGTAGCGGGACAGCGCGGGCATCGCCTCCGACCGCGGCAGGCCCTTGCGGTGCCCGTCGCCCCGCCACAGAACCTCCACCAGCGTGCGCCCGACGAGGTCCGGCCGGTCGTGCGTCTGCGAGAAGTGGCCGGGCCGCACCCGCGCACCCAGCTTCGCCGTGCCGTCGTGCCGCACCGGCGCCAGCTCCCGGCCGTCGACCGGCAGGTGCTCCACGTCCGGATCGGTGCCACCCCGGGCCAGCAGGCGCAGCAGGTGCGACTTGCCCGTGCCGTTGCCGCCGAGCACCGCCACCCGGTCGCCGTACCAGACCTCCAGGTCGAACGGGAACGTCAGGTCCTCCAGTTCGAGCCGTTCGCAGACGATGGCCCGCTTGGCGGTGCGCCCGCCGCCCAGCCGCATCCGCACGTCCTGGTCCTTCGGCGGCAACGGCGGCGCCCCGGCCTCCTCGAACCTCCGCAGCCGGGTCTGCGCCGCCCGGTACTGCGAGGCCATGTCGTCGTTGCTGGCCGCCTTCACCTTCAGGTTGAAGACCAGCGTCTTGAGCTTCTCGTGCTCCTCGTCCCAGCGGCGGCGGGTCTCCTCGAGGCGTTCGTGGCGGGACCTGCGGGCCTCGTGCCAGGAGGCGAAGCCGCTCGGGTGCACCCACGCGGAGCCGCCCTCGACGGCCACGATCCGATCGGCCGTGCGCGCCAGCAGTTCCCGATCGTGGGAGACATACAACACACTCTTGCGGGACTCGCGGAGACGTTCCTCCAGCCAGCGCTTGCCCGGCACGTCGAGGTAGTTGTCCGGCTCGTCGAGCAGCAGCACCTCGTCCGGCCCGCGCAGGAGGATCTCCAGGGCGAACCGCTTCTGCTGACCGCCGCTGAGCGTGTCGACCGGCCGCTGCTTCACCGCCTCCCAGGGCAGTTTCAGCGCGGCGGTGCTGGCGGTGTCGAAGAGGACCTCGGCGTCGTATCCGCCGGCCTCGCCCCACGCCGCGAGCGCGTCCGCGTAGGCCACCTGCGCCTTGCCCGCGGAGGTGCTGTATTTGCCGCGCGCCTCGGCCGCGTGCATGGCTTTCTCCGCCGTGGCGAGCCGCTCACCCGCCGCGCGGACCGCGGGCGCCGCGAGCGAGAGTGCCATTTTTTCGAGGGAACTTCCTTCGGCGAACTGCTGGCGCATGATCCCCAGTCCGCCGGCGCGCGCAATGGCGCCGATACGCATCGGAATATCGCCCGCGACCATCCTCAACAGGGTGGTTTTACCGGCACCGTTCGGCCCGACGAGTGCCACTTTCGCACCCTCGCCCACCCGGAACGAGACGTCGGAGAATAAGACCCGCCCGTCCGGCAGCGTGTGCTCGGCACCGGCCACGTCGACATATCCCATGAGACGGCATTCTCACTGCTCAATAGCGCTTCTGACGAGGAATTTTCGCCCTGTCAAGACCCTCTCGAAACACTAAGGCATAACTCAGTCACGTTGCGCATTGTGCCCGGTTGGCGGACAACCGAGCAGTGTGTACGAGTGATACGTCCGTTAACCTGTCGTGCATGACGAACGGGACCGGACCGAGGCGGCGCCGATGGGCAGAGCCGCCGGCGACCGACCCCGCCGAGGACGATTGGCTGGCCGGCCTGCGCCCTTCCGACGAGGAGCCGGATGACGGCCTCGCGTCGCCGCGCGGCCGATTCGGTGGCGGCTCCGACGACATGGACGACGACTTCGCCGCGCCGCCGCGCGCACGCCGTTCCGCCCCGGTCTCGCCCGCGCCCACCGGTGCCGGCCGCTGGGGCCGCCCGGCCGAGCCCGACGACGACCCGCTGCCGAGCGCGGCGGCCCGGTTCGGCGCCGACCCGGCGCGCGGCGGAGAGCCCACCGCCAACCTGCCCAGGATCGCCGACGGGCCCACCCGCGGCCGCGTCAACGGCAACGGCAACGGCGCCACCCCGCCCCCCGCCGGCGGCGGCTTCGGCGGGCCGCCCGGCCCCCGCCCGCCCGCGTCACCGCCCGGCGGCTTCGGCGGTACCCCGGCACAGAGCGGCCCCCGCCCGCCCGCGTCGCCGCCCGGCGGCTTCGGTGGCGCACCGGCACCGGGCGCCCGCCCGCCGGCGGCACCGCCCGGCAGCTTCGGTGGCGCCGCCGCCCAGCCCCGCACCGCGCCCCCCTCGTCGGGTGGTTTCGGCGGCGCTCCGGCCCAGCCGCGCAGCACGCCGCCCGCGGGCCGACCCGCGGCCATGCCGAGCCGGTCGGCCAACCCGGCTCCCCCGCCCGGCGGGTTCGGCACGTCGTCGTCCCTGCCCACCCGCACCAGCGGCGCCACGGCCCCGCCCGGCGGCTATCCCGACCCCGGCGCCCCGCCCGGCGGCAGCTTCAACGGCTTCGCCGCCGCCAACATGCCGAGCGCCTCCCCGACGGCGCCGCCGAGCGGACCGGACCTCGACGAGACCTCGCGCGGCATCCCGCGCCGTCCCTCGGTCCCCGCGCCGCTCCCGGACGAGCAGCCGATCTTCCAGCGCATCGAGCCCCTGGCCCCCGGTGAGGCGCCGCCGCCGCCGACCGAGGAGCCGATCCTCCGCTTCATCGACCCGAGCGAGCGGGACGCCCGCACCCAGCGCCGCGCCGCCGCCGGCGGTGGCCGCCGCCGCGCGCCCGAGCCGCCGGAGCAGGTCCGCCCCGTTCCGGGCGGTGCCGTACCCGGTGTCGGCGCCCCCGGTGGTGCCCTGCCCGGCGGCGAGCCGAGCGAGCAGACCGGTGGCTTCAGCCGCCCGCGCAATCGCGAGGCCGCGTCGTTCACGCCCGGGTTCGAGGACGCCACCGCCGTCTACGCCCCCGTCGAGGGGCCCGGCCGCCGGTACCGCGACGAGGACGAGCAGGGTCCGGCCTGGCAGGGCGGCGACCCCCGGTTCAACGAGACCCGCTACGACGACGAGCCGCGCACGGCCACGCTGCCCCGCGTCGCCCCGGAGCCGCGCTACGACGACGAGCCCCGGTTCGACGAGCCGGCGTTCAACGACCGCTACAACGAGCCCCGCGTCTACGGCGACCTGCCGCGCGGCGGCGACCGGCTCGACGAGCGGCCCCGCTTCGACGACCCGCGCTTCGACGAGCCCGACCCGCGCGACCCGCGCGGCGGCGATCCGCGCTTCGACGACCGGCCGCGCAGCGAGCCGCCCCGCGCGGCGGCGGCCGGCACCGGCACCCGCGCGCGCAAGGAGGAGGCGCCGGGCAACGCCATGCGCACCGTCCGGCCCGACACCACCGGCGGCATCCCGCGCATCACCGGCCCGACGACCGGCAGCATCCCGCGCGTCGGGGGCGGCGGAGGAGGCGGCACCGGCCCGATCCGGGTCGACCCGGTCACGCCCGGCAAGAAGCAGCGTTCGCGCTGGCTCGCGGCGCTCAGCACCATCGGCGTGCTGGTCCTGCTCGCCGTCTGCGGGCTGAGCACCTACTTCGTCTACAACGAGAGTTCCGACAGCGGCAACGAGTCGCAGGCTCCCGGGATCACCACCCCGGAGGCCGGCGACGGCCGCGACATCTCCTCCCGCGACGTCGACCCGGCGCCGCTCACCGAGGACGAGGTCTTCCCCGGGACCCAGGTCGCCGCCACCACCGGCGGCGGGGGCTACGAGGTGCTGAAGAAGGAAGCCAGCACCGACTGCGGCAAGGCCGCCAGCGAGGATCTCGGCAAGCTGCTGATCGCCCAGGGGTGCAACCAGGTCGTCCGCGCCACGCTCAAGACCGGCGACGGCGCTTACCTGATCACCGCCGGCATCTTCAACCTCAAGGACGCCGCCAGCGCGGTCAACGCCCACGAGAACATCAAGCCCACGATCGACGCCCAGAAGGGCCGGTTCAACGGGCTGCTGGCCGGCACCGGCACCGATGCGCTGGTGCGGGCACCGATGATCCTGGGCTGGCACGCCAAGGGCCACTTCCTGGCGTACTGCATCATCGCGCGGACCGACGCGAAGGCGTTCGAGGCCAACGACGCCAACCCGCCGGCGATCCAGAACGACATCCTGACGGCCCACCTGCGCGACGGGATCATCGGCGGCCGCGCCACCAACAAGGGCACCCCGGCCCCCGCCTCGTCCTGAACGTCAGGCCCGCAGGCGTCGGGTCTGCTCGGCGCGGTCGGCGTGCCCGTGTTCGGGATAGCCCACCGCGACCAGGGTCAGCCCGTGCGCCGGCACCACGGTCACCTCGTTCGCGCGTTCGCGCCTGGTGAGCAGGCCCCCCGGCCACTCCACCGGCCGCCGGCCGTCGCCGGTCACCAGCAGGGCCCCCACCAGACTGCGCACCATCGACCAGCAGAACGCGTCCGCCTGCACCGTCGCCACGAGCGTGCCGTCCGGGTCGCGCCGCCACTCCAGCCGCTGCACCGCCCGCACGGTCGTCGCGTGTTCCTTGCGCCGGCAGAACGCCGCGAAGTCGTGCTCGCCCAGCAGTGCCGCCGCGGCGGCGTTCAGGGCGGTCAGGGAGAGCTGGCGGGGCCAGCCCAGGGTGTCGTGGCGGCGCAGCGGCAGCGGTCCCCACGGCGCGTCCGTCACCCGGTACTCGTACCGCCGCCACAGCGCGGAGAAGCGGGCGTCGAACCCCTCCGGCGCCGGCGCCACGGACAGCACCCGCACATCGCCCGGAAGCAGGCCGCTCAGCCGCCGCAGGAGGCTGTCGCGGAGGCGTTCCCACGCCTCGTCGGCCACGTCGATGTGGCACACCTGACCGGTCGCGTGGACCCCGGCGTCGGTGCGCCCCGCGACGGTCAGCCCGTCCACGCTCCCGAACAGCCGGGTCAGCTCCGCGGCGAGCACGCCGGCAACGGTGCGCCGCCCGGGTTGCGCCGCCCAGCCGGAGAAGTCCGTGCCGTCGTAGGCCACGTCGAGGCGGAGCCTCATGGCGTTCCCCCAGATAGTCGCGGGCCCGGCACCCCGAGAAAGGATGCCGGGCCCGCGGACCGTGCGTAAGAACTACTTGTCGTCGTCGCCCTCGGCCTGGGTACCAGGCCCGTCGGCGTCGACGTCGCCGGATGCCGAGGCGGAACCGCCGTCGGTGTCCGCGTCGACCGGCTCGGTGTCCTTCTTCGAGGTGAACACCTCGTCGTCGGTCTCACCGGCGAGCGCGGCGACCGCGTCCGCCTTGGCGGCCTTGCGAGCGGTCTTCTTGGCGGCCGGCTTGGCCGGGGCGGCCTCCACCAGCTCCTCGACCAGCTCGATGATCGCCATGGGGGCGTTGTCACCCTTGCGCGGACCGGTCTTCACGATCCGGGTGTAGCCGCCGTCCCGGTTGGCGAACCGCGGAGCGATCTCGCTGAACAGCGAGTACACCACGTCCTTGTCGCGCACGGTGGTCAGCACCAGGCGGCGCGAGGCGAGGTCGCCACGCTTGGCCTTGGTGATGAGCCGCTCGGCGACCGGGCGCAACCGCTTGGCCTTGGTCTCGGTGGTCTGGATCCGACCGTGCTTGAAAAGCGAGGTGGCGAGGTTCGCCAGCATCAGCTTCTCGTGCGCGGGGCTGCCGCCGAGGCGGGGACCCCTGGTGGGCGTGGGCATTTCGGCTCCTTGGTTCTACTACTGTCCCGACGCTGCTGTGGTTAGAGCTGCTCGGTCTCGCGGAAATCGTCGGCGTCGTAGTCCACGTCCGCGAACGAGTCGACGACGTGCGCCGGGTCGAACGTCGGGGCCGAGTCCTTCAGCCCGAGGCCCATGCCCGCGAGCTTCATCTTGACCTCGTCGATGCTCTTCTGACCGAAATTCCTTATATCGAGCAGGTCCGCTTCGGTACGGCTGATCAACTCCCCGACCGAGTTGATGCCCTCGCGCTTGAGGCAGTTGTAGGAACGGACGGTCAGGTCCAGCTCCTCGATCGGCAGCGCCAGGTCGGCAGCGAGCTGCGCGTCCTGCGGCGACGGGCCGATGTCGATGCCCTCGGCGGTCTCGTCCAGCTCCCGGCACAGGCCGAAGAGCTCGACCAGCGTGGAACCGGCCGACGCGAGCGCGGTGCGGGGGGTGATCGACGCCTTGGTCTCGACGTCGATGATCAGGCGGTCGAAGTCGGTGCGCTGCTCGACACGGGTGGCCTCCACCCGGTACGTCACCTTGAGCACCGGCGAGTAGATCGAGTCGATCGGGATGCGCCCGATCTCCTGACCCGCCTGCTTGTTCTGCGCCGCCGTCACGTAGCCGCGGCCACGCTCGACGGTCAGCTCCATGTCCAGCCGGCCCTTGCCGTTGAGGGTGGCGAGCTTGAGGTCGGGGTTGTGCACGGTCGCGCCGGCCGGGGGCTGGATGTCGCCCGCGGTCACGTCGCCCGGGCCCTGCTTGCGCAGGTACAGGGAGACCGGCTCGTCGTGCTCGGAGCTGACGGTCAGCTCCTTGATGTTCATGACCAGCTCGACCACGTCCTCCTTGACCCCGGGGATCGTGGTGAACTCGTGCAGCACGCCGTCGATCTTGATGCTGGTCACCGCCGCGCCCGGGATGGACGACAGCAGGGTCCGGCGCAGCGAGTTGCCGAGCGTGTAGCCGAAACCGGGCTCCAGCGGTTCGATGGTGAACTTGGAACGGTTCTCGGACAGCGACTCCTCGGTGAGAGTCGGCCGCTGGGAAATGAGCACTTACTTTCTCCTTTGGAAGGGGCGCCCGCTATATGACGCCCAACCAACAAACCTTTACTTCGAGTAGAGCTCGACGATCAGCTGTTCCTGCACCTGGGTGTCGATCGTCTGCCGCGCGGGCAGCGAGTGCACCAGGACCTTCAGCTGGTTCGGGATCGCCTCCAGCCACGCCGGAACGGTCCGGCTGCCGGCGAGCCCCTGCGCCACGATGAACGGCGTCAGCTCCTTCGACTTCTCCCGCACCTCGATCACGTCGTGCTCGCGCACCCGGTACGAGGGGATGTCGACCTTCTTGCCGTTGACCAGGAAGTGGCCGTGGCGCACCAGCTGACGGGCGGAGTCACGCGAGGGCGCGTAGCCCGCGCGGAACACCACGTTGTCGAGCCGGGACTCCAGGATCTGGAGGAGGACCTCACCGGTCTTGCCCTGCTTGCGCACGGCCTCCTCGTAGTACCCGTGGAACTGGCGCTCGAGGATGCCGTAGATCCGGCGGGCCTTCTGCTTCTCGCGCAGCTGCAGCAGGTACTCGGTCTCCTTCGGACGACCGCGGCCGTGCTGGCCGGGCGGGAAGGGACGCGACTCGAACGGGCACTTCGGCCCGTCGCACTTGCTGCCCTTGAGGAACAGCTTCATCTTCTCGCGCCGGCAGCGACGGCAGTCAGCGCCTGTGTAACGTGCCATGTTCTCTATCGATCCTTATCAGACGCGGCGGCGCTTGGGCGGACGGCAGCCGTTGTGCGGCTGCGGCGTGACGTCACTGATCTGTCCGACCTCGAGGCCGACGGCCGTGAGCGAACGGATCGCGGTCTCCCGGCCGGAGCCGGGCCCCTTGACGAACACGTCGACCTTGCGCATCCCGTGCTCCATCGCTCGGCGGGCAGCCGCCTCGGCGGCGAGCTGCGCGGCGAACGGCGTCGACTTGCGCGACCCCTTGAAGCCCACCTGACCGGCGGACGCCCAGGAGATCACCGCACCGGTCGGGTCCGTGATCGACACAATCGTGTTGTTGAACGTGCTCTTGATGTGCGCCTGCCCGTGGGAGACGTTCTTGCGCTCCTTGCGGCGGACCTTCTTCGCGGCCGCCGCACCGGTACGAGCCTTCGGTGGCATAAGTTGATGCGCTCCTAAAACTGCTGTCCTCTAACCGGACCCGTGGGCCCGGGCTGGCTGCTACTTCTTGCCCGGCTTCTTCTTGCCGGCCACGGTGCGCTTCGGGCCCTTGCGGGTGCGCGCGTTGGTGCGGGTGCGCTGACCGCGCACGGGAAGACCGCGGCGGTGCCGGATGCCGGCGTAGCAGCCGATCTCGACCTTGCGACGGATGTCGGCCTGGATCTCGCGGCGCAGGTCACCCTCGACCTTGAAGTTGGCCTCGATGTAGTCCCGCAGCGCGACGAGTTCCTCGTCGGTCAGATCCTTGGCGCGCTTGTCCGGGCTGATGCCGGTAGCGGCGAGTGCCTCGAGGGAACGGGTACGCCCGACCCCGAAGATGTACGTGAGCGCGATCTCCATCCGCTTGTCGCGGGGAAGGTCGACGCCGACCAGACGTGCCATTAGCTGGCGTACTCCTGTCGTGGTGCACGGAGGTCTGTGCCCGTCCGTCCCGGATCCATGATCCAGGCCCCGGCCTCCGACCGAGGGTTGCCGCAGAAGTACGCCCGCGGCTGGACGGGCTTGTAGGAAAACTGTGTCGCGCTGGTGCTAACTAGCTACTGCTCAGCCCTGGCGCTGCTTGTGACGCGGGTCAGTGCAGATGATCATGACCCGGCCGTGCCGCCGGATGACCCGGCACTTGTTGCAGATCTTCTTGACGCTCGGCTTGACCTTCACGGCTATGCCTTACTTTCCCGTTGCGTCGGGGCACACGTGAACCGCGCACCACGACCGTGAAATTGACCAGGACCGCCAGTGGCGATCAAACGGTCACTTGTAGCGGTAGACGATCCGCCCGCGGGTGAGGTCGTACGGGGAAAGCTCCACCACGACCCGGTCCTCGGGCAGGATGCGGATGTAGTGCTGCCGCATCTTGCCGCTGATGTGAGCCAGAACCTTGTGGCCATTGGCGAGTTCGACCCGGAACATAGCGTTCGGGAGCGGCTCGATGACCCGGCCCTCCATCTCGATGGCTCCGTCTTTTTTGGGCATATCCTCCGCTACCTGACGTCTGATCGTTTCGGCTGGCTCACAGGCCCGTCACGGGTGGTAGAGGGCCACCCGCGCCAGCCGCGGCTCTGCCAGCCGCGAAGCGCAGGACGGGCATGACAGAGTGGACGCTGTGCGCCGATAGACGAGTCTACGCGCGCAACCAGCGCAGCACCAAACCGGGGCCTAATCCGCCGAGGGCTTCGTCTGATTGCCGAAGAGCGTGAGCCCCAACAGCACCACGCCCCACGGGCCGGCGACCCACAGCGGCCACGGGTAGATGAAGTCCATCGTGGTCACGGAGACGATCAGCCAGATCACGACATTGATGCCGACCGCGATGAACCAGGCCCGCCAGGCGTGTCGCAGCCAGTTCCAGTCGTTGGCGGGCTTGCTCTCCGACGAACTGGCGAATCCGGAGCGCGGCAGCGGGGTGGACGCCGTGGACGGCATCAGGTGCGCGTTGCGCGGCGGCTTGGGCAGATCCGTCAGCAGCTTGTCGAGGTCGCCGTAGGTGCGGGCGGCGTACGTCTGCTGGAGCCGCTCGTCGTACTCCCCCAGGTCCAGCCGGCCCTCGTCCAGTGCGCGCTTGAGAAGGTCCGCCACGTACTTGCGATCCACGTCGGCGGCCCGCAACTGGTCGCGTCGGGAGCTCACGCCCGGAACCCGTTCATGCGCCTGACCTACCTTCGAGTCCACGTGTGGAGCCCCATTGTGGCCCATCGCCGTCGCCGTGCGCGCCCGGTGACCCACCTACGGGCCTCCCCGAGTACGCCGTCCCTCAAGGGTAGCCGCGCCACACGTGCCCCACCGGTGCTCACGACACCTTGATCGCGGCCCGATTCGGTGCGGGTCGGCCCAGCCTCAGGCCGGCGGGGCGACCTCGGCCTCGGCGGTCATGCAGCAGATGCCCAGGCGGCACACGCACACCCGTCGAAGATTCAGGCCGGCGGCGCGACCTCGGCCTCGGCGGTGATCAGCTCGCCCAGGCGGCTGCGCCCACCGTCCTCGGCGGTCAGCACCCAGACGCCGTCCTGCATCAGCGCCACCGAGTGCTCGACGTGCACCGCCGTGGAACCGTCCACGGTCACCACCGTCCAGCCGTCGTCCAGCTCGGCGGTCTTCGGCTTGCCCAGCGTCAGCATCGGCTCGATCGCGATGCACAGCCCCGGCACGAGTGGCACACCCGAGCCCGGACGCCCGTGGTTGAGCACGAACGGGTCCTGATGCATCTCCGTGCCGATCCCGTGGCCGCCGTACCCGCGCACGATGCCGTAGCGGCCGGCGCCCCGGATCGCCGTCTCGATCGCGAACGACACATCGCCCAACCGCCCGCGCCCGGAACGCACGCCGCGCGCCGCCGCCGCGATGCCGGCCCACAGCGCGTCCTCGGCGGCCGTGGTCAACCGGCGCAGCCGCCCGTCGTCGAACGCGGAGCCCACCGGCACCGTGATCGCCGCGTCGCCGTGCCAGCCGTTCAGCACCGCGCCGCAGTCGATCGAGATGAGGTCGCCGTCCTTGAGTACCTGACCGGCGCTCGGGATGCCGTGCACCACCTGGTCGTTGACCGAGGCGCAGATCGTCGCCGGATAGCCGTGGTACCCCAGGAACGAGGGCACGGCCCCCGCCTCCTCGATCACCCGCGCCGCGATCGCGTCCAGGTCGCCCGTGCTGACTCCGGGTGCGACGGCTTCCCGCATGGCCGCGAGCGCCCGCGCGACGACCAGCCCGGCGGCCCGCATCAGCCGGATCTGCTCGGGTGACTTGTACTCGATCTCCAGGTCGTGCCGAGCCACGTTCAGCCGCCGTACGAGCGCAGGGCGTCGATCGCCCGCACCGTGATGTCCTCCACCGGCCCGGTGGCGTCGATCCCGACCAGGACGCCGCGCGCGCCGTAGTAGTCCACCAGCGGGGCGGTGTCCCGCGAGTAGACCTTGAGGCGTTCGGCGATGGTCTCCGGCTTGTCGTCGTCGCGCTGGAACAGGTCGGCGCCGCAACGGTCGCAGATGCCTTCGCTCTTCGTGGCGTCGAACTCGACGTGCCAGATCTTGCCGCAGCCCCGGCAGGTGCGCCGGCCGGAGAGCCGCCGGATCACCTCTTCGTTCTCGACGACGAGTTCCATGACGACGTCGAGGCCGGAACCGAGCTCGATCAGCATCTTGTCGAGCGCGATGGCCTGCGGCACCGTGCGCGGGAAGCCGTCGAGCAGGAAGCCGTCGGCCGCGTCGGGCTCGGACAGCCGGTCGGCGACCATGTTGATGGTCACCTCGTCCGGCACGAGCTGCCCCGCGTCCATGTACCGCTTGGCCTCTACGCCGAGCGGAGTGCCCTGGGCCACGTTGGCGCGGAAGATGTCACCCGTCGAGATCTTCGGCACGGCGAGGTGCGCCGCGATGAACTCGGCCTGGGTACCCTTGCCCGCCCCTGGCGGACCCACCAGAACGAGCCTCATGCGGCCGTTCCCGCGAACGGGGCGACCGCATGGGCGCGTGGGAGAGCTGCGATCACTTGCGCAGGAACCCTTCGTAGTTTCGCTGCATCAGTTGACTCTCGATCTGCTTCACCGTTTCCAGGCCCACACCCACCATGATGAGCACCGCGGTGCCACCGAAGGGGAAGTTCTGCAACGCCTGGTTGCCACCCATCAGGCCGATGAACAGGTTGGGCAGGATCGAGATGATGCCGAGGTACAGCGCGCCGGGAAGGGTGATCCGGCTCAGGATGAAGTCCAGGTACTCGGCAGTCGGCTTGCCCGGACGGATCCCGTGGACAAAGCCGCCGTACTTCCGCATGTTGTCGGCCACCTCTGTGGGGTTGAAGGTGATCGAGACGTAGAAGTACGTGAAGAAGACGATCATCAGGAAGTACGTCGCGATGTGCACCCAGTTGTCCTGCGGCACCAGGTACCGGTTGATCCAGGTGACCACCGGGTTGGTGCTGCTGTCGCCGGCGAGCTGGGTCGCCAACTGCGGCAGGTACATCAACGACGAGGCGAAGATGACCGGGATGACACCGGCCTGGTTGACCTTCAGGGGGATGTAGGTCGACGTCCCGCCGTACATGCGGCGGCCGATCATGCGCTTCGCGTACTGCACCGGGACCCGGCGCTGCGCCTGCTCGATGAAGACCACGGCCGTGATGACGAGAACGCCCACGCCGATCGCGACGGTGAAGGTGGTCTTGCTCTTCTGCCAGATCTGGAAGCCCTCGTACGGCAGGCGGGCCGCGATCGAGGAGAAGATCAGGACGGACATGCCGTTGCCGACACCGCGGTCGGTGATCATCTCACCGAGCCACATGACCACGCCGGTACCGGCCGTCATCGCGACCACGATCACGCCGACCGTGAGCCAGATGTTGAGCCCGGTGTCCTCGGGGATGATCGGGGTGTCGTTGCACTGGTTGTTGAAGAGCTGCCCGGAGCGGGCCAGCGCGACGAACGCCGAAGCCTGGAGCACGGCCAGCCCGAGAGTCAGGTAGCGCGTGTACTGCGTGATCTTCGCCTGACCGGCCTGGCCCTCCTTCTTCAGCTGCTCGAGCCGCGGGATCACCACGGTGAGGAGCTGAAGAATGATGCTGGCGGTGATGTAGGGCATGATGCCCAGCGCGAAGACCGACAGCTGCAGGAGCGCGCCACCGGAGAAGAGGTTGAGCAGCGTGAATACGCCGTCCTGATCCTCACCCTGGAGGCGGTCGATGCAGGTCTGCACGTTTCCGTAGGAGACGCCGGGGCTCGGGAGGGTCGCACCCACCCGGTAGACGGCGATCATCGCTAACGTGAACAGCAGCTTCTTGCGCAGGTCAGGCGTCTTGAACGCACTGAGAAAGGCGGAGAGCAACTTCATCCTCCTGCGCGACGCGGCCGCCGAGAGGTGGCGGGGGTTGTCACCGCTCGGTCATCCCGAACGGGACGTGAGTTGAAAACAGACTGCGAACGGACTCTAACAGGGAGCTGGTTGGTCCAAGTAGCCGTGTGGCGCCTGCCGCCTCATGAGATACGACAGACGCCACTCCGACAACTGACTAGGCCGCTTCCCCGGCGCCGAAAACGGTGGTCGAGCCACCGGCCGCGGCGATCTTCTCCTTGGCGGACTCGCTGAACGCGTGTGCCGTCACGTTGAGCTTGACGCCCCCGAGGTCACCGGTGCCGAGCACCTTGACCTGCTGGTTCTTGCGCACGGCGCCGGCCTCGACCAGCTCGGCCGGCCCGACCGAGCCGCCCTGCGGGAAGAGCTCGGCGAGGCGGTCCAGGTTGACGACCTGTAACACGACCTTGTTCCGGTTGCGGAAACCTTTCATCTTGGGCAGCTGCATGTGGATCGGGATGCTGCCACCCTCGAACCACGCGGGCGTGTTCTTCCGCGCCCCGGTGCCCTTCGTACCGCGACCTGCGGTCTTGCCCTTGGAACCCTCACCGCGACCCACGCGGGTCTTGGCGGTCTTGGCTCCGGGAGCGGGCCGCAAGTGATGCAGTTTGATAACCATCTACTCCACCTCCTCGACGCGCACGAGGTGGGTCACGGTCTGGATCATCCCGCGGATCTCGGGACGGTCCTCCTTGACCACGGCGTCGTTGATCCGCTTCAGGCCGAGCGTCCGCAGCGTGTCGCGCTGGTTCTGCTTCCTACCGATGGCGGACCGGACCTGGGTCACCTTCAGACGGGCCATGACGTCACGCACCCGCCCCGGCACGGGCCGCCAGCATCGCGGCCGGCGCCACGTCCTCGACCGGCAGGCCACGGCGCGCGGCAACGGCCTCCGGCGACTCGAGCCCCTTCAGGGCCGCGACGGTGGCGTGCACGATGTTGATGGCGTTCGAGGAGCCGAGGCTCTTCGACAGCACGTCGTGGATGCCGGCGCACTCCAGCACGGCGCGCACCGGGCCACCGGCGATAACACCGGTACCGGCGCTCGCCGGCTTCAGCAGCACCACGCCGGCGGCGTCCTCACCCGTGATCGGGTGCGGAATCGTCGCGCCGATCCGCGGCACCTTGAAGAAGTGCTTCTTGGCCTCCTCGACGCCCTTGGCGATCGCCGCGGGCACCTCCTTGGCCTTTCCGTAGCCGACGCCGACGGTGCCGTCGCCGTCGCCCACCACGACCAGCGCGGTGAAGCTGAAGCGGCGGCCGCCCTTGACGACCTTGGCGACGCGGTTGATCGCCACTACCCGCTCGAGATGCGGGCTCTTCTCCTGCGGCGAGTTGCCCCGGCCGCCGTCACGACGGTTCTCGCGCCGACCACCGCCGCCACCTTCGGTGTTCCCACCGGACCCGCCGCCCCTGCGCTGAGGACCAGGCATTGAGCATTCCTCCTTAGAACTTGAGTCCGGCTTCGCGGGCCGCGTCGGCCAGAGCGGCGATGCGCCCGGCGTAACGGTTCCCACCGCGGTCGAACACGACGGCCGAGATGCCGGCCGCCTGGGCCCGCTCGGCGAGCAGCGCGCCGACCTTGCGGGCGGTCGCGCTCTTGTCGCCGTCGCCGCCCCGGATCGAGGTGTCCAGCGAGGACGCCGACGCGAGGGTGTGGCCCTTGAGGTCGTCGACCACCTGGGCGGTGATGTGCCGCAGGCTGCGGGTGACCACCAGGCGGGGACGCTCGGCGGTGCCGCGCAGGTTCTTGCGGATCCGGAAGTGCCGGCGCGCCCGTCCGACGCGGCGCGCGGCAGCGGTCCCGCCGCCGTTGCGGCGCTTGAGGAGAGTCGCGGTCACTTCTTGCCAGCCTTTCCAGCCTTACGCCGGATGACCTCGCCGACGTACTTCACGCCCTTGCCCTTGTACGGCTCCGGCGGACGGATCTTGCGGATGTTCGCGGCGACCTCGCCGACCAGCTGCTTGTCGATGCCGGCCACGTGGAAGAGCGTCGGGCGCTCCACCGTGAAGGTGATGCCGGCCGGCGGCCGCACGACGACCGGGTGCGAGAACCCGAGTGCGAACTCGAGGTCGCTGCCCTTGGCCGTGACGCGGTAACCGGTGCCGGCGATCTCCAGGCTCTTGCGGTAGCCCTCGGTCACACCGGTCACCATGTTGGCGATCAGCGTGCGGGACAGCCCGTGCAGTTCCTTGGAGCGGCGCTCGTCGTCCGGGCGCGCGATGACCAGCTGGCCGTCCTCGCCCTTCTCGACCGTGATCGGGTCGGCCACGGTGTGGCTGAGTTCGCCCTTGGGGCCCTTGACGGTCACCGTCGTGCCGTCGATCTTGATGTCGACGCCGTTCGGGACCGCGACCGGCTTACGTCCGATTCGTGACATTGGGAGCGCCTCCTACCAGACGTAGGCGAGGACTTCCCCGCCCACCCCACGCTTGCGGGCCTGCCGGTCGGTCAGCAACCCCTGGGACGTCGAGATGATGGCGACGCCCAGGCCGCCGAGCACGCGCGGCAGCTCCGGCGCCTTCGCGTACACCCGGAGACCGGGCTTCGACACGCGACGGATGCCGGCGAGGCTGCGCTCGCGGTTCTGGCCGTACTTGAGTTCGACGATCAGGCTCTTGCCGACCGCGCCCTCCTCGGGCTCCTTCATTTCCCACGACGAGACGTAACCCTCGGACTTGAGGACCTCGGCGATGTTCGCCTTGATCTTCGAGTAGGGCATCGTCACCTTGTCGTGGTACGCCTGGTTGGCGTTACGCAGACGGGTCAACATGTCTGCGATCGGATCGGTCATGGTCATGGGATGTCAGCCTTCTTTCCCGCCCCGGTTCCGCCGTCGCCGGCGGCCTGAGGCGAAGAGAATTACCAGGAAGCCTTCGACACGCCGGGCAGCTCGCCCCGGTGCGCCATCTCGCGGATGCAGACGCGGCACAGACCGAACTTCCGGTACACCGCCTTCGGCCGCCCGCAGCGCTGGCAACGGGTGTAGGCCCGCACCGCGAACTTCGGCTTCGCCGCTGCCTTGAGGATCAGCGCCTTCTTAGCCATCTCAGTTCTCCTTGAACGGGAAGCCGAGGAGCTTGAGCAGCGCTCGGCCCTCGTCGTCGGTCGGGGCCGTGGTCACCAGCGTGATGTCCATGCCGCGCGGCCGGTCGATCCGGTCCTGGTCGATCTCGTGGAACACCGACTGCTCGGTGAGCCCGAACGTGTAGTTGCCGTTGCCGTCGAGCTTGCGTCCGTCGAGACCGCGGAAGTCGCGGATACGGGGCAGCGCGATCGACAGCAGCCGGTCGAGGAACTCCCACATCCGGTCGCCGCGCAGCGTGACCTTGGCGCCGATCGGCATCCCCTCGCGCAGCTTGAACTGGGCGATGGACTTGGTGGCCCGGCGCACCTGCGGCTTCTGCCCGGTGATCGTGGTCAGGTCCTTCACGGCGCCGTCGATCAGCTTCGCGTCGCGCGCGGCCTCACCGACACCCATGTTGACGACGATCTTCACGAGCCGCGGCACCTGCATCGGGTTGCCGTAGCCGAACTGCTCACGCAGCTTCGCGACCAGTTCTTCCTGGTACTTGGTCTTGAGCCGCGGGGTGATCTTCTCAGTCGTGCTCGTCGTCATCACAGGTCCTTACCGGAACGCTTCGAGATGCGCACCTTCTGGCCGTCGTCCTCGATCCGCGAGCCCACGCGGGTCGGCTTGCCGTCGGAGTCCACGACCATCACGTTCGAGACGTGGATCGGGGCTTCCTGCGTGACGATGCCGCCGGTCTTGGCGCCCCGCTGAGTGGTGCGGATGCGGGTGTGCTTCTTGACCCGGTTCACGCCCTCGACCAGGACCTTGTCCTCGCGCGGGAAGGCCTGAATGACCTTGCCCCGAGCGCCCTTGTCCTTGCCGGCGATGACGAGAACCGTGTCGCCCTTCTTGACCTTCACGGTTACAGCACCTCCGGCGCGAGCGAGATGATCTTCATGAACCGCTTGTCGCGCAGCTCGCGGCCCACCGGCCCGAAGATGCGGGTCCCGCGGGGGTCGCCACCGTCCTTGATGATCACGGCGGCGTTCTCGTCGAAGCGGATGTACGACCCGTCGGGCCGGCGCCGCTCCTTGGCGGTGCGAACGACGACCGCCTTGACGACGTCGCCCTTCTTGACCCCGGCTCCCGGGATCGCGTCCTTCACCGTTGCCACGATGACGTCGCCGATGCTCGCGTAGCGCCGGCCCGAGCCACCGAGCACCCGGATGCACAAGATCTCTCGTGCACCCGTGTTGTCGGCCACCCGCAGCCGCGACTCCTGCTGAATCACGTGTGTCTCCTGTATGTCTGCCGGTTCTCAGGCCGAGCCCGAGCCTGGCGGAACGGATGTGCTACTTGGCGCGCTCGAGGATCTCCACCACACGCCAGCGCTTGGTGGCCGACAGCGGGCGGGTCTCCATCAACAGCACGCGGTCGCCGATGCCGCACTCTTTTTCGTCGTGCGCCTTCAGCTTGCTGGTGCGCCGCATGACCTTGCCGTAGAGCGGGTGCTTGACCCGGTCCTCGACCTCGACCACAACGGTCTTCTGCATCTTGTCGCTGACGACGATGCCCTCACGGACCTTGCGCCGCCCGCGGACCTCGGTCTCGGTGGTCTCTTCGCTCACTTGGTCACCTCAGCAGGCACTTCCTCGTCGGGCGCGGTGGACAGACCCAGCTCGCGCTCGCGCATGATCGTGTAGATCCGGGCGATGTCCTTGCGGATCACCTTCAGCCGACCGTGGTTGTCGAGCTGACCGGTGGCCGCCTGGACGCGCAGGTTGAACAGCTCCGCCTTGGACTCCCGGAGCCGGTTGACCAGCTCCTCGTCGGACTGTTCACGCAGCTCGGAGGCCGCGATCCCCTGGGCCATCAGACGTCACCCACTTCGCGCTTGACGATGCGGCACTTCATCGGGAGCTTGTGGATCGCACGGCGCATCGCCTCACGCGCGATCGCCTCATTGGCGAACGACATCTCGAACAGGATCCGGCCCGGCTTCACGTTGTAGATCCACCACTCCGGGGAGCCCTTACCGGAACCCATGCGGGTTTCCGCCGGCTTCTTGGTCAGCGCCCGGTCCGGGAAGACCGGGATGTAGACCTTTCCACCACGCTTGATGTGGCGGTTCATCGCGATACGCGCCGACTCGATCTGACGGTTGGTCAGGTAGCCCGACTCGACCGCCTGGATCCCGTAGTCGCCGAAGGTGACCTTCGTGCCGCCCTTGGCCGCGCCCCGACGGGTCGGGTGGTGCGGCTTACGGAACCCCTTCGGGGGCTTGCGTGGCATCAACATTGATCAGCCCTCCTGAGCTGTCTCTGCCGGAGCCGGCGCGGCCTCGACCGCGGTCGCGTCCACCGACTCACCGGTGGCGGCCGCCGCAGCGGCGCGCCCGGCCTCGGTGCCGCCCGCGGTCGTTCCGGACGAACCGGAACGGGTGCGACGCGGCCGCTCGGGCCGGTCACCGCGGTCGCGACGACCACGCGGGGCCTGCTCCTGCGGGGCCTCGCGGCCCGGCACGGCGTCACCCTTGTAGATCCAGACCTTCACGCCGATCCGGCCGAAGGTCGTGCGGCCCTCGAAGAAGCCGTACTCGATGTTGGCGCGCAGCGTGTGCAGCGGCACGCGCCCCTCGCGGTAGAACTCCGTGCGGCTCATCTCCGCGCCGCCGAGACGGCCGGAGACCTGCACCCGGATACCGCGCACGAGCGGGTTCTTCATCGCCGACTGCATGGCCTTGCGCATCGCCCGCCGGAAACTGACCCGGCTGGAGAGCTGCTCGGCGACGCCCTGCGCGACGAGCTGCGCGTCCGACTCGGGGCTCTTCACCTCGTGGATGTTCAGCTGCACCTGCTTGCCGGTGAGCTTCTCGAGGTTCGCCCGGATCTTGTCGGCCTCGGCGCCCTTGCGGCCGATGACGATGCCCGGCCGCGCGGTGTGGATGTCGACCTTCACCCGGTCGCGGGTCCGCTCGATGTCGACCTTGGCGATGCCGGCGCGCTCCAGGCCGGTCGACATCATCCGACGGATCTTGACGTCCTCGGCGATGTAGTCCTTGTAGAGCTTGTCGGCGTACCAGGTGGAACGCCATTCGGTGCTGACGCCGAGCCGGAACCCGTGCGGGTGGACTTTCTGACCCATTACTCGGTCTCCTCCTCGGCCTTGTCAGCCTCGTCGGCCTTGGCCTTCTTGGTCGAGGCCTTCGCGCTCGACTCCTCGGCGGGGGTCTCCTCGACCTCTGCCGACTCCTCGACCTCCGCCGGCTTCGCGGCCTTCTTGGCCGGAGCCGCGGTGACGTCGGCGGCCCGGCCGCGGGTGGCGGCACCCGGCCGCGCCGCGGCACCGCGACGGCCGCCGGCCGTCGGGACGCTCTCGACCACGATCGTGATGTGGCAGGTCCGCTTACGGATCCGGTAGGCACGCCCCTGGGCGCGCGGCCGGAACCGCTTCATGGTCGGGCCCTCGTCGACGTACGCCTCGGCCACCAGCAGCGAGTCGGGGTCCAGCCGCTCGTTGTTCTCGGCGTTGGCGATGGCGCTGGCGAGCACCTTGTAGATCGGCTCGCTGGCGGCCTGCGGCGCGAACTGGAGCACCGTGAGCGCCTCCTTCGCGGGCAGGCCGCGGACGAGGTTGATCACACGGCGGGCCTTCATCGGCGAGATGCGCACGTGCCGCGCAATCGCCCGGGCGCCCGGAAGCACCGGAGCGTCGCCCTTCGTTGGCATCGCTGTTCCCCTCAATAATCCGTGACTGTTCCCGCGCCCTAGCGGCGGCGGCTCTTCCGGTCGTCCTTCTCGTGACCCTTGAACGTGCGGGTCAGAGCGAACTCGCCGAGCTTGTGCCCGACCATCGCCTCACTGACGAACACCGGGACGTGCTTGCGTCCGTCGTGCACCGCGATGGTGTGGCCGATCATCTCGGGGATGATCGTGGAGCGCCGCGACCAGGTCTTGATGACGTTCTTGGAGTTCTTGGCGTTCGCCGCTTCCACCTTCTTGAGCAGGTGGTCGTCGATGAACGGGCCCTTCTTCAGGCTGCGTGGCATCTCTGTCTCCCCTAGCCGCGCTTACGGCTCGCGTACCGGCGGCGGACGATCAGCTTGTCGCTCGGGAGGCCCTTACGCCGGGTGCGGCCCTCCGGCTTGCCCTTCGGGTTGACCGGGTGGCGACCACCGGAGGTCTTGCCCTCACCACCACCGTGCGGGTGGTCGACCGGGTTCATGGCGACACCACGGACGGTCGGGCGCTTGCCCTTCCAGCGCATGCGGCCGGCCTTGCCCCAGTTGATGTTGGACTGGTCGGCGTTGCCGATCTCGCCAACGGTCGCGCGGCAGCGCACGTCCACGCGGCGGATTTCGCCCGAGGGCATCCGCAGCGTCGCGTAGGCGCCCTCACGGCCGAGGAGCTGGATGCCGACGCCGGCCGAGCGGGCCAGCTTGGCGCCGCCGCCCGGGCGCAGTTCCACCGCGTGCACGGTGGTACCGACCGGGATGTTGCGCAGCGGCAGGTTGTTGCCGGGCTTGATGTCGGCGCCGACCCCGGCCTCGACACGGTCGCCCTGCTTCAGGTCCTTCGGCGCGATGATGTAGCGCTTCTCGCCGTCGGCGAAGTGCAGCAGCGCGATCCGGGCCGTGCGGTTGGGGTCGTACTCGATGTGCGCGACCTTGGCCGGCACGCCGTCCTTGTCCGCCCGCTTGAAGTCGATGAGGCGGTACTGGCGCTTGTGGCCACCACCCTGGTGCCGGGCGGTGACCCGCCCGTGCGCGTTCCGCCCGCCCTTGCTGGACAGCGGACGCAGCAGCGACTTCTCCGGCGTGGACCGGGTGACCTCGGCGAAGTCCGCCACGCTCGAGCCACGACGGCCCGGCGAGGTCGGCTTGTACTTACGGATAGGCATGTCTCAACCCCTCAGCTGACCGGTCCGCCGAAGGCCTCGATCCGGTCCCCGTCGGCAAGCTTGACCATCGCGCGCTTGGTGTCCTTGCGCTTGCCCCAGCCGCTGCGGGTGCGCTTGCGCTTGCCCTCGCGGTTGAGCGTGTTGACGGTCAGCACAGTCACGTCGAAGATCTGCTGGATCGCGATCTTGATCTGCGTCTTGTTGGCGTCCGGGTGGACCAGGAACGTGTACCAGTTGCGGTTGAGCTCGGCGTAGCTCTTCTCCGAGACCACCGGCGCGATGATGACGTCGCGCGGATCAGCGACGGTAGCCATTACTCGGCCTTCCCTTCACTGTCAGCGTCGGCTTCGTCGGCGCTGTCGTCCTCGGCCGGCTTGGCCTTGGTCACGCCCTTGCCCTTCGGGCTCTTCTTGTCGGCCTTGGGCTCGTCCTCGTCGGCCTTCGCCGGCCGCTCGATCTCCGTGCGGGCCAGCGGTGTGCCGAGGAACTCGTCCAGCGCGGCCGACGTGAAGACGACGGCGTCGGCGTAGAGCACGTCGTACGTGTTGAGCTGCCCGGCCTCGAGCAGGTGCACGTGCGGCAGGTTCCGCAGCGAGATCCAGTTGACCTCGTCCTCGGCGGCCAGCACGACCAGCACCTTCTTGGCCTCGGTGACGGCGTTCAGGGCGGCGAGCGCGTCCTTGGTACGCGGCGTCTCACCGTCGACGAACGACTCGATCACGTGCAGCACACCGGCGCGGGCGCGGTCCGAGAGGGCCCCGCGCAGGGCGGCGACCTTCATCTTCTTGTTGACCCGCTGGGTGTAGTCGCGCGGCACCGGGCCGTGCACGACGCCACCACCGGTGAACTGCGGCGCGCGGATCGAACCCTGACGGGCCCGACCGGTGCCCTTCTGCTTGTAGGGCTTCTTGCCGCCGCCGGCGACCTCGCCCCGGGTCTTCGTCTTGTGCGTGCCCTGGCGGGCAGCGGCCTGCTGGGCCACGACGACCTGGTGCAGCAGCGGGATGCTGGCCTGGGTGTCGAACACCTCGGCCGGCAGCTCCACGGAAGCGGTCGCGACGCCGTCGTTGCCCTTGACCTCAACGGTGGTGCTCACTTGGCGACACCGCCCTTCCCGACCTTCGTCTTGGCGGCGGTGCGCACCAGCACGAGCGCGCCCTTCGGGCCCGGGATCGCGCCGCGGACCAGAATCAGGTTGTTCTCGGTGTCGATCGCCTGCACGCGCACGTTCTGCACGGTGTAGCGGACGCCACCCATGCGGCCGGCCATGCGCAGGCCCTTGAACACGCGACCCGGCGTGGCGCAGGCGCCGATCGAACCGGGCGAACGGTGCTTGCGCTCGACACCGTGGCTGGCCCGCAGACCGCCGAAGCCGTGGCGCTTCATGACACCGGCGAAGCCCTTGCCCTTGGTGCGGCCGGTCACGTCGATCACGGTGCCGGGAGCGAACTCCTCGACCGTCACCTCGGCACCCAACTCGTACTCGGACGCGTCGGTCGTGCGCAGCTCGACGATGTGCCGCCGGGGGGCGACGTCGGCCTTGGCGAAGTGCCCGCTCTGCGGCTTGTTGACCTTGCGCGGGTCGATGGCGCCGAACGCGAGCTGAATGGCCGAGTAGCCGTCCTTCTCCGCGTCGCGCACCTGGGTCACGACGCACGGGCCGGCCTGCACCACAGTGACCGGGACGACCTTGTTGTTGTCCCAGACCTGGGTCATGCCGAGCTTGGCGCCCAGGATGCCCTTAACTTGCCTGTCCATGTCAGTCAGGTCCTTACAGCTTGATCTCGATGTCGACGCCGGCCGGAAGGTCGAGCCGCATCAGCGAGTCGACGGTCTTCGGCGTGGGGTCGATGATGTCGATCAGACGCTTGTGCGTGCGCATCTCGAAGTGCTCGCGCGAGTCCTTGTACTTGTGCGGCGACCGGATGACGCAGTACCGGTTGATCTCCGTGGGCAGCGGCACCGGTCCGGCGACCTGCGCCCCGGTCCGCGTGACCGTCTCGACGATCTTCCGGGCCGAGGAGTCAACGACCTCGTGGTCGTACGCCTTGAGCCGGATGCGGATCTTCTGTCCCGCCATGGTCTTCCTCCCTGCGGGGGACCGTTCCCCCGCACACCCCCTGCGGCGCGCGCCCGGATCGCTCCGTGCTGCGCCCGAAGGGCCCGGAACCGGACGATGTCCGGCGCTGCCTTCAGGTCTTTCTCCTGCTTCGCAGGCCTGCCACCAGGGGTTTTACTCCCGATGACCGACCCCCGCGGTCGGGCGTGTCGCGTACGTGGGCCAGACTCCGCCGCAGTCCGATCTCTCGGATGCTTGGACGTTCTGATCCGTCTGGGATGACCCACGGGCGCGGCACGCCCACCAACGGAAGCGAGGCGCCGCGGCCCACGATGCCCTCAGAAGCAGAGCGTGGTCCTACTCAAGCGCCCGCACGAAGCGGTCGAGACTGCACGTGAAGCTCGCAGCCTCGACCGCTTCGCAACGCAACCTGTTCAGTATGCCGTATCGGATTTCGATCCCCAAATCGGGGCCGGCGTCCGAACCGGCGTCACTACTTCAGGATCTTGGTAACCCGGCCCGCGCCGACCGTACGGCCACCCTCGCGGATCGCGAAGCGGAGGTTCTCCTCCATCGCGATGGGCTGGATGAGCGACACGGTCATCGTGGTGTTGTCGCCGGGCATGACCATCTCGGTGCCCTCGGGGAGGGTCACCACGCCGGTCACGTCGGTGGTGCGGAAGTAGAACTGCGGCCGGTAGTTCTGGAAGAACGGGGTGTGCCGGCCACCCTCCTCCTTGGAGAGGATGTAGACGGTCGCCTCGAACTCGGTGTGCGGGGTGTTGGTCCCCGGCTTCACCACGACCATGCCGCGCTCGACGTCCTCGCGCTTGATACCACGCAGGAGCAGACCGACGTTCTCGCCGGCGCGCGCCTCGTCGAGGATCTTGCGGAACATCTCGATGGCGGTGCAGGTGGTCTTCATCGACTTCGGCTTGATGCCGACGATCTCGACCTCCTCGTTCGGCTTGAGCACACCGCGCTCGCACCGACCGGTCACCACGGTGCCACGACCGGTGATCGTGAAGACGTCCTCGATCGGCATCAGGAACGGCTTGTCGACCTCGCGCTCCGGCTGCGGGATCGCGGTGTCGACAGCGCTCATGAGCTCCATGAGGGCGTTGCCCCACTGCTCGTCACCCTCGAGGGCCTTGAGCGCGGAGACCCGCACGACCGGCAGGTCGTCACCCGGGTACTCCTGGCTCGAGAGCAGCTCGCGGACCTCGAGCTCGACGAGCTCCAGGAGCTCCTCGTCCTCGACCATGTCGCTCTTGTTGAGCGCCACGACGATGTACGGCACACCGACCTGACGGGCCAGCAGCACGTGCTCGCGGGTCTGCGGCATCGGGCCGTCGGTCGCCGCCACCACCAGGATCGCGCCGTCCATCTGCGCGGCACCGGTGATCATGTTCTTGATGTAGTCCGCGTGACCGGGGCAGTCGACGTGGGCGTAGTGCCGCGCCTCGGTCTGGTACTCGACGTGCGCGATGGAGATCGTGATACCACGAGCCTTCTCCTCGGGCGCCTTGTCGATCTCGTCGAACGGCGTGTACGGGTTGAGGTCCGGCATCTTGTCGTGCAGAACCTTGGTGATGGCCGCCGTCAGCGTCGTCTTACCGTGGTCGATGTGACCGATGGTGCCGATGTTGACGTGCGGCTTAGTCCGCTCGAACTTCGCCTTCGCCACTGGATGCCCTCCTCAGGGACTCTCTAGGTGGTTCTAACACGACTTACGGGGCGTACCGGGGACGTTACTCTCCGGTGGCCTTCGCGATGATCTCCTTGGCGACGTTCTGCGGAACCTCGTTGTAGGAGTCGAACTGCATGGAGTAACTCGCCCGGCCCGCGGTCTTGGACCGCAGGTCGCCGACGTAGCCGAACATCTCCGACAGCGGCACCAGGGCCCGGACCACGCGAGCGCCGCTGCGCTCCTCCATGGACTGGATGATTCCCCGGCGGGAGTTGAGGTCGCCGATCACGTCACCCATGTTCTCTTCCGGGGTGGTGACCTCGACGGCCATCATCGGCTCGAGGAGCACGGGGTTGGCCCGGCGGGCCGCTTCCTTCAGCACCATCGAACCGGCGATCTTGAAGGCCATTTCCGACGAGTCGACCTCGTGGTACTGGCCGTCGATGAGCGTCAGCTTGAGGCCCACCAGCGGGTAGCCCGCGAGGATGCCGTACTGCATGGCGTCCTGCGCGCCGGCGTCCACCGAAGGGATGTACTCCTTCGGGATACGACCACCGGTGACCGAGTTGACGAACTCGTACGTCGGGCCGTCCGCCGTCATGTCCAGCGGCTCCAGCGACACGATGACCTTCGCGTACTGCCCCGAGCCACCGGTCTGCTTCTTGTGGACGTAGTCGATCTTCTCGACCTTGGAGCGAATGGTCTCGCGGTAGGCCACCTGCGGCTTGCCGATGTTGGCCTCGACGTTGAACTCGCGGCGCATGCGGTCCACCAGGATGTCCAGGTGGAGCTCGCCCATGCCGGCGATGATCGTCTGGCCGGTCTCCTCGTCGTTCTTGACCCGGAAGGTCGGGTCCTCCTCGGCGAGGCGCTGGATCGCGGTGCCCAGCTTCTCCTGGTCGGCCTTGCTCTTCGGCTCGATGGCGACCTGGATGACCGGCTCCGGGAACGACATCGACTCGAGGATGACCGGGTGAGCCGGGTCGCAGAGCGTGTCACCGGTGGTGGTCTGCTTCAGACCCTGCACGGCGATGATGTCGCCGGCGTGCGCCTGCGAACGCTCTTCACGCTTGTTCGCGTGCATCTGGTAGATCTTGCCGATCCGCTCCTTGCGGTCCTTGGTGGAGTTGACCACCTGGGTGCCGGAGTCGAGCGTGCCGGAGTAGATGCGCACGTACGTGAGCTTGCCGAGGTGCTTGTCCGTCTGGATCTTGAACGCCAGCGCGGAGAAGGGCTCGTTGACCGAGGGCTGACGACGCATCGGCGTCTCGCCGTCGACCGCGGTGCCCTCGATGGCCGGGATGTCCAGCGGCGACGGCAGGAAGTCGACGACCGCGTCGAGCATGGGCTGCACGCCCTTGTTCTTGAACGCGGAGCCGCAGACGACCGGGTTGAGCTTGCCGGCGATCGTGGCGCGACGGATCGCGGTCTTGATCTCGGCGACCGACAGGTCCTCGCCGTCGAGGTACTTGACCATGATGTCGTCGTCGGCCTCGGACAGCGTCTCGAGGAGCTTCTCGCGCCACTCGGCGGCCTGCTCCGCGAGGTCGGCCGGGATCTCCTCGACCGCGTAGTCCTCGCCCTTCTTCGTCTCACCGCGCCAGGTGAGCGCGCGCATGCCGATCAGGTCGACGACGCCGATGTGGTCGCCTTCGAGCCCGATCGGGATCTGCAGCACCAGCGTGGTGGCGTTGAGCCGTTCCTTCATCATCTGCACGCAGCGGAAGAAGTCCGCGCCGGTGCGGTCGAGCTTGTTGACGAAGCACATGCGCGGGACGTTGTACTTGTCCGCCTGCCGCCACACGTTCTCGGTCTGCGGCTCGACGCCGGCGACGCCGTCGTACACCGCGACCGCGCCGTCGAGCACCCGGAGGGAGCGCTCGACCTCGACCGTGAAGTCGACGTGGCCGGGGGTGTCGATGATCTGGATGGTGTGGCCGTTCCACTCGCAGGTCGTCGCGGCGGACGTGATCGTGATGCCGCGCTCCTGCTCCTGCTCCATCCAGTCCATCGTGGCGGCGCCGTCGTGCACCTCACCGATCTTGTACGTGATACCGGTGTAGAACAGGATGCGCTCGGTGGTCGTGGTCTTGCCGGCATCGATGTGCGCCATGATGCCGATGTTGCGGAGCTTGGCGAGGGCGGCGTCTGCGGCAGCCACGGTAATCACCTTCCGGCTTGATCTCTAACGTCTTGCGGGGGCCCACGCCCTCGCATCTCTCCAGTAGAAGCGCTGCGAGGGCGGCAGGCCCGGTACTTCCGCCGGTCGCTACCAGCGGTAGTGGGCGAACGCCTTGTTGGACTCGGCCATCTTGTGCGTGTCCTCGCGGCGCTTCACCGCGGCGCCGAGGCCGTTGCTGGCGTCGAGCAGCTCGTTCATCAGGCGGTCGATCATGGTCTTCTCGCGGCGGGCCCGGGAGTACATGACCAGCCAACGCAGCCCGAGGGTGACGGCCCGGGGCGGGCGCACCTCGACGGGGACCTGGTAGGTCGCGCCACCGACACGGCGGCTCTTGACCTCCAGGGTCGGCTTCACGTTGTCCATCGCGCGCTTGAGCGTCACGACCGGGTCGGTGCCGGTCTTCTCGCGGCAGCCCTCGAGGGCGCCGTAGACGATGCGCTCGGCGAGCTGACGCTTGCCGGCCAGCAGGATCTTGTTCACCAGCTGGGTGACCAGCGGCGAGCCGTAAACCGGATCCGGGACCAGCGGTTGACGCGGAGCGGGGCCCTTACGCGGCATGTCAGCTCTTCTCCTTCTTCGCGCCGTAACGGCTGCGCGCCTGCTTGCGGTTGCGGACGCCCTGGGTGTCCAGCGAACCGCGAATAATCTTGTACCGGACGCCGGGGAGGTCCTTCACCCGGCCGCCACGCACGAGCACGATCGAGTGCTCCTGCAGGTTGTGACCGACGCCGGGGATGTACGCCGTCACCTCGAAACCGCTCATCAGCCGAACGCGGGCGACCTTGCGCAACGCCGAGTTGGGCTTCTTCGGAGTGGTGGTGTACACACGCGTGCACACGCCCCGCCGCTGCGGGCACCCCTTCAGGGCCGGCGTCTTGCTCTTGCTCACCTTCGCCTTGCGACCCTTGCGGACCAACTGCTGAATTGTGGGCACCGGGTCTGCCTCTCCCTTCGGCCTCGCGGCCGAGCCGTCCTACTACTGCTGCTTGCACGTACGTCTTCGCTCGTCCGCCGACCCCCGCGGTCGGGCGTGTCGCCCGGCGCACGGAAACCCGGCCCAAAATCGCTACCGGGGGTGGCGGGTGCGCGCTCCGCTGATCCGGCTACCGGATGCCCCGACGCACGCACAAGTCGCCCAGTCAAGCTGGGCACGAGGGAAAAGAGTACCCACCGTGTGTACCCGGGTCAAAATCGGGGGTACCCCCGGTCGGTAACCGTCGCCTTCCCCAGCCTACCCGGTCCCGGGCTCAGGTGGCGACGAGTGCCAATGCGAGCAGGACTCCCCCGCTGGTGAACAGGATCCCGACGGCCCCGCAGACCATGC
The DNA here is from genome assembly GCF_016863615.1 of Virgisporangium aliadipatigenens. Lineage (GTDB taxonomy): Bacteria > Actinomycetota > Actinomycetes > Mycobacteriales > Micromonosporaceae > Virgisporangium > Virgisporangium aliadipatigenens. Next base: position 257,234 of record NZ_BOPF01000004.1, on the reverse strand, counting down.
CGGTGATCCCCATCCCACGCCCGCTGAACCGGCCACGGCCACTACGGATCTGCCTGGTGGACGCGTACCCCAGACCCAGCCCGGCGAAGCTCAGCAGCGCCGCCAGCACGGCGAACGCCCCCGCGAGGATCGGGATCGACTCGTTCTGCAGCCCGGCGACCCCGGCGCACCCGATGACGAACGCCACCAGGATCGACGCGATGCCGGCGATCATCGATCCGACGGCCAGCCCGGACACGGTCGGCGGCACCCGCAGGTACGCCACCCCGAACTCGGTGCCCGGCACCGCCTCCACCCGCATCGGCCCCGTAGCGGCCGGCTGCGGCGCGGTGTACTGCCGCGGCGGGAACGGGTGACCCCCCGGCAGCCCGCTCGCCGGCACGGCACTCACCGGCAACCCGACCGGATACCCTTGGGGCACCCCCGACGCGGGCCCGGCCGGATAGGACTGGGCGGCGGCGGGCGCCGACCAAGGCTGATAGGGCGCGGGCACCGGCGCGGCGGACTGCGGCGACGGAGCCCCGGGCATAGTCCACTGTGGATCCGACTGCGGCGGCCGCGGCTGCTCACTCAACAGAATCTCCTGTTCACAACAGCGGTCCTCGCGAGCTGCGGTCCTTGCATGCTCACGGACCCATTGTGCCCGCATGCCTCCGGACCCGTAGAGGTAAGGTCCGGGCCGAAGTAGTGCAGTCAGAACGAAGGGAACCGCGGGCGCCGATGAGCACCACGCCTACCGACACGGTTTCACCGGCGGCGGAACCCGTCGAGCCGGCCGAGGCCACCCCGGCACCCGCGAAAACGCGGCTGGCACTCTCCTGGCGCCCCTCCCGCCCGGACACGATCTCCGCGGCCGTGTACCTCCTGATCGCGCTCTGGACCTGCGGCGGCCTGTTCCTGGACCCGTACGACCGGGTCTCGGCGCACAACCCCAACGACCAGATCTGGTTCCAGTGGCTGCTGGAGCACGGCGCCTGGACGGTGCGGCACCTGTCGGACCCGCTGTTCTCGATGCGGCAGAACTACCCGCTCGGCGTGAACCTCATGGCGAACACGTCGGTGCTCGGCATCTCCATTCCGTTGGCGCCGCTGACGATGCTGTTCGGCTCGGAGATCACGTACTGGATCTTCCTGGTCGGCGGCCTGGCCGGCACCGCGTTCGCCAGTTACTGGGTCTTCTCCCGGCACGTGGTCGACTCGAAGGTCGCCGCGTGGCTGGGCGGTGCGGTGATCGGGTTCGCGCCCGGCATCATCCATCACGCCAACGGCCAGCCGAACTTCAGCACGCACTTCGTGGTGCCGTTCATCGTGCTGGTGTCGCTGCGGCTGGGCCGCGAGGGGCGCACCGTCCGGGACGGCGTGATCCTGGCGCTGCTGATCTTCTACCAGTTCTTCATCAACCAGGAGGTGCTGCTGATCGCGACGTGCGGGATCGCCGTCGTGACGCTGCTGCGCCTGAAGGAGATCGCCCCGGACTGGAAGCGGATCCTCGGTTCGCTCGGGATCACCGGCCTCATCGCCGGGGTGCTGCTGGCGTATCCGATGTGGTTCCAGTTCAACGGGCGCCAGTCCTACAGCGGGCTGCCGTTCGACTTCCACGCCTGGGGCGAGGACCTCACGGCGTACGTGACCTTCGCGCGGGACACGCTCGCCGGCGACGAGTACGTCGAGAAGACGATCGGCGGCACCGAGCAGAACACCTGGTTCGGGTGGCCGCTGGTGATCGTGCTCATCGTGGCGGCCGTCCTGCTGTGGAAGCGCAGCCGGCTCGCCCGCCTCGCCACGATCACCGGGGTCGTCTTCGTGCTCGCGGCCATCGGGCCGGAGGTGCGCGTCAAGGGTGAGTTCCGCGGGATCCCGGGGCCGTGGGCGCTGGTCAGCAGCGGGCACGTGCCGGTGCTCAACCTGCTGCAGCCGACCCGGCTCACGCTCGTCGTCGTGGGGATCGCCGGCCTGCTCGTCGCGCTGGCCTGGGAGCGGCTGCGGGACGTTCGGGTCGACCGGCGGCGCTGGGGCTACGCGGCCGTCGTGGTCGCGCTCATCCCGACCGCGCCGTGGATCATGCCGACGATGAACGCCCCCGAGGTGCCGGCGTTCATCACCGAGGGAACGTGGCGCCGGTACACCCCCGAGGGGTACACCGTCCTGCCCTCCCCGGTGCCGAACAACTCCGACGGCATCTACACGCTGCGCTACAACGTGCGGGCGCGTCAGGAGTTCCCCATCCCGCACGGCTACTTCATCGGCCCCGACGAGAACGGCCGCGGCTGGTACGGCCCGGTGTCGCGCAAGACGACGTTCTGGGTCAACCACGTGCAGCGCCACGGCGAGATCGACGGTCACGACGCGGCGCACAAGCTGGTGCCGAGCGAGCCGATGATCGCCGAGATGAAGCGGGACCTCGTCTACTGGAAGGTGGCCGTGGTGCTGATCGGCCAGACGCAGCACCGCGAGGAGCTGCGGATCCTGTGGACGCAGGTGCTCGGCAGCGAGCCGGAGACGGTCGACGGCGCCTACGTCTGGGACGTGAAGTGGCTGACCGCTCCGGGCGCCACCCGCTGACCCGGTAGCGGCGGCTGCCCGGCGGAACGTCGCCGGGCGGCCGGCCATCCGCGGACCCCCGCGATCGGCACCAGCACGAGCGTGCTGAGGAGCAGCGGCACGAACTCGCCACCCTCGTGGATCCGCACCGCGTTGCGCGCGCCCGCCTCCGCCACGAGCCGCGGCATCTCCTCTGCCGCCGCCTCGGCCGCAAGGATCATCGGGTACGTGTAAGCGACCGGGAACGCGACCGTGACCAGGGCCGCGATGCCCCGCCACCACTTCCCGAGACCGGGCAGGGCGATCACCAGCGGGGCGACCACCAGGACCAACGCGATCGACGCCCGTCCGAGTGGCAGCACGTGCGGCAGGATCAGCACGGCGACGCCCCACCACGCCAGGCCGTTGCCCTCGGTCGCACCGAGCGTGGACACCTCTTTCAACTGCTTCTCCGTCAGGGCCGGCAGTTGCTCGGCGATCCGCTGGTCCCCCAGCCGGCGCGCCTTGACGACGATCACCAGCAGGTCCGCCACGAGCAGCCCGGCTGACGCCGGCGCCACATCAGCGCGGCCAGCAGACCGAGTACCAGGATCAATCCGGCGATCATCGCCGCGTAGACCGCCGTCACTTCGCCCGCGGCGGGCTCCAACCCCGTGGAACGCACGCCCGGCAGGCTAGTTCACGTTGGAGTCGAAATCCGTCCCGCCGGTGCCGGCCCACAGGTACAGCCCCCGCACGATCGCCACCACGAGGGCCGCGACGGCGAAGACGATGCCGGTCCAGGCCAGGCGCACGCCGTTCTCATAACGGCTCGTCCCGATCAGATAGCCCTCGGCGGCATGGAGCTCCGCGCGGACCTCGCGGGCCAGCATCAGCGCGATCGTGGCCGGGATGAGCCCGCCCACGAAGGGTCCAGTCAGCACCGCGACGACCCCCAGCGCGTAGACGGCGTTGGCCTTCGTCGACCGCACCGGGTCCGGGTCCGCGGGATGCCGCTGCGCCACCACCTCGCTCATGTCGCCTACCCTATGCCGCCCCGGCGCAGCACGTTCTCGGCGCAGCGCCGCAGTGCCCAGTCCGGATCGCCGGCCACCCGCGCGGCGACGTCCGCGAGGCGCCCCAGGGCCGTGTCGTGCCGGGCATCTGTCGCCAGGAACGCCTCCCAGACGGCCGATCGCACCCGTGCGTCAGGACTCTCGGCGAGCAGCCCCAAGGCCGGGAACGCCAACCGCACGTCGGCGCCGTGCCAGGCCCGTTCCTTGATCACCTGAGCGGCCAGCACGCACACCTGCGGCTCCGGGTCGAACAGCGCGACGGCCACCGCCGGCTGCGCGGCCCGCAGGTCGACCATGTCGACGGCCAGCTCCGCCAGCAGCGTCAGCACGCGGCAGCGCACCTGCGGATCCCCGGTGGCGTACAGCGGCGCGACCAGGTCCCGCAGCACCGGTTCGGACTGGGCCGGCTTGCGCCGCAGCTTCGGCAGCACGGCGGCGAGATCCGGCACCTTCGGTGCGGCGGGCGCCGGTTCGTCGACGAACGGCAGCGCGTAGGACGCCGTGCCCTCCGCCGGGCCTCCGGTGCGCAGCCAGCGGCGCAGCGGCGCCGCGTCGGCCGCGTCGACGGCGCGCAGCACCTCCGCCGGATCCTCCGGAGACACCGGCCGGTCGCCGCACCACAGGGTGCCCACCACCAGCGGCAACGCGGCGGTCATCGGATCCCCGGCGCGCACGGCCCCGAGGATCGCCCGCAGCGCGGCGTTGCGCTCCTCGCTCGCCAGCGCGTCGAGCAGATTGCCCAGCCCGCGCCGGCTGCGCACCCGCATCCGCGACCGGTACCCCACCGGCACCGCCGGGAACGCCGTCGCCGGGTCGGCACCGGCCGCCACGACGGCGTTCATCGCGGCGTCGAGTGGGCCGCGCGCGTCGCTGAACGCCCACAGCGCGCTACTCAGCAGCTCGGGCCGCCCGGTCGCGGCCACCGCGCCCAGGGTGGCGGCCTGTCCGGGAGCGGCCGCCGCCGTACCGAGGCCGGACGCGGCCGCCTGGCGGCTCTGCTTCCGCTTCGCCGGGAGGCTCCGCCCCAGGGCGGCGACCGCCGCCGGGCCGCACGCGGGGTGCCACGCGGCGAGACCGAGCGTACGCGCGGCCAGCCAGGTCACCGTGGCGCCCTGCCACCAGGAGCCCACCCCTGGGGGCGGGGGAACGCGGCGATCGTCCGGCAGGAGCGATTCCAGCGGCGCCACGTGCGCGCTCAGGTCCGCGCCGGCCTCCGCGCAGACACCCAACAGGGCCGCGGTGACCGCCCGTACCGCCGGGTCGGCGTCGTTCAGCAGGGGAAGGACCGCGTCGGCGGTGGGCTGCGGGTCGCGTCGCCCCGGTGCGATGCGATACCAGCGCGCGGAGCCGTAGAGCGCCGCCACGACACCCGGGCGGTCGGCCGGTGCGATCGCGGCGATCTCGTCGCGCAGGGCGTCGGCGTCGCCGCGCAGCCACGCCAGGCGCCACGGCGGCTCGTTGGCGGCGACCTCGTCGAGGAACGTCAGGTCGCCGCCCTCGGCCAGCGTCACCGCGAACTCCCGCCGCACGTCCGGCGGGGTGTCCGCCGAGGACAGGAAGACCTGCGCCACGGTCGCCGCCGCGGCCGGCCGCTCGCGGACGAGACGGGTCAGGCGGCCGGTGATCGCCAGCCGGGCGGCCGCGACCACGCGGGCGTTGCGGTGCGACAGGAGCCGCAGCAGCTCCGGGGCCAGCGTCTGCGGGTCGTCGGCCAGAACGCCGCCGGCCCTGCTGATCGCGTTCCGCAGAAGGGGTATCTGCTTTGTGCGGAGATCCTCGATATCCATCCCGGCGGATCCTAGGGAACGCCCGCCACCGGAAACGCCGGAGGCGCCGTGGGGAACCCCCACGGCGCCTCCGGAACGCAATCGACCTAGCGGAACGAGCCCAGGTCGAAGTCGTCCAGCGGCACCGCGTGCCCACTGGCCGGCCCGAACCCGTAGTCCGTCTCCGGGTATCCGGTCATCGAGTACACCTTGGCCTTCGCCTCCTCGGTCGGCTCGACCCGGACCGCGCGGTACTTGTTGATGCCCGTACCGGCCGGGATGAGCTTACCGATGATGACGTTCTCCTTGAGACCGATCAGCGAGTCGCTGCGGGCGTGGATGGCCGCGTCCGTCAGCACCCGGGTCGTCTCCTGGAAGGAGGCCGCCGACAGCCACGAGTCCGTGGCCAGCGACGCCTTGGTGATACCCATGAGGACCGGGCGGCCGGCGGCCGGCTCCCCGCCCTCGGCGACGAGGCGACGGTTCTCCGCCTCGAACTGGGCACGGTCGACCAGCAGACCCGGCAGGAACTCGGTGGCCCCGGAGTCGATGACCGTGACCCGCTTGAGCATCTGCCGAATGATGATCTCGATGTGCTTGTCGTGGATGAGCACACCCTGCGAGCGGTAGACCTCCTGGACCTCCTGGGTCAGGTGGACCTGCACCGCACGCGGCCCCAGCACCCGCAGCAGCTCGTGCGGGTTGATGGTGCCCTCGGTGAGCTTCTCGCCGACGTTCACCGGGCCGCCGTCGTGCACCCGCAGACGGACGCGCTTGGAGATCTTGTCGTAGACGATCTCCTCGCTGCCGTCGTCCGGGATGACGACGATCTTGCGGGAACGCTCCGCGTCCTCGATCCGCACCCGACCGGTCATCTCCGCGATCGGCGCCATGCCCTTCGGCACACGCGCCTCGAAGATCTCCTGGACACGGGGCAGACCCTGGGTGATGTCCTCACCGGCGACACCACCGGTGTGGAACGTACGCATCGTCAGCTGCGTACCCGGCTCACCGATGGACTGGGCGGCGATGATGCCGACCGCCTCACCGACGTCGACCGTCTTACCCGTCGGCAGCGAACGCCCGTAGCAGGCACCGCAGACGCCGAGCTTCGACTCACAGGTGAGAACGCTGCGCACGCGCACGTTCTCCACGCCGGCGGCGACGATCTTCTCGACCAGGATCGAGTTGAGGTCGGTGCCCCGCTCGACGACCAGCCGGCCGTCCTGGTCGCGGATGTCGTCGGCGATGGTGCGGGCGTGCGTGCTGGTCTCGGCGTGCTCGTGCACGACCAGCGTTCCGTCGTCCAACCGCTGCGCGATCGGCATCGGGATGGCGCGCTCGGTGCCGCAGTCCTCCTCGCGGATGATCACGTCCTGCGACACGTCCACCAGACGACGGGTCAGGTAACCCGAGTCGGCGGTACGCAGCGCCGTGTCGGCGAGACCCTTACGCGCACCGTGCGTGGAGATGAAGTACTCCAGCACGGTCAGGCCCTCACGGAACGACGCCTTGATCGGCCGCGGGATGATCTCACCCTTGGGGTTGGCCACCAGACCACGGATCGCGGAGATCTGCCGGAGCTGGAGGAGGTTACCGCGGGCACCCGAGTGGATCATCTTCCACAGCGGGCCCTCCTGCGGCAGGGCCGTCTCCATCTCCTTGGCGACCTCGTTGGTCGCCTTGGTCCAGATCTCGATGAGCTCGCCGCGACGCTCCTCGGCGGTCATCAGACCACGCTGGTACTGCTTGTCGATCCGCTCGGCTTCCTTCTCGTAACGCTCCAGGATCGCCTTCTTGTTCGGCGGCTGGACGACGTCCTCGATGCCGATGGTCACGCCCGACCAGGTGGCCCAGTGGAAACCGGCCATCTTGAGCGCGTCCAGCGTCGCCGCGAGCGACACCTTCGGGAAGCGCTCGGCGAGGTCGTTGACGATCGCCGAGAGCTGACCCTTGCGGATCTCGTAGTTGACGAAGCGGTACCCGCGCGGCAGCGTCTCGTTGAAGAGCACCCGGCCGAGCGTGGTCTCGATGATGGCCGGCTGGCCGACCTCCCAGCCCTCCGGCGCCTCCCACGGGGCCTTGCCGGCACCGTTGTCGACCCCGATCAGATCGGGCAGGCGGATCTTCACCTTCGCCTGGAGGTGGATCTCCTTGTTGTCGAACGCCATCTGAGCCTCGGCGTAGGACGAGAACTCGCGCCCCTCACCGATGACGCCCTCGCGCATGTGCGAGAGGTGGTACAGGCCGATGACCATGTCCTGGGTGGGCATGGTGACCGGCTTGCCGTCGGCCGGCTTGAGGATGTTGTTGCTCGACAGCATCAGGATCCGCGCCTCGGCCTGCGCCTCCGCGGACAGCGGCACGTGCACGGCCATCTGGTCACCGTCGAAGTCCGCGTTGAACGCGGTGCAGACGAGCGGGTGGATCTGGATGGCCTTGCCCTCGACCAGCTGCGGCTCGAACGCCTGGATGCCCAGCCGGTGCAGGGTCGGCGCACGGTTCAGCAGCACCGGGTGCTCGGCGATGACCTCTTCCAGCACGTCCCACACCACCGGGCGCTGGCGCTCGACCATGCGCTTGGCGGACTTGATGTTCTGCGCGTGGTTGAGATCCACCAGCCGCTTCATCACGAACGGCTTGAACAGCTCCAGCGCCATCTGCTTCGGCAGGCCGCACTGGTGCAGCTTGAGCTGCGGGCCGACCACGATGACCGAACGGCCGGAGTAGTCGACGCGCTTGCCCAGCAGGTTCTGACGGAAGCGACCCTGCTTGCCCTTGAGCATGTCGGACAGCGACTTCAGCGGCCGGTTACCCGGGCCGGTGACCGGACGACCCCGGCGGCCGTTGTCGAACAGCGCGTCGACGGCCTCCTGGAGCATCCGCTTCTCGTTGTTGACGATGATCTCGGGCGCACCCAGGTCGATGAGGCGCTTGAGGCGGTTGTTCCGGTTGATGACCCGGCGGTACAGGTCGTTGAGGTCGCTCGTCGCGAACCGGCCACCGTCGAGCTGCACCATCGGGCGCAGGTCCGGCGGGATGACCGGCACGCAGTCGAGCACCATGCCCAGCGGCGAGTTCGACGTGTTGAGGAACGCCGCGACGACCTTCAGCCGCTTGAGGGCGCGGATCTTGCGCTGGCCCTTGCCGCTGCGGATGGTCTCGCGGAGCAGCTCCGCTTCCTCGTCGAGGTTGAGGTTCTCCAGGAGAGCCTTGATCGCCTCGGCGCCCATGCCGCCGGTGAAGATGTTGCCGAACCGGTCGCGCAGCTCGCGGTAGAGCAGTTCGTCGGTGACGAGCTGCTTCGGCTCCAGCTTCCGGAAGGTGTCGAGCACCTCGTCGAGACGGTCGATCTCGCGCTGCGCACGGTCGCGCATCTGGCGCATCTCGCGCTCGCCGGACTCCTTCACCTTGCGGCGGACGTCGGACTTGGCGCCCTCCGCCTCCAGCTCGGCGAGGTCGGCCTCCAGCCGGGTGGCCCGCTTCTCGATCTCGACGTCGCGGGCGTTCTCCGCCTGGCGCTTCTCCGCCGCGATCTCGCTCTCGATGGTGGGCATGTCGCGGTGCCGCGCCTCGGTGTCCACGCTGGTGACCACGTAGGACGCGAAGTAGATGATCTTTTCGAGGTCCTTCGGCGCCAGGTCGAGCAGGTAGCCCAGCCGGCTCGGCACACCCTTGAAGTACCAGATGTGCGTGACCGAGGCGGCCAGCTCGATGTGGCCCATCCGCTCACGGCGGACCTTGGCCCGGGTCACCTCGACGCCGCAGCGCTCACAGATGATGCCCTTGAACCGGACCCGCTTGTACTTGCCGCAGTAGCACTCCCAGTCCCGGGTCGGACCGAAGATCTTCTCGCAGAAGAGTCCGTCCTTCTCCGGCTTCAGGGTGCGGTAGTTGATCGTCTCGGGCTTCTTCACTTCCCCGTGCGACCACTGGCGGATGTCGTCAGCGGTAGCCAGGCCGATCCGCAGCTCGTCAAAGAAGTTGACGTCGAGCACGTTGTATATCCCTCACACATCGTGTGTTGCGCTACTAGCTGGTTCCGGAGCTGGGCGTGTGAGGAGCGGGGCCCCTCACACGCCCACGCGTCACACTTCCTCGACGCTGCTCGGCTCGCGCCGGGAAAGGTCGATGCCCAGTTCTTCCGCAGCCCGGAACACCTCGTCGTCGGTCTCGCGCATCTCCAGGGCGACACCGTCGCTGGAGAGCACCTCGACGTTGAGGCAGAGCGACTGGAGTTCCTTCAGCAGAACCTTGAAGGACTCCGGAATGCCCGGCTCCGGGATGTTCTCGCCCTTGACGATCGCCTCGTAGACCTTGACCCGGCCGAGAACGTCGTCGGACTTGATGGTCAGCAGCTCCTGCAGCGCGTACGCGGCGCCGTAGGCCTGCATGGCCCAGCACTCCATCTCACCGAAGCGCTGGCCACCGAACTGCGCCTTACCACCCAGCGGCTGCTGCGTGATCATCGAGTACGGGCCGGTCGACCGAGCGTGGATCTTGTCGTCGACCAGGTGGTTGAGCTTCAGGATGTAGATGTAGCCGACCGCGATCGGGTCCGGGAAAGGCTCCCCGGAACGACCGTCGAACAGCTGCGCCTTACCCGAGGCCTGCACCATCTTCTGACCGTCGCGGTTGGGCAGGGTGCTGCCGAGGAGACCGGTGATCTCCTCCTCCTTGGCGCCGTCGAAGACCGGCGTCGCCACGTTGGAGTCCGCCGGCGACGAGTCCGCACCGATGGCCTTCAGCGCCTGCTTCCACGGCTCGTCGTCGCCCTCGACCTGCCAGCCCCGCTTGGCGACCCACCCGAGGTGCGTCTCCAGGACCTGGCCGACGTTCATCCGGCTCGGCACGCCGAGCGGGTTGAGCACGATGTCGACCGGGGTGCCGTCCTCGAGGAACGGCATGTCCTCCGCGGGCAGGATCTTCGCGATGACACCCTTGTTGCCGTGCCGGCCGGCGAGCTTGTCGCCGTCCTGGATCTTCCGCTTCTGGGCCACGTAGACGCGGACCAGTTCGTTGACGCCCGGCGACAGCTCGTCGCCGTCCTCCCGGCTGAACGTGCGCACGCCGATGACCGTGCCGGTCTCACCGTGCGGCACCTTCAGGGAGGTGTCACGAACCTCGCGGGCCTTCTCACCGAAGATCGCGCGCAGCAGCCGCTCCTCCGGCGTCAGCTCGGTCTCGCCCTTGGGCGTGACCTTGCCGACCAGGATGTCGCCGGGGACGACCTCGGCACCGATCCGGATGATGCCCCGCTCGTCCAGATCCGCCAGCATCTCCTCGCTGACGTTCGGGATGTCGCGGGTGATCTCCTCGGGGCCGAGCTTGGTGTCCCGCGCGTCGACCTCGTGCTCCTCGATGTGGATCGAGGTGAGAACGTCGTTCTGGACCAGCCGCTGGCTGAGGATGATCGCGTCCTCGTAGTTGTGGCCCTCCCAGCACATGAACGCCACGAGCAGGTTGCGCCCGAGCGCCATCTCGCCCTCGTCCGTGCAGGGACCGTCGGCGATGACCTGACCGGCCTCGACGCGGTCGCCCTCGAAGACGACCGGCTTCTGGTTGACGCAGGAGCCGGCGTTGGAGCGGCGGAACTTGTGCAGCAGGTAGGTACGGCGGTGGCCGTCGTCCTGGTGCACCGTCACGTAGTCGGCGCACAGGTCCTCGACCACGCCACCGACCTCGGCGACCACCACGTCACCGGCGTCGACCGCGGCGCGGTACTCCATGCCGGTGCCGACCAGCGGAGCCTCGGCCTTGACCAGCGGCACCGCCTGGCGCTGCATGTTGGCGCCCATGAGGGCACGGTTGGCGTCGTCGTGCTCGAGGAACGGAATCATGGCGGTCGCGACCGACACCATCTGGCGCGGCGAGACGTCCATGTAGTCGACCTGGTCACCGGGGACGTTGTCGACCTCACCGCCCTTACGGCGAACGAGCACCCGGGCCTCGGCGAAGCTGCCGTCGCTCATCAGCGGCGCGTTTGCCTGCGCCTTGATGTAACGGTCCTCCTCGTCCGCGGTCAGGTAGTCGATCTGGTCGGTGACCTTGCCGTCGACGACCTTCCGGTACGGCGTCTCGATGAAGCCGAACGGGTTGACCCGCCCGAACGTCGACAGAGCGCCGATCAGGCCGATGTTCGGGCCTTCCGGGGTCTCGATCGGGCACATGCGTCCGTAGTGCGACGGGTGCACGTCCCGAACCTCGAAGCCGGCCCGCTCACGGGACAGACCACCCGGGCCCAGCGCCGACAGACGGCGGCGGTGGGTCAGGCCCGCGAGCGGGTTGGTCTGGTCCATGAACTGCGACAGCTGCGACGTCCCGAAGAACTCCTTGATCGCCGCCACCACCGGGCGGATGTTGATCAGGGTCTGCGGGGTGATCGCCTCGACGTCCTGGGTCGTCATGCGCTCGCGGACGACGCGCTCCATCCGGGACAGGCCGACACGGACCTGGTTCTGGATGAGCTCGCCGACCGTGCGCAGGCGCCGGTTGCCGAAGTGGTCGATGTCGTCGGCCTCGTAGCCGTCCTCACCGGCGTGCAGCCGGCACAGGTACTCCACGGTGGCGACGATGTCGTCCTCGGTCAGCACGCCCGTCGTGATCGGGACGTCGACTTCCAGCTTCTTGTTGACCTTGTAGCGGCCGACCTTCGCGACGTCGTACCGCTTCGGGTTGAAGAAGAGGTTGTCGAGCAGCGTCTGGGCGTTCTCCCGGGTCGGGGGCTCACCCGGACGCAGCTTGCGGTAAATGTCGAGCAGCGCCTCGTCCTGGCCGGCGATGTGGTCCTTCTCCAGGGTGGTCATCATCAGCTCGGACCAGCCGAACTTCTCGCGGATCCGCTCCGCGCTCCAGCCGATGGCCTTGAGCAGGACGGTGACCGCCTGGCGCCGCTTGCGGTCGACGCGAACGCCGACGGTGTCGCGCTTGTCGATATCGAATTCGAGCCACGCACCACGGCTGGGGATCACCCGGACGCTGGAGAGGTCACGGTCCGATGTCTTGTCGGGCTCCTTGGCGAAGTACACGCCCGGGGAACGGACGAGCTGGCTCACCACGACGCGCTCAGTGCCGTTGATGATGAAGGTGCCCTTGGGCGTCATCATCGGGAAGTCACCCATGAACACCGTCTGGCTCTTGATCTCGCCAGTGGTGTGGTTGGTGAACTCCGCGGTCACGAACAGCGGCGCGCAGTAGGTCAGATCCTTCTCCTTGCACTCCTCGATCGAGGCCTTGACCTCGTCGAAGCGCGGAGCGGAGAACGACAGCGACATGGTGCCGGAAAAGTCCTCGATAGGACTGATCTCGTCCAGGATCTCGGCAAGCCCGGAACGGGCGTGCGAATCACCGGCAGACCGGTTCTGCCACGCCTCGTTGCCCACCAACCAGTCGAACGACTCGGTTTGGATGGCGAGGAGATTGGGAACCTCAAGGTGCTCGGTGATCCTGCCGAAAGAGATCCGGCGGGGTGCGTATGCGCTCGACGAACTAGAGGTCTTCGCAGGGCGGGAAGCTGCCAAGATGCGTCCTTCCGAGGACCGGTGTTGCAACGGCCGTTTCGCGTGCAGCCCGACAAACCCTGGTCCAGATGCCTGTGAGGGCTGATGGTGGGCAGGGTGAAAGTCAGAAGACAGCGCAATCTAGCAGTGTAGCCGCAAGGCTAACCGCTGTCCAGCCGAACGGCACGGTGACTTTGCCGGGACCCTGAGAGGGGTCCACGGCGCCACCGGGAGCCATCGCCTCCGGGCCTCGCTCACTCCGCTCCGCCTGCCGCTTCAGATCGCGGCGGCTCCCTGGCAGGAGTAGCGCCCGGCGGCGCGGCTCAGCCGTTTGCAGGCCGTCGCATCCGCGGGAAGTGGTGCTGGTTCAGCGTGCCTGCCCCCTGGTCATCACGTCAAGGGTTACCCGCCGACCACACCGCGCGCATGGCGTCGACCTACCGACATTTGACCTTAAAGCCACAGTTCACATCGCGGCGGCCGAAGCCGCCCGGTGACCCAGATCACCCCAGCATAGGCCCCCGACGCAAACGGGGCGGCCACCGGGAAACCCCGGCGACCGCCCCGTTGAGGAGCGGAAACCCTTACTTGAGGGTGACCTTCGCGCCTTCGCCCTCGAGCTTGGCCTTGGCCTTCTCGGCGGTGTCCTTGTTGACCTTCTCGAGAACGGCCTTCGGCGCGGCCTCGACGAGGTCCTTCGCCTCCTTCAGGCCCAGGCTGGTCAGCTCGCGCACGACCTTGATGACCTGGATCTTCTTGCCGCCGTCGCCCTCGAGGATGACGTCGAACTCGTCCTTCTCCGGCTCGGCCTCGACGACGGCACCGCCGCCACCGCCGCCCTGCTGGATCGCGACCGGCGCGGCGGCCGTGACGTCGAAGACCTCTTCGAACTGCTTGATGAACTCGGACAGCTCGATCAGCGTCATTTCCTTGAACGCGTCGAGCAGCTCGGTCTGGCTCAGCTTCGCCATGTGACTGTCCTTTCAGAAATCAATGTCAGTGCGCCGAAGTGACTCCGGCGGTGAATCATTCGGCCGGAGCCTCGGCGGGCGCCTCGGCAGGCGCGCCACCCTGCTTGTCCTGCAGAGCCGCCGCCAGGCGGGCCATCTGCGCGAGCGGAGCCTGCAGCGTCGCCGCGGCCTTGCTCAGGTTCGCCTTCATCGCACCGGCGAGCTTCGCCAGCAGCACCTCACGGGACTCGAGGTCGGCCAGCTTGCGGACCTCGTCCGCACCGATGGCACGCCCCTCGAAGACGCCGCCCTTGATGACCAGGAGCGGGTGCGCCTTAGCGAACTCCCGCAGCCCCTTGGCCGCCTCGACGGGGTCCCCGCCGACGAAAGCGAGCGCGGTAGGACCGGAGAACAGTTCGTCGAGACCGGTGATGCCCGCGTCGGACGCCGCGCGCTTGGCGAGCGTGTTCTTCGCGACCGCGTACGTGGTCTCCCGCCCCAGCGAGCGCCGCAGCTCCTTGAGCTGAGCGACCGTCAGGCCGCGGTACTCGGTGAGCAGCGTCGCCGACGAGCCACGGAAGCTCTCGGTCAGCTCGGCAACGGCAGTGGCCTTGTCGGCCCGGACCGGCTTGTCCGCCATGTCCCTCCTCTCTCGTTACATCGTGCTGGTGGGCCCGAGAACGAGAGACGCCCCGGCGCAGGGCGCACGGGGCGGGACGCGGCACACGAGACGCGGCCGGAGACGCTTACCGTCCATCCTGCGCGGGCCGCCCGCATCAGCGGGACCTTCAACCGTGCGAACACGGTGACCAGCGGTCTTCGGGTGGAACTTCGGAAGGAACAGTACGCGACGAGGCGCCCGGTCTCCAAATCAGAAACGACCCACCCCTTGCGGGGCGGGTCGTTTCCGTGCGAAAGGGGTCAGGCCGAAGCCGACTCGTCTTCCTGCAGGTTGCGCGTGCGGTTGGGGTCGACCGGGATGCCCGGGCCCATCGTCGTGGTGACGAAGACCTTCTTCAGGTAACGGCCCTTGGCGGCCGACGGCTTGACCCGCAGCACCTCGTCGAGCACCGCGGCGTAGTTGTCGATCAGCTGCGCCTCGGTGAAGCTCGCCTTGCCGATGATCAGGTGCAGGTTGGCGTGCTTGTCCACCCGGAAGGTGATCTTGCCGCCCTTGATGTCGGACACCGCCTTGGTGACGTCCATCGTGACCGTGCCGGTCTTCGGGTTCGGCATCAGGCCGCGCGGGCCCAGGATCCGCGCGATCCGGCCGATCTTGGCCATCTGGTCCGGCGTCGCGATCGCGGCGTCGAAGTCGAGCCAACCCTCCTGGATCCGGGCCACGAGGTCCTCGCTGCCGACCGCGTCGGCACCCGCGGCCTCGGCCTCGGCGGCCTTGGCGCCGGCGGCGAAGACGATCACGCGGGCGGTCTTACCGGTGCCGTGCGGCAGGTTGACCACGCCACGGACCATCTGGTCCGCCTTGCGGGGGTCGACACCGAGGCGCATGGCCACCTCGACGGTCGGGTCGAACTTGGTGGTGCTGGTCGACTTCGCGAGCTTGACGGCCTCGGCCGGGCTGTAGAGCGCCGACCGGTCGATCTGCTCGGCGACCTTGCGGTAGTTCTTGCTGCGCTGCATTGCTCAGTACTCCTGTGGTAGCTGGCGGGCCCGCTCGGGCCCTCCCACGGCGAAAATCAGTCCTTGACGGTGATGCCCATGGAACGGGCGGTGCCGGAAATGATCTTCTCGGCGGCTTCGATGTCGTTGGCGTTCAGGTCGGCCATCTTCTTCTCCGCGATCTCGCGGAGCTGGGCCTTGCTGATGGCGCCGACCTTCTCCTTGTGCGGCACACCGGAGCCCTTGGGCACACCGGCCGCCTTGATGATCAGCTGGGCCGCCGGCGGGGTCTTGAGGATGAACGTGAACGTCCGGTCCTCGTACACGCTGATCTGAGCCGGCACGATGTCGCCGCGCATGGACTCGCTCGCCGCGTTGTACGACTTGACGAACTCCATGATGTTGACGCCGTGCTGACCCAGCGCCGGGCCGACCGGCGGAGCCGGGGTGGCCTGGCCCGCCGGGAGCTGAAGCGTGAAGGTCTTGACGAGCTTCTTCTTCGGAGGCATGGTCGTTTACTGCTTTCTTCCTGGGCATTACGGGCGCACGCGCGCCCCTAAAGGATCAGTGCGCACACGGGTGTCCCCCGGGCGCACAGCACCGGCAAGGCTACCGCGATCGACTCAGATCTTCGAAACCATGTTGAAGTTGAGCTCGACGGCGGTCTCCCGACCGAAGATCGAGACGAGCACCTTGAGCTTCTGCTGGTCGGCGTTGATCTCGGCGATGGTGCCGTGCAGCGACGCGAACGCGCCCTCGGTCACGGTCACCGAGTCCCCGACCTCGAAGTCGAGAACCTTGACCTCGGCCTTCTTGGTCTCCTTGACCGGAGCCGCCGGTGCCAGCCACTTCAGCACCTCGTCGAGCGACAACGGCGCGGGGCGGTCGGCCCGATCGGTGGCGCCGACGAACCCGGTGACCCCCGGCGTGTTGCGCACGCACGAGTAGGACTCCGGGGTCAGCTCCATGCGGACCAGGATGTAGCCGGGGAAGACCTTGTTCTGGACCTGCTGGCGCTTGCCGTTCTTGACCTCGACCTCTTCCCGGGTCGGCACCTCGACCTGGTAGATGTACTCCTCCATGTCGAGGCTGGTGATGCGGGTCTCGAGGTTGGTCTTGACCTTGTTCTCGTAACCGGCGTACGAGTGCACCACGAACCAGTCGCCGGGCGCGAAGCGCAGGGCCTGGCGCAGCTCGGCGACGGGGTCGCCGTCGGAGGTGGACACGACAGCGGGCGCCGGCGCGGCCGTCGACTCGTCGGGCGCGTCGACCTCGGTAGGGTCGGGCAGGTCGGCCGCCGTAGTCACGGAACCGTTGTCGTCGTACTCATTCACGTCTGTCACCTTGGCTACTCTGCCGGCGTCGAACCGTGCCCGAAGACCCACAAGACGCCCTTGGCCAACAACCAGTCGATGCCGCCGACGAACGTGAGCATGAGCGTCACGAACACCACCACGACGGCGGTGTAGGTCAGCAGCTCCTTGCGTGTGGGCCAGATGACCTTACGCAGCTCGGCGACCACTTCCCGGAAGAAGTTAGCAAACCGGGCGAAGATCCCGGGCTTGTCGCCGGTCTTCTTCTTGGTCGGGCGCTTCTCGGAGGGCTTCGCGGCACGACCACGGGGGCCGCGGCGGGATGCCGGGCGCTCCTCGTCGTCGTCCTCGTCGACGTCGTCCTTTTTCTTCAGCGCGGTACCGGACTTGCGGCCGTTGGCCGAACGCCGGGGAGCCTCGTCCTCGTCGTCATCCTCGACGTCGTCGTCCTCGAACTCTTCGTCCTCGAACTCGTCGTCAAGATCTTCATCGACCGCGGAGTCATCGTCGATCGCCTCGTCGAGGCGGTCGTCGACGTCCTCGCCGCGCCGCTTCCTCTCGGCCATGCGTCCTCTTCCGTGAACTCGCGGTGGATGGTTTCAACCGGCTCCGGAACTGCGGGTCAACGCGGGCGGTCCGGTGCGCGTTCCCCGCCCGGACCGGTACCACCACGTCCCGGACGGGCCATCGGCGCAGGGGCGACAGGACTTGAACCTGCAACCTGCGGTTTTGGAGACCGCTGCGCTGCCAATTGCGCCACACCCCTACGTGGGATGCGCTTACGGCACACCCACGGTGGCCCAGTGTACGGGTTACTCCGCCGGATCCAAAAGCCGCCCCGGCCGTACCGTGGCGCGAGCCTGGCCGAGCACCTTCTCGCCGGCGCTCACCGCGGTGACCATGACCTGCGCGGTCCCGTCCTCGGCGACCTCCTTGACCACGCCGGAGATCACCACCTCGACACCGCTGTCGTCGTCCGGCACGATCACCGGACGGGTGAACCGGACGCTGAAATCCGTCACCGCCGCCGGGTCGCCGGCCCACGTGGTCAGTGCCCGGGCGGCCAGCGCCATCGTGTACATGCCGTGCGCGATGACCCCGGGAAGGCCGTTCTTCACGGCGACCCGGTCGCTCCAGTGGATCGGGTTGAAGTCCAGCGAGGCACCGGCGTAGCGGATCAGGTCGGCACGGGTCACCACGAACGTCAGGGGCGCCAGTTCGGCACCCGTCGTGAACACCGCCATCTCAGGCCTCCGTCCGCGCCACGATCTTGGCCCACGAGGTCACCACGAGTTCGCCCTCGACGGTGACGATCTCGGTGCGCACGCTCACCGAGTCCAACCCGGCGCGGCTGGAGAGCTTCTCCAGCACGGGCCGGCAGACGAGCGCGTCGCCGGCGCGCACGGGGCGTTCGTAGGCGAACCGCTGGTCGCCGTGCACGATGCGGCTGAAGTCGATACCCACGTCGGGGTGCTCCGCGAAGAGCCGGGCCGCCAGCGGGATCGTCAGCACCGTGGGGAACGTCGGCGGGGCGATCACGTCCGGATGCCCGAGCGCGGCGGCGGCCTCCGGGTCGTGGTACGCCGCGTCGTCGGCGCCCACCGCCCGGGCGAACTCGCGGATCTTCTCCCGACCGACCAGATACGGCTCACCGGGCGGGAACGAGTGCCCCTCGTAGGAAAGGTTCAGCGGCATGGCGCAGACGCTACCGGCCGCCCCCGAGAACGGGAGCGGCCGGTAGCGAACGTCTACGGATATCTATTACCGCGTCTCGCGGTGAGCCGTGTGCTTGCCGCAACGCGGGCAGTGCTTCTTGAGCTCCATCCGGTCCGGGTCGTTACGGCGGTTCTTCTTCGTGATGTAGTTACGCGACTTGCAGTCGACGCACGCCATCGTGATCTTCGGACGGATGTCGGTCGCCTTGGCCACGGGGGTGCCTCTCTCTGCTTCTCAAGTGGAACGGTGTACGGGTAGCGGTGGCCGGACTTGAACCGGCGACACAGCGATTATGAGCCGCTTGCTCTGCCATCTGAGCTACACCGCCGAATCGGGCCCTGACTTGCGACCCGTGGAGCCCCCTTACGGAATCGAACCGTAGACCTTCTCCTTACCATGGAGACGCTCTGCCGACTGAGCTAAGGGGGCGTCGTGCGCTCTCTACGTGCACGCGCTCGATAAGAGTACACGGCGCTCGGCCGGGGATGAAATCGGCTTACCGATCTCGGGTCAGGTCACCGCGCGGAGCCAGCGAACGGCACCCGTGGCGCTCGGCGTGGGCTCCGTGCGGGCCGCCAGCCAGGCGTCGAGGCGTTCGTAGGGGATGGGGCGGCTGAAGAGGAAGCCCTGGCCGAAGTCGCAGCCGATCTCGGTGAGCCGGGCCAGTGTGAGTTCGCTCTCGACGCCCTCGGCCACCACGGAGAGGTTGAAGTGGCGGGACAGGTCCACCACCGCCCGCACGATCGCCAGGTCCCCGGCGTCGGTCGCCATCCCCTGCACGAACCCCTTGTCGATCTTCACCTCGGTCACCGGCAGCTTGCGCAGCAGCGCCAGCGAGGAGTAGCCGGTGCCGAAG
The DNA here is from genome assembly GCF_016863615.1 of Virgisporangium aliadipatigenens. Lineage (GTDB taxonomy): Bacteria > Actinomycetota > Actinomycetes > Mycobacteriales > Micromonosporaceae > Virgisporangium > Virgisporangium aliadipatigenens. The sequence goes on along the minus strand of NZ_BOPF01000004.1, from coordinate 237,918 downwards.
TCGTCGACGGAGAGCCGGATCCCGATCGCGCGCAGCTTGCGCAGGTTGTCCAGCGCCCGGCCCGGATCGCCGAGCAGCGCCTCCTCCCCCACCTCCAGCGTCAGCTGGGACGGGGCGACGCCGTACTCGTCGAGCAGGTCGCCCACCTGGTCCGGCCAGTGCGGGTCGGCGAGGCTGCGGGCGGAGATGTTCACCGAGACCGAGAGCGGGCGCCGGGCGTCGGCCCAGCCGCGTGCCCGGCTCAGCCCTTCCCGCAGGACCAGCTCGGTCAGGCGGGCGATCTGGCCGGTGTGCTCCGCGACGGCCACGAAGTCCTCGGGCGTCACCGAGCCGTAGACCGGATGTTCCCAGCGGGCGAGGCACTCGACGCCGACCACCCGCCGGTCGGCGAGGGCCACCTTGGGCTGGAAGTAGACCTCGATCTGCCGGTTCTCCAGGGCGCGGCGCAGGTCCGCCGCGAGGCCGAGGCGGCGCACCGTGCGCGATTCGAGGCCGGCGTTGTAGCCCTGGATGCCGGCTCCCTGCTTGGCCGCGTGCGTCGCGACGTCCGCGCGCTGCAGCAGCGTCTCCGCGTCCTCGGCATGATCGGGGAACGTCGCCACGCCGACCGTGGTGTCCACATCCGTCGGCAACCCGCTGACCTGCATGGGTTCGCGCATGCCGAGCCGGATGCGGTCGGCGAGCGCCAGCGCGGAGTCGAGGTCCACGACCCGCAGCATCACGGCGAACTCGTCCTCGCCCACGCGGCCCACGAGCGCGGCGGCCGGCACCCGGCTGCGCAGGCGCTCGGCCACCTCGACCAGCACCTCGTTGCCGGCGCGGTGCCCGAGCGACTCGTTGACGCTGCGCAAACCCACCACGTCGAACTGGAGCACCGCGACGACCTCGTCGCTCTTGCGCGTGCGGACCGCCTCGGTGAGCGCCGCCAGCACCCGCCGCCGGTTGGGCAGGCCGGTGAGGGCGTCGTAGTTGGCGTCGTAGCGGAGCCGGTCGACGAGCCGGGAGTTCTCGATCGCGACACCGACGTGGGCGGCGAGCGTCTCGACCAGCTGAACGTCTTCCGACGTGAAGTGCGCCGTCTGCCCCAGCCGCCCGGCCACCTCGATGGTGCCGACGACCGCGTTGCCCGAGCGCAGCGGCACGACGATCGCGTCCTTGGTGCCGAGCCGCCGCAGCTGGTCCCGCAGGTCGACGGTGTCCTCGGCGGTGCTGAACCGGGCGCCCAGGGTGACCGGCTCGCCGGTCTCGAACGCCCGGCGGCGTAACGAGTCGGGCGACTTCGCCCGGTCCAGCAGTCCGGTGTAGTCGACGGAGGCGGTGAGCAGCACCTCGGGATGGCGTCCACGGGCGGGCAGCCAGAGCGTCGCCGACTCGGCCTGGAGCAGCTCGCGCAGCCGGCCGAGAACGACGTCGGCGAGGCGGCCCTCGGAGGTGCTCGCCGTGGTGGCCCGCGTGATCTCGTGGATCTCCGCGAGGCTGCGGTGCTGGCGCACGAACTGCGCGTAGGAGCGGTAGAAGAACCCGAGCACCACGCTCAGCCCGAGCAGCAGCACGAGCGCCCAGACCGTCTTCTCCAGCGCCAGCAGGGCGACCATGCCGACGGTGACGTTGATCAGCGTCACCATCTGGTTGATCAGCACGCCCTGGGCGTACTGCGGCAGATAGGACGGCCCCTGCATCAGGGCGATCAACGCGGCCATCGCGACGGCGGTCGAGAGCGAGGAGACGAAGACCGCGGCGGAGAGAACCAGCCAGGAGCGGGGATCCAGATCGCGGTCGAACCCGACGCCGAGCACCAGCGCGTTGGCGCACGCGGCACCGGTGGTCGCGCTCGCGATGTTGAACGCCGCCTTCACCGGCGCCGATCCCAGCCGCAGCTGGATGATCACCGCCGACACCACGCGCACCAGGATCACCGTCACCGGCGACAGGTAGAACAGCATCACGAGCAGCGGCAGATCGACCAGCGACACATGGAATGCCTGCCGGTGCACGGTGAACTGCATCTGGAACGACGACGCGGCCACGCAGGCCAACGTCAGCCCGGCCGTGATCAGCCAATCGACGCCGGTGCTCGGAAAGAGGTCAGCGGGGATCTGCTCGGCCCGCGCGATGGCCGGAAGCGTGAGAACGGTCGCGATGAGAATGAGCGGACCGGTGACGAGCCAAGCGCGTCGGTCGGAGCGCCGCACCGGCGTATGACGAGCCACCGACCCCCCAGCCGTTGTGCTTTAGCCGCAGCGGCTGGAAACAGCTACCGCAGGACGGATACCGATGCGCCACCGGTCCAATAGATGTCGCCTTCGGTCACGTGGTAGCTGTCGGACTGGGTCCCGGCCCCGACGACCACACCGAAAGCGATTCCCGCGAGGACCGCAGCGCTGGCCACCCACCGACGTACAGATTTCTTGCTCATCACGTCGCTCCTGTGCCACACGGCCCTTGGTGGGTAGATATCCCCGATGGTGCCACAGGCAAAACCGCAGGCATAACCCTTCTTCGCGCGCCGACCGCTCGATCCGCACGTTTCGGCCTTTCGGTCACTTCCACAGCACCGGAACGGCCGATCCTCACCGCCCGGAGATCACGACGGGATCACGAGAAGGTCCGGCCGCAGGCGCCGGAGGGACTCGCCGCGCTCGGTCAGCACGGGCCAGTTTCGCTCCGTCGCGAGCAGCACGACGAGCGCCGCGAGCCGGTCGCCGCCGGACCGGTCGACGAGCCGCTCGAAGAGGCGTCCGCGGGCGAGCCGACCGTCGACGGCGACGACCGCCGGGCCGTCGATCAGGTCGCGCAATCGCCGCTCGGAAACCGGGTCCGGGCGGCGGGCCGCGGCGACGGCCAGCGCCGGCAGCGGAACGAGCAGGATCCGGCCGTCCCGGTGCGCCATCGCGAGCACGCTGGCCGCATAGGTGGTGGCGTCGGCGAACGCGACGAGGGCGCTCACGTCGAGCACCCAGCCGCCGGCGGCGGTCGGGGCCGGCGGCTCGGGGTCGGGCACGGCGTGCAGGGCGGGACGCCGCTGCGGAACGGGACGCCGGCGGGCGGCGCGGTCAGCCGGGACGCGGGCGGGCAGCCCACCGAGGTGCATGTGCAGTACACGAGCTCCCGTCGAGGATTCCACGATCATTATTAGAACACATGTTCGATCACCTCGGCGCCCTTCCGGCCGATGGCAAGGGTGATGGGACAGACGCTGCGCGGGGTGCTGCGTTCGGTGGGTCGAGGGCTCACCGGGGCCGACCCGCTGCCCGAGGTGCTGGACGCCGTCGCGGAGGGCGTGTTCGTCGCGCGGCCGGACGGTCGGGTGGTGCTGTGCAACGCCGCCGCGGTGCGGCTGCTCGGGCTGCGGGGCGTTCCGCGGGATCTGCGCGACCTGCCGCTGCGGGAGTTCCGGACGGTGGAGGGGCTGGCGCTGGTGCCGCGCGAGCTGCCGATCGCGCACGCCGCGCGCGGCCGGCGCGCCGCCGCCGACCTGCGACTGCCCGACGATCGGGTGCTGCGCATGGACGCCCGACCGCTGCGGCGCCGGGTGGTCGCGGTCCTGCGGGAGGTCACGCTCGACGACGTTCTTGCGGTCGAACGGCATCAGCTCGAGCGGCTCAAGTCCGACCTCATCGCGACCGTCTCGCACGAGCTGCGCACACCGCTCACCAGCATCCAGGGCTACACCGAACTGCTGCTCGGCGGCGACGCCGGTGGCCTGGACGCGATGCAGCGGCGCATGGTCGACGCGATCGGCAACAACGGGGCCCGTTTGCTCACGCTCGTCGACGACCTGCTGGCGTTCGCTCGGGTGGACGCCGGGGAGTTCACCCCGTCGGCCGAACCGGTCCACCTCCCGGACGTGCTCGAACGGGTCGACAGCGCGATCCGGCCCGGGCTGCCGGAGGGGCTGCGCCTCGTGCGGGACGTGCCGGCCGACGTGCCGCTGGTGACCGGCGACCCGGTCCAGCTCGAACGGGCCCTGCGCAACCTGGTGGGCAATGCGGTCAAGTTCTCGCCGGGCGGCGGCACGGTGCTGCTGGCGTGCGCCCGCGACGGCGCCGAGGTGCGCGTCTCCGTGGCCGACACCGGGATGGGCATCCCCGAGGACGAGCAGGCGCGCCTCTTCGAACGCTTCTTCCGCGCGTCGCAGGCCCGCGAGCGGCACCTGCCGGGGGCGGGCCTCGGGCTCGCGCTGGTGAAGACGATCGCCGAGGGGCACAGCGGGCGGGTGTCACTGATCTCCGCCCCCGACGCCGGCACCACGGTCACGCTGCACCTGCCCGTGCGGAACGCTTGAAACTCCTTAACCCTTCAGTTAATAATTTTGTCTGTGGTTACGGACCTGGACAGCACTCTCGCCGCCCTCGCCGATCCGACCCGACGCCGCATCGTCGAGCTTCTCCGCGAGCGGCCCCGCCGGGCCGGTGAGCTGGCCGCCGAGTTCGCCGTCACCGCCCCGGCCGTCAGCCGGCACCTGCGGGTGCTGCGCCGTGCCGGACTGATCACCGATCAGGTCGTCGAGACCGACGCCCGGCTGCGGGTGTACCAGCTCCGCCGGGAGCCCCTCGTGGCACTGCAGGCCTGGGTGGACCAGGTGCAGGCGTTCTGGGCGGACCAGTTGGGTGCGTTCAAGGAACTCGCGGAGCAGCGGCCCGTCATCGAGCGGTACACAGAAGGAGGAAGTTCATGACCTCAACCGGCACCGCCACCGCCTCCATCGAGGTGGCGGTCGACCCGAAGACCGCGTTCGACGTGTTCACCGCCGACATCGGCATCTGGTGGAAGCGCGGCACCCACTACTGGGTCGACCCCGAGCGCGGGCAGGCGATGCGGTTCGAGCCGCACGTCGGCGGCCGGCTCGTCGAGGTGTACGACACCGCCACCGGCGAGGGGCACGACATCGGGCTGGTCACCGCGTGGGAGCCGGGATCGCGGCTGCACTTCACCTGGCGCATGCCCGATTGGCCGGCCGGCGTCAGCACCGACGTCGAGGTCGACTTCGAACCGGTCGGCGACAACACCCTCGTCACCGTCGTGCACCACGGCTGGGACCGCATCGGCGACGGCGTCGACCGGGCGAGCGGCTACGGCAGCGGCTGGTCGGAACTGCTGACGTTCTTCGCCGCGCGGGCGCGCTGATGTTCGCCCACATGGTGGTGCACCATCCGAAGCCCGAGCACCGCGACGACATGCTCGCCTCGATGAAGCGGGTCGACGCCGCCGCGCAGGGCTCCCCCGGGCTGATCCGGATCGGGCCGTGGACGGACGGGCGGACGGATCGGCTGGTGGGGCTGGCGCTCTGGGAGTCCCGCGAGGCGTGGGAGGCCTCGTACGAGCGGATCTTCGCCGCGATCGCCGACGACCCGATCCTGGAGTGGTCCACGCAACCACCCGAGGTCTACCACCTCGCGCCGGGCTGAGCGGCGCCCGCGACAGAACGGCCCCCGGAAGCTGTGAACCAGCCGGGGGCCGCGCTGTCTGCGTGGGGCGGGTACGGATCGTGACCGCACTGACCATCTTTGCGGGACGTACAGGCTTCCGGCTGGTCGCTATCTTGATGGGCACGACCGGTTCGTATGACCGGGGTCACGCTTCTGACCTGCGATGATCCCGACCGCGGCGGGCTACGGGGGCGGTTTGCCGCACACGCGGCGGCAGTACAGCGGCAGTTCGCCGGGTGCTGCGGGCAACCCGTTGGGGCAGGAGGAGCACCCGCCATCGTGACCGAGGACACCGTGTCGCTCGACGCCGCCGTCCGGGATTCCCGGATCCGGGCCGGCCTCACCCAGCACGAGCTGGCCCACCGGGCCGGGATCAGCGTGCGCGCGCTCCGCGACATCGAGCAGGGCCGGGTCAGCGAACCGCGCCCCGCCTCGCGCCGCCGCCTCGCCCAGGCCCTCGGCCTCACCGACCTCGCCCTACCGGTCCGCGGCGCGGCCGCGCCCACCTGGACCGTCGGCGTGCTCGGGCCGGTGGCCGTGCGCACCGACGGCCGGCTGCACAGCGTCGGTTCGGCGGCGCGGCGCACGCTCCTCGGGCTCCTGGCGCTGCGCCCCAACGCCGCCGTTCCGGTGGACGAGATCGTCGACGTGCTGTGGCCCGAGCATCCGCCCCGCACCAGCCGCAACCTCGTGCACGGGCACGTCACCGCCGTTCGCGGGTTGCTGCGCGCCGCCGGTGACGTCCGGGTCGAACGGGCCGGCGACGGGTACCGCCTGGACGCTCCCGCGCACGCCGTCGACGCCGCACTCTTCGAGGACCTGCTCGCCCGAGCCGCGACGGCGTTCGGCCGGGACGCCGCCGAGGACGCCCTGCGCTGCTACGGCGAGGCGCTCGACGTATGGCGCGGCAGGGCGGTCGCCGACGCCGGGGCCAGCCTCCGCCAGCACCCCACCGCCGTGGCACTCGTGCACCGGCGGCTCGACGCGGCGCTCCGGTTCGCCGATCTGGCGCTGCGGCTGGGCCGGCCCGCCGCGTCCGCCCTGCAGGCCCTGCTCGCCGAGGAACCCCTGCACGAGGCGCTCGCCGCCCGGCTCATGACGGCGCTGGCCGGCGCCGGTGAACAGTCCGCGGCACTGGCGACGTACGACACGATGCGGCGCCGGCTCGCCGACGAACTCGGCGTCGAACCCGGCCCCGACCTGCGCGCCGCCCACCTCAAGGTGCTGCGCCAGGAGGTGCCCCGCGCGGCGTCCGGACCGGTGGAGAGCAGGCGGCCCGACCCGGTCGCCGTCCGGCCCGCGCAGCTGCCGGCGCCCACGGCGCTTTTCGTGGGGCGCGACGGGCAGCTCGACGAACTGAACGCCGGCCTCGACGACGGAGTTCCGAGCGTCATCACCGGACCGGCCGGCGTCGGCAAGACCACGCTCGCGCTGCACTGGCTGCACGGGCTGGCCGAACGGTTCCCCGACGGGCAGCTCTACGTCAACCTGCGCGGGTTCGACCGGGCCGGGAAGCTGCGGCCGGAGCAGGCGGTGCGCGGGTTCCTGCAGGCGCTGGGTGTGCCGCCGGAGCGGGTGCCGGCCGACGCGGACGGGCAGGTGAACCTGTACCGGAGCCTGCTCGCCGGAAGACGAATGATCGTTCTCCTGGACAACGCCAGCGACGCCGAGCAGGTCAGGCCCCTCATGCCCGGCGCGCCGGGCTGCCTCGTGGCCGTCACGAGCAGGAACCGGCTGCCCAGCCTCGTCGCCGCAGAGGGCGCCCGGCCCGTCCCGGTCGACCTGCTCACCGTGGCGGAGTCCCGGCGGCTGCTGCGTCGCCGGCTCGGCGCCGCGCGGGCCGACGCCGAGCCGGACGCGCTCGATGAGATCGTCGACGTGGCCGCACGGCTGCCGCTCGCGCTCGGAATCGCCGCCGCCCTGGCTCGCCAGTTCCCCCAAAAAGCTTTGAGGGAACTGGTGGCCGAGATGCGGGCGGCCGGCAGCGGCCTGGACGCCTTACCGGGCTGGGACGACGCCACCGATCTGCGCGCGGTCTTCTCGTGGAGCTACCACGCGCTCAGCCCGGCCGCGGCGAACCTGTTTCGCCTGCTCGGCGCGCAACCCGCACGCGACCTCGGCGCCGACGCGGCGGCCGCCCTGGTCGGCGCCCCGCCGGAGACGGTCCGACCCGCCCTCGCCGAACTGGTCCGCGCCCACCTCGTCACCGAGGACCGGCCGGGCCGCTACGGCTTCCACGACCTGCTGCGCGCCTACGCCGCCGAGCTCTCCGCGGCCCTCGATCCGCCCGGGGCCGTCGTCCGGCTGCTCGATCATTACCTGGCCGCCGGCCGGTCGGCGGCGGAAGTGTTGTATCCGCGCGGGGCCGGGCCGGCGACCGGCCGTCCGGAGGAGGCGCTGGCCTGGTTCCGCGCCGAACATCACGCGTTGCTGGCGTTGCTCGATCATGTCGGACGTCATCGGCTCGACAGTTACGCCGGTGACCTGGCGCGCGCCTTCTTCGATTTCCTGGACCGGCAGGGGCACTGGCACGACCTGCTGTGGACCCACGAGATCGCGGCGGCCGCGGCCGGCCGGCTCGGCGACCTCTCCGCACAGGCCCGCGCGCATCGGAGCCGGGCCACGGCGTGGATCCGGCTCGGGCACTTCGAGGCGGCGGCGGAGTCGATGGCGCAGGCGCTGTCGCTGTTCACCGCGGCCGGGGACGACCTCGGGGTGGCGCAGACGCTGGTCAACCGCAGCGGGGTCGCGCACAACCAGGGGCGGTACGCGGACGCGCTGGACGACGCCCTGCGCGGGCTGGAGATCGTGCGGGCCGGCGGCCACCGCCGCGAGGAGGCCATCGCCCTGAACGCCGTCGGCTGGCACCAGACGAAACTCGGCCGCTTCGCGGACGCCGTCGAAAGCGGCACGGCGGCGCTGGAGTTGTACCGCCGCAACGGCGACAACTTCGGGGCGGGGAACGCGCTCGACAGCCTCGGCTACGCCCACCACAACCTCGGCGAGTACGCCCGGGCCGCCGACTGCTACACGGCCGCGCTGGAACTGTTCGCCCAGGTCGGCGACAGGTACGGCGGCGCCAACACGCGCACCCACCTCGGCGACACCTACCACGCCCGGGGGGACGTCGACGCGGCCCGCGAGTCCTGGGCGGCGGCGCTTTCCGTGCTCGAGGAGCTGGAGCATCCGGACGCCGCGCGGGTCCGGGCCCGGCTGGCACGGCCTGTTTGACTTCGGGCCTGCCGGGCTCGTCGTCTCGGGTGAGCCCGCCGGCCCGGCTTCACCATCGCGGCGTCGTGGTCCTGCGGCAGCCACTGCTGCCCGCCGGGCCACCCGGCCGGGCGGCGCCGGGATTCACAGCTCGGGGCGTCGGGCCCCGGGATACATCGCCCGCCCGAGCCCGGCCATCATTTGTCAGACAGGGCGAAGGGGGAGCCGACTCGTGACGACGATCGTGGTGCCGTACCACCTGGACGAGTACCTGCCCGGGCTGGACGGAGCCGGAAGCGTCAGCTCCGGCCCGCTTCCCGGCGCCGACCTCTGGGAACGCCTCGGCGGGCTGTACTCGACCGTCGCCTCGCGCGTCGCCGCGTCGCCCCTCCCGGCGGTCGTCGTCTCCGGAGACTGCACGGTCGCCCTCGGAACGGTCGCCGGCGTGCAGGCCGCCGGGATCTCGCCGGCGCTCGTGTGGTTCGACGCGCACGGCGACGTGCAGACCATCGAGACGTCGCACTCGGGATACATCGGCGGGATGCCGGTGCGCTTTCTCTGCGGGTACCGCCCCGATCTGATCTCCTCGGCCCTCGGGCTCTCCCCGCTACCGGAGTCGTCCGTGCTCCTCGTCGACGCGCGGGACCTGGATCCGCCGGAGGCGTCGTATCTGTCGTCGTCGGCCGTCCGGGTGTGTTCGGTCCCGGAGGTGTCGTCGTCCGTGCTGCCGGCCGGGCCGCTCGTGTTGCACCTCGATCTCGACGTCATCGACGGGTCGGAACTGCCGGGTCTTCGCTTCGCGGTTCCGGGTGGGGCCTCGGTGGCGGACGTGGTGGCAGCGGCGCGGCGGGTGGTGGCGACCGGGCGGGTCGTGGCCCTGGACATCGCCTGCACCTGGGATCCGGCCATCGCGGATCCGTCGGGGGCGCGCGAACGGGTGGTGGCGGAGCTGCTGGGGTTGATGGGAACCGCCGGAAGCTAGGTCGGCGCAGTTCCTGCTCGGCCACGCTTCCCGTCGCGAGTGCGATGATCAGCGGGTGAGTGCAACGAACGGCTGGCTGCGGCTGGTGGAGTCCAATCCCGGCCATTCGCAGTGGTACATCGACCGGTTCAAGGGGCTCGCCGACTCCGGCGCCGACCTGCACGGCGAGGGCCGCCTCATCGACGCGATGGTGCCGCGCCGTTCGCGCATCCTCGACGCGGGGTGCGGGTTCGGGCGCGTGGGCGCGTATCTGGCCGCCGCCGGTCATGAGGTCGTCGGCGTCGACCTCGATCCGGTGCTCATCGCGGCCGCCCGCGAACAGACCCCGGGAGCCCGCTGGATCCAGGCCGACCTGGCCGAACTCGACCTCGCCGCGCACGGCGTCACCGAAGGGTTCGACATCGTGGTGTGCGCGGGAAACGTGATGACGTTCCTCGCGCCGGACACGCGGCGGGCCGCGCTGCGGCGGATGGCCGACCAGCTCCGGGACGGCGGGCGGGTGGTGGTCGGGTTCGGCGCGGGGCGGGAGTACGAGTTCGACGCGTTTCTCGCCGATGCCGGGGAGTCGGGGCTCGTGCCGGATGTGCTGCTGTCGACGTGGGATCTGCGGCCGTTCGGGGAGGGGGCGGAGTTTCTCGTGGCGATTCTTCGCCGGGCGTAGCGGGCGTCACCGCATCCCGGCCCTCGACCCGCGCCCTGCCGAAGCCCTGGCCCGCGCGACCCGTGGCATCAATGGCCGACTGACATCCCGGCCATGTAACTCCACGAAAATAAGGTGGCTGGCGTACCGCCCGCGGTGATCTTGCAGCCCGCCCTGGCCCCGGGGCCAGGGCAAGGCGCCGGCACCCAGCAGGCCCGGAAAACGCGGGCCGGCATTCCGCGGACCCGGTCAGGGTTTGCTCGGCGCGGCGCTCAGCGGAAACGTGACGCCGGTCAGCTCCTCCGAGACCGTCCACAGCCTCCGGGCGACCGCGGCATCCTCCGCACTCTTGGCGCGTCCGACCAGCTTCGGCGCCCCGCGCCCCTGCAGGAACCCGCCCGGCCCGACATAACTCCCGCCCGGTACGTCCACCACCGCGGCGTACAGCGTCGGCAGCGCACCGTCCTCCGCGCTCTGCGCGAAGCGGCTGGTGACCGAGTCCCGGAGCCGGTACAGCACCGAACGGTCGCGTTCGAGGTGATCGAGGAGCCCGGTCGCGGCCATGCCGGGATGCGCGGCGGTCGCGAGCACCGGCGAGCCGGCCTCGGCGAGCCGGCGCTGCAGTTCGGCGGTGAAGAGCAGGTTTGCCAGCTTCGACTGGGCATACGCGGGGAACGCCCGATACGGCCGGCGTTCCCAGTTGAGGTCGCCGAAGTCGATCGCCCCGGCCCGGTGGCCGTTCGACGAGACGGTCACGATCCGCCGGTTGATCCGGGGCAGCAGCAGGTTGGTGAGGGCGAAGTGGCCCAGGTGGTTCGTGCCGAACTGCAGCTCGAACCCGTCGGCCGTGCGCCCGAGCGGCGGAATCATCAGCCCCGCGTTGTTGATCAGCACATCGATCGGCGCATCGGACCCCGCGGCGAACTCCCGCACCGACGCGAGGTCGGCGAGGTCGAGCCGGCGCGCCACGACATCGCCGGCCATGGCGGCGGCGGCCGCGTTCCCCTTGGCGAGATCCCGAACGGCGAGCACGACGCGCGCGCCCCGGTCGGCCAGCACCGCGGCGGCGGCGCGCCCGATGCCGCTGTTCCCGCCGGTGATCACGACGGTCCGACCGGTCATGTCGGGCACCTGCCCGGCAGTGAATGTTGTCATGAGCAACAATGTATGCACCGACAACAAAGCTGTCAACGACAACATCGTCGGCTAGAGTGCTCGGTGTGCCCCCGTACCACCACGGAAATCTCCGCACCACCCTGCTCGCCGCCGCCGAACGCAGCCTGCGCGAGCACGGCGCCGACCAGCTCTCCCTGCGCGAGCTGGCGCGCGAGGCCGGCGTCAGCCACGCCGCCCCGCGCCGACACTTCCCCGACCGGCAGGCGCTGCTCGACGCGCTGGCCGAGGCCGGGTTCGCCCGGCTGGACGTGGAGCTGCGCGCGGCCGTGGCCGACACCCCGGAGACCTTCGGCCCGCGGTTACACGCGACGGCGGCGGCGTATCTGCGGTTCGCCACGCGGGATGCGGCGCTGCTGGAGCTGATGTTCACCCGCAAGCACCGCGACGGCGCCGAGCGGCTGGTGGCGGCCGCGGCCGCGCCGTTCGGGTTCATGCACGAGCTGATCGTGCAGGGCCAGGCCGAGGGGGTCCTGGAGGCCGGAGATCCGCAGCGCGTGGGGATCGTGCTCTTCGCGACGCTGCAGGGGATCGCCACGCTGATCAACGGCAGCCTGGTGGCTCCGGAACTGCTCGACGGGATCGTCGAGACCGCGGTGGATCAGTTCATGCGCGGTTCGCGCAGGTCTTGAGACTTTCATTTTCGCGGGTCCGTCGTGGGCGCGACCGCTGCCTCCCGGGCCGCACCGCTTCGCTGCCGCGTCCGAGTGCAGGCGCCTGGCGGGTCACACGTCGGTAGGGCCACGCGCGATCAGCGGTCGCCCGTTCTCCCGGATAACGACGGTGGACCGCCACGGACCGTGCAGCACATGCGCGAGGCTGGCGTGCCCCGCGCTGAGCGCCTCGGTGACCTCCGCGCGGCCCTCGGTGAGCTCATCGAGCTCCGCGTAGTGCCGCGCCAGCGTCGGCCCGCGGGAACTGAGCCACAGCGTGATCTCCGCACCTCGCGTCAGCGCGGCGGCCAGGTCGTCGCGGGCCGGCCCCGGCTCGGCGGCGGCGATCAGCTTGTGCAGGCGTTCCTGGGCGGAGGGCTGGTCCCTGGTCGCGGCACGTGCGGCGCAGCGCGGACACGCCGCCCTCCGGTCCGCCACGAAGTGATGCAGATACAGAACGACATCGCGCACCGGTATGCCGCACAACGTCCGCTCGCCGTCGACCGCGTGTTCCACCCGATCCGCGGAGGTCCCGCTCCCGAACGCGGCCGGCTTCCGGGCGTTCGCAAAGGACCAGCCGGGGCGGTCCGGTCCGGCCTGACGACGCAGCGGGCGACGGACGAGCACCGGCCGCGCCCCGTGGGGCATGACCACTACGAACCGCCACGAGTCGCCCCGCACCTCGGCCTGGTCGACCCGACTCGCGTTCCGCAGCGCCTCGTCCGCCTCGGGACCGCCCTCGACCGCCTCGTGCAGCCGCAACTCCGGTCTCACCGAGTCGGCGGAACTCCCCATCGTCCACGGATGAACCGACGCACCCCGCCGCAGGGCGTCGAGCACCTCGTCCCGCAGCGTTCCCGGCTCCGCCGCCAGCACCTTGTCGTACAGCCGCTCCTGGACCGACCTCCGCGGCGGCGTCGCAGCGGCCTTTTCCGCACACGCATCGCACGTGGCGTCGCCGCCCGGCTCGAACGTGCCGCGCCCGAATGACACCTCCGGCAACGGGATGCCACAGAGGGTGGCCGAGCCGCTCGCGGCATGGATCACGTCGCCGGCCGGGCCGGAGGCGACACAGGCGTGGAATTCGGCCGGGCACCGCCGCCAGCCATCGTGTTCATCGAACAGCACGCGCAAACCGTAATGGCACGCACCAATTCAGGGCGACGAGGTTTCTCGGTCGGCCCGCGGGTCACACGCTTACGTCGCCGACGCAATCGGCCGGCGCTACGGCGTTCCCACATCAATGACCGCTCGTGGCTCGGGCCGCAACAATCGTCGCCAGATCGCCGGGCCGCCGTAAACCACCACCGCGTACGCGCCCAGCGGCCCCGGCAACGCCAGCAGTCCGACCAGCCACGCGACAACGGCGTCGGCGGCCGTCACGTCCGTGGCCACCGACACACCCGCCACATAAATTGCCGCGAACAACGCCGCCGCACCGGCCGTGACCGCGAACCGGCCCGCAGGACCGCCCCGGTCCGCCGCACCGAGCGCCATCGACGGCACGAACAACAGCGGGACCAGCACGGCGCCGACCACCGCCGCGATCAGCACCAGGAACGGCCCGGCCAGCGGGCCGCCGGTGCCGAGGTCCTCCCCGACGGCATACGCCAGCAACACCAGATAAACCACCAGACCCTGGACGGTGAACACCACCCAGGCGACCCCGGCACCGATCCCGTGCAGGGCGATTCTGCCGAACAAGCCGAGCCTCCCGACCCCCGTGTCGATCGTCGTCAGGAATCTACGCCCCGCCGGTCGCCTCAGTGCGCCCAGAACAGCTGATAATCCGAGGTGTTCCGCGGGAACGCCCGAAGCCCGTACGGGAAACTGTCGTCCATGAAACGCCCGGTCGACTGGCTACCGAAATGGATGTAGGTCATGGCCGGCAGGCGATTGTTGAAATTGAGCACCCAGCGCTGGTAGACCGAGCCGTTGCACGGGAACGCCCGAAGCCCATGCTGGATGCTGTCGTCGATGCACCGTCCGGTGTTCTGATTGACCAGATATCCGGTGAAGTCATAGCGCCAGCGCTGGTGGTCGGTGCCGTTGCAGGGGAACGTGCGCAGGCCGGCTCGGAAGCTGTCGTCGAGACACTTCTTTGTGGCCCTGTTCCGGAACGCGCACCAGGTGAAACAGCCGCCCCACTGAGTCGGTGCCGCGGACTGCTTACCGATCCGGACCGGGATCGGGGCGGCGTCGGCGGCCTGTGGGGTCGCGGCGGTCAGTGCGGCGGCGACGGTGATGGCGGCCACGGCGACGGCGAACATTCTTCGCATGCGCTTCTCCGTTCGGGTCGTCACGGTTGAGCGTCTGCGAGCGTTTCACCGCCTGTTCCAACGGTGGCTCGGGTGGCCGCAAGCGGTCAGCGCCGAGGGCCGGACCTGTGCGTGGTCGGAGAGGTCCTGGGTGCCGGGCTTCGGCACCTCGGCCCGATGGCCGCGGGGCCCGGCGGCGGGGCCTCGACACGCATACGACACGAGCCAGCGAGATCGCGCGAGTCAAAGCGGGACTCAGTGGGGACGCACGAAAACGCCCGCGGCCGGCATCTGCGCTGGTCACGGGCCTCTTTTGCTGAGTGTGGCGGGTAGAGGATTCGAACCTCTGCAGCTTTCGCGACGGACTTCAGCCCTGGTCACGCATGCCCTTCTAACTGCACAAACTACGCCCCGGCACCGGACCTGGGGTTAGCCCCGGGGGGTGGGGAGGCTTAGAAGAAACTTTCCATAATGTGCCGTCCGGCAACACCGGCGAACGTTGCTACCTCCCGGCCACCTATGCCGGCCGGCGTTTGCGCAGTGGCGTCCCGTCAGATCCGGTTGCGGACGGAAGTGGACAACTGGCGATTGGCGATGGTTGCGGTGCAGGTGAGCATCAGCGACTGCCGGACTGTCCCGACGTAGGAACCGGTCAGCGAGTAGCGGACAACGCCGTTCACTTCGTAGCCGTTCGAAATCTTGCGCGCTTCGTCAACGGTGATCTCTTCGACGGAGACCAGGATTGAGGAGCTGGAACCGGATCGTTCACGCCTCTGGAACTCGGCAGCGATCGCGGTAGTGCACTCACGTTTCGCGTCTTCCGCGGTCGGCCCCAGAAGGACAGAGCCGCCAGCGGTGCCGAATCCCACAACGAGCAGACCGACAGCAGCGACCACACCCAGGACTACCACGGCACTCACCACAACGACGGGCACGAGCCACGGTCGCTTCCTACGCGCGGGAGCATTCGCGACGGGCATTCCTGCCGGCATGACGTACACCGTCGGCGCCTGGTAGGCCAGCGGGGTGCCCGCCGGTCGGCCGGGGTCGCCGGTCGACGCGTCTTCCACAACCACGGTTGGCTCAAGCATTGACTACACCCCTATGCGTTCGGACCTGGCGAGTGCCGACGTCAACAGTTCGGCAACAGCGGTGCCAGCCGAGTGCCCGGCTAGGTTCAAATTGGTCGCGCCCCCAGCTTCACCACCACCCGACCTTCAGGAGCACGGCGACGCTGTGTCCGAGCCGGCGGGCAACCTCGGTCGGCGGCACGCCCGCCGGCCGAGCTGGCGGCGGCCGTCGAGTGGGCGGAGCAGAACACGGTCAAGCTAAGCGCGCTCGCCGATGCCGCTCTGGTCCGAAAGGCGCTCGACAGCCTCGCGTTGCTGTTGAAAGGTGGTAGGGCGGCGGCAGCCAGCACCGTTGCCCGGAAGCGGGCCGTGTTCAGTGGGGTACTCCGGTACGCGGTCCAGCTGGGGCACCTCCAGTCGCACCCGATGGAACGGGTGAGCTGGACCGCGCCGAAGAACACCGACGAGGTCGACCGTCGCGTGGTGGCGAGTCCGGCCCAGGTCCGAAAGCTGCTCGCGGCTGTGGACGAACGGACTCCGGAACTGACGGCGTTTTTCGGGTGCATGACTACGCCGCTCTACGGCCCGAGGAAGCGCTTCACATCCGCGAGGACGAATACGAACGGCCGACGCAAGATGGCGGGTGGGGATGGCTTCACCTCACCGGCGCCACCGTGGCGGTCGGCAACGGATGGGGCGATGGTGACGGCACGGTTGAACACCGGAGTCTCAAGCACCGTGGGCGGAACGCGACGCGCGACGTTCCGGCGACTTCGGCGCTCTGCGCGCTGCTCGACCGCCACATCAAGGAGTACCCATCGGGACCGAACGGCCGGCTGTTCGTCACCCGACGCGGCCCCGGTGGGTACTACGGGCCTACGGCTGGTCAACCGGTCACGAACAACGCCTATGGCACGGCCTGGCGCAAGGCGCGGGAAGCGGCGTTGACGCCAGTTCAGCAGCGGTCGCTGCTCGCGATGCGGCCGTACGACCTGCGACACGCGGCAGTGTCGCTCTGACTCAATGCCGGGGTGTCGGCTCCGCAGGTCGTGGAGTGGGCCGGGCACAGCGTCCACGTGCTGATGAAGGTGTACGCAAAGTGCATCGACGGCCAGCAGGAAGAGGCAATGAAACGGATTGAGGCTGTCCTGCAACCGTTCTCGGTGACACCGATCGACCACCGCAATCGTCCTAGCCGACAGCCCGGCTGAGCGGTTAAACCATTGACTCCCTAGCCGAAGCTTAGCAGTTGCCAGGTAGCCCGTTCATCTGCGTTCTCGCAAGTGGACGGGCTACGTGCGCTGTTTTCGAAGGACAAAGGCCCGCACTTTCAAGGTCCATAACGGTTCGTGAAGCCACGATGCAGCGCTTGACCAGAACGCAAGATCACTTGGCATACACGGCGTGGCGCGGCCAACCCGAAGCAGAAGGGCACGCCTTTGATCTACATAGCGCAAGGTCAATGTCACCTATCCGACGTAACGCCCGGTGATCAAACAGTTACAGCGATCCTTTAGCGGCACGGCAAGTGCGGCGGGCACAGGCTTAGCGGAACAAATCCGACAGGGGTGATGCGGCAATGCTACTTCCCGTTGATCTAAACGGTGTATCGGTGCTTGTCGAAACCACTTCCATCGGAGGCACAGAACCAACCTCTGGACGCAACCGGCGAACTGAGCGAGCGTCCGACATGTTCGCCGATGCACAGACTGTAATTGAGGAAATGGCTATCTCCGCACTAGAAACCGGCCGCCGCATTTGCTCCCGAGCGGGGAAGCCAGATCAGCTAGAGATTCAATTCGGCCTAAAATTTGCCACACAAGGAACGATAATTGTAGCTAGCGCGTCTGCCGAAGCATCGCTCGTTGTAAAGATCGTCTTCGGTGCAACGCCGAGCAATGACAGCGACACGGTCGACAGCACCACAGCTCCGGCGAGCGGACAGGACGAGCAATGACAGATATATTCCAAGGAACTAATCGCTTGCTGTTCCTGGGCAGAGTCGTCGGTGACGACCTTAGGCCGATCGGCACATGTTTTCAAGTCGCCAACGGTATTCTAGTAACTGCCCATCACGTCATTAAGGACGCAACCTGGAACCACGATACGTCGAAAGTCTGGGTCGAACCCATGCACGGAGCGGGCGGGGAAAGGTTTCAAGCAGTCGTTGTCGCTACCGACGAAATGCATGACCTCGCTGTTCTCAGATCAGAGCAATCGCTCGCGGGAAGTGCGCCTTACCTCGCATACTCTGACATGCAGCCGGCTGATACAAAGCTTGCCCTACTAGGGTTCGGTCGAATCCCTGATGGCACAACGGAGTCTGAGTACGGCTACCTCCCCTCGAATGGCCGGTGGGAGGGCCCAGCCGAGAAGTCGACAGGTTTGCTACTAGCAAGAGCCGAAGCGTCAGGTGTGGCACTCGGGATGAGCGGATGCCCAGTCCTTCGTGAGCTGGACCATGCGGTTATTGGTGTCCTAAGTGGCAGGTACAACTCGATGGATGCATGGCATCCCCATCGAATCTGGATCTCCCGAATCGAGGATCTAGAGCGGCTGCTCGACGGATTAGCCGACGTTCCCATCGACAGGCTGCCCAGCAAAAATCCCGCGCTGCGGTCCAATTGGCTAAATGGAACCTCGCTCGACAGGCAGAGCATTAAAGAAGACAAGTTTTTCGTACAAGGGCCGGAATGGTCGAAGCCCTGGGGATCAGCCATTGACCGACTCGCGAAACACGGCGTCCTAATTGTTGTTGCGGCACCTGGAGTCGGTGCTTCGACGTTCGCAAAACATCTATTGGCTGAAGCTGCGCCAGGTGACGCCAGGCTGGTTCAATTGGATCCAGGAGACTGGCAAGAGCCCATAGTTTCGGCGATACCAGTGGGCGCTAAGCAAGCTGCGGTCATCGATCTGCGCGACCCTCAGCACGACAAGCCATCAAGCTCATTTCTTGCAGGGCTCAGTGGTCTATCTTTACAAAACCTGAGCATGAAGTCGCGTTTGATCATTACTGTTCGAGAGGAGTTGTGGCAGAGGGCCAGGTCCAACGAAATCCGAGACGTGGGCATCGTCTATCTAAGCACGCCACCAGACTCTGAAAGCATAGTAGAACGCTATATCGAGTCGGAGGCGCCAAGCCTGCTCGCCGCCGTGCAAGGCGAGCAAGTGAAGCCAAAAATAACTGGACGGAATGCTATCCAAGCGATGGCTACTGTCGAGAAGATTCTGCAAGCCTACCAGCTAGCTAAAGAACGGCTAGGAGAGACAGCACAGCTCTCAGCCGACGACATAAAAGACGTGATAGACGACCACCTCGGAGAATTGGATGCCCTCTTCAGTGAACCCGGCTCGTCATCCCAAGCCGATCACAATGGCCGTGGATCTCAAGTGCAGGCTCTGTCGTTTGATGACAGGTGCCTGCTCATCACACTAGCAAGCCGCGGCAAAGCCACTCTGAGCCAATTAGAATCAGATGCGGAAAGCTTGAAAAAGGTTCTTCGGAACGATTCTGGCGGACAAGCTGCGCGACCGATAGAACCTCACACGGCGCTGTCGGGCGCTGGCCTACGCGGACGACTTTCTCGGATCCAAGCGTGCACTGATTTCGACGAATCAGTGCGGTTGCAACAGCCACACCTTGCAGAACCGGTAGTGCAGTATGTATGGGATAACTACCCGGCGGTTCGGTCTTCGCTAGTTCGTTGGCTTGTAACCATCGCTAAAGAGGGCGCCGATCAAGAGGCCATTGCCATCAAGCTGATATCAATGGTCGTTCGCCGACGTCAAGATGCGGACTTTCTTAGGACTGACCTAGCACGGATCTGCACAGGAAGTGATCAAAGGAGAATACTAACCGAGGTCCTTATTGCAGCACTCGAAGATTCCCATATGCAGCGACGCGCCGAGCGACTGCTATATGACTGGGCGATTCGAATCGATCTACAAGATGTAGTCGTCTTGTCCGCAACGAGAATGCTCAAGACAAATCGTCGCGACATCGCAGTGCGAAGGCTACAAAGAGTCGCCGACTTCGACAAGACTCCGCCGCAAGTCAAGCAAACCATCGCCGCCATTTTTAAGGATCTCGCCACTAGTACGCAGGTCAGCAATTGGTTCCAGACAACAAGTCGGACATGGTTCCACAATTCGCCTGACAGTACGGCTTCCCGACTTGCGCTCGCAGCGCTACTAGGAACAAGAATCGATGGCGTACCGTGGTTGTTGACTCCTGAGGCGGACGAGTCTGCCGTCGATTCCGTTCTCGGCGAGTTGGTTTCTGACATTGAGGTCAATGAGGCAATCGCAGCTCTTGTGCGCGATAGCAGCTCAGATGATTCAACCTATTGGCGCGTGATAGACAAGCTTGGCACAGCGGCGGTCCGCCGTGGCGCAATAGCACCAATAATCAATCTGGCAGATCGGCTTCGAGACGCTGGCCGTGCCGCTGGACGGGATCCCGTCTCCGACCTCAGTACTCGCTTGAAGATTCGGTCAATCATTCCGAGCGATCCGCACAGAACTACCGTTTCGTGAGATTTCAACTATTCAGCCGTAGCGTCGATTTTCAATTTCAGGAACCGTTGCGGGCGCCTTCGGCCACGGAAGGAGCCGGGTTCGAGGTCGATGTTCGCGGCAGATACTCTTGCGGATCCGCAAGGCACACGGACGTAGGCAGTTTGGTGCGAGCCACGCTGACCGCTAACGTTCTCAGCATTTGCGGACGGTGGGAGGCGGATGAGGCGTCGAGCGCATCGGACGCCATCAACGCCGAATTCGGCGCGCCCCGGAGTTGCTCGCAAGGATACTTTCGGGACCTTGTAGCCGAAGTAAGAATACGCACGAGTGCGGAAGCTCGCCAGGCAGCGGAGCGCAGCAGAGCTGACCGCGCCCGAGTCGCCAGACTTCAATACCTAAAGGCCGCGCTCTACTCTGACCCTACCCTTCTGGCGATCGAGTACTTAGACCGCAATCCCAGCGCAAAGATTGATACCTCAAGACTTGATGGTCTTCAAAAGTTCGCCGACGAGATTCGCCATCGAGAACAGTGGTGGTCACCGATAATGCGCGCGTGGGATGAATTGGCGGTCCGCACCATGTCCGCCGAATCGGCGGACATCGCAATTGAAGTGCTCATTGACGCAATAAGACGCCTTGACTTGAGCTTGGCGCGCCGCCATGGCGTGGACAGCAACACAGCCACGTTTTCACCTGATGCGCCCTGAGCTGAATTGACCGGTGCTTGTCTGACTTCGCATGAAGAGGCGCTCGCGGATGCCGTGGTGGTTACTAATCCTCGCCCTTGCCGCGTTGGCCACCATTCTCGGCGTAAGCCTGTCCGAAATCCGAGAAGATGGTTGTCACGTGCACCGCCTAACCATAGTAATCCTCATCGCAGGAGCACTGCTGCTTCTTGTGGGCGCAGGTCTCCTCAGTCTTGGCGTTCGCTAACAGCGAAACCGCCAAACAGCAGAGTCTTCTGGAAAAGGGCCGTCGCGATGCCGCCGCTCCGGAGGCGAGTGGCCGCACATCGCCGCGATAGCGCGACATGGCGAGTACCTGCGATCACTGACGGCCTTCGTGCGGAGTTGCTGGTGACCGAAGCCGTCAGGCTTCACCGAAAGTTTGTCCTGCGCAGTCGATGTCGAACGCTAAGTCACGGGAGAGGCATCCGGGGCTCCGCAGACGAAGGCAGGTGGCACATGCTTCGACCAGACAGCCCGACAGCACTGGCGGCCGAGATGGCTGACAGCGCGCAGCGGTCGAGCGGAAAGCAAACTTTGCCGCGCATTTGCCGCGACCCCTGAGCCCCACCCATCCCCGGTGCGACCCAGTCAGACCAACGAAGAAGGCCCCCGCCAGGCATATCGCCTGGTCAGGGGCCTTCTCGCCGGCAAGTGGCGGGTAGAGGATTCGAACCTCTGTAGCTTTCGCGACGGATTTACAGTCCGCTCCCATTGGCCGCTCGGGCAACCCGCCATGCCACCAACCCGGTAGGTCAGCGGCGACAGCAAGGATAACGGTACGCCCCCCGCCCCGCGCAAACGGGTACCCTCGCCAGAGCCGCCCGGCCTTCCGACCGGCCGAAGCGGAGCACAGGCCCCGGATCCGCAGACACAGGAGCACACACCGCCATGGCGTCCGCACCATCGTTCGACATCGTCAGCAAGGTCGACCACCAGGAGGTCGACAACGCGCTTCAGCAGGCCGCCAAGGAGTTGACCACCCGGTTCGACTTCCGGGGCACGGGCGCGGAGATCAAGTGGTCCGGCGAGGAGGGCGTGGCCCTGCAGGCCGAGACCGAGGATCGGGTGAAGGCCGCGCTCGAGGTGTTCAAGGAAAAGCTCGTGAAGCGGAACATCTCCCTCAAGTCGCTGGACGCCGGTGAGCCGCGCCAGTCGGGCAAGATCTACCGGCTCGACTGCAAGATCATCCAGGGCATCGACTCGGACAAGGCCAAGGCCATCAGCAAGAAGATCCGCGAGGAGGGGCCGAAGGGCGTCACGCCGCAGATCCAGGGTGACCAGCTTCGGGTCACCGGGAAGAAGCGGGACGACCTGCAGGCCGTGATCGCGCTGCTGAAGGCCGCCGACTTCGACGTCGCGCTGCAGTTCACGAACTACCGGTAGCACCCGGTGCCGATCGATCTCACGAAGCTTCAGGAGACCGCGCCCGGGCTGGTCAACCTCTACAAGACCGCCCGGGTCAGCCTCGACAAGCACCGGCTCGGCGGGGTGCGCGCGGCCGTGTACCTGGTCATCGACCACTCGCGTTCGATGAGCAGGTACTTCAAGGACGGTTCCGTGCAGGGGCTGGCCGAACGCGTGCTGGCCCTGGCGGCGCACTTCGACGACGACGGCACGGTGCCGGTGGTCTTCTTCGACTCGCACGCCCGCCAACCGGTGAACATCTCCGTGAGCGACTATGCCGGTTCGATCGATCGGATCAAGTCGACCGCCGGCGTGATGGGCAGCACCGACTACGCGTCGGCGATGCGGGCGATCATCGAGCTGCACGCCCGGCAGTCGGGGCCGGCGTTCGTCGTGTTCCAGACCGACGGCGCGCCGAACTCCAAGCGGGAGACCACCGAGGTCCTCTGCGAGGCGGCGCGGCTGCCGATCTTCTGGCAGTTCATCGGGTTCGGCGACGACGAGTTCGCTTACCTGCGGCGGCTGGACGATCTGCCGGTGCCGGCGAAGCGAGTCGTGGACAACGCCGGATTCTTCCCCGCGGGCAAGGATCCGCGCAGCATCCCCGACGACCGGCTGTACGACGAGCTGATGGCGGAGTTCCCGCAGTGGCTCGGCGCCGCCCGGGCCGCCGGGATTCTCCGTTAGAAAGAACAATCCCTTTGCCACGGTCCGTCGGGTGCGCTACCGCTGCTCCCGCGGCGGACCGCTCCGGGTCGATCCGCTTTCAGCGTGATCGACCACTGCGCTGCCAGGCCCGCGACACCAAGGACCGGCGCGGGGACGCTAGGACCAGACGACCAGGTCGAACACCAACTGTGGCGCGAACCCGGCCACGAGACCGGCGGCCGTGAGCAGCGTCAGCGCGGCCGCCACCGTCCACGATGGACGTTCCAGGCGGCCGCCGGACGGGCCGGTGAAGAGGATCCGCGCCGCGCGCACGTAGTACGCCAGGCCGATGACGGCGTTGATCGCGACGACCACCGCCAGCCACGTCGCGTCGCCGTCGACCAGCACCCGCACGACGGCGACCTTGGCGAACAGGCCGGCGATCCCCGGTGGCAGCCCGGCCAGCCCGGCGAGCGCGAGCCCGATCACGACCGCGCGGGCCGGTGCCCGACGGACCAGACCCGCGTAGTCGTCCAGGTTTCCGCCGTCCGCGCCGGGTCCGCGGGTTCCGATTATTCCGCCGAACGCCGCAAGCTCCAGAAGAACGAAGAACACCGTGTAGCCGAACGCGACGGCCAGCCCACCGGGGACGGCCAGCGCCGCGACGATGTAGCCGGCCTGCGCGATCGACGACCAGGCGAGCAGGCGCACCATCCTGGTCTGGCGCAACGCCACCAGGTTGCCCACGGTCATCGTGAGGACCGCCAGGACGGCCAGCGTCGGCCCGGTGACGTCGGTGGCGGCCGGCAACGCCTTCGTGACGACGTACCCGATCGCGATCACCCCGCCGAACTTCGACGCGGTCGACAGGTACGCGGCGACCGGCAGCGGTGCGCCGTCGTACGTCGTCGGCGCCCAGGCGTGCAGCGGCACCGCCGCCACCTTGAACGCCAGCCCGGCCAGCAGCAGCACCGTGCCGGCCGTGGCGATCGGCCGCAGCGCCGGGTCGACGACGGCGTTCGAGACCATGCGAACGGCCCCGAAGTGGATCGCACCGGTGGCGGCGTACACGAGGGCGGCCCCGAGCAGGCTGATCGCCGTGGAGATCACGCTCACCACGAGGAACGTCACCGCGGCCTGACCGGACTCGACCGCCCGCTCCGGTCTGCGGCGCAGGCCGACCAGCACGTACAGCGGCAGCGTCAACGTCTCCAGCGCGACGATGAGCGTGATCAGGTCGGCCGCGCCGGCCAGCACCACCCCGCCGGTCATCGACGCCACCAACAGGAACGCGTACTCCCCCGGCGGCGCGTCGACCCCCGCCGACAGCGCCAGCACGGCAAGGGTGATCAGCCCGAAGGCCGCCATGAGGGTGGTCGCGCGGGCATCCACCGCGAACGAGCAGTCCGGAGCCTCCGCGCCGCCGCAGAACGCCGTCCGCACCCGCCCGTCGAGCCCCAGACCCAGCCAGGCGGCGCTGACGGCCACGGCGAGCGCACCCACCGCTCCCACGATCAACGGCAGGCGCCGCCAGAAAAGGGCGACCCCGCCGGCATCCGCAGCCGGGCCGGCCGAACGCCCACCGGCCGACCCATCGGACGGAGCGGCGTCGGACGGAGCGGCGTCGGACGGAGCGGCGTCCACAGTGGACTGCGACGGCAGCGCCCGGCCCGTACCCGTGGCGGCGCCGACTCCGGCGAGCACGCCGCCCCGTACGGTCACCCGACGCGGCGTTTCCCGCACCGCCGGCGGCACCGGCTTCAGCAGATCGGCGACCAGCACCAGGACGGCCGTTCCCGCGGCGAGGTACGCGGGGAGAAGTGCCACGTGATCGATCACGACCCACCACCCGCCGTCGGCCGACGCCCGGACCCAGTGTTCATCGGCCCACCACCCCGTGCAGTGCGTCGACGGCAGCCGCACCCGGCCCCAGCACGAGCGCCGGCAGCAGGCCCAACGCCACGATCAAGAGCACCAGCGGCGCCCAGGCCACCAGTTCGGCGGCGGACAGCCGGGGGCCGTCCAGTGCCAGCACAGCCGGCGAGGCGGGCCCGTGCGTGGTCCGGCGCAGCAGCCGCAGCAGGTAGGCGGCCGCCAGCGCCGCGCCGAACGCCGCCACGACGCCGAGGACGTTCCAGTAGGCGCCGCCGGTGCGCAGCGCCGCCACGATCGCGAACGCCTCACCCCAGAACCCGGCCAGCCCCGGCAGCCCGAGCGAGGCCACGGCGGCGAAGCCGAGCAGGCCGGACAGCCCGGGTGCGGTTTCCCGCAGGCCGCCGAGCTTGGCCAGTTCGCCGGTGTGGGCGCGATCCTTGACGGCCCCCGCGAGGAAGAACAGCAGGCCGGTGATGAGTCCGTGGGCGACGTTGCCGACGAGCGCCGCCTGGAACCCGACGGGCTGCAACGTGGCGATCCCGAGCAGCACGAACCCCATGTGCCCCACGGACGAGTAGGCGATGAGCCGCTTCACCTCGTTCTGCGCGAGGCACACGAGTCCACCGACGATGATCGCCGCCGCGGCGAACCCGCCCAGGACCGGCGCGGCGCCCTGCGCGGCATCCGGCGCGACGCCGACGGCGACCCGCAGCAGCCCGTAGGTGCCCATCTTGAGCAGAACGCCCGCCAGGATCACCGAACCCACCGTGGGCGCCTCGGTGTGCGCGTCCGGCAGCCAGGTGTGCAGTGGCCACAGTGGACTCTTGACGGCGAACCCGATCGCCAACAGCACGAACGCCGCGTACTGCGTTCCGGTGCCGAGCCGCGTGCCGGTCAGCTGCACCAGGTCGGCGGTACCGGCGGCGCCGACCACCGTCACCAGGCCCACCAGCAGGAGCACCGATCCGAGCAGCGTGTACAGCACGAACATCCGGGCCGCCCGCCGACGCCCCGGCCCGCCCCAGCCGGCGATGACGGCGTACATCGGTAGGAGCACGAGTTCGAAGAAAACGAAGAAGAGGATGAGATCCAGGGCGAGGAAAACGCCGAGGATGCCCACCTCGATGATCAGTAGTAGTGCGACGAGCAACCGGCCGCGACCCGGATCGGGGACCCGCCAGAGCGTGTAGCCGCAGCACAGCAGCGTCAGCAGGGCGGTGAGCACCACCAGCGGGTACGAGATGCCGTCGACGCCGAGGTGGAACCGCAGGTCGAGGCTGGGCACCCAGGCGACGTCCACCTGGTGCCACGGCACCAGCGCCGGCCCGGTGTCGACACGCGTCCCACGCCCGATCGGCAGCGGCAGCGTCGCGAGGAACGCCACCGCCGCCGCCACCGTCCCGGCGATCCGCCCGGCGAGGTCATGCCGGACGAGGGCCGCAGTGACCGCCCCGACGGCCGGCACGACGAGCAGGACCACCAGCAGAGCACTCACGCCGCACCCCACTCACCGCACGACACCACGCGAGAACGCCCCGCCCCGACCGGACCCGCCCGAAGCGGGGCCGTCGGCAGGCCCACCACCGACGCACCCGCCGCCCCACGGAAGCCGACACCCCGGCCAGTGCCCGCCGGAACCCGAGCCACCGAGCGCCAGCCTTCCCGCAGCGCGGCCACCCGCAGCCATACGCCCGACGCACGCTCCGCCCGGACGCCGAAACTCTGATCGAGGCCCGCCGAAGCCCGCTCCGCCCGCGCGTTCACAGCACCGCCCTCAACACCACCGCACCGACCCCCAGCACCAGCGCCCCGGCCAGCGCCGCCGTGGCCGCCCGCGGCATCGGCGCCCGGTGCAGCAGGGCGAGCCGCCCGCCGGCGCCGCGACTCCCCCGCCCGATCCCGCGCACGGCTCCGCCGACCCCCGACTCGTCCGCCCGCAGCACCGCCGCGGAGACCGCCAGCACCGGCCGGGTGACCAGCGCGTCCTGCACCGCGTCCAGGTAGAAGGCCGACGCGAACGAGCCCCGCCCGGGCAGCCGCGCGGCCGGGTCGGCGGCCGGGTCGCGCCGCCACATCAGCCACGCCAGCGCCACCCCGAACGCCGAGGCCAGCAGCGGCACCAGCACGGCGGCGTCCAGGTGCCCGAGTTCCGGGGACGGGCCGGTGGTGGAGAGCGCGCCGAGCCGCGCGGAGAAGTCGGGGGCGAGGGCCACGAAGCCGAGCAGCGCCGCGGGCACCGCGAGGACCACGACCGGCCCGCGCATCAGCGCCGGCGGCTCGTGCGGGGACGACGCGCGGGGCGGGCCGAAGAAGAGCCCCAGCCACAGCCGCGTGGCGTACCAGCCGGTGACCGCGACGGTGACGACGCCGACCCCGTAGACGACCCACGCGATCCCGCTGCCCTCGTGCAGCGCCGCCGCCAGTACCGCTTCCTTGCTCCAGAACCCGGCGAACGGCGGCACCCCCACCAGCGCCGCCAACCCGATGGTCGTCACCACGAAGGTCACCGGCATCGACCGCCGCAGCCCACCGGCATCGGCGATGAGATTGCTCCCGATCGCGTGGATCACGGCCCCGGCGGCGAGGAACAGCAGCGCCTTGAACGCCGCGTGCGTCAGCAGGTGGAACAGCGCCGCCGACGGCACCCCGACGGCCAGCGCACCCGTCATGTACCCGAGCTGGCTCACGGTCGACCAGGCCAGCACCCGCTTCATGTCGGCCTGGGCGGTGGCGGCCAGCGCTCCCAGGAGCATGGTGACCACGGCCATGATCCCGAGCACCGTCAGCGCGACCGGCGTGGCGGCGAAGAGCGGATACAGCACCGCGACCACGTAGACGCCCGCGGCCACCATCGTGGCGGCGTGGATCAGCGCCGAGATCGGCGTGGGGCCAGCCATCGCGTCCGGCAGCCAGGTGTGCAGGGGGAACTGCGCGCTCTTGCCGGCGACCCCGGCGAGCAGCAGCAGGCAGACGGTCAGCCGCGTGCCGGCCGGCAGGTCAGCGGCCAGCACGGTGTCGATCCGGAACGACCCGACCCGCACCCCGAGCAGCGCGATGCCCAGCAGGAACCCCACGTCGCCGACCCGCGTCACCAGGAACGCCTTGACGGCCGCCCGCGGCGCCTCGGGCAGCCGGCGGTCGTGGCCGATCAGCAGGTACGAGCAGATGCCCATGACCTCCCAGCCGACCAGCAGCTGCACGAGGTCGGCCGACACCACGACCAGCAGCATCGCCGCCGTGAACAGGGAGACCTGCGCCGCGTAGGGCGCATAGCGTTCGTCGTCGTGGAGGTAGGCGACGGAGTACAACTGCACCGCCAGCGCCACGACCGCCACGGTCACCGCGACCCACACCGTGGCCGTGGTGGCTCGCACCCCGGCCGTCACCTCGATGTCCACGAAGTCGGCGACGACGGCGGTGCGCTCAAGCCGTTCCAGCGAAAGGAGAGAGAGCGCGACGACGAGGGTCGCGGCGGCCGAGACCACCGCGAGCGCCGCCGGAAGACGTCGACCGCGCAGCAACAACCCGACCAGCGCCGCACCGAACGGGATCAGCGGCAGCGAAGCCAGCAGCGCCGTCACGGCTCACGCTCCAGCGGGATCTCGTCGACGGCCACGGCGCGCCGCAACCGGTAGAGCTGCAGGACCAGCGCCAGCGCGACACCGATCTCGGCGGCGGCCAGCACGATCACGAACAGCGCGAACACCTGCCCGCCGGCCGGCAGCACGGCGCGCACGGTGGCGTCGGCGGTGACCAGGACGAGGTTGACCCCGCCGAGGATGAGTTCGACGGCCATGAGCAGCAGGATCGCGTTGCGCCGCACCAGAACGCCGTACGCGCCCAGCCCCACGAGCGCGGCCGCGATGACGTAGGGGATCACCGGGTGCATCAGCGACTCCCGATGTCCGGCCGGCTGACCACGATCGCGCCGATCAGGGCGGCGAGCAGCAGCACACCCACCACCTCGAACGGCAGCACCCACGCCGTGAAGATCTGCTCGCCCAGAGCGGTCGCCGTGCCGGGCGAAGGCAGGTCCACGCGGCTCCACCGGTATCCGCTCACGAACAGCGCGGCCAGGCCGAGACCGGCGCCGCCGCCGATCAACGCGCCCGGCCAGCGTGGTCGGTCGAGATCGTCGCTGGCGCCGATCGGGGCGCGGGTCAGCATCACGGCGAACAGCAGCAGCACCACCACGGCCCCGACGTAGAGGAGCACCTGCACCCAGGCCACGAGTTCGGCGGCGAGGACGAGGTAGCACCCGGCGACGGCCAGCAGGTTGACCACCAGCCAGAGGCCGGCGCGCACGATGTGCCTGGTGCTCACCACCAGAACGCCCGCGCCGACCGCCACCGCGCCGAGCGCGACGAGCAGAAGATCGGCCGTGGTCATGCGCGTCATCCTGCCAGTTGCGTCTTGCGGGCGGCGGTCTCCTCCTTGGCGGGCTCACCGTTGGTGTCGTGGGCCGGCGGCGGCGGGACGGTCTCCACCCAGTCGCCGAGGCGTTCCTTGTCGTGCAGCAGGTCCCGGATGTCGTACTCCGCGTACTCGAACTCCGGGCTCCAGTACAGCGCGTCGAACGGGCACACCTCGATGCAGATCCCGCAGTACATGCAGAGCGAGAAGTCGATGTCGAACTGGTCGAGGACGTTGCGCTGACGGGCCCGCGCCGCGCCGGGGACCTGCACCTCCTCCTTGTGGGAGTCGATGTAGATGCACCAGTCCGGGCACTCGCGGGCGCAGAGCATGCAGACGGTGCAGTTCTCCTCGACGAGGGCGATGACGCCGCGCGAGCGCGGCGGCAGGTCGGGCGGGGTGTCCGGATACTGCCGGGTGGTCGACCGCTTGGTCATCGTCTTGAGGGTCACGGCCAGACCCTTGGCCAGCCCTTTTCCGGGGAACTCACTCACAATGCCACCTTCACCGCGACCGTCAGCACCAGCTGGGCCAGTGCCAGGGGCACGAGCACCAGCCAGCACAACCGTTGGAGCTGATCCTCGCGCAGCCGTGGATACGCCACCCGGAACCAGATGATCACGAACGACACCGCGGCCACCTTGATCAGCGTCCACAGCCAACCCAGCTCGGCGTCGAGCCCGAACGGCCCCTTCCACCCGCCCAGGAACAGCACCGTCGTCAGCGCGCCGATCACCAGGATGCCCACGTACTCGGCGAGCACGAAGAAGGCGAACCGCAGCCCGGTGTACTCCGTCATGTAGCCGAAGACCAGTTCGGAGTCGGCGATCGGCATGTCGAACGGCGGCCGCCGGATCTCCGCCAGCCCCGCCACGAAAAAGATCACCATCGCCGGGAACTGCCACAGCAGCCACCAGGGCCGCCACGCCTCGACGATGCCCGGCAGGCTGAGCGTCCCCGCGGCCATCGCCACGCTCGCCGCCGCCAGGACGAACGGCAGCTCGTAGCCCAGCAGCTGCGCGGCCGCCCGCAACCCGCCGAGCAGCGCGTACTTGTTGGCCGATGCCCACGCCGCCATCAGCACCGACACGACGCCCACGCCGACGACCGACAGCACGAAGAACAGCCCGATGTCCAGCGGCTGCGCGACGAGCCCGCTCGGCCCGAGCGGGATGACCAGCAGCACGACGAGGTACGGCAGCAGCGCCACCACCGGCGCCAGCCGGAACACCGGCCGGTCCGCCTCGCGCGGCGTCACGTCCTCCTTCTGCACGAACTTCACACCATCGGCGATCAGCTGTGCCCACCCGTGGAACGCGCCCGCGTACATCGGCCCGAGGCGGCCCTGCATGTGGGCCATCACCTTGTGCTCGGTCTGCCCGATCAGCAACGGCAGCGTGAGGAACGCCGCCACGACGGCGAGAACGCGCAGGACCAGCTCCACCCAGACCGGCACGCCTACTCCCCCTCGCCCTCGGCATCGCGCGTCCCGTCCGCCGGCCGAACTCCGTCCGCCGCGGCCGAGCCGCCCCCGCCCGCTGCCGCCGGCCCATCGCCTGATGCCACCGACCCTGCCGCCCGACCGGAACCGGGGCGCGCCGCATCATCGCGCACGGCCTCGGCGTCGTGGTCGGGATCGCCTTCGCCGCCGGCCGACGCCGTCCGACCCGCACCGTCGCCGGCGGGTCCCGTTTCGGCGTCGCCGCCGGAGTCCCCGACGAGCCGCGCCCGGTCCTCGGGCCCGGCTTCGCCGCCCGCCACCGTAGACCCGCCGGCGCCGGTCGAACGCGCCGCTGACGCATCGCCCCTGGGTCCGGCCGCCGCATTCTCGCCGTCCGGGGCCGGCGCTGCCGTCCGGCCCGGAGCGTCCGCAGGCGCGGGCTCCGCGTCGGTGGGCACGGCCGGAACCTCCGCCGGTGCGACAGACGCCATCGTCGCCGCGGCAGCGGCCTCCGTCGGCACCGGCGCGCCGTCCGCCGTCGGCGCCTTCTCCGGCTCGCCCGCGGCCGGAGCGGCATCCCCGCGCGGCGCCCTGTCGGCCCGCGCCGGACGGACCGGCCGCTCGACGGCACCCTCGCGCCCGGCCCGCTCAGCAGCAGCCCCACCGGCGCCCTCGCCCGGCGGCACCTCCCGCCGGACCGGACGGACCGGACGCTCGACGGCACCCTCACCCCCGGCCGGCTCCGGCGCGGCGCCGGTAGCCCCGTCCCGTGCCGGCCGCGCCGCGGGACCCCGTGCGGCGGGCGCTCCCGCGCGCGCCCCTCGAGCCGGACGGGCCGGCGCCGCCGGTACCTGCCCCTTCAGCGGCCCCCACTCGTTGGGATCCGGCACGCCGGGCGGACGCATCGGCTGACGCTTGGCCGGCCCGGCGCCGCTCTCGCCGGGCTCCTTGGCCCCCGGCCACGGCTTGGCCACCCGCGTCGCCAGCACGAACTCTTTGCGGAGCGGATGCCCCTCGAACTCCTCCGGCAGCAGCAGCGGCGCCATCCCGGGATGGCCGGGAAAGTCGATCCCGAACATCTCGTGCGTCTCCCGCTCGTGCCACGCCGCGCCGGGGTAGACGTCCACGACGGACTCGATCGCCGGCGCCGCCCGATCGGTGATCCGGGTCCGCAGCAGCACCCCGTGCCGCGCGGCGCTCGACCACACGTGGGCCACGACGGTGAATCCCTCGGCCTCCTCGTCGACCGCGGAGAGCCAGTCGAAGAAGTCGAGTCGCAGCTCGCCGTCGTCCCGCCCGGCGACGGCCGCGTCCCGCCACCTACCCGGGGGAACGTCGATCGTCGCCCGCGCCCACTGCGAGCCGCCGGAGACCGTGGTCACCACGTCGGAGCCGTCCGCCAGCAGTGCGGCGAACCGGCTCCCGATCTCCTCCGGCGTCATGACGCAAATCGTACGGACCGGCGGACCGGCTCAGAGCCCCGGCAGCCGGCCGTTGCGGAACAGGTCCACGAAGGTCTGGTGATCCTCGCGCGCCTGCGCCCCGTACTCGTGCGCGAACTCGACCAGCATCCGCTCGAATCCGGCGGCGTCCTTGTCGACCCGCCGCACGATGGCCTCCTCCGTGGAGTAGTTGACCAGGTTGTGCTCGGACTCGTCGTCGGCGACCGAGTGCATCCGCGCGGTGGCGAGCCCGAGGTAGCGCACCACCTCGGAAAGCTCCTCCGGCTCGTTGACGTCGGACCAGTCGAGGTCGGCGGCGTAGGGCGAGACCTCGGCGACGAGCTGGCCGACACCACCCAGCTCGGTGTAGCCCAGCCACTGGTCGGCGTACGCCTGGAGCGCGCGCTGCGACTCGGCGGTGCGGTGCCCCTGGTGTCGGAAGTACGACCGGACCCGCTCGTCCTGCACGAAGCGCGACACGGCCGGGACCTGCGCCTGCTTCATGTAGACGATGATGTCGTTCTCCAGTGCCTGGGTGTGCCCCTCCAGCAGCAGGTTGTACGAGGGCAGCCCGGCCGAGCCGATGCCCACGCCCTTGCGCAGCACGACGTCCTTGACGTTGAACTCCTGCGGCCGGTCCAGCCGGTCCGGCGGCAGCGTGCCCAGGTAGTCCTGGAACGCCGCACAGACCCGCTCGTGCGTCTCCGCGTCGACCTCGTACACCCCGTCGCGCACCTGGAACTTGCGCTCGTAGTCCTCGATCGTGGTCTGCTCGTCCAGCATCGCGGCGCGGGTGTGCAGCCGGCTCTGCTGGAGGACCTGGTGGATCACCCCGTCGGTGTTGTCCAGGGTCAGCGAACCGATCGCCTCCTCGCCGCCGCGCACGACCGCCTGCAGCTCGGACAGGTAGGTGCGCGCGTAGGTGCCGACCAGGTCGCTGATCACGTCGTCGGAGAGCGCCTTCGCGTAGCCGATCAGCGCGATGCTGGCGGCGAAGCGCTTCAGGTCCCAGGTGAACGGCCCGACGTAGGCCTCGTCGAAGTCGTTGACGTTGAAGACGAGCACACCTTCGGAATTCATGTAGGTGCCGAAGTTTTCGGCGTGCAGGTCGCCGTGGATCCAGACCCGACTGGTGCGCTCGTCGAGGAACGGGTCCTCGGTCCCGTCGACATCGGAGTAGAACAGGCACGCGCTGCCCCGGTAGAACGCGAACGGCGACGCCGCCATCTTGCGGAACTTGCGCCGGAACGCGCCCGGGTCGAGCGCCATGAGCTCACCGAATTCGGCCGTCAGCACCTCGACGATGCGCTCGGCCCGCTGATCACTGGTCACCCGGGGAACGGTAATCCAGGGGTGCGACATTCGGGGGCCACCCCGTTATCCACAGGCTCGAAATGAGAGTTGACCCCCTACGAGCCCACCGAGCACTCTCGTCTCACATCCCTTCCGGGTGCCGCGGGTCGGGCCGTTCGACACCGCCGATCCCGGACTGCTCAGCGGCGATCTTTTCCTGAAGACGAAGGATTCCGTGCAACAACGCTTCCGGCCGTGGGGGACAGCCGGGCACATACACGTCGACCGGGATCAGTTGGTCGACGCCTTTGGTGACGGAATAGGAGTCCCAGTAGGGGCCTCCTGAGTTCGAACACGCTCCGAAGGAGATGACGTACTTGGGCTCGGGCATCTGGTCGTACAACCGCTTGATCGCCGGCGCCATCTTGTCGGTGACCGTTCCGGACACGACCATCAGGTCGGCCTGCCGGGGGCCGTGGGCGAAGGGGATCACCCCGAGCCGCATGAAGTCGTGGCGCCCCATCGAGGCCGCGATGAACTCGATCGCACAGCACGCCAGACCGAAGTTGAAGACCCAGAGGGAGTACCGGCGACCCCAGTTCAGCACGAAACGGATCGGCTCTCCGAGCACTCCGGGAAGTCCCGCCATGCCGTCAATCTACTGCCCGCATCCCGTACACCGCCCGCGCCCACGACGACCACCCCGCGCGCCCGGCGGCCGTCGCACCGCACGACGCCCGAGACGACCACCGGCGCGCGGCACCCGTCCCTGTCCACAGACCCCTGACCGGTCAGCCGGATCAGGCTCCCCGACCGACTGCTCAGCCACCAGGTGCCTCAGCTCCACCCCGGGCCCAGGCCTTCCGGCCCGGAAACTAGTCCGGCCACCATTCCGCGAGGTGAACGTCCACCCGGTCCCCCCGAAGCGGGGTGCCTTCCGAGCGCAGACGTTGCAATGCCTCTTCTTCGTGGCCCGGCACCACTCGACCGTTGGCGGCGACCACCCGATGCCATGGCACGCCACCGC
Source organism: Virgisporangium aliadipatigenens (assembly GCF_016863615.1). Lineage (GTDB taxonomy): Bacteria > Actinomycetota > Actinomycetes > Mycobacteriales > Micromonosporaceae > Virgisporangium > Virgisporangium aliadipatigenens. Next base: position 203,714 of record NZ_BOPF01000004.1, on the reverse strand, counting down.
CGTATCTGGCCATCACCGTGCCGACCTGACGGGGGCCGCCGCGCCCGAGGTACTCGGCGATGGCTCCGTAGGTCATGACGCGTCCCGGTGGGATCCGTTCCACCACCGTCAGTACCGACTCGACGTACTCCATGGCCGGCACAGCATAGGCCGCCCACCGCACCGGCGATCACCACGTTCGTCGTGCCGTGGACGGGCACCACCACATCCGCACGTTCACATAGAAAAAGGCGCTGAAGAGACAATGACGTCACCATCGGCCGTGCCCGGCAGCGAGCGTTCCCTCCGTTCCGACGCGCTGCGCAACCGGATCCGCATACTCGTCGCCGCCGAGTCGGTGTTCGCCGCGAAGGGCCTCGACGCGTCGACCGACGAGGTCGCCCGGCTCGCCGGCGTCGGCATCGGCACCCTGTACCGGCACTTCGCCACCAAGGACGCCCTGCTGGACGCGGTGTTCGCGGGTCGCATGCAGCGCCTCGTGGACCGGGCCGACGACCTGGCCCGCGAGTCGGACGCGGGACGGGCGTTCTTCGACTTCTTCGCGGGGCTGCTCGGCGAGAGCCCACGCGACCGGGTGTTCACCGACGCGCTCGCCCGGGCGGGCCTGGACGCGGAGGCCGCCGCCACCCGTCCCGACAACCCGCTGCACATCGCCATGGCGCAGCTCCTCGAACGGGCGCAGCGCTCCGGCCAGGTGCGCCCGGACGTCAGCGTCCCGGACCTCGTGTCCTCGATGTTCGGGCTGGTCCACGCGATGCGCCACGCCGGCACGGCGACGCGGGTACGCCTCCGGACGCTGACCATCGTCGTCGACGGCCTCCGCCCGCCGGCCGGCACCCAGCGCCGCGTCAAGGCTTCCGTGCCGGTGGGCAGGCGGCGCCGGTGAGGCGGGCGACACACCTCGGGCGGGCGCCACCCGAGGACTGGGAACCGATGCGTGCTTTGGGCGGCGGACCGGCCAGAATGGGCGGCGTGCGGGCACAGGTGACAACGGCACGCCGGATCGTGGTCAAGGTGGGGTCCTCCTCGCTGACCACAGCCGCCGGAGGACTCGACCGGGCGCGGGTCGACGCGCTGGTCGACGCGCTCTCCGGTGGGCGACCGTCGCCGCCCGAGGTCGTGCTCGTCTCCTCCGGCGCGATCGCCGCGGGGCTGGCACCGCTCGGCCTGGCCCGCCGCCCACGCGACCTCGCGACGCAGCAGGCCGCGGCGAGCGTCGGTCAGGGTCTGCTGATGCGGGCGTACACCGAGTCGTTCGGCCGCTTCGAGCGGGTCGTCGGGCAGGTGCTGCTGACCGTCGACGACGTGACCCGACGGGCGCACTACCGCAACGCGTACCGGACGCTGCGGCGCCTGCTCGACCTCGGCGCCGTCCCGATCGTCAACGAGAACGACACGGTCGCCACCGAGGAGATCCGCTTCGGCGACAACGACCGCCTCGCCGCCCTCGTGGCCGCGCTCGTGCACGCCGACCTGCTGGTACTGCTGTCCGATGTGGACGGTCTCTACACCGGCAATCCGGCGGCACCGGGCGTCACGAGGGTCGACGAGGTGCGCGACTTCGAGGCCGACCTCGCCGGTGTCTCCGTCGGACGGGCGGGGCGCGCGGGTGTCGGCACCGGTGGCATGGTGACGAAGGTCGAGGCCGCGCGGATCGCGGCGCACTCCGGCATCCCGGTCGTGCTGACGGCCGCGCCGCAGGCCGCCCGCGCGCTCGCCGGCGAGGAGGTCGGCACGCTGTTCCACGCCGTGCAGAAGCGGCCGGCGGCGCGGCTGTTCTGGCTGGCGCACGCGACCGCTCCGCGCGGCCGGCTGACCCTCGACGCCGGTGCCGTGCGCGCCGTCGTCGACCGCCGCGCGTCATTGCTGCCCGCCGGCATCGTTTCCGTGGACGGGCTCTTCACCGCCGGCGACCCGGTGGACCTGGTGGACGAGGTGGGCCGGGCCGTCGCCCGCGGCCTGGTCAACTACGACGCCGTCGAACTCCCCGACCTGCTCGGCCGCACGACGGTCGACCTCGCCGCCGAGCTGGGGCCGGGATACGAACGCGAGGTCGTCCACCGCGACGATCTCGTTCTTCTCTAACGGAGGTACGCACATGTCCGTCATCGAGCAGGCGCAGCGCGCCCGGGTCGCCGCCGCACGGCTGGCGGTCGCCTCCCGTAAGGAAAAGGACGCGGCGCTGCGGGCGCTGGCGGACGCGTTGGAGGCACGCGCGGCCGAGGTGCTGGCCGCCAACGCTCAGGACGTCGCCGCCGGCCGCGCAGCCGGCATGTCGGACGCCCTGGTCGACCGGCTCTCGCTCACCGAGGCGCGGATCCGCGGGATGGCGGGCGGGCTGCGGCAGGTCGCCGGGCTGCCCGACCCCGTCGGCGAGGTCCTGCGCGGGTACACGCTGCCCAACGGGTTGGAGCTGCGGCAGATCCGGGTGCCGATGGGCGTCGTCGGGATCGTGTACGAGGCACGGCCCAACGTGACCGCCGACGCGGCGGGGCTCTGCCTCAAGTCGGGCAACGCGGTGCTGCTGCGCGGTTCGGGCACGGCCGCGCACTCCAACGCCGCCATCGTCGCCGTGCTGCGCGAGGCGCTCGCCGCGAGCGGGCTGCCGGCGGACGCCGTTCAGCTGGTGGACGCGAGCACGCGCGAGAGCGTCAAGGAGCTGATGCGCGCCCGCGGGCTGGTCGACGTGCTGATCCCGCGCGGCGGGGCGGGGCTGATCCGTTCGGTCGTCGAGGAGTCGTCGGTGCCGGTGATCGAGACCGGGATCGGCAACTGCCACGTCTATGTGGACGCGGCCGCGGACCTGCCGACCGCGCTTGCCATTCTGTTGAACGCCAAGACGCACCGCCCCTCGGTCTGCAACGCCGCCGAGTCCGTGCTGGTGCACGCCGACGTGGCCGACGAATTCCTCGCGCTCGCCCTGCCGGCCCTGCGCGACGCCGGCGTGACGGTCCACGGCGACGCGCGCACGGTGCGGGCCGGGCAGGCTGTGGGCGTTCCCGTGGAAGAGGCGAACGACGACGACTACGCCGCGGAGTACCTGTCCCTGGACCTGTCGGCGGCGGTCGTGGAGTCGCTCGACGCGGCCGTGGCCCACATCGGCCGGTACGGGTCGGGGCACACGGAGGCGATCGTGACCGGGTCGCAGGCGGCGGCGCGGGAGTTCGTGGCGCGGGTGGACGCGGCGGCGGTGATGGTCAACGCCTCGACGCGCTTCACCGACGGCGAGGAATTCGGATTCGGCGCGGAAATCGGAATCTCGACGCAGAAGCTGCACGCGCGCGGACCGATGGGGCTTCCCGAGCTGACGTCAAGTAAGTATGTGGTTACCGGCGACGGTCAAATTCGTTTGTGAGCCCTTGCGCCGGGGTCCTAATGTGTGCCGGACGCCGGAGGTGAGCGCGATGACCAAGCTCAATCAGATTATTGCCGTGGAAAAGGGCATCAAGAGTCGTTCCTTTCAGGAGCTGACCGATGCCCACCAGGCCGTTCAGAAGCCGTCGCTGCTCTCGGGTATCGCGCGGACGTATCAGCCCAAGGACGAAGAGGGCGAGCAGTTGCCGCCGGAGTCGACGCGGGTGCAGATCCGCAGCGACGAGGTGCTGCGCGACATCGCCGTCTCGTTGACCCGGCTGTTCGACGTCACCGCGAGCAAGGACGCGACCAACTGTGTGGCCCGCGCCGACGTGAAGCTGGACGGCGAGGTGCTGCTGGCCGATGTTCCGGTGACGCACCTGCTGTTCCTGGAGAAGCAGCTCACCGACCTGCACACGTTCGTGAAGAAGCTGCCGGTGCTGGACGCGGCGGAGGCGTGGGGGTTCAACGAGTCGGCGGACTGCTACTCGACGGAGCCGGTGCGCACCATCCGGACCCGGAAGGTGCCGCGCAACCACGTGAAGGCGGAGGCCACCGAGAAGCACCCGGCGCAGGTCGAGGTGTACTACGAGGACGTGGCGGTGGGTTACTGGACCACCGTGAAGTTCTCCGGTGCGCTGCCGGCGAAGCGGGTGTCGGAGTTGCTCGGCCGGGTGGAGAAGCTGCAGCAGGCGGTGAAGTTCGCCCGCGAGGAGGCCAACAACGCATCCGTCGTGGACCGTAAGGTGGGTGACAAGATTTTCGGCTACCTCTTCGCGTAGCCGATTCAGGATCCTCCGTTCTGAGCAAACGGAGGTGCGCTATGGAGCGCAAGCTGAAACTGAACGATTCAGCCTGAACCGCGGTGACCAGTGAGGGTTCGAGTCCCTCCCCCGGCATACAGCGTCATGGAAGGCCCGGGCCGGGGTAGCCCAATTGGCAGAGGCTAAGCCGCATAAATCTCAAGCTATCGCTCCAGATTCAGCATTCTCCGTCGATCGCCGGATCGACCGGACGCGGACGGGAACATGAGGGCGCGGGCTCGTATCCCGCCGGCCGCTCTTCGTGCGGCCGTAGCTCAGTGGCAGAGCGCATGTTGTGACAACTGAACCGCGTTCTTTAAACGTGCCGGCGACGTGAATGGCGGAAAAACGAGGCCCGGGAGCTGGACAGGCTCCCGGGCTTCACCGAATCATGGCGCGCTAGCTCATCGCGCGGATGGCGGTCAGCGTGGTGTGCACGTCGAACGCCCGCCCGTCGTCGCTCTCCCACGCGCCGTCGGGCCGCTGCGTCTCGGTCAGCCGGCGCCGCGCCAGCTGCACCACCCAGTCGTCGTCGGCCACGCCCACCCGCCGCAGCGCGGCCGCGAGGGAGGCGGTGTCGCCGGGCGTCATGCCCGGCACCCGCTCGGCGAGGATCACCTGGATCTGCGCCGACTCGTAGTAGAGGCCGGAGTAGAAGAGCAGCGCGCATCCGAGCCAGCCGGCGGCCAGGTACGACGGCCATTCGCCGTGCGGCCCGAGGCTGGCCCGGAACGCCTCCGCCGCGAGCCGCACATTGCCGGCGTACGCATAGTCGGCCTGATCCCCGTAGTAGCGCGACGGCGGTGCGGCGACCGCCAGCCAGAACGCCGCGTTGACGGTCAGGTACACCGTCGCCTCGGGATCGCCGGGCTGCGCCCACTGCGGCGCCTGCGCGGCGAGGGACTCGTCCTCCTGCCAGGCGCCCTCGGGGCTCTGGCGGCTCGCGAGCCACCGCAGTGCGGCCTGGGCGACGGGCCGGTTGAGCGCGCCCAGGTCGACCAGCTCCGAGAGGCGGTAGCAGGTGGCGTCGACCGACGGGACGGCCGAACTGGCAAGCGCCGGCCAGCCGCCGTCGGGCAGGTCCCCGAACTCGGCCTTCTCCAGTACCTGCTCGGACGGCTCGGTGCCGGAGCGCAGGTAGCTCAGCCTGGCCCGATCCACCACGTCACCATGCGCGACGACGTATCCGATCGCGGCTTCCACGTCGACCATGAGGGGTACCCGCTCCTACTAGTAGACCGGGAGGGAGGGGTCGACCTGCTTCACCCAGGCGACCACGCCGCCCTGCACGTGAACGGCGTCCTTGAAGCCGGCGGCCTTGACCGCGGCGAGCGCCTCGGCGGAACGCACCCCCGACTTGCAGTGCAGGACGATCTGCTTGTCCTGGGGCAGGTCGGCAAGCGCGGAACCGTTGAGGATCTCGCCCTTGGGGATCAGCACCGAGCCGGGGATCTTGACGATCTCGTACTCGGCGGGCTCCCGTACGTCGATGATGGCGATCGACTTTCCGGCGTCGATCCACTCCTTCAGCTCGGGAGCGGTGATCGTGGAGCCGGTGGCGGCCTCGGTGGCCTCCTCGGAGATCGCGCCGCAGAAGTCGTCGTAGTCGATGAGCTCCGTGACGGTGGGCGCCTCGCCGCAGATGGCGCAGTTGGGGTCCTTGCGAACCTTGATCTTGCGGTACTCCATCTCCAGGGCGTCGTACACCGTGAGCCGGCCGAGCAGCGGCTCGCCGATCCCGGTCAGCAGCTTGATCGCCTCGGTGACCTGGATGGCGCCGATGGAGGCGCACAGCACGCCGAGCACGCCACCCTCGGCGCAGCTCGGCACCATGCCGGGCGGCGGCGGCTCCGGGTACAGGCAGCGGTAGCAGGGGCCGTGCTCGGCCCAGAACACGCTGGCCTGACCGTCGAACCGGTAGATCGAGCCCCACACGTACGGCTTCTTCAGGAAGACGGCCGCGTCGTTGACCATGTAGCGGGTCGCGAAGTTGTCGGTGCCGTCGACGATCAGGTCGTACTCGGCGAAGATCTCCATGACGTTGTCGTTGGAGAGCGCCTCGTTGTGGATCCGCACATTGACGTACGGGTTGATCTCGCGGATCTTCGCCGCCGCGGACTCCGCCTTGGGCCGGCCGATGTCGGACTGGCCGTGGATGATCTGCCGCTGGAGGTTGGACTCGTCGACGGTGTCGAACTCGACGATCCCGAGCGTGCCCACGCCGGCCGCGGCCAGGTACATCAGGGCCGGTGAGCCGAGTCCGCCGGCGCCGACGCAGAGCACGCGCGCGTTCTTGAGGCGCTTCTGTCCGGCGACCCCGACATCCGGGATGATCAAGTGGCGGGAATAGCGCCGGACCTCGTCAACGGACAGGTCGGCGGCGGGCTCGACCAGCGGCGGCAATGACATGCGACCCATTCTGCCCCGCGGATGCGTGATCGTGCGGTGACGTCCCACACCAGGCCTGCGGGAATTTATCGAGCTGAGGCCTGCTGTGTCAGCCGCCGAGGACGGTCGGGCCCCGGTAGCGCTTGCCGTCGACGTAGGGCCAGCCGTTGGCGACGCAACCGGAGAGTCCGTAGGTCTGCTGCTGCATCACCGGTGCCGGCTTTCCCGGGCCGGGGCAGCTCTCGTGGCCGTAGCCGAGTTCGTGGCCGACCTCGTGGTTGATCACGTAGTCGCGGTACACGCCCACGGGCGCCTTGTAGTTGGGCACCGAGCCGACCCAGCGCGCCAGATTGATGATCACCTTCCCGGAGAGCCGGCACGACGCGAACTGTTCCGTGCGCAGGCCGCCGGTGGCGCACATCCGTTCGGAGGTGACCGGGGTGGCGAGGTAGATCGTGAAGTCGGCGGACTCGCCGTCGGGAACGCGTTGCAGGCGCAGCTCGCCGCCCGCCGTCCAGCCGCGGTAGTCGGTGAGCGTGCGGTCGACCGCCTGGGCGAACTCCGCCAGGTCCTGCCCGCTGCCCTTCTCCACCGCGACCCGGTACTTCTCCAGGCGACCGGCCTCCCCGCGCACCGGCGTGCCGGCGTCGATCGTGGTGAAGCTGCCGGTGCCGGTGCGAGCCACGCTCGGCGTGACCCGTGGGGCGCCGGACGCCGGCCCCGGCCCGATCCGCCGCGGCAACGGCTCCTGCCGCACCTCCGGCGAACCGCCCGCGATCGGCGCGATCACCCCGGTCTCGTGGCCCGTGGAGCGGACGGCCACCCCGATCATGACCCCGATCCCGACGGCCACGGACAGCCAGAAGACGGACCTCGCGTTCATGACGCTCAGGCCGCCGCCGCGGCCGTGGACTCCAGCTCGTCGAGCATGCCGATGACGGCCCGCGCCACGACGGTGGGGCGTTCGAGCATGGCGACGTGGCCGACTCCGCCGAGCGTGAGCAGGCGACTGTCCGGAACGGCCCGCGCCACCTGGTACGGCACGCGGATGTCGACCAGCTTGTCGGCGTCGCCGCCGATGACCAGGGTCGGCGCGCTGATCCGTCGGGCAATCTGCCAGATGGAACCGGCGCCGGGCAGGTACGCCCGCACGAAACACGTGACGAGCCCGCGCAGGGTGCGCACGTAGGCGTCGGCGTACCACGGAACGGTGTACCGCAGCTCGATCTCCTCGCGCGCCTCGGCACGCCGCTGCTCCGGTATCCGCGAGACGTCGCCGACGCAGGCGGCGAGCACCATGCGGGCCATGTCGTCGGGCGGGATCATCCCCATCCGCCAGCCCACCAGCCGGTGCGCCTGCGGCAGCAGCGCGAACGGCACCACCGGCCCCTGCGCCGAGCGCCGCGGGTCGAGGAACGGCATCGCCGGCGAGATCAGCGTGAGCGTGCGCACCAGGTCGGGCCGGATGCCGGCGACCCGGACGGAGACGGCCCCGCCCATCGAGTTGCCGACCAGGTGAACGGCGCCCCGACCGGAGTGCTCGATCCACCGGATCACCCGGTTGGCCAGCGCCTCGATCGTGTAGCGGCGCGCCGGTGCGCTGTGCCCGAACCCGGGCAGGTCGATGGCCTCCCCGTCGAACCGGTGCGCCAGAAGATCGGCCAGGTCGGTCCAGTTGGCCGCCGAGCCCCCGAGCCCGTGCACGTAGAGCGCCGGTTCGGCCGACTTGCTCCGGGCCGGTGTCCGCCGCACGAACGTCTTGGCCCCGTCGAGCAGGACGGCCTCGCCGGGCCACGGCGGCGGAAGGGGCACGGACGGCGTGACGGCGTCATCGGGTGCAAGGCGAGCACGTTTCACCACACCAGTGTCGCCGATGCACCGCCCGATGAACGACGAGTTACGACAAAAGGGCTTCCAGGCGACGATTCACCGCATCGAGCGTGGCGCGGATGACCGCCTGCCGGCCGTCGCCGGTCACGATCGCCGAGCCGGAGAGTTGCTCCACCCAGCCGCCGCAGACCAGCAGCACCACCACGACACCGACCTCGACCCCGCCGAACGGCACCACGGCCGTGTGCTCCACGAAGCAGCGCCCCTCGGGAAGGCCGCTCGCCGAGTCGACCAGCAGGTCGTCGAGCGCCCGGGCGGTGGCCGCCGCGCAGAGCCGCAGGATGTAGCCGTCGACCGCCGGCCCGGCGACCGTCCCCTCGGCGGTGACGCCGTCGGCCTCCAGCTTGACCGTGACCGAGGCGTCGAGCCCGCGCGTCTCGGCGGAGAAGTTGACCAGCCGCACGCGCGGGAGCGACGCGGGCGTCGGCAGCGGCTGCGGCCCCGGGGACTCCACGGCGACGCGGGGCTTCTGCGGGGGGCGTTCGGCCTCGAAGCGGCGGTCGCGGGGGCGCCGGCCCTTGCCGTCGCGCGGGGTCGCCGGGCGCGGCACACTGCCGAACCGGACCGCGTCCGCCGGGCGGGGCGCCTCCCCCACCTTCGGAAGATCGGCGAACCGGCTCAGGTCCAGCTCCGGCTTCGGCGCCGTCCCGGAATCCCCGGGCTCGCGCCGGGCGTCGTCCGGGTCGGTGCGTTGCGGTGGGACCGTGTCGCGCACCGAGTCGTCGAACGCGATGGAGCCGTCGTAGTCGACCGGTGCCGGGCCGGCGGATCCGTTGAGCCCGGGTGCGTGTCCGGCCCCGTTGAGCCCACCGCCCCGGCCCGGCTCACCGAACCCCGGCTCGGAGAAGGCCGACGTGCGGTAGCCCGGCTCGACGAAGCTCGACTCGGAAGGCCTCGGCTCGGCGAAGGGCGGCTCGCCGGCGCCCGGCTCGGCGTAACTCTGCTCGGTGAAGGGCGGCGGCGTGGCCGGCACACCCCCTACCCGGTAGACGTGCGGGTTGGCGCCCCGCCCGGCCTCCGGCTCGTCGTCGTGCTCCGGGCCGGCACCCGCGACCGGTGCCATTCCCGCGGCGTCCGACTCCTCGGCCGGCTCACGCTCGGGGCGCCGCCCGGCGATCGGCCCGTCCGCGTCGGCGTCGACCGGTCCGGCCCCGAACGGCTCACGCGTCCCGGTGTCGCGCGCGGGCTCCTCCGGCGCGGCCTCGTCGGTGTCGCCGGTGGGCCGGCTCAGGTCGTCGCGCAGCACCCGTGCGGCGAACGGGTAGGGCTCGTCCTCACGCCGTTCGACCGGATCGTCGGCACCCACGACGGACGCCGGCTCGCGCGGCGGGTCCGGCCGCAACAGCGGCGGAACCGGCAACGGCGTCACGGTCGCCGACGGGCGCTCGTCCTCGGGGTCGCCCTGCGGCGCCCACGCGGCGTCCTCGTCCTCGACCGGCTCGGGCGCCGGCGCGACGGGTGCCGCCGTGCTCGGCTCGGCGGCGAGCCCCATCTGCTCCTTGAGCAGGCGGGCCACCTCGCGGCTGATCTGCGCCGGGTCGGCGTCGTCGGCGAGCTCCAGGCGGAGCGTCGGCACACCGGCCTCGTTGGTGCGGATGGCCGCGTCGCGGACCCCGGGCACCACCTTCACGGCGTCCACCACGCTCGGGAAGTGGAACCCGTCCGGCCGGTCGTGCTCGGCCTCCTCCTCGTCGCGGTCGTCGCGGAGGAACGTCGAGATGCGTTCGAGCGCGGGGGTCTCGGCCGGGCCGCCGTCACCCGCGAGGATCTCCTCGCCCGGCACCACGGGAACGTCCGGCTCGGACGGCGTGCGGCGGGGCAGCACGGCCGCGACCGGCTCCGCGGGCTCGGGCGACGGGGGCTCCGGCGGCTCGGGCGGCAGCGCGGCGGAGGCCCGCCAGGCGCTCTCCGACCAGGAACCCTCGGACCAGGAGTCGACCCACGCGTTGCTCGGCAGCGCGGGCTCCGGAACGATGTCGTCGGCCGGCCGGGCCGGCTCGGGCGCGACCGGCGGCGCCACGGGGACCAGCAGGTCGGGGCCGGTGCCGTTGGTGCCGTTGGCGGCGCGGCGCGGCGCGAACCCGTCGAACCCGCCCTCGGGCATCGGGCGCACGGCCGGCTCCGACTCGCCGGCCGGGCGGCGGTTGCGCCCACGCGAGTACAGGCGGTCGCCGGAGAGCCGCTCGCCCCGGCGGCCGTTGCCGTGCGGATCGTCGTGCGGCGGCAGGGCGGCCGGCGACGACCCGAAGCGCTCCGCCCCGAACGGCGGGTCCGGCGTGTAGGCGTCGCGGGAGGGCTGCTCCTGCTCGAAAATCTCGGGGCCGGTGGGCGTCGCGTCGGGGCGCACCGTGCTCGGCGGCGTCGTGGTGGCCCAGCTCTGCGCGACCCAGTCGGTGTCGGCGGGCGCGGGCGGAACGCTCCGGTCGGGGTCGGCCTGCTGCTGCGGCGGTGCGGGCGGAGCGGCCGGCGGGGCCGGGGCGACCGGCGTGTACCGCACCTCGGTGGTCCAGCGCTCGCCACCGGGGCCCTGGGGGTAGTGGTGCACGGGACGGCGGCCGCCGGACTCGTCCATCCGCGGCGGGTGGGCCAGGCCGGGAACCTCCGCGCGTCCTCTTGCGGCCGGTGGATCGGCCCGTCCCTCGTCCCCTCTGACCTCGCCGTACCGGTCGTCGGGTGCCTCGTCGGCAGGGATCGCGCCGTTCACGGGTTGTCGCCAGGACGGCACCAAAGCCTCCATCGTGGGGTCCGATCCGTGCTCCGGCCGGGGGCCGGCGGGCGGGCGGGAACGCTGGCGAGCATAATGACCGTCGTCAATCGACTGCCCTGTCCGCTCACCGTGCGCTCCTTGCGTCGCCTCCGGTGAGGCTACCGTGTGCACCGGAAACGGGTAAGTTGCTACAACGGCCAACCTCGACGTCCCCACCCCCGGGGGCACGGGCGGCCGATGTGGACCTTGGGGAGGATCGGAATGACCTCGGCTACGAGCGGTGCCCAGGCGACCGGTCGGCCGGTGCGTCTGCCCAGGTCAGCGCGGCGCAAGCAGCTCCTGGCCGCGGCCCAGCAGGTGTTCGTGCAGCACGGCTACCACGCCGCGGCGATGGACGAGATCGCCGAACGCGCGGGCGTGTCGAAGCCTGTCCTGTATCAGCATTTCCCGGGAAAGCTGGAGCTGTACCTGGCGCTGCTGGACACGCACTGTGACGCACTGAACGCCCGGATGCGGGACGCGATGGCCACCACGACGGACAACAAGCAGCGCGTGCGCAACACCACACAGGCCTACTTCGATTTCATCGACCACGAGTCGGAGGCGTTCCGGCTGGTGTTCGAGTCGGATCTGCGCAACGAGCCGGCCGTGCGGGAGCGCGTCGAACGCGTCGAGGCGCACAGCATCTCCGTCATCACCGACACGATCATGGCGGACACGGGGGTGAGCCGGGCCCGCGCCGAGATCCTCGCGGCCGGGCTGGTCGGTGCCGCCGAGACGGCCGCGCGGTTCTGGCTCGCGAGCGGTCGGCGGGTCGAGAAGGGCGAGGCCGAGCAGCTCATCTCCGCGCTCTCGTGGCGGGGCATCGCCAGTTTTCCGCTGCAAGGTGAACAGCAGGGCGACCAGGCCTGACCGCGTTAGCCTTTCCACGGCAGTAGGCTTTTCGACACAGCCCGCGTGTGTTGTTTCATAGGAGGAGGAGTCCGTGGAGGTCAAGATCGGCGTTCTGCACACCCCGCGGGAGCTGGTTATCGACAGCACCGCTACGCCGGCAGAGGTCGAGAAGGCCGTGACCGAGGCGCTCTCCGACGACGACGGTGTGCTCAGCCTGGTCGACGAGAAGGGCCGGCGGATCATCGTGCCGGTCGCCAAGGTGGCCTACGTCGAGATCGCCGAGGCGTCGCAGCGCAAGGTCGGGTTCACCGTCAGCTGACGTTTCGACACGTGTGTGACCGATGGGTCGTTCCTCGACGGGACGGCCCATCGGTCGTATCGGCGGTCAGTTGTTCAGGCCCACGGCGGTCATGCGGGCGGTGTGGTCGGTGGTGAGCCGCTTGAACAGCGCCATCAGCCCCGCCTGGTCGCCGACCTCGGCGGCGATGAGGCCGATGAGTTCGGCGCGGTCGGCGGCCACCCGCTGGGCCTGCGAGAGCGCCTCGCCGGTCAGCCGGCGGGCCCACATCGAGAGCCGGTTGGCCACCCGGGGATCCGCCGCGATCGCCGAGCGGATCTCCTCCGCCGCGAACTCGGAGAACCGGGACTCGTGCAGCACGTCGAGCACCAGTTCCCGATCGGGTGAACGCAGGAACGCGGCGATCTCCCGGTAGAAGTCGTCGGCGAGCCCGTCCCCCACGTACGCCTTGGTCAGCGCCTCCAGCCAATCCTTCGGGTCGGTCTGCTCGTGATATTCGTGCAGCGCCGGCACGAACGGCTGCATGGCGGCCTCCGGGTCGACGCCCAGCTGGCGCAGCCGTTCGGCCAGGCGGCAGTAGTTGTCGATCTCCCGGGCGGCCATCTCGCTGAGCATGGCGCGGCGGCGCAGGTCGGGAGCGAGGCGGGCGTCTGCCGCCATCCGGTCGAACGCGAGCAGTTCGGCATAGGCGAGAACACCGAGCAGGTCAACCACGGCGGGGGCGACGGATTCGGACACGAGCGCAGGCTACTCCCGCCGCCGTCGCGCTCGCTCTGCTGTCTGGCGTACCGTCAGGTAGGATGTAACGAAAAGCCGCACGATGACCTGCCTAAACCCGGGTCCCCGTGCCACGCGAGAGGCCCATCCGCGCGCCCCGCGTCACCCGAGAGATCGACCGCCAGGAGCACGAAGCACGCCTGGTAGCCGATGAAAACCGAGCGCACCCGCACCATCCGGGGCGCTCCCGCGAGGAAGACACCCCGATAACTCCATGACGATCGAAGAAATCGAGGGCGGAGCCGCATCCGAAGCGCTCGCGCCCACCGCTCCGGTTCGACCGGAAGCCCCGACATTCGCCGAGCTCGGCGCCCGCGAGGAGACCGTTCAGGCCCTGGCCGCCGCCGGCATCACACACGCCTTCGCCATCCAGGAGTACGCGCTGCCGATCGCGCTGCGCGGCGTCGACCTGATCGGCCAGGCCCCGACCGGCACCGGCAAGACGCTCGGTTTCGGTATCCCACTGCTCGAACGCGTCGCCTCGCCCGCCGAGGGCGCGGACGGCAAGCCGCAGGCCCTCGTCGTCGTTCCCACTCGCGAGCTGGGCATCCAGGTCGCGCGGGACATCGCGGCGGCCGGCAAGACCCGCGGCGTGCGGGTCATCGCGCTGTACGGCGGCGTGGCCTACGAGCCGCAGACCGCCGCGCTGACCAAGGGCGTCGAGATCGTGGTCGGCACGCCCGGCCGCCTGCTCGACCTGGCGAAGAGCAAGCAGCTGCGCCTGGACGGCGTGCGCGCGCTGGTCCTCGACGAGGCCGACCGGATGCTTGACCTCGGCTTCCTGGAGGACGTCGAGAAGATCCTCTCGATGCTTCCCGCCGAGCGGCAGACGATGCTCTTCTCCGCCACGATGCCCGACCCGATCGTGGCGCTGGCGCGGCGGTTCCAGCGGCAGCCGGTGACGGTGCACGCGGGCCACGACGTCAACACCGGCCCGTCGCCGCACACCAAACAGCTGTCGTACCGGACGCACTCGCTCAACAAGGTCGAGGTGGTGGCCCGCATCCTCCAGGCGGAGGGGCGCGGCCTCACGATGATCTTCACCCGGACCAAGCGGGCCGCCGACCGGCTGGCCGAGGACCTGGACTTCCGCGGGTTCGCGGTCGCCGCGGTCCACGGCGACCTCGGTCAGGGTGCGCGGGAACGCGCGCTGCGGGCGTTCCGCGCGGGGAAGATCGACATCCTGGTGGCGACCGACGTGGCGGCCCGCGGGCTCGACGTCACCGGCGTCACGCACGTCATCAACTACGACTGCCCCGAGGACGCCGACACCTACGTGCACCGCATCGGGCGCACCGGCCGGGCCGGCGCCACGGGTGTCGCGGTGACGTTCGTGGACTGGGAGGACATGCCGCGCTGGCAGCTGATCGACAAGACGCTGCAGCTCGACACGCCCGAGCCGCCGGAGACGTACCACACGTCGCCGTGGCTGCTGACCGACCTGGACATCCCGGAGAGCACCGGCGGCACGCTGCCGACCGCCGACCGTACCCGTAGCGGCCTCTCCACCGAGGTCCTCGAGGACGTCGAGGGCAAGCGTGGACGCGGCCGGGGCCGCAGCCGTGGGCGTTCGACCGGATCTGAGGAACGCGCCGCGACTCCGCGCACCCGACGGCGGCGCCGGGTGACCACGGACGGGGACGTCGTCGAACCGTCGACGGACGCACCCGAGGCGGTCGAGGGCACCGACACCGATGAGGCCGCGCCCGGCCGGCGCCGGTCCCGCTCGCGGCGCCGTCGCCGCACGTCGGCGGCCGAGGGCGGCGGGGCGGTGACGGACGCCCCGGACACCCGGGACACCTCCGACACGATCGACCTGTCGACGGTCGCCGTGACCCAGGCGGTCTTCTCCGACAGCGACGGGGAGTCCACGCCGCGGGCCCGCCGGCGTCGGCGTCGGCGGCCGGAGGGCGGCGCCGCGGAGGTCGCCGAAACGGGCGACAGCGAGTAGCCGCCGACACGTCGGGACGCCACACGGGCGCTGTGCGATCCGTGTGGCGTCTCTGTCTGCGGGTAACGTCGATCCGTGGCCGTCTTCGACCCCCGGCGGGTACGCAAACAGCTCGAACGCAACCGGCAGACGCACGGCGGCCGGGACTGGCCGGCGTCGTTCAAGGATCGGCTGACCGAGCCGCTGCCGGGGCTGCGCATGGTGCTGCGGATGATGCGCGAGCGCCGCAACAGCGGCCCCAGCCTCGCCGACGCCAGGAACATCCCGGTGCGCCGCGCCGACGCCCTGCCGCCCGTTCCCGCCGACCGGGCCGCGGTCACCTGGGTCGGGCACGCCTCGTACGTCGTGCGGATGGGCGGGCGCACGATCCTGACCGACCCGGTGTGGTCGCGACGGATCCCCGGGGTGCGCTCGCGGCTGACGCCGCCCGGCGTGCGGTGGGAGTCCCTCCCGGAGATCGACGCCGTGGTGATCAGCCACAACCACTTCGACCATCTCGACGCGCCGACGATCCGGCGACTGCCGCGCACCACGCCGATCTACGCGCCGGCGATGCTGGGCTGGTGGTTCCGGCGGCGGGGGTTCACCACGGTGCACGAACTGGACTGGTGGGAGGCGCTCGACCTGGGTCCGGTGCGGCTGGAGTTCGTGCCGGCGCACCACTGGAGCCGGCGGGGGGCGTTCGACACGTGCAAGAGCCTGTGGGGCGGCTGGGTGCTGTCCAGCGGGGAATTCAAGATCTACTTCGCCGGGGACACCGGGTACGGGCACTGGTTCGCCGAGATCGGTGCGCGCCATCCGGACATCGACCTGGCGCTGCTGCCGGTCGGGGCGTACGAGCCGCGCTGGTTCATGCGAGCGGTGCACACCAATCCGGCCGAGGCCGTGCGGGCGTGTCTCGACCTCGGTGCGCCGCGGATGGCGGCGATGCACTGGGGGACGTTCATCCTGTCGGCGGAGCCGCTGCTGGCGCCGGTCCAGGAGGCGATCAGGGAGTGGGAGTCGGCGGGGATGCCGAGGGACGACCTCTGGGACCTGGCCGTCGGCGAGACCCGGCTGCTGCCCGCCGGGCCCGACTCATGAGGGGGACCACGCGTGCCTGAACCGCTCTCCGATGCGCTCGATCGGCTTCGGACGCTGCTGCTGGATCAGGAGAAGCTGGTGCGGGCGGTGGCCTCCGGGCGGCGGCGCAACGCGGTGCCCGCCGTGGCGCGCGCCGAGCTGAAGCCCGTCGCGCTCAGGGGGCAGCGGCGCATCCAGCTCACCACCTCCGACGGCGTCCGGCCGACCGTGCGCAACCTCGACGGGGCGTACCTGTCCACAGTGGACGAACTGCTGGCCGAGCCGTTCGGCAACTGGCACGTGGAGACCGCCGACGAGACGGTGCAGCTGCGGGTCACCAAGCGCGGCGAGGCGCAGGTGCACCGTTCGGCGGTGGCGCGGGATCCGGCGGCGGGTGTGCACGACCGGCCGAAGGAACATCTGATCCCGCCGGACGACCCGCTGTTCGACGTGATCGGCGGCAACGCGGCCAAGCGCCGGCAGGTGGACGCGTTCCTGCGGGCGCTGGACGCGACCGTCGACCGGCCCGCGCACGTGGTGGACCTGGGCTGCGGCAACGCGTACCTGACGTTCGCGGCGTACCGGTACCTGAGCGAAAGAAACCCGGCCGTCACGGTCACCGGCGTGGACGTACGGGAGGACCAGCGCGACCGCAACACCGCCCTCGCACAGAAGTTGGGCTGGGACAACCTGCGCTTCACCGCGGCGAGCATCGCGTCGGTCCGGCCCGAACCGGAACCCGACCTGGTCCTCGCCCTGCACGCCTGCGACACGGCCACCGACGACGCCCTCGCGCGGGCCGTCGAGTGGAACGCCCGCTGGATCCTCGCCGCCCCCTGCTGCCACCACGACGTGGCGACCCAGCTGCGCAACCGCCCCGGCCCGCTCACCCGGCACGGCATCCTGCGCGAACGCTTCGCCGACGTCCTGACGGACGCGCTGCGCGCCGAGATCCTGGGCCGGCACGGCTACCGCGTGGAGGTGGTGGAGTTCATCGACTCGGCGCACACTCCCCGCAACGCGCTGATCAAGGCGACCTACGCGGGGACCGCGACGACCGGGGACCTCGCCGCAGAGTGGGCCGTCACGCCCTACCTGGAGACGCTGCTCACGCCACCTGCACCGTGAACGCCGCCGTGCGCACCACCCCGCCGGTGGAGAAGTCGAAGAACGCCCGGTAGCGCCCCGGCCCCGGCGCCGACACCCAGAAGCGCACGCCGTTGTCGACGAGCTGCTCGTCCGGGTGGACGTGCAGGTAGCCGAGGTCCGACTCGCGCACCACGACCAGGTGCCCGAACGCCCCCAGATACCGCTCCAGCTGCGCCGGCGCACCGCCCTTCGTCACCCGGGCCGTCATCGGTGCGGCGCTGCCGATCTTGGGCGCGCCGGTGAGCGTGACGGACAGGTCCTCGACGGTGGCCGCGGTCGCCGGCCCCGGCAGCGGTTCGGGCGCGAACGCCCCCGCCGCCGTCAGCTGCACGCCGAGCACGAGCGCGAGCTGGCGGCCGCTGTTCTCCGACATGGTGAAGTCGGCGTACATGCGGTAGCTGCCGGGCGCCCCGAGGGTCAGCGGCACCGTCCAGTACCCGTCGGTGCCCAGCTCCGGGTGCAGGTGCTGGAAGCCGCTGAGGTCGGCGCGCACCACGATCAGGTGCAACTTCTTGTCGTGCACGGTCTCGTAGCGCAGGACCGGGCCGTACGGGCCCTGCACGGCGAAGCGCATCGGCTGCGCCGTTCCCACGGGAAAGGTCGTGGTGTCCGGGACGAGCGTGTACTGACCGACGGTGGCCGAGAGCCCGGCGGCGGCCGCGTCCTCGGGGCCGTGCGAGTGCCCGGCGGCCGGCTGCTGGCCCTGGGCCCCGGGCAGCCGGCTCCCACCGGCGGGGACGCCGACCACGGGGTCGCCCGAGTCGGGGGCGGGCACCGACACCTTGCCGATCGAATATCCCGCCAGCAACGCGAGCACCACAGCGACCGCGAAGATCGCACCGCGCTTGGCCGCCGAGTCGAACAGGCCCGGCGCGCGGGCCGCCGCCGGCCGCGGCGGTGCGGCGGTCTCAGGCACCGGTCTCGACCAGCGCGTATCCGGCTTCATCGATGGCGGTGCGCACCTCGTCGATCGGGAGCGGCCCGCCGCTCTGCACGGTCACGACGCCGGTGGCGACCTCCACCCGCACGTCGTGCACCCCGGGCAGCCGGGTCAGCTCCTCGGTCACCGCGGACGCGCAGTGCCCGCAGGTCATCCCCGTCACGGTGTACGTCGCAGTCGTGGACACGGGTTCACGATACTCAGGTGACCGTGGCGAGCGTGAAGGGAAGCACCCCCGGCGCACCCGCGAGACGCAGCGCCCGCGCGGCGAGGGCCATCGTCCAGCCGGTGTCGACGAAGTCGTCCACGAGCAGCACCGGGCCGTCGAGGTCGGGCAGCGGCGGCGCGAGGAGGGCGTCGTGCAGGAGTCGGACGCGCTGGGCGCCGTTGGTCGCCGGAACCGCCGGCCCGACCGTCTCGACCTCGCCGAGCAGCGGGAGGCGGCCGACCGCCGCGATGCGTTCGCCCAGCGAGCGGACCAGCGCCGACCGCGACCGCGACGCGATCGTCACGACCCCCACGGGCCGCGCCGGCCACGGGTCGTCACCCTTGGCCCAGGCGGCGAGGGCTTCCACCACACCCTTCACCACCTCCTCGGGAACGGGCGAATCGACGGCCACGGCCTGCCGCAGCCGCTGCCCCCAGCCGAGGTCGCTGAGCCGGCCCAGGGCACGGCCGGGCAGCGCCTGCTCACCCGGCGGGATCTTCCCGGACAGCGGCACCCCGACGGCCGGCAGCCCGGTGGGCCACATCTTGCGCGGCGCGATGTCGACGCCGGTGCGCCCGAGGTGCCGTTGCGCGACGCGCAGCGCCTCGTCGGACACGCCCGTCGGGTACCAGGGGCCGGCGCACGCGTCGCACCGTCCACATGCGACAGCGCCCGGATCGTCCAAGCAGCGCCGTAGAAAAGCCATCCGGCAGTCCACCGTCTCCTGTGGATACTCGCGCATCGCGGCCTGCTCTGCGGTGCGGGCGGCGGCGATGCGTTCGTAGCGCTCGGCGTCGTGCCGCCAGGGCGCGCCGGTCGCCGTCCAGCCGCCCCGCACGCGGCGCACCGCGCCGTCGACATCGAGCACCTTCAGCATCAGTTCGAGGCGGCCGCGGCGCAGGTCGACCTTTGCCTCCAGGGCCGGTGTCGACAGTGGACGGTCGCTGTCCAGCAGCGCGTCGAGCACCGCGCGCACCTGCTCCTCCGGCGGGAACGCCAGCGACGCGAAGTACCGCCAGATGGCCTCGTCCTCGCTGCCCGGCAGCAGCAGCACGTCCGCGCGTTCCACCGCCCGGCCGGCGCGTCCCACCTGCTGGTAGTAGGCGATCGGCGAGGACGGCGCACCCAGGTGCACCACGAACCCGAGATCCGGCTTGTCGAACCCCATGCCGAGCGCCGACGTGGCGACCAGCGCCTTGATGCGGTTGTCCAGGAGATCCCGCTCGGCGGCACGGCGTTCGGCGTCGTCGGACTGTCCACTGTAGGCAGTCACCGGAAAGCCCTGCGCGGTGAGGAAAGCTGCGGTGTCGGCCGCACCGGCGACGGTCAGCGTGTAGATGATCCCCGAACCGGGCAGCGCCGCCAGGTGATCCGCGAGCCATGCGAGCCGGTGGGCGGGTGTCGGCAGCCGCAGCGCGCCCAGGCGCAACGACTCCCGGTCGAGCGAACCGCGCAGCACCAGCGCGTCGCCCAACTGCTCGGCGACGTCGGCGGTGACCCGTTCGTTGGCGGTGGCCGTGGTGGCCAGCACCGGCGTGCCCGGCGGCAGGTCGGCCAGGAACGTGCGCAGCCGCCGGTAGTCCGGCCGGAAGTCGTGGCCCCAGTCGGAGACGCAGTGCGCCTCGTCGACGACGAGCAGTCCCGTGGTGCCGGCCAGCTTCGGCAGCACGTTGTCGCGGAAATCGGGGTTGTTGAGGCGTTCCGGCGAGATGAGCAGGACGTCGACGGACCCGGCGGCGACTCCTGCCGCGACCTCGTCCCACTCCTCCAGGTTGGCGCTGTTGATCGTGCGGGCCCGGATGCCGGCGCGGGCCGCGGCGTCGACCTGGTTGCGCATCAGCGCGAGCAGCGGCGAGACGATCACGGTCGGGCCGGCGCCCGCCGCGCGCAGCAGCGCGGTGGCGACGAAGTAGACCGCCGACTTGCCCCAGCCGGTGCGCTGGACGCAGAGCACCCGCCGCTTCCCCGCGACGAGCGCCTCGATGGCGACCCACTGGTCCGGGCGCAGTTGCGCGCGGTCGCCGGCCAGCTGCCGGAGGACCGCCTCGGCGCGCTCTCTCACCTGTCGCGCGCGCGGAGGGCGACGGTCGGCGCGTCCACCAGGACGGAACGCACGTCGGACGCGACCACCGGCCCGCCGCCCACCACGCGGCGGTTGCCCGGCACCAGCTCGACGCCGGTGTACAGCTCCACGCTGTCGTGCGGCCCCAGCGTCGCCGAACGCCCCGGGTACAGCCGCGAACTCTCGGCCGCGCCGCCGGCCTCCTTGCGGCGCCACACCAGCATGCCGTTTGCTCCGTGGTCGGTGATCCGCAGCGCACCGTCGACGATGTCGAGGCGGGCGTGCCGCTTGGAGATCCAGTTGCTGGCGGCCTCGTGCAGCCACAGGTCGAGCGAGATGTCCTCGGGGTCGTCGAGCGAACGCCCCACCGTCACCGGGCGCGAGCCGGTCACCGGGAACCGCAGCCGCACCACGTCGTCGATGACCACGGCCACCGGGTACTCGGCGGGACGCACGCCCGCGTCCTTCAGCGGCTCCCCGTGCCGTGGGCAGGCCGCAACGCCCTTCAGCATGCGCGGCACCGGCTGCCCGATCCGGCGGAAGTCGCTGAACGAGGGGCAGTCCATCTCGGGGCAGCTCCACAGCCGGGCCAGCAACGAGGCACCGAGCCCGCTCGGCTTGGCGGCCGGCTCGATCGCCCGGGTGCTCACGCGCGTCTGCGCCTGCCGCGACCGCGCCGCGAACACCCGGTGCGGCCCGTCCTCCGGCGGCTCGGAGCGCCCCGGCGCGGCGAACGTCGCCCGCGCCCGCGTGCTCTCGGCCGGCATCGGCACACCGTCGATCCAGGGGGTCAGCACCGCCTTGCCCGGCCGGGGCGAGAGCCGCAGCAGCCGCTCGGGCTCCGTCGTCACCCAGCCGAACCGCTCGGCGAACTGCCGGTAGTCCCGGCACGCGATGATCGGCATTCCCGTGAAGTCGGCGATCTCGACGACCCGGTCACCGGTCATCGGGGTCGCCTCGATCCGGCCGTCGTCGATCCAGCGGCCGAGCACCATCCGCTCCTTGGAGGTGAACCCGGCGTCGGAGAGCAGCTCACGGCCCACCACGGGGTACAGCATGGCGTGGCCGTCCATCAGGTACTGCGCGAACGCGTCGAGCACCATGCCGATGCGCATCAGGCTGATGCCCTTGCCGCCGTCCAGGTCCTGGAACCGCGCGACGTCGGCGAGGTCGACAACCGCCTGCGCCAACGTGACGTCCGTGGTCAGTCGCTGTTCGATCGTGTCCAGAACCCGGCTGACCTCGAAGCGCACGGTGCCCTCCTCCCGTCGGTGGGCACCACCCTAGGTGGTGGAACCATCCACGCGGGAGTGGCGAAACCCAGGTTTCACTAATCCGCGCTCTTGCACGTGCGGATGCCCGCGCAACTTGCAGGTCAAGCCCTGTCCCGGTGGCCGTGGCCGGGTCGGCAGTGATCGGCGGGACAGGGCCTACGGTCGCGGGGGCTTCGGATCCTTGCCGTTCTTCTTCGGGGCGGGCGGTCCGCCGGCGGGCTGCTGCTGCCCCGGCTGTTGCTGGGCGGGCCGTTGGGCGCCCTGGGTCGGGCTGTTCGCGACGCCGACGAGCCGGCTGCCGCACACCTTGTCCCCGAGCGTGAACGCCGTCGGCAGCGGGTTCGCTGCGGCGTAGGTGCCGGTCAGCGTCACCGTCGCCGTCCCGCCGGCGGGCAGCTCACCGCCGCGCAGCCGGACGTCGGAACCCTCCTGGTGGTACTCGGCGCCGGTCAACTGCCGCACCTGCTGATCCCCCGGGTAGGCGAACTCCAGCTCCCACTCCGCGACGGCCTCGGTGCCGGTGTTGCGCAGGGTCAGCTCCACCACGAACTGCCCCGCCGTGTCCGAACGGGTCGCGTACTGCACCTGGCAGCCGCGGTCCGGCATGGCGACGCGGCCGTCGTTCCCGCCCGGGACGGGGCCGCTCGCCGCGGCGGGGCCGGCCGCGGAGCCGCCGGTGCCGGCGTTGGCGGGCGGGGTGGCGCCGTCGGAGCCGGTCCAACTCACGACGGTGATCGTGGCGGCGCAGAGCGCGGCGAGGGCGAGGCCCGGGCGCACAAGACGGCTGCGCGCCGTGCGCCCGGCCGCCGGCCGGTTGTCCGACGGTCCCGTGGCGTCCGTGCGGTTGATCGCGACGGTGGCGAGCGCCCGGGAACCGCGCACCACCGCCTGCGTGGCCCGCGCCGCCGCCTCCTTGGCCCGGGCGCCCACCGGTGCGGCGGCGACGGGGTCGACGACGGGCAGCCGGGCCGCGATGCCGGCGCCGAGAACGCGCGCGGCCTCGACGGCGTTCGGGCGGTCGGCGGGCTCCTTGGCCAGGCAGCGGTGCACCAGGTCGACCACCTCCGGCGGCAGTCCGGGCACCCGCGGCAGCGGCGCCGGCGGGAGGTAGCAGTGCGCCACCAGCATCTGCGTGGTGGTGTCGGCGTCCCACGGCAGCCGGCCGGTCAGCGTCTTGTACAGCAGCAGCCCCAGGGCGTACATGTCGCTGGCCGCGTCGGCCGGCCCGCCGTCGAGGCGTTCGGGGGCGAGGTAGGCGGGAGTGCCCATGACGCGGTCGACCGTGTCGGGGCTGTCCCCCGCGACGGCCGAGATGCCGAAGTCGACCACCTTGGCGCCGTCGGGCGTGAGCATGACGTTGGCGGGCTTCACGTCGCGGTGCACCAGCCCCCGCGCGTGAACGGCACCGAGCGCGGCCGCCACCTGACCGCACACCTCGACCGCGAACGCCGGCGACAGCCGCTCCCGGTCGAGCCGTTCGTCCAGGGGCTCACCCTCGACCAGTTCCATCACGACGAACGGGGTCGGCTCACCGCCGCCGGCCGTGCACTCGCCGTAGTCGTAGACGTTCGTGATGAACGGGTGGCTGAGTCGCGCGGCGACGCGGGCCTCGGCACGGATCCGTTCCCGGGAGGCCGGATCGGTGGCCGCCTTGACGGGGTCGAGCGTCTTCACCGCCACCAGCCGGCCGAGCACCTCGTCGTACGCGCGCCAAACGACGGACATGCCGCCCTGTCCGAGCCGTTCGACCAGCCGGTAGCGGCCGGCCAGGTATCGGGGTTCGTCCACGGACGCACCGTTCCCTAGGGGACCGGCAGGGAAACCAACAAATGGGTAACATCCGCTACCGGGCCGGCGTCCAGCGCGTCGAGCAAGCCTGCCACGGCGTCGAACCGCTCGTAGAGCAGCAGCACCACGTCACCCGCCCGGGCGACGGCGAGCGCGGCGGGCAGCGCCTCCTCGACGGTCCGCAGGACGGTCACCTCCGCGTCGGGCCGTCGGGCGGCGATGCCGTCGCGGACCAGCGCGGGCAGCTCGCCGGGTGCGCGCCCACGCGGGTCGGTGTCCTCGTACAGCACCACACGCCCGAACCGGTCGGCCACGGCGCGCGCGCAGTCCGCGATCAGTTCGTCGCTGCGGTCACCGGGCAGCGTCACCGCGGCCACGCAGCGCTCGGGTCCCCACACGCCGTGCAGCAGTTCGCCGACGGCGTCGATCGCGGCCGGGTTGTGCGCGTAGTCGACCAGCACGTATCGACCGTCCACCGTGTACAGCTGCCCGCGCCCGGGATTGCCGTCGGCCGGGTCGAACGCCGCCAGCCCCGCGGCGACCCGTTCGGCGGGCACGCCCAGTCCCCGGGCGGCGGCAGCGGCGGCGAGGGCGTTGGCGGCGGCGTACCGGGCCGCGCCGCCGAACGACCCGGGCAGCCGTTCCAGGGCGATCAGCGGCGTCTCCCGCCCGCGGGTGCGCTCGACCAGCATCCCGTCGACCAGCACGTAGGCGGTGCCGCCGTTCTCGACGTGCGTGTGCACCAGGGGCGACGGCGACAGCCCGAACCACAGCAGGCGCTTGTGCGCGGCCCGCACCCGGGGCCGGGAGATCAGGTCGCGCACCCGCGGGTCGTCGGCGTTGAGGACGAGCGCGCCGCCGTCGCGGACCCGTTCGGCCACGAGCGACTTGACGTGCACGAGGTCGTCGAGGGTGCGCACGCCGTCCTGGCCCAGGTGGTCGGCGGCCAGGTTGGTGACGACCCCGACGTCGGTCACGTCGTAGCCGAGGCCCTGCCGCAGGATCCCGCCCCGCGCCGTCTCCAGGACGGCGGCCTCGACGGTCGGGTCGCTCAGCACCACGTGCGCCGAACGCGGCCCGGTCGCGTCGGCGCGCTGCACCATCCGGCCGCCGACGTACACGCCGTCGGTGCTGGTAAGCCCCACCCGCAGCCCGGAACAGCCGAGCAGGTGCGCGATCAGCCGCGCGACGGTCGTCTTGCCGTTCGTGCCGGTGACGGCCACGGTCGGGATGCGCGTCGGCGCCCCCGGCGGGTACAGCGCACCCACCACCGCGCCGGCCACGTCGCGCGGCCGGCCCTCCGTGGGACTCAGGTGCATGCGCAGGCCGGGTGCGGCGTTCACCTCGATGACGCCGCCGTCGACCCGGGTGCCGCAGGGCGGCAGCGGCGCCGCGACGTCCGGCAGGCGCAGGTCGATCCCGGCGATGTCCAGCCCGACGATCTCAACCGTTCGCCGGCACAGGTCGATCACGTCGGGGTGCAGCCGCTCGGTGACGTCGCGGGCGGTGCCGCCGGTGGAAAGGTTCGCGTTGTCGCGCAGCCAGACGGTCTCGCCCGCGGCCGGCACCGAGGCCGGCGTGTGCCCCTGCCGCTCCAGCAGCGCGGCCGCCACCTCGTCAAGCCGCAGCCGGGTGAGCGCCCGGCCGTGTCCGCTGCCGCGCAGGGGGTCGGCGTTGGCGCGTTCGACCAGCTCGGCGAGTGTCGCGTCGCCGTCGCCGACCACGTGCGCGGGAAGCCGTTCCGCCGCGGCTATGACGTGACCACCGACCACCAGGACCCGATAGTCCCGCCCGGTGAGCTGGCGCTCGAGAACGACCTCGCCGTCGGCGGACGCCGCGTCGAAGGCCGCGCGGACCGCCTCCGCCGAGGTCAGCCCCAGGTAGACGTGGCTGCCCTGCCGCCCGTGCCGGGGCTTGACGACCACGGGTCCGCCGAGCGCGGCGTGGATCGCGAGCGCCTCCTCCACCGTCCGCGCCGTTCCTCCCTCGGGAACGGGCACCGCCGCGTCGCCCAGGATCCGGCGGGTCAGCTCCTTGTCGCCGGCGATGTCGACGCCCACGGCCGACGTGCCGTCCGTCATCGCGGCCCACACCAGGCGGCGGTGCCGCCCGTAGCCGAGCCGGAGCAGGCTGAGCGCGCCCACCCGTTCGACGGGGATGCCGCGGGCGCGGGCGGCGCGGGCGATGCCGTCGGTCGTCGGCCCCGGGCGCAGCCGCTCCCACCGCTCGGCGAGCCCGTCCAGGCGCGGCTCCCGCTGGCGGCCCGTCACGAGGTCGATCGCGACGCAGAGCAGATCCTCGGCGAGCTCCGAGTCGGGCGGCTCGTCGACCGGGCACTCGGTGATCACGTCGTAGACGCCGGGCGCGTCGGCGTAGACGGTCCGGCCGAAGTTCACCCGGCGGTCGATGCGCACCGACAACTCGATCGCCACGTGCTCGGCGATGTGCCCGAAGTAGGTGCCCTCGCGCAGGCGCCGCACGAAGCCGCCCGGCGCACCGCTCGCGCAGTGGTGCTCGGCCAGCCCGGGCAGGGTGGCGAGGAGGCGTTCGGCCAGGCCGGGCACGTCGGTGCTCTCCCGTTCGGTGAACCCGTCGAGGTTCACCCGGGCCACCATGACCGGCCGTTCGAGGTACACGTTGGGCCCGCGCAGGCGCCGGGTGTGCTCGATGCGCATGGGTCAGGTCCTCACGCTCTGTTGCGGGCGCCGTTCGGTCAGCGCGAACGTGTAGCCGGCCGGCAGGACGTGCAGCTGCACCCCGCACAGCGCGATCGGGCCCTCGCCCTCGGCCGGCGTGTCGAGATGGGTGGCGCGGCCCGCGTCGATCACCGTCACCGCGCCGCTGCCCAGCACCTCGAACCGGTCGCCGTGCACCTCGATGGCGGTGTCCTCGTCGATGCCGAGCCCCAGCTCGTGCGGGTACATGGCGATGGCGCTGAGCAGGCGGTTCAGGCGTCCGCGCTCGGCGAAGTGCATGTCGATCAGCACCCCGGGCAGGAACTCCAGGCCGGGTCCGGTGCGCACGCAGGCCGCCGCGACGCGCCCGTCCGAGTCCGAACCGCCGACGATCATCGTGCCGGACATCATGGCCGCTCCGGCGCTCGTGCCGGCCAGGACGATGCCGCCGTCGGAGCGGCCCAGCCGGGCGTGCAGCAGGCAGTCGACCCGGGAGCCGCCCAGGATGTTCGTGATGCGCCGCTGGTCCCCGCCGGTGAAGAAGACGCCGCTGACGGTGGCGAGCCGCGCGACGGCCTCGTCGGCGTTGGCCTCCTCGCGGGTGCTCAGCCGCACCGGCCCCACCTCGCCGGCGCCCAGCCGCAGGAACACCTCGCGGTACTCCGCCTCCCGCGCGGCCGGGTCGGCGGTGGCCGTCGCGATGACCGCGATCCGCGCCTCGGCGCCCCCTGCGAGGGAGACGAACCGCTGCAGGATGGTCTCCCGCCCCGGATTGAGCTGCTCCGCTCCCCCGATGACCAGTAACCGCCCGCCATCTCCTGGCATGATCGTCACCTTTTACGAAAAAGTGTCGTCTCGCGGCGGTTTTCCGTAAAAAGTCACGATCATGGCAGGTGACCCGCGGACGGATCCTGGGTATGGGGCCGGCATGGTCGACAACACCGCCGCCAAGGACCCCGACGACTGGACCACCGGGGACGAGCCGATGACCGGCGCCCAGGCCTCCTACCTGGGCACCCTCGCCCGCGAGGCCGGCGAGGAGCCGCCGCCCGAGGACCTTACGAAGGCCGAGGCCTCCCGCCGCATCGACGAACTCCAGGAGAAGACGGGCCGAGGGGCGTAACCGGGGTCCCCGACCCGATCACGCCCCTCGGCTTATATCCCCCTAGCGAGTGGAGATCAGTTCGCGCTCGTCCGGCGCGGGGATCGCCACGGGCGGCACCGCCGGCGGCTGTTCCGTCTTGCGCAGGAAGCGCGGGGCCCACCAGTTGGCGCGGCCCAGCAGGGTCATCAGCGACGGCAGCACCACCGCGCGGATGATCGTCGCGTCGATCAGGATCGCCGCGGCCAGCCCGACGCCGAGCTGCTTCATGTCGATCGTGCTGAGCGTTCCGAAGATCGAGAACACCGCCACCATGACGATGGCCGCGCTGGTCACCGTTCCGGCCGAGGTGGTGATCCCGTGCGCCACGGCCGACCGGGTCGGCATCCCCCGTAGCGCGGCCTCCCGGATCCGGCTCACCACGAACACGTGGTAATCCATCGACAGGCCGAACAGGACCACGAACAGGAACAGCGGCAGCCAGGTGACGATCGCCCCGATCGAACGGAAGTCGAGCACACCCTCGGCCCAGGTTCCCTGGAAGACCAGCACCAGCAGGCCGTAGGCGGCGCCGGCGGAGAGCAGGTTCAGGGCGATCGAGGTCAGCGCCACGACCACCGAGCGGAACGTCACCGCCATCACGATGAACGTCAACAGCAGCACGAAGCCCATCACCAGCGGCAGCTTCGAGCGCACGTGGTCGGCGTAGTCCACGCTGCCGGCCACGAACCCGCCGACCGCGTACTCGACGCCCGGCACGCCGTCGAGCGCCTGCGGCACCAGCGTCCCGCGCAGCTTCGCGAGGGAGTCGGCGGCCTGCTCGCTGCGGCCGGAGTACGGGGTGGGCACCTCCACGATGGAGACCCGGCCGTCGGCCGACACCTCGATCTCCGGCCGTTCGGCGGTGCTGAACAGCGGATCCGCGCCGGCCCTGTCGAGCATGGCGTGCAGGGCGGCGTCGACCTTCTCCCGCTGGTCCGCCGGTGCCTTGACGGCCACCATGTGGGTGGTGCCCTGACTTGGGAACGCCGCCGTCAACCGGTCGTACGCCTGCATCGCCGGTGTCGTGCGGGGCAGGTCCTCGGCGCCGGGCAGACGCAGTTCCATCGAAAGGGCCGGAACGGCCAGCGCGATCAGGATGCCGGCCGAGACCAGCAGCGTGGGGAGCGGGTACTTGAGGGCGGGGCGCAGCACCGCCGGCCAGAACCGCGGCGGCCCCTGGCGGGCGGTCAGCCGCCACAGCCCCGGGATGCGACCCCGGTCGATCCAGCGGCCCATCTTGGCCAGCATCGCCGGCAGTACCGTCAGCGAACCGAGCATCGCGACGGCCACGACCAGGATCGACCCGACCGCCAGCGACGAGAACGTCGTGTCGCTCGCCAGGAACAGCCCCGCCATCGAGATCATCACGGCGACGCCGGAGACCACGACGGCGTGCCCCGACGTGGCCGCGGCGATCTCCACCGCGTCCAGATGGGCCCGGCCGCGGGCCCGCTCCTCGCGTTCCCGGCGGATGTAGAAGAGCGAGTAGTCGACGCCGACGGCCATGCCGATCAGCAGGATCACGCTGTTGGTGGCGTCGCTCGCCGGGAACAGGTGCGAGGCCAGGGTCGACAGGCCGATCGCGCCCATCACCGAGGAGACGGCCAGCAGGATCGGCACGCCGGCCGCCAGCAGCGCCCCGAACGCCACCACCAGGATCAGCAGCGTCACCGGCAGGCTCAGGAACTCGGCCCGCTGGAAGTCCTTGCCCAGCGTCTCGTCGAGCGCGCGGTTGATCGAGGGGCCGCCGGTCTCCTCGACCCGCAGTTCCGGATGATCCGCTTGAACGGCGGCCGTCACGTCGCGCAGCCCTTGCACGCGGTCCGTGGCCGTGTCCGGGTCGCCGGCCATCGTGACGCGCACCAGGATCGCGGTGCCGTCCGGCGACGGGATCGGCCCGTCGACCTTCGCCACGTCCTTGTGGGTCCGCATCCGGCCCATCGCGTCGTTGGCCACGCTCTCGGCCGCCGCCTTGTCCAGGGCGCCGCTCCGGGCGGAGATCAGAATGCTCTCGACCGCCGGGTCGTCGAAGTGCGCCTCGTCGTAGATCGTGCTCGCCCGACCCGACTCGCCGATCGCGTCGTCGCCGTCGGATTCCTTGAGGCCGGCAGCGCTGCCGACCACGAAGCACAGGGCAACGAAGACGATCCACATCCCCATCGCCCGCCACGGGTGGGTGGCGCTCCACCGCGCCACCCGGACCGTCATCGGCCGCCTTGTATCCGTCACGTGCTGGACGCTATGGGCGCGGGCTGCCGAGAATCATCGGGAGCGATCCCGGTCAGCACCCTGAGAGCACTCCCCTAGGTGTTCTCGCCGGACCCCGGGACGCAATAAAGCGAGGGCGCAGGTCGGGGCCGAGCCGACCTGCACCCTCGCAGCTTGGACGCACCGTTTCGACAGGGCGGGACAGGGGGCGGAACCGGTGCGTCCGGTGGGAACAACGAGAACGTTAGTCGGGCATCCGACCCTTGGTCATCACCCTTAACCGGGACCTAATCCGGATTTGCCGCAGCCGTGACCAGGGTCGACGGAGCGTCACTTCGCGGCTTGCATTTCAGGACGGAATCCGCCAGAAATGCGGCCCCCACGTCACCCTCAGTCGCGGGCGCGCCTGCGGCGCCGGGGCTCCCGGGAGAGCCGGCCGACCAGACCGAAGCGCGTGCCCGTGGGCGGCGGCGGCGCCTCGGCGTCCGGCAGGAGCACCACCACGCTCGCCCCGCCGAAGCGGCTGCGGCCGATGTTCACCGCGCCGTTGGCTCCCGCCGCCAGCTTGTGCACGATGTCGAGGCCCAGGCCCGTCGACCCCTTGTTGCTCACGCCGCGCTTGAGCGCCGCGTCCGGGTCGGGGATGCCGGGGCCGCCGTCGTCGACGCGCACCGCCACCCAGCCGTCCCTACGGGTCACCGCGACCTCGATCGGGGTGGCCTGCGGGGTGTAGCGGAAGACGTTCCCCAGCAGGGCGTCGATGGCCGCGACCAGGTCGGCGCGCGCCACGTTGACCGGGGCGGGCAGCGAGGCACCGACCCGCTTGCAGGTGCGCCCCTGGTCCCCGGCGACCGCCGACCAGAAGACCATCCGCTCGCGGACGACATCCGCCGCGTCGGTCTTCACCTGGACCGGCTCGCCGTCGGCGTTGAGGCGGGTGATCTCCCCGGTGTTGGCCGGAGGCTGCCGCGCCGCCCGGATGATCGAGTCGACCTCCGCCTCCAGCGACGCGATCGAGTTGCGCACCCGTTCGCCGAGCGGGCCCTCGATCGGCTCGGTGTCCAGCCGCAGGCCGGTCAGCGGGGTCCGCAGCCGGTGCGAGAGGTCCGCGAGCAGTTCCCGTTCGCCCTTGAGGAGCGCCACGACGCGATCCGCCATGCTGTTGAACGCCAGACCGGCCTCCACCAGCTCCTGTGGACCGCTGGGCACGATGCGCACGCCGAGCTGCCCGTCGCCGAGCGACTTCGCGGCGTCGGCGAGCCCCTTGGCGGAACCCACCACCGTGGCGGCGAGCCGGTCGCCGACCCACACCGAGACGGCCACCAGCCCGATCGCGAGCGTGCACAGCGTGAGCCAGGCGACGCCCACGCCCTTGCTGCTCTCCTCCATCGGGATGAAGACCTCGACCACCACGACGGTGCCGTCGCCGAGGCGCGCCGGTTCGAGGAACGACTCACCGCCCGGCGCGTCCACCACGCTCGTGCGCGACTGGCGGCCGGCGGCGTCGATCTCGGCCTGCGCGGCGTGCCCGTCACCGATCCGCCCGCTGGGCAGGCCGTGCACAGCGACCCGCCCGATCGAACGTCCACTTGTGGTCGCGATGACGTTGTCGATCGCGACGACGTTGTCGGTCACGGTGAGCACGGCGACGACCGCGGCCGCCTGACGCTGGGCGTCGGCGAGCGCGCGTTCCTCGGCGATCTGCTGGACCACCATGCCGAGCGGGATGAGGAACGCCACGGCCACCATGGCCGTGACGGCAACCGCGACGTAGGCGAGCGCGGCCCTTAGGCCGGACCCGCCGTGAAGCGCACGCCGACCCCCCGCACGGTGTGCAGGTATTTCGGTGCCGCCGCGCTCTCGCCCAGCTTTCTCCGCAACCAGTACAGGTGCACGTCGATCGTCTGGTCCTCCCCCACCGAGGGCTGTCGCCATACCTCCTCCAGCAACTCCCGACGAGAGACCACCCGTCCCGGACGGGCGGCCAGGTAGGCCAGCAGGTCGAACTCCTTGCGCGTCAGCGTGAGGAGCGCGCCGTCAAGGTACGCCTGACGCTGCGCCAGGTCCACCTTGAGCCCGCCCGCCTCGATGATCGACGGAGGTTCGCGGGTCGCCCGTCCGGTGCGCCTCAGCACGGATGCCATCCGCGCGTCGAGATGCGCACTGGTGAACGGTTTGACCATGTAGTCGTCGGCACCGGCCTTGAGCAGCCGCACGATCTCGGCCTCATCGTCGCGAGCCGTCGCGATGATGATCGGCGTGTCGGACACCCCGCGGATCATCCGCAGGGCGTCGGACCCGTCGAGGTCGGGCAGACCGAGATCGAGAACGACGCAGTCAGGGGCATCGGACGCCACTCTCCGTAACGCCTCCAGGGCGGTACCGACCGCGTACACCGTGTGCCCCAGGTCGGTCAGGGAACGCAGCAGCGCACCACGGATGACGTGGTCGTCCTCGACTAGCAACACCGTTGCCATGCATGCACCGTACTGGGCTTTGAGACTTCCGGGGCCGCTGGGGCAGGATGAGTCCGTGCGACTTCGGGTTGCCTACCTACTTGCCTGGGCTCTCGCCACCGCGATTGTGGCGGGAGCCTCCTGGTTGAGCATCCATTCGATACTCTCCGCTCCTACGCAGACACGAAACGCCTCCAATTCGGTGCCCGGATATGTGAACGTGCCGAGTTCGCCGCGGCCCTCCGGGACCCGGCCGCCCGGGGTCACCCCGCCGGCGCCCAACCCGTCGTGGTCGCCGGTCTCCAACGGCGCGGGCGGGACGGCGTTCCGGCGGACGTTCCGCACGCTCGGCGGGGACGTGGCCGTCTGGGTCGAACCGGGGACCGCGCGCGTGCAGGAGACCGTGCCGAAGGACGGGTACCAGGTCGAGATCCGGCGGCTCAGCGACGAGGCCGTGGAGGTGACGTTCGTGAACGACCGGACCATCTCGCGGGTGTCGTTCCGCTGGTGGTCCACCGCGCCCTACGCCGAGGTGGCCGAATCGGTCGGTTGACCGGCGTCACTTGCGGCTGAGGATGCCGGAGGCGATCGGGTCCGCCTGGTAGCCCATCGACGTGTAGATCTGCACCAGGATCCGGTTCGCGTCCATCGGCCGGAACGCCACCAGCGTGGTGGCGACGCAGGTGCGCTTCGGGTCGTTCGTGATGGTCTCCTTCGCCCGCACCTCCTGGTCGGTGGCCGCCGTCAGGGTCCAGATGCCGGAGCAGTTCAGCGGGTCGTAGGCGACCTCGCCGATCACCGCGTTGACGGCGCCGCCCTTCAGCGTCACGTCGATGTCGTAGGACTGGCTGCCCTGCTTGATCGGGCCGGCCCAGCGGCCGATCCAGGGCGCCGAGGTCGGGGCGGCACCGGCGGTCGAACCGGGCGTGCCGGCGGGGCCACGGGTCGCGGCTCCCCGCGTCGCGCCCACGTCGCCGGCCCGGTCGCCCGTGGGGTCGTCGTCGCCGCCGAGGTTCATGAGGACGAACAGGCCCGACACGCACACCAGCACCACGACGAGAACGGCCACCAGGATCCACGGCCCGTTGGACGACCTCCGCCGCGGCGGGGCGGGGTAGGGGCCGCTCGGAGCCGGGCGCACCGGCCCCGTCATCGGGCCGGTCGTCATCGGGCCGGGCACCGGCGGGACGGAGAGCGGCACCACGGGCGGGCCGCCGGGCATCCCCGAGACGGGCTGCGGCACGCCGAACGAGCCCGACGTGGTGTGCGAACCGCTGGACGAGTGGGACCAACTCGAGGAGTGCGAGCCGCCGGTCGCCTGGGCGCCGGTGCGCGAGCCGCCCGACACCGGACCCGCGAAGCCGGTCGGCCCGCCGGACGCCGGCCCGCCCGACGCCGGTCCGGGAGCCGCGAAGCCCGACCCGCCGAAGGCGCCGCCGCCGGAAGCGGGAGCCGCCGGCCCGCCGGAGGTCGAGCCGGTCGGCCCGCCGGAAGCCGGCCCCAGGGGACCGCCCGAAGCGGCCGACGAGAAGCCCGACCCACCCGGCCCGGCGCCCGCCTGTCCTGGCCCGCCGGCCGGGAACCCCGCGCCGCCGCCGGAGAAGCCGGACCCGCCG
The DNA here is from genome assembly GCF_016863615.1 of Virgisporangium aliadipatigenens. Lineage (GTDB taxonomy): Bacteria > Actinomycetota > Actinomycetes > Mycobacteriales > Micromonosporaceae > Virgisporangium > Virgisporangium aliadipatigenens. Next base: position 170,070 of record NZ_BOPF01000004.1, on the reverse strand, counting down.
ACCGGAGATCCGCCCGGACCACCCGGGCCGCCCGTCGACTCGGACCAGCCGCCCGCCGGAAAGCCCGCCGGCGTCCCGGCTGTCCCGGGCCGCCCGCCCCCGCTCCCCGCGAATCCCGGCCCCTCGGCCGGTGGCCCCGACACCGGCCCCGCGACGGCCGGCCCCGCGACCGGCCGCGCGGAAGCCGCCGGATCCGGGATCGTCAGGCTTCCCCGGGCCACCACCAGCTCCGGCTGGTCGAGAATCGTCGGCGCCGTGCCGAACGCCTGGTGCAGCAGCGTCGCCACCAGGGGCATCCGGCTGGCCCCGCCGACCAGGAAGATCCCCGCCACCTCCGACATCGCGATCCCCGCGGTCGCGATGGCGGAACGGGTGGTGCGCACCGTGCGGTCCAGGATCGGCCGGGCCAGCTCGTCGAACTGCCCCCGCCCGAGCGGCGCGTCCTCCTCGATCAGCGGCAGGTGGATCACGGTCGACGAGGTGCGCGAGAGCATCTCCTTGCCGGTCCGCACGTCCTCCCACAGCAGCCGGTGCGCCCGCCGGTCGACCGGCGTCGCCGGTGCGGTGAGCCGCCGCCAGGCCGCTTCGTGCCGGGGTGCGAAGACCGTGCCGAAGTACTCGATGACGGCCGCGTCGACGTCGAGCCCGCCGGCCTCCTCCAGCCCCTCCGTGGAGAGCACCTCGAAGCCGCCCGGCCCGTGGCGCACGACGGAGGCGTCGAACGTTCCCCCGCCGAGGTCGTAGACCACGACACAGGCCCCGGGTCGGACGGCCGCGCCGGCGACGGCGAGGAACGAGGCGGCGCCGGCGACCGGTTCCGGGATCAGCGTGATGCCGGTGAGGCCGGCGCGTTCGGCGGCCGCGGCGAGCCGACCGCGCCGGGTCTGCGCCCACGCGGCCGGGTAGGTCAGGAAGGCCCGGCCCGGGGCGTGGCCGGTGACCCGGCGGGCCTCGGTCACGACGCGGCGCAGCACGGCGGCGATCATGTCGGCGACGGGGATCTCGCGGCCGCCGAGCAGCGCGACGTCCTCGTCGATGCGCCGCTTCGGGTGCGGTTCGTAGGACTCGGGGTGCACCCGCGCGGCGTGCACGGCGTCCGGCCCCACGAGCAGGCCGCCGGTGTCGTTGAGGCAGACGGCCGAGGGCAGCGTCGGCGAACCGTCGAACACCAGCGGGTGCACCTGTCCGCCCGGTCCGGTGTAGACCGCGACGGTGTTGGAGGTGCCGAAGTCGATGCCGATCCGATACGCGTCATCGTTCACGGGAGACAACATACGAGTCGGGGGCTTGTTAGCTCGCATGCGCGTTTGGTAACGGGAAAGATAGGGCACACTGGTCCTATCCGGCAAAAGGGGTCAGCGTGTGCGGCGCGGACAACGAGTTACCAGCGGTAGGGACGGAGACCATCGTGCTGCGTCGTCCCGGGCGACTTGCTGCGGTGGAACGCGCGCGCCTGCTCTTCACCGCGACCGGCCTGCCGCTTGAGCGGATGGCCCGCCTCACCGCGACCGCCGCCGGTGTCCCGTACGCCGCGATCTCCCTGCTCGACGCCGACAGTGAGCGGTTCCTGGCCGTGCACGGGGCCGAGGCGCCGGCCGAGGTGCCCGTCGACGAGTCCATGTGCCAGTTCGTCATCGCGAAGGACGCGCTCGTCGTCGTCGACGCCCCGCAGCTCAGCGCCCGGGCGCGGGCCGCCGGGCTGCACGCCTACGCGGGCTACCCGATCCGGCTCGACGGCGCGGCCGTGGGGGCGTTCTGCGTGGCCGACGTGGCGTCCCGGGAGTGGAGCGCCGAGCAGTTGGACGTGGTGCGCGACGCCGCCGACCTGTTCACCAACCTGCTGGCGAACGACCAGTCGGCCAGCCGGAGCACCCTCGCGGCCGCGCAGGTGGACACCGTTCTCGCGGCCATGCGGGAGGCCTACGTCGCCGTCGACCACGGCGGGCGGATCCTGCAGTGGAGCGGCGGCGCCGAGTCGATGTTCGGGTGGGAGCCGGCGGAGGCGGTCGGCCGGCCGTTCGACGACCTGGTCGCCGCCGAGCAGTCCCGCGCCGCGGCGCGCACCGCCCGCGCCCTCGCCGGCCACCGGACGGATCAGCCCGCCCGGCCGCTGATCTGGGCGCGGCACCGCGACGGGCACGAGTTCGCGGTGGAGATGGCGCTGAGCACGACGCCGGGACCGGACGGCCCGGTGGTGCACGCGTTCCTGCACGACGCCACCGAACGCATGGACGGCCAGCGGGAGGCGGCCCGGCACCGGGCGTTCCTGGAGGCGCTGCTGGAGTCGATCGACACGGCCGTCGCGGCGTGCGACGCCCAGGGCCGGCCGGTGCTGCTCAACCACGCGATGCGCCGCATCTTCGAGGTTCCCGAGGAACTCGGCGAGAGCTGGGACGGCCGGTACGAACTGCGCGAGGCGGACGGGACCCCGATCCCGAAGGAGCGGATCCCGCTGTTGCGCGCCCTCGCCGGTGAGGAGGTGCGCGACCTGCCGTACAGCGTGCACCTGCCGGGATGTTCCCCCCGGTACTTCCGGGCGAACGGCCACCGCATGTACGGCGCGGACGGCGAGACGCTCGGCGCCGTGCTGGCCGTCATGGAGACCACCGACCAGGTGCGCACGGATCGCTTCAAGGACTGCGAGGTGGCGGTCGCCCGGATCCTCGAGCGCAACGACGACCCGGCCGGCATCGGCGAGGAACTCCTCAGCGCCGTCACCGACGCCCTCGAATGGGCCGGTGGCGCGCTCTGGCTGGTCGACGAGGAGGCGGGGCTGCTGCGGCTCACCGCGACGTGCGACCGCGACGGTGCCGCGCACCTGGCGATCACCCCGCAGAGCCTCGCCCGCGGGGAGGGCTTCGCCGGCGTCGCCTGGGAACGCGCGCGCACGGTCTGGGTGCGCGACTTCACCACCGTCGACATGATCTCGGCCGAGACGATGGCCCGCACGGGGCTGCGCGCCGGGGTGGCCCTGCCGATCCGCAGCGCGGAGCACACGCTCGGCGTGCTGTCGTTCTTCTCCACGCACGTCGAGGAGCCGCAGCGGGTGCTCGCCGCGCTGCTGGCCGGCGTCGCCGCGCACGTCGGCCAGCACCTCGAACGCCGTCGCGCCGCCGGCCTCGCCGCCGAACTGGCCCGCAGCAAGGACGAGTACATCGGCCTCGTCGGCCACGAACTGCGCACCCCGTTGACGTCGATCTCCTCCTACACCGACCTGGTGCTCGACGACCCGGAGCTGACCGAGGAGCAGCGCGAACTGCTGACGGTCGTGGCGCGCAACGCGGAGACGCTGCGCGGCATCATCGCGAGCCTGCTCGATCTCGCCGCGCTGGACTCCGGCGACGCGACGGTCCGCCCGCAACGGGCCGACCTGGCGAGCCTGCTGCGCGAGGCGCTCGCCGAGGCGGAGCCGGAGATCGCGCAGCGCGGGCACAGCACGATCGTCGACGTGCCGCCGTCGTTGATGGCGCAGGCCGACGTGCCGCGGATCCGCCAGGTGATCGACACGTTGCTGCGCAACGCCGCCCGGTACACGCCGCGCGGCGGCCGGATCACCGTGCGGCTGGCGGACGACGGGCCGGAGTTCGTGGCGTTGACCGTCTCCGACACCGGCATGGGCATCCCGGAGGCGGACCGGTCGAAGCTGTTCAACCGGTTCTTCCGGGGCGCGGGCGCCAAGGAGGCGGGCATCCCGGGCAGCGGGCTGGGGTTGGCGATCTCCCGCGTCGTGGTCGAGCGGCACGGCGGATCCCTGTCGCTCGGCGAGCACTCCGGCCCGGGATGTACGTTCGTCGTCCGGCTCCCCAAGGCGTAGGCGGTCGCACTCACACGGGTGTGAGTTGAGTGCGGACGTGTGTGAGTTCAGGGAGATCATCCGGCTAGTTGATATCCGTGAGCTCACACACGTTCGGCGGCGGCTTGCTCGTGCAGGGCCCGCAGGGTGCGCGCGTTGTCCACGGCCGCGCCGCCGGGGTCGTTGTTGAAGTAGACGTAGGTCGGGATGTCCCGCGGGATTCTGTGCAGCCAGGTTCGCAGGGCGGCTCTGCCGTAGTTGGGCCAGGGTTTGGCGCGGCCCTCGTGCAGGCGGAGGTAGGCCCAGTCGGCGGTCGTCCACAGTGGAGTGATCGGGCGGCTGTGGCGGTCGGCCCAGCACAGCGCCGCGTTGTGTCGCGTCAGGAGTGCGCGCGTCTCGTCGTTCCACCAAGTCTTGTGTCTCGGCTCGACGGCGACCCGCACCTCGCGCGGGAAGAGCGTGAGGACGGCGTCGAGGAGCTCGGGGGCGGCCTGGAGGGTCGGCGGCAGCTGGAGCAGGACGGGGCCGAGCTTGTCGCCGAGCGCGGTGGCGCGGGAGAGGAAGCGCTCGACCGGCTCGGCCGGCTCCCGCAGCCGCTTGATGTGGGTCAGGTAGCGGCTCATCTTGACGGCGAAGCAGAAACCGTCCGGGGTGCGTTCCCGCCAGCCGGCGAAGGTGTCCCGCTCGGGCAGCCGGTAGAACGCGTTGTTGACCTCGACGGTGTCGAACTGCGTGGCGTAGTGCTCCAGCCACCGGGACTGCGGCAGCCGCTGCGGGTACAGCCGGCCGCGCCAGTCCTTGTACTGCCATCCGGAGGTGCCGAGCAGGATCACGGCTGGTAGATACCCTACGGTTGCCGCATGGAACAGCGCATTCTCGGCCGCACCGGTACGCCGGTCGGCGTGATCGGACTCGGCGCCTGGCAGCTCGGCGCCGACTGGGGCGAGGTGGACGAGGATTCGGCGTTCGCCACGCTGCAGGCGGCCGTCGACTCCGGGGTCACCTTCTTCGACACCGCCGACGTGTACGGCGACGGCCGCAGCGAGAAGTTCATCGGCCGCTTCCTGCGGCAGACGGGAGCCAACGTCTTCGTCGCCACGAAGATGGGCCGCCGCGTGCCCCAGGAGCCGGCCAACTACACCCTGGCGGCGTTCCGCGAGTGGAACGACCGCTCCCGGGAGAACCTCCAGGTCGACACGCTCGACCTCGTGCAGCTGCACTGCCCGCCGGACGCGGTGTTCGCCAGCGACGAGGTGTTCGACGCCCTCGACACCCTGGTCCAGGAGAAGCGCATCGCGGCCTACGGCGTGAGCGTCGAGACCTGTGCGCAGGCCCTGACGGCGATCGCCCGCCCGGGTGTGGCGACGGTGCAGATCATCCTGAACGTCCTGCGCCTCAAGCCGGTCACCGAGGTGCTGCCGGTCGCGGCGGAGGCGGGGGTCGGCGTCATCGCCCGGGTGCCGCTGGCCAGTGGACTGCTGTCCGGCCGGTACGACGAGCAGACCACGTTCGCCGAGAACGACCACCGCAACTTCAACCGGCACGGTGCCGCGTTCGACGTCGGCGAGACGTTCTCCGGGGTGGACTACGAGACCGGGCTGCAGGCGGTGCGCGCCCTGCGGGAGTACGTCCCGTCGGGCGTGTCGACGGCGCAGTGGGCGTTGCGGTGGGTCATCGACCAGCCGGGCGTCTCGGTGGTGATCCCCGGTGCGCGCAATCCCGAGCAGGCGCGGTCGAACGCCGCCGTCGCCGGCCAGGAGCCGCTGACGGATCGGGCCCGCCGCGCGGTCGGCCGGGTGTACGACGAGCTCATCCGCCCGCAGATCCACCATCGTTGGTAGCGGCGGTTCGAAAGCACCCCCGCACCGGGGCAGCCCGATGCGGGGGTGCTTTCACCACCACCCCCAAGAAAGCCTTGATGCACCCAGGGTAGTGGTCGGCGATCACGCAGTCGTCGGCGGGGATGCCTCAGGTGCCTCGAACACGCAGAAGTCGTTGCCATCCGGGTCTTTGAACACCGACCAGTGCAAATCTCCGCCGCGTGGGCGGATCAGCCGCGCCCCCGCGGCCTGCACGGCGGCCACGGTCGCCCCGCCGGTGAGCGTGACGTCCCAGTGCCACCGGTTGGGTGCGACCCGCGGGTCGGCCACCCGGTCGAAACACCAGGTGCGCCACGGGAACCCGGCCGCGCCCGTGAGGTCGGCGCCGTAGGGCTGCTCCCGCACGGTGCCGCCGAGGATCCCGGCCCACCAGTGCGCGAGCGGCACCGGGTCGGCGGAGGCGGTCACCAGCTCGTCGACGCCACTCGCGTAGCCCTCGCGCGGTGGGAACGCGCAGAACTCGCTGCCCTCCGGGTCGGCCAGCACCCACCAGCCGATGTCGCCGCCAGGCTCGCGCCGCACCTGCGCGCCCGCGGCGACCAACGCGGCCGGGTCGGCGGTCGGCAGCCGCAGGTCGAGATGCACGCGGGTCTGCCCCGGATGCGGCTCCGGCACGGGATCGACCCACACCCGGAAGCCGTCGGCGTCGAGCCGGGCCGACGCATCGCCGAGATCGGTCGACTCGGCGCCGAGAATCCTTCCCCAGAACGCCGCCAGGGCGAGCGCGTCCCCGGCCTTCACGATCAGATCCTTGAACGAGGCGAGTGTCACGCGCGAACGCTAGCGCCGGGGTCCGACACTTTGTCCCCACGTCCGACCCCCACCTGCCGTAAAGTCCGAAATCACGAGAAAACCGGAAAAATAACTCAGGGTTGCGGTTAGCTATGCCTGACGCACCGCTGTGGCCTCCGCGCCCGGCGGACACACACGGGGAAAGGCATCATCGTGAAGAAGAAGGTCCTCCGGCTCGCCGCCATTTCCGCCCTGACCGTCGGTGGCGCACTGATGTTCAGCGCCCCGGCCTCGGCCGGCTGGCACAGCAGCCACAACTACGGCTTCGGCAACGGCAACCAGTCGAGCTTCGTGTTCCAGGCGCCGATCAACGTCTGCGGCAACGCGATCTCGGTCATCGGCTTCTCGTCGGCCAGCTGCCGCGGCGGCGCGTACGCCTACAACTGGAACTGAGCAGCACCACCCTCTCTCGCCCGGGGGCCGTCGACCGCGAGGTCGCCGGCCCCCGGCGCGTTCACCCGCTACACCGCCCGCTGGTAGGCCCGGAACGTCCGGGTCGACAGCCACACCGCCAGCCCGGCGAGGAGCAGGAGCGCCCCGCCGTTGGCGCACACCCGCCCCCAATCGGGACTGTCGGTGAGCGCGCCACGGCCGGCCGCCAGCGCCCAGTCGACCGGATTGGCGCCGGTGAGCGCCCGCATCCACCCCGGCATCAGCTCCTTCGCCATGAACGCCGTCGACAGGAACGTCAACGGCAGCAACAGCAGCGTGTTGAGCCCGATGATGGTTTCCCGCTGGCGCACGAGCATGCCGACGGCGTTCGACATGGCGCTGAACACCGTGCCGAGCAACACCGCCGCGACGAGCAGCACGAGCACGCCGACGATGCCGCCGGGGTAGTGCGCGCCGGGGTAGTGCGCGCCGGCCGCCCACCCGAGCAGCACGATCGCCACCGACTGGAACGTCGTCGTGAGCGCCTGCTCGATGACGTTCGCGTTGATGATGGCGCCGCGCCGGACGGGCGTGACGAGGAAGCGGTTGAGCGTGCCGCGTTCGATCTCCTCGAGGGTGCCCATGCCGGCCCACATGTTCGAGGACATGGCGCTCATGACGACGACGCCCGGCACCAGGTAGGTCAGGTACGAGCCGCCGCCGAAGCCCGGCAGTTCGACGATCCGCCGGAACAGGTTCCCGAAGAGGAACAGCCAGATGATCGGCTGGACCAGCGCGAAGAAGAGGAACCACGGCTGTTTGGCCAGCGCCTTGAGCCGCCGCTGGGTCATGAAGAGCGTGTCGCTCATGCCCTGGCCTCCGCTTCCGCGCCCGCTCCGACTTCCGCCTGGGCGAAGGTGCGGCCGGTGTGCCGCAGGTACACGTCGTCCAGCGACGGCCGGGCGACGGTGACGGTGGCGACCGCCAGGCCGGCCCGGTCCAGACCGGCCAGCGCGTCGGGCACCGCCGCCGCGCCGTCGTCGGCCCGCGCCGAGAGTCGCCGCCCGTCGAGGGTCACGTCCCGCAGGCCCGGGACCCGCGCGATAGCCGCCCGCGCCACCGGTTCCGCGGTGTGGTCCCGCAGTTCTATGTGAACGGCGTCGCCGCGCAGCTCCGCCTTGAGCGTCTCCGGGGTGCCCCGGACGACGACCCGCCCACTGTCCACGATGGACAGTCGTGCGGCCAACCGGTCGGCCTCCTCGAGATAGTGCGTGGTCAGCAGGACGGCCAGCTCCTCGTCGGCGGACAGCCGCGCGATCTCCGCCCACATGGCCGAACGCGCCTGCGGGTCGAGCCCCGTGGTCGGCTCGTCGAGGAACAGCACCCGCGGCCGGTTCACCAGCCCGAGCGCCACGTCGAGCCGGCGCCGCATGCCGCCGGAGTAGGTGCTCACCGCCCGGTCGGCCGCTCCGCCGAGGTCGAACCGGTCGAGCAGTTCGCCGACCCGCCGGCGCAGGTCGGTGCCGCGCAGCCCGTACAGCCGGCCCTGGAGCACGAGGTTCTCCCGCCCGGTGGCGACGGGATCCGCCCCCGAACGCTGCGACACCACGCCGATCAGCCGCCGCACCCGTTCGGGCCGGCGCAGTGCGTCGTGCCCGGCGACGGTGACGGTGCCCGAGTCGGGACGGGCCAGCGTGGTCAGGATCTTGATGGTCGTGGACTTACCGGCACCGTTCGGCCCCAGCAGGGCAAAGACCTCGCCCTGCCGAACGTCGACGGAAAGCCCGTCGAGCGCGCGGATGCCCTTCGGATACGTCTTGACGAGTTGATGTGCCGTGACGACGTCGTCGCTCACGGGCTCCTCCTTCACGGATCGCGGGAACGATCCGCCGGGGAGGGCACCCGGCTATCCTTGCGGTTGCAGCCCTGTGGCCGGGTTCCGTCCCTGACGGACGTGGTTTCGGGGTCGACGGCCCCGCCGCGGTGTTGCCGCACCGCCCGGGGCCGTCGCTCTGTCAGTGCTCGGCTTTCGGCGCCTCCCTGTCGCGGTGGTACGCGTGCCAGCCCTCGATCCCGGAGATGCTGCCCTCCGTGATCTCCTTGAGCAGGGCGCGCACGTAGTCGGCCTCCGCCCGGATCATCGTGAGCCGGTACTCCGCCTCGATGAGGAACACCCGGGGAAAATTGAACTCCTCGACCATCTGCCGCAGGCTGCGCGTGATGTTGTCGACGTCGGCGTCGAGCGTCCACAACCGCTGCCGCAGCAGCTCGATCGCCCGGTCCGGCGTCAGGTGCCCGACCAGTGACAGCGCGGCCTCGAAGCTGTTGTGCTCGTGCTGCGGCCGCTCGACCAGCTCGCTGAGCCAGTCGACCAGCTCCGCCCGGCCGGCCTCGGTGATCGTGTAGACCGTGCGCTCCGGACGGCCACCCTGCCGCGTGGTCTCGGTGGCGCGCACGAACTCGTGCTTCTCCAGGTTCTGCACCACGGTGTAGAGCGAACCCCACTGGATCTTCATGCTGGTGTCCTTGGCGCGCTCGCGCAGCACCGACGCCATCTCGTACGGGTGCATCGGCCGCTCGGACAGCACACCCAGGAGGGCGAGCGCGAGGAGGTTGCGCACCTTCCGCTTGGCCACGCCCTCACCCCCCGATGATTATTCGTAGGCGAGTATACGCACGCGGGCAAGGTTATCCACAGCGGGAAAGTGGTTCTTCCGGGTCCGGTGACGGCGGCCCTAGCGTGACTGTCCAGCGAAGGATGCCGATAGGGAGGCGGGGCATGGACGGGGTGGGTGCGTACGACGACTGGCAGGACACCGTCTCGGAGCTGCGGCGGTGGTTCGAGCAGCAGCAGGAGGAAGCCGCGCGGGCAAAGGCCGAGGCACTCGCGGAGCTGACCGCGTATGCCCGTACGGCCGGAGCACCTCCGGAGTTGCGCGAGGCGCAGGAGCGCATCGACCTCGGGCTGCTTTCGTGGGACGCGGTGCTCGCCGGCGAGGGCGGCGCCGCCAGCCGGCTCATCGACGCGCGGCTGGCCGAGCTGGCGCCGCTCGCAGAGGCCATTCGCGACGGCGCCACGCCCGAAGAGGCCGCCGCCGAGCTCGCCAAGGAGGCCCGGCGATGACCGAGCCCATCTACGCCCACCCCTGGGCCCTGCGGTCCTACGCCAAGCAGCTCACGGTCGACATCGACGACATCACCGACCTGCGTTCATACTGCGACAAGCACTGCGCCGACACCGACGGCCTCACCGGCGTCATGTGGGCCGATGCCAAGATCGTCGCCGAGCTGCTGCAGGACATCCAGCACAAGGTCACCGACGCATTCGGCAAAAACCTCGAGACGACCGCAAGCATGGTCGACGCGAGCGCGGCGGCCTACGAACGCACCGATCAAGCGGCGGCCGAGCAGATCTGGGCAAGCGTCGACGTGCACCGCGCCGAGGGCCAGTCCGTCTCCGACACCAGCCACCAGGGCCACTTCGAAAACCCGGTCGCGATCGGGCCCCCGCCGCCCGAGTACAAGGACGAGATGGGCAAGAAGCTCGACAAGCTCATGAGCAGCGTGAAGCTGGTCGACAGCATCCTCGAGAAGATCGTCAAGATCAGCATCATGAACGAACTGGTTCCCCTGTTCGTCGGCGACTGGGGCAAGGTGCGCCAGCTGGCGCGCGGCTACCAGCAGCTCGGCGGCGACCTCGGCGTCTGGGGCATCGACCGCAACGTCCAGTTCGGGATGGATTCACTGGCGCCCCTGTGGGACGGTCCCGCCGCCCAGACGTTCGAGAGCTTCGTGCGCAACTACTGGCACAACGACTTCTCCAATTGGAAAAACATCTGCGACCGCAGCGCCACCGTGCTGAACCTCATCGCCGAAGCCGCGGAGCAGCTCTTCACCGAGATCGACGTCTTCATCAGTGGAGTCGTCGTCGCCGGGATCGGCAAGATCGCGAAGATCGCCACGACGTTGGTGGTCGGCACCTCCGCACCCACCGCGGCAGCCGTCATCAACGAGCTGATCAACTTCGTGGTCGAGATCATCCACGTCATCAAGAAGCTCTTCAAGGCCTACTGGGGCCGGGTCAAGCTGGCGGCCTCGACTGTGGAGGCGATCTGGGACCTCCTCGTCATGCTGGTCAAACGGCTGTCGAATCCCGGCGTCGCGAGCGCGACCTGAGGAGGCGGACATGGGTAAGCGGGCGCGTCCACGCAAGCCGCCACGACTCATCCCGGAGCGGTACTGGAAGGATCTGGCGTTCTGGACCGGCGGATGGGCGACCCCGGCGCTCCTCTTTCACGCCGGCTGGCGACTCGGCGACGACAGCCAGATCCAACTCAGCGCCTACTACGTCGTCGCGATCCTGATCGGCACCGGACCACCGTTCGACGTCTTCGGCTACTGGGACCACACGCCGTTCCCGCTCCCCGTCCGGCTCGCGATCCTTGCCGCGGTGTGGGTGCTCGGGGTGGTGCATGCCGGGTGGGCGGCGCCGATCCTGCACCGCCGGGTCGCGGCGATCAACGCCGTCGCCGCGCTGCGGGGTATAGAGGTAGAGATGCCGACCGCGCCGGATGCGCCGGCGGCTCCCGCGCTCGACGCGACGACCGCCGCCGCGATTCCGGCGACGGCCTTCCCGGCGGTCCACTGGCAGCGCGATCCCGCGCCGGCTCGCGAGACTGCACACCGCGTCCCCGCGCCGCACCAGCCGACGGCGCCCGCCGTGCCGACCCCGGCGGTGCGGGTGCCGCTCGCGCCCTATGTGCCGCCGACATCGCCCATCCCTCCGGCGCTGGGCGCAGCGCCGACTTCAGGTGCCGCGCCGGTGCCTGGTCGGCCGTCGGGGCCGACCCCGCCGCACGGCACACCCGTGCCGTACCTGGTACCCGCGCTGGCGGTGGCGCGCGGTGTGGCGGTCCCGCGGATGGCCACGCACGACTGGTTGGTCTTCTCCTCGGGGATGAGCGCGGCGCGGCCGACGTCCGGCATCGCCGTCGCCGAGGCCCGCGCACGGCTGCGCCGCCGCAAGAAGGCCCGCCAGATCCTGGCCCGGGAGCCGGATCTGGCGTTCGAGTTGAGGATCGGGCGGCCCGACCTTCCGCGCGACTACGACGACGGCGGCCTGATCGACATCAACCATGTACCTGCGGAGGTTCTCGTGCGGGAGCTGGAAATCCCTGCCGAGGATGCGCACCGTCTCATAGCGCAACGAGAAGCACACGGAGGGTTCAGCCATCCGGAGGAATTGGTCTTTTATTGCGATCTGACTCCGGAGCGGCTGACCGTCATCAGCGGCCGGCTGGTGTTCGTTCCGGCGTGAGCGGGGCCCTTGACCCAACCGATACTCCGGATGGTGGATCTCTTGAATGTCCGGCGATAGGATCCGTTCACGCCGCACGAATGAGGGCCGCTGACCGAAAGTCGAATACGGGCAACCGATCGTTCGGCGGGACGAATTCATCGCGCGACAGGCCGAAAATGCGGACTCTCAGTTTCTCCGCAATTACATTCTGAATATCAGGACCGAGAGTGATCTTGAGCCTGCGCAGAGCGAACCTTAAGTGTCCCATGATGTGGGACACGCCGCGCGCCAGGTCAGGCCGGTTCCCGACACTAGGGGTAGGGCCGCCCTCACGCTCAGATCCATAGACGGGGCAAGGGCTCTCGACGTTCCGTGCTCATTGTGCAACATTCCGTCATGAGCACGATGGTCCTTTTAGGACAGTCGGGACGAAGAAGCTTTTACGCCCCAACGGATCGACCGCCGTCACCCTCGAAGAACCCGCCTGATCTGCGGTGCCGAGGATGGATCTTCCCGATTTGCTGCTTTGAGCCGAAGGCGAGCAGGCTGACTAGTTTTAGTTGTCATTAACTCGACCTTTAGTGTTCAATACGCGAGACGCACTGGCGTAAAGCCGCTCGATTGGACAGCCTTCTGCCGTGGTGCTTCCGCCGCGCGTTCCCTCATGGGATCCACCGCATACGATGCGCACGAGAAAAACCATGGTCGGCATAGCTGATGGAGGCGGGCGTGCACTCGGTCGAGATGAAACCGACCATTGACACCACCGCAGTCGAGCCGGTAAAGCGATACCCGTCCCACCCGACGCCACACACCCTCGGCGCCGGCCGCAACGGCTGGCGCCTGCGTTATGTGGCCACGCTCGCGGGAGTCGACTCGCTGGTCGGTCTCGCGTCCGCATTCGCGGCACTGCAAATTCGATTCGGACCGACCTCGGGGACACCCTCCACGCGCACATACCTGTGGGTGACGCTCGCATTACCGTTCGCCTGGCTCGCCGCGCTCGCTCTCAACCGCACGTACGAGCATCGGCACCTCTTCGTGGGAAACGAGGAATACGCCAGAGTTTTTCGCTCGGGTCTCGGACTCACGGCGGCACTCGCATTCGTTGCCTATGTGGCCAATTTTCCATTAGCCCGTGGATACGTCATCATCGCGATGCCGTTGATGACTTTTGCCGGAGTCGCGTGGCGTTATGCCGCACGGCAACGGTTGCACCGTTCATGGGCGCGTGGTGAGCGTTTGCACCGGGTCATCCTGGTCGGACACGACCTGGCGGTGGGAGAGATGACGCGCCGGCTCAGCCGTGAGCGCTACCACGGGCTCGGCGTCATCGGTGCCTGCCTGCCCGAACGCCAGATCGGCCCGGCCGAGCGCCGCACCGCGGGCAACCTGCCGCCGGTGCTGGGGACGTTCGACGACGTCGCCGCGGCGGTGGCGTACGCCGGCGCCGACACGGTCGTGGTGCTCTCGTGTGCCGAGATCGACGGCGCGGCGCTGCGGCGCATGGCGTGGCGCCTCGAACGCGACGAGATCGACCTCATCGTCGCCAGCACCCTGGTCGACGTCGCCGGCGACCGCACCACGATCCGCCCCGTCGACGGGCTGCCGATGCTGCACGTGGAGCACCCGCGACTCAAGGGCGGCCGGCGCTTCGTCAAGACCGTGTTCGACCGGGCCCTGGCGCTGCAGCTGCTGTTCATGTCGGCGCCGCTGCTGGTGGCCATCGCCGCGCTGGTGCGCTTCGCGCCGGGCGGTGCGGGCGGGCCGGCGATCTTCCGTCAGGAACGCGTCGGCAAGAACGGCCAGCCGTTCATGATGTACAAGTTCCGCTCGATGTACCTCGACGCCGAGGCGCGGCTCTCCGACCTGTTCGACCTGAACGAGACCGACGGCGAGCTGTTCAAGATGCGCGACGACCCCCGGGTCACGCCGCTCGGCAAGTGGCTGCGCCGGCTCTCCCTCGACGAGATCCCGCAGCTGCTCAACGTGCTCAAGGGCGACATGTCCCTGGTGGGTCCGCGCCCGCCGCTGGCGCGCGAGGTGGCGGGCTACCCCGCGGACATGCGCCGCCGGCTGGTGGTCAAGCCCGGGCTCACCGGCCTGTGGCAGGTCTCCGGCCGTTCCGACCTCTCCTGGGAGGAGTCCATCCGGCTCGACCTGACCTACGTGGAGAACTGGTCACTCACCATGGACCTGGCGATCCTGGCCCGCACCCTCAGCGCCGTTCTGCGCCGCTCCGGGGCCTACTGAGAGTGCCCCGGAGCAGCCGTGCGGTCACTTCTCAGCGAGCACACCGTCCGTCTCGACGTACCGCGCACCCGTCTTCGGGCAGACGAAGTCGCCGTCGCCGTCCGGTTCGAGGGGGACGCCGGCGCGACCCACCCAGCGGACCCGACGCGCCGGAACGCCCACGACCAGGGCAAAGTCGGGCACGTCCGTCGTTACGACAGCACCGGCGGCGACCAGGGCCCAGCGCCCGATGCGCACCGGGGCCACGCACACGGCGCGCGCCCCGATCGAGGCGCCGTCCCCGATCACCACCCCGACCGCGGTCCAGTCTTCACCCGTCTTCAGCACGCCGTCGGGAGTGACCGCCCGGGGGAACTCGTCGTTCGTGAGCACCGCCGCCGGTCCGATGAACACCCCATCGCCCAATTCGGCCGGTTCGTAGACCAACGCGTAATTCTGCAGCTTCGAATTGTCCCCGATCCGGACACCGGGCCCCACATAGGCACCTCTCCCGATATTGCACCGCGTACCGACCACGGCGTTTTCGCGCACCTGCGCCAGGTGCCAAACAGTTGTCCCGTCGCCGATCCGGGCCTTTTCGTCGATATCCGCACCCGGCATCACCCGAACGGCCGATCCCGCACTCCCCTGGTCCATTCCCTCGTCCTTCCGTCGGCCTCGTCCACTAGCCGGGGTACCGAATCGCGCACAAACGGCCAACACCTTACTGCCAATTCCTGACTTCGGACATGAGCACTGCACATGTACCGTTCGCCAAGCCAGAAACCGTTTCTTGGGGGTAATCCGTTGATGACGTGGCCGCTGCGCGCCGAACTGGACGGCGACAACACGCGACTTGTCGATCGGCTCTGCACCGTCGCACTTGAGGGACTTCCCCGGATGTACCGTCCGGATTCCGACGAGTTCGCGTTCACCCGCGCGCGGTCGACATCCGGCGAACTTGAATTACGCGGCACCAGCACACGTTATGCCGCAATCGTGGCGCTCGGGGCACAATGGTTGCCCGAGGAGAAGCAGCGGGCCGTGCTCGGCGGAATGAACGTCGAGGAGTTCGTGGCGCTCCTCGTGAGCCGCCTCGACCGGACCACCAATCTCGGCGACGCCGGCCTGATCGCATGGGCCGCCGCCCAGAGTGCGCACCCGTTGCTGCCCAAGGCGTTGGAACGCCTCCGCGAGCTGGACGACCCGAACAAGCCCCAGTACGTGGTCGAGGCATCGTGGGTCGTGGCGGCTCTGGCCAGTTCCATCGGACAGGCGGAGGTGAAGGACCACCTGGCGGCCGCCCGCGAACGTCTGCTGGTCTCCCGCCACGGAAACAGTCCGCTCTTCCCGCACGGCACGGGACCGGGCCTGCTGCCCTGGTACCGCTCGCACGTCGCCTGCTACGCCGACCAGGTCTACCCGATCCAGGCGCTCGCCATCCTGCACCGGATGCGCGGCGACGAGGAGGCGAAGACCGCGGCGGTCCGCGCGGCCGACCGGATCTGCGAACTCCAGGGCCCCGGCGGCCAGTGGTGGTGGCACTACGACGCCCGCACCGGCGGCCTGGTCGAGGGCTACCCGGTCTACACCGTGCACCAGGCGTCGATGGGCCCGATGGCGCTGCTCGACCTGACCGACGCGGGCGGCCCCAGCTACCGGGAGGCGATCGAACGCGGGCTGCGCTGGATCACCGATCCGGCCGAGCACCGGGGGCACGAGACCGAGCCGATCGTGCACGACGCCGACGGCGTGACCTGGCGCAAGATCTACCGCGGCGACCCGAAGAAGGTCGTTCGCGCGGTGCAGGGGCTCACCACGAAGGCGGTCCCCGGGCTGCACATGCCGGGGATCGACGCGGCGTACAAGCCGTTCGCGCTGGACCGCGAGTGCCGGCCGTACGAGTTCGGCTGGCTCCTCTACGCCTGGCTAGCCCGATGAGCGCGCGGCGGGGCGGCGCGGTGCCGCCTGGACTGAGGAGCGCAGCGACGAGGGAAGGCGGCGCCTCGGGCGCCGCCACGACGCTGCGCGGGGGGCACCGATGAGTGGGCGGCACCGGCCGGACGGCAAGCGCAAGCTCTTCGGCATCGACGTGGACGCGCTCACCCTCGACGAGACCGTGGAGCGCTGCCTGGACGCGGTGAAGGACAACCGGCTGCTCGAGGTCGGCGTCATCAACGCGGCGAAGGTCGTCAAGATGCGCCGCGATCCCGAACTGCACCGGGCGGTCTCCGGCTGCGACGTGATCGTCGCCGACGGCCAGTCCGTGGTGTGGGCGAGCCGCCTGCTGCGGGCCCGGCTGCCGGAGCGGGTCGCCGGGATCGACCTGTTCCAGCGGCTGCTCGCCGAGGCCGAGCGCAGGGGCCTGTCGGTGTACTTCCTCGGCGCCAAGGCCGACGTGCTCGCCGAGATGGAACGCCGCGTCGCCACCTGGTACCCGAAGCTGCGCGTCGCGGGCAGCCGGGACGGCTACTTCGCCGACAGCGAGGCGCAGGAGGTCGCCGAGGGCATCGCGCGCAGCGGGGCCGACCTGCTGTTCCTCGGGATGACCTCGCCCAAGAAGGAGAAGTTCGTCGCCGACTTCGGCAAGCACAGCGGCGCGAAGGTGGTGCACGGCGTCGGGGGGTCGTTCGACGTGCTCGCCGGTGTGGTCCGCCGTGCGCCGCGGTCCTGGCAACGGGTCGGCATGGAGTGGGCCTACCGCGCGCTCCAGGAGCCCCGCCGGCTCGGCAAGCGCTACGTCACCACCAACGCGGCGTTCGTCGCGCTGGTCGCCCGCGAGATGGTGCGACCGACGCGTCAGGCCGCGACGGAACCCGTTCGATAGAAGGAGAAACACGGTGCGGGTTGTCATCGCCGGTCAGGGCTACGTCGGACTTCCGCTCGCGGTCCGGGCCGCCGAGCAGGGTCACCAGGTCATCGGCTACGACATCGACGAGGCCCGGATCGGCCGCCTCGCCTCCGGACAGTCCTATGTGGAGGACATTTCGAGTGAACGTCTCGCGGCGGTCGTAGCCACCGGACGCTACAAGGCGACCTCGTCGGCCCGGGAGTGCGGCGGCTTCGACATCGGCATCATCACGGTGCCGACGCCGTTGCGCGACGGCGCCCCGGATCTGTCCTATGTGGAGGCTTCGGCGCGGATGCTCGCGCGGTTCCTCCAGCCGGGCGCGACGGTGGTGCTGGAGTCGACGACCTACCCGGGCACCACGGAGGAACTCGTCGGGCCGATCCTGGAGGAGGGCTCCGGGCTCATCGCCGGCCGCGACTTCCACCTCGGGTTCAGCCCCGAACGGATCGACCCGGGCAACGAGACGTGGGACATCGTCACCACGCCGAAGATCGTCGCCGGCATCGACGAGGTCTCGCTCAAGGTGGTGCAGGAGTTCTACGACACGATCGTGGACACGACGGTGCCGGTCTCCTCGCCGCGGGAGGCCGAGATGGCCAAGCTCATCGAGAACACGTTCCGGCACGTGAACATCGCACTGATCAACGAGATGGCGATGGTGGCGCACGACCTCAACATCGACATCTGGCAGGCGATCGACGCGGCGGCGAGCAAGCCGTTCGGGTTCATGAAGTTCACGCCGGGGCCGGGTGTGGGCGGGCACTGCCTGCCGATCGACCCGTCGTACCTGTCGTGGCGGGTGCAGCGCACGCTCGGCCGCAACGTGCGCTTCGTCGAGCTGGCGAACGACATCAACAACCACATGCCCGACTACGTGGTGCGCCGGCTGGTGGCGGCGTTCAACACCCGCCAGCGGGCCGTCAGCGGCTCGAAGGTGCTGCTGCTGGGGCTGGCCTACAAGAAGAACACCGGCGATGCCCGGGAGTCGCCGGCCACCCGCGTGGCGGAGCTGCTCCTGGAGATGGGCGCCGAACTGAGCGCCGCCGACCCGCACGTGGTGGAGGCCGTTCCGGCGCTGGCGAAGGTGCGCCGGTGCGAGCTGACGGCGGAGGAGGTGGCCGCCGCGGACGCGGTGATCCTGCTGACCGACCACGACGAGTTCGACCTGGAGCTGGTGCGCGCCAACGCGAGGTACGTGATGGACACGCGCCGGCGCATGAGCGGCGAGAACGTCGAGGTGATCTGAGGCGATGCGCCCCACCGTTCTGTGCGTGGCCGGTGCCCGGCCCAACTTCATCAAGATCAAGCCGGTGCTCGACGCGCTCGAACGGCGGGGCGCCGACGCCCGCCTGGTGCACACCGGGCAGCACTACGACGAGTCGATGAACGACGTGTTCTTCCGCGACCTCGGGCTGCGCGCACCGGATCACCACCTGGGTGCGGGCTCCGGCTCGCACGCCGAGCAGACGGCGCGGGTGATGACGGCGTTCGAGAAGCTCGTCGACGAGGTGCGGCCGGACGCCGTGGTGGTCGTCGGCGACGTGAACTCCACGCTGGCGTGCGCGCTCGTCGGGGCCAAGGCGGAGGCCGTCGTGGCGCACGTCGAGGCGGGCCTGCGTTCCCGGGACTGGGGCATGCCCGAGGAGGTCAACCGCATGGTGGCCGACCGGGTCTCGGACCTGCTCTTCGCGCCGTCGCCGGACGCGGTGGAGAACCTGCGCGCCGAGGGCTACCACGAGGACCAGATCGTGCTCGCCGGCAACGTCATGATCGACACCCTGTACGCCAACCTGGACCGCGCGCTCGGCAGCGGCATGCTGCACCGGCACGGGCTCACCCCGGGCGGCTACGGCGTGGTGACGCTGCACCGGCCGTCCAATGTGGACGACCCGGCGCACCTGGCCCGGCTGCTGGACGCGCTGGGACAGGTGGAACTGCCGCTGATCTGGCCGGTGCACCCGCGCACCGCCGCGAAGCTGGAGTCCGTCGGCCTGCCGGCCAACCTGACGGCCGTGGCGCCGGCCGGGTATCTGGACTTCGTCGCGCTGCAGGCGTCGGCGCGGCTGGTGCTCACCGACTCGGGCGGGGTGCAGGAGGAGACGACGGCGTTGGGCGTTCCGTGCCTGACGCTGCGGGAGAACACCGAGCGCCCGATCACGGTCTCCGAGGGGACCAACCTCGTCATCGGCACGGATCCGCGGCGCATCGTAACCGCGGCCGGCCTGGTGCTGGCGGACCCGCCCGCGAAGCGGACGCCGGTGCTGTGGGACGGGCACGCCGGCGCGCGCATCGCCGACGCGCTCATGGCTCACCTGGGTAGCGAAGTCCGGCACCGGCCGACCGATTTGCGCCCTGCCGTCACCCCCGCCTCATAACCGAGAGTAACAACCGCCGCCGGGCTTCCGAGGGCCCGGCGGCCTACCCGAAAGAACCATCAGCACCTTGTACAACCGCACCTTGTCGGGACTTCTGGTGATCACTAGAGTCCCCTCCGCGTCCTGGGGCCCGCTGCACACACAACTGGAGAACGAGCATGGGTTTCAGTACGCTGCGTAATCAACGTAAGCGGTTAGCCGCTTGGCAGGCGGCCGCCGCGCTCTTAGTCGCCTCAGCGGGGATCGCCGTCCTTCCCGGGTCCGCCACCGCGGCGTCCGACCCGTGCGCCGCCCCGGTGAACGTGATCGCCTGCGAGAACTCCAAGACCGGCACCGACCCGTCGGTGTGGGACATCAGCGGGGCCGGCGACGAGGGGATCCAGGGCTTCGCCACCGACATGAGCGTGAACGTCGGCGGTCAGATCAGGTTCAAGATCAAGACCACCGCGTCGGCGTACACGATCGACATCTACCGCCTCGGCTACTACGGCGGTAAGGGCGCGCGGAAGATCACCAGTGTCACGCCGTCGGCCACTCTCCCGCAGATCCAGCCGGGCTGCGTCACCGACCCGGCCACCGAGATCTACGACTGCGGCAGCTGGGGCGTCTCCGCCTCCTGGGTCGTGCCGTCCAACCAGGTCTCCGGCGTCTACATCGCCAAGCTGACCGTCCCGAGCAACGGCGACACCAGCCACATCCCGTTCGTGGTCCGCAACGACGCCAGCACCTCGAAGATCTTCTTCAAGACCTCCGACGCGACGTGGCAGGCGTACAACAACTACGGCGGCTCGGAGTTCTACCACGGCGGTCCGAACGGCCGCGCGTTCAAGGTGAGCTACAACCGCCCGTTCGCCACCCGTGGCGTGGTCGACGGCCGGGACTACCTGTTCAGCAACGAGTACCCGATGATCCGCTTCCTGGAGCAGAACGGGTACGACGTCAGCTACACCACCGACGTCGACGGCGACCGCAACGGCGCCCTCGTCGCCAACCACGACATCTTCCTGAGCGTGGGGCACGACGAGTACTGGTCCGGCCCGCAGCGCGCGGCGGTCGAGGCGGCCCGCGACACCGGCACCAACCTCGCGTTCTTCAGCGGCAACTCGGTCTACTGGCGCACCCGGTGGGAGACCAGCAAGGACGGCGCGAACACGCCGCACCGCACGCTGGTCTGCTACAAGGAGACCTGGAACAACACCGACCAGCTCGACCCGACCACGGAGTTCACCGGCACCTGGCGCGACCCGCGCTTCCCCAACTCCACCGGCGGCGGCAAGCCGGAGAACGCCCTCATGGGCACGATGTTCAAGAGCAACAGCGTGGACCTGGCCCTCGCCGTGCCGGCCGACCAGGGGAAGTACCGCCTGTGGCGCAACTCCCCGGTGGCCACCCGCGCGGCCAGCAACCTGGGCACCACGCTCGCCCCGCACACGCTCGGCTACGAGGCCGACGAGGACGTCGACAACGGGTTCCGGCCCGAGGGGTTGATCCGCGTGTCGACCGCGACCGGGCCGGTGTCGGAGTACCTGACGGACTTCGGCAACACCGTGATCACCGACGCCACCACCACGCACAACCTGACTCTGTACCGGGCGCCCAGCGGCGCGCTGGTGTTCGGCGCCGGGACCGTGCAGTGGGCGTGGGGGCTGGACCAGAACCACGACGGCTTCCTCAGTGAGCCGCAGGCGCCGGACCAGAGCATCCAGCAGGCGACGATCAACCTCTTCGCCGACATGGGTGTGCAGCCGACGACCCTGATGGCGGGCATGCAGCCGGCCGGGCAGTCGACCGACGTCACCCCGCCGACCGTCACGATCAGCAGCCCCGGCACCAACACCACGCTGGCCAACGGCACGCAGGTGACGGTCTCCGGCACCGCCGCCGACACCGGTGGCCGCGTCGCCGGCGTCGAGGTCTCCACCGACGGCGCCACCTGGCACCCCGCCACCGGCACCACGTCGTGGAGCTACACGTACAACGCCGTCGGGGACGGTTCGCACACGGTGCGGGTGCGCGCCATCGACGACAGCGCCAACATCGGCAACACCGCCACGCGGGCGGTGGGCCTGACCGGAGCCACGTCGATCTTCGGCAACAAGGTGCCGGCCACGCCGTCGGTCACCGACACCAGCGCGGTCGAACTGGGTACCAAGTTCACCTCGACGACCGACGGCTACGTGCAGGGTGTGCGCTTCTACAAGGGCAGCGGCAACACCGGCACGCACAACGCCAAGCTGTGGAGCGCCAACGGCTCCCTGTTGGCGAGCGGCGTCTTCTCGAACGAGACGGCGACCGGCTGGCAGACGATGTCGTTCGCGCAGCCGGTGCAGATCCAGGCCGGCAACACGTACGTCGTGTCGTACACCGCGCCGAACGGGCGCTACGCGGCCGACCGCTGGTTCACGATCTACAAGGGCTACGAGTCGCCGCCGTTGAGCATGCTCAGCAACAAGGACGCCGGGGGCAACGGCGTGTACGGCAACCCGGGCACCTTCCCGACCGGCTCGTACCAGGCCGCGAACTACTACGTCGACGTGCTGTTCACCTCCTCGGGGGCCACCCCGCCGGTGGTCAACGGCCAGGTGCCGGCGAACAACGCCAAGTACGTGCAGCCGACGATCCAGCCGCAGGCGACGTTCAGCAAGGCGATCAACACGGCGACGCTGACGTTCACGCTCAAGAACGCCGGCAACGTCAACGTGCCGGGCACGACGACGTACAACGCCACGACCCGCACGGCGACGTTCACGCCGTCGAGCGCGCTCGCGGCCGGCCAGACGTACACGGCCACCGTGAACGCCACGGACGCCACCGGGCTGCCGATGGCGACACCGAAGGTGTGGTCGTTCTCGACCGACCCCGGCAACACCACGGTCGTGAAGATGTTCGCCGACGACGCGGTGCCCGCGACCGCCGAGGCGAACGACTCCAGCTCCGTCACGCTCGGCATGAAGTGGTCGCCGACCGAGAACGGCACCGTGATCGGCGTGCGCTTCTACAAGGGCGGCACCGGCAACGGCGGCGTGCACACCGGCAGCCTGTGGAACTCCGACGGCACGCAGCGCCTCGCGACGGCGACGTTCGCGGCGGAGTCGGCGTCCGGGTGGCAGACCGTGTACTTCGACTCGCCGGTCACGGTGACCGCGGGCCAGACGTACGTGGCCACCTACTTCGCCCCGATCGGCCGGTACTCCGTCAACGGCAACTACTTCACCAGCACACAGGTGAACGGCCCGCTGACGGCGACGAGCGTCAACAACGGCGTGTACCTGTACGGCTCGGACGGCTTCCCGACGGCCAGCTGGAACCGCAGCAACTACTGGGTGGATCCGCTGTTCGTCGCCGACCCGCCGCCTCCGCCGCCGACCTTCCCGGCCGGTGCGGTGACGGTGTGGCCGGACACCACGGTCCCGGCGAACGCCAACTGGAACGACAACGCGGCCATCGAGGTCGGCGTCAAGTTCACCACCAACACGGCCGGCAAGGCGTACGGCGTGCGCTTCTACAAGGGCCCGACGAACACGGGCGCACACACCGGCACGCTGTGGGACACCGCCGGCAACCCCATCGCCAGCGGGAACTTCGTCGGGGAGTCGGCATCCGGCTGGCAGCTGATGCTCTTCGCGGCGCCGGTGACCCTGACACCGGGCACCACGTACATCGTGTCGTACTCGACGACGGTGGGCCGGTACGCGGTCAACGTCAACGGGTTCCAGTCGGCGGGGGTCACCAGCGGGCCGCTGTCGATCCCGCAGGGCGGCGCGGTGTACAAGTACGGCGTCGGCTTCCCGAACAACACCAGCAACCACAACTTCTGGGTCGATCCGGTGTTCAAGCCAGGAGCCTGATGTCTGTTGTGAATGACGAGGTCCGGGCCGAGAGTTCGCTCTCGGCCCGGGCCGGTCGTGCCCTCGGGTGGTCCTTTCTCAGCACCGCCGTCAGCAAGCTCAGCACGCTCGCCATCGGCGTGGTGCTGGCGCGACTGCTCGGGCCGGCCGAGTTCGGCACGTTCGCCGTGGCCACCGTGGCGCTGCTGGCCGTGCTCAGCTTCAACGAACTGGGCGTGAGCCTCGCGATCGTGCGCTGGCCGGACGACCCCCGGCGGATCATCCCCACCGTCACGACCATCTCGGTGGCGGCCAGCGCGCTCATCGCCGTCGCGGGATTCCTTGCGGCGCCGTGGTTCTGCGCCGTGATGGGCGCGCCCGACGCCGTGCCGGTGGTGCGGGTGCTCGGGATCAGCGTCGTCGTCTCCGGGCTCGTCGCCGGGCCGGTGGCGATGCTGCAACGGGAGTTCCATCAGAAGAAGAAGATGGTGGCCGACCAGGCGGCGGCGTGGACGACCGCCCTGACCTCGATGGCCTGCGCCGTCGGCGGGCTCGGCGCGATGAGCCTCGCGGTCGGGCAGCTCGCCGGGTCGGTCCTCGGCGCGATCCTGTTCATCCGCTTCGCGCCCGGCACGGTCCGCTTCGGCTACGACCGGGAGATCGCCGGGCGGCTGCTGCGCTTCGGCCTGCCGCTCGCCGGCTCCAGCATCGTCGTCTTCGCCGTGACCCAGATCGACAAGGTGGTCGTCGGCGCGGCGTTGGGTCCCGTCCCCCTCGGTTTCTACGTCCTCGCCACCAATCTGTCGAACTGGCCGGCGAGCATGTTCGCGCTTCCCGTGCGATCCGTGGCGCCGGCGCTGCTCGCCCGGCTGCAGGGGGATCCGCCGGCGATGCGGCGCACGTTCCTGTCCACGGCCGGGCTGCTCGCGGCGATCACGCTGCCGGCGTGTGTGCTGCTCGCGGCCGGCGCCGGCCCGATCGTCGGCCTGGTGTACGGCGCCGAGTGGCAGCCGGCCGCGGCGGTGCTGCTGTGGGTGGGGCTGCTGGCCGCGCTGAAGATCATGTTCGAGCTGGTCTACGACTACTTCGTGGTGCTGGCCAACACCCGCGTCGTCTTCGTCGTGCAGGTGGTGTGGCTGGTCGCGCTGCTGCCGGCGCTGTACCTCGGTGCGCGGCACTGGGGTCCGGCCGGGGCCGGGGCCGCCTCGCTGCTGGTCGCTCTTCTCGTGGTGGCACCGATCTACCTGTGGGAGCTGCGGCGCACCGGCATCGGCGTGCTGCCGCTGGGCCGCCGGCTCGGCCTGCCGCTGCTGGCCGGCCTGGTGGTCGGCGTCGGGTGTGCGGTGGCGGCGCGGTTCGTGCACGTCGACCTGCTTGCGGCGCTGGCGTCGGGCTTCTTCACGGCGGCCGTGCTCGCGGCGTTGCTGTGGCGGATGCGCGACTCGCTCCGCGCGTTACGCGCCACCTAGCCGCTACGCGGACACCCCTACGTTCACGACACCGGTTTCCGACAGCAGGTCATCAAGAACGCCGACGAGCCTGCGCGCCGCTCGTTCGTCGAACCGGTAGGACTCGACGCTGGTGTGATCCGTACGGGTCAGCAGCAGTTCGACCGACACCGGCGCCTCGGGGAGCGGATCGTCCGCGTTGCAGCTGAGCTGAGCCGCTACGGTGACGTCACCGAGCCGCTCCGCCTCGATCCGACGAGGCGTGCTGCGGTGCAGGCTCAGCAACTGTCCGGCTGTGCACAACGACAGATCGCACCAGCGAGGGTGCTTGACTTCGGTCATGACCACCATGGCCTCCCGGTTGCGCGGATGGTGTGGCCGGCCGGTGCGCCGGGCGCTGTTCCGTGCACCGACCGGCCTTTGCGCTTCCGCCGTCGCGGCCATGGAGCAGCACGACAACGCAAGCTCGCAACGACGCTAGGAATCGGAGCCCCACGCAATCAACGAACTTCTACGAAGTTGCATCGCAGCTACGGCAGGGCGGCTTCCATCAGTACGCGGGCAGCAGCGCCGTACAGTGCCAGCGCCGCCAGCTCGCCGAACGCCTGGACGTACATTTCGACCTCGCGTGGCTGTGTGATGGTCAGGTAGCCGGACACCAGTTCAACGTTGACCTGTGCGGCATCGAAGAGCCAGAACCCTTCGACGGGCCACCGGCTTCGGTCCGGACGCATGGGAACCACCCCGACACTGACGTTCGGCAACGTGGCGATCGTGATCAGGTGGTGGAGCTGAGCCGCCATCACCGCAGCGCCGCCGATACCGGATCGCAGGACGGATTCCTCGATCAGGAAGGCGAAGCGATGGTCGCCCTCATACAGCATCCGCTGGCGCGCGATACGGGCGGCGACGGCCTGTTCGACGTCATCGACAAGGCCGCGACGCCGTTGCACCGCGCGCAACGCCGCCTCGGTGTAGCCCGGAGTCTGGATCATGCCGGGTACCAGCCAGGAGGAGTACGAACGGAAATTGCGCGTGCGCTCGTACAGGGGCAACCGGGCCTCCTGAGCTCGGCGCAGGCCGGTCCGCTCCATCCGGCGCCACTCGATCCACATGCCCTCGACCGTTCGCAATGAGGCCACCAGGTCGGGAATCTGGTCATCCGCTCCGCAGTTGGCGGCCCACAGCTGTATGTCGTCCTCCGACGGCGGGGTCACCGCATGCTCGATCCGCGAAATTTTCGAGGCGTGCCACCCGCACCGGGCCGCCAGCGCCCGGCCGGTCAGCCCGGCGTCGCGACGCAGCTCGGCCAACCTTGTGCCGAGTACCTGTCGGGCCTGCTGAACGCTCGACGACGCTGCGGGCATGGCAAGGAGTCACACTGGCCGATAGTGCTCGTGCGGGACGGCCCGCTCCCAAACGGCTTCGAACGCGGCGGCGCACCGCTTGATCACGTCAGAGTCTCGACACAGCTCCATGCCGGGATCGGCCCATTGCCCGTCACCGGTGAAGTGATTGAAGATCACCAGATCATTGTCGAAGATCCAGAGGTCGACGCCGGGTACCAGTAGGTCGACGGTCCGGCGGCGGGGCAGCCACCGGACCTGCTCACCGGCCGAGACGTTGGTGAAGGTCCCGTCGTACTCGTAACGGACGTAGTCGCTGATCGGCTCGGAGACGATCCGGGCACGACGCATCGCCACGCCCCTAGCGGTTGCGGCGACCACGACATCGAGCCAAGGGCGCCACCACGAGGTCCGATCGACCGGGTCCAACCGGTGCCCCTGCTGCCACGCCAGGAATGCCGGATCGTCGCGCATGTAGCTGTCGCGCATCTCGAGGTGGACGGCGGAACTCCTCGCCGACGCCAGCGCATCACGAACCGGTGTTGTCACTGCGAACCTCGCCGTCGGGCCGCGGAATGAACTGCAGCATGTTCGCCGGAAGCCGAACCACCGTCTCATGGTCGGGAACGTCGGTCGAGTGGCCGGGAACGGAACCGACCTCGCGGCACTGCCGCATCGTCGCCTCGTCGGCGCGGTAGGACTGGATCACCAGATCACCCGTGTCCTCGTCGAGCCAGATCGTCGGTGAGCCGTCATCAGGTGTGTTCGGATAGATCCCGAGAAACTTTAGTCGCATCACAGCCCTCCAGGCGCCGTCGTGTGCGGACCGCACGACCCTACGGCTGCGCAAAAGATCGAGATTGCCGAATTTCCGCCTCAGGTCACCCGATCGAGTAAGAAGACGCTGAGCGCTTACCGGGCGCTATCCGAGGTTGAGGGTGGCCATCGTCACCGGGTTCGCGTACTCGGTCATGCGCCTCACCAGACCCTCGTCGGTCAGCTCGAACTTGAACACGACGACGTTGCGGTACGGCGTGCCGCCGGACAGGACCATGTCGCTGGTCCCCTGCACGAAGACGACCCGGCCGTCGTCGCTGACCGTCCACACCGGATCCGTGATGCCCACGTGCGAGAAGTGGGTGACGAGCAGGTTGACGAAACCCGCCACCTGCTCGGTGCCGGTGAAGACCAGCTGTGGGTCGGTCGAACCGTCGATGTTCATCGGATAGACGACGGTCGGCTCGGGTGCGAAGAACCGCATGACGATGTCGGGGTCGCGGCTGCCGAACGCGGCGAGGAGTTCCTGGACGATGTGCAGTGAATCGCTCATGGCGCCGACGCTAGGAGCGGCCCCGCGGACCTCCGTGGTACCGCCGGTCCCACCCTGTTCCACCGGCTGCGGGGAGACTGGCGGCATGAACGAGTTCGGAGCGCTCCTGCGTACCGCGCGCGACCGGGTCCGACCCCGCGACCTGGGGCTCCCGGCGGGAGGCACGCGCAAGGTGCCCGGCCTGCGCCGCGAGGAACTCGCCGCGTTCGCCGGCCTGTCGGTCGACTACGTCATGCGCCTCGAACAGGGCCGCGCGGACAACCCGTCCCGGCAGGTCGTCGCCGCGCTCGGCCGTGCCCTGCAACTGTCCCGCGCCGAACTCGACCACTTCTACCGCATCGCCGGCCACCTTCCGCCGACCGATCTCATGGTGCCCACGCACATCGGCCCCGGCGTGCTGCGGCTGCTGACGCGGCTGTCCGACACCCCGGTCGCCGTGTACGACGCGGCGTGGACGCTGCTGTCGCACAACGTCGTGTGGGGCGCGGTGCTCGGGCCGACGCCGGTCGGCCGGGCGGCCAACGTGGCGTGGGCGGCGTTCACGAACGACCCGTCGACGGTGTCGGCCGGCGGGCCGGAGGCGTTGACCGCCCTGCGGCGCGCGTTCGTGAGCGACCTGCGCCGCACGTCGGCCCGCTACCCGCACGACCCGTTCCTGCGTCAGCTCATCGCGGACCTGCGGGAGACCGAGCCGGTGTTCGCGCGACTGTGGGCCGAGGGCGGCGACGCGTCGACGTACGTGGCCGAGGGCAAGACCGTGACGCACCCGGCGGTGGGCACGCTCACGCTCGACTGCGACGTGCTCACCTCGGTCGACCACGACCTGCGGATCCTCGCCTACACGGCCGAGCCCGGCTCAGACTCCGAGCGGAAGCTGCGGAGCCTGGCCGGGCAGTTGAGCGGGCTCAGCTCGCCTTGACGGTCACCGTGACCGTGTTGTTGTCCTCCTTGCTGTCCCGCGCCACGTTGTCGTACACCCGGATCTCGGCCTGACCGGCCGGGTTCGCCGTGGTCGTGAGCACCAGGTCGACCGTTGTCGACGCGCCGGCCTCCACCGCCGGCAGCGAGCACTGCGCGGGGCCGTTCAGCAGAGCGCAGTCGAGCGAAGCCGTCATGATGCCGGCGGGCAGCCGCACGTACAGGATCGGATTCGCCCGCAGCTGTCCCGCGTTGCGGACCGTCACCCGCAGGGTGCCGCGCCACTGCCCGTCGGGCTGCCGCACCATCGTGAGCTCGCCGGCGGTCGGGCTGAGTTCGACCCGGTTCAGGTTCGGCGGGAACGTCCACGGGCCGCCGATCTGCACGAAACCGGTGCCGTTCCAGCCGTAGGTGCGCCACTGGTGCTGGGACAGGTTCGGGTCGCCTCCGCAGCAGACCTCGTAGTCGCCGACGTCGATGCGGATCTGCCCGTTGTCGGTCACCTGAATTTCCCAGATCTTCGCCGGCTCCTTGCCGTCGTCCTTGGCCCAGACCGTGGTGAGCACCGTGCCGACGTTCCTGATCCCGCCGTCGGCCGTGCGGTCGAAGACCACCACCCTGGAGTAGCCGGTCTGCGCCATCCGGCAGTACAGATGCACCACCGACTCCTTGCCGCCGTCGCCGTCGATGTCCACCTGGAGCGGCTGGCCCTCCATCCACAGGTACTCGTCACTGCCGGCCTTGCCGTCGGTGAACTTCACCTGTCCGGTCTCGCAACGCGTCGGGGTGGACGGGTACGTCGGCCACGCGGCGATCGGCAGCGTTCCGTTACGCAGTTCCGACGCGGGAATGGCCGGGGCGTCGGAGGACGCCGGGGGGCCGGACGGCCCCGGGGAGCCCTGCGGAGGAACGTCCACCATGGACGGTGACGTCGAGGTCCCGGTGCCCACGGTCGGGCTCGGGTTCGGACCGTTGTTCGCCAGCGCGAGGCCGGTGAGCGGGGCGATGATCAGCGCCGCCGCCAGGACTCCACCGGCCACCGTGCGCTGCCGGCGCCGCCGCCGGACGGTCCGCACCGCGGCCTGCGCGCCGAGCGGCCGGATGTGCCCGGACACCTCGCGGCTCACGTCGGTCAGGACGGCACCGACCAGGTCGTCGCGTTCGAACTCAGACATCGTTCCCCTCCTTGACCTCCGCGCCGATGTGGGTGGCGAGCGCGGCGCGCCCGCGATGCAGCCACGACTTGACCGTGCCGATCGCGACCCCTTCCTGCGTCGCGATGTCCGCCACGCTCAGGTCGCCCAGGTAGTGCAGCACCACGGCGCGCCGCTGCGCGTCGGGCAACTTCGCCAGCGCCGCGACGGCGGTGACCCGGTCCGGGCTCGGCCCCTCGACGTGCTCGACCCGCTGCTTGAGCAGGTACTGCACGGCGGTCTTGGCGCGCCGCCAGCGGCTGTTGGCCAGGTTGAACGCGACCCGCCGCACCCAGGCGGTGGGGTCGTCGTACTCGACCAGCTTGGACCAGCGGCTCAGTGCCCGGCAGAACGCCTCCTGAACCAGGTCGTGCGCCAGGTCCAGATCCCCCGTGTAGACGTACAGCTGCGTCGCCAGCCCCCTGAACGACGCCGCGTAGAACTCCTCGAAACCGACCGTGTCGGTTGCCCGTTCCAGCCGGGCCGGTGCCCATCCGGACACGGCCGGCCGGACGTCACCGACCTCACCGTTCATGAGCACGACCGCTCCCCTCGACCCTTCGCACGGGAACACCACCCCGTGGGGGGTCGATAGGTTGCAGCCTATTTTCCGATGGCGTTGAAGTCGTCGCGGGCCCGCGTGCCGCGCAACCCTTCGTAGCGGCGGCGCAGCTTGTGGGAGAAGACCCCCACCGCGGAGCGGGCGGCTTCTCCCGTGTCCCGGCCGCGGGAGCGCGGACGGGCCAGCGCATCCCGGTAGATCTTCTCTTGAACGGTGGCCGCACGCTGCAGGCTGAACCGTTCGACGGCCAGGGTGCGGCCGTACTCGCCGAGTGAGCGGCGCCGGTCGGGGTCGCGCAGCAGTCCACTGAGGATCGCGGTCAGCCGCTCCTCGCCACCGGTGCCGTCGCCCAGCCCGTACCAGCCCTGCTTCAGGAAGGTGTCCACTGTGGACGGGGTGAGCAACTCCCAGAAGCCGCGTTCGCCCTGCACCACCAGCGGCTTGCCGAACGCCAGCGCGCGCAACGCCGATCCGCCCATGCCGAGCATGACGTCGGCGGCGGCGTAGGCCGGCCGGGGGTCGAAGAGCGCACCCGTGAGCACGACCGCGCGGCGGCCGGCGCGGGCGTTAGCCTTGGCGGCGCGTTCCTCCACTGTGGAGCGTGCGTCGCCGTCGCCGACGACGATGAGGCGGACCGGGGTCTCGGCGCCGAGCGCACCGACGACGTCGATCGCGGTCAGGATCCCCTCGAGCTTCAGCTCGGGCACGAGGCGGCACACCACGACCAGGTCGACCGGCCCCGGCTCCAGGTCGTGCGCGGCGCGGAAGTCCTCGACGGGGTGGCCGGGCGCGTTCGCGTCGACGTCGACGGGCGGCTCGATGAGGTACGTGGGGCCGCGCCGGCCGGCCGCCGCGCGTTCCCTGATCTCCTCCGTGCCGACCACCAGCGGCAGCGACCCGGGCAGGAACGGCGCCACCGACATCGACATCACCGTGCACACCGCGGCGGCGCGCGGGTTGCCGAGCACGGCCGCGTTGGCCTCGATGCCCGGCGGCCACTCGTAACCGTGCACGATGTCGACGCCCCGCTCGGCGACCAGCCGCCGCAGATACCGGCTCACGGTGCCCGAGGGCCGCCGCCGATCGGCCGGAACGCCCAACCGGGGCAGCCCCAGCTCGGCGACCCGCCGCAGCAGCGGCCCGTCCTCGCTGACGATCGTGACCTCGTGGCCCAGGTCGCGCACGGCGGCGGCGAGTTCGATCGCGTTGAGCTGGCTGCCGCCCAACTCCATCGCGTGCGGATAAACCAGGATGTTGAGCCGCTGCGCGTCCATTCCGCCGATCCTAGTGAGCGAATTGAGCAAACACGTCCCTCATCGCGCCGATCGCACATCCCCTCTCCCGGTGGACCGCGCCGCCGATCAGTCGTCGATTCCGGCACCGAAGATCGAAGGGCGGAAAAAGCCGGAACGTGGACATTCATCGACAGTTTCAGGGCTAATTCACCACGGTGCCTTCCGTTATCCTCGGGCGCGTGCTTCGTTTAGCTCGATTCACGCGTCGGCAGCTTGTCATCGGGGCCGTGGTGCTCGTGTTCGTGCTCGCGGCCGGCGGGGCCGTCGCGTGGTACGCGGCGAGCGACCCGTGCGGTGGCGACGGGTGCCGTCCCGTCGACGCGGCCGCCTCGGCGGGGCCCGGCTCCGGCGAGGGCAGCGCCGCCGACCCCGGGGCGAGCGTGGACCCGTCGGCCTCCGCCTCCGCGAGCGCGTCGGCGAGCGCCTCCGCCAAGCCGAGCGCCAGCCGGACGGCCGGCCCGGCGACGGTGGCCGGCGGCTTCCCCAACGCGGGCAACACCGGCGTTCCGTCGGGCAAGCAGCTCAAGGCGAGCGGCGGCATCCGGGTGCAGAAGGCCGGCACGGTGATCGACGGGATGGAGTTCAGCGGCGACATCAGCGTCGAGGCCGACAACGTGACGATCCAGAACGTCCGGGTCACCACCACCGGCCAGTGGGGCATCATCCAGCGGCAGGGCGTGAGCGGGCTGGTCGTCAAGGACTCGGAGATCAAGGGCAACGGCCGGGAGCAGCTCCAGTTCGGCGTGATCAACCAGGGCGGGATGATCACCATCCAGCGCAACGAGTTCGCCGTGCTCTCCGATCACATTTCCACGAACGTCGGTCTGATCGTCGACAACTACATTCACTCGCCCAAGTTCTACCCCGGTGACCATATTGACGGCATTCAGTCGAACGCCGGCCCGGGAAACGGACAGACGCTCATCATCCGGCACAACACGATCATCATCGACTACGACCAGACGGCGGCGATCGCGCTTTTCCAGGATTTCGGCCTGCAGCACAGCGCCCTGATCGAGAACAACCTTCTGGCCGGCGGCGGTTACACCGTTTACGGCGGTGCCGGAAAGTACGGGAAGTCCCACAACATCCGGGTCGTCAACAACGTGTTCAGCCGCCAGGTCTATCCGAAGGGCGGTAACTTCGGCCCCGTGGCGTACTGGGACAACGACGGCAACGGCAACGAGTGGTCCGGCAACGTCTGGCAGGACACCAAGGAGCCCGTCACACCATGACCCGGTGGAACGTTGCGCGTCGGGACCTGATCGTCTACTTCGCCAACAGCACCTGGTACGGGCCGGCCGGCACCGACCGGCACATCACCCGCGCGCTCAGCGCCCACGCGCCGGTGCTGTACGTCGAGCCGCCGGTGTCGATGCTGACGGCGTTGCGCAATCCGGCATACGCGCGTTCGCTCGCGCAGGCGCCACCCGTCGAGGTCCTCGACGAGCGCATGGCGCGCGCCGTCACCACCGTGGCGCCCGGCATGACGAAGCGAGGGCTGCACCACCTGACCGCGCCGATGGTGCGCCGCGCGGTGCGGGGCATCGTGGACGGGTTGATCGGCCCGGGCCGGGAGCCCGTGGCGGCGCTCGTCTCCTGCCGCGCCAAGCCGCTGTGGGGTGCGCTTCCCGCGCGGCGCAGGCTCTTCTACGCCACCGACGACCTGCCCGCGGGCGCCGCGCTGCTCGGTGAGCCGCGGGAGCGGCTGCTCCGCGACGAGGCCCGCACGCTGCGGGGCGCGGACGTCGTCGCGGTGGTCTCCCCCGGGCTGCGGGAGCGCTACGCCGCCGGCGGTCACGACGCGGTCGTGGTGCCCAACGGCTGCCTGCCGGCCGCCTACGACGGCGTGGACACCGCTGCCCTGCCGGACGACGTCGACCTGCCCGGCCCGATCGCCGGCTTCGTCGGCTATCTCAACCACCGCATCGACGTCTCGCTGCTCTCCGCCGTCGCGCGGACCGGGGTGTCGCTGCTCATCGTCGGGCCGGTGGTGCCCGGCTACGACATCTCCGGCCTGGTGTCCCGGCCCAACGTGCGCTGGGTGGGCGCGAAGGACTTCGACGAACTGCCGTCCTACCTGCGGCTGATCGACGTCGGGCTGACGCCCTATGCCGACACGGAGTTCAACCGGGCGAGCTTTCCGCTCAAGACGTTGGAGTACCTGGCCGCCGGGCGCCGGGTGGTGGCCACCCCGCTGCCTGCCAACGATTGGCTCGGCACCGACCTGATCGCCGTGGCGAGCGGGCCGGCGGAGTTCGCCGCCCGCGTGGAGCGGGAAGTCGCCGCCCCGCGCGATTCCGCGCCACGGCGGGCGTTCGCCCAGGAACACACCTGGGAGCGGCGGGCCGCCGTGCTGGCCGGGCTGCTCGGGATCAACCGTCCCGCAGGAACCGGTCCGGGATCGAGGTCCGCACCGCGCGCCGCGGATGGGTGAAGCGCCACACGGCCCCGCACAACCCGATCGTCACCGCCATCGTGATGGCGTAGGTGTCGAACCAGAGCGAGTCGAACGTCGCCGACACGAACATCGCGATGATCTGGGTGCCGATCAGGGCGGCACACAGGTGCTTGTCCTCCGCGCTCGTCGCCCGGCGCAACGCGATGATCGCGAGCACCATCGCGGTGAGGAACAGCCCGGCGAGCAACGCACACCCGAGCAGCCCCTGGCACAGGGCGGTCGACAGCCACTGGTTGTCCAGGTAGATGTACTGCGGCACCACCCACGAACCGGTCCCGCGCCCCAGCCACGGCCGCTGCGCGAAGTAGTAGCCCACCAGTTCGTAGTCCTCGGTGCGCGAGGTGATGCTCGGATCCTCCGAGATGTTGGTGAACATCTCCACGATCGTCATGGCGAACGACGGCTTCACCGCGCCCAGCGCCCCGAACACGCCCGCGCACATGACCAGCACGTTGTAGCGCATCCGCCACGTCCACAGCGGCACCAGGCAGGCCATCGAGATGCCGATCGCGACGATGCCGGTGCGCGAGATGGTCGCCGGGATGCCGGCGCCGATCAGCACCGCGGCGATCAGGTAGCGGCGGCGTTCCTCCTTGGTCGGGCCGAAGCGCGCCAGGTGGATGGCGAACGGCAGCGCCGTCGCGAGCACCGCGCTCAGCTCGATGTAGTGCGACGTGGTGCTGGCCACGCGCAGACTCCCGCCGCGCACCTGCAACTCGGGCGCGGCCCGGATCTCCTCCAGGCCCGGCAGCACCAGGTATCCCGACAGCGGCTGGGACAGGGCCGCCTCGGCGAGGCCCACGAGCGACATGAACGCGCTCGCCCACACCATCGCCTTGAGGAACGTGCGCAGCCGGTCCCAGTTGGACAGCCCGTCGGAGAGCCCGAGCACCACCCCGGAGAACGCCGCCATGCCGAGCAGCCACCGGTCGGCGGAGTTGGCCTCCATGCCCGTGTAGCCGCGCTGGAACCCGACCGCGTACGACAGCAGCAGCGAGAACCACCACGCGACGAGCGCCCAGCGGATCGGCTGCGGGCCGGTGAGCGTGAGGCCGGGGCTCATCCGCGCGATGACCCACCAGCAGAACATGCCGAGCGCGACCACCAGCGCGGGCCGGCCGATGTCGGTGGTGCCCGGCAGGATCAGCCGGGCCGGGATGACGGTCAGGAGCGTGAACATCAGCCCCAGCACCATCGCCGCGTCGAAGCGCAGTATCCGGCGGCGGGTGATGTAGGTGCGCAGCTTCACCCGGGACGGTTCGAGGTCGCCGGGGTGGATCGAGGAGGCCGTCAACGCGGCGTACTCCCGCTCCCGTTCTGCCGTTCGACCGTGGCGTTGCGGGGCAGGATGATCGTCACCTCGCTGGAGGAGACGTCGGTCTCCCGCCGGCCGCCGCTGCGCCGCCGACGCATCGCGGCCACCTCGACGTCCTGCTGCGCGTCGAACGCGGGCTTGATGGAGGTGCCGTTGGAACTGAGGATGCGCGGCACGATCGGCGCCCGGGCCTCGACCGTCGCGGCGGTGGGGATGATCGCCGTCGCCGTCGGGTCGCCACCGGGATCGTGGGGATCCGGCGTCGGCTCGGACTTGACCGCCGCGCTCTGCTTGCGCCGGGTCCGGGTCCGCATCCAGGCGTCGAAGCCGATGGTGAGGCCGGCCGTCGCGAGCAGCCCCGCGCCGAGAACGGCGATGAGCGCGCGCTTGACCTTGCCGCCGGTCTCCTCCAGGTTTTGCCCGTTGTCCAGGCGCCGGCTGGAGATGAGGCCGATGTCCGTGACGCCCTGGTCCGTCTGGAGCACCTTGACGGTCTCCTGGAACCGCTGCATGACCGCGTCCATCGTCGCCATGACCTGGCCCTCGCTGGTCCCGATGACGGTGACCGTGAGCGTCGGCGCCGGGTAGCCCATGTCCAGGACGACGTTTTCGCTCAGGCCCCGCTGGCCCAGTTCCTTGAGGAACGACTTGTCGATCGTCGCGTAGTTGGCCGCCTGGAGCAGGGACTGCAGGCCGGTGTCGAGCCACACGTTGCGCAGCTCGGTGTTCTTGGTGTTGGTGGCGGCCTGCGGCGGGATCAGCTGCACATAGCCGACGCCCTTGTAGTCAGGCTTGACCGTCGTGTAAGCCCATCCGCTCAGCAGAACGGTGATCACGACGAGAGGCAGCGCGACGTACCACCGTCGGAACACCAGTCTCGTGAGATCCCAAAAGTCCACGGACTTCTCTCTTTCCCGACGGGGTTGCACCAGACCTGCAACGAACAGGGTACGGCCATCAACCAGGGGGTCGGAGACATCCGAAAGGGCCTCATTTATCGTCCTGTCAGAATTTGGACCCGGCTCGCCAGAGGGTATTGGCGCCCGGTGTGCGACGACTAGCTTGCTGAACGTGGGGCGATTTCGCGCCCGGCTCGCTTCGAAGGGATCATCCGCATGGCGTCGCAGTCGATTCGGGAGCGTGTCGTCGGGGACGGCGACTCGTGGGCCAGCCGCCGCCGGGCCGAACGGTGGGCTTGGCTGCTGCGGGCGTTCCCCCGTCTGGACGAGATGACGGTCCTCGACCTCGGGGGCTACCCGTCGACCTGGATCCAGGGCGACACCCGGCCCGCCCACGTGCACGTGGTCAACATCGAGGACCTGGACGCCAACGTCCCGGACTGGATCGCGGTGGACCGCGGCGACGCCTGCGCGCTGCCGGCCGAGATCGCCTCGCGCCGGTACGACCTCGTCTTCTCCAACTCGGTCCTGGAGCACGTCGGCGGGCACGAGCGGCGCATGCGCTTCGCCGAGAACGTCCACAAACTCGCCCCCGCGCACTGGGTGCAGACGCCCTACCGGTACTTCCCCGTGGAGCCGCACTGGATCGCGCCGGGGATGCAGTTCATGCCGGTGCGCGCGCGTGCGGCAATGGCGCGCCGATGGCCGCTCGCACACGTCAGATCCGCCAATCTTCGGGATGCGCTTGACGGCGTCCTCTGGACCGAACTGGTCGACAAGACCCAGATGCGTTATTACTTTCCCGATTCCGTCATCCGGAGCGAACGGGTACTCGGACTGACGAAATCACTGATCGCGGTAAAGCCGTAATCTTCGCGCTTTTCCCGCCGATGACGCGGGGGTGAGCGTTCGGCCCGCCGTTCCGCCCCGCCCCTCCTCCGCCGGCCGGCGGATCGGGGGGCGTCGCGGCGTGCTCGCGGGTCTGGTGGCCGGTGTCGCCGCGCTCGCCGCGCTCGGCGGGTGCAGCCTGGTCCCCGGCCTCGGCGGCTCCGGCGGCGGCGCGGGCAGTTCGGGTACCGACGGGGCCGGCGGGGCCACCTGGCACTACTACGACCAGGGCCAACGCGTGGAGTCGACCACGCCCGAGGTGATCTGGCCGGCGAAGACGTCCCGCAGCCCGCTGAGCCTCCCGTCGTACGACCCCAACCTGCCGAGTTCGAGTCCGGGGCCGGTGTGCGTGGACTGGCTGGAGCAGGGGCAGATCAACGGGCTCACGGTCGACGTCGGCACCACGCCGGGGCAGGTGACCGTTCGCTGGCCGAACACGGTCGACCCGCGGCTGATCTCGTACCGGCTGGCGACCACGCCGCAGCAGCTGCCCGGCGGCTCCCATCCGCCGTACGACTGGCGCGACGTGGAGCCGGCCCCGGACTGCCAGGAGATGACCGCCACGATCACCGGGCTGACCAGCGGGCTGCGCTACGTGTTCTGGCTGGACGCGGTGGTGACGACGGCGTACCGCGGGGTGCGCGAGCCGATGATCGCCCGTTCGGAGGCGATCACCGCGCCGTAGGCATTCAGCTCGCGGCGCCGACGACCGCGGGCGACCAGGCGTCGGGGATCAGGACCCTGGGCCGGCCGGTGCCGTCCGCCGGTACCGCCCAGACGTCGCTCGTCGCCGCGCCGGTGTCGCCGGTGCGGGCCAGCCCGTAGGCGACCGTGGTGTTGTCGATCCACTCGGCCTGGTCGTCGAACGAGCGTTCCTCGGCGAGCAGGGTCTCGGCACCGGTGCGCAGGTCGTAGACGGCCAGCCGCCACTTGCCCGCCGCCAGCGTCCCGTGCTTCTTGAACGCGATCCGCGTGCCGTCGGGCGACAGCGACGGGCACTCGACGTCCTCCCGCACCGACACCATCGAACGGCCCGAGATGCTGCCGCGCACCAGCCACGTCTTCCCGCCGGAGGACGCCGTCGCGTAGAAGGCGTCGTTGTCGTCGGTGAACGTCACGCCCCAGAAGTTCCGGTCGGCGGCGGTGATCTGCTTGCCGTTCACGGTCAGCGTGAAGTTCTCCAGCTCCCCGATCTCCCCGCCGCCGGCCTTCGTCAGCACCGTTCGGGTGGAGAACTGGCCCGGGTTGGCGTAGGAGTCGCCGTACACGAACGTCGTCGTCGCGATGAGCGAACCGTCGCGCGAGATGCGGGCCCGCGACGGCAGGCCGGCCAGCGGCGCGCTCTGCCGGGGCTGCCAGTCGGCGCCGAGCAGGTCCACCCGGTACGTGGTGACGAGTCCGCGTTCGGCCATCAGGCACAGGGTCTCGCCGGGGCGCGCGTAGATGCGGTCGCACGCCGCGGGTGCGAAGGCCCGCGCCCCCGCGGGGTCCGTCAACGGCACGAGCGCCACCCGCCCGTACCCCTCGCCGAGCGCGGTGCTGCGGAACACCAGGTGCGGCACGGCCTGCACCGCGCCGAGCCGGTCCGACGTGGGCACCTGTGCCGGCCCGGCCTCCGGGGGCCGGTGCTCGGCGCGGGCGCGCAGCACGTAGAACGTTCCCCCGGAAACGGCGAGGACCACGACGGCGACGAGCGCGACGATCTTCCACCTGGCGCTCATGCGGCGGCCTCGGTGTTTCGCAGCAGCCACCAGGCCACCGGCAGGACGACGGTCAGCAGCCCGGCGACGAGCAGCAGCGCCGACGACGGCCCCATGGCCAGCCACAGCGCCCCGAACCCGACCGACGACCCGAACCGCGCGACGGCCACGACGGTCTGCGCCGCCGCGATCCCGCTGCCCCGCGCGCCATCGGGCACGAGCCGGCTCACGAACGCCGCCAGCACCCCGTCCGTCGCCGCGTAGAACGCCCCGACGAGCAGCAGCGTCACCAGCGTCCACGCGGTGCCGACCGACGGCAGCGCGGCGGTCAGGTACACCGCCACGAGCACCACGTGCCCGCCCAGGAAGACCTTCGCCCGCCCGATCCGGTCGGCGAGGCGGCCCAGCGGGACGGCCAGCACCAGATAGGCGACGTTGCTGCCGACGTAGAGCAGCGGGAACCACCGGGCCGCGAAGTCGTCGCGGTGCTGCAGCGACAGGTACATGAACCCGTCCCCGACGGTCAGGATGCCCAACAGCCCGCAGGCGATAAGCGGCCGCCTCAGGAGCACCATCGTCCGCAGCAGGTCCCGCGGCGCGGGCTTGCCGCCGGAGGGAGCGGGCCGCCGGTCCGGGACCAGCAGGACGATCACCGCCACGCCCACGATCGCGAAGGCGAACGACACCACCCACACCGAGTCGTACCCGCCCGGCACCGCCCACAGCAGCGCGAACGCCACCAGCGGCCCGAGCGCCGCGCCGACCGTGTCGAGCGTGCGGTGCACCCCGAACGCCCGCCCCCGCACCTCCGGGTCGGAGGCGTCGGCGATGAGCGCGTCGCGCGGCGCGGTGCGCAGCCCCTTGCCGAGCCGGTCGGCCGTCACCACACCGGTGACCGCCACCCAGCCGGCCGCGGGCAACATGGCGATGCGGCTCACCGCCGAGATGCCGTAGCCGGCGGCCGCGACCCACTTGGGGCGTTCGTTGCGGTCGCCGAGGTAGCCGCCCGCGATCCGCACCAGCGCGCTGACGCCCTGGTAGATGCCGTCGATGAAGCCGTACGCCAGGACCGCCAGGCCGAGCGTCGCCGTGAGGTACAGCGGCAGGACGGCGTTGACCATCTCGGAGGAGACGTCGGTGAGCAGGCTGACGATGCCGAGCAGCACGACGGTGCCGGCGACCTTCTTCCGCCGCCCGGTGGGGGCGTCGGGCTGGTCGCCGGCGGGCCGGTCGCGGACGGAGACGTACATCAGGCGAGCGCGGCCTTGAGGCGTTCGACGACGAGTTCCTGCTGCGCCTCGGTGATCTGGGGGAAGAGGGGCAGCGACAGGATCTTCGTCGCGGCCGCCTCGGCGTGCGGGAAGGCGCCCTTCTTGAGGCCCAGTCCGTCGAACGCCTTCGTCAGGTGCACCGGCGTCGGGTAGTGGATGCCGGCGCCGATGCCGTCGGCGTTCAGCCGCGCGACGACGCCGTCCCGGTCGGCCGGCACCTGGATGACGTACAGGTGCCAGACGTGCTCGTTGCCCTCGAGCGTCACGGGGCGCACCACGTCCACGTCGGCCAGCAGGGCGTCGTAGCGTTGCGCCGCCGCGCGGCGGGCCGCGTTGCCCTTGGCGAGCCGGGCGAGCTTGGCGCGCAGCACGACCGCCTGGAGCGCGTCGAGGCGGCTGTTGCGGCCGATCAGGTCGTGCGCGTACTTCACCAGCCCGCCGTGGGCCGCGATGGTGCGCACGGTCGTCGCCAGGGTTTCGTCGGTGCTGACGACGGCGCCGGCGTCGCCGTAGGCGCCGAGGTTCTTGCCGGGGTAGAAGCTGGTGCCGGCGATGCCCCACGACCCGGCGCCGCGCCCGTGGCGAGTGGCGCCCTGGCACTGCGCGGCGTCCTCGATGATGATGGTTCCCTTGTCTGCCAGGCGTTCCACAGGTGCGAGCTGGCCGTACAGGTGCACCGGCATGATCGCCTTGGTCCTCTTGGTCACCGCTGCGAGCGCCGCGTCGGTGTCCATCAGGTACGTCGCCGGGTCCATGTCCACGGGAACGACCGTCGCGCCCGCGCAGGCGACCGCCTCGGCCGTGGCGATGAACGTGTTCGCCGGAATGATCACCTCGTCGCCGGGTCCGACGCCGACGGCGCGCAGTGCCAGTTCGAGCGCGTCGGTGCCGTTGGCGACGCCGACGCAGTACGGCACACCGGTGAACTCCGCGTACTCGCGCTCGAACGCCGCCACCTCGGCCCCGCCGACGAAGGCGGTGTTGGCGATGACGCGCTTGAACCCGAGTTCGACCTCCTCCGCGACCTCGGCGTGCGCGGCCTGCAGATCAACGAGCGGTACTCCCATGGGGCTGCGTCTCCTTCGTGACGGTGGAACGGAGGCGACGCGCGGGGTTGCCCACCCACACCTCGCCCGGTGGAACGTCGTGCAGCACGACCGAGCCCATGCCGATCAGCGCGCCTTCGCCGATCCGGACCCCCTGCCGGACAAGGGCACCGCTGCCCAGGTACGCGGCCGGTCCGATGCGCACATTCCCGCCCAGCCGAACGCCCGCGGCGATCGTGACGAAGTCCTCGACGACGTCGTCGTGCGTGAGCACCACGTGCGGCATGACCGCCACGTGGGCCCCGACGGTGACGTCGGCGGTGAGCACGGTGTGCGCCAGGAGCACCGTGCCGGGCCCGATCAGGCAGCCGCTGCCGACCTCGGCCGACGGGTGAACCAGCGTCGCGTAGCGCTCGGCCGGCAGGCCCAGCCTCGCCACGACCCGCTTGCGCACCCCCGGGTCGTTGGGATTGCCGATGCACACCACCACGCCCGCGGTCGCCTCCTGGGCATGCGCCAGCGGGCCGACGATCGGGACGCCGCCGCGCGAGGTGCCGTGCAGCGCCGGTTCGTCGTCCAGGAAGCCGAGCAGGTCCCAGGTGGGCCGCACCCGGTTGACCGCCGCGACGACGGCGGCGGTCTCCCGGGCGAGCCCTCCGGCTCCCGCGATGAGGAGCGGTTTCACAGCAGCTTCGTGAGGGTGTCCACCACGTGATCCTGATCGGTCTCGGTCAGCTCGTGGAACAGCGGCAGGATGAGTGAATCCCGGGTGATCCGTTCGGTGTTCGGCAGGTCGGCCGGCACCGCGTAGGCGGGCTCCGAGTGGGCCGCCATGATGCCGCGCCGCGCCGAGATCCCCGCCTCGGCCAGCCGCGCCAGCACGTCGTTGCGGTCGTAGCGCTGGTCCAGCAGCACCCAGAACGACTGGTAGTTGGTCGTCCCGTACGCCGGGTCCCGCACGGGCACGACGCCCTCCACGCCGTCGAGGCGTTCGTGGTACCGCGCGGCCAGCTCGCGCCGCCGGGCCACCATGGCATCCAGCTTCGCCAGCTGCACCAGCCCGATCGCGGCCTGCACGTCGGTCATCCGGTAGTTGAACCCGGTCTCCAGGTACTGCTCCAGCACGGGCTGCGCGCTCTTGTGCCGGTCGGCGGCGGAGACGCTCATGCCGTGTTCGCGCAGCCGGCGCAGCCGGACGGCGGCCTCGCCGTCGTCCAGGGTCAGCGCGCCGCCCTCACCGGTGGTGATCACCTTCCGCGGATGGAACGACCACGCCGCCACGGCCGCACCCGTGCCCGCCGGCTTACCGTCCACTGTGGACCCGGCCGCGCACGCGGCGTCCTCGACCAGCGCGACGCCCCACCCGGCACAAGCGGCCCGCAGGGCACCCGTGTCGAACGGCACCCCACCCTGGTGCACCGCGATCACGGCCCGGGTGCGCGACGTGCGCACCGCGTCGATCGTATCGACGGTCAGGTTGCCGGTCGCGAGCTCCACGTCGGCGAAGGCGGGGGTGGCTCCCACGTACCGGGCGGCATTGGCCGTCGCGATGAACGACAACGACGGCACGATCACCTCGTCCCCGGCCGACACGCCGGCGGCGACCAGCGCCAGGTGCAGCGCGGTGGTGCAGGAGCTGACGGCCACCCCGTGCGAGGCCCCCACGTAGGTCGCGAACTCCTGCTCGAACCGCGCCACCCGCGGCCCCTGCGCCACCCAGCCGGAACGCACCGCCTCGGCGGCGGCAAGCGCCTCTTCCTCACCCAGGAAGGGCCGCATGACCGGAATCAGTGCTTCCCGCGCAAGCGCGGGCCGGCGCCCGGAGGCACCGTCTTCCCTCGTCGCTTCGCTCCTCAGTCCAGACGGCGCCGCGCCGTCCCGCTGCGCGCTCATACGCTGTCCCTCTCCGACTGCCACCACGACACCAGATCGGCAAGTCCCTCGCGGAGTTGATACTCCGGCCGCCATCCGAGTTCCTTCTCGGCGCGGCCGATGTCGGCGAGCCGGCGCGTCACGCCGTTGACCGCGCGCGGCGGCCCGAACTCCGGATCCGGCTTGGCGCCCATCACCTCGGCGAGCATGCGGGCCAGCTCGACCAGGCTCGTCTCGACGCCGCACGCGATGTTGTACACGGTGTCCGTCACGTCGGCCTCGGCCGCCAGGACGTTCGCCCGCGCGATGTCCTTGACGTGCACGAAGTCCATCGTCTGGAGCCCGTCGCCGAAGATCAGCGGCGCCTTGCCGTCGACGATGCGTTCCATCCAGCGGATGAGCACCTCGGTGTAGAGCCCGTAGATGTCCATCCGGGGGCCGTAGACGTTGAAGTAGCGCAGGGCGACGTAGTCCAGCCCCTTCATCGCCTTGAACGACCGCAGCAGCATCTCGTTGTACGCCTTGGCGGCGCCGTAGATGGTGTCGTTGTCCCACGGGTGGTGCTTCTCGGTCGTGGGGAACTCCTCGGCTAGCCCGTACACCGACGCCGACGACGAGGCGATCACCTTGCGCACCCCGGCCTCGGCGGCGGCCTCCACGACGTTGAACGTCCCGTCGACCAGCACCTCGTTGGCGAGCCGCGGCTCCTCGGCGCACTGCGTGATGCGGATCGCCGCCAGGTGGAACACGAGGTCCCGGCCGGCGGTCAGCTCGGTGACGAGCGCGCGGTCGCGGATGTCTCCCTCGACCAGCCGCACCTTTCCGGAGGACAGCGCGGCGGCGAGGTTGGCGTGCCGCCCGCGCACCAGGTTGTCCAGGACGACGACCTCGCGGGCACCGCCCTCCACCAGCAGGTCCACCACGTGCGAGCCGATCGTCCCGGCCCCGCCGGTGACGAGCACCCGGGAATCGCGGATCACGCCTTCACCTCCACGGGAGTACCGGCATTGCGCAGGCTTTCGGAGGCCGCTTCGAGCAGGCCCAGCACCCGCAGCCCGGAACGCCCGTCGGTCAGCGCCGGCCGCCCGCCCCGGATCGCCTCGCCGAACTCCGTCACCATCGCCCGCAGCGCCTCGCGTTCGGCCAGCGCGGGGGCCACCATCTCGCCCGAGCGGTACGAGATGAGCAGGTCCCGCCGCTCCTCCGAACCGAGCGCCTCGGCCCCGGCCAGGTCCACGCCCCGGTCGTAGACCGCGACCCGCTGGCTCGGGTTCATGTCGTCCCACACCAGCGTCCGCTTCGAACCGCCG
The DNA here is from genome assembly GCF_016863615.1 of Virgisporangium aliadipatigenens. Taxonomy (GTDB): domain Bacteria; phylum Actinomycetota; class Actinomycetes; order Mycobacteriales; family Micromonosporaceae; genus Virgisporangium; species Virgisporangium aliadipatigenens. The sequence continues at coordinate 125,795 of NZ_BOPF01000004.1, read as the reverse complement.
ACGATCATCGTGCGCACCTTCACCGGCGAGAGCCAGTTGACGTGGATGTGCACGATGCCGCCGGTCGACAGCCGCACGGTCAGGTAGGCCACGCAGGAGTTGCCGGCGCCGATCGGGTCCGCCCCGACCGCCGACACCGACACCGGGCTGACGTTGTCCGGCAGGATGAAGTCCAGGATCGACAGGTCGTGCGGCGCCAGGTCCCACAGCACGTCGATGTCGCGCTGCACCAGGCCGAGGTTGATCCGCACGGAGTCGATGTAGTGCAGCTCGCCCAGTTCGCCGCCGCGCAGCAGCTCGCGGATGCGCAGCACCGCCGGGGTGTAGCAGAAGGTGTGGTCGCACATCAGCGTGAGACCGCGCCGTTCCGCCTCGTCGACCAGGCGTCTCCCCTCGTCGAACGTTGCCGCGAGCGGCTTCTCCAGCAGCACGTGCTTGCCGGCCGAGAGCGCCGCCATGGCCACCTCGAGATGGGTGCCGGCGGGCGTCGCAATGGCTACCGCGCCCACTGCGGGATCGGCGAGTACCGATGCGAGATCGTCAGTCGGACGCACGGTCGAGTAGCGCCCTAATACCCGCTCCGCGCGGGTCTTGTCCAGATCTACGAGCCAGCGGAGATGAAATTCCGGACAGGCTTGAAAATTGCGGACGAGGTTGGGCCCCCAGTAACCGGCCCCGACGACTGCGACGCCGATCGGCTCTTCGGCATCTGCCGCAGCAAGCGACATGTTCGTCTAATCCTTCTCTCGACGGACGTGGAAGGCGAATTCGGACACCGTTCCCCGGTGGCGTCTTATCTCGCCTGATCGCGCAGGTCGGGCGTACCCTGGCTGGAGCGAAGCTACTGGCACCGAATGCATTTCCGACACCCTTGGGACGGATTCCTGGCGAAGAGGTTTCGCATCTCGGGACGCTCGGATTACATGGCCGCCGGACGGTCAGCCAGAGCTGACCATGATCTGACTTGACCCTCCTGCGTGGAGTTGGTGGACTCGGCGCGTGATCAGCGTGGTCGTACCGGCCCACAACGAATCCGCCGTATTGGGCCGGCTGCTGTCCGGTCTGCTGCGCGACGCCCTTCCCGACGAGTTCGACGTGATCGTGGTGGCCAACGGCTGCACCGACGACACCGCCGACGTCGCCCGGGGCTACGGCGTGACCGTCCTGGAGTCGCCGGTCCCGTCCAAGTTCGCGGCGCTGCGCCTCGGCGACGAGCACGCCAAGGGCTTCCCGCGGCTGTACGTCGACGCCGACGTCGAACTGCGCACCGACGACGCGCGGGCCCTCGCCGACGCGCTCGCCGAGCCGGGCGTTCTGGCCGTGGCGCCGGCGCGCGACGTCGCCCTCGACCGCCGGCCGCTCTCCGTGCGCTGGTACTACCAGTTCTGGGAACGCCTTCCCGTGGTGCGCGAGGGCCTGTTCGGCCGGGGCGTCATCGGCGTCAACGCCGCCGGCAAGGAACGCCTCGGCGCCATCCCGGACGTGCTCGGCGACGACCTGGCCGCGTCGGTGGCGTTCGAGCCGGCGGCCCGCCGCGTCGTGCCGCGCGCACGGGTCACGGTGCACGCGCCACGCACCCGCGCGGATCTGGTGAAGCGGCGGGTCCGTTCCGTCACGGCCACCACGCAGCTCGCCGCGCGCACCGCCGCGACGGACTCCGCCCGCACCACCCGCGGCGACCTGCTCGGCGTCCTGCGCCGCGAACCGGCAATGGCGTTGCGGCTGCCCGTCTTCCTCGGCATCACCGCGATCAGCCGCCGGAGGGCGCGGCAGCATATCGTTGCCGGTGATTACACGACCTGGCACCGCGACGAGAGCAGCCGCACATGAGTATCGCCCTGGTGGTGGTGACCTGGAACAGCGCGAACGCGTTGCCGGGTCTCCTCGAATCGATCCCCGCGGGGCTCGGCGAGTTGCCCTACGAGCTGATCGTCGTCGACAACGACTCCGCCGACGACACGGTCGAGGTGGCGCGGCGCCTCGCGCCGGAGTGCGTCGTGGTGCAGACCGGCCGCAACGCCGGCTACGCGGCGGGCATCAACGCCGGGCTGGCCGAGGCGAAGCCGCACCGGGCCACGATGGTGCTCAACCCCGACATCCGGCTGGCGCCGGGCAGCGTCGAGACGCTCTTCTCCCAGCTGGGCGGGCGCACCGGCATCACCGTGCCGATGATCCGCCACGACGACGGCTCCCTCGCGCACTCCCTGCGCCGCGAACCGACCGTCGCGCGGGCGTTCGGCGAGGCGCTGCTGGGCCAGCGGGCCGGGAAGTACCGGGCGTTCGGCGAGACGGTCGTGGACGAGGCGGCGTACCGGCGGACCGGGCCGGCCGACTGGGCCACGGGCGCGGCGATGCTGATCTCGGCCGAGTGCGAGGCGGCCTGCGGGCCCTGGGACGAGTCGTTCTTCCTGTACTCCGAGGAGACCGACTACGCGCTGCGCGCCCGGGACCACGGCTTCCAGACGAAGTACGTCCCGTCCGCGTCGGTCACCCACCTCGGCGGCGAGTCCCGGGTATCACCCGCGCTGTGGAGCCTGCTCACGGTCAACAAGGTGAAGCTGTACCGCAAGCGGCACTCCGCGCCGAAGACCGCCCTGTTCTGGTCGGCCGTCATGCTGCGCGAGGCGAGCCGCGCGGCGATCGGCCACAAGCGTTCCCGTAGCGCGGCGGCGGCCCTGCTCGGTCGCCGCCGCGCCATGAACAACTAGGGAAGGACCCGCCGGTCGGCCCTGAGCTTCTCCGGCAGCCGGATCTCGATGTACTCGTTGTTGTCGGGCTTCCCCGCGGTGCGGCCGGTGGAGAACGGGAAGTTGTTGTCGTTCAGCACCGCGACCGTGCGGTCGTCGAGGATCACCACGTCCTCGATCGTCTGGAACGGGAAGCGGAACACCGGCCCGAAGCCGCCGAGGTTCTTCGGGTCGGCGAGGTTCAGCAGGTCGGCGGCGAGCGTCTTGTCCAGGTAGCCGTCCCGGTCCCGGTCGCGCTTGTCGGCGATGAAGAGCTTCTTCGTGAACGCCGTGTCGCCCTGGCCGCCGTCGCGTTCGATGATGAGCAGGCGGTCGTTGTCGATCGAGATCGCGTCGCCGATGGCGTTCGCGGGCGCGTCGAGCCGGTACTTCCAGCGGCGCTCGGTGTAGCGCCCCGCCCGCAGGTCGAACTCGTTGAGCCGCAGCACACCCGCCTCGTCACCGGCGACGGTTCCCTCGAGCAGCGGGTACAGCTTCTGCTTGTCCGGCGCGAGCGCCATCCCCTCGAACCCCTTGCTGCTGGGCAGGTTCGGGTTGCCGGCCGCGTTCTCCGGGGCGCGCACGTCCGGCAGCGGCACCGGCGCCGACAGCAGCCGGCCGCCCCGGTCGAAGTGCAGCAGCCACGGCCCGAACTCGTCGCCGATCCAGTAGGTGCCGTCGCCGGCGCGCACGATCGACTCGACGTCGAAGTCGGCGCCGGTCAGCACCCGGTCCGGCCGGGTCAGCGGGAACGGCACGTACCTCTTCGGGTCGGTCAGGTGGATGCCGCCGACGACGTCGACGGCGCCGGTGCGGGTGTCCGGCGCGATGCGCTGGATGCGCAGCAGGAAGTCGGCGCTGTTGGCCTTGTTGCCGTACCCGTTGTCGGAGAGCACGTCGTAGGTGCCGTCGCCGTTGCGCAGCACGCCGCTGAAACCCTGCACCGGCTGGTCCGCGAACGGCGGCGTGATCCCGTTGACGGGAGCGGTGCCGAGCAGCGCGCCGGAGGGTTCACTCCCCGGCAGGAACGTCTCGGCGGGCAGCGCGGCGAAGCCGGTGAGCGTGGCGGGTCCCGCGGGGCGTCCCGCGGACGCGGCGGAGGCCGGCAGTGCGGCGAGCCCGGCGGCAAGAGCGAGCGCCAGCAGGCCTGAGCCGAGCCGGCGACGCGTGGAGTCGGTCATGAACGGCAAACTACGAGCGGCGGCTTAATGGATGCTTGCCGCCACGTAACGGACTCACCCGTGCCGGTGAATGCGCAGCGTCGCCCAGACCACCTTGCCGTCGGAGATCTCGGACGTGCCCCAGCCGGAGGCGACCGCGTCGACCAGCAGGAGCCCGCGACCACCCTCACCCGTCTCCGGGTCGGGAAGAACCCGCTTGGGCTTGACCGGGCTCCCGTCGCGCACAGCGAGGTGCAGGAACCGCTCCCGGGCGCTGACCATCAGCTCCATCGTGCCGCCCACGTGGCGGATCACGTTGCCGACCAGCTCGGTGACGATCAGCTCGGCGTCGTCGGCGAGGGCCGGCAGGCCGGCGTCGGTGCAGGCGCGGCGCACCACGTCGCGCGCGGTGGCCGTGGCCGCCGGGGTGGCGGCGATCATCGAACGAAACCGGCGCGGTGTCCGCAGGTCGCCGAGCGCCGCCTCCGCCTCGGCGCGGTCGTCGTACAGCGGAACGACCCGGTTGATACCCATCCGCTCGAGATCACGCCGCACAGTACGGGACGAGCCACTGATCACGACGGGGCAGCCCGGCCACTCCGCGGCCACCCGCCCGAACGTGCTCAGCACCGTCAGCGCGATGTCCTCATCGACCGTGAGCCCGTCGACATCGACCAGAACCGCTGTCGGGTGGGCCGCCAACGCCTTGTGCAGGACCGAACGCGCATCGACGGAGCTGGACATGCTGAGCGCACCCGAGAGGCTGACCACGGCGATCGGCGCCGATGCGTCGATTGCGCAGCTGAGCACGTCGTCACCGTCCAGCGCGTGGGACCGAACCCGGTTGATTCTCGGTAGCGTTCCACTGTACGCGGACTTTCGACGCACTAAGGTTAGACCGTGGTCCTGTGGGGCACGACCGAGGTTATGACCTTCCCCTCGTTCATGTTGCGGGTCCACCGCTGGGATTCCCTGGCGGTGGTCGATGTGGACGGGGTGGTGGACCTCGCCACCGTTCCGCTCCTGCGCGCCGCGCTCCACGAATTGACCCCGCATTTCACCTCGGTAGTGATCGACCTCGCCGATGTGCCCCTGCTGGACGGGCACAGCGTCGGTGTCCTGGTATCTACCCACCGGCGGGCGCGCAAACACGGGCACGATGTCCGGTTGCGTTCCGCGCAGGGCCGCGTCCTGCGCGTTCTCGAGATCTCCGGCGCCGACAAGCTGTGCGACGACGACACCCCCGTGCCGCACACCGACGGCGAGGACTGCACCTCCGACACGCTGCTGCGGGCCCGGGCGCGCGCCGACGAGCAGTACCGCGACACGCTGCGCGAGATGGCGGTCGCCGCGTCGTACGAGCTGGCGTCGGCGCTCGCGCGCTCCTACCGCGGCCGCGGCGAGTCCGTCGACGACCTGATCCAGGTGGCGATGGTCGGCCTGCTCAAGGCGGTCAACGGCTTCGACCCCGAGCACGGCTCCGGGTTCCGGGCGTACGCGGTGCCGACGATCGTGGGCGAGATCAAGCGACACTTCCGCGACAAGGGCTGGATGCTGCGGGTGCCGCGCCGCATGCAGGAGATCGGGATGGAGCTGGCCGGCGCCCGGGACGTCCTGGCGCAGCGGCTCGGTCGGGCCCCGACGATCAGCGAGATCGCCGAGCAGCTGCGGCTGACCCGCGAGGAGGTCGCCGCCGCGCTCGACGCCGCCCAGGTGTACCGGCCGGGTTCGCTGTCGGCGCCGGTGGGTGGCGAGGGCGACGGGGAGCTGGTGCTCGGTGACCTCGTAGGCGGCATCGACGACGGGTTCGAGCTGGTGGAAAACCGGGAGAGCCTGCGCGGGCTGCTCGGCCGGCTACCCAGCCGCGAGCAGCGGATCCTCGCGCTGCGCTTCTACGGCAACCGCACCCAGGCGCAGATCGCCGAGGAGGTGGGCATCTCCCAGATGCACGTGTCCCGGCTGCTCACCGGTGCTCTTCGGCGGCTTCGCGATGGTCTGACGGGCTGCTGACCGGTCCGTTCGCGCCGTCCTCGCCGATCGCGTCCATCACCAGGATCACCCCGGTCACCATGCCGCCCTCGCCGGCCAGCGGCGTGCAGACCACCTGCACCTCGATGGCGCGGCCGCGCCGGTTCACGGCGTTGAGGCGCTGCTCCTGCGGGCCGTCGGTGCCGGAGAACACGCCGCGGATCAGCGGGCGGAGCCGGTCCGTCGGCAGGCCGATGTCCAGGTTGAGGAAGTGCTGGCCGACGGCCTCCTCCTGGCGCAGGCCCCACAGGTCCTCGGCGCGGCGGTTCCAGACGCGCACCTGCATGTCGTGGTTGATCACGGCCACCCCGGCGCGCAGGCTGGTGAGGATCGCCTCCAGGAACGCGTTCGCGTCGTCGAGGTCGCTGGTGCGCTCGCGCAGTTCGTCGTTGATCGACTGGAGCTCGTCGTTGGTGGACTGGAGCTCCTCGTTCATCGTCTCCAGTTCCTCGTTGGTGGACTGCAGCTCCTCGTTGGTGGTCTCCAGCTCCTCCACGGTCGACTGGAGCTCCTCGTGGTGGTCTCCAGTTCCTCGTTGGTGGACTGCAGCTCCTCGTAGGCGGTCTCCAGCTGGCGGTTGGCGTGCTCCAGCTCCTCGTGCAGGTGCTGGGCAGCCGTCACGTCCAGGAAGATCAGCGAGACGCCGAGCAGCCGCGCGTCGGTGTCCACGAGCGGGTTGATCTGCACCTCGAGGTGCACCTTGTCGCCGGGCGAACGCTGGTACTCCACGTCCGGCACGCGGATCATTCGCCGTTCGACCTGGGCCTGCTCGATCAGACCGCGCAGCTCGACCGGCCGGTAGGACATGTCGAGGTCGCGGAACGGCCGACCCACCTCGCGCGGCGACACCCCGAACAGCGTTTCGGCCTGCCGGTTGGAAAGCGCGACCAGCCCGTCGGCGGTGACCACCACCTGCGCGACCGGGCTGGCGGAGAACGCCTCGGTGCGCAGCCGGTCGAGGCCGACGACCTGGTTGCGTGGCGCGGGCTGCGGCATTTCCGTGAACTGGGTCCCGTTACCGACGTGCGACGGCGCGACCTTGCGGAACAGCCGCCGCTTGAGATCGATGGGCGTGAACAGGTTGGCGTGACTGAGTAGCATCTCGGCCTTGCCGAGGAAAAGTATGCCGCCGCCGGCGAGGGCGAAGTGGAACCGGGTCAGGATGCGGGACTGCGTCTCGGCGTTGAAATACATCAACGCGTTGCGGCACACCAGCAGGTCTATCCGCGATATCGGCGCGTCCTGGACCAGGTCGTTGCGGCCGAAGATGACCGACCGGCGCAGGTCCTTGCGGAACGTGTACCGGTTGCCGCCCGGCTCGAAGTAGCGCTCCAACAGCTCCGGCGGCAGCCCCTGGACCTCGCGATCGTCGTAGGAGGCGTGCCGGGCCTGGGTCAGCCCCTCGTCGTCGACGTCCGTCGCGTAGATCTTCACCCGGGTGCGGAACTGGTCCGGGCCGAGCGCCTCCGCCAACAGGATCGCGAGGCTGTAGGCCTCCTCGCCCGAGGCGCAGCCGGCGCTCCACACCCGCAGCGGCGCGTCCGGCCCCTTGCCGGCCAGCATCGACGGCAGCACGTCCGTGCGCAGATGATCCCAGGCCTCCGCGTCCCGGAAGAAGCCGGTCACATTGATCAGGATGGTGTTGAAGAGCGCCGTGAACTCCTCCGGGTGAACCTGCAGGTAATCCAGGTACTCGGCGTAGTCCGGCACGTGGATCTGGCTCATCCGGCGACCGACGCGCCGCATCAGGCTGGAGCGCTTGTACCCGGTGAAGTCGAAACCGCGCTCCTCCTTCAGATAGACAAGGAGCGCCTCGAACTGCGGGTCAGGCTGCGTCACGCTGAGAAAACCTACCGTCCCGCGGTCGGGTTACCGCGTTCCCTCCCCGGCCGGGGCATCCATTCGTCGAATCAATTCCCTGATCAAGGCGCCGGCGTTCTCGGCGTCCTCGCCCTTTTCGACATAGCGGGCGGCCGCACCCGTGAAGCCGCGTTCCTTCGCGTTGTCGCTCATGCGGCGGGCCAGCGCGGCCTTCTCCTCCAGGCTGCGCAGGGCCATCCACAGCGCGCCCTCGAACGCGGCGCCCAGCTCGTCCAGCAGGCTCTGCGGCGACCAGGCGTGCCCCACCCAGCAGCGGTACCGCGGCGACGGCTCCCCGGCCAGTTCGAACAGCCCGCCGTGACAGGTCGGACAGGCGAACCCGGCCGGGGTACCCGGCAGCTCGGCACTGGTCATGTCCTGGAGTTCGGCGATCGCGGTCTCCATCGCGAGCGCGTCGTCGGCCGGGAACGGATCGGCCTTCCCGGCGGCGAACTCCGCAGCGGCGCACCTCTTTGCGGCGAGCCGCACGGCCGAGACGACGGCCGAGGGCAGTTCCGCCGCGGTGTGCACCAGCGCGTCGGGAACGTGCCCGATCACGCTGCGGGGCATCGACGGGTGCAGCGCCTCCTCCGGGTCCTGCACGATCACGGTCCCGCCGGCCTCGGCCAGCACGACGGCGCCGGCCGTCCCGTCGTCCCGGGAGCCGGACAGCACCACCGCCACGGTGCCGGCCCCCCGGTCGAACGCCACCGAGCGGAACAGCGGGTCGACGGCGGGGCGGTGGCCGTTCTCGGCGGGGCCGCGGGTGAGCCGGGCGTGCCCCTCGACGGCGAGCAGGTGCCGGTCCGGCGGCGCCACGTAGATCCGGCCGGGGAGCAGCGGTTCGCCGTCGAGCGCATGCCGGGCCGGCAGCGGTCCGGAGCGGTTCAGGATGTGCGGCAACGCGCTCGGCCCCGAACGCGGCACGTGCAGCACCACCAGCACGGCCGCCGGGAGGTCGACGGGTAGGCCGGCCACCAGCGATTGGATTGCTTCGATGCCGCCGGCCGACGCGCCGACGACCACGAGGACGTCTGCGGCCATGTGCGGGGAGCTACCCCTGATCGCCCGTTCTCACACCTGGCCGGGGTAGAAGCCCAGCCGCGCCAACGGCTCCACCAGATTGCGCTCCTCGTAGGAGAGGTGGGACAGCAGCGTGTCCGTGAGCGTGTCGACGGCGCGCCGCAGCCCGGTGAGATCGCCCGGGTTGCGGACCAGCTCGACCAGCTGCCGGTCGACGTTCTCCACGACGTGGTGGATCACCACGTGCTCCTCCTCCAGCCGGTCGATCACCGGCGCGAGGCCGGGGTCGGCGCGCTTCAGGTGCGGGAAGATGCCGCTGTCCTCCAGGCTGTGGTGCTGGGTCAGCATCGTGCAGTAGGAGGCGCAGAAGGCGCCGAGCGTCCAGTTGTTCTGGCGCAGGGTCAGCTCCTGGAGCGCGCCGCGGGCCCGGCCGACGGACATGGTGCCCTGTTCGACCTGGCGGAGCACGTCGCGGACCTGCGCCAGTTCCTGGCGGAGATGGTCGTGCACGTCCACCAGGTGCTGGCCGACCGCCTTGGCGCGGGCCGGATAGGTGTGCCCCTCCGGGGCCGCGGGCGCCTGCGGGCGGGCCGCCTCGTCCCACAGCCCGTGATCGGTGAGCCGGGTGCCGTCGTCCGGGGTCGGGGTGACGCCGAGCCCTTTGGGCAGTTCGCGCGGGGCCTCCGGCGTGGGTGCCGGGACCGGGGCCGCGCTCCCGTTACGGGCCGCGTCCACGTTCTCCCGCACCTTCGGTGCAATTTCCTGGCCGAACCGGGTGATCGCGGCCGGATCGTCGCCGCTGAGGATGAACGCCGAGACGCCGTGCTCCAGGGCCAGCGCGGTGAGGCGCTCGACGGTGGCGTCGTCGGGGCCGATGTTCAGCAGGCGGCGCACGGCACGCGGCTCCCGGCCGGCCTGCGTGGCGGCCTCGTCGATGACGGCGTTCAGCTCGGCCAGTTCCTCGCCGCCCTTGGGCAGGTACGACAGGCTGGGCAGCCACCCGTCGGCGACCCGGCCGACGAGGTGCAGCATCCGCGGCTTGTACGCGCCGAGCCAGATCGCCACGGGATGCGCCGGTGCCGGGCCGCGCTTCGCGCCGTTCACCCTGTAGAACGTGCCGGGCACGCGCACGCCGCCGCGGGTCTCCACGGTCCAGACGTCGCGGATGATCCGGATCGCCTCCTCCAGCGCGTCGACGGACTCCCCCGGGCTGAGCCGCCGGCCGCCGTTGGCCTCGATCGCGTCCCAGAACGACCCGGCGCCCAGGCCCAGTTCGATCCGGCCGCCGCTGAGCAGGTCGAGGCTGGCCACGCTGCGGGCGATCACGATCGGCTGCCGCAGCGGCAGGTTGAGCACGTTCGTGCTGAGGCGGATGTCGGTCGTCGCGGCCGCCACGAAGGAGAGCAGCGTCCAGGTGTCGAGGAATCCGGCCTGGTAGGGGTGATCCTGGAAGGTCACGAGGTCGAGACCGGCGCGTTCGGAGTGCTGGGCGAGCGCGACAACCCGCTCGTGATCGCCCGCTACGGGTGTGACAAAGGTCCCGAAGAGCAGGTCGTGGCCGTAGTCGTTCACCGCCCAAGACTTCCACGCGAAGGTCCCGTATCCGCGAACAGGCCTCACGAAGGCGGAAATGTCCGGAAGATTGAGCGGATGGCGGGAACCAGTAACCGAGTCGGCTTCTCCCCCATGCTGCGCGCGTCCGGGGTGGACCCGACCGAGGCGATCCAGTACGGGGAGGCGTCGCGCTACCGCACGTTCGGCGCGCTCGTCCTCTTCACCACCGCCATGTCCGCCGCCGCCGTGCTCTGGGCCGTGCACATCGCGACGAACGCGCCCACCGAGGTGGCCGTCGGCGTGGCGCTGCTCTGGGGCTTCGGCATCTTCCACATCGACCGCTGGCTGGTCTCCACCCCGATCTCCCGACCGGGGCCGGGACACCGGCTGCTGTTGCTGCTGCCCCGGATGGCGATCGCGGTGCCGTTGGGGCTGCTGGTGGCGTGGTTCGCCATGCTCGGCGTCGCCGGCAAGGAGATCGACCAGCAGCTGGACCTGGACCGGGTGGCCGCCACGTCGGAGCTGTCGGCACAGGTGCGCAACCAGTCCGACCTGGCCCGCCAGCGCGAGGAACTGGTCGCCGAACGCGACGGGCTGGTGAGCCGCTACGAGGCGGCCGTCGCGCGGATCGACCCGCTGCAGAAGTCGTTCGACGAGGAATGCTCCGGAATGGGCGGTTCCCTCTCGAAGGGCTGCGGCCCGGTCGCGGCGCGCAAGGGGGCCGAACTGGACGCGGCCCGCAACGCCCGCGACCTCGCCCTCGCCGCCGTCAACCAGCGGGTGCCCGACATCGACGCCCAGATCGCGCGGATCGACGAGCAGCTCGCCAACCGGGTCGCGAACGTCACCGAGTCCAGCGAGCGCAACGACGGCATCTTCGCCCGCCGGGCGGCCCTGTCCAAGGTGCTGGACCGCGACGGCGAGGCCCGACAGCTGTACCACCTGCTGGAGATCGTGCTGATCATGGTGGACCTGATCCCGGCGATCGCCAAGGTGGTCTCCCCGGTCAGCATGCTCGACGTCGCCAAGGGCATCCGGCGCCAGCGCATGCGCGAGGAACTCCAGTCGACCGCCGCCGCCGAACGCGCCTCGCCGGACATCGCCGACGCGCTGATCTACGCGGCTACCCAGCGTGCCGAGACCCTCCGCGAACAGGCCGACCTCCAGCGTGCACTGACCCGCAGCGGAGGCTGAGTCTCACGTTTACCTTTTGCCTCCCTTAAGCGTGTGACCCACACCCCAACCGATCCGTACCCCCCGATGCATCGTCATCGGTTGGGGAGGAATCCGAATGCGTTGGAAGCGGACCGCGCCGTGGTTGGCGGTGGTGACAGCGGGCGTGGCGGCGGTAGCCATCCTGCCCGGACTGTCGTGGGGTTCCGAACAGCCGCCCGGCGGCGCGGACGGATTCGCGGCGGATGACGCGGCGGCGGCCAACACGCCGCTGGTCGGCGCCGTCGCCAAGGACCTGCGCATCGACGCGGGCCAGGCCGGCAACCGGCTGCGCAAGGACAACTGGGCCGGCCGCACCGAGGCCCAGCTGCGCCGGGAACTCGGTGCCGAGTTCGGCGGCGCGTGGATCTCGGCCAACGGCGGCACGCTCAACATCGGCGTCACCACCGACGCCGCCGCCGCGAGGGTGACCGCCGCCGGCGCCACGCCGAAGAAGGTCGCCCGCAGCGAGCAGACCCTCGCCGGCATCAAGTCCAAGCTCGACGCCACGAGCGCGGACAAGTCGGTGACCGGCTGGTACGTCGAGGACTCCACGAACACCGTGGTCATCACCGCCAAGTCCAGCGGCCAGGCGAAGGCCCGCGCACTGGTCGCCGCCAGTGGCGTTCCGGCCGACGCGGTCAAGGTCGTCACGAACGACTCCACCCCGCGGCCGCTCGCCGACATCCGCGGCGGCGACGCGTACTTCATCGAACAGCAGTTCCGCTGCTCGGTCGGCTTCGCCGTGCAGGGCGGGTTCGTCACCGCGGGCCACTGCGGCCAGCCGGGCGACACCACCGCCGGCGCCGGGAACGTCCCGCAGGGCACCGTGCGCCAGTCGACGTTCCCGGGCAACGGCGACTTCGGCTTCGTGCAGACGAACGCCACGTTCACGCCGACGCCGTTCGTGAACACGACGTCGAACACGCAGGCCGTGCAGACCGTGCCGGTGGCCGGCTCGCAGGAGGCCCCGGTCGGCGCGGCCATCTGCCGCAGCGGTTCCACCACGGGCACGCGCTGCGGCACGGTGCTCGCCAAGAACCAGACGGTCAACTACCCCGAGGGTGCCGTCACCGGCCTCACCCGCACCAACGTGTGCGCCGAGGGCGGCGACTCCGGCGGTTCATGGCTGTCGGGCAACCAGGCGCAGGGCGTGACCTCCGGCGGTTCCGGGGACTGCACGCGGGGCGGGGAGACGTTCTTCCAGCCGCTCGCCGAGATCCTGCAGGTCAACAACCTGACGCTGGTGACCACCGCCGGCAACGGCGGCGGCGGTGGCGGCAACGACCCGTCGCCCGCTCCGTCCCCGTCCGCTTCCGCGTCGAACCCGCCGGGTGGCGGCGGTGGCGGCGGCCAGCAGGGTTGCGCCGGCATGGACGCCTCGGCCAGCGGTTCGATGAACCGGGCCGGTGCCCAGCAGATCGTGCCGAACGGCCGCTTCTACCGGGCCCGCGGCGGTCAGCAGCAGGGGTGCCTCAGCGGCCCCGAGGACGCCAACTTCGACCTCGAACTCCAGCGGTGGACCGGCCGGCGTTGGCAGACCGTGGCGCGCTCCACCGGCCCGACCGCGCAGGAGTCGCTGACGTTCAACGGCCAGGGCGGCTTCTTCCGGTACGTGGTGACGGCGCGCTCGGGTTCCGGCATCTTCGTGCTCGGCGCCAACCTGCCGTAGCGAGCAGCTGACGCAGGACGACCTCCGTTCGACCGCCCCGGCCCTCCCGCCGGGGCGGTCGTTCGTTTGCGCCCGAAGTGGGAGTGGTCCTACCGACGGGTACATAATGCGAAGGATCGACGGAGGTGCCGGAATGACCAACGAGAAGCCCACCGATGGCCTGACCGAGGAGCCCCTCAAGGTCACGCCGCCGAAGGAGTGGTCCGCCGGCATACCCGGCGTGACCAAGTCGCTCGAGTACTCCTACGCGCAGATGGGCGCCGGTCGTTCGCTGAAGGTGCTGCGCAAGCTGAACCAGAAGGACGGGTTCGACTGTCCCGGCTGCGCCTGGCCCGACGGCGAGCACCGCAAGATGGCGGAGTTCTGCGAGAACGGCGCCAAGGCCGTCGCCGAGGAGGCCACCGTCCGGCGGGTCACCCCCGAGTTCTTCGCCCGGCATCCCGTCAGCGAACTGGCGGAGCGCACCGACTACTGGCTGGGCCAGCAGGGCCGCCTCACCGAGCCGATGTTCAAGCCGGCCGGCAGCGATCACTATCAGCCCGTCACGTGGACCGACGCGTACGGCGTCGTCGCGGAGGCGCTGCGGGGCCTGGGTTCCCCGGACGAGGCGGCGTTCTACACGTCGGGGCGGGCGTCCAACGAGGCGGCGTTCGCCTACCAGCTCTTCGTGCGGGCGTTCGGGACCAACAACCTGCCCGACTGCTCGAACATGTGCCACGAGTCCTCCGGCAGCGCGCTGTCGCAGACCATCGGCGTCGGCAAGGGGAGCGTCTCGCTCGACGACCTCAACAAGGCCGACCTGATCCTGGTCGTCGGCCAGAACCCGGGCACCAACCACCCACGCATGCTCTCCGCGCTCGAAGAGGCGAAGGCCGCCGGCGCGTCGATCGTGGCCGTGAACCCGCTGCCGGAGGCCGGCCTGATCCGGTTCAAGAACCCGCAGAAGCCCCGGGGTGTGGTCGGCCGCGGCACCAAGCTCGCCGACGACTTCCTGCAGATCCGCGTCAACGGCGATCTCGCGCTTTTCCAGGCGATCAACCGGATGCTGCTCGACGCCGACGCGATCGACCGGGCGTTCATCGACGAGCACAGCAGCGGCTTCGAGGAGTACGCGGCCCACCTGCGCAAACTCGACTGGGACGACGTGCTCGCGGCCACCGGCCTCACCCGCGCCGACATCGAACGCCTCTACGCCCGCGTGGTCCGGTCCGAGCGGATCATCGTCTGCTGGGCGATGGGCCTCACGCAGCACAGGAACTCCGTGCCGACCATCCGCGAGGTCGTCAACTTCCTCATGCTGCGCGGCAACCTGGGCCGCCCCGGCGCCGGCGTCTGCCCGGTGCGCGGGCACAGCAACGTCCAGGGCGACCGGACGATGGGCATCTGGGAGAAGCCGCCCGCGCACTTCCTGGAGGCGCTGGAGAAGGAGTTCGGTTTCCGGCCGCCGCAGCACCACGGGTACGACACGGTCGAGACCATCCGCGCCATGCGCGACGGCACGGTGAAGGTGTTCTTCGCGCTCGGCGGCAACTTCGTGGCGGCCACCCCGGACACCGACGCGACGATGGCGGCCGTCCGGCGCACCGCGCTGACCGTGCAGGTCTCCACCAAGCTGAACCGTTCGCACGCGGTCACCGGCGAGGCCGCGCTGATCCTGCCGACGCTCGGGCGCACCGAGGTCGACGTGCAGCCGTCCGGGGCGCAGTTCGTGACCGTCGAGGACTCGATGAGCGCGGTGCACGCCTCCTCCGGCACCCTCGAACCGGCGTCGGAGCACCTGCGCAGCGAGGTCCGCATCGTGTGCGAACTCGCGCAGGCCACGCTGGGCGACCGGACCACGATCCCGTGGGCCGCGTTCGCCGACGACTACGGCCTCATCCGGGAACGCATCGAGCGCGTGGTGCCCGGCTGCGACAACTACCGGGAGAAGGTGGCCCGGCCGGGCGGCTTCGTGCTGCCGCACGCCGTGCGGGACCGGCGCAAGTTCAACACCGCCACCGGCAAGGCGAACTTCACCGTGAACGACCTCGTGGTGCTGCGGGTGCCGGAAGGGCATCTTCTGCTGCAGACCCTCCGTTCCCACGATCAGTACAACACCACGATCTACGGCCTGGAGGACCGCTACCGGGGCGTGCACGGCGGGCGCCGGGTGGTCTTCGTCAACCCGGACGACCTGACCGAGCTGGGGATCGCCGACGGGCAGTACGTGGATCTCGTCGGCGTGTGGCGGGACGGCGTGACGCGGCGGGCCGCACACTTCCGGGTCGTCTCCTACCCCACCGCGCGCGGCTGCGCGGCCGCCTACTACCCGGAGACGAACGTGCTGGTGCCGCTGGACAGCACCGCCGAGGTCAGCAACACGCCGACCTCCAAGTCCGTGATCATTCGATTGGAAAACGCCTCATGAGCGGACGCTTGCGGGAGCGAATCATGGGGCACTGTGCGCTCGCGTCTCATGGCGCCGGTGAGCGAAGCGAGGCGGCGTCATGAGCGAGTGGACGTTGCGGGTGTACCGGGACGGCGAGCCGGAGCAGGAGACGTTCGCGAGCGAGGACGAGGCGCGGGCGGCGGCGCGCCGGATGGAGCACCAGGGCTGGACCGAGGGAATCCCGGACACGATCTACTCCCCCGGCGGCGAGGTGGTCTGGCACCGCCCGCACGACGCGGCAGGTTGATCGAACTCGGGTGATCCACCGGCGACGGTAGGCGAGCAACGTTCACCATGAAGACGGCCGAATAGTCACATTAAGGACGTCGTTGTGAACCGCGAAGCCTCGAAACCGAAGTGGGCCATACCGCCCGTGCTCGGTGGCACCATCGCCGCACTCATCCTCGCCGCCGTGGTCGCCGTCGTCGTGCGCCCGCCGGCGGGCGCCAGCCCGATCGAAGAAGCCTGCTTCTGGCCTTCGGCGTCCCCCAGCGCCTCGGCGGGTGCGACCCCGACCGCCACGGCGAGCGCCGCCCCGACTCCCACGGCGACCACCGCCCCGACGGCCACCCCGGTGGTGCCGACGCCGACCGGTGTCGCGCCGACCGGTGTGGTGCCCACGGGCGTCGCGCCCACCGGCGTGGAGCCGACCGGCGTCGTGCCCACCGGCGTCGCGCCGACCGGCGTGGAACCGACCGGCACGATGCCAACCGGTGCCCCGATCGTGCCGCCCGCGCCTCCCGTGCCGCCGGTTCCGCCGATCCCGGCGCGCCTCCAGAAGGCCGACCCGTCGGCCTCCGTCTCGGTATCGGTCGACCCGTCGGCGGCCCCGTCGGCGTCCGCTTCCGTCGACCCGTCGGCCGTCCCCTCGGTGGCCCCGTCGGCATCGCCGTCGGCATCGCCGTCGGCATCGGCCTCGCCGACGCCGTGCACCTGGCCGTCGGCCAGCGCCTCCGCGGGCGAGGTCTACGCCTACGAACTCGCCGGCGACGGACCCGTCTCCATCACCTACATCGACATGTACTCCGAAGAGGTCAGCGTGGTTAACGTCGCGCTGCCCTGGCGGATGGGCTTCCCGACCGAGGGCACGGTCAAGAGGTTCTACGCCAAGCGCCTCGAACCGTCCGAGGGCTCGCTCACCTGCCGGATCATCCAGAACGGCGTCGTGACCCGGGTCGAGCACGCCGAGGGGCCGAACACGCTGATCACCTGCTACATCTGACCGCTCGCGCGCCGGGGGTGTGCCGCTGCGGCGCACCCCCGGCGTGTTCGAAGTTGTCGTTCTTGGGGAAGTACACCCCCATGAGGGGGTCATCACTGCTCCTGGTCGTTCTTCTGCTGCTGACGGCCTGCGCGCCGACGCCCACGGATCATGCCGCGGCCGACACGGCGAGCCGCCTCTCGAACGCCGTTCGGGACGGGGACGGCGCAGCCGCCTGCGCGGCGCTCGCACCCGACACCCGCGAGTCGGTCGAACGTTCCGCCGGCGAGCCCTGTGCCGCAGCCGTCACCGACGCCGGTCTCCCACCGCCCGCACCCGTGCGCGAGGTGCGCGTCCACGGCCAGTGGGCCCAGGTGGTGACCGGCAACGACACCGTCTTCCTGGGCGCGTTCGGGTCCGGGTGGCGGGTCGTCGCCGCGGGCTGCCGTTCCCGGGGCGAACGCCCCTACGACTGCGTCGTCGCGGGGGACTGAGCGATGCGCCGCGGACTCGTTCGCGAACACTCGCTCGGGCCGGTGTTCGTCGCCCTGTTCCTGATCTGCCTCGTGGGGCAGGCGATCGCCGGACACGCCGACTACAACTCCGAACAGGTCACCGACGGGCTGCCTCCGGTGTCGCTCGGCACCTATCTGATGTCCGCGTCGTTCGCGGTCGACGTCGCCGAGAACTGGCAGTCGGAGTACCTGCAGTTCTTCCTGTTCATCGTCCTGACGGTGTGGCTGCTGCAGAAGGGTTCCCCGGAGTCCAAACCACTGGACCGCCCGGGGCGGGAGAGCGACGCCGAACAGCACGTCGGCGCCCACGCCCGGCAGGACTCCCCGGCCTGGGCCAAGCGCTACGGCTGGCGGCAGGCCGTCTACTCGAACTCGCTCGGCATCACGATGGGCACGATCTTCCTGCTCTCCTGGCTGGCGCAGTCGGTGGCCGGCACGGCGGCGTTCAACGAACAGCAACTGCGCCAACGGCAGGATCCGGTCACCTGGTCGCAGTACCTGACCGAGCCCGACTTCTGGAACCGCACGCTGCAGAACTGGCAGTCCGAGATGCTGGCCGTCGCGTCGATGGTGCTGCTCTCGATCTTCCTGCGCCAGCGCGGCTCCCCCGAGTCCAAGCCGGTCGGCACCCCGCACCAGACAACGGGCGTGGAAGGCTAAGCGCTTCCCCGGTACCGCCGATGCGGTGAGGGATGAGCACGCCGCCCGCCGCGATCGATGCCGGGAGCGCCGACCCGACCCGCCCGACGGTGCCCGGCCTGGAACTGCTGGGTGAACTCGGCCGGGGCGCCCGCACGGTCGTGTACCGGGCCCGCTACCGCGACGGCGTGTACGCGGTCAAGTTCCTCGCCCGGGTCGGCGACGAGGCGGACGCGGTGGCGTTCCGGCGCGAGGCGGCGCTGCTGGCCTGCCTGGATCACCCCGGGGTGGCCCGGGTGCACGAGGTCGGTACCTCCTCGGGACGGCCGTACCTGGTGATGGACCTGGTCGAGGGGACGCCGCTGACGGCGGTGCTGGCCGCCGGCCCCACGACGGTCGAGAACGTCCTGCGCCTCGGCATCGAACTCGCCGACGCCCTGGCGGCGGCGCACCGGCGGGAGCTGGTGCACCGGGACGTCAAACCGGACAACATCATGATCACGCCGGACGGGGCGAGCCGCCTCCTCGACTTCGGCCTGGCCGCCCGCGCCGAGGGCAGCGGCGCGCCGGCGAACGAGACGGACGTCGCCGTGGGCACGTTCACGTACAGCGCGCCGGAGCAGACCGGCATGCGGGGCCGTCGCGTCGACGGGCGCGCCGACCTGTACGCCCTCGGCGTCGTGCTGTTCGAGTGCCTGACCGGCGAGCCGCCGTTCCGCTGCGAAGACGTGGGCGAACTGATCCGCATGCACCTCTCCGCACCGGTGCCCGACGTGCGCGCACTGCGCCCGGACACCCCCGAGGCGCTCGCCGACATCGTGGCCCGGCTGCTCGCCAAGGACCCCGACGACCGCTACCGCGGCGCGGCCGGGCTCGCCGCCGACCTGCGTCGGGTGGCGGACGGGGCGCTGGAGACGTTCCCCCTGGACAGAACCGGTGCGAACACCGCGGGGGACCTCGTCGGCCGGGACCGCGACGTGGACCGGATCGTGACCCGATGGCACCGCGCGGCCGGCGGCAACGGCGGGGCGGTCCTGGTCCGGGGCGCGGCCGGCGCGGGGACGACCAGCGTGGTGCGCGCGGCCGCCGACGCGGTCCGGGCCGCCGGCGGGATCACCCTGCGCGGTTCCTGCCCGGCCGAGACCGGGGTGCTGTTCGCGCCGCTGCGCGCGGCCGTCGACACCCATCTCGCCGATGTCGAACGGCTTCCCGACGACGCCCGCGCCGCCGCGACCGCGCACCTGCGCGACCTGGTGCTGGCCACCGGGGGGATGGCCGCCGCGGTCTCCCCCGCACTGGCCGCGATCACCGAGGCGGGTCCCCTCGCGGCCGGTGCGCAGCAGGGCCAGGTCGCCGAGGCCGTCGCCGAACTCTTCGTCGGCCTCGCCCAGAACACCGACGGCGCGCTGCTGCACATCGACGGCGCACACCGGATGGACGAGGCGACCCGCGCCGTGCTGCGCCACCTCGGGCCGCTGCTGCCCGACTCGTCGCTGCTGGTGGCGCTGTCGACGCGCGACGCCGACGCGGACGAACGCCCGTTCACCGTGGAACTCGGTGCCGCCGTCGACCTCGACATCGTGCTGCACCCGCTCGACACCGACGCGGTGGCGGCGATGATCCGCGAACGGCTCGGTGCGGCCACCGTTCCGGACCGGCTGGTGGAGAAGCTGGCGGCGCGCAGCGGCGGCAATCCGATGGCCGTCGCCGAGTACCTGCGGGCGGTCGTGGACGGCGGGCTGCTGCGCCCCTCGTGGGGCCGCTGGCTGCTGGACGACGCGGGCATGGACTCGCTGGCGCTGCCCGGCGACGTGCTCGACCTGCTGCTGCACCGGGTGCGCCACCTCGACGCCGACGAGCGCCGGCTGTTGCGCGTCGCCGCGGTCGTCGGGGCGCGGTTCTCCGTGGCGGAGCTGGCCGCCGTCGCCGGGGTCGCTCCGGCCGAGGTCCACGCGGTGCTCACCACCCTGGCCGGCAGCGTCGTCGAGCACGCCGGTGACGGGTACGCGTTCCTGCACGACGACCTGCGCGGTCCCCTGCTGGCGGAGCTGCCCGAAGCCGAGCTGCGGGCGCTGCACCAGGCGCTCGCCGAGTACATCGAGGGGACCGGCTCGGGCGATCCGCGGGACCGGTTCCGGCTCGCCCGGCACTTTCTCGCCGGGCTTCCCGACCGGGATCCGGATCGGACGTTCGCGGCGGTCGCGGCCGCGGGTTCCCTCGCCCTCGCGCACCAGGCTCCCGAGCAGGCGGTCGAACTCCTGGAAGCGGCGCTCGCCGTCGCCGAGCGGACCGGCCGCCAGCCCGGCCCGGCGGTGCTCACCGATCTCGGTGTGGCGGCGCTGCGCTCCGGAAGCCTCGAGCCGGCGGACGCCTACCTGAGCCGCGCCCTGGACAGCGAACGGGACCCGGTGCGCCGGGCCGCCCTGTACGCCCGCAAGGCGGAGGTGTGCTTCGGCCGGTACGACGGCGACGCCGGCATCGAACGGGTCTTCCTCGGCTTCCACGAACTGGGTGCGCCGATCCCGCGCGGCGCCTTCCGCATGGTCGCCTCGACGGTGCTGCGCTTCGTGGCCGGCGTGCTGGTCGGCCTGCTCCCGGTCCGGCTGCGCGCCGCCACCGGCCCGCGCCGCGAGCGGTACCGCGTCATGTGCGAACTGTTGCGGATCGGCGTCGGCTGCGGGGCGGCCACGCTTCGGGTGTCGCTGGTGCTCGCCTTCGAACTGCGCGCCTACCTGCCGGCGGCGCGCCTCGGCCCCGGGCCGGACTGGGCGCTCGTGCGTGCGGACGTGGCGTTCATCCAGGCGATGGTGGGAATGCGGCGGCACGCGAGGCGGATCATGCGCGGCTCGATGAACCTCGCCCTCGGGATCGGCGATCCGGCCCTCGCCGCCAAGCTGCACTTCATCAACGGCATGATGCGCTCGCTGATGCCGAATCCCGGCGGCGGCGAGGATGCCTGGCTGGCGCACGCCGTCGACGCGCACGGCCGCTGGATGGACCCCACCGATCGCACGAACGCCTACACCGTCCTGGCGCACCTTGCGCTCGTGCGCGGCGACACGTCCCGCATGGCCGAGTGGCTGCGCCGCGGCAACGGACCCTCCACCGGCCAGCAGGGCGACGAGGAACCGCTGCCCGGCAGCCCGCTGCGCACGATGGAGACGCAGTATGCCGCGATCACCGGCCAGGCGGCGGCCGCCGCCGAGGGGCTGGCCCGGGTGCGCGAACACGCCCTCGCCCACCCGGCCAACCGCGTCGCCCGGATCAGCCTCGCCCTCGCCGAGGTGCAGGCCGTCGTCGAGGCGGGTGAACTGGACCGGCTCGACGACGTGGCGGACGAGTCGCTGCGGGTGTTCCGCAGGATGAAGCAGACTCCCCGAACGGCCCTGCCCTACCTGCGCGTCTTCTGGGTGCACCTGGCGTTCGGCCGGCTCGCGCAGGCGGTCCAGGCGACCGGCCCGGAACGCGAGACGCGGCTGGCGGATGCCGCCCGCGCCGTCAAGGAACTGGGACACGCCGCCGACACGCCGACCCTGCGCGCCTACCACACCGTCTGCCGGGCGGCCCTGCTCCAGCTGCGCGGCGAACATCGGCGGGCGCTGGCGACCGTCTCCGCGCTGCGCGACGAGACCGCCGAGCTGGACCTGTCCCTGGTGTCGTTCGAGGGGTGCGTGGTGCGCGCCCGCGCCTGGCGCGAACTGAACAGTCCGGGGCCGGCCCAGCGGGAGGCCGTTGCGGCGGCCACCATCGCGGCGGCGAACGGCTGGCTGCCCCGGCTGCGGCGGATGCGCACGGAGTTCGGCGTCGACCTCGCCAAGTCGGGCACCACCGGGGCCGGGCACACCAGCATCGGCGGGAACGGCGTGCACCAGCGGCGGCTGGAGGCTCTGCACCAGTTCGGGCTGGCGGCGGCGACCGTGCTGGAGCCGCGGGAGTTGGCGGGCATCGCGCTCGCCGAGATGGTGCGCATCTTCGCGGCGCAGCGGGCGTTCCTCTTCCTGGTGGAACCGGAGACGGATCGGCTGGCGCCGTACCTGGGTCGCGACGCCGACGGCTCCGAACTGGTCGAGCTGTCCGGCTACGGTTCGACGCTGGTGGACCGGGTGCGCGAGACCGGCGAGACGCTCGTGGTGACCGGCTCGGACGAGGGTGAGGCGCTGGGCTCGCAGAGCGCCGTGGTGCACGGCCTGCGCAGCATCATGGTGGCGCCGCTGCAGAGCCAGGGGCGCATCCAGGGCGTGGTGTACCTGGACAGCCGTGCCGCGCAGGGCATCTTCACCACCGACGACGTGGACATCCTGGCGGCGATCACCCATCAGGTGGCGCTGTCGCTGGAGACCGCCCGGGCGGCGCAGTTGGAGGTGATGGTGCGCACCGCGCAACGCGAACGGGACCTCGCCGAGACGCTGCGGCGCTCGTTCGCGGCGCTGAGCCGCAGCCTCGAACCGGCGGAGGTGACCCGCCAGCTCACCGGCACGCTGTGCGAGGTGCTCCGGCTGGACCGGGCGGTGTTCCTGGAGGAGGCCGCCGTGCGGATCCCCGACGGGCAGCCGCCGCCGGAACTGGGGCCGAGCACCCGTTCGTGGTTGTCGCTCGCCGTCGAGGTGCGCGGCCAGTCCCGCGGAACGGTTCTGGCCGGCTGCGACGCTACGCGCACGTTCACCGACGCGGAGCTGGACATCGCGGCCGCGGTCGTCGACCAGGGCGCGGTGGCCCTGGAGAACGCCCTGCTCTTCCGCCAGGTGGCGGACCTCGCCGTGCGGGACACGCTGACCGGGCTGCCCAACCGCCGGCACTTCTTCGAACTGGCGGGCCAGCAGGTGTCGGCGGCCCAGCGGTACGACCGCCCGGCCTCGGCCGTGATGATCGACATCGACCACTTCAAGTCGATCAACGACACGCACGGGCACGCCGTCGGCGACGAGGTGATCCGCGAGGTGGCGCACCGGCTGGCGGGTGCGCTCCGGGCGAGCGACCTCATCTGCCGGTACGGCGGCGAGGAGTTCGCCGTCCTGCTGCCGGAGACGGCCGGCGACGCGGCCCTCGCCTCGGCGCACCGGCTGCACGGTGCCGTCACGGCGACGCCGGTGCTGACGGCGGTCGGGCCGCTGCCGGTCACGGTGTCGGTCGGCCTCGCCGGTCCGGAACGCCCGTTCGGCGGGCTGGCGGTGCTGTTGAAGCTCGCCGACGAGGCCCTGTACGACGCGAAGCGGGCCGGTCGCAACCGCGTCCGCATGACGGCTTAGTCCTCGCCGAGGTGCACGCGTTCGCCGTCGTGATCGAGGATCGTCATCACCTCCGCCGGCCCGTCCTTGGCCCCGAACGCGTGCGGCACCATCGTCGAGAACGCGGCCGCCTGCCCCGTCTCCACCAGGATGTAGCGCTCCCCCAGGCGCAGCTCGACGGCGCCGGACAGCACGGTGAACCAGTCCCAGCCCGGGTGCACCTTGAGCGCGTCGGCCCGCCGCGAGACCGGTCGGGTAAGGCGCACCCGCGCCACCGTGAAGCCCTGCGGCCCCGGCAGGTGGCTGAACAGCCACGTCGTGCGGCCGCGCGCCGGGTCGTGGTGCGGCTTGATCACCACGTCGCCGTCGGTGTCGGCGGGCTCGACGAGCTGGTCGAGGCTGCTGCCCAACGCGTGGGCGATCGCGGTCAGCTGGTCGAGGCCGATCCGGCGGTGCCCGGTCTCGATGCGGCTCAGCGTGGAGGGGCTCATGTAGCAGCGCTCGGCCAGCTCGTCCAGGGACCAGCCCTTGGCCGCCCGCAGCCCCCGGATGCGCGCCCGCACCAGCGCGTCCAGGTCGGACCTCTCCGCCTCTTGCTTCATACGCAAGATGCTATGCGCGTGGGGCAAAGCGCGTCTACGTTCGTCGTATGACTCACGATCACCTGTCGGAGCTGCTGGATCTCGACGCCGAGGTGCTGCACGCGCACATCACCGAGCTGACCGGCTGGATCCGTTCCCGCGCGGGCACCGTCGAGGACGTGCTGGACCTCGGCGCCGGGACGGGGACGGGGACGTTCGCGCTGCTCAGGGAGTTCCCCCGCAGCAAGGTCACCGCCGTGGACGCCGATCCCGAGATGCTGGAACGACTGGCGGCGAAGGCCCGGAGCCTCGATCTTGCCGAACGGGTCCGCACTGTCCCCGCGGACCTGGACACCGGCTGGCCCGACCTCTCCCCGGTCGACGTGGCCTGGGCGTCGGCCTCGATGCACCACATGGCCGACCCGGACGCCACCCTCGCCCGGGTCCACGCGACGCTGCGCCCCGGCGGCATCTTCGCGGTCGTGGAGCTGAACTCGTTCCCGCGCTTCCTGCCGACGAGCGTCGGCGACGGCCTCGAGGATCGGGTCAACGCCGTCGTCGACGCCGAACGCGCCCGCCGCCACGTGCACATCGACACGGACTGGCCGGCGCACTTCGTGAAGGCGGGCTTCGCGGTCGAGGAAGAGCGAACGTTCGCTCTGTCGATCGAGCCGCCGGTGCCGGCGGTGGCGCGCCGGTACGCGGAGGTCACGCTGCAGCGCATCCGGCACGGGATCGGCGAACTGCTCGACCCGCGGGACGCGGCGGCGCTGGACGCACTTCTCGATCCCGGGCGGCCGGAGAGCGTGCAGCGCCGGGACGACCTGTCGGTCCGCACCACCCGCCACGCCTGGCTCCTGCGCCGCGCTTAGCAGGTGGAGATCTCCTCGGTGGTCGTGGACTGCTCCGCCTGCGTCATCCGGGTCAGCCAGGCCGCGACGACGGCGATCTCCTCGGCGCTGAAGCCTTCGGAGAGCTTCGCCTCCACCGCGCGCACGGTCGGCAGCGCCTCGTCGAGCCGCACCCGCCCGGCGTCGGTCAGGTAGATCCGCTGCGAACGCCGATCGTTGGGGTTGGGCCGCCGCTCCACCAGCCCGGCCCGCTCCAACCCGGCGAGCATCTCGTTGGCGGACTGCCGCGCCGTGGACACCTTGCGCGCGACGTCGGCCACGGACATGCCGGGCGTGTCGTTCAACATCAACAGCGACGCGAACTGCGCCACGGACAGCTCGTGCGCCACCAGCGCCTCCGCGACGACGCCGCGCAGGGACAGCCACGCATGCCGCACCAGGAACGTCGAGCACCCGTCGGGACTGTTCATCACACCATTGTGCGTGAAAGGCGATTGACAGGGACCTGTCAATTCTGCCAACCTGCTTCCATGACCGACAGGGACCTGTCAATCAGCCTACCGCAGCAGCGCCGCGTGCTGTCCGTTCTCGTCTTCGCCGCCATCCTCATCTGGATCGACACCACCATCCTCGGCATCGCCCTGGAACGCCTCGCCGACCCGCGCACCGGCCTCGGCGCCACCCCCGGCGAACTCCAGTGGGCCGTCGGCTCCTACGCGCTGCTCTTCGCCACGGCGCTCTTCGCCGCCGGCGCACTCGGCGACCGGTACGGCCACCGCACGATCCTCGTGCTCGGCCTGCTCCTGTTCGGCGCCGCCTCCGTCTGGGCCGCCTGGGCCGGCGACGCGACCGCGCTCATCCTCGCCCGCGGGCTCATGGGCCTCGGCGGCGCGATGATGATGCCGACCTCGATGGCGATCATCGGCGCCACGTTCCCCCCGGAACGCCGCAACGGCGCGATCGCCGCCTGGTCCGCCTCCAGCGGCGTCGGCGTCGCCCTCGGCCCCCTCCTCGGCGGCGTCCTCGTCGACCACTTCTGGTGGGGCTCGGTCTTCCTGGTCAACCTGCCCGTCGTCGCCCTGGCCCTGATCGGCATCGCGTGGACCGTCCCCAACCCGCGCCTCGCCTCCCGCCGCCGCGCCGACCCGATCGGACTCGCCCTCTCCACCACCGGCCTGGCCCTGCTCGCCTACGGCCTCATCGAGGCCGGCCAGGACACCGCGGCCTGGGACCGCCCACAGGTCTGGGCCACAGTCCTCGGCGGCCTCGCGCTCCTCGCGCTGTTCGTCGTGGTCGAATGGCGCTCGGACGCGCCGTCCTTCGACCCCAGGCTCTTCCGCAACAAGCGTTTCAGCGCCGGCAACTTCGCCCTTGCCGCACTCTTCTTCGGCATCACCGGTCAGATGTTCTTCGGGAACTTCTACCTGCAGGGCGCCCGCGACATGAGCGCGCTCGCCACCGGCCTGACGTTCCTGCCCGGCGCCCTCGGCGTCGCCGTCGGCTCACCCCTCGGCGCCCGCCTCGCGGCCCGCTACGGCGTGGGCCCCGTCAGCGGCACCGGCATGCTGATCGTCGCCGCCTCCTTCGCGCTGAACCTGACGTTCGACGTCGACACGTCGCTCTTCTACTTCTGCGCCATCGGCCTCGTGAGCGGAACCGCCATGGGCGTGGCGATCGCGCCCACCATCGCCGCGATCATCGCCGTCCTGCCGCTCGACCGGATGGGCGCCGGCTCGGCCGTCAACAACACCGTTCGGCAGGTCGGCAGCGTGCTCGGCATCGCCGTCCTCGGAACGGTGCTCGCCGGCACCTACCGCGACCGCATCGCACCGGCACTGGCCGCACTGCCCACCGCCGCGCGGGACGCCGCCGCGCCTTCTGCCGAGCACACGCGCGCCGTGGCCGCCGCCGCCTCGCGGCCCGACCTCGCCTCCGCTGCCGATGACGCGTTCATCGCGGCAATGCATGTGACGGCGGTTTCGGCGGCTGTCGTGATGTTCGTGGGGGCGGTCGTTTTGATCGTGGCGTTCCGGGGGCGGGGAGCGGCGGGGGTTGATCGGGTGGAGTCAGCAGAAAGGGTGGCTGCCGCGCGGGTTTGAGTCGGGGGTCGAGGGCCGGCCGGGTGGGGACTTCGTCGCCTACCGGCCGGCGTCAAACTTCGGAGATCGCCGCGATTCACGGGTCATCGGCGGCATCGGCGATCGCGTACGCGGTACCGATGACGATGCCGTCGAGGAAGCGGACCAGGTCGTCCAGCGGCCGTCCCTGGGCAATACCGGTAGCGGCAGGTCACCCGCAGCCAGGTAACCTAGTGCCTCGCGCCCTCGTAGCTCAGGGGATAGAGCAACGGTTTCCTAAGGCGGTAAGCCCGGTCCGGGCACTCGCCCATCTCGATACGGTCGATCAGCCAAAACGTCAAGGACCTGGACTTTTGACCTGCCATGCCGTTGCAGTCAAAGTCCAGTTGTTCATGGTCAACAAGAGTGGTCGATGGGCATCCACGGGACAACTGCGGGACAACTTGCCACCGGCCTCCTCGTGGGTCAGCGATCTTGCGACCATCGCTCAATCTCGCCGGGACTCAATGTCGATCTTCACGTAGTGTTCCCCGTGTAGGCTCTAGAGGCGGGTGTTCGGCGAACACTCTCAAGCCCTGGTCAACACGGGAACGGCAATGAGGAACAGGATTGTTAGCGCCAGAGTCGCAGTGGCAACAGCCACGAGCAGAGGCTCAGCCCATTCGCGACGCTTCTTGACCAGCACAAGGACTGCGACAAAAGCGATGACCAGTGCAAGCCAACGGATGTCGACCAACATCATATTGGGACCCTCATCTCGGGAGGCCGGGTTGACCGGAGGGGGCGGGCGCGGCCTCAAGCGGCCGTTCACCGTGTTCGGAGAACAGACCGTACATGACCGAACGCAAGGTCACAATCACTCTGGGGGTGCTGGCCAGTGAGCGACGTTCCGGCATCCGCACTGCGAGCCCGCCGGGCGCTAGCAGAAAAAATCAGAGATCTTAGCATTCAAAAGGGGCTTTCGCTTCGAGCTTTATCAAAGCGTGCCAATATAAGCGTTTCTCATCTAAGCAATATCGTAAGCGCAAAAACTATGCCTAGCGAGCAAGTTCTCGTAGCTATCGTTACGGCACTAGGGGCGGATTATAAAGAATTCCAGGGGCTTCATATAGCCGCCATGGATCAGATGAATAGCGCGATCGAGTCCAGGAAAATGACCGAAGTTGTTGCCCACAATCCTGGCTTGGCAAGGAAAGCACTAGTTGCCGATGCGTTTGAAAGTTTGCTGTCAACTGCACCGCAGGGCGCGGTACAACGTTATTTTGAATCCCATATAGCCCTACAGATTGGGGCCTACACCGCATGCCTCGCGCTAGTGCGATGGATAATCGAGGCGGTATGCCTCGATCAGGGTTTGAAAATTGACCCCCTCCGCAACGCGATTAGGGAGCTATCGCGCAAAGGAATCGCTAACGAACGACTGGCAAATTGGATAGCCAAGGTCGTAGAGGTTGCGAACGAATCTGCACACTCTGGCGAAGTCCTTCGCGAAGACGCCGAGGATGCACTATCTGCTGTTGGGGCTATTCTAATCGAGGTTTATGTTGCAAAACCTCGAAGTGAGGCATTTTCGAAACGCCGACGGGGTTAACGCCCTTTGTTCCGTGTAACCGTCGTTGCCCGTCTGGAGAGACTGCCCACGCAACTCCTCCGTCAAGGCTGCCTTGACGCCGAATTGGCGAATGAGTCGGTGGTGGGGTGGTGGCGTGCGCTCGTTGCGAGGCAGGCCCTTGGGCCTGACCGGTGCTTCCTGCCCGAGAGGGCCGCAGAGGCTCCAAAGCTCAAGGGCTGGCCGCTTGCGGCCGGTCGCGTGCGACGCGAAGCGCCCTTGACGTTGGAGGGGCGGCCCGGACACACTGCGCGCGACGCCACCCCACCGCCGACGGCCGTAACGCGCGTGACGGCCCGGCGCGAGCGACGCACGCCGCGCCGGCGCCCCGGCCGGCCGCCGGCTACTCGAACGGAACATCAGCCCGACGCTGTCGATCCATTGGCGGCCCGGGGCTTCCGCGTTTCCGCGCCAGCCGGCGGGCTCGGTAGAAGCGCCGCCGCCGAGCGGCCAAGCGAGGTGGCGGCGTGTGCCCGGCCGGCGGCGCGTGCGGCCCGCTTGTCGGGCCGCCTTGAAGACGTACAGAAAGTTCTCACAGATCTTGATGCTGGCGGCTGGCCGGCACGGTTGAGATCTGGGTTGATCAGCGCAGATGCGCGCTCTCGATGGGGATAGCCGAATCCCACTCCTCGGCTAGTACGGAGTAGAGCAGCGAATCTCGCCATGAGCCGTTGGTGAACACGTGGTGCCGGATGCGTCCTTCGTACTGCATCCCGAGCTGGCGAACGACTGCGATGGATGCCTCGTTCTCTGGCCCGATAGCGGCAGAGATCCGATGCAGGTTCAACTGCCGGAATCCGAACTCCGTTATGGTTCGGGCGGCATCCGTGGCGTAGCCATGGCCCCACTTGTCTGCCCGGATGGCGTAGCCCAGCTTCGCTGCTTGGACACCGTCTAGGCCTAGCCTGACGAATCCGATCAGCCTGTCGTCCGGGAGCGTTACCGCCATGTAGTACTCGGTACGGGGATCGAGCTGCGCCCGGTGAATCGCGCCTTCGATGAGACTCTGCGCCTCGGCCGGACTTCGACTGTCGAACGACAACCAACGGGTCACTTCGTCGTCACCGAGGACCGACAACGAATCGGCCGCGTCGCCTGCCCGGAACTCCCGGAGCCTAACGACGCGGCCGCTCATGGTGATCGGGTACATGCCCCGATTTTGTCCTACCGAGGCAGGGCTCTCAGCGGAGTGTGCGTGAAGTCTTCGATCTGTTCAACAAGATCGTTCGCGGCTCCTGCAAGTCCTGAGCGTACGACCGTCTGGTGAACGCGCTGCACGGAGTGCACAACGCCGCTGATTCGCTGCTGTGGAACCAGATCCAGGACTGGAGCAACTGCAACCTCGGCGCCGTCCAGATCTCCCCCGCTTATCCGGGCGATCGCCAGGTTGGTGTGCGAACCTGCCTGGTCCCCGAATGCCCACGCCGGATCGCTCCGGTCGGCATAGGCCTCGACCGCCTGGGCTGAATATTGCTCGGCACGCCGTGCCTCACCGGGAAGCCACGCTAGAGCATCGGCGGCGTAGTACAGAGTCCTGGGCTTGTTGAAGGTGCAGATCCCTCCAAGTTCGTCCATCTCGTCTGGCTCAAGGTGCTCCCAGGCATCTTCTGCGGCTCGGATGGCAGCTAGGCTCTTGTCCCGATTGCCGAGCGCTGCATATGCCCTTGCTGCGCTGACTGGGAGCCAGACCGAGGTACCGCCGGTCGTTGCGAAGGCAGTGCCCATCTCCGCGTATCGAACCGCTTCGGCATAGCGGCCAGCCCAGTAGGCAACGAGGGACTGCAGACCACGCAGCCATGCGCGAAGTCCGGGGTGATCGGCCTGGTCGGCGCAGAGCACGGCTGTCCGCGCTTGAAGCATTGCGGAGTGGGGGTCGCCCATGTCCTGTGACGCCTTGGCGAGCAGGCCGCTCGTAACGCTCGCAAGAAAGACAAGCTGTCGGCCCTGTTGGGGCGTCTGGCGACGTTCCAGCAACGTAAACAGGGTGTCCTGTGTCTCGGACAAGTCTCCGAGCAGATCTGGTAGTGGCTGCTGCGGATACGCGAGCGCCAGCCGCTGGACCTCATCGCGAAGGTGCTCAACGGCTTCGGGGGTTGTGCTCTCAGCAGACAAGAGGGCGAATCTTCGTGCTCGTTCTGCGGCCATGCTGATGATGCTCCTTCCGTTGTCGAACGACGGCATCTGTAGGGGGCCGTCGTTGCTGGCTGGTAGAGCCAGCGCAAGATCAGGAGCCCATGTACGGAGAAGGTCCTCCGGTGACATACCGAACATGGCGTGCAATGCACGCCTCGTTGCCGGGGTCATGCCAGCGGCGTCACGTTCGCCGCGAGCGAGTCTGCCCAGATGGCGTGCACTGATGGTGGCCCGTTCGTCTAGCCGCGAGAACTCCGCAGCCAGCTCGTCATAGGTGCGATCTCGTTGTTGGATCAAGTGTTCCAACACAGTTCGAGGATCTTGACGGGGTCTTGCCACCTTGGGTGCCTCCTGCCCTTCGGGCTCCTACCTCGACAGTCGCCTACGTGTCCTCTGTCCTCAACGGATGTCCGCGAGAGGTCCGTCGATGTCCTCCAGAGGTCCTCCACTGGGCCTCGTTTGGTCCTCGGGTCTTCCCGCACGATTCAGCGTAACAAGCCGCGAGCAATTGGTGACTCGCAATGGCTCGGGAATTGGCTGAATTGGCTATCCCGAAGACAGGAGGACACGTCGTGAAGCTGTACATCGACACGAGCGGCAAGCAGGTTCAGGTGTCGCGGGACCCTGAGGAGAAGAAGGATCAGAACGGCAACCAGCGCAACGAGAAGAACACCGGCCGGCTGATGTGGTCGACCCAGGTCTTCGTGTTGGACGAGACGGGTGGCGAGGTCATCGCCATCACCACGGCGGGTGAGAAGCCGTCGGTGAAGGTGGGGCAGCTCGTCACCGTTCAGCAGTTGGAGGCAATTCCGTGGGCGACCAATGGGCGTAACGGTGTGGCGTTCCGCGCGATCGAGCTGAAGCCGGCGGGTCCGGCCTCCTCGAAGTAAGTTCCGTCGTACGCCTGCTGCAACGCCGGTTCAGTGTCCACGGCTGGCAGCTCCAGCGGATTGTTCGTCCGCATCTGAAACACCTGACGAGTCCAGAACTAGGGCAACCGATGTTTCTGGCGGTGACCACACAAGTGGTGGTCGCACCTGAATGTGGCGCAGGGCCGGTTCCGTTCTCACACAGCCGGCCTTGCCGCCCAATCTATTTGTTCTCCGATTTGGAGGAAACCCGTCGTGACCATCTCCGTCGACGTCGGCATCAACGCCGAATACCGATTCAACGTCCCCGATGATCTCTGCGATGTCGCACCCTTGGCGAGTCTGGACGCCAATCTCCACCTGCGGGCGGAGCACCCGATCACCCTGCGCGTCCATGGCGACGACAACCGCGTGGTGCTGAAGTTCGGAACCCCGTCCGGATCGGGCCTGTGCCTGTTCCTGCCTGCCGATCAGGTAGATCGACTCGGTCAGATCCTCGCCATCGCGTCGCAGGATCTGGCGGCCAGTACGGCCTTCACGGCCGACGTCTAGGCCTTCAACGAGCGAAGGGTCGGCAAACGGCTGCAAACCTGTCCGACCCCGCGCCCCGAAATCCCTACCCATTTCTGGGAGGACTTGTGCTGTCCAACTCTACCCGCAAACGCCTGTTCGGGCGAAAGAGCGGCACGGTGACGCTCATCGAGACCAAGGTCCACCGGTCGTCTACCCGGAACGCCAAGGCGGCGTTCGTCCTGACCGCGCTCATCGTCGGTCTACTCACCGCGGTCATCGCCGCTGACCGTGTGCACCCCATCGTGGCGCTGTTCCTCGGCGCCGCCGCCGGCTTTGCCGCCGGTGTGGTCGTGGGCCTTCCGGTCCTGGTGTGGCCATGGCTGCGCATCGTCTGGTGGTGGCTTCCAGAGATCACCGGATCCTCCGCTCTGATCTACGGCTGGATGCAACTGGTGTGGGCCACCACGTGGCCTGTCCGGCTTGTTGTGGTCGCCGTCCTCGTCGGCGTTCCCGCCGCTTTTGCCCCCGTGCGACGCTTCGTGGTCGCGTGGGCGTGGTGCCTGATCGTGCGGCACCGGCTGCGGACCTGCTTCGCCAGGTTCATCAAGGCCGATCAGTCCGGCACCCTGCCGCTGATCCTGCTGGCCCGACCGACCCCGGTCGGTGAACGGGTCTGGATCTACCTGCGCCCCGGTCTGGCGCTCAAGGACATCACTAACCGGCTCGACAAACTCGAAGTCGCCTGCCACGCGAAGAACGTCACGGCCATCCACGCGTCGGATACCACGGCTGCGCTGGTGCGCATCGACATCAAACGCCGCCGGGTCCTGACCGCGAACGTCGGCAACCCGCTCGTCGACCTGGTCGACCCGAACACCCCGACGCTCGACACGACGCCCGGCGACCTGCCGACCGCGCTCGACCTTCCCGACGTCGCCACCACGGTCCCGGCCACTTCTGCCCCGCGCGAGGGCAACGGCCGCAAACCCGCCGTCAACGCGGCAAAGCCGGCCACCGGCAACGCCACAGCGGACGCCGACGACATCAACGACTGGATCTGATCCGAAAGGACGGATGACATGTACCGCTACTACGTTTCTTTCAACTACCGGACCGCCAGCGGTCTCGGGCTTTCCGCAGCCGACGTCACCGTTCCGACGCGAATCACGACGGCGAAGGACGTCGAGCGTATCCGTGACTACTTCGCCGCGAAGACTGGCTACCAGAACCTGATGGTGCTGGCTTTCTCGGAGTACGGGTCATGAGCCGCCGGCTGCCGACCCGCGAGCCGGCCACCCGCATCCTCTACTACCCCGAGCCGCAGAGGCAGGCACCGATGGTGCCCTACACGCCGGAGCAGCTCGCCGAGCAGCGGCAGGAACGGGCTCTGGCATACGCCCAGTGGCTCACCCGCTTCGAGGCATCGCAGGAACGCGAACGCCGTACCCGACGGCTGCTGATCCGGGCCGCGCTCGTGGTCCTGGCCGTGCTGCTGATCGCGGTCGCGCTGCTGGTCTGGTTCGTCTACCAGGCGATCACTGGTATGTCCCTGGAACCGCTCGCCGACGTCGGCGGGTTCCTTCTCGGGCTGCTGGTCCTGCTGCTTGTCATCGGTGGCGGCTGCGGCTGCATCACCATCGTCCAGCACTACCACTGACCAGGAAGGGCAGTGCCATGAGAACGGACGAACTGCTGTTCGCGCTGCTGCTGGTCGAATTGACCGACGCGGTCCGGGACCGGGACGGCGACCGCGTCGTCCACGTCCTTCGCCGGCTCTATGACCTCAACCCGGTCTGGACGGACTTCCTCGTCCACCGACTCATCACCGAGGCACGTCGGCGACCGACCGCTAACTGACCCATCTACCGCGTGGGGGCGCCGGGCTCATGTCCGCACCTGGGGCACCCGGCGCCGCCCCGTTCACTGTCAAGGAGACGTTGACATGAATTCCCGTGTCGCGGCTCCTGGAGCCGCAACCACACCACAGCCGAATCTGGCTTACACATGTGCGAACAAACTGGTTCCGTCTGATCGGCTTCCGCTGTCGATGTTCGACCGGAACCTTCTTGGTATCAACGAGTTCGGCGAGACGGTCTACTGCGACGTCATCTATCGCAACCTTCTCGTCGCTGGCGAACCTGGCGGCGGCAAGTCCGGACTCTTGAACAACATCGCCGCGCATGCAGCCCTTTCCCACAACACCCGGCTCGTCCTGTTCGATGCCAAGCTCGTCGAACTCGGCCCGTGGCGCCACTGCGCTGACGAATTCGTCGGCTTCGACGTCCGCAACGGGACGTTCGACATCGAGCACGGCCTGGACGTCCTGCGCCGGCTGCTCATCGTGGCGAAGAACCGCTACACCTGGCTGCTCCATCACCGTGGCCGCAAGATCGCGCGCGAAGACGCACTGTCGATCATCGTCATCATCATCGACGAGCTGGCCATGTTCACCACCGTGTTCGGCACCAAGGCCCAACGTGAAGAGTTCGCCGAGCTCCTGCGTGGCCTCGTCGCTCTCGGCCGGGCCTGCGGAATGCCGGTCATCGCCGCTACGCAGCGGCCGTCGTGGGACATCATCCCCGCATCGTTGCGGGACCTGTTCGGGTTTCGGGCCGCGTTCCGCTGCACGACGTTGAACTCTTCGGACATCATCCTCGGCCAGGGCTGGGCGCAGCAGGGTTTCAACGCCAACGACATCCGCCCCACCAACCAGGGCGAGGCGTTCCTCATCGCCGAAGGCGGCATCCCGCAACGGATCAAAGCCGCCTACCTGTCCGACAGCGAGATCTATCGCATCGCGGACTACGCCACCTGGACCCGCCGCCACATCGCCGCGACCTCCGTCGCGCACGCGGCCTGAGTCCACACAGGACACCCGCAGCAAGAAACCGGGGCCGGCACTCGCTTGCCGGCTGAAGCCGACCCCGGACCAATCCAGCAACCCCGCGAAGGGACGTGGACCTGATGCACCCTACCCAAAAACCGGCCTCCACCGCTGTGGAGGAGACGTTCAACCCGGCTCAAGCGCTGCGTGGCGCCGCCCTCTACCTGGAGCGTCACGGCTGGATCCCCAGCGACGCCTACGCCTGGACGGCTACACCGCCGGCCTTCCCGGCCGCGACTGCCCGCGACGCGATCGCCTACGCCGTACTCGGCGCGCCCATCGACACGACGGATGACTACCTCGATCGCGAGGCCCACGGCGATTTCGAGTACGCCCTCGGCGTCTTCGCCGACTTCCTCTACTGGACCGGCAACGCCGTCGACCACCTGGACGTCGACATCGCCGACCTCGACATCTATGACGTCGCCACCCGCTGGAACGACGCCCCGGACCGCACGGCCGAGCAGGTCATCACCGCGCTTCGGGACGCCGCCGACGACTTCGACAGCGCCATGGCCAAGGTCATCCCCACTCCTGCGGGCCAGTGGCGTCTGGTGTGGGTTGCGGACGGTGTGGCATGAGCGGCAACTCGGGCCGCCGGCCCCGTCGTCGGAACGTCGTCGAGAACGACGAATACGCCGCGTTCGCCCGCCGCATCATGCGCGCCTACGGCAAGCGCGTCGCCGCTGGTGACATCGAAGCACTCCGTGACCTGATCGCTCTCGGTCAGGACATCGAGAAGGCCACCGACGAAGCCGTCATCGGCCTTCGCAGGTTCGGCTACTCCTGGGCCGAGATTGGCTCACGACTGGGCATCACCCGCCAAGCCGCCCACCAACGGTGGGGAGACCAGACATGACCGGCTTGCGTGTTCCGTATCTGGAATCCCTCGTGGCGCAGGGATTCTTCCTGGAGTTCTACGACCCGACCGGCAGCCGCTACGGCCTGCCGACCTACCCCTACCGCAACGCCCCCGCCGGCCTGGCCACCATGCGCCAGCTCCGCGCCGCGAACCTGCGTCCCGGCGGTCAGCACGTGTGCGCCCAAATCCTGTGGTGGCACAAGGGAAAGCACCGCGTTGCTTACCTCTACGACCAGACGGTCGCGGCACCGAAACGCACCGCTACAGCGGCCCAACGGGTCGCGATCGGCAAAGCCCTCCAGGCGCGTCGCACCTGCGGCACCTGCCGGCAGGTGAAGGGCTACTACATCCCGCGCCGCTACGGCGAATGCCTCGACTGCGCGGGGGTCTGACCATGCCTACCCGCGCCGCCAATCAGGCCGGCCCGTCGCGGGCCGATGCCGAGCTGCACCAACGCATCTGCAACCAACCCACCGGCGGACTGTCGTGGTCCGACCGTTGCACCTGTGGCCACCTGCGCGGTCGGCACGACGCCGCCCGCCACGCACCCATCACCACCGGCAACGCCGTCTGCACCGGCCGCAATCTCGCCGGTGCCTGCCTCTGGCCCGACTGCACCTGCCGCACCTTCATCGACACCACCAAGGGAGCCCGGTCATGAACCCCGAACCCTTTGACGACAGCGACTCCACCAATAACTACTGCGATAGCGGCAACACCCCTGCATCCGACGCACCTGTCGATGACGACACCGCCAACTGGGGTTGTGACCTTTGCCTTGGCGGTTTCGTACCTGCCGGCACCCATCCGATCCTTGGGCTCGTCTACGAGGCCTGCCCGCACTGCAACGAGCGGTGCCGGTGCTGCGACGGAAACGGCCTGTTCCCGGCCGACACCACGTGCCCGCACTGCCTGTCTGACGCTCTCGACTCCGTCGGCTACGTCGCCGTGTTCTGCCACACCTGCGCCGGAGTCATCGCCGTCTACCCGAAAGAGGTGACCACATGAGCACCCCGAAACCGGCCGACGGCGAACGCTTCGAAGGCGTCGTCCAGGTCCTCATCATGCTCGCAATCGGCGGCATGGCCGGTGCTGCTTCGTTCACCCACGTTCACGATGTCGCTGTCGCGCACGGACAGCCGAACTGGATCGGCTGGGCCGATGCCGTCGTCGTGGAACTGATGTCCATCGCCCTCGGCCTGGAACTACGCCGCCGGGCACGGACCAACCGACCGACCGGGTTCGTCATCTCGGCGCTGGTCTTCTTCGTCCTCGTCTCCCTCGCCGCGCAGGTCGTCGAAGCAGAACCCTCGGTCATCGGCTGGCTCGCCGCGGCACTACCCGCGATCGGTTTCGTCGTCCTGGCAAAAGTGGTGCTGTCGCGCACCGCGGCTATCTCCCACACCATCGCTGAACTGGCACCGACCACACCGCCGGCTCCTACGCCGGTCACGGCCACCCCGGGCGACGTCTCGGGGCAGTTCGCCGACGCGGCACCGCCCGCACCAGCTGAGCCGCCGGCTTCTGTGCCCACGAACCCGGCAGGGCTCAACACCGTGCCGGTGCACATGCTGGCCCCGGCCCGGTTCGCGGCCGTCAACCATCAGCAATCCACTGGACGCCCTATCACCACCGATGAACTCGCCGCGCGGCTGTCCATCCCGCCGGCTATCGCCGGGCAGCTCCTCACCGCTATTACCGACGACGGACCGGCCACCCAGCCGGAACCGGTACGGGTCAACGGAACACCGGTCCTGGGCGGTGTCGCATGACGACCTTCATCGTCGACGAGCACCACGTCTTCCACTCGTGCCCGGCCAACCTGACCCCGCACGTCATCACCATCCACCGGCGCATCGTCGACACCGTCCACACCGGACGATGCCTCGCGCCGTTCAGCATCGAACAAGCAGACCGCATCGTCACGGCAGACTGCCGGCGCTACGCCCCGTTCGATGACCAGTGCCGCAACTGCCGGCACGTCATCAACGTCCGCACCGTCACCAGCGAGTTCCGAGGTTGGGAAGGCCCCGAGAACACGCGACCGGACAACATCCCGGCGGACAACACCCCGACTCAGTGCCCCGCTTCGAGGGACGCTGAGTGACCTACTCGACGCTGGATCCCGTGCCCCACACCACCATCCCGGTGTGGGGCACGGGCTCGAACGCCGAGCAGCACCGGCACGCCCCCGCGTCCTCCGCCATCGGAACGGCCCTTACCCGGGCCGGTACCGCCGGCTATTTCGACTGGCTCCACCACGTCCAAGCCGCCGCCGGCTGCACCCGCCCGATCCGCCTCGTCGGCACGCTGGAAACCACACACCCGAGGACCGGCCAACGTTTGATCCTGCGCGACACGTTGGGCATGCCGGATGCGGCCATCTACAAGGCCTGCGGCAACCGCCGCGCACGGGTCTGCCCGTCGTGTGCGCGCACCTACCAGCGCGACGCCTACCAACTGCTGCGCGCCGGCCTCGTCGGTGGGAAGGGCGTCTCCGACACGGTCTCGCAGCATCCGGCTGTGTTTGCCACCTTCACCGCACCCTCGTTCGGCCCGGTCCATGCCCGCGTCGTCTCGAAGCACACCTGCGCCGACCGACGACGCTGCGACTGCCGCGCCGAGCCCTGCCGCGCCCGCCGCAACCCCACCGGCCTTTGTGCCCACGGACGGCCTGCCGTGTGCTGGGTCCGCCACGAAGCCGGCGACACCGCCATCGGACGGCCGCTGTGCCTCGACTGCTATGACTACGACCACCACGCCGTCTGGAACCACCACGCCGGCGAACTATGGCGCTGCACCAAACAAACCGCCGACCGGCACCTTGCCCGGCTCGCCGCACAACGCGGCATCCCCCGTGTCATCGTCGGCTACGACACCAAAGGCCGGCCACGCACCAAACCGGCGGTGCAGCTGCGGCACGGCAAAGTCGCCGAGTTTCAGACCCGCGGCGCGGTTCACTTCCACGTCCTCCTACGCCTCGACGGCCGCGACGGCTCCGACCCCGACGCGGTCGTTCCCCCGCCGGCCGGCTTCACTACGGATGACATCGAAGCGGCGATCCGCCATGCCGTCGCGCACGAACGCTTCGACACCCCGCCACACTTGGACCGGCTGACCGGCTGGCCGATCGCGTGGGGCGACCCCGACAAGGGACTCGACATCCGCCATATCGCCCTGTCCGGGCACCGCACCGTCACCGATTCCATGGTCGCCGGCTACCTTGCCAAATACGCCACCAAAAGCACCGAGGTCACCGGGCACACACCCACCCGCATCACCACCGACAACGTCGACGAACACGCCGACCCCGACGGGGACCACACCGCTCGCCTCATCCACGCCTGCTGGCGACTCGGCCGACCCTTCGCCCACAAAGCCGCCCTACTCCACAGCCGGGCCGCCCGCGCACCGGAACCTGGCGAACGTCGACAGCCCTTCGACACGCCCTGGAACTGCCCCGACTGCGGCACCCGAACCCGATACACCGCCTGCCCGTCCTGCGTCGCCGAACGTCAAGCCAACCTTGACACCCAACCGGCCAACAACCGTCAACCCGGGCCATATGAAGGGCTGCGCCGCTGGGCACACATGCTCGGCTTCGGCGGCCACTTCCTCACCAAAGCCCGCCGCTACTCCGTCACCTTCGGCCTCCTCCGCGACACCCGCATCGCATACCGACGCGAACACGACCACCAGGCCGACACCAACCCCGGCACCGTCCGGGCCGCCGAGCACACGACCGAGGAAACCACCCTCGTCGTCGGCGTCTTCACCTTCGCTGGCGCCGGCTGGCGCACCACCGGCGACGCCCTCCTCGCCAACACCGCCGCCGACCTCGCCCGCTCACGGCGGGCCGCCGGACGCGAGGAACTCGCCCATGAAGCTGGGGCGGAAATGGTGGAACGAATGGCGGCGTAGGTGGTGTGCGATGAACGGACTGGCTGATGCAGGGTGACGATGAGCTGTTGACGATTGATGACGCGATCGCGATTCTTCGGGTTCCGCGATCGACGTTCTATTACTGGCGGCAGAAGCGTTGCGGACCCCGGTCTATCAAGCTTCCCAACGGGGATGTGCGTATTCGCCGTCGGGATCTTTTGGCCTGGCTGGAGAGTCACGAGGAGGCGGCATGAGTAGCTACGACATCCAATTCTGGTCGATTCGAAAGAAGGCAAGAAGACGTCGCCCTTACGAGGTTCGCTGGGTGGTGAACGGTCGCGAATGCTCGCGCTCCTTCATCACAAAGCCGCTGGCCGAGAGTTTCCGATCAGAGCTGATGAAAGCGGCGCGCGACGGCGAGCCGTTCGACGAAACGTCTGGGCTTCCGGTACGAAAGGCCAACGATGCCCGTTGGCTGGAACACGCCTGCTCATATGTCGACATGAAGTGGCCGAAGGCTGCCGCCAAGAGCCGGATTTCAATGGCTGAAGCGCTGACGACCGCCACCATGGCCCTGTTCGAACCGCGACGCGGTCGTCCTGATGACGAGGTACTACGGCGTGCACTCTATGGGTGGGCGTTCAACAGTGGTCGGCGGGGTACCGCCATGCCGGCCGAGGTCCGTGAGGCGCTGGTGTGGGCCAACGCCGCATCGATGCGACTGTCGGCACTGCGTAGCACCGCGACGGTACGGCGCCTGCTCGACGCCCTGGCCGTGAAGCTCGACGGCAAGCCGGCCGCCGCAACGACGACCTACCGCAAACGGGCGGTGGTCTACAACGCACTCGGATATGCCGTCGAGCTGGAGATCCTGCCGGCCAACCCGATCGACCGGGTGCAGTGGAAGGCACCCGAGGTCGCCTCAACGGTGGACCGGCGGGTGGTCGCCAATCCCGAACAGGTGCGCCGGCTCCTGGCGGCAGTACGACAGCATGCGCGCACCGGTCGACGCCTCGTCGCCTTCTTCGCCTGCATGTACTTCGCTGGGCTGCGCCCCTCCGAGGCACTCGACCTGCGCCGCGACAACTGCTACCTGCCGAAGCGGGGGTGGGGACGCATCGACCTCACCACCACCGACCCGTCTGCCGGCACTGCGTGGACCGATGACGGACGCGCCCGGGAACGCCGAGGACTCAAACGTCGAGGGCGCAACGAGGTACGACCGGTGCCGATCCCACCGGAACTGGTCCGTCATCTCCGGCATCACATCGAGTGGTACGGCACGGCAAGCGACGGCCGACTGTTCCGCACCTCGACCGGCGGCACTGTGCCGAACAGCCACTACAGCAAGCTGTGGCAGCACGCCCGCGCCGCCGCGCTCACCCCGACCGAAACGGCGTCCCCTCTCGCCGGACGTCCGTACGACCTGCGGCACGCCGCTGCCTCCTTGTGGCTCAATGCTGGCGTCGTCACCACTGAGGTTGCCCGCCGGCTCGGCCACAGTGTGGCGGTGCTGTTGCAGGTCTACGCCAACTGCATCGATGGCCAGGGTGAGGCGGCGAACAAAAGGATTGAGGCGGCGCTCAGTGATCAGGGATGATCTGGCAGACTTGTCGCGTGTGTCGGACAGTCTGTGCCGTGCACGGGACATGTGCGGGACGGCTAGCCATCCTCACCGCACCGCCCGACCTGTTTGCGCAGGTCAAGCCCTCGTAGCTCAGGGGATAGAGCAACGGTTTCCTAAACCGTGTGTCGCAGGTTCGAATCCTGCCGGGGGCACCACACGACCCACTCACGTCGGCGGCGGCCGCGTCTCGTCCGAGACCTTCACGACCTCCAACCGATGACACCCCATCGGCAGATCACCCGAGATCCGTGGCGGATCGGTCCGGCTCACGCCCAGGGAAAGCCCCAGCATCATGTAGCCGGCGGGCTGATGAATCCAGTAGTCCGGCTCCAGCGAAATGCCGGTGGAGAAGTACGTCCCCTTGAGCGCGAACGATCCCCGCGGAACCGAAGGATTGCTGGGCAACGGATAGAACTCGAATGTTGCGCGTGCATTTTTCCGGTCGACCACGAAGATTATCAGGGTCAGGCCGGTCAGCCCCTGCGCGCAGCGGTACTCGCCTTTCCAGGTCCCCGCGATATCCGCACCGGAACTTTCGGTGATACCGGAGGATACCGCGTCGTTCTGCGACTCCGATCGGTCGCGGACGAACACTCCGGACGTGGTCTCCTGGTCCGCCGTTCCGAGGACGATGGCTACGGAGATCAGGAGGCCGAGAAGGCTGACGACTCCCCCGACGACGGTCCACACCCGCACCGCGCCATCGCCGAAGAGCGTGGCGGACACCCTGCGGGGCTCTCCGGGATGCTGCACCAGTGTTCCTCTCGGTAATCCGCGCGGCACGACGAATGGGCGTCGCATCAGGGACTTTTACCCGCGAATTGTCGATCGGGAAGTGCGCGTCGGAGAGTGCCACCGTTCGTGTGCAGTTTCACCCTCCGGAATTCGGCCATTCGTCCAGCGCGGACAGGCCCGTCGGTGGCTGTGCGACGCCCCGCCAAATTTTCCGCGTATCGGTGGCCGCGATCGCATCGAGCGCCCCTTCAGTTCGGCCGGAGAAGTGTCTCGTACTGATCCTTCCGGCACGCGAGCGCCGCTTCCCGCATCGCACCCACCCGCGCCGCCTGGTCGGCGGCCGGCAGCGCCCGCAGGGCGTTCAGGGCGTCGGCCACCAGGGGATCCGCGCTGGTGCCGCCGCGCAGCCACAGCGCCGCCGCCTCGCGGGCAGCCAGGATCCGGTCCCAGGTGGCGAGGTCGTCGTCGGGCGCCCCGCACGCCCAGGTGCCGGCGCCGTCGAGGACGGCGTTCGTCAGGTCCAGGGTGGAACCGTCGCCGTACACGGTCAGTAGCAGGTGAACGGTGTCCCGCCGCTGCGCCACGAATGACGCGTAGGGCGCGGTTTCCTGCACCACCGAGGTCGGCGGGTCGGGCAGCTTGGCCAGCAGGGCAAGCGCCTCGCGGGCCGGTCCGACGAGCGCCGGCAGGATCGGCTCGTACAGCCGGGTGACGCAGACGCGTGGCGTTCCGTCGGCACAGACCAGTTCGACCGCGTGAACGTCACGGGGGGCGGCCCGGTCGGCGGCAGGCAGGACGAGCACGGCGGCGGCCAGCCCGATGACGGCCGGAACGGCCGACCAGTACCGCGCCCCGGCGTAGAGCGCCCATCCGGCGGCGGCCAGCCCGGCGAACCACAGCGCCTGCCCCACGTCGGCCCGCGTCGCCACGGTGGCCCACTCGTCGGTGGATTCCCCGAGGTTGCCCGGCACCAGCAGTAACGCCGGAGCATCCGAACCGCGCCAGATGACGAGCGGCACGACGGACAGGACGACGCCGGCGACGCCGAGCAGCGGGGCGGTGAGCCGCGACGGCAGGAGCCGGCCGAGTCCGAGTCCCAGCAGTCCCGCGGCGCCCATGGCGAGCCCGCCGACGAGCAGCGGCCAGTACCAGCCGGGCGGCCGGTACGAGGCGGCCAGCACGGCGCGGCCGATGCCCGGGGCGGATGCGGCGATCCACCCGCCGCCGAGCGCACCGGCGAGCACGAACGCCAACGGCGCCACCCGGCTCGCCCCTGGCCGCGGCGCGGCGCGGACCAGGTCGCCGACCCGGGCGGCATGGTCGCGCCGCCCCTGCCACGCCCCCGCCGCGACCGCGAACGGCCACAGCAGCGCCAGGTTCGCCTGGTGCACGAGGACGGTCTGCATCCAGAGCCCGTCCCAGCGCTCGGGGTCGCCGAGCA
The DNA here is from genome assembly GCF_016863615.1 of Virgisporangium aliadipatigenens. GTDB lineage: Bacteria > Actinomycetota > Actinomycetes > Mycobacteriales > Micromonosporaceae > Virgisporangium > Virgisporangium aliadipatigenens. Next base: position 82,487 of record NZ_BOPF01000004.1, on the reverse strand, counting down.
TGGCGGCGGCGACGGCCGCGCCGAGCGCGCCGAGCCAGAGGGCGGCGGACCGGCGCGCCTCGATCCAGGTGATCCGTAACGCGTTCACATCCGGCAAGACGCGGAAACCAGGCCCGCGGTTCTTGTCAGACGAAAGGCTATTGGGACATCACTCACATGCCGCCGAAACTGGCCGATAAGACAGCCGGACAAGAGGATGGGTGGCAGGAGCGACGAATGGCGCGGTGGCGGAACATGGGTGTGCTCACCAAGCTCCTGCTTGTCGTCTCCATCGCCGGCCTCGCCATGATCGCCATCGGCGCGGTGGGCGTGATCCAGCTGCGCTCGGTCGCCGACGCGTCGGACGACATCGCCACCAACCGCGTGCGCCAGGCCCTGAACGTGCACGCCGCCCGCGCCGCCCTGCTCCAGGAGGACTCGGCGGTGCTCGGCTACGCCGACCTGCAGGACGACGTGTCGAAGCGGCAGGCGGAGGAGGACATCAAGGAGTCCGACACCGCGTTCGACGAGTTCTGGAACGACTACAAGAAGCAGAGCCGGGGCCGCGTCGGCACGCACCAACTGATCGACTCGGCGGTGGCGTTCTACCGGGACTCCCGCGACACCAAGATCCTGCCGGCGGCGAAGGCCGCGGACCGGGCGAAGCTGCAGGAGGCCCGGGTCCAGCAGGCGCAGGCGCTGCTCATGGCGACGGAGAACCTGGACCGCATCGCGAGCCTGGAGAACGAGGGCGTCGTCGCCGGCAGCCGGGACATCCGCACCGCCGAGCAGAACTCCACGACGATCCTGCTCGCCGTGCTGATCGGCGGCCTCATCGCGGCGAGCGCGATCGCGCTGCTGATCGCCCGCGCCATCGTGAAGCCGGTGCTGAAGGTCAAGGCCGCGCTCGACGCGATGGCCGGCGGCGACCTGACCGCCACGGTCGAGGTGCACGGCACGGACGAGATCGGCCGGATGGCCGCCGGCTACGAGAAGGCGCGGGACGCCATGCGCGACACGGTGGTCGCCATCCGGATGGCCGCCGACGACGTGAGCGTCGCCTCCGACCAGGTGCTGCGCTCGGAGTCGCGGATCGGCGAGTCGACGGCCGCCGCCGCGGAACAGGTCAACCACGTGGTCTCCGGAGCGAACCTGGTCTCCAACCGCGTGCAGACGCTCGCGGCCGGCGCCGAGGAGACCAGCGCGGCGATGCACTCGATCTCCGACGCCGCGCACCGGGCGGCGCAGGTCGCCACCGAGGCCGTGACCGTCGTGGAGAACACCACGGAGACGGTCACCGAACTCGGCGACTCGTCGGCGCAGATCGGCGAGGTCGTCAAGGTCATCACGGCGATCGCGGCGCAGACCAACCTGCTGGCGCTCAACGCCACCATCGAGGCGGCCCGCGCCGGCGAACTGGGCCGCGGCTTCGCCGTCGTGGCCGGTGAGGTGAAGGACCTGGCCAGCGAGACGGCGGCCGCCACCGAGGACATCGCCAAGCGGGTCGCGGCGATCCAGACCAGCAGCGTCGGCGCGGTCCGGGCGATCAGCGACATCAGCCGCATCATCGACGAGATCAACAGTCAGCAGGTCACGATCGCGACCGCCGTCGAGGAGCAGTCGGCGACCACGAACGAGATGAGCCGCAACGTCGTCGAGGCGGCCACCGGCACCTCGGAGATCACCGACGCGATCGGGCACCTGGCGTCCTCTGTGCACGCCGCGGACAGCGACGGGCAGGCCGCCCGCGCCACGGCGAACGACCTGATGGTGACCGCCCAGGTGCTCCGCGACGCCGTTCAGCGCTTCAAGGCATAAGGAGATGGCCGTGCGGAAGAAGATCGCCGCGGTGTTCGCCACGGTGGCGTTGGTCACCGCGGGCTGCGGTGCGGACAGCGGCACGGTGAACGTGTCGAGCGGCTCCGACGTCGACTGCGGCGCGTTCGAGGCGTACCTGGGTCACGAGGGCACCACGGTCACGCTGATGCGCACCGTCAACAACCTCGACGTCGTCAACCTGTCGGCCGCGCTGCGCGACTTCTCCGACTGCACGTCGATCAAGGTGCAGACGGTGCCCTCCAAGGATGTCGAGGGAACGGTCACCAAGACCGCCGGTACCAAGGAGGCTCCCGACCTGGCCGTCATCTCGCAGCCCGGTCTGATCAAGGACCTCGCGTCGGCGGGCAAGATGACGCCGCCGTCGAAGGAGTTCACGGACAACGCGCCGCAGAACTATGCGAAGGACATGCTCTCCTACGCGACCGTCAACGGAACGCTGTTCGCGGTGCCGTTCGCCAGTTCGGTGAAGTCGCTGGTGTGGTACTCGCCGAGTGCGTTCGCGCGGGCCGGCTACACCGTTCCGCAGACGTGGGCGGACTTCTACGTGCTCGCCGACCGGATCAGGGCCGCCGGCGTGAACCCGTGGTGCGACGGCTGGGAGTCCGGCGGCGCCACCGGTTGGCCGGGCACGGACTGGGTCGAGGAGGCGATGCTGCGCCTGCACGGGCCGGAGGTGTACGACCAGTGGATCGCACACCAGCTCCCGTTCAACGACCCGAAGGTGGCGGCGGCGTTCGACTGGGTGGGGCGAGTGCTGAAGACGCCCGGATACGTGCTGAACGGCACGCCGAGCATCGCGCCGACCGGGTTCGGCGTCGCCGGCCTGCCGGTGCTGTCCGGGAAGTGCTACTTCTACCGGATGGCCGCGTTCTACAGCAGCTTCTTCCCGCGCGGCACGAAGATCGGGCCGGACGGCGACATCTTCGTCTTCTACAACCCGCCGGTCGACGCGGGTCGGGGCAAGCCGGTCGAGATCTCCGGCGACTATCTCGCGGCGTTCGCCGACCGGCCGGAGGTGGCGGCGGTGCAGACGTTCATGGCGTCGGCGGACTTCGGCTCGAAGTTCCTGAAGTCGGGGCTGGGCATCCCGTCGAACAACAAGATTCCGCTGGAGGAGTTCACGAACCCGGTGGAGAAGCTGTCGGTGCAGCTGCTGCGCGACCAGAACTCGGTGCTTCGCTTCGACGCCTCGGACCTGATGCCGGGCGCTGTGGGCGCGGGCACGTTCTGGAGCGAGATCACCAAGTGGATCAACGGCCAGCCGACGGCGACCACGGTCGCCAACGTCGAGGCGTCCTGGCCGAAGTAGCGGCCTACGGCTTGCGCGCGACCGCGCCGTACACCGACACCTCGCCCGGCGCGGGGCGCGGCGCGGGCTCCTCCTCGCCCCGCCACTCGGGCACGGCCACGATGCCCGGCTCGACGATCTCCAGCCCGTCGAGGAAGCGCGCCACCTCGTCCCGGGTCCGGCCGTACATGTCCGAACGCATCCCGGAGGCAGCCGCGGCGGCCTTCACCTCCGGCGGGATGAAGTCCAGGGTGCCGTGGCTGAGCGCCAGGTGACTGCCGGGCGGGAGCGCGTCGAGGAGCCGGCGCACGATCGCGTACGGCTCCTCCTCATCCGTCACGAAGTGCAGCACGGCGATGAGCATCAACCCGACCGGTCTAGTCAGGTCGAGCGTGTCGCGCAGGTCGGCGTCGGCGAGGATCCGGTCGGGGTCGCGCAGGTCGGCGTCGAGGTAGGCGGTGCGCCCCTCCTTGGAGCTGCGCAGCAGCGCCCGCGCGTGGGCCAGGACGATCGGGTCGTTGTCCACGTACACGATCCGCGCGTCGGGAGCGATCCGCTGCGCGACCTCGTGGGTGTTGTCGGCCGTGGGGATGCCGGTGCCGATGTCGAGGAACTGCCGGATCCCGGCCTCGCGCGTCAGGTACGTCACGGCGCGGCGCAGGAACCGCCTGTTCTCCACGGCGGCGGTGCGGATGCCGGGGTAGAGCTTGGCGATCTGGTCGCCGGAATCGCGGTCGGCCTGGAAGTTGTCCTTGCCGCCCAGCCAGTAGTCGTACCTCCGGGCGGGGTGCGCCACAGACGTGTCGATCCGGTCCGTCACCGCAACTCCCTCGCCCATCGGTGTGAAACACACTTTAGTTGCATGCGCAGTAAAGTCACCCTGTGGACAGCCTCCTGTTGCCGGGGCACGACGTTCCCCTCGGGCGCTACACCACGGTGCGGCGACTGTTGCCGCAGCGCACCCGTCGCACCGTCGGGGCCTGGTGTTTCGTAGATCACTTCGGTCCGGACGACGTCGCCGGGCGGCCGGGCATGCGGATCGGCCCGCATCCGCACACCGGCCTGCAGACCGTCACGTGGCTCGTCGAGGGCGAAATATTGCACCGGGACAGCACGGGCAGCCGGCAGGTGATCGTTCCGGGGCAACTCAACGTGATGACCTCCGGGCGGGGCATCTCGCACTCGGAGGAGTCGCCGGCCGATCATCCGCCGCTGCTGCACGGCCTCCAGCTGTGGGTGGCGCTGCCGGAGTCGGCCCGGCACCGCGAGCCCGGGTTCGCGCACCACGCGACGCTGCCGGTGGTCGAGGTGGGCGACGCGCGGGTCACGGTGCTCGCGGGCGCTTTCGCCGGCGCCGTCTCCCCCGCGGTCGTGTACAGCCCGCTGATGGGCGCCGAGGTGATTCTCGCCGGCTCCGCCGATTTTCCGGTCGAACGGGGATTCGAGTACGCGGCCGTCGTCATGACCGGCGCCGCGCGGGTGGAGGGTGTTGACCTGAAGCCCGGCGACCTGCTCTACCTGGGCACGGGGCTCTCCACCGTGCGGGTGGACGGCGACGCGCGGCTGTTCCTCTTCGGCGGCGAGCCCTTCGACGAGCCCCTCGTCATGTGGTGGAACTTCGTCGGCCGCAGCCACGAGGAGATCGCCGAGGCGCGCGCGGACTGGGCGGCCGGCCGCAGGTTCGGCACGGTCTCGGCGGAGCCGCCCCTGGAGGCCCCGGCGATGCCAACGGTCCGCCTGAAGGCCCGCACCAGGGACGGCAACACCCGTTAGGCGGGTTTGCGGGCGGTCCAGCGTTCGAAGACGACGCTGGTGAACGGGGGGATCGCCGCCGCGGCGCCCACCACCGTGCGCCACAGGCCCCAGCGGTGCGACACCGCGACCCAGACCAGCGCACCCAGGTACGCCATGAACAGCGCACCGTGCACCCGGCCGAAGATCTGCACGCCGATCGGGTTCTGGATCACGACGTACTTGAAGAACATGCCGACCAGCAGGCCGGCCCAGGAGAACGCCTCCGCGACGGCGGTCCAGCGGAAGACGCGGGCGGAATCACGCAACACCCGCGCAGCCTACGGATCACCCGCCCGATAGCGGACAGCCCCCTTACCGGCATGTGACGTGACCAGCACACTGACCCCATGAAAATGCTCCGAAATGTCGGAATGATTCTCGCGTTGAGCGCCGTCGTTCTGAGTCCCGCGCCGGCGTCGGCCTTCGTGTCCGGCGGGCCCGATCTCAGCTACCACGGCGAGCTGACCGATCCGGCGACGGTCACCGACAGCAGCGGCAACGGCCTGCACGGCAGCATCCTCACCGGCGGCGGCGGAACGGTCACCTCGGTCCGCGAGCGCGGCGACCGGTTCCTGCGCTTCCCCGGTGGTTCGTGCACGACGGCGGTCACGCAGCCGCCCAGCGACCTGCACTGTCCACAGGGGATCGTGCAGGTGCCGCCGTCGGAGCGGTTCACACCGGGCGACGCGCTCTTCTCGTTCGGCGCCGAGGTGCGGCTCACCCAGCCGCCGTCGCCGGACGCCGGCCAGAACGTCTTCCAGTACGGCGCGGCCGGTGCGGGCCTGAGCCAGTGGAAGCTGCAGGTCGACTACGGCCGGCCCTCGTGCCGCTGGTCCGACGGCACCACCACGGTCCTGCTCTCCGCCGGCGCGAACGACTACAAGCTCAAGCCGGACACCTGGTACCGGGTGTTGTGCACACGGGTCTCCGCCACGCTCTTCCAGACGCTTGTCGTCGACGTGCGCACCGGCCGGCCGGCGCTGACCGCCGCGCACGCCACGGCGCAACTCGGCCCGATCGCGCCGACCGGCACCGTCGTCATCGGCGGCAAACGCGTGCGCGACACACAGTCCGATGTGGACACCGACCAGTTCCACGGCGATCTCGACGACGTCTTCTACTGGCGCAAGTAGGCGTCGTTTAGCCGAACGCACGCGATGGGTATGAATGGCCGCGCCAGCCCCCCGGCCGGCCCAGGAATCCCCCGAGGAGTTGTCGTGCGTTACGGATCGATTGGTGGAGTGATCGTACTTTTGTGGCTGGTCATCGGCGTCATCGCGGCTGCCCAGCGGGGATACTTCGACGGTTCCGAGAGCAACTGCGCCAAGGCCGGCACCACGGCAATCACGGTCGTCGCCGGGCCGCTCAATTACGTCGGCGCCAATCCGAAGATCGACTGCGACCTGCCCGAGCCGTCGCAGTAGACGAAAGCCATTGCGCTACACGCCCGGTCACGAACAAGCGTGGCCGGGTGTGTCGCCGTTCGACCGAGCTCTGTGTCAACAGCGGTCAGACGGCCCGGAGGTGGCGGGGGGCCTGGCCCAGGGCGGACATCAGATCGTCGCGGGCCCGGGCGACGCGCGAACGGATCGTGCCCACGGGGCAGTCGCAGACGGCCGCCGCCTCGGCGTAGCTCAGCCCGGCGATCTGCGTGGCGACGAACGCCTCCCGCCGGTCGGCCGGCAGGTCCTGGAGCAGGCGGCGCAGCACCACCACCTCGTCCACCCGCGAACCCTCCCGGCCCAGCGCCGCCTCGGCGGCCGACTGCCAGTCCTCGTGGGCCGAGACGCGCGGCCGCCGCACGACGGTGCGCACGTGGTCGGCGGCGACCCGCCGGGCGATCGACAGCAGCCAGGTGCGCGCCGACGCCCGCGCCTCGAACTGCGGCAGCGCCTTCATCGCCCGCAGCCAGGTCTCCTGCGCGAGGTCCTCGGCCTCCCGGGCGTCGACCAGGTGCGTGAGGAAACGCAGCAGGTCACGCTGGGTGTGCTCGATCAGCCGGGCCGCGGCCGCCCGGTCCCCGCGCCGGGCCTCGAGGGCCCAACGGGTGAGGTCGGCGTCGTCCACTCCGCTCTCGCGCATGACCGAGAGGCTAACCCGAACGTCCGACAAAACGAGGTACCGGCCCCTCTGGAACTTCCGGCCCCTTCGGCGCGACTATTCAACGCATGGGGTGTGAGCGCTACCGGGAGGCCCTGTCGGCCCGCCTCGACGGCGAGCCGGACGGGGTCGAGGACGTCGACGCGCACCTGGCCGGGTGCGCGGGGTGCACTGAATGGTTCACGCGGGCCGGTGCGCTCGCGGGCCTCACCGCGCGGGCCGCCGAGCCCGGACCCGCGCCGTCGGTCGACCTGGACGCGATCCTCGACGCCGTACCCCCTAGGCGTTTGCCCATACTCGGGAACGTCCTACGCGTGGCCCTGGGCCTGTTGGGCACCGCTCAGGTCTTCCTCGGCATGCTGCAGATCGCCAACGGCGGCACGATCGACCCGCAGGTGACCGGTGAGCACGGCGCGACACCGGGCCACCTGTGGCACGAGTCCGCGGCGTGGAACGTGGCGCTCGGCGCCGGGTTCGTGTTCGTGGCGGTGCGCCGCACCCGGCCGACCGGGCTCGTGCCCACGCTCACCGCGTTCGTCGGCGTGCTGGCTCTGCTCTCGGCGAACGACCTGCTGCTCGGCCGGGTCGACGTCGAACGGCTGGTCACGCACGGCTCGATCCTCGCCGGGTACCTCATCGTGGTGGCGCTGACCCGTCCGGTCTTCAACCAGGGCGACCCGCCGTCCGGCCGGGGCACCGATCGCACGCGCCTGCGGGCGATCCTCGACGGGGCCGAGCCGGTGCTGCCCGCGCCGCGGCCGCGCCTGCGGGTCGTTCCGCCGCAGGCCTCGGCACGATCCGACTACCGCGAGGCGGCATAGCTTCGCGCATGTAGCCTCCGGCTTATGGTCATGCTGCCGGCGGGCGTCGAGGTGTACACCCTCGGCGGTGCCGCTGCGCCGCTGGTGGCCCGGGGTGACGAGAGTGGCCCGCTGGACGGGTTCGACGACTTCATCGACGACGGACAGCTGGCCCGCTACTTCGTCGGCGACCGCGCCACCTCCCCCGAACGCCCCAGCAACGCCACGTACAAGCTGGGCGTGGTGCGCCCGCACAGCGCGTTCACGCCGCACGCGCACGGGGGCGAACACTTCGTGCTGAGCCTCGGCTACGCCTCCTGCGGGGTGTACGACGCCGCCCGCGAACGCCCGGTCCGGGTGCCGCTCACGCCCGGCACGATGATCCGCATCCCGGCGCTGCTGCCGCACTCGTTCGGCAACCGGGACGGCCGGCCGCTGCTGATCCTCGCGGCCAACACGGGCTACGGAATCGACCACGCCGACTACGCGATCACGGCCGAGGAGGCCGAACGCCGGGCTCTGGCGGTGCAGGATTCCGCTGTGGACTACGTGATGCTCGCCAAGGCGTTGCACACGCTCGACGGGGGACCGGGGCGCACCTCCCTGCGGGAGCGCCTCGCCCGGGTGCTGCGCGACGCGGCCCACCGGCTGGAACGCCGATGAGGTGCCCGCACTGCTCCCGAGACGTGAAGCGCCGCCAGCGCACCGGGCGGCGGTGCGGGCTCTGCCGGCGCTCGTTCGTCCTCGACCCGCGGGACAATCCGCTGCGGCTGCACGACGTCCGGGTCCAACGCCTCGCGGCGCGGCTGTCCGGCAACGGGCGGTACTGGTTCAGCGTCGAGCAGCTGTACTACGCGGCCGCGCGGCGCTACCTCGGCACCGACGCCCGCCCGGAACGCCGCTGGACGGCGCCCATCCCGGTGGCCACGATCAGCGTCGCGCTGTTCGTCGCCGCCGCCGCGGTGCCGCTGCCCGGGCTGTACCTGCCGGCGACGCTGTTCGGCGGGATCGCCGGGTTCGGCGCGCTGCTGCTGGCGGTGGCGTCGCGGGTGATCCGTCCGGTGCGGCCGCGGATGTCGCTGCGCGAGTTCCACGCGACGGTGGCGAACGCCTGGGCTCCGGCGCACGGCGCCCCGCTGCCCGGCCTCGCCCCGGAGGCGCCGTACCAGCCGCTGCCCGAGCCGGCGTTGGCGGTGCTCACGCCCGACCGGGGCACGTTCGTCTGCCTCCAGGCCAACCGCGTGCCCGAACGGCTCCGCGTGGCGCTGGCCGGCGAGCCGGGTCAGGTGCCCGCGGGTGTGCCGGTGGTGCTGCTGCACGACGTGAGCGTTCAGGGATACGCGTGGGCGGAGTGGGCCCGCGCCGCGCTGCCGGGCCGGGCGGTCACCGACCTGACGCCGGCACCGTCGGTCGTGCGCGACGCGGCCGCGGCCGTGCGCCTGCGGGACACCCCGCCGAAGGCCGCCACGCTGGCGACGGTGGCCGCCGCGGGACGGCTCCGGCCGGCCGACCTCGACTGGCTGCGGCAGGGCTGGTGGAGCCCGATCGCCGCGCTGCGCCCCGAGCCGCTGATCAAGAAGGTGGAGGCGGCCGCCGGACGGCGCACCGATCCGGACCGCCGGGCCGCCCGCGCGGTCGGCTACCTGACCTGGCCCGGCGGTACCGGTGCGAAGGAGCAGGCCGCATGATCTGCCCGCACTGCCACAAGGACGTCAAGGCCAAGGAGCGGACCGGGCACCGCTGCTCGAAGTGCCGGCGGGAGTTCGCGCTCGATCCGAAGGAGAACGACCTCAAGCTGCACGACCTGCGGCTGCACCGGCTGACCACGCAGCTCAGCGACAGCGGCCGCTACGCGTACACCTCGCAGCAGCTGTACTGGGCGGCGGCGGGCAAGCACCTGAAGTCGGCCGCCACCGGTTCGGCCATGCTCGGCGGCAGCTTCGTCGCTCTGTTCACCGGCACCGTGTTCCTGTTCGTGGCGATCGGCACGGAGTCGTTCGTGGCGTTCCTGCCGGCCTTGCTCCTGTACGGCGGCGTGATCCTGGCCGTCACGCTGCGGCTCACCGGGGTGTGGCACAAGAAGGTCCGGATCTCCACGACGCCGCAGGCGTTCGCGGCCAACCTCAACTCGTGGCACCGCGTGTACGGCGGCTACCCGCCGGGCCTCGTGCGGCAGCTTCCCTCGGTGGCCCCGCCCGCCCGGCCGGTGCTGGCGGTGCTCAGCCCCGACTCCTCCGTGCTCACCTGCCTGGCCGCCAACGGCGTTCCGCAGCGCCTGAACGTGCACCTCGCCGACCGGCCCGCGCACGTCCCGCAGGGGGTGCCGGTGCTGCTGCTGCACGACGCGAGCGTGGCCGGATACGCGTTCGCGGCGAAGATGCGGGCGATGTGGCCCGGCCGCCGGGTGATGGACGCGTCGCCGCGCCCCGCCGCGGTGAAGGCGGCCAAGGGTGCGGCGAAGCTGCGTGACGTGCCGCCGCCGCAGGAACACCTGGCGGCGCTGCGCGGTCAGCTCTCCGACGCCGACCTCGACTGGCTCGCCAAGGGCTGGTGGAGCCCGGTCGCGGCGATCAAGCCGGCGTCGCTCCTGCAGCGCGTGCAGACCGCGGTCGACCGGCTCGGCGCGGCCGACCCCGACACCCGTCGCGCCGCGTCGGTGGGTTTCCTCACCTGGCCGGCGGCGTAGATGATCAGTCAGCGGGCCTGGCGGAACGCCGCCACGCGGGCGGGTGCGCCCGGCGGCCTCCGGTTCACCGCCCGGCAGCTGTACTACGAACTCAACCGGAGCCGCCAGCCGCTGTACCGGATCGGCCGGCGGCCCCGGTTCACGCTGCCGCCGGCGGTGTCGGAGAACGCCTTCGCGGCGGCGCTGGCCCGCTTCGGCCCGCCGCCCGGCGTGGTCTCCCCCGCGCCCGCCCGGTCGAGCACGGCGCCGGAGCCGGTCGACCTGTACGACTACGGCCTGCCCCGCCTGCTGGTCTGCCAGGACGCGGAGATCGCCGCGATGCTGCGCGCCAACGAGCTGCACATGGAGTCCGCCTGCCCGGTGTACGCCCTCGACGACCTGCCGCTCGACCCGCGCCTCGGCACCGCCCTCGAACGCGGCGACGGCACGGTGTTCGTCCTGCACGACGCGAGCCTCGCGGGGCTGGCCGCGGTGGCCGCCGCGCGGGAGGCGTTCCCGGAGGCGACGCCGGTGGAGCCGCTCGGGCTGCGCCCGGCACACGCCGCCGCGCTGCACCTGACGCGCCGCCGCGGCGAGGGAGGCATCCCCGGCGCGCAGGCCCGGCTGTGGGCGCCGTGGGAGCGGGACTGGCTCGCGCGCGGGAACACCGCCGAGGTCGCGGCCGTTCCGCCGGCCCGGCTGCTGCGCACGGTGCACCGGCTCGTCCGCGGGTTCCGCAAGGTCCGCACCGTTCCCCGCCTCCGCCAGCTCTCGGCGGTCGGCTACCTGACCTGGCCCGAGGGGTGAAGGGACGATGTCCCAGTATCGCGAGATCAACTACACGGACGAACTGCTCGCCGACGGCAGCGTGCACCGGCGCTTCTCCGACGGCCGCGAGGAGTGGCGCCGGCGCGGCCCGGACCGCCTCGTGCACTGGCGCGACAACCAGGGCCAGCAGGGCACCGACGAACTGCTGGGCAACCGCATCGTCAAGCGGTTCTACGCGGGCGGGCAGGCCGTCTACGGGCGCGACATCGGCTACGGGCGCACCGTGTGGGGCAACGGCACGCTGACCCGCAACCGCACCACGTTCGGCGGGCGGATGGGGGCCATCCTCGCGGCCGTCGGCGCCGGCGCGGTGCTCGGGGCGATCGTGGCGCCGCCGATGTTCATGTCGCCGGAGGAGGAAGAGGACCTGCGCGAGCAGGCCCGCCAGCAGGTGCAGCAGCAGGCCCAGTCGGGCGGCGACTCCGACAGCGACTGGGACTTCGACGGCGACGACTCCGGCGACAGCGACGACTTCGGCTGATGGCGCGCTTCCTGGTCACCCCCGCCTCGATCGGACTGCTGCCGGCCGAGCCGGGACACGCCACCGGGCCGGTGGAGGTGGACGGCCTGCGGGCCGTGGGCGAGGTGACGCTGCACAACCGCGCGTCGCTGCCCGGCGGCGCCGACGACTGCTCCGACCTCGAACTCCTGGTCCGGCTGTACCGCCGCGCGGGAGCCGCCGGGCTGCGGGACGTGGAGGGCATGTTCGTCGTGGCGGCCCGCGACGGTGCCGATCTCGTCCTGATCCGTGATCACGTGGGGGCGCGGACGGCGTTCTACGCGCACGGGGTGGGCGGGTGGACGGCGGGCACGTCGCTGCGGGCACTCCGGGAGGGGCGCGGGCTCAACCTGGCGGCCGTGCGCTCGTTCCTGACGTTCGCCTACCTGCCGGGCGAGGAGACGCTGATCGAGGGGGTGCGGGAGCTGCTGCCCGGCCGCTGCCTGCGTCTTTCTCCCGACGGCGGCACCCGCGAGGAGGTGTTCTGGGAACCGGTCGAGGGCACTCCCGCCGACGGGGATCCCGTGCAGGTGCTGCGCACGCTGCTGGAGAAGGCCACCGTGCGGCGGCTGCCGGCGGGCGGGCCGGTGGCCGTTCTGCTCTCGGGCGGGATCGACAGCAGCCTCGTCACGGCGCTCGCCGCGAAGCTGCACGACCATCCGGTGCACACGTACTCGATCAGCTTCGGCACCGACCTGCCGAACGAACTGGCGTACTCCGGCCTGGTGGCGACGCACTGCCACACGCGGCACCGGGTGCTGAACGTCTCCGGCACCGCCGTCGCCTCCCGGCTCGCCGAGACGGTGGCCCTGCTCGACTCGCCGGTCGGCGATCCGCTCACCGTTCCCAATCTGATGCTCGCCGAGGCGGTGGCGGCCGACGGCCACGACATGCTCCTGAACGGCGAGGGCGGCGACCCGGTCTTCGGCGGCCCGAAGAACCTGCCGATGCTCATCTTCGAGCTGCACCGCGAGGATCCCGACCCGGGCGCGCGGGCCGCCGCGTACCTGCGTTCGTACCGCAAGTGCCTCGCCGACCTGCCGGTGCTGCTGACCCCGGAGGTGCGGCACGCCCTGCGCGACGCCCCGCCGCTCGAACGCTTCGTCGCCCCGTACCTCAACGTCGGCATGGAGTCCCTGCTCAACCGCCTGCTGCACGTCAACCTGCGGACCAAGGGCGCGCACCACATCCTCACCAAGGTCGAACGCCTCACCGCCGCCCGGGGCCTGCAGGGCCGCTCGCCGCTGTTCGACCGCGCGGTGATCGATCACGCGTTCGCGGTGCCGCCGACGCTCAAGCTCGCCGGCACCGTGGAGAAGTGGATCCTCAAGGAGGCCGTGCGGGACCTGCTGCCGCACACGATCGTCGACCGGCCCAAGAGCGGCATGCGGGTGCCGGTGCAGCAGTGGCTCGACGGGCCGCTGCGCGACCTGACCCACGAGGTGCTGCTCGGTCGCGGCGGCAGCGGGCTGTTCCGCCCGGAGACCATCCGCGCCTGGGTGCGCCGCGAGGGCACGCTGCTGCCCCGCCAGGGCGGCAAGCTGTGGCTGGTCCTGACCCTGGAGCTGTGGCTGCGTTCCTACGGGTTGAGTCTTTAATAGGTGGATGCTGACCGACCCGCGCACCGGTGACCGGCGCGAGCTGACCGCCGACCCGCTCTCCGTCGATGACGCCGTCGCCGCGGCCCGGGCGGCCTTCCCGGTGTGGTCGGGGCTCACCCCGCGTTACCGGTCGCGCCGCCTTCTCGCGCTCGCCGAGGCCATCGAGTCGAACGGCGACGCGTTCGTGGCCGCCGAACGGGCCGGCACGGGCAAGCCGCTCGCGGACGCCGTCAGCGAGGTGGAGACCGCCGCCGACGTGCTGCGCTTCTACGCCGGCGCGCTGCGGGCCGAACTGACGCCGGCGAGCGGGCACCGCCTGCCCGGGCACGAGTCGTGGGTGCGCTGGGAGCCGCTGGGGGTGGTGGCGGCGATCGTTCCGTGGAACTACCCGCTGTTGATGGCGATGTGGCGGATCGGGCCCGCGCTCGCGGCCGGCAACACGGTCGTGCTGAAGCCCGCCGAGACGACGCCCGACAGTGCGCTGCTGCTGGCGCGGTTCGCCCGGGAGATCCTGGGGGCGGATGTCCTCGTCGCGCTGCCCGGCGACCGGGAGACGGGGCGACGCCTGGTGGAGTCCGCGGTCGACATGGTCGCGTTCACCGGAAGCCAACGCGGCGGCCTGGACGTGTCGGCGCGGGCCGGCCTGCGGCGGGTCAGCCTGGAACTCGGCGGCAACTGCGCCGCGATCGTCCTGCCGGACGCGCCCGCGGGCACCTACGACGCGATCGTCGCGGCCTGTACCTACAACGCCGGCCAGAGTTGCGCGGCCCCGGCCCGGGTGCTCGCCCTGCGGGAGAACTACGACGAGGTGGTGCAGGGGCTCGCCGACGCGATGGCGGCGCGCCACGCGGGGCCGGACTTCGGCCCGTTGAACAACCCGGACCAGGCGGCCCGGCTGGACGACATCCTGTCCCGGACGGCGGCCGGCGTGCAGCGCGTGGGCGGCCTGCGCCTGGCGGAGGGCGAGGCCGGCGGCTACTGGCGGGCCGGGCGGATCCTGGCCGACCTGCCGGCGGACGACCCGGCGGTGGTGGAGGAGGTCTTCGGGCCGGTCCTGACGGTGCAGGCCGCCTCCGGCCCCGGTGAGCTGATCCACCTGGCGAACGGCGTACCGCAGGCGCTCGCCGCCTCGGTGTGGGGCACCAACATGGGTCCCGCGATGACGCTGGCGGCCGCGCTGGACTGCGGCGAGGTCTGGCTGAACTGCCACCTGGAACAGACGGCCGAGCTCCCGCACGGCGGCCGGCGCGCCTCGGGTCAGGGAACGGACCTGAGCGTGCTCGCGCTCGCCGAGTACCAGCGCCCCAAGACAATCACGGCGCGCCTCACTTTGTAGTCGTTTAGCCGGATCCTGCCAATTATCTGAACATTTCTCCTATGTTCCCCGTATGGCGCACCAGGCACGTGCTGCGCCTGAAATCGGGGGATGTGAGTTCATGATCAGGACAGTGTTGCCGGGCTCAAGGCGGGCCCGGCGCCGCTCAGCGCTGCTGGGTGCCGTCATGGTGACCGCCCTCCTCACCGTCGTAGGGGTCGGCACCACCCCGGCGATCGCCGAGGACAGCGCGAAGCCCGCCGGCAGCTCCGCGGCGGACGAGAAGGCAGCGGAGAAGAAGGCGGAGAAGGCCAAGAAGGCGGCGGAGAAGGCCAAGGAGAAGAAGGCCAAGGAGTCGAGCGCGTCGGCCGAACCGTCGTCGCCGCCCACCAAGAAGCTCCTGCGCACGCTGCCCAAGCAGGCCGTGAAGAAGGGCAAGGCCGGCGCCCGGGCCGAGGCCACCGCCTCCCCGGAACCCAGCGACTCGGTCAGCCCGAGCGCGTCCGCGAGCCCCTCGCCCAGCGCCTCGGCGAGCCCGAGCATGTCGGTCAGCCCGTCGCCGAGCGTCACCATCGACCCGGCCGAGTACCCCGGCCTGTCGGCGAGCATCGACTCCACGTCGGTGGAGGACCACCAGACGGTGCTCCTGACGTTGATGCTCGAACGCAGCTCCATGGGCCACACCGTCAGCGGCCTCGGCTACACGTTCACGCTCCCCACCGACCTGGTGGTGGCCGGCGAGGCCGACTCCACCTGCGGCGGCACGCACACGGCCGTCGAGGGCGAACAGACCGTCTCGCTCGCCGACGGTGAGATCATGGCCGACACCGGCGCCTGCACCATCGACGTGCGGATCTGGTCGGCCAAGTCCGGCGTCTACACGTGGGACGACTCGGCCGTCTCCGGCATCACCGGCGGCATCACCAACAGCGTCCCGTCGACGACACTGACCGTGACGGCCGCGGCCCCGACCCTGGGCGCCCGGTTCGACCCGAACCCGATCACGTACCAGGACGCGGAGTCGACGCTCACCTTCGACATGGTCTGGACGGACGAGAACCCGGACACCTCCGCCAGCGGCCTGGACGTCACGGCGACCCTGCCGACCGGCGTCACGGTCGCCACGACCCCGTCGAGCGCGAACAGCTGCGGCGGCACGCTCTCGGCCCCCTCCGGCGGGCAGACGATCACCTACACCGGCGGAACGGTCGACGCCGCCACGGCGCAGTGCGAGTTCAACGTGCAGGTCACCTCGACCACGCCGGGCACCTACAGCCTCGGCTCGGGTGAGGTGACGTTCGTCGGGTTCGCCGAGTACCTGGGCGAACGCTGCGGTGCCGCGCAGCCGGGGGGCAGCCCCTCCAGCGAGGTGTGCTACCCGGCGCTGGAGGTCACCAAGCTGCTTCAGGAGATCTCGCTGGAACAGGGCGACGTCAACCTGGTCGACGCCACGTCGGTCGACGTGACGCCGACCTCGGACTCCGGCCTGCTGGTGGACCTGGCCAGCACCACGCTCGACGTCTGCGAGGTGCAGCTGCAGGCGAGCAACGGCGTCAACACGTTCACGGTGTCGCTGCTCAAGCCGGGCGAGTGCACGCTGCAGGCGACGCAGGCCGGCGACTCGACCTACGAGCCGGCCGAGAAGACCGTGTCGTTCATGGTGCACGGCACCGCGCAGACGATCACGTTCGGCGCGCTGGCGGACAAGCCGTTCTCCGACGGTTCGGTGACGGTGGACGCCACGTCGGACTCCCAGCTGATGGTGACGTTCAGCAGCGCCACGCCGGACGTCTGCGAACTGGCGGACCCGACCCTGGAGACGACCGGTGCGACGTTCACCTTCCTGAAGGTGGGCACCTGCACGATCGACGCCGACCAGGCGGGCGACAACACGTACGACCCGGCCGACACCGTGTCGCAGTCGTTCGAGATCACCCCGGCGCCGCAGACGATCACGTTCGACAAGCCGGCGGACGTGGCGATCACGGCCGGCCCGGTGGCGATCTCGGCGACGGTGGACTCCGGCATGGCCGTGACCTTCACCGTCACCACGCCGACCGTGTGCGAACTCGAGCCGGTGGCCGACGGCGGCGGGCCGACCGAGCGCACGGTCGCCCTGCTGGCGGCCGGCACGTGCACGATCGAGGCGACCCAGCCGGGTGACGATGACTACGCGGCCGCGCCGAAGGTGACGCAGTCGTTCGTGATCTCGCTGGCGGCCCAGACGATCACGTTCGACGCGCCGGCGGACACCAAGGTCGACGAGGGCCCGGTGACCGTGTCGGCGACGGCGGGCAGCGGGCTGCCGGTGACGTTCAGCAGCAGCACCACGGCCGTCTGCGAACTGCAGCCGAGCATGGCCGCGCCGGCCAGCCCGAGCACCGGCACGGTGATCCTGAAGAAGCTGGGCACCTGCACCATCTCCGCCGACCAGGCGGGGAACGGCACGTACGCGGCCGCGCCGAAGGTGACGCAGTCGTTCCAGGTGACGGCGGGTGCACTGCCGGACCCGGTGAGCAACGTCATCGCCACCGCGACGGAGACCAAGATCACGATCACCTGGACCGCGCCGACCGACACGGCCGGCGTCACGGGCTACATCGCCACGGCGAACCCGGGCCCCGCGTCGTGCACCACCGACAGCGCCGCCACGACGACGTGCTTCGTGGGTGGCGAGGCCGGCAAGACGTACACCGTGTCGGTGGTGGCGATCAACGTCAGCGGCAGTTCGACGGCGGTGGAGTCCAACGAGGTCCTGGCGCTCGCACCGGAGCCGTCGGAGACCGTTCCGCCGAACAGCATCTACGAACTGACCACGACGGACGGCAACATCACCACGGCCGCTCCGGGGCAGGACGTCACGTTCTACGGCTTCGGCTTCGAGCCGTACTCGACGGTGACGATCTCGATCCACTCCGCCCCGCGGGTGCTCGGAACGGCGATCGTGACGGCGGACGGCGACTTCCTCAAGCCGGTGACGATCCCGCCGGACCTCGCGACGGGTGCGCACACCGCGGTCGCGGAGGGCATCGACGAGAACGGCGCCGCCCGGTCGATGGCGCTGGCGATCACGGTGCAGGCGTCGAGCACGGGCACCACGTCGACGTCGGCGCTGGCGGTGACCGGCCCCGGCGTGCTCATGATGATTCTCGTCGGGGCGGGCCTGACGGCCGCCGGCGCGACGCTGGTGGCGGGTAGCCGCCGCCGCCGGAGCATCTTCGGCTGATCGATCCGAGGTACGGAAAGCGCCGGTCGGGCTCCCCGACCGGCGCTTTCCCGTGGGATCAGACGAATTCGGACAGCTCCCGGAGGATGGCGCTCTTCGGCCGGGCGCCGATCAGCGACCGGACCACCTCGCCGTCCTGGAACACCAGGAGCGTCGGCATCGACATGACCTGGTACTTGAGCGTGGTCTTCGGGTTCTCGTCGGCGTTGAGCTTGACGACCTTGAGCGTGTCGGGGTGCTCCGCGGCGAGGGCGGCGAGCACCGGCGAGATCTTCAGGCACGGCTGGCACCACTCGGCCCAGAAGTCCACGACCACCGGCACCTTGGCGGTCAACACCACGTCATCGAACGTATCGTCGGTGACCTTCTCGACGGCACCGGCAGCGGTTTCCTGCGACATGGCTCCAAAGCTAGCCCTAGTGGAAGCCGCAGCCACCGGCAGGACCGGAAGTGACGCTCGCCACATTTCGACGTTCATCACTACGTAGTCCACATCATGGGACAGCCGTCCGCGGGGGCGCCGGATCGGCCCGCACCGACCGACCCTTTTTCCCACCGGAGTAGTAGACAATGCGTGGACCTGCGTCTTCTTCTCGTCATCGAAAGATAATTTTTGGCCGCATGGACTGTCAGACCCAATGGGTACGGTCGAAAAAGCTCTCGACGGAAGGTGGCGAGACGTGACAAACCAGCACCAACGGGAAGGTGACGAGGTCCTTCGAAGCCCCGCTGACGCGGCCGGATACATCGCGAAGGTGTGCTTCAAGACAGGCCCCCCGGTACACACGGGAGTGGAGCTCGAATGGACCCTGCACCACACCGACGACCCGACCCGACCGATCAGCGCCGAGCACCTGCGCACCGCGCTCGGCCCCTACGCACCACCCACGCTCGCGCCTGACGGCGGCCGGCGGCTCCCCGCCGGAGGCACCGTCACCGTCGAGCCCGGCGGTCAGGTGGAGATCTCCACCCCGCCGTTCCGTTCCCTCGCGGTCCTGCACCGCGACACCGGCGCCGACGTCGCGGCACTGACCAGCCGCCTGGCCGATCACGGTCTCACGCTCGGCACGACCGGCATCGACCCGCACCGCACCGCGACCCGGGTGCTGGAAACCCCCCGCTACGCGGCGATGGAGCGCGCCTACGACCGGCGCGGCCCGCACGGCCGGCAGAAGATGTGCAGCACCGCCGGCCTCCAGGTGTGCGTCGACGCCGGCGAGGTCGCCGACGTGCACTCCCGGTGGCGGCTGCTGCACGCGGCCGGCCCGCCGTTGCTCGCGGCGTTCGCCAACGCCCGCCGGCACGCCGGACGGGACACCGGCCACGCGTCGGCCCGGATGGCGACCTGGTGGGAGATCGACCCGAGCCGCACCGCGCCCGTCTGGACACCCGAACGCGACGGCAACGACCCGACCGACGACTGGATCGCCTACGCGCTCGACGCCGAGGTGATGTGCGTGCGCAGGTCCGACGGCTGTTGGGACGCCCCCGCCGGGGTCACCTTCGCCGGTTGGATCGACGGCGCGCTGCCCGACCCACCCACGGTCGGCGACCTGGAGTACCACCTCAGCACGCTGTTCCCGCCGGTCCGCCCGCGCGGCTACCTGGAGGTGCGCTACCTCGACGCGCAGCCCGGCGACGAGTGGATCGCCCCGGCCGCCGTGCTCGCGGCGCTGCTCGCCGACCCCGACACGGTGGACGAAGCCACCGACATCTGTGCCCCGACCGCCGACCGGTGGGCCGCGGCGACCCGCTGCGGGCTGCGCGACCCGGCCGTCGCCCGCACCGCCCGGCGCCTGCTCGACCTGGCCTGCGCCCGGCTGCCCACCACCGACCTGCCGGCCGAGACCCGGTCCCAGGTCACCGACATCGTCCACCGCCGCCTGGCCACCGCCGAAGGAGCCGCACGATGAGCCCTGACCTTCGTTCCCGCGTGGCGGCCGAGCTGGAGCGCACCCGCGCCCGCACGGCCCTGCTCACCGAATCCGTCGACGAGGGCGACCTGATCCGCCAGCACTCCCCGCTCATGTCGCCGCTCGTGTGGGACCTCGCGCACGTCGGCAACCAGGAGGAGCTGTGGCTCGTGCGCGACGTCGGCGGCCGCGAGGCCGTGCGCAGCGACATCGACGAGCTGTACGACGCGTTCAAGCACGCGCGCAGTGACCGGCCCGGGCTGCCGCTGCTCAACCCCGCCGAGGCGCGGCAGTACGTGTCGACCGTGCGCGACAAGGTGCTCGACCTGCTCGACTCCGTCCCGTTGGAGGGGCGGCGGCTGGTCGCCGACGGCTTCGCGTTCGGGATGATCGTGCAGCACGAGCAGCAGCACGACGAGACGATGCTCGCCACGCACCAGCTGCGCACGGGCAACCCGGTGCTGACCGCGCCCGCGCCGCCCCCGTCGATCGTGCCGGGCCTGGTCGGGCGCGAGGTGCGCGTGCCGGGCGGGCCGTTCACGATGGGCACCGACACCGACCCGTGGGCGCTGGACAACGAACGGCCGTCCCACCAGGTCCACGTGCCGGCGTTCGCCATCGACGCGGCCCCCGTCACCAACGGGCAGTACCTGGAGTTCATCGCGCACGGCGGCTACGAGGCCCCGCAGTGGTGGAGCGACGAGGGCTGGGCGCACCGGCTCGAGGCCGGCCTGGAGGCGCCGATGCACTGGCGGCGCGACGGCGACGGCTGGGCGTACACGCGGTTCGGGCGCACCACGCCGATCGTCGCCGACGAGCCCGTGGTGCACGTGTGCTTCCACGAGGCGCAGGCGTACGCCCGCTGGGCCGGCAAGCGGCTGCCGACCGAGGCCGAGTGGGAGAAGGCGGCCCGGTTCGACCCGCGCAGCGGCCGCAGCCTGCGCTACCCGTGGGGCGACGACGAGTGGACGCCGGAACGGGCCAACCTCGGCCAGCGGCACCTCGCCCCGGCACCGGTGGGCGCCTACCCGCGGGGCATCTCGCCGCTCGGCGTCCACCAGCTCATCGGTGACGTGTGGGAGTGGGTCGACACCGACTTCCACGGCTATCCGGGCTTCGCGGCGTTCCCGTACCGCGAGTACTCCGAGGTGTTCTTCGGACCGAAGTTCAAGATGCTGCGCGGCGGGTCGTTCGGGACGGACGCGGCGGCGTGCCGCAGCACGTTCCGCAACTGGGACTACCCGATCCGCCGGCAGATCTTCAGCGGCTTCCGGTGCGCCCGCGACCTGACCCCGGACGAGACCGGCTGAGCGGGGTGTGCCGACATCTGGCCTACCTGGGACCGCCCCGGCCGTTGGCCGCGCTGATCGTCGACGCGCCGCACGGCCTGCTCCGGCAGAGCTACGCGCCGCGGGACATGCGCGGCGGCGGATCCGTCAACGCCGACGGGTTCGGGCTGGGGTGGTACCAGCCGGGCGTCGACGCGCCGTTGCGCTACCGGCGCGACTGTCCTATTTGGACGGATGCGGCGTTGCCGGCGCTCGCCGCGGCGACCGTGAGCGGGGCGGCGTTGTGCGCCGTGCGCAACGCCACCACCGGCATGCCGACGATGGAGACCGCGGCCGCCCCGTTCACCGAGGGGCGCTTCCTGTTCAGCCACAACGGAAGGATCACCGGCTGGCCGGACAGCGTCGCCGGCCTCGCCGGCACTTTGCCGACGCGGGACCTGCTGACGCTCGACGCGCCGACCGACGCGGCGCTGCTGTGGGCGTTGGTGCGGCACCGCTTGCGCACCGGTGCGTCCACAGTGGACGCCGTCGCGGAGACGGTGTTCGCGGTCGAGGCCGCGGCGCCCGGTTCGCGGCTCAACGTGCTGCTCACCGACGGGACCGCCGTGGTCGCCACCGCGTGGACGCACAGCCTCTCCTACCTCCGCCGGGACGGCGCGGTGCTCCTCGCCTCCGAGCCGCTCGACGACGACCCGGGTTGGCGCCCGGTACCCGACCGGCACCTCGTGGCCGCCACCACGGGCGCTGTCGACCTGACCGACCTATCCGGAAGGACCATCACCGCATGACCGCCGAAGCGCTGGAGTACCTGATCGACGACGCCGACATCGCGCGGCAGCTGCGCGCCGACGTGCGTGCCGGACTGACCGCGTCGCCGAAGTGGCTGCCGCCGAAGTGGTTCTACGACGCGCGGGGCAGTGACCTCTTCGAGGAGATCACCCGCCTGCCGGAGTACTACCCGACGCGCGCGGAGCGCGAGATCCTCGCGGACCGCGCGGCCGAGATCGCCGCCCTGACGAGAGTAAAGACGTTGGTGGAACTGGGTTCCGGCGCATCGGAGAAGACCCGCCTGCTCCTGGACGCGCTGAGCGCGACCGGCGAGTTGGGGGCGTTCGTGCCGCTGGACGTGTCGGCCAGCGCGCTGGAGCAGTCCACGGCGGCGATCGACGCCGCGTACCCGGGTCTGCACGTGCGCGGCATCGTCGGCGACTTCACCCGCCACCTCGGTGCGCTCCCGGCGGGCGGACGGCGGCTGGTGGTGTTCCTCGGCGGCACGATCGGCAACCTGATCCCCGAGGAGCGCAAGGACTTCCTGGGGGCGCTGCGCTCCGCGGTCGACTCCGGCGAGTGGCTGCTGCTCGGCACCGACCTCGTCAAGTCGCCCACGGTGCTGGTGCCGGCCTACGACGACGCCGCCGGTGTGACGGCCGACTTCAACCGCAACGTGCTGCGCGTCGTCAACCGCGAACTGGACGCCGACTTCGACCCGGACCGGTTCGCGCACGTCGCCCTCTGGAACGCCGAGCGCGAGTGGATCGAGATGCGGCTGCGCGCCACCGCCGACATGCGGGTGCACATCCGCGACCTGGGGCTGCACGTCGACTTCGCCGCCGGCGAGGAACTGCGCACCGAGGTGTCGGCGAAGTTCCGGCCGGAGGGCATCCGGGCCGAACTGGACGCCGCCGGCTTCACGACGGTGCAGGGCTGGACGGATCGCGCGGGCCGCTTCCAGCTCACGCTCGCCCAGGCCGCCTGACGGACCGGCGTCACGAGGGGTGGGTCGCGGCCCACTCCTCGTGCTGCGCCCGCACCTTGCGCCACAGTTCGGCCCGCTCGGCGATGTCCAAATAGGACAGTGTGAGCCCGAACCGCTCGCGCAGGAACGCGAACCACTCCCCCGACCCGTGCAGGGTGTGCGAGCGGCGCCCCTCCCCGTCGATGCGCGTGTACACGCAGCCGCGCAGCACGTCGACCCCGCCCGCGTCGCGCCGCTGCACGGTCAGCTGCCGGCGGAACGGCGACTCCGCCGAGTACGTCAGGAACCGGCTCGTCTCCTCGAACTCCTCCGGCGCGGCCGGCCCGTCCCGGAAGTCGAACCCCCGGAACGACCCGTACTCGGCGTCGTGCGTGAAGTGCCACCCGCCCGGGATGACGCGTGAGGGCCCCAGCCCGTACGTGAACGGCCCCTGCCGGTAGACGCCCTCCCGCAACGGCAGCGGCTCGTGCGGTCCGTCGCCGAGGCCGGCGTCGACCAGCCACACGCCGTCGGGACACTGCGGCGCCGGCAGTCCCGAGACGGTCAGCGCGAGATGGTTGCCGCTGGCGCCGACCGGCTCCTCGTCGCGGCCGTACACGCCGCCGATGTGCCGGACGACGGTGTAGCCCAGCGCGTCCAGCAGCCCGCCCAGCGTGGCGTTGACGTGGTAGCAGAACCCGCCCCGCCCGGACGCGATCCGCGCGGCCGACGCGTCGACGTCCAGCGGCGGCTCGGGACGCCCGCGATAGATGTCGATGTTCTCGTAGGCGACCCGTTCGACCATGGCGCGGTGCACGGTGCGCAGCGCCGCCACGGACGGGGGACCGGGGTGCGACAGGCCCAGCCGGCGTAGACAGGCGTCGAGATCCACGCCAGAAACGTACCGCCGCCGTCGATGGGGTTTTCGCTACGCGGCCACCACGCGCGAGGCCATTCCGCCGCCCTGCAGCGGCTGCACCGGTGCCGCCTGCCGCTGGCGGGGCACACCCACCGGCGCGGCCGCGTCGATCGACCGTTCGACAAAAATGGCGTACCAGAGGCAGAAGCTCAGCACGGTCCACACCTTGCGCGAGTAGTCGGCGACGCCGGCCCGGTGGTCGGCGAGCAGCTTCTGCGCGTAGCCGAGGTCGAGCAGCTCACTCGCGGAGGACCGGAACATCACCTCGGCGGCCCACTCCCCGACGACGCCCTTGAGCCACACCCGCGTCGGCGTCGGGAACCCCAGCTTCGGCCGGTCCACCACGGAGTCCGGCACGATGCCGCGCATCGCCTCGCGCAGCGCCACCTTCGTGGTGCGGTGGGCGCGCGGCACCTTGAGTTCGGCCGGGATGCGGGCCGCGACGTCGAAGACGCGCTTGTCCAGGAACGGCACCCGCAGCTCCAGCGAGTGCGCCATCGACATGCGGTCGGCCTTGGTGAGGATGTCGCCGGGCAGCCAGGTGCGCAGGTCCACGTACTGCATCGTGGCGACGTCGTCCAGCGCCGCCGCCTCCGCGTAGGCCGCCTCGGTCACCTGCGTGTACGGCGTCATCCCGGCCCGCAGCAGCTGCCCCTTGGAACGGTCGTCGAACATCCGCGCGTTGCCGTAGTACCGCTCCTCGATGGGGGTGGTGGCCCGGTCGAGGAAGCTGTGCCCCTTGACGCCTTCGGGGATGAGCCGGCCGAGCGCGCGCAGTCCGAGGCGCGCGGCGCGCGGCAGCTTCTGCACCGGTGCGACCGACGCCGGTTCGCGGTAGATGGCGTAGCCGCCGAACAGCTCGTCGGCGCCCTCGCCGGAGAGCACCACCGTCACGTCCTGGGCGGCGGCCTTCGCGACGAAGTACAGCGGGATCAGCGCCGGGTCGGCCAGCGGGTCGTCGAGGTGCCAGATGATGCGCGGCAGCGTGGCGATGACGTCCTCGGGCCGCACGACCGCGGCGGTGTGGCGCAGGCCGAGCTGCTGTGCGGTGTCGGCCGCGATGCCCAGTTCGGAGTAGCCGGCGGTCTCGGTCTCCTCGAAGCCGGCCGTGTAGACCCGCAGGTCGGGCTTGACCTCGCGGGCGAGCGCCACGATGGCCGTCGAGTCGATCCCGCTCGACAGGAACGCCCCGACCGGCACGTCGGCGACCATGTGCGCGCGCACGCTCTCGCGCAGCGTCTCGCGGATGTCGGAGACGAGCGTCTGGTGCAGCGCCGTGCCGGCGGTGACCGGCTGCGGGCGGAAGATGGGCCGCGACCACGACTCGATCTTCACGTCGCCGCCGGGGCGGTACTCGAGGCGTTCGCCGGCGGCGAGGCGGGCGACGTCGCGGTGCAGGCTGTGCGGCTCCGGAACGTACTGCAGCGTCAGGTAATGCGACAGCGCGGTGCTGTCGACCGCATACCTGTCCACAATGGACATCAGCGTCTTCTTCTCGCTGGCGAGCCAGAGCCGGTCCTCGAGCGCCGCCACGTACAGCGGCTTGATGCCGAACGGGTCGCGCCCCGCGTGCAGCACACCCTCGACGTCGTCCCACGCCGCGAAGGCGAACATGCCGCGCAGCCGGCGCAGCGCGTCGATGCCCCACACGTGCAGCGCCGCCGCGAGCACCTCGATGTCGCCCTCGGTGGCGAACTCGCAACCGTAGTCCTCGATCAATTCGGCGCGCAGCCCGCGGTAGTTGTAGATCTCGCCGTTGCACACGACCGTCCAGCGGCCCGCCTGGGGCCCCGACACCGGGTAACGCAGGGGCTGGCGGCTGCCGTCGGTGTCGATGATCGCGAGGCGCTGGAAGCCGAAGGTGCACGGGCCGGCGTGTGCCTCTGAGCAGTCGTCCGGTCCGCGGTGGTGGATCGCGTCGAGAGCGGACGAGAGGCCGATCGGCGACCCCTCAGGCATCACGGCCTTGTCGACACACACCACGAAACCGCACATGCGCTACTCCATCGTTCGGCGGCAATCCCGGGCGGGCTGCCGTCGCCCCTGAAGACGGAGGCTGGGCTCAATCGCGTTGCATTTTCCTTTGAAAAACCTGTCAACCACGCCGGAACCGGCTAGGAGGACAGCGCCGCCAGCAGGCGTTCGACGTCGTCGGCGGTGTTGTAGTGGTAGAGGCTCGCCCGTACCGCGGGGCCACCCGTGCGCCGGAAGTACTCGTACGCGTAGTAGTCACCGGCGAACACACAGATGTCCCGGTCGCCCAGGCGCGTGGCGGTGCGCTCCGCCGCCTCGCCCGCGACCCGGAAGGACACCGTCGGGCAGCCGCCCTTCGGCGCGGGCAGGAGCGTGACGCCGTCGATCGCGCGCAGCCCGTCGGTCAACCGGGCGAACAGGTCACCGGTGTAGGCGTGCGCCGCGGACATCGACGCGAGCACGCGTTCGCGCCGGGTGCCCGCGGCGGTCGCGTCGAGGCCGGCGAGGTGGTCGACGGCGGCCGTCACGCCGGCCAGCAGTTCGAAGCTGAGCGTCCCGAACTCGAAGCGTTCCGGCACCGCGTCCGGCGACGGCACGAGTTTGTCGGGGCGCAACGAGTCCCAGGTGGACGGTGCCGCGACGCACGCCGCGAGGTGCGGGCCGGACCACTTGTAGGCGCTGGTCACGTAGAAGTCGGCGCCGAGCGCGACCACGTCGGTGGGCAGGTGCGCCGTCGCGTGCACGCCGTCCACATAGGACAGCGCGCCGGCCGCCCGCGCCAGGGCGGCGATCGTCGCCACGTCGGGGCGGGTGCCGATCGCGTTGCTCGCCGCCGTGACCGCGACGAGCCGCGTTCGCGGCCCGATGACCCGGTCGAACGCCTCCGTCGGCAACGCACCCGTCTCCGGGTCGAACTCGGCCCAGCGCACCACGGCACCGACCCGCTCGGCGGCCTGCACCCACGGGCGCACGTTGGCGTCGTGGTCGAGGCGCGACACCACCACCTCGTCGCCGGGCCGCCACGTCGCCGACAGCGCACGCGACACCGTGTACGTCAACGCGGTGGCGCTCGACCCGAACACCACGCCCTCGGGCGCGGCCCCCACGAGATCCGCGACGGCGGCCCGCGCCGCGGCGACGATCTCCCCCGCGCGACGCCCCGGGGCGAACACGGTGGTCCGGTTGCCCACCGCGGCCCGCAGCGTCGCGGCGATCGCGTCGCTCACCGGCCCGGCCACGAGCGTGCCGGCGGCCCCGTCGAAGTGGACGTATCCCTCGGCGAGCGCGGGATAGGCGCCCCGCACCCGGTCGATCTCGAACGCCATGCGCTTCAACTTAGGCGCTGTCACGCGTTCGCGCGTCGTGCGTGCCGGCGACCGGTGCGATACCGATGACGCATGCCCGTCGTCGACATCGTGCTACTGAGCGTCATCGGCCTCACGCTGGCCGGTCTCGCCTGGGTCCTGCTGCGCGTCGCGCAACAGGGTCGGGCGCAACGCCGCCACGAGAACGAACTCGCCGACCGGGACCGCCGTGTCGCCGCCGTCTACACCGCCGCGGTGGAGGGCGGCACCGGCCTCGCGCGCGTGCTGGACGGCGGCGCCGACGTCGACGCGCAGGACCGCAGCGGCGACACCGCGCTGCACCGGGCGTTCTACGAGGGCGCCGCCGCCCGGTCCACGAAGCGACGGCGCCTTCCCGGCTATCAGATCGTCCGCATGGCGAACCGGCCCACGGTCACCTGGGGAACGTTCTGAGCGCCGTGCCGTCGATCCGGGCGATCGTCGGGCGTCCGGTGAGCGCCATCGCCTGCGCCAGCTCGGTGTGCAACATGTCCAGGACGCCCCGCACGCCGGCCGCACCGTCGACCGCCAGCCCCCACAGCACCGGCCGCCCGACGAGCACCGCCGACGCGCCGGCCGCCAGCGCCATGAGCACCTCCGTGCCGGTCCGGAAGCCGCCGTCGACCAGCACCGGCACCCGCCCGGCCACCGCCTCGACCACCTCCGGCAGCGCGTCCATGCCGCCGACCGCGTGGTCGAGCTGGCGCCCGCCGTGGTTGGAGACGATGACCGCGGCCGCGCCGTGTGCGACCGCCAGCGCGGCGTCCTCCCCCGTCAGGATTCCCTTGAGAACGACCGGAAGCCCGCCCCGTTCGCGCAACCACGCGAGGTCGTCCCAGGTGATCGACGCGTCGAACGCCCGGTTGGCCGCGTCCGCCACCGCCGAACGCCCCGCCTCGCCGCGCCGCATCGCGTTGCCGAGCGCCGGCCCCACGTTGGCGGCCCGCAGTTCCGGCCCGAGCACCAGTTCGTTGCGCAGGTCGCGCAGCCGTCGACCGACGACCGGGGTGTCCACCGTCAGCACCAGTGCCGTGAACCCGGCCGCCACCGCACCGTCCACCACCGAGCCGAACAGTTCGCGGTCCTTGAGCCAGTACAACTGCATCCAGCGCGCGCCGGCGCCGGCGGCCGCCGCGACGTCGGGCAGCGGCTGAGTGGAGAAGTAGCTGGTCACGTAGAGCGCGCCGGCCTCGGCCGCGCCGCGTGCGGTCGCCAGTTCGCCCTCGGGGTGCATCATGCGGTGGTACGCCGTCGGCGCGACGAGCACGGGGCCGGCCAGCCGGGCTCCGAGAAGTTCGACCGAGGTATCGATCGTCGAGACGTCGACCAGGACCCGGGGTCGCAGCGCGAACCGGTCGAACGCCGCCCGGTTGGCCACCATGCTCCGTTCCGTCCCGCTTCCGCCGGAAACGTAGCCCCAGTAGGAAGCCGGCACCTTCGCGCGGGCGAGATCTTCGTAGTCGGCAACGGTGAGCACGGGCACGCCAGCACCATATGCTCGAACTCGGCGGCAGACAGCACACGGGGAGCGTCGATGACACCGACCACGCTGACGCGGGGCGCCAACGCCCCCGTCCCGGACGGCACGATCCGCATCGCGGCACGCTGGCGCAGCGGCCCCGGCGCGCCCGAACCCGACCTGACCGGCCTCCTCGTCGCCGACAACGGCAAGGTGCGCGACGACGGCGACATGGTCTTCTACAACAACCCGCGGCACAGCTCCGGCGCGGTGACGCTGGACGGCGCCACGCTCACGGTCGCGCTGCCCTCGGTGCCGGCCGACGTGACGAAGGTGCTGCTGGCGGTTTCGGTGCACCAGGGTGGGTTCGGCGGGATCGGCGACCTGCACCTGGTCGTGGAGAACGCCCAGGCGGCGCCGCTGCTGCGGTTCGACGTCCCCGACACGGCCGGGTTGACCGCGCTGGTGCTCGGCGAACTGTACCGGCGCGGGCCGGCGTGGAAGTTCCGCGCGGTCGGGCAGGGGTGGTCGGACGGGCTGGCGGGGCTGGCCCGCACGTACGGCATCAACGTCGACGACGAACCGGCCGAAGCGCCCGTCCCCGCTCCGGCCCAGCCCGCGGCGGGTTACCCGGCACCGCCCGCCGGGCCCGTCCCGTCCGCGCCGCCCGCCTACAGTGCGCCACCCACAGGCCCCTTCGCCCCGCCCACCGGGCCGGTCCCGTCCGCGCCGCCGGGCCCGCCCACCTACGCGGCCCCGCCGACCGCCGCCTCAGGGCCCACGCCCGGCCCGCCGGACTACGCGGCGCCACCCACGGCACCCTTCGCCCCACCGACCGGGCCGGTCCCGTCCGCACCGCCCGGCCCGCCCGGCTACGCGGCCCCTCCCGTGTATACGGCGCCGCCGACCGGCCCGACGCCGCCCGGCGCCCCGCCGAGCTATCCGGCACCGCCGGGCGCCCCTGGGCAGGCGACCCCGCCGAGCTATCCGCCCGCCGGTGGCCCGACGGCCGCGACGGGCCCGGGCCTGACGGGTGCGCCGTCGGGCGCCGGCGCGACCGAGGAGCGCTTGCCCATCGACATGCGCAAGCGCCTCGACCTGCGCAAGCAGATGGTCCGCGTGGTGCTGGAGAAGAAGGGCGCCACCGCGATCCAGGCCCGCGTGATCATCGTCCTGGACGCCTCCGGCTCGATGTACTACCAGTACGAGAAGGGCATCGTCGGTCGCGTCGTCGAACGCCTCGCCGCCGTCGGCGCCCAGCTCACGCCGGACGGCGTGATCCCCGCCTGGATCTTCGCCTCGAACATGACCCAGCTCCCGCACCTGACCATCGGCGAGCTGCCCGGCTGGATCGCCAAGTTCGTCAAGCCGGGCAAGCTGAAGATGATCCCGCGGGCCCGACCGATGTTCCTGCCGGACGGCAGCGTCGACGGCCGCGAACTCGGCGGCGGCAACGAGGAACCGAAGGTGATGAACGACATCCTGCGCGTCGTGACGGCCGCCCCGCCCGGGCCGCCCGCGCTGGTGCTGTTCATCTCCGACGGCGGCATCTACAAGGACCAGGAGATCGAGCAGATCCTCCGGAGTTGCGCGGACAAGCCGCTGTTCTGGCAGTTCGTGGGGATGGGCGGCAGCTCCTACGGCGTGCTCGAACGCCTCGACACCCTCCAGGGCCGCATGGTCGACAACGCTGGCTTCTTCGCCGTCGACGACATCGAACGGGTCAGCGACGAGGAGCTGTACGAGCGGCTGCTGAGCGAGTTCCCCCAGTGGATCAAAGCGGCGCGGACCGCCGGAATCCTGCGGACCTGAGGCGTGTCGCCTTAGTGCGCGGTCGGCCGGGCCCGCCGGCAGGCGCGCGCCCGGGCGAGCAGCTCGAGCAGCCGGCTCGGCGCGTCCCCGGCCGTCTCCGCCGGCGAGGAGAACCAGAGCCGCACGTCGCGTTCCCGGCTCGGGAACTCCAGGCGCAGCTCGATCCCGTAGCGGTCCAGCCGCAGCGGATGCACCCGCCGCACGCCGTGCAGCCGGTCGGCGGGCACCAGCCGGGCGAGCCAGGCGACCAGGTCGGCATGGGCCGACACGAGGTGGCAGAGCAGGTTGGCCTCGCGGTCGGCGAGCGGGTCCGGGACCGCCGCCGCGAACGCCTCGGGCGTGACGGCGGTGACCTCGCCTCGTTCGGCCAGTTCGGCGGCGGCCAGTTCGAGCACGACCGTAACCTCGGTGCCGCCGTCGCCGACCGGCCCGGGCACTACGCTGAGGGCGCCGGCCAGGGAGGCGCGGGCCCGCACGCGGTCCCGCATGGCGACCGCGGCCACGTCGGTGATCTCGATCAGTGCCGGTAGTCGTCCGCCACTGGAGATGATCTCGAACGCCAGAACGCTGTCCCCCGGCACTGAAAGTTTCAGCAGCCCGTCGTTCCCGACCTCGTGGCGGCCGATCAGTTGCACCCGCCGCTGCGCGGCCACCACGTCGAGTGACGACTCCGCCAGGAGCAGCGTGCGCAGCCGCTCCGCGGTGGTCGACGCCGGCCTGTCTCCCATAGCCACCTCCGCCACTCACCCGCCAGCGCGGCAGGTAAGCCTTACCTTAGTTGACGCTCGAGAACGAAGCTAGACGGGTCAAATCTTCTACGGAGCGTAATTGCGTGAGGTGCAGCAGGTAGTAGCACTGTGCCGGGGATGCGGACCGCCTATGGACTTGGCTAGGCTGGCGCGCGGTTATTGCCTAAAGGCGTCCACCGACGCCGGTGATGACTGCCGCCTAATCGCCTCCGGGCGTATCGGGGACCCATGCAACACCGGGGTGAATCCGCGCCAGCGGTAGGGCCACTGTTCCGACCCGAACCCGTCAGCTAACCCGGTCGGCGGCCGACGGAGGGAACAGCTAAATCCATGGGAAACCCGACGACCTTGCGGCACCGCCATATCCGCCGATGGTGGCTCATATCTGTGGTGACGGCTTTCGTCGTCTCGTTACTCGGTGCACCCGCACACGCAGCACCGGGTGAGGACAATGGCACTCCGGCCGGTTTGAAAGCGGCACTCGACGCGGCCAATCGCGCATTTGTCGAGGCGCAGGCCACGCTGGAGGCATCCCGCAAACGGCAGTCCGATTTGCAGGCCCAGGTGGACACCACGGCGCAGCGGCTCACCCTCGCCGAGGGCGCCGCCCAGCAGATCGCCGACCACGCCTACCGCTCGACCCGGCTGCGCACCGCGTCGGCTCTGCTCAACAGCGCCGACCCGGACGCGTTCTACGACCGGGCGACCGCCATCCAGGGCGTGGCGTCCATCAACGACAAGCAGATCCGCAACTTCCGCAAGCAGCGGCAGGAACTGGCCGACGCGAAGGCCGCCGTCGACGCCGAGGTGAAGCTCCAGGAGCAGCAGCTCGCCGAGATGGACAAGCGCAAGAAGGACGCCGAGAAGGCCGTCGCCCAGGTCGGCGGCGGTTCGACCAGCGGCCCCAGCGGATCGTCCGCCTCGGCGCAGCCCGCACCGCGCAATCCCGACGGCAGCTGGCCCAAGGAGTCCTGCTCGGTCAAGCCGGACCCGACGACGAAGAACGGCTGCCTCACGCCGCGGACCAATCACGCGCGCCTGCAGGCCGTCGCCGCCGGCTTCAACCACTACACCGCGTGCTACCGCTCGGCCGAGGACGGCGGCGAACATCCACGCGGGCGCGCCTGCGACTTCGCGGCCGACGAGACGGGCTTCCAGAACGTCGCCGCCTCCGGTAGCGACAAGGACTACGGCGACCGGCTGGCGACGTACTTCATCAACAACTCCAGCAAGCTCGCTGTGCTGTACGTGATCTGGTACAACCGCATCTGGCAGTCGGCCACGGGCAACTGGAAGGCCTACAACGGCGGCGGCGACCCGGCCAGCAACCACACGAACCACGTGCACCTGTCCGTGCTGTAGCGACCCCGTGGTGGCGGCTGCCTAGCTGAACAGCAGCTTGGTGGCCGCCACCAGGGCGATCCAGAAGACCGGCATTCCCACGAAGCAGATCACGCCGCCCAGCCGCAGGTGCTTGGGATAGTCGGCGCCGCCCGTTCGGGGCTTGCCCAGCGTGGAAACGGTGATGAAGCCGGCGAAGAACGCCACGGCGGGCAGCCCGCACAGTGCCCACGGCGCCGTCTCCAGGGCACCCTCGTCGCTGGCGGTGAGCAGTCCACACTGGAGCACCCAGCCGATCATCGACCAGAACGTGTAGATGAGCGCGTTCCGGCTGCCGGGTGACAGTTCGGGGAAGAGGATCGGCTTGCTGGCGGCGTTGCCCGCCTCGCGTGCGGCGTCGTCGGCGGCGTTCGCCGCGTCGGCGGCCCGGTGCAGCGCCTCGGCGATGCTGGTGACCGGGCTCCGCCCGGCCTTGCCGATGTGCGGGGCGGGCAGGTTGAGCGTGCGGGAGAGTTCGACCAGGTGCTCCTGCTGGGCACCCAGGTGTTTCGTCAGCTTCTCCAGGTCCCGCTGAGCCGTGCGGGCGAGCGATACCCGGTCGGCGTCCGCGGCGTCGTCGGCGTTGCGCAGCTCGGCCAGTTCGCGGGCGGCGGCGGCGTATTCAGACCAGCTCACATCTCGGCCCAACTCACGAGCGTCACATTATCGGCCCCGGACGGGAGCGTCACATCACGGCCGCCTTTGTAGACGGCGAAGGCCGGCTCGTCACCGAGCCGGCCTCGCTGTTATGTGGTGGTGCAATATCAGGCGGTGAACTGCACCCGCCGGCGACGGGCGACCATCCAGAGGGCCGCGCCGCCGAGGACCAGCACCGACGCGCCGCCGGCCATGAGCCCGGCGTTGGCGCCGGTCACGGGCAGCGAGTCGCCGCAGTTGGCCGGGACGGTGTAGTCGAACTCGCCGTCGGGCTCGAAGCCTTCGACCTTGACCACGACCTTCAGCTTGTCCTGCCGTCCGATCTTCTTCGGCTCGCTCGTGGCGCCCGGGGCGACCTCGAACTTGTACTGCTCCTTGCCGTTGGCCAGGATCGTGACCTTCAGGGTGTCCCCGTCGGCCGGGTTGGTCAGGGTCACGGTGACGCCGTTGCAGTCCGGGGTGAAGGTGCCGGTGTAGTCGGCGTCCTTGCAGTCGGCCGGGGCAGCGAACTTGTACTTGCCGAGCGCCCTGCCGTTGCCGTCGTTCCTGATGGAGACCTTGATTTCGGCCGCGTCCGCCTTGGAAACCGTGATCGGCTCAGACTTCTTGCCCGCCGGCACCGTGACGTTGGTGCTCCAGTCCGTGGTCTGCGACTGGACCTTGAACTCCGTGTTCTTGGAGCCGGCCGGGTTGTCGATGACGACCGTGACGGTCCCGTCGCAGTTGGGGTCGAACGAGGTCTTCGGATCCGCCGGCGTCGTCTGGCCGCACTGCTCCTTCGTCCAGGCCTTCTCGAAGTGACCGTCATCAGGCGCGTCCGGCCGCGGCCACCTCTGGATGCTGCCGTCCTTGTACTTCCATTCGGCCGCGAAGTCCACCGTCACCTTGCCGGCGGAGGCCGGCACGGTGACCACGCCGACCGCGGACTTCTTGTCACCGTCCATCGTGAGGACGGTGCCGACCGCGATGACGCCGTGCTTCTTGAGCTTGTCTTCCGTGGTCGCCACGAACGAGCCCTGCGACAGGGCCGCCTTGGTGATCTTGCCATCGACGTTGTTCTGGCTGTTGGTCACCTTCCACGTGACCACGGCGTTCTCACCGACGCACTCGAACTTCGGAACGACGGTCAGGTGGTGAGCGCTTGCAGCGCTGGGGATCGTCAGGGCACCGAGCGTGCCGATGGCCGCGGCGCCGGCGACCGCCAGCATCCGCCGAGTGAACATGCGGCGCAAAATTCCCCCAAGAATGGTCGGACCGTCGACGAACGGTACGGTCGAATGACCGCGTCGACAGCCTGCGCGGAATGCTGATTTGCCCCCGGCCGGCGGCCTTGGGTTAGGCGCCGATCCCGGTGACCGGAGGAGCATAAAGGCTGGATAAAGAAATGTGAAAGCCGAGTCGAGGCGCCAGCACGTAGAGAAACCGAGTCGAAGCGCAATGTGCCCGGATTTACCGGGCAATTCGGACTTTCAAAGCCGGTATAAAGATCGGCGTTATCGAATCGATACGCGGAGCTCGCAACTCTCAGCTAACTTGCGCACGCAACGACCGCAATACGCAGACGGAGAGTGATCTGTCAATGCCTGAACGGCCGGAGCCCGGAAACCTAATCGCGCAGGAACGGAGGCTTGCGACTGATCTTCGCAACGAACGCGGGATTGTTCCGGAAATAGCGCTTCCACAACCGGCGTGGCTCCTTGCACAGCCGGTAGAACCACTCCAGACCGTTACGTTGCATCCAGCCGGGCGCCTGCGGCACGAGGCCGGCGTGGAAGTCGAACGCCGCCCCCACCCCGAACAGCGCGGCCGCGTCCAGCAGCCCCACGTGTGCGGCCATCCAGCGTTCCTGCTTGGGGGTGGACAGGCCCACCCAGACCAGTTGCGCCCCGGACTTGTTGATCCGGTCCACGACGTCGGCGTCCTCCTCCGGCGTCAACGGCCGGAACGGCGGACAGTACGTGCCGGCGATGCGTAATCCCGGAATGCGCGCGGTGAGCTTCTCGGCCAGCGTGTCGGCGACCCCTTCGTTCCCCCCGTAGAGGAACGACGACCAGCCCCGCTCCGCCGCCAGGGTGAGCACGGCGAGCATCAGGTCCGGCCCGTACACCCGCGACATCCACTCGGCGCCGGCCTTCTTCCCGGCCCACACCATCGGCATCCCGTCCGGGGTGGTCAGCCCGGACTCGTTGTGGATGCGCAGCAGGTCGGCGTCGCGCTGCGACTCCATGACGCCGTGCACACCGGTCACGCAGACGTAGTGATGGTGGCCGTGCTCGACCCAGCGCGTCACCTCGGCGAGCGCCATGTCCATGTTGATCGCGGAGACGCCGACGCCCAGGACGTCGACCCGCTTGATGGCCTCGGACATCAGTTTGTGTAGGCGCGGCCCTCAAGCTTGGCCTTGGCCTGGTCGAACACCCAGCGGTAGGTGACCTCCAGGCCGTCGGCGAGCCGGGTCGAGGGCTCCCAGCCGAACTCCTTCTGGATCAGCGTGTTGTCACTGTTGCGCCCGCGCACGCCAAGCGCGCCCGGCACGTGCTTGTAGGTCAGCTCGATGCCGGCGATCTCCGACACGATGCGGAACAGCTGGTTGATGCTCACCATCTCGGCCGAACCGATGTTGATCGGCTCCACGAAGTCACCGCGGGTGACCTTGAGCGTGCCGGTGATGCAGTCGTCGACGTACATGAACGAGCGGGTCTGCTCGCCGTCGCCCCAGATCTCCACCTCGGTGTCACCGGTCAGCACGGCCATGGCGACCTTGCGGCAGGCCGCGGCGGGAGCCTTCTCCCGGCCGCCGGTCCAGGTGCCGTTGGGCCCGTAGACGTTGTGGTAGCGGCCGACGCGGGTGGCCACCCCGTAGTCCTCGCGGAAGTGGCGGGCGAGCCGCTCGCTGAACAGCTTCTCCCAGCCGTACCCGTCCTCGGGCATCGCCGGGTAGGCGTCCTCTTCCTTCAGCGCCACGACGTCGGCGTCGGTCTGCTTGTCCGCCGCGTACACGCAGGCGGAGGAGGAGTAGAAGAACCGGTCGACGCCGGCCTCCTTGGCGGCCTGCAGCACGTGCGTGCTGGTGAGCACGGAGAGCATGCAGTCGGCCTTGTGGTTCTCGATGAAGCCCATGCCGCCCATGTCGGCCGCGAGGTTGAACACCTCACCGGCGCCGCCGGCGGTGATCTCGCGCGCGTTCTCCAGGAGGGAGACGTCGCGGCTCAGGTTCTGTGCGCCGTCGTGCAGCTGGTACCACTCATCCAGCGGTTTGACGTCGACGGCGCGCACGGAGCGCCCCTCGGCGAGCAGTGCTTTCGTCAGGTGACCGCCGATGAATCCACCGGCGCCGGTGACGATCGCGTCGACCCTGCCCATACCGTGTGCTCCTCACCGTGCGGTAGTCCGGACCGGTGAAGCGTACACAGCACGGGAGAGTTCAAGCCTTCTGGAGGTGGGGGGCGGAGATCAATGTGCGTACCGCGTCGGGGGTCATCGGTTCGGCGAAGTAGAAGCCCTGGCCGTTCTTGAAGCCGAGGACGGTCAGCTCGGCGGCCTGCGACGGCTCCTCGATACCCTCCGCGACGGTGTCGAGGTGGAGCATCCGGGCGATCCGGACCACGGCCTCCGCGACGGCGTTGCTGCTGCGCCCGCCGTTGATCTCCATGACGAACGACCTGTCGAGTTTGAGCACGTCGATCGGCAGGCGGGTGATCTGGTAGAGCGTGGAGTAGCCGGTGCCGAAGTCGTCCAGCGCGATCCGCACCCCGCGGGCGCGCAGCGCCTCCAGCTGCGGCACGACCAGTTCCTCGTCGACGAGTGCACCCTCCGTGATCTCCACGACCAGGTCGGCGGGGTCGAACCCGGTGCGGTCCACGATGCCGAGCACGTCCTGGGCGAAGTCCGGCCGGGCGAACTGGGACGGCGAGAAGTTCACGCTCAGGTGCAGCGAACGCCCGTCCGGCAGCATCCCCCGCCAGCCCCGCATCTGGCTGCACGCCTCCGCGAGCACGAACCGCCCGAGGTCGTTGATCAGGCCGCTCTCCTCCGCCGCGGGCAGGAACGCCTGCGGGCCGAGCACGCCCCGCGTCGGGTGGTCCCAGCGCACGAGCGCCTCCACGGCGGCGAGGTCGCCGGTGACGAGGTCGACGATCGGCTGGTAGAGCACCCTCAGCTGACCCTTCTGGATCGCGCGGCGCAGCTCGACCTCGGGCTGTTCGTCCTCGGGCAGGTGCTCCTCGGCGAAGAGCTGCCAGTCGTGACTCTGCCGGCGCTTGGTGCGGTGCATGGCGACGTCGGCGCGGTAGAGCAGTTCGCGCGGTTCGATGCCGGGCGTGTCGGCGACGGCGATGCCGATGCTGGCGCGGGTGCGGAAGCGGCGGCCGCCGATCGAGATGGGTTCGTTGGCGGCGTCGAGGATGCGCCGCGCGAGCGCTCCGGCGCCGGTGGAGTCGACGCCCACCACCACGATGGCGAACTCGTCGCCGCCGAGCCGCGCGGCGGTGTCCTTGGCCCGCACCTGCCGGTCGAGCAGGCGCGCGAAGTGCAGCAGGACGGCGTCGCCGGCCTCGTGCCCGTACTCGTCGTTGACCTCCTTGAACCCGTCGAGGTCGATGAGCAGCACGGCGACGGGTTCACCGGTGCGGTGCGAACGCGCCACGGCCCGGTCGAGGTTGTCGCGCAGCCGGCGCCGATTCGCCAGGCCGGTGAGGCTGTCGGTGCGCACGAGGCGGCTGTTCTCGTGGGCGGCGAGGGCGTGCCGGGCGGCGAACGCGGCCGTCACGACGGTGGCGGCGGCCACCAGCCCGCCCCAGGGGTGCGGCCCGGCGTGGAACGCGGCGACGATCGACACCATCGAGCCGACGCCGATGGCCAGGTAGGGCAGGGAGAGCAGCGGCCGGGAACGCCATTCGGCCACGTCGGACTCGGGGTCGTTCAGCGGGGCGGCGTGGTACTGCTCGGCGGCCGCGGCCGCGACGAGGAACACCGCGAAGACCAGCAGCAGGTCGAGCAGCGTCGAGGCGGGCTGCTCCCGGTCGGCGGAGGTGACGGCGGCACGGCCGATCACCAGGTTGATCAGGAGGAACGCCACCTGCGCACCGAGCAGCAGGATCAGCGGCCGGCGGGCGGAGGTGGCCCCGCGCAGCAGCACCGCGCCGATGGAAATGATCATGAGGATGTCGCAGAGCGGGAACGCCGCCATCGCCAGCGTCTCCGCGGCCACGTCGTGCACCAGGGCCGGCGAGATCACGAAGTACCAGAGCAGCATCGCCCCGACGCCGGTGAGCACGGTCAGGTCGAGTCCCAGCCGCTGCAGGTCCCGGCGGGAGGCGGGGCGCATCGGCAGCGAGGCCAGCCCCACGAGCAGAACCGGCACCGCCAGCAGCCGGCCGACCATGCCCACCGTCAACGACGTTCCGAAGGAAATGCCCCCACGCAGCGAGATGCCGTAACCGATGCCCGAGACGCCGAGCAGGACGACCGCCACGGAAAGCATCCGCCACGCGCGGCGCGTGGCGGGATCGATCGCGGCCCGGCCGGCGACGCCCACGCTCAGCGCCAGGGCGATGATGTTGAGCAACAGCACCGACCCGGCGGTCAGCGGCGCCCGGGTCCCCGGCACCCACGCCGTCACCACCACTCCCACCAACACCAGCGGGAACGTCAGATACGGCGCACGGTACAGCCACCGCCACTGCGACGGCGGGCTGTCCACGGCCCGCGGCTGTGGGGCGACGGCGGTCATACGCAACGCTCCGTTGGGTGGGAGGAGTCACCTTCAAGTCGGTCGCCACGGCGTGAAGCTGAGAAATCTCACGTCCACGTACAACCGCGCACGCACCCTGACCCGTCAGAGTGTCTGATGATCCCCCGGACAGAGGCGGACGCGCATGCCGGACAGGTCGAGCGACGACGACTACACGGAGTACGTCACCGCGCGGCTGCATACTCTGCACCGGCTGGCGTTCCTGCTCTGCGGTGACTCGCACCGGGCCGACGACCTGGTCCAGCAGACGATCACCAATCTCTACGTGCACTGGTCCCGCGCCTCGGCCGCGTCCAACCTGGACGCCTATGTCCGTACGATGCTGGTGCGGTCGTTCATCGACGAGAAGCGGCGGGGGTGGTCGCGGGTGCGGCTGTTCGCGGAGACGCCGCAGCAGTCGGTCGACCTGGCGCGGCCCGGCCCGAACGTCGAGGACCGGCAGCTGCTACGGGACGCGCTGACCCGCCTGCCGCGCCGCCAGCAGGCGGTGCTGGTGCTGCGGTTCCTCTGCGACATGTCGGTCGCCGAGACCGCCGAGGCCCTCAACTGCTCCGAGGGGAACATCAAGAGCCAGACCTCGCACGGTCTCGCGGCCATCCGCCGGGTATTGGGCCCGCACACACTCGCACTGCTCGCTGGGGGCACACGATGACGTCGGCCGAGGACGAGTACGGGCAGCTGCTGCTGCGCCCGCTGGACACCGAGCCGCCGCCGGTGTCCACGGTCAGCATCGCGAAGGCGCTGGCCGACGGGCGGAAGCTGCGCCGCCTCCGGCGGATCAAGATGTACTGCGCGGGTACGGCGACGGCGGTGGCGCTGGTCGCCGCGGCGGGTCTGGTGATCGCCCCGCACGCGCCGGGCCGCGAGCGCAGCGCCGCGCCCGGCGGCCTCTCCGTCTCGGGCGACGCCTCCGGCACCGGCTCCGACGCGCCGGGCCCGGTGGCGGCCGTCCCGACCTCCGGGCCGCTGCCGTCGAGCTGCACGGTCCTCCCGCTGGAGATCCCCGGCGGGTACACCACCGGTGAGGTTCTCGGCGCCGACCCCACCGGTCGCTACGCGGTCGGGACGGCCGGCGCGACCGACCCGGAGGTCATCTTCTGGG
This sequence comes from Virgisporangium aliadipatigenens, assembly GCF_016863615.1. GTDB lineage: Bacteria > Actinomycetota > Actinomycetes > Mycobacteriales > Micromonosporaceae > Virgisporangium > Virgisporangium aliadipatigenens. The sequence goes on along the minus strand of NZ_BOPF01000004.1, from coordinate 42,469 downwards.
ACAACGGCAAGGGAATCAGGGCCACCGTGCCGGGCCAGGATCCCGAGCTGCGGGACGTCAACCGCAACGGGGTCGCCGTCGGCACCTCCCGCGACGACGGCGGCTACCACGCCTGGATCTACCGGGACGGGCGCGCGACCGAGCTGGCCGGCCCGAACAACGCCACGGCCGACAATATCGGCGCCGGCGGTGCGATCATCGGCCACGTCTACGAGGCGAACCGCTACTACCCGGTCTTCTGGCAGTCTCCGCAGGAGAAGGCACGCCCGTTGGCGTTGCCGGCCGGAGCGACCAACGCGGTGGTGCGCGACGTGGACGACAACGGCCGGATGGTCGGCCACGTCGAGACCAAGCCCTGGCTGTGGGAGCCGAGTGGCTTCGGTCACGAGCTGCCGCTGCCGAAGGGCGTGCAGTCGGTGTCGGAAATGTGGATCCGCGGCGACTGGGTGAGCGCCAACGACGCCGACTCCGGCCTCGGCATCCGGTGGAACCTGAGCACCGACGAGGTGATCACCACCGAGATCAACTCCACGCGCCGGCGGAACAGCGCGCGGCCGATCAACGCGCAGGGTTGGATGGTCGCCAACGACCGGGAGGGCCGTCCGTTCCTGACCGCCCCCGACCAGTCCCCGTTCCGCCTGCCGTTGCTGAGCAGCGAGGCTCCCTCCACGAGCGAGTACCTCAACTACGCGGTCGAACTGAGCGACGAGGGCCGCACCGTCTACGGCAACTCCTACGACAAGGGGCTGAAGGCGAAGGCCGCCGTCGTGTGGCGCTGCCAGTAGGAGCCGCTCAGACGTGCTCCATGATCAGACGTGCTCCATGAGCAGCACGGCGACGGTGCCCGGGGTGAGCGCCTCGTACCGGTGCGGCACGTCGCCGGGGAAGCGCGCGTAGTCGCCGGGGGCCAGTTCGACGGGCTCCTCGTCGGGGCCGACGCGTAGCCGCCCGGTGGCGAGCACGATGTGTTCGACGCTGCCGGGCAGGTGCGCCTCGGCGACCCGCGGGGTGCCCGGTTCGCAGGTGATCAGGTAGAGGTCGCGGCGGGCGCCGGGCGGGCAGGCGGACAGCAGCAGGCCGGTGTAGTTGGCCTCGGCCGAACGCAGGGCGGGCCCCTCCCCGGCGCGAATCACCACGGTGGGTGTGCTCCGGGTGTCCACGAGCCGGCTGAACGGCACGTCGAGCGCGACGCCGAGCGCCCACAGCGTCTCGATGCTCGGGTTGCCGGTCCCGGCCTCCAGCTGGGACAGCGTCGACTTGGCGAGCTTCGCGCGGCGGGCGAGCTCGGTGAGGGAGAGGCCGGCGCGCTCGCGTTCCCGGCGGATGGCGCGGGCGATCGCCTCGATGGGGGCTGACGTCACCGTTCGATACTCCGTACGACTATTCGGTTTGACGAACACCATCGGGGCGTTCATCGTAGAAAACATGCGTTCGGTTCTGCGAACACCCCGGACTTTACGTGACCCGCTCCTGCGGGACGTGCTCGCGCTCGCCTCCGCCGCGGCCGTCGTGGGCCTGTCGTACGGCGCGATCTCCGTAGCGGCCGGCATCTCCCCCGTCCGCACGATCGCGATGTCCCTGTTCGTCTTCGCCGGCGGGGCGCAGTTCCTCGCCGCCGGAGTGGTCGGTGCGGGCGGCTCGGCCGTCGCGGCGGTCGTCGGCGGCCTGCTGCTCAACGCGCGGCACGTGCCGTTCGGGCTGGCGATCGGGGACACCGTCGGCCGTGGGCCGATCGCCCGCGCCGTCGGCAGCCACGTGATGACCGACGAGGCGGTCGCCTTCTCCCTGGCCAGACCCGACCCGGTCACCCGCCGCCGGGCCTACGTCCTGGCCGGAGCCGCGCTGTTCATCTCGTGGAACATCGCCACGGCGATCGGCGTCGTCGCCGGCGGCGTCATGGGTGACCCGGAGCGGTACGGCGTCGACGCGGCGTTCCCGGCCGGCATGTTCGCGCTGCTGCTGCCGGCGCTGCGGGAGGGCGACGCGGCCCGCGTGGCGCTCGGCGGGGCGCTGCTCGCCCTGCTCGCGGCGCCGTTCCTACCTGCGGGAATGCCGGTGCTCGTGGCGCTCGGCGCCCTTCTGCTCGCGGCGGCGCGGAAATGACCTGGGTCGCCATCGCCGCGCTCGCGCTCGGCACGTACGCCATGCGCCTGGCCGGCCCGCTGCTGCGCAGCCGCGTCACCGTCCCCGCGGCGGTCGAACGCTACCTCTCCCTCGCGGCCGTCGCCCTGCTCGCGGCGCTCGTGGCCACCGCCGCGCTGCTGAAGGGGGCCGAGTTCGCCGGCTGGGCCCGCCCGGCCGGGGTCCTGGTGGGGGCGGTGCTGGCCTGGCGGAAGCTGCCGTTCGTCGTCGTGGTCATGGCGGCCGCCGCGACGACCGCGCTGCTCCGCCTGCTCGGCGTGCCGTAAAGCGCTGCTCGGCGTCCCGTAACCCGCCGACCTGACGACACCGGACCGCTACCGGGCGCTCCATGATTGCCACTGTCAGTAGTACCCGGGAACCGCTCGCCGGAGTTGGTCAAGTCAGCCCTCCCGCGGCCGACCCTCCCTACGGAACGCCAGGCAGAACCGCCGCGGATGAAAGGCATGGACGCCGTGCGAACGTCGAACCCCGACTCCACCTCGGGCGGTTCGGCCACCGGTAAGACCGGTCGGTCGGCCCGCCGGGGACGGGTGAGCCCGGACCACCGGGTGATCGCCCTGAGCGTCGCGCTGGGTGTGATGGTGCTCGCCGGGCATGCGTACGTCCTGGTGACCCACCCGCTGCCGAACATCAGCGACGGCTTCGTACCGCTGTGGATGCTGGTGCTGATGTTCGCCGCCACCGAGGGCTTCGCGATCCACCTGCGCGTACGGCGCGGCGGCCACGCGCTCGGGTTCAGCGAGATCCCGATGGTGCTCGGCATGCTGGCCACCGCCCCGTCGCTGCTGCTCATCACGCGCATGGTCGGCGGGGGACTCGGCCTGGCCCTGCTGCGCCGGCAGCGCGGCGTGAAGCTCGGGTTCAACCTCGCGCTCATCGCCGTCCAGGCGAGCGTGGCACCGCTGATCTTCCGCCTGATGGTCGGCGGCACGGTCGACGTGCTCGGCCCGACCGCGTGGGCCGCGGCCTACCTGGCGATGTTCGCCTCCGACGCCCTCGCGGCGGTGCTCGTGACGGCCGCCATCGCGCTCAAGGACGACCCGGACGAGTGGAAGCGGATGGGCCACGCCCTCCGCGGGCTTCCGCTGGTCGCCGTGACCACCACGATCGCTCTCATCGGCGCCATGGCCGTCGAGAAGGACCTGCGCGCCCTGCTCCTGCTCGGCGTCGTCGCGCTGGTCACCTGGGTCACCTACCGCGCCTACGTGCGGCAGAGCCAGGGACACGCCCAGGTGGAGGAGCTGTACTCGTTCACCCGGGCGCTGGACGGCTCGCTCGACAGCGACGACGTCGCCCGCGTGGTCCTGACCCAGGTGCGCGACCAGATGCGCGCCGAGGGGGCCGAACTGATCGTCCCCGGCCCCGGCGGCCGGGGTTACCTGCAGCACCGCCTCACCGGCACGGACGAACTGGACGCGGAGTTCCTGCTGGAGATGCCGGCCGACGCCTGGTGGGTGCCGGCCGCCAAGGGCGAACCGGTGCTGCTGCCGATCGCCCGCGACCGCATCCCGACGAACGCCGTCGCGGTGCCTGTTCCGCTCGGCAACGGCACCGGAGTCCTGCTCGTCACCGACAGCCTGCCGGACACGCCGGCGTTCACGGACGAGCACGTGATGCTCTTCCAGGCGCTGGCCAACCACGCGAGCATCGCGCTGGCCAAGTCGCAGCTGGTCGACCAGCTCCGGCACGAGGTGTCGGAGAAGGAGCGGCTGGTCCTGTTCGACCCGCTGACCGGCCTGCCCAACCGGCGCCGCTTCGGCCACCACGTCGACGAGGCCGTCGCCGGGGACAAGCCGGCCGCGGTGATCCTCATGGACCTCGACCGGTTCAAGGAGATCAACGACGCGCTGGGGCACGACACCGGCGACGCGGTCCTGCGCGAGATCGGCCCCCGCCTGAACGGCCGGGTCGGCGCCCGCGGCATCGTGGCCCGCTTCGGCGGCGACGAGTTCGCCGTCCTGCTGCCCGGCGTCGCCAACGAGGACGAGGCGGTCTCGGTCGTCAACGAGCTGAACGCCGAGCTGGAGCGCCCGATCCCGGTCGGCGCGATGCAGCTGAACATCCGCGCCAGCATCGGCATCGCGCTCGCCCCGGACCACGGCAACGACTCGAAGACGCTGATCCAGCGCGCCGACGTCGCCATGTACGCGGCGAAGGAGCACCGCACGGGGCGCCGCGTCTACGAGGCGGAGCACGACCGCAACACGCCGCGCCGGCTCGCCCTGATCGGCGAACTGGACCAGGCGATCAACCGCCGCGACCTGCTGGTCGTCTTCCAGCCGAAGCTGGACCCGGTGACCGGCCTGGTGACCGGCGCCGAGGCGCTGGCCCGCTGGCACCACAACGAACAGGGCTTCATCCCGCCGGACCAGTTCATCCCGCTGGCGGAGCACTCGGGGCTGATCCGGCCGCTGACGCTGCACGTCCTGGAGGTGGCGCTGCGCCGGTGCGCGTCGTGGCGGCGCAGCGGCCGGGACCTGAGCGTCGCGGTGAACCTGTCGCCGAACAGCCTGATGGACACCAACCTGCCGGACATCGTCGCCCGGCTGCTGGGCCAGACCGGCGTTCCGGCGAGCGCACTGACGCTCGAGATCACCGAGAGCAGCATCATGGCCGACCCGACGGGCAGCCTGCGCACCCTCGAGCGCCTGAACACCCTCGGGGTCAAGCTGGCGATCGACGACTTCGGGACCGGCTACTCGTCGCTGGGGCGGCTGCGTGAGCTGCCGATCCACGAGGTGAAGATCGACAAGTCGTTCGTGCAGCGGATCTCGGTCGACCACCGGGACCGGGCGGTGGTCCGCTCGGCGGTGCAGCTCGGGCACGCGCTCGACCTGGAGGTGGTGGCCGAGGGCGTCGAGGACGGCGAGACCATGGCGCACCTGACCAAGGAGGGCTGCAACATCGTGCAGGGGTACTACGTGTCCCGCCCGCTGCCGGCCGACGAGTTCCTGGCCTGGCTGACCGAGCGGGAGGCGCAGGCGCCGGCGATCCTGGAGGCCGCGGCGGACGGCAACGTGGTCTACCCGAGGTTCGGCACCTGAGGCGGGCGTGCGTCAGGCGGCGCGCTCCGCGCGGAGTGAGGCGATCTCGGCGCGCAGCGCCCGCACCTCGGCCACCAGGTCGGCCACGTCCTCCCGGGTCTCTTCCTCGCTCTCCTGCAGCTCGCTGAACTGGTCGATGAACCAGCTCGCCAGCGAACCGGTCACGAAGCCCAGGAGGCCGATCCCGCCGACCATGAGGCCCATGGCGAGGAAGCGCCCCTCGACCGTCACCGGGAAGTGGTCGCCGTAGCCCACGGTGGAGACGGTCGTCATGGTCCACCACAGCGCGTCGAGGTACGTGTGGATGTTGCTGCCGGGGGCACGCCGCTCGGCGTCCAGCACCGCGAGGCTCGCCACGAAGATGATCAGTGCGGTGGTGCCGCCGACGTACACGCTCAGTCGCAAGCGGCTGGCGCGGGTGACCCGGCGGTGCACCACGATCAGCAGCGACAGCACCCGCAGCACGCGCAACGGCCGGATCATCGGCAGCGCCAGCACCACTAGGTCGAACACGTGCGTGCGCAGGAACCGGCGCCGGTCCGACGTCAGCCGCAGCCGCACCGCGAGGTCGACGGCGAGGGCTCCCCAGGTGACGTACTCGATCACGGCGATCACCGTGTGGCCGGTCGACGAGAGGCCGGGGCGTAGCACCCGCACCGCGTACGCGGCGAGGAACAGCGCACCGAGCACCGTCAGCGCGGCCCCGGTACGCCGTTCCCACCGGTTGAGGCGATCGTCATCAGGCACGGAGCAAAGGTAGGTGCTACGAGGGCCACTCGTGAACCGGCTGGTTGGCGTGCATCAGTTCGCGGTACTCGCGCAGCATGCCGGCCAGCCGGCCGTGGTGGCGCGCCGCGGAGCCGACCTGCCAGGTGGCCCCGTTGGCGAGCGTGACGCAGCGGCGTTCGATGACGCCGAGGAGCCGGTCGCGGTGTGCCGGGTCGACCCCGCTGCGGTCCAGTCCCTGGTGCGCCATCGGCAGGAGGTGGCGCAGCACCAGTTCGGCCGCCGAGATGTGGCCGAACCCGGGCCAGAACAGCTGGGCGTCGATCCCGTTCTTGGCGCCGGCGTGGAAGTTCTCCTCGGCGGCGTTGAACGACATCCGGGTCCACACCGGCCGGTCGGCCTCGGCGAGCGTGCGCACCAGCCCGAAGTAGAACGCCGCATTGGCCATGATGTCGACGACGGTCGGCCCGGCCGGCAGCACGCGGTTCTCCACGCGCAGGTGCGGCCGGCCCTTGACGACGGCGTACACCGGCCTGTTCCAGCGGTAGATGGTGCCGTTGTGCAGGGTCAGCTCGCCGAGCTTCGGCACGCCGCCGTCGGCGAGCACCGCGATGGGGTCCTCGTCCTCGCAGATGGGCAGCAGCGCCGGGAAGTAGCGGACGTTCTCCTCGAACAGGTCGAAGATCGAGGTGATCCAGCGTTCGCCGAACCAGACCCGGGGCCGCACGCCCTGCGCCTTCAGTTCCTCGGCCCGGGTGTCGGTGGCCTGTTCGAAGAGCGGGATGCGGGTCTCCCGCCACAGTTCCCGCCCGAACAGGTAGGGCGCGTTGGCGCCGAGCGCGAGCTGCACGCCGGCGATGCACTGCGCGGCGTTCCAGTACGTCGGGAAGTTGGCCGGGGTGACCTGCAGGTGCAGCTGCGCGCTGGTGCAGGCCGCCTCGGGCGCGATGCTGTCGCAGCGGGTGGCGAGGCCCTCCGTTCCCTCGATCTGGATCAGCATGTCCTCGCCGCGGGCGGCGAAGATCTGCTCGTTGAGCAGCGCGTACCGGGGGTTGGCCGACAGCGAGTCGTGGGTGAGGTGGTCCTGGCGCAGCGTCGGCAGAATCCCGATCATGACCGTGTGCGTACCGATCGCGGCCGCCTTGGCCTCGGCGGCGTTCAGGCTGCCGCGCACCCGCTGCTCGAACCGGTGCAGCCCGTCGCCCTCGAGCACGTCCGGCGGCACGTTGATCTCGATGTTCCACTGGCCCAGTTCGGTGACGAAGTCCGGGTCGGCGATCGCGTCGAGCACCGCCTGGTTGCGCATGGCCGGTGCCGCGTCCTCGTCGACGAGGTTCAGCTCGATCTCGAGGCCGGTGAGCGGCCGTTCGCACTCGAACTGGACCTCCTCGAGCATCCGCGTCAGCGCGTCGAGGTTGGTGCGCACCTTCTCCCGGTAGCGCATCCGGTCCGCGCGGCTGAATTCGCGCCGTTCGACATCCTGTCCCACTGGTTCACCTCCCCCCTCTTCTTTCCCACTTCCCGCGACGTGACTCACGGTAGTTGAAAGAGCACCATAATGGACAGATGCGCGGGGCTCTCGTCTTTGTCACCGTTGTCGCCGCGGCCGCCCTGGCCGCCTGTTCGGCTCCCTCCGGGGGAACGTCGCCGGCGCCGGCGCCCAGCGTTCCCGGCCCGTCGACATCCCCTGAACAGGTGGGAATCTTTCACGAAGAGGCGCCCGACGACGGGATGATCGGCGCCTCAGAAGTGCCCTTGACCAGGGAAAATGGGGTCGGCTGACCGAATCGGCGGGACTCACGGTTGCGAATCGGTGCATCCGTGAGTGCGGGACGGTTGCTCAGGGGTATGCCGGGGCCATGCGCCCCTACGGTTTCCTCATGACGCACTCAGCCCGGGTTCTTACCGCCCACGCCGTTCTCGACCAGCTCATGGCCCAGGTGGGCGTTGACGGGCTGGTCGCCGCCCTGCGCAACCCCGGCCTGCTGGCCGCCGTGGACCAGCACGCCGCCACTGTCCGTGAGTCCCTGCGGGCCGCCGACCGCGAGATCAGCATCGTCTCGCTCGCCTCGTACGCCCGTTCCGTGCTGGCGGCGCAGACCCGCTGCGGCTACACCCTGCCGGAGAACTCCGCCGGGCTCGACTGGGCGCGCGCCGACGCCACCGTGCTACGCCTGCTCGCCGTCTGCCTTCTGGCCGAGGAGCACGGGCTCCTGTAGGAACTCCCGATCCCCCCGCACGGCGGCCGGCCCGAGCGGGGAGAGGACCAGCGGCAGGGTCGCCACGACCAGGAGCGCGCCGGCCGTCCAGAGCGTGGGGCGCAGGCCTATCGCGGTGCCGAGCACCCCGCCGAGCAGCCCACCGACGGGGGTCGTGCCCCACATGAGGAACCGCATCGTGGCGTTCATCCGGCCGAGCAGATGGTCCGGGCAGATGCGCTGCCGATAGCTCACCTGCGTGACGTTGTAGGCCACGATCGACGCCATCTGTAGCGTCTCGCCGACGACGAGGAAACCGAGCGCCCAGCCGTTGCCGGTAAGCGGGATCAGCAACGATCCGGCACCGGCGATCCCGCAGAACCCGATCAGCGCACGGGGCGCCCCGAGCCGGCGCGCCAGCCGCGTGGTCACCATCGCCCCGCCGATCGAGGCGACGCTCCCCACGGAGAAGAGCAGCCCGATCGTGCCGGCGGTCAGCCCGAGCTGCCGCACCAGGAACAGCACCAGGATCGCGCGCGAGATGCTGATTCCCACGACGGCGATCGCCCCGGTCGCGGCGACCGCCCGCAGCACCGGGTTGCGCAGCACGAACCGCAGCCCCTCGGCGATCTCCACCCGCAGCGGCTGCCGGTCGGCCCGCGGCGGCAGCACGTCCGGCGCGCGGATGCGGGACAGCCAGGCGGCCGACCAGAGGTAGCTCACCGCGTCGGCGACCAGCGCGAACGGCGCCTTCAACGCCTCCACCAGGAAGCCGGCGAGGGTCGGGCCGGCGGCCAGCGCGACCTGCCGCGCGGACTCCATCTTGCCGTTGCCCTCGATGAGGCGCTCGCGCCCGATCAGGCTCGGCAGGAACGCCAGCCCCGACACGTCGAAGAAGACGGTGCACGCACCGTGGATCAGCACGACGGTGTAGAGCTGCCAGACGCTCAGCACGCCGAGCGCGGCCGCCACCGGGATGGACAGCAGGGCGCCGGCCCGGACGAGATCGGTGGTGATCAGAACCCGTCGGCGCCGCATCCGGTCGCACCACGCGCCGGCCGGCAGCCCGATCACCAGGAAGGCCAGCGACTCCAGCGTGGTGAGCACGCCGATCTCGAAGGTGCTGGCATGCAGATAGGTGATCGCCACCAGTGGCAGTGCCAGGTAGGTGACCTGGGCGCCCAGCTGGGAGACCCCGTGCGCGAGGAAGAGCCGTCGGAAGTCGGCGTGGCGGAACAGGCCCCCGCGGCCAGGCACCGTATCAACGGACATCGCGGGTCACTCTTCTCAGAGCGACCCGCGATGTCAATGCGATTTAGCGCTCGCCCATCGCGACGAACGTGCGCTCCGCCTGACCGGTGTACACCTGACGCGGACGCCCGATCTTGGTGTCCTCGTCCTTGATCATCTCGCGCCACTGCGCGATCCAGCCCGGCAGCCGGCCGAGCGCGAAGAGCACCGTGAACATCTTCGTCGGGAAGCCCATCGCCTTGTAGATGAGGCCCGTGTAGAAGTCGACGTTCGGGTACAGCTTGCGGGAGACGAAGTAGTCGTCCGCGAGCGCGATCTCCTCGAGCTGCATCGCCAGGTCCAGCAGCGGGTCGGAGGCGTTCATCCGGGACATGACGTCCTGCGCGGCCTTCTTCACGATCGCGGCGCGCGGGTCGTAGTTCTTGTACACGCGGTGCCCGAAGCCCATGAGCTTGACGCCCGGCTCCTTGTCCTTCACCTTGCGCACGAAGCTCTCGACGGTGTCGTCGCCCTTGTGGATCCCCTGCAGCATCTCCAGCACGGCCTGGTTGGCGCCGCCGTGCAGCGGCCCGAAGAGCGCGTTGACGCCCGCCGACACCGACGCGAACAGGTTGGCGTGCGACGAGCCGACCAGCCGCACGGTCGACGTGGAGCAGTTCTGCTCGTGGTCGGCGTGCAGGACGAACAGCATGTCGAGGACCTTCTCGACGACCGGGTCGACCTCGTACGGCGTCGCCGGCACCCCGAACGTCATGCGCAGGAAGTTGGCCACGTAGCCGAGCGAGTTGTCCGGGTACAGCATCGGCTGCCCGATGGACTTCTTGTAGGCGTAGGACGCGATGGTCGGCACCTTGGCGAGCAGGCGCACGGTCGCCATCTCGACCTGTTCGTCGTCGAACGGGTTGAGCGCGTCCTGGTAGAAGGTGGAGAGGGCGCTGACGGCCGACGACAGCACGGGCATCGGGTGGGCGTCCCGCGGGAAGCCGTCGAAGAACCGGCGCAGTTCCTCGTGCAGCATCGTGTGGTGCTTGACCCTCGTGGAGAACTCGTCGAGCTGCGCGGCGGTGGGCAGCTCGCCGTAGATCAGGAGGTAGGAGACCTCGAGGAACGAGGCCTTCTCGGCGAGCTGGTCGATCGGATATCCCCGGTAGCGCAGGATGCCCTCGTCGCCGTCGATGAAGGTGATCGCCGACTTGCAGGACGCCGTGTTGACGAATCCGGCGTCGTAGGTGACCGCACCCGTCTGCTTGAGCAGCGGTGCGATGTCGATCCCCGGAGGACCTTCGACTGCGTCGTGGGTGGGCAGCTTGAGCGTGCCGCCGGGGTAGTCCAGCGTGTACTCGGTCATGGTCGGAGCGCTCCCGTTCGGGTGTACGTCGGCGGCTTGTCGACCATTCTCCCCCGGCCGACCGGCCGATGTCGCGTGCCCCCCGGAAACGAGAGATCTTGAACAACCCGCCAGGATGGACGGGTGCGCTATGAGCCGCTATCACCCGAACGGATGATCGAACACCTCGCCGACGCGATCGCCGAACGGGCCACCGACGACGCACGCGTGCGGGTGGGCATCGACGGGCCGCCGGCCGCCGCCCCGGGCTCGCTGGCCCGTTCCCTGGTCGGCCCGTTGCGCCTGCGGGGACTCGCGGCGTTCCTGGTGGAGGCGGCGGACTTCGTGCGACCGGCGTCGATCCGGTACGAGCTGGGGCGCACCAATCCGGACGCGTTCTACGACACGTGGTTCGACCTCTCGGCACTGCGCCGGGAGGTGCTGGATCCGGCGGGGCCGGGCGGCACCGGCAAGATCCTGGAGACGTTCTGGGATCCGGTGCGGGACCGCGCGACCCGTGCGCCCTACACGGAGCTGCCGGAACGCGCCGTCGTTCTGCTCAGCGGGCCGCTGCTGCTCGGTGCCGGGCTGCCCCTGGAGTACACCGTCCACCTGGTACTCACGCCCCCGGCCCTGGAACGCCGCACCCCGCCCGAGGAGCGGTGGACGCTGCCCGCGTACGCGCGGTACGCGGAGGAGGTCGACCCGACGCTCTTCGCCGACGCGGTGATCCGCTACGACCACCCGACCCGCCCGGCGTTGCGCGTCGACCACTGATAGCGGCGGGTGGCGCGGATCGGCCATCATGGCGCCGTGACCGGGTCTCCGCCTCCGCATGAGCCGCGCCCCGCGGTGTACCGCAGCGGCGGCGAGGAACACACCTCGCCCGGCCTCTACGGCGCCCGCCGCAGGCGCCCCGATCCGCTGCTGCTCATCGGCGTCGGCGTGCTGGTCCTGGGGCTGTTCGTCGGCGGGGTGCTGGCGCTGCAGGCGCTCTCCGGCCCGGCGCCGAAGACGGCCCTGGACGACGTGTCGCCGTCGAGCGCGGCCGCCCCGAGCAGTGCGCCGAGCGCGCCGGCCTCCAGCGCGGCCCGGCCCTCGTCCGCCGCGCCGTCCCGATCCAGCGCGGCACCCGTCGATCCCAACGCGCCGCAGCAGCTCGGGGCGATCAAGGGTTCCGCGTCGGGGCTGTGCGTGGATCTCGCGCCGGGGCAGCCCGGGCCGGGTGGCGCGGCGGCGATCGCGGCGTGCGGCGGGGCGCCGGCCCAGCGGTGGTTCCTGACGCCGGCTGGTGCGCTGGTCAACGTGGCCAACGGGCAGTGTCTCGGCGTCGCCGGCGGGGCGGGCCACGACGGCGCGCCGATCGTGCTGGAGCCGTGCGCGCAGTCGCCGGCCCAGCAGTGGCGGTTCGCGGCGAGCCCGGACGGGCGGATCGCGTTCCAGGTGGTGCACTCGGGCAAATGCCTGGACGTGGTCAACGAGGGCACCGCGCCCGGCACACCCTTGCAGCAATTCACTTGCAACGGGCGCACCAACCAGAGCTGGCTGACCGGGTGACGTCGCTGCCGTAGCCCCGTTCGCACAATGGGTTATGCGCTTGCGACTGTTAGTGATCCTCCTGGTCGGGGCGCTCGTTCCCGTCGTGCCGGGCACCGCCCACGCCGCCACGCCCGCGGCCGACGTTCGCGGGATGTGGCTCTGGACCCGGCCGTCGGCCGTCGACGCGGTCGCCTTCGCCGCGCAGCGCCGCGTCAAGGAGATCTTCGTCCATGTGCCGACCTCGCCGGACGTTCCCTACCTGAGGGAACTCCGCCAGCGCGCATCAGCGGCCGGGATCAAGCTGGCGGCGCTCGGCGGCGAGACGTCCTGGACCACCGACCACGCCGCGGCGCTCGCCTGGCAGCGGGCCGCGCTCGGGACCGGCCTCTTCGACGCGGTGCACGTGGACGTGGAGCCCTACCTGCTGCCGGAGTGGCAGACCGCGCAGGCGACCCTGGCCCAGCAGTACCTCAACCTGCTCGGCAAGCTCGCCGCCGCCACGACCAAGCGGGTCGAGGCCGACGTGCCGTTCTGGCTCGGCCAGTTGACCGTCGGCAGGAAGAACCTCGCCACCGAGGTGCTCAGCCGCGTCGACGCGATCACGGTCATGAGCTACCGCAACACCGTCACCGGCCCCAACTCGGTCATGGACATCGGCCGCGACTTCCTGACCCGGGCGGCCGCCGCCCGCAAGCCCGCGCGGCTGGCCGTCGAGACCCAGCCGCTGGCCGAGTGCGCGCACTGCACGTTCTCCGGGATGAGCGCGGCCACCCTCGACCGGGCGCTGACCAGCATCGACACCACCGGGAACGCCACCTCGACCGGGTACGCCGGCGTGGCCGTGCACCACTACGACTCGTGGAGATCCCTGGCATGAACCCGTGATTCCGCCGCCCCGCAACGCTTCTACCTTCGGACTCCTACAGCGAGTCCACATAGAAGCGAGGCGGAGCGATGAAGAAGGCAGTGCGGTCCGGCATGATCGCCGCGAGCGGAGCGGTGGCCGTTCTGGCGCTCGCCGCGTGCCAGAGCCCGAAGAGCAACGCGGGCACGGCGCCCAGCCCCGCCCCCTCCAGCGCGGCGGCTTCCCCGAGCGCGAGCGCCAGTGCGTCGGGCCGCGCCGGCAACGGCCAGGGCGCCGGCACCGGCGAACGCACCGGCAGCGGCCGGCCGAGCACCACCGCGAACACCGGCACCGGCGCACCGAAGATCGTCTACTTCAAGCTCACCAAGCAGCCCAAGTGCGGCCCGAACGGCCAGGGCAGCGTGCCGGCCGAGATCAGCTGGAAGGTCACCGGCGCCACCGGGATCGCGCTCTCGGTCGACCACCCCGACAAGGTGGGCAGCTACGGCAACTACGAGGCCGAGGGCTCCATGGAGTTCCCGTTCAGCTGCGGCGGCCAGCGCACCGAGACGCACACCTACCGGATCACCACCCGCGGCGGGAACGGCCCCGCGGCGACGTCGCCGGTGCTCACCGCGACGGCCACGGTGCCGCTGAACTCATAGCGTCGCTGAACTCATAAGCCTTGATCCCCCCGAAGCCCAGCCCCGGCCGGTCCCGACCCCGGCCGGGGCTGGGCGCTTTCCCCCTGCCCCCTTGCCCTGACGACACGCGCATCGACACCGGTCGGTTCACTCCTCCTCGGCGCGTTCGGCGAGCCGGCGGCCGTGTTCGACCATCCAGCGGGCGGGCCCGCCGTACACGTCCTCGGCCACCCTGGTCAGGGTCGCCTCGATCGACTCCAGCTGGCTCATCAGCTCCGCCCCGATGTCCCGGTCGACGCCGGGCAGGTGCCGCCGGCCGTGGTACCAGTGGCGCAGTTCGAGATAGGAGTCGACGGTGGTCGGCAGGTCCTGGCGCACCGCCCGGTCGACCGCGAACCAGTTCTCCGGGTCGGCCGTCAGGGCGTCCTCGCGCTCCAGCAGCCCGTCGACGATCGCGGCGATGACGTCCACCCGTCGCCGCGCCCGGTCCGGCAACCGGTTACGGGGCAGGGCGCGCAGCTGCTCACGCAGTTCCCGCGGACCGATGCTCTCGGGCCTGGGACGGCGGTCCGGGGGCCCGAGCAGAACGCCCACGACGTAGAGGCCCGCGACCGCCAACGGCCAGAGCGCGCCGGCCACCCCGGTGATCGCGATCACCAGGCCGACCAGCGCGCCGCCGCACCCGACGAGATGCCGGGTCGAGGTGAGGTACCGCCGATATCTACTGATATCCACGGATCTCCTTGAACACCGCCTGCAGGGACTCCTGCCGCCCGTCGAAGGTCCGGCCGCCGGTGACCCGGGCGACCTCCTCCATGTCGGCCACCGTCGACTCGCCGAAGAGCACCGGGAAGACCGGCACCCGCCGCACGTCGCCGGTCAGGCCGTCGAGATGCCGCTTGAACGCCGCCAGGTCCCGCCCGGCCGTCTTCGCCCCGTCGGTGAGCAGCACGATCGTGGTGAACCGGCTCGGATCCTTCGCGATCTCCGTGGCCGCCTCGGTGTAGCCGGTGATCAGGGCGTCGTAGATGGCGGTGTCCCCGTCGGCCTGGAACCCGTCGACGGCGTTCCTGATCCGGCCCAGCTCCGTGGCGGGGTTCTCCGCGGGAACTTGATAGCGCATCGTCGGCTTCACCTTGCCGCTGAACGGGATCAGCAACACCTGTTCCCGCCCGGCGAACTTGGAGAAGCGGCCGGAGAGCGAGTTGTCCTGGCCGGTGAGGGCGTTCATCGCCGCCTTGAGCTTGGCCAGCCGTTCTCCCTGCATCGAGCCGGAGAGGTCCAGCACGTACAGCGTGCGGGGCGCCCGGCGCAGCGTGTTCATGTACGAGTCGATCAGTGCGTCGGCGGTCGCCAGCTTCACCGGGAACGGCAGTTCCACCAGCGACCCCGGGAACTTCTCCGGCTCGGCGGCGGACGCGGTCACCGGCCGGCGGTTCACCGGGCCGGCGAGCTTCTTCTGCACATCGTCGCGGCGCAGATAGTCGGCGACCCTGCGGTACCTGTCCTTGGCGGCCTGATCGGCGCTCTCCAGCACGGTCAGCGGGTAGTCCGCCGTGACGACGCCGTCGCTCGGGTACACCAGCGTCAGGTCGGTGCCCTGCTGCTTCAGGTTCATGAGCACGGACTCGTAGTTGATCAAGCCGGTCACGTCCGGGCGCGCCTTGAACGCGTCCGCGAGCCAGCCGGAGGAGCCCGACGTCAGCACCTGTGCCGAGAAGAAGCCCTGCAGCTGCGGGGTGACGGCGCGGACCTGCTCGTCGTTCAGGGCCGTGGTGGCGCCGGACAGGGCCGAGGCCGCGCCGACGAGAGCGGAGAAGCCGGAGTTGGACGCCGCCGGATTGGTCATCCCGTAGGTGAACTTCTTCGCGGCCGCCGCGTCGGCGATCTCCTTCCAGGTCGGCCGCTTGGCGTCCCAGCCCAGTTCGCGCGCCTGGGCGGTGCGCAGGCCCAGGATCACCGGCGAGGACATCACCTTCGTCGAGGTGCCGATCTTCCCGTTGGCGCCGTCCTGGAGTTCGAGGTAGCGGTTCGAGGAGAACCAGATCGCGTCGAAGTTCTTCCCGGCGGCGCCGGAGGAGACCTGTTCCACCCCGTCCAGGGTGCCGGTGTAGGTGAGCCGGACGGTGATGCCGGTGGCCTTCTCGACGTCCTTCAGGATCGGCTGTTCGAGGTCGGCGAGTTCGCTGCCGGCGAGCACGCGCAGGACGCCGCCCGGGCTCTGCTTCTCCGGGGTGGTGTCCGCGGGGTCCGCGGTGCAGCCGCCGACGAGGGCCAGCGCCGCGAGCAACGCCACATATCTACGCATCGTTGCTCCTCAGTTCTTGTACTGCTGGGCGATGGCTTCGAGCAGGGCTTCCTGGATCTCGAACCCGGGCGGGTCGACGACCCCGGCCAGCGTCCCGGGAACGGCGAGCTTCTTCGCCGCGACGGCCTGGTCGAAGCCGTTCGTGCGGAAGCCGTGCCGGGCGGCGAGGCGGCGCAGCTCGGGATCCTCGGTGAGCAGCCGGCCCACGCGGTCGCCGCTGTCGTTCAGCGCCAGGAGGGTGTGCTTGGACAGCACGGTCGGCGTCGGGTAGGCGAGCACCATGCCGTCCTTGATCGCCTTGTCGTCGTTGAGCTGCTTCCCCACGAACTGCGCCTCGTAGACCCACACCAGCGGCGCGGCGTTCAGCCCGTTGGCGAGGTACTTCTCCCAGGGCGCCTCGGTGCTGCTCTCCAGGTAGCCCTGGTCGAGGAAGAGGCGGCTCACCTTCGGCTGCACGGCGCCGAGCTGGGTCTGGTCGCGGATGACGTTCTCGCCGTTGAGCACGTACGACATCACGGCGGCGTACATGGCCGCCGAGTTGGAGTCGCGCGGCTGGGTGGTGGTGACGAGCACCGTCTTGCGCGCCGGGTACTCGGTGTTGTTGGGGATGGCGTCCCAGCGCAGTCCCCGCTCGACGGCGCCCAGATAGGCCTTCACGTCGAACTCCCAATAGCCCTGCGGCGCGATCCGGGTGATGCCCTGGCTCACGAGCAGGTGCGCCAGGGGCTTGAACGTCGCGATCGCCATCGGCGAGTAGAACGGCGCGTAGGTGCCCTTGACCTTGACGTTCTGCTGGATCTTCTCGGCCGAGGGCGCGCTGGACGGGAAGGCGAAGTCGTAGTCGCCCAGGTCCGTCTCGGCGATCCGGCGCGAGCCGGCCCCGTCCACAGTGATCTTCACCCCGTGCGCGGCGAACGCCGCCGCCACGGCCGGGTCCGCGAAGAACGCGCTCTTCTCCGAACCGATCACCCCGCGAACCGTCGCGAGGTCGCCGGCGCCCGCTCCATCGGACGCCACGTTGGCCCAGATGATCCCGCCGACACCGCCGAGGATCGCCAGGGCCAGGAAAGTGCTGAGTAGTCGTCGCACCGGCTCAGGGTGTCGGCGGAGGGGACGCGTTACGTCAGACGTGGCGTGAGCGTCTGGCGAACATCGGGTTAACGGCGCCGATCTGTTCACCTTCACCTGGTAAAGGCGCTGCCCGGACGGGCACACCCGGCGACGGCGGGCGCCCCGGCACCCGATAGCGTTCGCCCCGATGGAACTCATCCACCGGGGCAAGGTCCGCGACGTCTACCGCGACGGGAAGGACCTGATCCTCGTCGCCTCCGACCGGGTGTCGGTCTACGACGTCATCCTGCCGACCACCATCCCCGACAAGGGCAAGCTGCTGACCGCGCTGTCCCTGTGGTGGTTCACCGAACTGGGCGACCTCGTCCCCAACCATGTGCTGTCGGCGACCGACGTGCCGGAGGAGTTCGCCGGGCGGGCGATCCGCTGCCGGCCGCTGACCATGGTGACGGTCGAGTGCGTGGCGCGCGGCTACCTGACCGGTTCGGGGCTGGCGGAGTACCAGGCGACCGGCTCGGTGTGCGGGATCAAGCTCCCGCCGGGGCTGCGCGAGTCCGACCGGCTGCCGGAGCCGATCTTCACGCCGACCACCAAGGCGCCGATCGGCGAGCACGACACCGCCATGACGTTCGACGAGGTGGTCGCCGCCGTCGGTGCGGAGTTGGCGGAGGAACTGCGCCGGATCACGCTCGCCGTCTACGAACGCGGTGCCCGCATCGCGGCCGGACGCGGCATCATCATCGCCGACACCAAGATCGAGCTGGGCTTCGACGACGCCGGTGTGCTGACGCTCGGCGACGAGGTGCTGACCTCCGACTCCTCGCGCTTCTGGCCGGCCGACGAGTACACGCCGGGCCGGGTGCAGCACGCGTTCGACAAGCAGTTCATCCGGGACTGGGCACGCTCGACCGGCTGGGACCGCAACCCGCCCGCGCCCGAGGTGCCGGCGGAGATCATCGCCGCCACCCGTGGCCGCTACGTCGCCGCGTACGAACAGCTCACCGGTCGAAGCTGGGGCTAAGTTTCCGCGCGCTCCGGCCGATCGGAGCGGAGTGAAGGTAGCCGCGGAGAGTTCCGCCCTGGCGTGGGACGTGCTGGAGCTCATGCCCGACGCGGTCACCCTCGCCTCGGCCGTGCGCGACGGCTCCGGCACGGCCGTCGACATGCGCGTCGACTACCTCAACGCCGCCGCCCGCGCGGCCCGCCCGACCGCACTCCTCGGTGCGCTGTGCAGCGAACTCTGGACCGACCTGCGGGCGAACGGCTGCCTCGCGCGCTGCCTGGGCGTGCTCGACTCCGGGGTGCCGATCTCCGGCGAGTGCAGCGACGGCACCACCGGCTTCGACTACCGGGCCACCCGGGTCGGCACCGACGTTCTCGTGTGGGTCGTGCGCGACAGCTCCGAACGCCTGCGCGCCACCGCCACCCTCGCCCGCTCCAACGCCGACCTGGCCGCGTTCGCGCACGTGCTCGCGCACGACCTGCGGCTGCCGCTCACCACGATCCTGGGCAACGCCGAACTGCTCGCCGCCGAGCAGGCGCTGCCCGCCGAGGAGCGGCGCACGTTCGCCGCCATCAGCCGCAACGCCGCCCGGATGAGCGAGCTGATCAGCGCCGTGCTGGCGTACAGCCGGCCGGGCGGGGACGGGGTGCCGGAGCCGGTCGTCGACCCGACCGCCGTCGTGAGCGAACTGATCGACGACCTGCGGCCCGCGATCGAGTCGGCCGGCGCCGTGGTCAGCCTGGCGCCGATGAACGCCGTGCGCGCCGACCCCGTTCAGCTCTCCCAGCTCATGCAGAACCTGCTCTGCGGCGCACTCGCGGCGGCGTTACCCGACCGGCCGTTGCGGATCTCGATCGACGCCGTCCCGGCCGGCACCGGCTGGGTGGAGTTCAGGGTCGCCGACACCGGTGCGCCGTTTCTGCCGCAGCCGCGCGCGCAGGCGTTCGCCCTCGTTCACCGGGAACGCACCCCGGACGGCCGCGGCGGCACCGGGATCGGCCTGGCGACCTGCGCGCGGATCGTGGACCGCCACGGCGGACGGATCTGGGTGGGCGACCCGTCCCCCGCGACAGTTCACTTCACTCTGCCGGCGGCGTAGCCGCCGGGCCTAGAAGAGGTGCCCGAACGTGCGCACGATGTCGACGTAGAAGTTCCCGTCGATCGACCGGAACAGCTCGAACTTCTGGTCCGGGCTGCCGAAGAACGGCCGCAGCGTCCAGGCCAGCTGCGTGCCGACGAACCCGAACAGCAGGATCCACACGTACAGCAGCGTCATGCTGGAGGACCCGTCGGGCGACTCCACCTGGTGCGGCGAGCGCGGCGCGACCGACCACTGCGGGATGGCGTTGGCCGGCACCGGCCGGTCGGGAGTCGTCAGCGCGCGTTGCAGCGCCGGCGTCGACGCCGCGGGGCGGGCCGCCGGAGCCGGCGCGGCGAGCATCCCGTCCAGCGCGTCGACGCCCTCCGCGGCGGCCGCCTCGCCCGACGGCAGCGCGTGCACCGGCTGCTCGACCGGCTTCTGCGCCACCGCCGCGCTGGTCCCGTTGACCGGCGTCGCCGGCACCGTGCGCAGCGCGTTGTACCTGTTCAGCGACGCCATCCCGCCGGTCAGGAAGCGCAGCCCCACCAGGGCGGTGAGCGTGAGGATGCCGACGTTGAGCAGCTTGAAGAACTGGTAGTGGTTCGCCGTGATCAGGAAGAACAGGCTGATCGGCGCGAACGCGAACGACAGCGTGCTGATCACCGTGATCGCCACGAGCACCAGCGCCAGAGCCTGCTTCACCTGCAGCTTCGCCCCGAAGACGAGGTTGAACAGGTACAGCGTCGGCAGGCAGATCGCCAGCGTCACCAGGAACAGCAACGGCAGCTTCACCGACGACACGAGCGCCTGCAGCGCCGCGTTGCGGGTGTTTGACGCGCCGAGCACGGCGCCGTAGCAGGCCAGTGCGGCCACGGAACTGCCGAGCATCTGCAGGCTCAGCTTTCCGAGGTCGCGTTCCTCCCCGATCTGTTCCCACACGCCGTCGCGGTCGCGCAGGATCCGTTCGATCACCAGTAAGCCGGAACTTGCCGCCATGCCGCCTCCCCAGGTCGGTGTCCGTGGGCCGGTGGTCCTACCGCCAGCCCACGTCGATTCGTTTGCCGCGCTCCTCGAAGAAGTGCAGCGCGTTGACCTTTACCGAGACCGCGAGCGGGTGCCCCGGCCCCACGGGCGGATACGGCGCGAGCCGCACCGCCACATCCGCCGGCCGGCGATGGTGCCGGCCGCCTTCCAACGCGGGCTGTTCGGTCACGGCGCCCCGGGTGCCGTTGCCGGACAGCTTCCTGACCAACCCCCGCCACCCGCCCTGGGGAGGACCGCTGGTGGCGGCGGGGCCCGCCATCTCGTCGACGACCACCGCGGTGGCGCCGATGTCGAGGAACGCCAGGGACTCGTGCCCGTGGTGTTCGAGGTGCCGGATGCGCCCGCGCAGGACGTCTCCCGGCGTGTTCGCGGCGACCGGGGTCAGGGCCTCCGGCCGCACGCCGACGACGATGCGTTCGCCGTGGTAGTGGGCCACGTGCCGGGCGCGCAGGTCGTCCCAGGGGATGTGCACCTCCTGCTCGCCGAAGCGCAGCGCCACGTGGCGGTCGAGCGCCACCGAGACCTGCGCCTCCAGCAGGTTCATCCGGGGACTGCCGAGGAACGCCGCGACGTACAGCGTCGCCGGCTTGCCGTAGACCTCGGTCGGCGTGCCGACGTCCTGGAGCACGCCCTTGCGCAGGATCGCGACCCGGTCGGCCATGGTGAGCGCCTCGGCCTGGTCGTGGGTGACGTACACGCACGTGACGCCCAGCTCGCGGACCAGCCCGGAGATCTCGGCACGTAACTCGGCGCGCAGCTGGCTGTCCAGGTTGGACAGCGGCTCGTCCATCAGGAACAGCTTCGGCCGGCGCACTATCGCCCGCCCCATCGCCACCCGTTGCCGCTGGCCGCCGGAGAGCTGGCCCGGCCGCCGGCCCAGGACGTCGCCGATGCCGAGGGCGGCCGCCACTTCCCGGATCTGGTCACCCCGGCGTTCCTCCGCCACGCCGGATACCTTCAGCGGGAACCCGATGTTGTCGTTGACGCTCATGTGCGGGTAGAGAGCGAAGTCCTGGAAGACCATGGCGACGCCGCGTTCCTTCGGCGTCAGCTCCTCGGCGGCGGCGCCGTCGAGCAGCACGGATCCGGACGAGGCATCCTCCAGCCCGGCGATCATGCGCAGGATCGTGGACTTCCCGCAGCCCGACGGGCCCAACAGGACCATGAACTCGCCGTCGCCGACCTCGAGATCCACTCGATCGACAGCGACGGTCCCGTCCGGGAAGACTTTCGACACTTCACGCAATTCGACTGTTGACACGCCACCTCCGCCCCCTGCTACACCCTGCCCCGAATTGAGTACTGTGGTCGCCCTGTCCCTGGGTAACCATCGGGTGAATGACCCATGTGCGGAAAGTAGTCGCGTTACTACTACGTTTCCCGAGAGTCACGAGGCAGGCACATTGTCAGCACTCAATAACGTTGACGGCAAGACCACCACGAGCGGTTTCTTTGTATTTGACCTTCATGTCGGCGCCGGTCTCACGCATCGTCTTGATGACCTTGTCCAGGGACACAGTGTGCGTGCCGTCGCCACGGAGCGCCATCCGAGCGGCCGTGATCGCCTTGATGGACGCGACGGCGTTGCGCTCGATGCACGGGATCTGCACCAGGCCACCCACCGGATCGCAGGTCAGGCCCAGGTTGTGCTCCATCGCGATCTCGGCGGCGTTCTCCACCTGGGCCGGCGTTCCGCCCAGCACTTCCGCCAGTCCCGCCGCGGCCATGGAGCAGGCCGATCCCACCTCACCCTGGCACCCCACCTCGGCGCCGGATATCGAGGCATTTTCCTTAAATAGAACGCCAATAGCAGCGGCCGCCAGCAAAAAGCGCACGACGCCTTCGTCGTCGGCCCCTGGGACGAAGCGGGTGTAGTAGTGCAGAACGGCGGGAACAATGCCGGCCGCCCCGTTCGTCGGCGCGGTCACCACCCGCCCACCGGCGGCGTTCTCCTCGTTGACGGCCAACGCGAAGAGGGTCACCCAGTCCAGGACGCGCAACGGATCTGTCGAATAGGGGTCACCGACCAGCGACGCGTGCAGTTCCGGCGCCCGGCGTGGAACTTTCAAGCCGCCGGGCAGTGTCCCGGACGTGGCGCAGCCCTTGGCGACGCACTCCTGCATGACGTTCCAGATGTGCAGCAGCCCGTCGTGCACCTCCGGCACCGGTCGGCGGACGGCCTCGTTGGCCAGCATCAGCGCGCCGATCGAGAGCCCGCTCTCCGCGGTCAGTCGCAACAGCTCCACCCCGGTCGTGAACGGATACGGCACCGGCGTGCCGTCCTCCACGATGCGACCGCTGCCCTCGTCCACCACGAAGCCGCCGCCGACCGAGTAGTACGTGCGGACCCGCAGCACCTCGCCATCGGGGCCGAACGCCGTGAACGTCATGCCGTTCGGGTGCTCGGGCAGTGTGCGTCGCCGGTGCAGCACCACCTCGACGCCGCTGTCGTGCACGCCCAGCAGCGGGGCCTTCTCGCGCATGCCGGCCGCCCGTTCGGCCGCGGTGTCGGTGTCGACCGTCTCCGGCGCCTCGCCGGCGAGGCCCAGCAGCACCGCCTTCTCGCTGCCGTGGCCGTGTCCGGTGGCACCGAGCGAGCCGAACAGCTCCGCCCGCACGTGCGCCGTCGCATCGAGCAGGCCGTCGTCGGCCAGCCCGCTCGTGAAGCGCCGGGCAGCACGCATCGGCCCGACCGTGTGCGAACTGGACGGGCCGATGCCGACGGTGAACAACTCGAAGACGCTGATCACGCCTCCGAGCCTATGTCTACGGCGCCTGGTACTTCACGGTGACGGCGGTGTACCCCAGGGACTTGAGCAGACCCTCGAGCATCTTCGTGGTGTTCTCCTGCGCCCGTTCGCGCAGCCCGCTCTCCGTGGCGGCGGCGGTCAGCCGTTCCTCGGCGAGCTTGTAGACCTCCTGCATCCGGCTCGGGTCGTCCTTGAACACGTCGCCCAGCCGGTTGAGCAGGCCCCGTTCGCGGGAGTAGACCTGGGACCTCGCCGGGTCGAGGTTGGGCTTGCCCAGCTGCGGCGCCGGCAGCGTCACCTCGACCGAACGGCGGTCCGCCGACTCCTTCAGCGCACCGGAGCCGATGTTGCCGAAGTCCACGTAGGAGTCGACGGTCCCGGCCGCCACGAACAGCACCCGGTCGTTGACCAGGAAGTCCGGCACGTACTTCTGGTTCTGCTGCACGTCGATGATCACCTGGAAGTTGCCCTCGGCGGCGACGTAGCGGCTCAGGTCCTGGATGGACTGCAGCAGCGGCGGCTGGGAGCGATCGGTCGTCTGCTCCTTGAACGGGTTCTTGAACTCCGGCAGCCAACCCACCGACTGCGCACCGACCACCAGCGCCAGGACCAGCCCGACGGTGGCGACCAGCCAGAACAGCCCGCGCAGCGCCCTGGTCGGCAGGCCCATCCGGTCGCCGCGCGCCGGCGCGTCGCGGTAGGCGCGCTCGCGCGCGTCGAGGTCGTCCCGCTCGTCCGCGTCCCTGGACGTGACCTGCGGATACTCGCGGGTGCTGTGCTCGGGCACCGATGCCCGGCCGGCCTCGTAGGCCCGCTCCCCCGTCTCCTGCGTCGTCTCCGGGTCGGTGTCGGTCTTACCCCTGTCCACCGTCATGGCTCGGCCCTCCGGTCGAGATGTGGTCCTGGCGCTAATAGTGCCCAGTCGCGCACAACCCGACACCTGACCGGTCAGGTGAACGCGGCAAGGCCCGTGAGCTGCTGACCGATCACCAGCTGGTGCACCTCGGAGGTGCCCTCGTAGGTCAGCACGCTCTCCAGATTGTTAGCGTGCCGCAACACCGGGTATTCGCCGCTGATGCCGTTGGCGCCGAGGATCGTGCGGCACTGGCGGGCGATCGCGATGGCCTCGCGCACGTTGTTGAGCTTGCCGACGCTGACCTGGTGCGGCTTGAGCCGCCCGGCGTCGTGCGTGCGCCCGAGGTGCACCGCGAGCAGGTAGCCCTTCTCCAGCTCGACCGCCATGTCGGCCAGCTTCGCCTGGGTCAGCTGGAACCCGCCGATCGGCCGGCCGAACTGCTCCCGCGTCCGCGCGTAGTCGATCGCGGTGTCCAGGCAGTCCCGGGCGGCCCCGAGCGCACCCCACACGATGCCGTAGCGCGCCTCGGTCAGGCAGCTCAGCGGCGCCTTCAGCCCCTTGGCGAACGGCAACTGCGCGTCGGCCGGCAGCCGCACGTCGTCGAGCACGATCTCGCCGGTCGACGAGGCGCGCAGCGACAGCTTCTGCTTGATCTCCCGCGCGCTGAACCCGGGCGCGTCGGTCGGCACCACGAAGCCGGTGACGCCCTCCTCGACCCGCGCCCAGATCACGGCCACGTCGGCCACCGGCGCGTTGGTGATCCACATCTTGGAGCCGTTGAGCACCCAGTCCGAACCGTCGCGCCGGGCCCGCGTCGCCATCGACGCCGGGTCGGAACCGTGATCGGGCTCGGTCAGCCCGAAACAGCCGATCGCGTCGCCGGCCGCCATCGACGGCAGCCAGCGCTGCTTCTGCTCCTCGCTGCCCCACTTCCAGATCGCGAACATCGCCAGCGAGCCCTGCACGCTCACCAGCGACCGCACGCCGGAGTCGCCGGCCTCCAGCTCCAGGCAGGCCAGCCCGTAGGCGACCGCCGAGGCGCCGGCGCAGCCGTACCCCGAAAGATGCATCCCGAGCAGGCCCACCTCCGCGAACGCCTTCGCCAGGTCGCGCACGGGCACGTGCCCGTCCTCGTACCAGCCGGCGACGTGGGGGCGCACGTGCTCGTCGACGAGCCGACGCACGACCTCCCGGATCTGGAGCTCCTCGTCGGAGTGCAACGAGTCGAGGTCGAGCAGGCCGGTCATATCGTGTGCACCCCGTCAGAGCTGGTAGACGCGAGCGTGGATCGACGTGCGCTGCTGGAGCGCGGCCCGCAGCGCGCGGTGCAGGCCGTCCTCCAGGTACATGCCGCCCTCCCACTGCACCACGTGCGGGAAGAGGTCGCCGTAGAACGTGGAGTCCTCGGCCAGGAGGCGGTCGAGCGCCAACTCACGCTTGGTGGTGGTGAGCTGGTCCAGGCGCACCGGCCGCGGGGGAATCTCGGCCCACTCCTTGAGAGTGAGCCCATGCTCCGGGTAGGGCCGGCCCTCGCGGACCGCTTTGAAGATCACTGCGCTTTACCCTCCCCTGAGCCCGACGCACGACAGCGTACCGACCTTCACCGACAATTCTCGGATTCGCAACGGTCAGTACGGAACCGCCCACCGTCCGCGGTATGTCACCTGTCCGACCGGTTTTCGCCCCCTCCGTAGGGACGGTGACCGTGGGCCGGGGGCCGGATAGCCGATCGTCAGCGCCCCGACCGGCGCGAACTCCGCCGGCACCCCGAACGCGGCCCGGTAGGCGTCGACGTTCCCGGCCGGGATGCCGAAGAAACACGCGCCCAGCCCCTCGTCGACGGCGCCGAGCAGCATCAACAGGCTGGCGAAGCCCGCGTCGACGTACCAGTACGGCACGTCCCAGGGCACCTCGGCGCGGCCCCTGCCGGCGGAGCCGGCCCGCTCTTCCGGGCCGGAAGGCATAGGCCCGGATGAGAATTTGTCCGGCTGCGCGTAGCGGTCGACATACGCCTCGCGGCTGCCGTGCGGAACGACGATCACCGGCGCGCGGCTCATCCGTTCCAGCCAGCCGGTCCGGCCCCGGTCGGCGGTCACCGCCCAGAACAGCTCCCGGTCGGCCGGTTCGGTCAGGACCAGGAAACCCCACCCCTGCGTGAACCCGGCCGACGGCGCCCGCACCGCGTGGTCCAACAGCCGGTCCAGCACCTGCGGCGGGACCGGCCGGTCCGGGTCGTAGTTGCGCACCATGCGCCGGCCCCGGACCACGTCGGCAAATCGCATCAGGCCGCCAGCGGGCGCACGCCCCACGCCCCGCGCCAGGTCTGGCCGGGCGCCAGCACCAGCAGGTCCCGCCCCGAGCGGAACGCGTCCGGCGGGCACGTCATCGGCTCGATCGCCACCGAGCGGCGGTGCCGCGGCGGGGCCAGCGTGTCCCCGGTGAAGACCTGCCACCAGCCGAACGCCTCGTCCGCCCACATCTCCACACCGTTGCCGTCGGGGCCGCGCAGGCGCGCCACCGAGACGCCCGCGTCGTCCTGCGCCGGTTCGTTGAACGCCAGGTCCAGCACCGCCGGCCCGATCCGGCGCGGCGTCGCGAAGTCCAGGTCGGTGCCGGCCACCTTCGCCGCGCCGATGGGCAGCAGCCGGCCGTCGAGCAGGAGCCGGTTCTGACATGCCAGTTCGAGCGAAAGATCCTCGACCTTGACGCCCGGAACCTGGAGATACGGGTGCGACGCCAGCCCGAACGGCGCCGGCTGCGTCCCGACGTTGGTCACCTCGTGGTGCGCGGTCAGCCCGTCGGCCCCCACCCGCCACGTGGTGCGCAGGACCAGCGGCCACGGGTAACCCGGCAGCGGCACCAGCTCGTGCTCCAGCGTCACCGCGTCCGGCTCCACCGACACCGGCACCCAGCGGCTCCAGTTGACCAGGCCGTGGATCGAGTTGTGCCGGGCCGGCTCGGTGAGCGGCAGGTCGTACGTCGTTCCCTCGAACGTGTACCGCCCGTCGCGGATCCGGTTGGGCCACGGCGCGAGAATCTGGCCGGCGGAACCGGGGCAGATCTCGTCCGGCCCGTACCCGTCGACCAGGTCCTGACCGGCGTGGCGGTACTCCCGCAGCCCGCCGCCCACCTCGACGACGACGGCCTCATGGCCGTCGGCGGAGATGGACCACTGCTGACCGGTGAGCGTGCGGCTGAGAGCGGAGGCGGCGTTCATGGATCGGCACCCTACCCGGCCGATTTCGTGGGGGTATAGCGAAGCAGTGCCGGGTACGCCACACCGAGTAGGACCGCCACCAGTGCGGCGGCGATTCCACCCCCCACCCAGGAGACGGTTGCGCCGGTGACGACCGCCGTGGCGCCCACCCGAAGATCACCCAACCGGGGCCCGCCCGCGACGACCGCAATGAACGCGCCTTGCAAACGACCGCGCATCTCGTCCGGCGCGTAGGTCAACAGGACCGTCTGCCGGTACACCGCGGAAATCATGTCGGCGGCCCCGCCGACGGCGAGCAGCAGCACCGCCAGCCACAGCCACGGCGCCAGCCCGGCGGCCGCCACCGACAGCCCCCAGATCGCGACGGCCACCACGATCGCGATCCCCTGCCGGCGCACCCGGCCCACCCAGCCGGACGCGACACCGGCCACCAGCGACCCGATCGCGATCGCGCTGAACAGCCACCCGACCGCCGCCTGGCCGCCGAAGCGCTCCTCGGCCACCTCGGGGAAGAGCGCGCGCGGCAGCGCCAGCACCATCGCCGCGATGTCGATCACGAACGTCAGCAGCACGATCGGCGTCGTCCGCAGATAGGCCAGCCCGTCGACGAGATCCCGCCAGCGGCTGGTGCCCACCTCGACCAGCGGCCGCATCTCCGGCAGCCGGAACACCGCCCACATCGCCACCGTGAACATCGCCGCGTCGAGCCCGTACGCCAGGGCGATGCCGCGTTCGTCGCCGCCGGCGAGCACCACACCGGCGGCCAGCGGGCCGAGGATCGCTCCCAGGGTGGAGGCCGTGTAGTTGAGGGTGCTCGCCGAGGCGATCTCCTCCTCCGGCACCAGCCGCGACACGACGGCCGACCGGGTCGCCGAACTGACCGCGAACGCGCCGGACTGCACCGCCACGATCACCAGCAGCAGCCACCGGCTCCCGACGCCCAGCAGCGCCTGCGCGCAAAGCGCGGCCGTGCTCGCCCACGCCACCGACGAACTGGCCATCAGCACCCGCCGCCGGTCCATGGCGTCGGCCATCGCCCCGCCCCACAGCGAGAAGCCGATCAGCGGGAACAGCCCGGCGAAACCCAGCAGCCCGACCCAGAGCGAACTCTTCGTGATCAGGTACATCTCGACGGGCACCGCGACGGCGGTGAGCTGGTATCCGAGGAACGAGAAGACGTTCCCGACGAAGAGCCGACGGTACGCCGCGTGGCGCAACGGCCGGACGTCGATCGCATGGCGACGGACAACGTCGATCAGACTCAAGGCGCCAGCCGCTCGATCACCCAGCCGCCGTCGGACGCGCGGAACCGCAGGCGGTCGTGCAGCCGGTCGCGGCGGCCCTGCCAGAACTCCACCGTCTCCGGGGTGAGCCGGTACCCGCCCCAGTGCGGCGGCGCCGGCACCTCGTCCGGGAACCGTTCCTCGACCGCGGCCAGCGACTCCTCCAGCGCGGCCCGCGACGGCAGCACGCTCGACTGGGTCGAGGCCCACGCGCCGAGCTGCGCGCCCCGCGGGCGCAGCGCGAAGTACTCCTCGGTCTCCGCCCTGGTCACCGGCGCGACCGAGCCGGCGGCGTGGACCTGCCGGTGCAGCGGATACCAGGGGAACGTGAGCGCGGCGAACGGGTTCTGCGCGAGCTGACGGCCCTTGCGCGAGTCGTGGTTCGTGTAGAAGACGAAGCCCCTCTCGTCGTAGTCCTTCATGAGCACGGTGCGGGCGCTCGGCCGGCCCGCGGCGTCGGCGGTCGCGAGCACCATCGCGTTCGGCTCGGACACTCCCGCCGACACCGCATCGTCGAACCAGGCACCGAACTGCGTCGGCCAATCGGCGGCTATATCATCCTCGGTCAATGTCCCGGAGTATTCGTGACGCATCCGGGCAAGGCCGTCCCGCCGATGACGCGCGATGTCCTCCGGTGTGCTCGGTGTCACGTTCACATCCTTTCTCCGTACTGGCCGGATGCGTGAAGATGTGCGGCGTAACACATCTGAACACCCGTTCAGTCATCGCGTACCCGCGACTGGGGACAAGATGGCGCAGAGCACATCCGCACAACGGAAGACCGCCGCCACACCACCGCCGCCATGAACCCACCCGGGAGAACGAATGTCTGACTTCAAACCAGGCCTCGAGGGCGTGATCGCGTTCGAGACCGAGATCGCCGAACCCGACCGTCAGGGCGGCGCGCTGCGCTACCGGGGTGTGGACATCGAGGACCTGATCGGCCAGGTGTCGTTCGGCAACGTCTGGGCGCTGCTGGTCGACGGCAAGTTCGGTCCCGGGCTGCCGCCGGCCGAGCCGTTCCCGGTGCCGGTGCACTCCGGCGACATCCGCGTCGACGTGCAGTCCGCCGTCGCCATGCTCGCGCCCTACTGGGGCCTGGGCCAGCTGCTCGACATCTCCGACCCGCAGGCCCGCGAGGACCTCGCCCGGGTCTCCGTGACGGCGCTGTCGTTCGTCGCCCAGGCGGCGCGCGGGCTGGGCCTGCCGGCCGTTCCGCAGAAGGAGATCGACAAGGCGACCACCATCGTCGAACGGTTCATGAAGCGCTGGCGCGGCGAGCCCGACCCGCGCCACGTGAAGGCCGTCGACGCCTACTTCATCTCCGCCGCCGAGCACGGCCTGAACGCCTCGACGTTCACCACGCGCATCGTCGCCTCCACCGGTGCCGACGCCGCCGCCTGCATCTCCAGCGCGATCGGTGCGCTCTCCGGCCCGCTGCACGGCGGCGCGCCGTCGCGGGTGCTGTCGATGCTGGAAGCCGTCGAGCGCACCGGCGACGCCCAGAGCTACGTGCGCAGCGTGCTGGATCGCGGCGAACGCCTCATGGGCTTCGGCCACCGCGTGTACCGCGCCGAGGACCCGCGTGCCCGCGTGCTGCGGCGCACCGCCCGCGAACTGGGCGCGCCCCGGTTCGAGGTGGCGGAGGCGCTGGAGAAGGCGGCCCTCGAGGAACTGCAGGCCCGCCGCCCCGACCGCGTGCTCGCCACGAACGTCGAGTTCTGGTCGGCCGTCGTGCTCGACTTCGCCGAGGTGCCGGCGCACATGTTCACGTCGATGTTCACCTGTGCGCGGGTCGCCGGGTGGAGCGCCCACGTGCTCGAACAGAAGAAGCTCGGCCGGCTGGTCCGCCCGAGCGCGACGTACGTGGGGCCGGCGCCGCGCAAGCCCCAGGACGTGGAGGGCTGGGCCGAGATCCCGCACGGCGTCTGATCAGGTCCGCCCGTAACGGGGCTCACGCCCGTCACTCGCACGGGTGTGAGCCCCATCGCGTAATCGCCTCGTCGCATCGGCGTGACCGTGGGTCTGGTGGCAGGATCGTCCCCGGCATCCCGCCCATCTGCGAGAGGACTCCCCACCGTGGCAGACATCCGGATCCCGGACGACCTCAAGCCCGCCGACGGCCGGTTCGGCTCGGGCCCCAGCAAGGTGCGACCGGAGGCCGTCGAGGCGCTGTCCCGGGTGTCCACGACGTTCCTCGGCACCTCGCACCGGCAGAAGACGGTGAAGAACGAGGTCGCCCGGCTGCGCCGGAGTGTCGCGGAGTTCTTCGGCGCGCCCGACGGCTACGAGGTCATCATCAGCAACGGCGGGACGACGGCCTTCTGGGACGCCGCCACGTTCGGGCTGATCAAGGAACGGGCGCAGTTCGCCAGCTTCGGTGAGTTCGGCGCCAAGTTCGCCAAGGCCGCGCAGACCGCCCCGCACCTGGGTGAGCAGTCGATCCGCAAGGCCGAGCCGGGTTCCGCCCCGGAGCTCGTCGCCGAGGCCGGCATCGACGCCTACGCCACCCCGCACAACGAGACGTCGACCGGCGTCGCCGTGCCGGTCAAGCGGGTCGCGGGAGCCGACGCGGGCGCGCTCATGCTGCACGACGCCACCTCCGGCGCGGGCGGTCTCGACGTCGACCTCAACCAGTCCGACGTGTACTACTTCGCGCCGCAGAAGGCGTTCGGGTCGGACGGCGGGCTGTGGATCGCGCTCTTCTCGCCGGCCGCGATCGCGCGCGTCGAGGAGATCAAGGCGACCGGCCGCTGGACGCCGGCGTTCCTCGACCTGGCGACGGCCGTCGAGCAGTCCCGGCTGGAGCAGACGTACAACACCCCCGCGCTGGCCACGATCTTCCTGGCCGCGGAGCAGACCGACTGGTTCAACGCCAACGGCGGGCTCTCCTTCGCCGCCAAGCGCAGCGCCGAGAGCGCCGGGTTCCTGTACGGCTGGGCCGAGCGTTCGCAGGTGGCGACGCCGTACGTCAGCGACCCGGCCCTCCGTTCGAACGTCGTCGGCACGATCGACTTCGTCGACGGCCTGGACGCCTCCGCGATCGCCAAGGCCCTGCGCGCGAACGGCATCGTCGACACCGAGCCGTACCGCAAGCTGGGCCGCAACCAGCTGCGCATCGCCATGTACCCGACGGTCGACCCGGCCGACGTCGAGGCGCTCACGAAGTGCATCGACTACGTGGTGGAGCAGCTCTAGATCCAGCTCGATGGGTGGTTTGTCCGCGTGAAGTCTCGGCGTGCCTTCCGCGAACCCGCTAACGTTGCCCGTACTGTGTCGATGGGACAGTGGCCGTGCGGGCGGGCACTGCGGATGGACGGAGGCACGCGATGCGACCGGTCCGGTTCGTCGCCCTCTCCGAGGACGGGCAGGCATTCGTCCTCGCCGATGAGGTCGGACGTCTCCTCGCGCTGCCCATCGACGAGCGGATCACGGGCGCCATGCGTCCCGAGCGCGCGTCCGGCGCCACCGCCACCCTGACCGCCCCCGCCGCACCCGATGCGGCGCCGTCGTTGTCCCCGCGCGACATCCAGGCCCGAATCCGCTCCGGCGACTCGGCCGAGGAGGTCGCGCGGGTGGCCGGCGTTCCGGTCGACCGCGTGCTGCGCTACGCCGGCCCGGTGCTGCAGGAGCGGGCCATGCTCGCCCAGCACGCGCGCCGGACCAAGCTGCGCACCTCCGCCAAGGGCGCGACCCTCGCCGAGGTCGTCGACGGTCGGCTCGGCCAGCACGGCATCGACGTCGAGAAGATCTCCTGGGACGCCTACCGCCGCGACGACGGCACGTGGCGGATCATCGCCACCTGGGCCAGCGGCAAGGCCACCGCGCAGGCGGTGTGGGAGTTGGACAAGCCGCGCCAGCAGGTCGCCCCGCACGACGA
Organism: Virgisporangium aliadipatigenens; assembly: GCF_016863615.1. GTDB lineage: Bacteria > Actinomycetota > Actinomycetes > Mycobacteriales > Micromonosporaceae > Virgisporangium > Virgisporangium aliadipatigenens. Next base: position 10,261 of record NZ_BOPF01000004.1, on the reverse strand, counting down.
CATGGCGCACTACCTCTGCGGCGAGCGGCCGGCGGGCGTTCCCGAGCCGGGGCAGGCGCTGCCCGGGCGCGGCGAGCCGTCCCGCGGGGAGCCGACCCGCGGCGGTCACGAGCCGATGCGCCCGGCCGCCGACACCGCGCGGCGCGAGCCGATGCGGCCCGGTCGCGGCCTCGGCGCCCCGGATCCCATCCGGGCCGGTCGGGACGCGCTGTTGGCTTCTCTGGAACGCCCGTTGGGCAAGCCGAAGGAGACCTCGGCCGAGGGGGAGGCCCCCGCGGCACCACCCGCCGCGCCGGAGGCACCGCCGCGCCGGGCCCGGGGTGCGGCCGCGTTGATCGGCACCTCGATCTCGGCGTTCGACGACGATCCGGCCGACGCCTCCGACGCGCCCACGGTGCCGTCGTTGGCCGTCCTGCGGCCGCGGCTCAAGAGCCACCCGAGCGGTCCGGAGCGTCCGGCCAGCGACGACAAGCCGCGCAAGCGCCTGCCCAGCTGGGACGACGTGCTCTTCGGCAGCGCCCCGGCCCGCGAGACCTCCTGACGGAGAGCTCCGCGAAGTAGGTTTTTCCCTATGGAATACACCTACCTCGGCCGGACCGGGCTGCGCGTGTCGCGCCTGTGCCTCGGCACCATGAACTTCGGGGTCGCCACCACGGAGCCGGACAGCTTCGCGATCATGGACCGCGCGGTCGAGACCGGGATGATCTTCTTCGACACCGCCAACGTCTACGGGTGGAAGCTCGGCGAGGGCATCACGGAGAACATCATCGGACGCTGGCTCGCCCAGGGCGGCGGCCGGCGCGACGAGATCGTGCTCGCCACCAAGGTGCACGGCTCGATGGGCAAGGGGCCCAACGACCAGGGCCTGTCGGCGCGGCACATCATCCGCGAGTGCGAGGCCTCGCTGCGGCGCCTGCAGACCGACCACATCGACCTGTACCAGATGCACCACGTGCGGCGGGAAGTGCCGTGGGAGGAGATCTGGCAGGCGATGGAGATCCTCGTCGCCCAGGGCAAGGTGCTGTACGTCGGCTCGTCCAACTTCGCGGGCTGGCACCTCGGCCTGGCGCAGGCCGCCGCCGAGAAGCGCAACTTCCTGGGGCTGGTCTCCGAGCAGTCGATCTACAACCTGATGACCCGCGCGGTCGAACTGGAGGTGATCCCGGCGGCGCAGCACTACGGCATCGGGATCATCCCGTGGTCGCCGCTGCACGGCGGGCTGCTCAGCGGCGCCCTCCGCAAGCTTGAGTCCGGCGAGGCGGGGCGCTCGGCGGAGGGGCGTTCGAAGGAGACGCTCGAGCAGCACCGCCCGGCCATCGAGGCCTACGAGAAGCTCTGCGCGGAGATCGGCCACGACCCGGCCGACGTCGGGCTCGCGTGGCTGCTGTCCCGCCCCGGCGTGACGGCGCCGATCGTCGGGCCGCGCACGATGGGGCAGCTCGACGCCGCGCTGCGCGCGTTGGAGGTGACGCTCGACGAGGCCACGCTCACGCGGCTCGACGAGATCTTCCCCCCGCTCGGAAAGGGCGGCCCCGGCCCGGAGGCGTGGGCCTGGTAGGCGCCACGAGCGGCCAGCTGGCGAGCCGTTCGTAGGTGATCTGCGGACCGAGGGTGCTGCGGACCAGTTCGATCGCCTCGACCGTCCACTGTGGACCCTGGTGGCGGCCGAGGCGGTCGAGGTCGGCGGCCAGTTCCTCCTCGGAAAGGCGGTCGGCGGGGCGGGCCAGCGTGACGTGCGGCCGGTACGCCTTCGCGTCGAACGGCAACCGCGCCCGCCGCAGCTGCTGCCGGATGTCGGTGACGACGTCGCCCAGTGCCGCGGTGTCGCCCCGCACGCCCGTCCAGACGGTGGTGAACCGGCCCTTGCCGAACCGCCCGCCGCCGCACAGCGCGACCGACGGGGCGGGCCGCTGGTCCGGCCAGCGGGACGCGGCGGCGGCGAGCGCGGTGTGCACGTCGGGGAGGCGCTCGTCGGCGACCTCGCCGAGGAACGCGAGCGTCAGGTGCCAGCGTTCCGGCGGCACGAGGCGCAACGACTCCCCCGCCGCGCGGGGCTGCCCGATGGCCAGCCCGGACACCAGGCCGGCCAGGTCTTCCAGCGCCTCCGCGGGCGGGTAGGCGGCAACGAAAAGCCTCATGAAGGTGCGCGCCTCAACGAGCCACCGGGCCCAGGCGCAGGCCGGCCGCTTCCAGCTCGCCCTCGACGCGCACCCGCTCGATCTCGCGGTCGATGCCGGTCAGCTCCTCGATGTGGGCCTCGATGTCGAGCCGCTCGCAGGCCATGCCGAGCCGCTCGTCGTAGGCCTTCTCGACGGCGGTGAACCACACCGGCGAACGCTGGGCGACGCCGTCGCGCTGGCGGCGCAGCCGGCGCAGGTCGATCGCGATGGTCTCGATGGGCGGCCCCTGGCAGACGGGCCACGCGGATACGCGCCGGTCGGACAGCGTGCGATCGAGCCGGGCCAGACGCCGCCGCTGGCGGATGGTCAGTCCCCGGTACGGCCGGTGCCGCTGGACCTGGCGCCGGCAGAACCGGGAAACCCGCTCGTGCACCCCGTCCCACGACATGACCAGCATGATCAGCGACGGCAGCGTGACCACGATCGTCACAGCCGTCATGATCAGTAGCGGGCGGAGGACGGCCACACACAGAGGCTATTCAGAGTGTGACCTCTATCGCAATGTGGGGACCCGAAGTTCGAGCGCCGGACCTTCCGCGGAGGCCGGTTCGGCGAGGTGAACGTGCGGCGACGGCCGCAGGTGCACCCGGACGCGGGCCTTGCTGCGACGCACCTGGATCAGGGCGATGGCCAGCGCGGCGACGAGCGAACCGAGCCCGCCGGACCAGATGCCCACCCGCGGCCCGAACTCCTCGGAGACCCAGCCGACCAGCGGCGCACCGAGCGGCGTGGTACCGAAGAAGACGAGCACGTGCAGCGCCATCACCCGCCCCCGGAACAGCGGGTCCACGCCGAGCTGGATGCGCTGGTTGGCGGCCTGCATGAAATAGATCATGAAGAATCCGGTCGGCAGCGCCAGCGTGATGGCGAGCCAGAACGTCGGCGCCAGCCCGAGCAGCGTCTCCAGCGTGGCGAACGCCGTCGCGGCGGCGAGCACGACGTACACCGTCGGCCGCCCGCGGCGCACGGTGCTGGCGAGCGCGCCGCCCAACGCCCCGCACGCCAGCGCCGACGTCAACACCCCGAACGCCTCGGCCCCGGTCCGGAACACCGTCTTGGCGAGCACGGCGAGCGTGAGCTGGAAGTTGAAGCCGAGCATCCCGATAACGAGCACGAGAGCCATGATCAGCATCAGGTCGGGCCGGCGCTGGACGTACCGCAGCCCGCCCTTGATGCTCGTGTCGGCCTTGGCGGGCGCCCGGTCGAAGTCCCGGTACAGCTCGTCGGCGCGCAGCCGCAGCTGGAGCACCACGGCGACGACCGCCATCGCGGCGGTGATCAGCACCACCGTGCCCGAACCGAGCGAGGCGATCAGCACGCCGGCCACGGCGGGACCGACCAGGCGCGCCAGATTGAACGTCGCCGAGCCGAGCGACAGGGCGTTAGGCATCAGCTCGGGGCCCACCAGCTCCGACCAGAACGCCTGCCGGGTCGGGTTCTCGATGGCGGACACGCAGCCGATCAGTGCCGCGAAGAGGAACACGTGCCACAGGCGCACGGCGCCGAAGGCGACCAGCAGCCCGAGGGAGAGCGAACAGGCGGCGAAGAAGACGTTGGCCAGCATGATGACGTGGCGCTTGTCGTACCGGTCGGCGAGCTTGCCGCCGTAGAGCGTGAGCAGCAGTACCGGGGCGAACTGCAGTGCCGTGACCAGGCCCAGTGCGGTGGCGGAGTCTCCCGACAGCTCCAGGACGAGCCAGTCCTGGGTGACGAAGAGCATCCAGACGCCGACGAGTTTGACGATCTGACCGGTGATGAACAGCCGGAAATTGCGGACCTTGAACGACCGAAAGACCCTTTGCACCCGGTATGCGCCTCCTCAGCTCCGTACGATGCGCTCCAACAACTCCGCGGCGCGGCGCAGCACCTCGCGCTCCTCCGCGGTCAACTCGGCGAGCCGACCGGCCAGCCAGGCGTCCTTGGCCCGGCGGTGCGAGCGCACCATCTCCCGGCCCGCCTCGGAGCACGACAGGATCACCTGCCGGCCGTCGGTCGGATGCGGGGTGCGTTGCACCAGGCCGCGTTCCTCCAACTTGCCGACGATCTTGGTCATCGACGGCGGCTGAACGCGCTCGATCTCGGCCAGCTCGCGCGGGCTCAACGCGCCGTGCATCTCCAGGCTGTTGAGCGCCGACACCTGACTGACCGTCAGGTCGCCGACCGGCTGCGACCGGCGCACCCGCCGGTTGAGCCGCATGATGGCGTCGCGCAATGACGCCGCGAGCGGGCCGGCTGCCGGCCCTCGTCTGGTGACCTGGCGAACCATCACGATCGTTAGCCTATCTAATGAGCCAGGCTAACGACCTGTGTGCTGCCTCACGGCGCCGGCGGGCATGCGTACCCTGGTGGACGTGCCGAAAACCGCCCCACCGTCCGAGGGCAAGACCGGGCTGCGCCCCGCGCCCGAGCCGCTGGACCCGCCGATGACGCCGTTCGTCGTCGCGGGGCTCGTGGCGTTCACCGTCGCGGGGTTGGCGGTACTCCCGTGGCGGGACAGCCACCCGGAGTGGTTCTGGACATGCGTCGCCGGGGACCTGTGGGGCCTGGTCGGCCTCGTGACGATGCGGCGCTACGACCGCCGCCGGGCGGCCCGCCGCGCCGCCGAGTAGCACTCAGCCGTGGCCGTACGGCTCCGCGTCGTCGGTGCCACCGTCGGTGACCGAGCCCTGCGGGTGGCCCTGCACCTGGTCGACCTCGCTGTCGTCGTAGACCGTCGGCAGCTCGGTCACCACGGCGACCGGCTCCACCAGCACCTCCGAGTGCGCGCCGCACCCGTGGTCCGCGCTCACCACCCGACCGTCATCCGGCGCGTAGGCGTTGCCGCAGGCGCCGAAGAGCTGCCGCATCGCGCCGGCCAGCGGCAGGTAGAAGCCGCACCCGCCGCAGCGGGCCGAGTTGGGCGCCGCCACCGAGATCGGCGCGTTGGGCCCGTTGTCCCCGTCGTACCAGCGCTGCGCGACGTCGATGCGCCCCTCGCGGGAGAGCACGCGCGGGCGGCCGAGCCCCAGCTCCCACGCGACCTCCTCGACCGCCGGGTCGTCGGACTGCAGGTAGCCCTGCTGGAGGCGTTCGTCGTCGGGCGCGGTGGGCAGGATGTCGCCGACGCCGAGGTCACCCGGCTGAAGCCGGTCCTGCCACGGCACCCACGGCGGCGCGGCCAGCGCGTCCGGCCCCGGCAGCAGCGCCGTCTCGCAGATCGTGACGTGCTTGCTGCGCGACACCCGGGCGACGGTCACCGCCCAGCGCCAGCCCCGGTAGCCGGGCTGCAGGCACTCGAACTGATGCGTGACGATGCGCTCGCCCTCGGGCACCACGTCCAGATGCGCGCCGACGAACTCCGGCGGCACGCCGTCGACACCATCACGGGCCAGGTCAACCGCGTCGGCACACACCTGATCCAGCTTCGGGGTCCGGCCACTGCTGCGGGTCGCTGTGCGGGTTCCGCTCGTCACGAGGCACATTCTTCCCTACCGTGGGACGAACATCGGAGAGGATCCCGGTATGGCGTTCATCCAGGTGGTCGGGCAGGTCCTGGGCGCCCTGGCGTACGCGCTCCTGAACCTCGCAAAAGGGTCGGCGGTCGTCGGGCGGCACCTGGGCAAGGGCGTGCGCGGGCTGCGCACCCGCGGCGGTGCCGGCGAGCCCGGCATGATCCGGCTGCTGGACCTGCACGCCGCGTCGATCGCCGGTGACGCGCTCGTCGCCATCGGGCTCGCGGGCACCATCTTCTTCAGCGTTCCGGCCGGGGAGGCGCGCGGCAACGTGGCGCTGTACCTGGTGGTCACGATGCTGCCGTTCGCCGTGCTGGCGCCGGTCGTCGGGCCGGTGCTGGACCGGTTCCGGCACGGACGGCGCTACGCGCTGGCGACGACGTTCCTCGGGCGCGCCTTTCTCGCATACATGATCTCCGAGAACATCGACGGGATCGCGCTCTACCCGGCGGCGTTCGGGGTGCTGGTGCTCTCCCGCGCCTACGGGGTGGCCCGCAGCGCGGCCGTGCCCCGGCTCCTGCCGGCGAAGCTCGGGCTCTCCGAGGCGAACGCGCGCGCCTCCGTGTTCGGCACGCTCGCCGGGGCCGTCATCGCGCCGGTCGGGGTCGCCGCCGCCGCGTGGGGCGGGCAGGCGTGGCCGCTGCGGATCGCCCTCCTCGTTTTCCTGTACGGCATGGTGACCGCGCTGCGCCTGCCGCCCCGGGCCGACTCCGACCCGCCGGAACGCGTGCCCCGCCCGATGCAGCTGCGCGGGCCCAAGGGAGCCAAGGTGCTCTCCGCGCCGCTCGTGGTCGCCACGCTCATCGGCAGCGGGACGCTGCGCGCGCTGTACGGGTTCCTCGCGCTGTACGTGGCGTTCAGCGTGCGAGAGGGGCATCTCGACCGGACCGTCCTCGGCGCCGACGTGAAGGAGACCGCGGCGATCGGGCTGCTCGCCGGCGCGCTGGGCGTGGGGTCGTTCCTCGGGACGGCCGTGGGCACGTCGGTGCGCATCCGCCGGCCGTTGCTGCTGCAGGCGGGTGCGATCGTGGCGGCGGCGCTCGTCGCCGTGGTCGCCGCCCGCTGGTACACGCTGCCGGCCGTGCTGCTGGTCTGCCTCGTCGCGGCCGCCGGCAGCGGGCTCGCGAAGCTGACCGTCGACGCCGTCATCCAGGAACGCACCGGCGACGAGACGCGGGCTACGGCGTTCGCGCACGCCGAGACGCTGCTGATGATCGCCTGGGTGACCGGGGGCGGGCTGGGGCTGATCCCGTTCGGCGGGCGGTGGGGGATGCTCGTCGCCGCCGCCGTGCTGGTCCTCGGGGCGCTGCGGGCCGTGTGGGTGGCCGGGCGCCTGCGCAAGGAACGCCTCACCGGCGCGAGCGTGGAGCCGGAGACCACCGTCGACCTGACGAAGGACGAGCCGCCGCCGACCCTGGAACTGCCCGCCGGGCCGGGCGACGAGCCGACCGTGATCGAGGGCGAGATCACCACGCCGGCGCGGGAGACGCCGGCCGGGACGACGCCCGAGAAGCCGCGCCGTCGCTGGCTGCGCCGCCCTAAGCGGGCCGCCGAGGTGATCGAGCACGAGAAGGCGGAGCCGGCCGAGGAACCCACCCGGGTGGCCGTCCCCACCGCCCGCGCGCCCGAGCGGCTCGTCCCCGAGGTCGCCGACCCCCGCGGCCCGGCCCCGACGCGGCGGCTCCCGGCCGACCCCGGCAGACTCGACGAACCGGACGACGACGAGTCGCCCGGGTTCCACCTGTACCGTCCGTCGAGCCTCCCGGAGGAAGAGCGTTGATCCTGGTCGTCACCGCCGTCGACGCCGAACGCGACGCCGTCCGCAAGGGACTGCCGGACGGGTGTGCGGTGGACGTCGTCGCCGTCGGGGTCGGGCCTGCCGCCGCGGCCGCCGGCACGGCCTGGCACCTGGCGCGTGCGCCCCGGCGGGTCGACCGGGTGGTGTGCTGCGGCATAGCCGGTGGCTTCTCCGGCCGTTCCCACATAGGGAAGCTGGTGATCGCGACCCGTAGCGTGGCCGCGGACCTGGGGGCCGACGGACCGGAGGGGTTCATTCCGCTGGACACGCTCGGCTTCGGCGCGACCAGCCTGCCCGCGACGGCCGTCGGCGTCCCGGGCGCGGCGACCGGCGCGATCCTCACCGTCTCGACCGTCACCGGCACCGCCGCGACCGCCGAGGCGCTCGCCGCCCGCTACCCCGACGCCGTCGCCGAGGGCATGGAGGGATTCGGCGCGGCGTCCGCGGCCGCCCTCGCCGGAGTCGCGTTCTCCGAGATCAGAGCCATATCGAACGTCGTAGGGCCGCGCGATCGCGGCGCCTGGAGGATCCGCGAGGCGCTGGACGCCCTGGGCACACTGGGCCCGCTGCTGGCTACCGTGGACGGGTGAACCTCACCATCTCGCCCTGCCCCAACGACACGTTCGCCTACCACGCGCTCGTGCACGGGCTGGTGTCCGGCGCACCGCAGGTCACGGCGCACTACGCCGACGTCGACGTCACCAACAACCTGGCGTTGACGGCCGATCTCGACGTGGTGAAGGTGTCGTACGCGGCGCTGCCGTGGCTGCTCGACCGGTACCAGCTGCTGCCGTGCGGCGGTGCGCTCGGCCGGGGCTGCGGGCCGCTGGTGGTGACGGCTTCGGAGGTCACGTCGCTGGAAGGGCTGCGCGTGGCGGTGCCCGGCGACCGCACGACGGCGTACCTGCTCATGCGCCTGTGGGCCGCCTCCGGTGGGGGCACACCGGCGTCGGTGGAGGTGGTGCCGTTCGCGGCGATCATGCCCGCCGTGGCGGCCGGCCGCTACGACGCCGGCCTGGTGATCCACGAGGCGCGCTTCACGTTCGAACGCCACGGGCTGCGCGCCCTCGTCGACCTCGGCGAATGGTGGGAACGGGACACCGGCCTGCCGATCCCGCTCGGCGCGATCCTGATGCGGCGCGGGTTCGGTGAACGGGACCGCGTGGCCGGCTGGGTGCGCGCCTCGGTGGAAGCCGCGTTCCGCGACCCGGCCGCCTCGCAGAACTACGTCCTCGCCCACGCCCAGGAGATGGAGCCGGCGGTCGTCGCCCAGCACATCGCCCTGTACGTGAACGACTTCACGCTCGACCTCGGCGCGGAGGGCTACGGCGCGGTGGAGGCGCTGCTCGGCCGCGCCGCGAAGGAGGGCCTGGTCCCGGCCCTCCCCGCGGGTGCACTGAGCTAGATCTCCAGCTCCCGGGCGACGGCGTGGACCAGCTCGGCGACCGTGCGAGCGGTCTTCTTGTCCGGGAAGCGGCCGCGCCGCAGGTCCGGCTGGACCTTGGACTCCAGGACAGTGATCATGTCCTCGATCAGCCCGTGCAGCTCCTCGGCCGGGCGGCGGTTGCGCTCGACGCTCCGCTCGGCCAGCGACGGCGGCGCGTCGACCAGCTTCACCTGGAGCGCCTGGTTGCCCTTGCGGCTCTCCACGATGCCGAACTCGACCCGCTGCCCCGGCTTCAGCTCCGACACGCCGGCCGGCAGCGCGGCCTTGTGCACGTAGACGTCGCCACCCTCGTCACGGGTCAGAAAGCCGAAGCCCTTCGTCGTATCGAACCACTTCACTCGACCCGTCGGCACGTTGATCCCTGCTTCTCGTCTCGGTCCCCGTAACGAAAACCAGGCTAGTCACCCGTCGGCGCGTGCTCCAACCGAGATAGCGCCGAAGAGGAGCGGAAACCGGGTCAGATCGGGCAGTACGTCATCGGCTCCGGCGACGCGTAGCTCATCCGGGGAACACGGACCGGTGGCCACCGCGATCGCCCGAACCCCCGCCGTCCGGGCGGCCCGTACGTCTGCCACGTGGTCGCCGACGTACGCGAGGCCGCCCCGCAGCGGCTCCGCCTTGCCCTCCGCCCACAGGTCGCCGACCACCTCGTCGACCTCCAGCCCGACGTAACGCAGATGCATCTGCGCGAACCTCGTCAGCTTGGCCGTCACCACCACGGCCCGGAGCCCGGCGGCACGCACCGCCGCCACGGCCTCGACCGCGCCGGGCAGCGGAACGGACGGCGCGATCGCGTGCTCGGGGTAGAGACTCCGATACAACGCGATGGCCTCCGGCACCTCATCGGCCGGGAACCACTCCGACATCTCCTGCTGCAACGGCGGGCCGAGCCGGCTCACCGCCAGGTCCGCGTCGACGTGGACACCCGTCCGGGCCGACAGCGCACGGTACGTGGCCGCGATCCCGGGACGGGTGTCCAGCAGCGTCATATCCAGATCGAAGCCGACGAGCACGGCTCCCGAGTCTAGGAGTGACGATAGGTCAGTGAAGTGGTCGGCAGGGGGAACGTCACATCGTCACCGAACGGCGAGGCCGCGCCGGCGCGGAAGTACAGGAACTCGTTGACCGGGAGCCGGCCCGGCTTGACCGGGTTGCGCGCCGGCTCCTCGGCCGGCTCCGCCTTGCGGCGCGGACGAGGCTGCGGGCGTCCCGCGTGGGGGGTCGACATGGCGTAAATCGTGCCCTACTAGGGCACCGGGTCGGAGGTGCCACGCGGAACTTCTCCCGTACAGCGGGAGATCCGCCCGGCCGCCAGCCGGGATCCCTGCCACAGCCCGTACCGCCC
>NZ_BOPF01000003.1 GCF_016863615.1 Virgisporangium aliadipatigenens | reverse complement strand
CGACCGATAGGGCCGATTCCCGACGCGCCGATCACGCTCGGGATGTTTGCGTTCACTCAGCGGGACCGACGGCCATCCAGATGGTGAACCCGTCGCCGTCGCGGGCCAGCACGACGTTCGCGCACGACTGGAACGTGATCCACAGGCCGAGGCCGCCCGGCTCCCCGCTCACCATGGGCAGGAGTCCGGCGTACGGGTCCTTCGGGCCGGCGCCGCCGTCGGTGACCGCCACGAGCGCCCGTTCGCCCCCGGCCCAGCAGCGCACCCGCACGGGCGGCTGGCCGTACTTGGAGGCGTTCGTGACGGCCTCGCTTACCGAGAGCACGAGGTTTTCCAGGTCGGTCTCGCCCAGGTGAGCGAGCGCCGCGTCGCGAACGGCGTGCCGCGCACCCGCCGGCGACGGATCCGCCAGGTCGAGCACCGGTGTCCCGCCGCGCAGCGGGTCGTCGGGTGCCGCGCCCGGCTGCCGCAGGAACACGTCCGGCGGCGTGTAGTCCGCGGTGCCGGAGCCGTGCACGGTCGGATGACAGCGACAGATGTCCGCCACCACGTGCTCCGGCGCGGTGCGGGTGTCGTAGCAGCACAGCGTCGAGACCGGGAACTCGTCGAACGCGTAGTTGACCGCCGACTCGTACCGCGCCCACCAGTGCCACATCGCGCCGAAGACCGACGGATCCAGCTCACCCACGAGCCGGATCCGCGGCGCTCCGGCCGCGACGTGATCGGCCAGCAGCTGACGGTAGGCCCGGATCGCGCCGGCCGGCCGGGCATACAGTTCCCCGCCGTCCAGGAACGCCGCCGGCGAGCCCGCCGGCAGGGCAGCACGCAGCAGCGCGGCGTTGCGCGCCCGGTACGCCACGATCACCGGCTCGCCGGCTGCCGTCCCGGCGCGCACGAACGGCGCCACCACCGACAGCAGATGTTCGTCCGAGTCGAACAGCACCGCCTCGTGCCGATGTCCGATCATGCGTTCGCTTCCACGCGCAGGTGGCTGAGGTCGAGCAGTTCGACCAGCTCGGCGGCGACGCACACCGGCCCGCGCAGCACCACCGTGGAGCGCAGCCGCTTCGCGTACTCCTCCAGCACCCGCAGCGCCCGATGGTCCACGAAGCGCAGCCCGCTCGCGTCGATGACGATCTCCCCGCCGACCGGCCGCGGCGCGGCCCGCGCGAGCGCCACCTCGAACTGCGTGCGCCCGGCGAGATCCAGTTCACCCGCCAGCACCATCGCCCCGTCGGCGGGCGGACACCCGTACAGCCGGAACGGCACACCGGCGCTGTCGCCGCGCGGGTGCAGGCAGGCCATGTCACGGAACGTGCCGGTGTCCAACGCGATCCGGTCGAACGCGCAGACCCCGGTGACCGGCCGCCCGGCCATGAAGCTGTCGACCAGGTACTCGTAGCGCCCGAACGCCGCGCGCTGCGCGGGGGTGCGCACCAGCGGGGTCACGTCGGCGACGACCCGCAGTCCGGTGTACCCGGCGGCGAGCGCCCCGGAGAGCGCGTCGGCGAAGACGTCGACCTGCGCGGCGGGCTCCACCGGCCCGCCGTCGGCGTATCCGGCCGCGACGGAGAGCACCCGCGCGGTCCCGTCCCGCAGCGCCGCCCCGAACGGCGTCACCGCCGACCAGCGCCGCATGACCGGCTCCACCGCGCCGGCCGTCACGAACCACACCTGTTCGCCGGCGGCCAGCCCCTCACCGAGGAACGGCCGGGCGCGGGACTCCAGCGCGACCGGGTCGTCGAAGCCCCAGCAGTGATGCCGGCGCGCGGGCGCGCGCGCGTCGGGCACCTGACCGGAGGACGTCACAGTCCGCAGTCTAGGTCGCCGGGCCACCTGTCAGGTCGTCCGATGCGGATTCACCCATTCGCACGGTGTGATGGCACGGTGGGCTAGTTTGCGACGGTGAAGCTTCCCACCACCGACGCCCTGGCCGCACGGGCCCGCGCCGCACTGGACCGGATCGGCGCCGCCGTCCCCGAGGGCACCGGCCTGGCCGCCCGCAGCCCGATCACCGGCGAGGACCTGTTCGGGCTGCGCCCGTCGAGCCCGGCGGAGACGGCCGCCGCGATCGGGGCCGCGGCCGAGGCGTTCACGGCGTGGCGCACGACACCGGCGCCGGTTCGCGGCAACCTCGTGCGCGTCCTCGGCGAGCTGCTGCGCGCGCACCAGGACGACCTCGCCGAGCTGATCACCGTCGAGGCGGGCAAGATCCGTTCGGAGGCCCTGGGCGAGGTCCAGGAGATGATCGACATCTGCGAGTTCGCCGTCGGGCTGTCGCGGCAGCTCTACGGCCGGACCATCGCGTCGGAACGCCCGGGGCACCGCCTCGCCGAGACGTGGCACCCGCTCGGGGTCGTCGGGGTGATCTCGGCGTTCAACTTCCCCGCCGCCGTGTGGTCCTGGAACACGGCCGTCGCGCTGGTCTGCGGCGACGCCGTGGTGTGGAAGCCGAGCGAGCTGACCCCGCTGGTGGCGATCGGCGCGTCGCACCTGCTGGACCGCGCGATCGCCGAGGTCGACGCCCCACGCGACGTGCACCGCCTCGTGCTCGGCGGGCGCGACGTGGGCGAGCGGCTCGTCGACGACCCGCGCGTCGCCCTGGTCAGCGCCACCGGATCCACGCGCATGGGCCGGGCCGTCGGTCCCCGGGTGGCCGCGCGGTTCGGGCGTTCTCTGTTGGAACTGGGTGGGAACAACGCCTCCGTCGTGGCCCCCTCGGCAGACCTCGACCTGGCATTGCGCGCGGTCGTGTTCGGTGCCGTCGGGACGGCCGGCCAGCGCTGCACCACGCTGCGCCGCCTGATCATCCACCGCGACGTCGCCGACGAGTTCGTCACCCGCCTCGCGAACGCCTACGCCGGCCTGCCGATCGGCGACCCGTTCGACGACCGCACACTGGTGGGCCCGCTGATCTCCGGGACGGCCACGGACGCCATGGCGCAGGCCCTGGACAAGGCCGTCGCCGAGGGCGGCGAACTCGTCTGCGGCGGGGAGCGCCTCGCCCCCACCTACGTGCGCCCCGCGATCGTGCGCATGCCGCACCAGAACGGCATCGTGCGGGAGGAGACGTTCGCGCCGATCCTGTACGTGCTCACGTACGACGCCTTCGGGGAGGCGGTCGCGCTGCACAACGACGTTCCACAGGGATTGTCGTCCTCGATCTTCACGCGCGACCAGGGTGAGGCCGAGCGATTTCTCGCGTCCGACGGCTCCGACTGCGGGATCGCGAACGTCAACATCGGCACGTCCGGCGCGGAGATCGGCGGGGCGTTCGGCGGCGAGAAGGAGACCGGCGGCGGGCGCGAGTCCGGCTCGGACGCCTGGCGCGCGTACATGCGCCGCGCGACGAACACGGTCAACTACTCCGGCACGCTGACCCTCGCCCAGAACGTCAGCTTCCTGTAGGGCTCATCGTCCATCGCCCGGTCGACAAATCCGTCGCGCCGAACCGGCGCTCGTGGCACGGTGGCCGCGTGCCGTTGACCGACCTGACGCGCGCGTTCCGCGACGACGACCAACGCCAGTGGGCGGCCGAGATCGTCCAGGACCACCTGGCGGACGACCGGATCCAGGAGGAGTGCCACAGCCTGATGCGGTTCTGGTGGCAGCTCTCGACCGAGCTGCCACAGATCGACGAGACCGAGCTGGCCGCCACCGTGGGCCCGGACAAGCTCGCGGCGGTCGAGGCGCTCATCGCGGCGCTGCGGACCTCGCACGAGGCCGTCGACGCCTGGATCCACGACACGTCGGAGCGATTCCCGTGGATCGAGGACCGGGGCTGGGACGCGGGCGTCGCGTGGCGCCGGTCGCTGACCTTCGACGAGCCGGAGCCGGTCGCCGTGCCGCAGCCGCGGCTGGAGGTGCAGCCGCCGGCTCCCCGTCCGGACGGCGTGGACGCGGCCGGGGCGCGGGTGGCGTTCGACGCCGGTGTCGACGGCGCCGCGATGCGGCTGGCCACGATCCTCGAACACGACGGCGACCTGGACGGGGCGGCCGCCGCCTACCGCCTCGCCGCCGAGTCCGATGACCCGTGGGCCTTGTACGCCCTCGGCCGTGTGTACCTGGCGAAGCTGCCGCCCGACTGGCGGAACTCCGATCAAGGACTGTGTGTCTGGCGGATCGACGAGGTCTGGCAGCACGCCGCCGACCTGGGACTGGTCGAGGCGATGTACGCGGTGGCCCTGCTGGAGGATCCGACCGACGGCAGGTCCGTGCGCTACCTGCGTCAGGCGGCGGCGCTCGGCCACGCGCCGTCGTGCTACGCGCTCGGGTACAACGCCCATCAGCGCGGCGACCGCGCGGAGGCGGTCGAGTGGTGGACGAAGGCCGGCGGCTACCCGCCCGCCGTGGAGGCCCTCAGGTCCGTGTCGGGAGCCTGACCGGGCCCGTCCTCGGCATGTCTCAGGTCCGCCAGGCGCGGGGCGGCGCGCAGCGCCCGGTTGACCGTCGCCGCGACGGCCAGCGCCACGGACAGCCCCACGAAGACCGCGATCGCGATCCGTGGCGAGGCGTGGTCGATGAGGAACCCGGCCAGCAGCGGCCCGAGCGGCGCGACCAGCAGCGCGATGCTGCCGTACGCCGACTCCACCCGGCCGATGAGCCGGTCCGGGGTCATCGCTATGCGGTAGCCGTGGATGACCGAGTCGGTCGACGGGATGGCGAGCCCGGGCAGGATGATGCCGGCGGCGAGGACGTAGGCGTTCGGCCAGACGAGGAAGGCGCCCACGCTGAGGTAGGTCCACAGCTCCAGCACCAGAACGCCGTGTGCCGGTACGAAGCGCCGCACCAGTGGCGACAGCGCGGCGCCGAGCAGGAGGCACCCGCCGAACAGCGCCACCATGCCGCCGACGACGACGGTGGGCAGCCCCTGCCGGGTGGCGATCGCGACCACGGCGAACGTGAACGCCGGCAGGATGAAGTTCGCCGCGCCCAGCAGCACCGTGCCGGCGCGCAGGAACGGGTGCTGCCACAGGAAGCGGAACCCGGACAGCAGGCGGCGGCGCAGCGGTTCGGTGTCGGGTGGGCGTTCCCCCTGAAAAGGCGTCCGCATGAACAGCAACGATCCGATGGACGCCAGGTAGGAGACGGCGTCGAAGAGGAACGGCGCGGCGCGCCCGATCCCCAGCAGCAGTGCGCCGAGCGGCGGCCCGGTGAGGGCGACGGCGGCGGTGCGGCCGGTCTGGGCGGCGATCGCGGCGGGGAGTTGGACCGGCGGCACGACCTGGCGCAGGGCGCCGGCGTTGGAGGCGCGGAAGAGGCCGGCGCCGGCGCCCTCGACGAACGCCACGAGGGGGATCATCCAGAAGGCGGCCGTCCCGCTCAGGAAGGCACCGGCGAGTGCGCCGACGGCGGCGATCCGGACCCCGTCCGAGAAGATCATCAGCCGCTTGCGGTCCCACCGGTCGGCGGCGAGCCCGGCCGGCAGTGCCGTGACGGCGACGGCCGCCAACCGGACGAACAGCACCAGGCCGGCCTTGGTCGCCGAGCCGGTCATCGCGAGCACGACCAGCGGATAGGCGAACGCCGTCGACTGATGGCCCAGCTCCGACAGCAGCTGGCCGGATTGGAGCAGGAGGAACTCGCGGTTGCGGCGCAGTGGTACGGGGCCCGTCACCCGGCCACGCTAGCCACTCAGGCAATCTCCACATAGTCGATTTCGGCGAACGCCGTGCGATGCGTCAGCCGCAGCGTGTTACGCCCGGCGTTGAGGGTGACGTCGACGGCGACCTGGCTCCAGACGTCCCACCCGCGGGCGGGGTAGTCGACGACCCGCGCGGCACCGCCGTTGACGGTGAGCGTGTGCTGGGCGGCGCCGGCACCGGCCGCGTAGCCGACGTACGCCGTGTAGGTGCCGGCGCGCGGCGCGTGGACGGACACCTCCACGTAGCTCGCGGCGGTGTCGATGTACGCGGCGACCTGACCGTTGCTGGCGCCGGCCGCGCCGCTGCGCACGCGGCAGTTGACGAGCACTCCCGCCTCGGCCTCGTACCGCGCGCGGCTGCCGCGCACGACCGGCAGCCCGTTGTCCCAGCCGAGGTCGGCCACGTACACGCTGCGGGCGGTGTTGTTGTTGACCCAGCCGTGGAAGACGACGGCGCCGTCGACGACGTCCTGCCCGCCGGGGCCGCGCACGGTGTTGTTGACGCTCGCGGTGCTGATCAGCGGCCGGGCGGCCTTGGTGTACGGCCCACGCAGTGCGCCCGACGTGGCGTAGCCGACGGCGTAGCCGTCCCCGCCGTAGCCGCCCTGGGAGTAGAAGAGCACGTACCGCCCGCCGTCGCGACGCAGCACCGGCGCCTCGATCACGCCCGCCTCGTCGGCGCGGCCGCTGCGCAGGAGTTCGGTGCGCCCGCCCACGAACGTCACCCCGTCGGCGGCCACCTCCTGCAGGTACAGGACGGTGGGGACGCCGATGGCGTTGCCGTCGCTCTTGTACAGCAGGTACCGCCGGCCGTCGGTGTCCACATAGGACGCCGGGTCGATGTCGCCGGCCTCGGCGGCGTTGCAGACGAGTGCAGCGCCGCCGACCGGGGTGAACGGGCCCGTCGGGGAGTCGGCGAGCGCGGCGCCGATGCACTGGCGTTCGATCGCGGTGCTGCGGGCCGTGTAGTACATGAGATACCGGCCGTCGGCGCGGCGCGAGACGTCGGGCGCCCAGGTGAGTCCGGTGCGCGCCCAGGCGCCGAGGCGCGGCAGGGCGTCCCCCGAACGGGTCCACGCGCCGCGCAGGCTCGACGCGACCGCCACGGGCACGTTGGCACCGCCGGTGTTGGTCGCGTAGGCGTACCAGCGGCCGTCGACGGTGAGCAGGTCCGGATCCGGGAAGTTGCCGCCGATGACCAGGGCCGGGGCGACCGTGACCGCGTGCGCGGGGACCGCCGGTGCCAGCACGGCGGCGACCACGAAGAGCGCGAGAGCGATACGCCTACTCATAGACGAATGACGATATATTCCGGCGCGCGGTCGGCGCCAGGGCCGGCGCGTAACCGAAGCGCAGCACCAGCTGCGGCGGATGCCCGTGGCCGACCGCCGTGCGCAGCCGTTCGCGGATCCCGGGCTCCACGACCGGGCCGGAGAAGACCGACACGGCGAGGCGTTCGGCCGTCGCGGTCAGCAGCACCCGCTGCAGCGCGACACCCGCGCGCACCGCGTCGTCCCGCCGGTCCCCCGGCCCGCTCAACACCCCGAGCACCGGGTCGGTGGCGCGCGGCAGGAGGGCGATCGCGGCCACCGTGTCCACAGTGGACGGATCGGCGAGCAGGTCCAGCCGGCACCCCTCGTCCCGCGCGGCGCGCACCAGTTCGTCGCGGATCGCGGCCGGCACCGGCGTGTCGTCGAACTCCGACCGGTTGCTGTGCCGCGCCGGCAGCACCCGGTACAGGCGTCGCTGCACCGGGGTCGCCGGCCGGTGCGGCGCCGCGACGAGCCGGGCCACGACCAGGTCCTCGGTGGTCGGGCGGATCGTGACGCTGCGGCCGCGCACGGCCATTCCCAGACTCAGATTGAACGCCGCCGCGCCGCACGCCACCCGGGACAACCGCCCGGCCGGATCGGCGTCCGGCGGCACCCGGTCGAGGTCGAGCAGCACCTCGACCGTGTCACCGAGACGGCGGAACCGCCACGGCTGGCTATTGTTCAGCGACGGTGCCCGCACCGCCTCACCGACGAGGGTCTCGAACGTGGCGGTCTCCATGCCGCCAGCCTCGTCCGCGCGCCGCCGCACCGGCAGGGCCGACGGTCCCGTTCCACCGGGCCGGGGGCCCTCCAACCAGGAGTCAGTACGTGCCACGTCGTTCGGCCCGCGATGACGGCCGCCTGCGCGCGGCAGACGGGCCTATGCGCCGGGTCCCCGGACGGACAGGCAGTCGATGTTCGCGCCGCTCGCCCCGGTGGCGGTGGCCCGGATGCGGACCGCACCCGCCGGCAGGCTCGCCGTCAGCTGCGCGTCGCGCCACGTCGACCAACTGCCGGTGCCGGGGAACGAGAGTGCGGCGGCGACGGTCGTGCCGTTGATCGCGATCGCCAGCGGGCGGTCGGCCGTCCCGCCGTTGGCGTACCGGAACGCCAGCGTGTGGTTGCCGGCGCTCGTGACGTTCACCGTCCACTCGACGTGGTCGCCGGTGGCGTTCGTGTAGTCGGCGTAGCCGTTGCCGGTGTAGCCGGGGTGCCGGGTGTCGATGGCGACGCCGTTGCGGGCGGCGTCCTCGGCCGCGTGGACCGTCGGACCCGACGCCGCCGGGAACGCGCGGCCGCTGGGCCGGACCGTGGCGGCGATGCCGCTGGTGCCAACGGCGATCATCGGGGTGACCACCGACAGGACCTTGCGGCCGGGATCCCACGCCTGGCCGCTGCCGGCGAGGACCGCCGCCGTCTCGCTGGTGTACGCGGGCAGCGCCGCCGCTCCGTCGACCTGCATGTCGACCGGCTCCCCGAGGCCGTGCAGCCGCACGACGTAGCGGCGCGCGGTCGGGGCGCCGCGGTACGTGCCGACCGGGTGGTGGACGACGACCGTCCGCGTCGCGTGGGTGAACCGCAGTTCGGTGACGCTGTGCGCCGCACCGGTGCGGAAGTCCTCGGTGACGCCGTCGTCCTCGTACAGGGCGAACGTCCCGTCCTTGCCGACGTAGACCTCCGCCTCCAGGTGCGTGCGGTCGAGGGCGGCGGTGCTCTGGGCGTACCGGTACCGGGGCAGGATCGCGCCCGCCTTGACGTACATGATGATCTCGCCGGTGCGGGTCACGTACGACTTCTCGGTCGTGTCCGAACCCTCGCTGCGGGCGTCGCTCCAGAAGTTGTACCAGGTCTCCCCCGCGGGCAGCCAGACCTGTTGCGTCGCGCCCTCGACGGCGGTGGTCACCGGCATCACCAGGATCGACGGGCCCCACATGTACTGCAGGTCATGGGTGTAGGCCCACGGCCGGTCCTGATGGTCGATGATCATCGCACGGGCCATCGGCACGCCGGTGGCGTGCGCGGTGTGCGCGACGGTGTAGATGTACGGCAGCAGCGTGTACCGCAGGCGGCTGTACCGGAGGAACTCGGTGCTCTCCGGGGCGGCCTGGTCGGTCGGCCAACGGGACGCCCGCGCCCCGGACGTCGCGGTGTCCTCGTCGGAGTGCGGCCGCCAGATCGGACTGAGGCAGCCCCAGGCCGCCACCCAATTGCGGTACATGTCGCCGGTGATCACCGGGCCGCGGTGGCCGCCGCCGTCGACGTTCGTGTACGGGAACCCGCCGAAGCCGGCGTTGAGCATCCCGCGCACCTGGGCGCGCATCTCGTCGTAGGTCGACTGCACGTCGCCGGTCCAGGGGTGGCCGTAGCGCTGCTGTCCGGCCGTCGCGCCACGGCTGAAGATCCACGGGCGTTTCGCCGAGCCGATGTGGCCCGCCGTCCCCGGGTCCCACCCCTCCTGGCCGACCGCCTTGAGCAGGTAGAGGAAGTAGGCGTTGCGCAGTTCGGACCAGCGTTGGCCGTTTGCGGCGACCGCCGAGTACGGGATGAGGCCCAGGTCGTCGGGCTCGTCGAGCCACAGTGCGTCGCACGGGAAGCCGAGTGCGGGGTCGAGCGCCTTGGACCAGAACACGCTCCAGACCCACGCGCGCGTGGCCGGGTTGGACCAGTCGGGAACGGCGTTGTTCTGCGGCACCGCGCTCAGGTCGGCCGGCGCGAAGCTGAAGCCGGGCGGAGGGCCGCCGGTCCAGCCGGCCATCAGGCTGGAGTTGTTGCGGTTGTAGTCGAGGACGGTCAGGATGCCCCGCTCGTCGGCCCAGCGCTTGAAGCCGGCCGGGTCGGGCCACCGTTCATCGCTGAACTCGAACCACGATCCGCTCCAGGCGCCGGTGCCCTCGCGCCACCGGTTGTCGTTCACCTGGACGTCGAGCGGATAGCCGGCCGCGCGCAGTTCGGTGATCTTGTTGACCCACCAGCTCTGGTCGCTGATCCCGGGATGGCTCTTGTCCGACAGTTGCAGCCCGAAGACGGCCAGGCGCGGGAAGCGGGGCCGCCCGGTGAGTTGGGTGTAGCGGTCCAGCAGTGCGGCGAACTTCGGCCCCTCGATGACGAAGTAGTCCATCTGCGGCCGCACGCCCGGGGTGTTGTGCTCGTCCGACCAGAACTCGTACACGCCGCCGTTGCCGAAGTTGAACGTGGTGTCGAAGGTCGTGTTGACGAAGACGGCGTAGCCACGCGACGAGAGGTACAGCTGCACGATCGCCGGTGCCTGTTCCTCGAGCTGGGTGCCGTAGTTGTGCGCGACGATCTCGCCGGTGCGCTCGACCCGGGGTGCGCGCCCGAAGAACCCGTGCCCGGCCTTGACGAAGCGCTCGTCGGCCGCTGGTGCGGCGAAGCTCTGCCGGACGACGCTGTTGTTGTCGCCGCCCCAGCTCATGCTGTGCGTCGCGTCCTCGCCGACCATCAGGGTGCCGTCGCTCTTGTGGTGGAACGCGATCCGCAGCGGGTTCTTGGTGAGCACGACCTTGATGCCGTCGGCCGGCCCGGTGGTCAGGGTCAGGGCGTCCGCGCCGTCGAGCGCGGTCAGCGCACCGTCCATCCGGGCGTGGTTGACCGGGTCGACCATCTCGTAGCGGTTGTCGGCGAAGAACGACTCGCCGGCGCGGACGTAACGCACCCGCACGATGTGCCCGCCGTAGGCGGTGATCCGGATCCGCTGCCCGGTCGTGCTGGTGACGGTCACGCTTCGGCCGTCGGCGACATGGCTCGCGTAGTCCGTGAGGGACTCCGTCGCCCGCACGGTCGGGGGCGCTCCGGCCGCCACGCCCACCGCCGCGAATCCGGCCGTCCTGAGAAAGTCGCGCCGCGATGTCATGCGTCACACCATACATAAACGTGAATATGTTTCACACCCGCCGCCGGCGCCTCGCGCGGGCGTACCTACGCGTCACACGTCAGGTCCCGGATGCGCGCCAGCGCCCGTTCCGCGGCCTCCGGGGTGCGCCGGCCGAGGCCGCAGCTGGTCGACACGCCGACGCGCGCACCGACCAGTTCGTCGATCCGCCGGACCAGCCGCCGCTGAACGTCCAGGGGCTGGTCCTCGTGTGCCACGCCGGCGACGAACCGGGTCCCGTCCGGCAGGCGCAGTCGCCGCAGCGGCGCGTACCACCGCGGGTCGGTGGACGGCGGCCGCTCGGCCGCGGCGAAGGGCGCGTGCACGTACTCCAGCGGCCGACCGGCCGGCCACGCCGCGACGATCGCGTTGACCAGCCGCACGATCGGGCCGGCGTCCCCGGGACTGCCGAGCGCACGGTGGTTGAGGTCGCCGCGACACAGATGCAGGCCGAACCGGCTGCCGTCCGGGCCGCCGCGGCGAGACGCGCGACGCCACGGCCCGCCAGCCGCGCGACCGGCGCCCGCAACGGCCGAACATCGCCAGGTCGAAATCGCCCGGCAGGCCGACCTGGAACCCGGTCTGGGCCTGGCCGCGCAGCCGCCGGTAGGTCGGATAGCTCTCCCGGAACGCGGCCGCGTGGCCGAGGTCGATCGTGTCGCCGCTCAACGCGTGCCCACGCCGCACCCGCAGCCGCACGAGGTCGGCGTAGTCGGTCCACCGGCCCTCCCGGCTGAGGTCGAGATCCGGATGGGCGCGTAGCCCCTCGACGATGTGCACGATCCACCGATCGCGCTCACCGGTCTCGCCATCCGGCACCCGACTGATGCTTGTCACTTAGTGCCGAAAGGCCCGTTCGGCGGACGCGGATGAGGCACCGATGAGATTCTCCCGCCGCACCCGTCTGTACCTGTCAGATCGACTCACAGGAGGCCTACGCCATGCGGAAACTGAGCTTTGCCATGAACGTGACCCTGGACGGCTACATCGCCGCGCCCGGCGACGACCTCGGCTGGAGCGGGGGTGAAGGCCCGGACTCGGGACCGAGCGGCGAGCTGTTCGGGTGGTGGTCCGACCGGGTGGCGGCGACGGGCCTGGCGCTCTACGGGCGCAAGCTGTGGGAGGTGATGAGCTCCCACTGGCCGACCGCCGACCAGCGGCCCGGTGCCACACCGGCCGAGATCGAGTACGCCCGCCGCTGGCGGGACATGCCGAAGGTGGTGTTCTCCTCGACGATCGACCGGGTCGACTGGAACGCCCGCTCGGTCAGCGGCGACGCGGTCGCCGAGATCGCCCGGCTCAGGGCCGGGGACGGCGGCCCGATGGACATCTGCGGCGCGACGCTCGCCGCGGCGGCCATGCGGGCCGGGTTGATCGACGAGTACGTCCTGGTCACCGTGCCCGTTCTGGTGGGCGGCGGAACGCCGTTCTTCACCGCCCTGGACAGCTGGGTGTACCTGACCCTGGTGGAGACGCGGACGTTCCCCGGCGGCGTGCTGCTGACCCGGTACGAGACGAGGCGATGAGCACGCACCGGGTGTGATCACAGCGTCGGCGGCAGGTCCAACCACGGTTTGTCTCTGGCGTCGAAGCCGGTGAGCTCGGCGATCTTCCCGTCGACGATGCGCAGCACCGCGAGGGTGAACAACCGGTACTCCGGGCCGTCGGCGGCGCGCAGGTACAGCGCGGCGGCGGGCATGCGGTTGACCGTCGTGGTGATGCAGCGCCAGTCGTCGTAACCGGGCCCGAAGAGCCCGCCGGTGAGCCAGCCCTCCACCGCCTCCTTGGCCGTGGCGACCGAGGTGCCCGCCTCGGGCAGCATCACGAAACGCAGGTCGTCGCGCAGGAGGGAGACCAGCCCGTCGAGGTCGTTGCGCTCGTGGGCGCCGATGTACGACGCCACGACGGTGCGCTCGTCGTTCGACAGTTCGTGGGTGGCGGGCCTGCGCCAGTCCAGGCGGCGGTCGGGCAGCCGCTCGCGCATCGTCACCCGGGCCCGCTGCAGCGCGCTGGTCACCGACGCGACGGTCAGCTCGAGGGCGTCCGCGGCGGTGGCCGCCGGCCAGCCGAGGACGTCGCGCAGGATGAACACGGCCCGCTGCCGCGGCGGCAGGTGCTGGACGGCGACGATGAACGCCAGCTCGATCGTTTCCCGCGCCACCGCGGACTCCTGCGGGTCCTCGGGGAGCATCCGGTCGGGGTACGGCTGCAGGTACAGCAGCTCGGAGTCGAGGTCCGCCGGTTCGGACGGCACGGGTGTGCGGTCGTTGCGCTTGTCCAGGAAGTCGAGGCAGGCGTTCGTCGCGATCCGGTACAGCCAGGTGCGCAGAGCGGCGTTGCCCTTGAACGACGCCCGCTTGTGCCACGCCCGCAGGAACGTCT
Organism: Virgisporangium aliadipatigenens; assembly: GCF_016863615.1. Taxonomy (GTDB): domain Bacteria; phylum Actinomycetota; class Actinomycetes; order Mycobacteriales; family Micromonosporaceae; genus Virgisporangium; species Virgisporangium aliadipatigenens. The sequence continues at coordinate 505,697 of NZ_BOPF01000003.1, read as the reverse complement.
CCTGCGTCAGGTCCCGGGCGTCCTCGTAGTTGGCGAGCATCCGGTAGCAGTGCACCTGAAGCTCACGCCGGTGGCGCTCCGCGACGAGCGCGAACGGCGCCGTGTCGTCCGAGCGGGCCGCCGCGATGAACGCGGCCTCGTCGGCACCCAGCGGTCCCGCGTCGGCCATGGTCATCATCCTGTACCGAACGCCGGCGCACCCGCAACGGCGCCGCGCCGTAAACCGGGTGCGCCGGCCCGACCCGTCGCGCGAGGATCGCCCGGATGTGGCGGATGCCCTTCTTCGACGCGCTCGACCGGGCCGAGCGGATCCTGATCGCCGGTGCCGGCGGCGGGTTCGACGTGTACGCCGGTCTGCCGCTCGCGCTGGCCCTGCGCGAGGCCGGGCGCACCGTGCACCTCGGCAGCCTCTCCCTGGTCAATCTCTACAGCCTCGCGCTGGTCGACGGGGTCGCGGCCGTCACCCCGGAGACTCCCCCGATCGGCGATTATTTTCCGGAACGCACACTCGCCCGCTGGCTCGAGCGCCACCGCCTGCCCTCGACCGTGTTCGCGTTCCCGCGCACCGGGGTGCGGCCGTTGCGCGCGGCGTACCGCAAACTGGCGAAGCGGCTGGAGCTCGACGCGATCGTGCTCGTCGACGGCGGCACCGACATCCTCCTGCGCGGCGACGAGGCGGCCCTCGGCACACCCGTCGAGGACGCCACCAGCCTCGCGGCCGTCGCCGGCACGCCCGTTCCGACCCGCCTCGTGGCCGCCATCGGCTTCGGCGTCGACGCGTACCACGGCGTCAACCACGTACAGGTGCTGGAGAACCTCGCCGCGTTGGACCGGGCGGGTGCGTACCTGGGGGCGTTCAGCGTGCCGTCGCGGGGGCGCGCGGCGGCGCTGTACCGGGACGCCGTGGCGCACGCCGAGGCCGAGACGCCCGGCCGTGCGAGCATCGTCAACGGGCAGATCGCCGCCGCGCTCACCGGCGCCGTGGGCGACGTGCCGATCGCCGGCCGGACGTTCCCGGCGCCGCTGTTCGTCAATCCGCTGATGGCCATGTACTTCACCGTGGACCTGCCGGGGCTGGCCGCCGCGTCGCTGTATCTTCCGCGGATCCGCGCCACGGAGGAGTTCCTGGAGACGGCGCAGCTGATCGACCGGTTCCGGGACGGGATCGCGACCCGGCCGAGAATGTCGTACCCGCACTGAACGGTGGGGGTGGCCGATGATGGGGCGATGCCGCGGCTCTACACCGTCGACAACGCCCACCTGACGGCGGCACTGCGCGCCCGGTCCCCGTCCGAGGACCTCGCCGGCATCCCGGCCACCGGCGGCGGGCCGGTCGACGGGGCGCGGGCGACCCGGGCGGTGCGTGTCGTGGAGGCGCTCGGCACATACCACGGCGAGGTCGATCCGGACGTCTTCCCGGCCGCGCGCGGCAAGCTGTCGGCGCGGGTCCTCGCCCGCTACGGGCCGATCGTGGACCTGCTCGTCACCCACACGCCCGAGCGGATGACGCTGGCCGGGCTGACGTTCGGCGCGCCGTGGCGGGTCACCCGCCTCGACCCGACCGAGGCGCGCACGGCGGCGGTGGTGGCGGCGTCGGCCGTTCATCCGATGGAGCCGGATCTGGTGCCGGCGCTCGCCGCGCTGGAGTCGGCCGTCCGCGCCGCCGCGGCCGGCGGGCTGCTGGTGATCGCCATCGATCATCTGTGATTCGCGTCGATGTCACCCGGCCCTGAGAGGCTGCCCGGCATGCACACGCGTCGAATTCTCGCCCTGGGCGTCGCGGTGGCCGCCCTGCTCTCGGTGGCCGCACCCGCGTCCGCGCACGGCAGCCGGGTCCGCCCGCTCGCCCAGGCCCATGCGCACAACGACTACGAGCACGAACGCCCGCTGCACGACGCCCTCGCGCACGGGTTCACCAGCGTCGAGGCCGACATCTACCTGGTCGACGGCGAACTGCTGGTGGCGCACGACCCCGAGGACCTGGTGCCCGGCCGCACGCTGGAGAAGCTGTACCTGGAACCGCTCGCCACCCGGGTGCGCGCCCACCACGGCTCGGTGTACCGCGGCCATCGCCAGCCGCTGCAACTGCTCGTCGACATCAAGAACACCGGCGCCGCCACGTACACCCGCCTGCACGAGGTGCTCGCCCGCTACCGTTCGATGCTGACCGGCTACGCCGGCGGCCGCGTCCACGAACGCGCGGTCACGGTCGTGATCAGCGGCGACCGGCCGCGCGACCTGATGCTGGCGCAGCCGGTCCGGTACGCGTTCTACGACGGGCGGCTGGGTGACCTCGGCACCGGGGTTCCGGCGTCGTTCCTGCCGCTGATCAGCGACAACTGGACGAACGTCTTCACCTGGCGGGGCGACGGCGAGATGCCGGCCGCCGAACGGGAGCGCCTGCGCACCATCGTGTCGACCGCGCACCGGGACCGTCAGCGGGTGCGCTTCTGGGCCACGCCCGACACGCCCGGCCCACAGCGCACGGCCGTCTGGTCCGAACTGCGCGCCGCCGGCGTCGACCACATCAACACCGATGACCTGGCCGGACTGCGGGCGTTCCTAGCCCGGTAGCGGCGTGTGCTCCACCGGCACCTCCTCGCCCGGGCGCACCGGCCCGGGCGGGGTCCCGTCGCCGAACGGCCGCCCGCCCAGCGCCTCCCGCCCGTGCGGGCTCGTCCAGCCGTAGAGGTCGGGCCCGACCGGCACGATCCGGGTCGGATTGATCGTCGTGTGCACCATGTAGTAGTGCTCCTTGATCTGCGCGAAGTCGACCGTGTCGCCGAACCCCGGCGTCTGGAACAGGTCCCGCGCGTACGCCCACAGCACCGGCAGCTCGCTGAGCTTGTGGCGGTTGCACTTGAAGTGGCCGTGGTAGACCGCGTCGAAGCGCACCAGCGTGGTGAACAGCCGCACGTCGGCCTCGGTGATCGTGTCGCCGACCAGGTAGCGCTGCCCGGCGAGGTGGTGCGACAGCTCGTCGAGCCGCGCGAACAGCCGCCGGTACGCCGCCTCGTAGGCCTCCTGGGACGACGCGAAGCCGGCGCGGTACACGCCGTTGTTGACGTCCTTGAAGACCTTCTCGTTGATCGCGTCGATCTCGTCGCGCAGACGTTCCGGGTAGAGGTCGGGTGCGCCGTCCCGGTGGAACGCCGTCCACTCGGTCGACAGGTCGAGCGTGATCTGCGCGAAGTCGTTCGTGACGACGTGACCGCTCGGCACGTCGACGATCGCCGGCACGGTGATGCCCCGCGGGTAGCCGGGGAAGCGTGCCTCGTAGGCGTCCTTGAGGCGTTCGATGCCGAGCACCGGGTCGCGCCCACCCGGATCGAGGTCGAACGTCCAGCTCCGCTCGTCGTGCGTGGGACCGCACAGCCCGAGCGAGAGGGCGTCCTCGAGGCCGAGCAGCCGCCGCACGATCACCGCGCGGTTGGCCCAGGGGCAGGCCCGGGCGGCCACCAGCCGGTACCGGCCGGCCGCGACGGGATAGCCGTCGCGGCCGTCGGCGGTGATGCGGGTGGTGATGTAGTGCTGGTCGCGCCTGTACTCACCGGAGTCGTCGCCCATACGTTCAGACACTACGGCCGGGAACGTCAACCGGCCCGGCGGTAGACGAAGTTCTCCAGCGAGACGGTGATCTCGTTGCGGTTCTCCCGGTAGCGCATGCAGTACGTCAGCGGGTACCACCCGGAACGCTGCCACGCCGCCGGCTGCGCCGGCCGCACACACCCGTCGGCGGTCGTCCCCGACACCAGCCCCTGGAGCCAGGCCAGCGTGATCATCGGCTCGTAGAACATGATCCGCGCGTCGTTGAGCCCGTAGATGAACGTGTGCGTGAACGGCTGCCCGGTGAACTCCGGCCCGGAGGTGTTGATGAGGTGGTTGCCCATGCGCGGCTCGACGGCGTCGACGTCGACGTGCCCCGGGGCGACGTACCGCTCGGCGGCCGGCCGCTTGGCGACCTCGTAGTCGTCGCAGGCGACCAACTGCGGGCACGGCCCGGGGTCGATCGCCAGGCGTTCGGCGTCGGGCACCAGGTAGAAGTGGGCGTCGAAGTGCGGCACGTTGTAGACACCGATCGGGATGTGCCCGGACGGGTTCCAGTTGATGGTCAGGAACGTGAACCGGGTGTCCACTGTGGACAGGAAGCGCGGGTGCGGGCGCAGCGGCGCGCTGTGCCCACCGGCGCACTCGGTGTGCGGGTCCACGGTGCCGTCGGCGTTCTTGTCGAAGCAGGTGGAACCGTCGTTGGGCGGCTCCGGCGGCAGCGTGCCGAGCGTCGCCAGCGGTATCACCATGCCGATCGACACCGGCACGTCGCGCTTCGTCGCCTGCGTGTAGGCGGTGATCCGGCCGCCGCCGATCGTGACGGTGTCGCCGTAGAGCGCACACGGCCCGAGGTACGAACGCGTCTCGCGCAGCAGCCGGTCGACCTTGCCCGCCGGCACCTGCCGGTCCTGTTCGACGGTGGCGCCGCGCGGCACGAAACAGACGGCCACGTCGTCGCCGGCGCTGGCGGTGTTGGCCTGGATGAGCAGCGTGGCGGCCATCCCGGCGACGACGGCGGCACCGACCACGGCACGTTGAGTTCTCATGTGTTCTCCCCCGTGTGGAACGTCCCGTGGCCCAGCGTGCACGCTCCGCGAGATCCATTGAAGGAGTCGCCCGTGTCGATTTGCGGGTTGGCCGCTTCCGGCCGTGCCGCTACGGTGTCGGGGGCAACGTCAACGGTCCACAAGGGAGTGTCGATGGCGTCGGTGATCCTCGGGGCGGCCGCCGGTCTGTTGCTGATGTTCGGGCTGGTGTCGCTGCTGTGCTCCGCCGTCGTCGAGGTGGTCTCCAACCTGCTCCAGATGCGCGCCCGCTACCTGCTGCGCGGCCTGCGCACGATGCTCGACAGCACCGTCACCGGCAAGAGCACGCCGGTCTACGGGGACGTTCCCGGGGACGGGCACGGGCTGCCCAACCCGGCGGTCGCCCAGGAGAAGGACCTGCGCGGCCTGCACACCGCCGCGCTCGACCCGGACACCGCCGCGCACGCGGCCAAGGTGGTCAACGACCTGGCCGTCGCGGCGAACCCGCCGGCCGGGCCGAGCACCGCCGCGGTCGACACCCAGGGAAAGGTCGACGCGGCGCAGGAGGCGCTGTGGACCACGCCGGGCGGGTTGACGATCGCCCTGTTCGGCCATCCGCTGATCCAGTCCATGCAGACCAAGCGCATCTCGATCGGCCGGTTCAGCAAGCGCAATCCACCGTACCTGTCGGCGAAGATGTTCGCGCGGGTGCTCATCGACACGCTCGTGCCGGACAGCGCCGGCAGCACCAACCTCAGCCGCATCGAACGCACCGTCACCCAGCTGCCCGAGGGGCTCCCCGCGAAGAAGAGCCTCCTCGCGCTGGTCCGGCGGGCCGACGGCGAGCTGCAGGAGTTCGAACGCCTCGTCGAGCAGTGGTACGACGAGCACATGGCCCGGGTCTCCGGCTGGTACAAGCGCTGGAGCAAGGCGGTGCTCGCCTGCGTCGGGCTGGCCATCGCGATCGCCGCCAACATCGACACGCTGCACGTGGCGCACAGCCTCTACGCGGACCAGCCGATCCGCACGGCGGTGCTGGCGCAGGTGAGCGAGGGGACGCTCTGCCAGGAGGTGACCGATCCGGCCCAGCGCGCCGCGTGCGTGCAGCGCGAGATCACCGACCTCAAGGCGTCCTCGCTGCCGATGGGCTGGTCGCAGGTGGACGTCGACGGCTGGACGGGCTGGCTGGTGAAGGTGGTCGGCTGGCTGCTCACCGCGCTCGCCGTGAGCTTCGGCGCGCCGTTCTGGTTCGACGCGTTGCAACGACTGGCGTCACTGCGCGGCACGGGGCCGAAACCGGCATAAGGTAAGGGCCAACCGCCGTCGTGAGGAGTCGTCGATGACCGCACGCACCCGACCGCCGTTCCGCGCCGACCACGTCGGATCCCTGCTCAGACCGCCACGCCTGCTGGAGGCGCGCGCCGCGCACGCCGAGGGCCGGCTGCCCGCCGAGGAGCTGCGCGCCGTCGAGGACGACGCGATCCGCGAGGTCGTCCGGATGCAGGAGGAGGTGGGCCTGCAGACGAGGACCGACGGCGAGTTCCGCCGCACCTCGTGGCACATGGACTTCATCTACCAGCTCGGTGGCATCCGCCCCACCGACGAGAAGATCGAGGTCCAGTTCCACACCAAGGACGACGACCTCAGCTTCACCTCCGCCGCACTGCGGGTCGACGGCCCGATCCGGGTCGAGGAGACGATCTTCGGTGACGCGTTCACGTTCCTCAGGGAAACAGCCTCCTCGGGAACGCCCAAACTGACCGTCCCGTCGCCGAGCATGGTCCACTACCGGGGCGGTCCCGCCGCGATCGACCCGGCGATCTACCCCGACATGGAGCAGTTCTGGGCCGACCTGTCGGCCGCGTACGCCGAGCAGGTGCGGCGGCTGGGCGAGCTGGGCTGCACGTACCTGCAGTTCGACGACACCAGCCTGGCGTACCTCAACGACCCCGCCCAGCGCGACATGATCAACAAGCGCGGCGACGACGCCGAGCACCAGCACGAGCGCTACATCCGCCAGATCAACGCCGCGCTCGCCGGCCGGCCCGCCGACATGGCCGTCACCACGCACATGTGCCGGGGCAACTTCCGCTCGGCGTGGGCCGCGAGCGGCGGCTACGACTTCGTGGCCGAGGCGCTCTTCAGCGAGCTCGCCGTCGACGGCTTCTTCCTGGAGTACGACGACGAGCGCTCCGGCGGGTTCGCCCCGCTGCGCTTCGTGCCACCGGGCAAGCAGGTGGTGCTGGGGCTGGTGACCACGAAGAGCGGCGCGCTGGAGGACAAGGACACGCTCAAGCGGCGCATCGACGAGGCGAGCCGCTACGTGCCGCTGGAGCAGCTGTGCCTGTCGCCGCAGTGCGGCTTCTCGTCCACGGTGGAGGGCAACAACCTCAGCTACGACGAGCAGGTCGCGAAGCTGCGGCTCATCGTCGAGACGGCGCAGGAGGTGTGGGGCTGAGACAGCCCTCGGGCCGAAGTATGCACGAAGGTACTGCCGTCGCCGGGCGACCTTCGTACTGCGATCTTCGTATTCGGAGCCTGCACCTGCACGACGACGTGGGTGGGGCCGGGAAAGGAGGCTGTGGGCGACCTTCGAGAAAGAAATGGAGTGTCGTGCCATGGCAGGCATGCTCAGTCGTCTTGGTGGTTTTTCCTATCGCCGGCGGTGGTTGGTCGTTGCACTGTGGCTGATCGCGCTCGGCGCGGCGGTGGCGGTCGCCGTCAAGTCGGATGGCCCGGTCAGTACCAGGGCGACCATGCCGGGAATCGAGTCGCAGGAGGCGTCCGACCTCATCGCGGAGCGCTTTCCCGGTACCGCCGCGGACGGTGCGTCGGCGACCATGGTGTTCGTTGCGCCGCCGGGTGAGGTAGTGACGTCCGCGGAGAACGCGAAGGCCATCGAAGCGGCGCTCGCGGCGGTCTCCGGCGGTCCACAGGTGGTGCGGGTCGTCGCGCCCTCACCCGGCGGGAGCATCAGTATCGACGGTTCGACCGGCTTCGCGTCGGTGTCGTACGGGGTGCCGTCGTCCGAGGTCACGGCGGAGTCACGCGCCGCGTTGGAGAAGGCGGTGTCGCAGGCACGCAGCGCCGGATTGACGGCCGAGATGTCCGGCTCGGCGCTCAAGACCGGCACCAAGATGAGTGCCATGGAACTCGCCGGGGTGGCGATCGCCGCGGTCGTGCTGCTGATGACCTTCGGCTCGATGGTGGCGGCGGGCCTGCCGCTGATCACGGCGATCATCGGGGTCGCCATATCGTTCCTCGGCGTCTGGGCGGTGGCCGGTCCGCTAAACATGGCGATCACCAGCGGCATGCTCGCACTGATGCTGGGGCTGGCGGTAGGCATCGACTACGCGATGTTCGTCGTCTCGCGTTACCGGGAGGAGCGCCACAGCACACACGACGCCGAGCAGGCGGCCCGTCGTGCGGCGGGAACGGCCGGCTCGGCGGTGGCCTTCGCCGGGACGACCGTGGTGATCGCGCTCGCCGGGCTCTGCGTGGTGGGGATCCCGTCGCTGGCGAAGATGGGTCTTGCCGCCGCCGGCGCGGTGGTGGTGGCCGTCCTGGTAGCGCTGACCCTGGTTCCGGCGTTGTTGGGCTTCGCGCCGAACATGGTCCTGGCGCGAGCGCAACGCCGTGGCGGCGTCCACAGCTCTGTCATCCACCCGGTGGCGCGCCGCTGGATGGGGCTGGTGCTGCGCCGTCCGCTTGCGATCACGCTGGCAGGTGTCGCGGTGCTGGCCACGATCGCCGTTCCGGCCCTGTCGCTGCGACTCGGCACCCCGGGGGATGCGTCGCTGCCGGTGACGCAAACCCAGCGACGCGCGTTCGACCTGCGGGCCGCGGCGTTCGGGCCCGGGTTCAACGGTCCGCTGACGGTGGTGGTCGACGCGCGCGGCGCGGAGGAACCGCAGGCCGCGGTGGAGACCGTGGCGGACAGCATCAGAAAGGTCAACGGCGTGGTGTCGGTGTCGAAGGCGACCTTCAACCAGAAGGGCGACACGGCGATCCTCACCGCCGTGCCCTCGACCGGTCCGACCGACGAACGCACCGAAGATCTGGTGGAGCGGCTGCGCACCGTACGCCCGGACGTGGAGGCCGCCCAGCACGTTCGGTACGAAATCACTGGCAGCACCGCGCTGGACATCGACATGGCGCGCAAGACACGGTCGGCGCTCGTGCCGTACGTGGCGATCGTGATCGGTCTGGCCGTACTGCTTCTGCTGGTGGTGTTCCGTTCCGTCTGGGTGCCGGTCAAGGCGGCCCTCGGCTTCCTGCTGTCGCTCTTCGCCGCGCTCGGAGTGATCGTCGCGGTGTTCCAGTGGGGCTGGGCGGCGGACCTGCTCGGCGTCGAGCAGACCGGGCCGGTGATGAGCCTGATGCCGATTCTTCTGGTGGGCATCGTGTTCGGCCTGGCGATGGACTACGAAGTCTTCCTGGTGTCGCGGATGCGCGAGGCCCACGCCCACGGCAGGCCGGCTGACGAAGCGATCGTCACCGGTTTCGAGCAGAGCGCGAAGGTCGTCGTCGCGGCCGCCGTCATCATGATTGCGGTGTTCGGTGGGTTTGCTGCCGCTCACGAGCCGCTGATCAAGATGGTGGGCCTCGGGCTCGCGTGCGCGGTCTTCTTCGATGCGTTCGTGGTCCGCCTGACGCTGGTGCCCGCCGTCCTGCGGCTGCTCGGGGAACGGGCCTGGTGGCTGCCACGACGACTCGACCGGGCGCTGCCGCACGTCGACGTGGAGGGCGAGTCGCTGAGCGAACAGCGGCCGCGGCCGGCTCGAGTGAGCATCGGCCGATGACCGAGCGCGATTCGCCCGCGCCGACCGCGGTGCACCGAGACGTCGTGGAGGAGCGCGGGCCACGCCGGTGCGCCACGTGCCAGACGACGCTCGTAGCCCACATCTATACCGGGTTCAATTGCACCCTTCAGTTGATCCGGAGCACGACGTACATCTGTCTCACGTGCGACCCGCACACACCGGTCGCCCGCACCACCACGACCAAGCCGGGCTGCGGGCCGGCGGCCGGTTGTCACTAGATCGATCCGGCACCTCTCGCGGGTGACCTACCTCAGGGCCGCGCCCCCGGCGCGGCCCTGAGGCGCACCCGCCGAACATGCCGCGACGGCCCTAGCGCACCTGCACCAGCCCTTGCTGGTAGGCAGCGACGACCAACTGGGCGCGGTCGCGGGCCTGCACCTTCATCATCGCCCGGTGGATGTGCGTCCGGACCGTCAGCGGGCTCAGGACCAGCCGCTCGGCGATCTCCTGGTTCGACAGGCCATGAGCGGCAAGTGCAGTGATCTCACGCTCCCTCTCGGTCAGCGTGGCCAGCGATCCCCGCAGCGGCTCGCGGCTGCTGCCGGGGGCGGACAGGAAGCGGTCGATCAACGCGCGGGTGGCCAACGGCGAGAGCAGCGCCTCGCCGCCGACCACGGTCCGGATCCCGGCGAGCAGGACCTCGGGCGTGACGTCCTTGCCGAGAAAGCCGCTGGCGCCGGCTTCGAGCGCGCGGGCCACGTACTCGTCGGTCTCGAACGTGGTGAGGATCAGTACGCGCGTGTGTGCCAGGTCGGGCGTGGAACAAATGCGCTGCGTCGCGATCAGTCCGTCGGAGACGGGCATCCGGATGTCCATCAGGACCAGCTCCGGCCGGTGCCGCCGGGCGAGGTCGACCGCCTCCTCGCCGTTCGCGGCCTCGGCGACGACCGTCATGTCGTCGCAGGAGTCGATCAGCATGCGGAACGTCGAGCGCAGCAGCGCCTGGTCGTCGGCGAGAAGGATCTGAATCATCGGGCTTCCTGATCTTCCTGCCACGGGGCCAGAGGGATGGTGAAGGAGACCGCGTACTGATCCGGGCCGGCCGGCCCCGCCCGGACGGACCCGCCGACCGCGTGAACCCGTTCGCGCATGCCGATGAGTCCATAACCTCCCGCTCCCGCCGGGGCGGGGAGGGCAGAGGTGTTGCGCACCTCGGCGGAGAAGGTGTCCTCCCCATACTCCAGGGAGATCGTGACGACCGGGCGCACCGCGTGCTTGGTGACGTTGGTCAACGCTTCCTGGATGATCCTGAACGCGGTGAGCTCGACCAGCGGCGGCAGGCGCCGCGCCGTTCCGTTGCTGACCACGGAGACGTCAAGCCCGGCCGCCCGGCACGCCTCGATCACCCCCGGGAGCCGGTCGAGTCCGGGCGCCGGCGCGGTGCCCGTCGGGGAGTCGTCGCCGGGATTGCGGAGCAGTCCTACGGTCGCCTTGAGTTCCCGCAACGCGGCCGCGGTCGAGCCGCCCAGCCCGGCAAGCAACTCGTGTGCCTGCTCGGGACGCTTCGCCAGCAGATGAGCGGCGGTCCCGGCCTGGGCGTTCGCGACGGCGATGTGATGCGCGACCACATCGTGCAGGTCGCGGGCGATGCGCAGCCGTTCCTCGCTCAACCGGCGGCGCATGTCGCCGTCCCGGCTGCGTTCGGCATCCTCGGCACGGGCCTGGACCATCTGGAGGTACGCCCGTTGGGCGTGGGTCATTCTCCCGGCGAACACCGCCGGCAACAGCCAGAAGGCGACACCGACGGTGCGCAGGAGCAGCGACCCGCCCGTCGGTTTCGGGTCGCTCGTCATCCCGCCCACGATCACCGCGATCACCGCGACGCCGGTCCACCAGCCGGCCGCCCCGGGGCCGCCGAGAACCGTCAGCCGGTACAGGCATCCGATCAGGGGGGCCAGCAGCAAGGGCGTCGGCAGGTAACCGGCCGCGCAGGCGGCGGTCTCGCAGCAGATCGCGACGACGGTCGCGGCGCGTGGATAGCGAACGGCCGCCAGCAGGGCGAGACTCGCCACCAGGCTCAGCACCGCACCGGGAAGGAGCTCCGACGGCCGGAAGATGCCCTCGGTGCTGAGACTGACACCAAGGGCAGCGAAAACGAACGCGACCAGCGCTGCCAGCACGTTCATCGGACCGACATTACCCGGTTGATCAACGCGAGCTCAATCCGTGCACCGGCGGCAGCGCGCCCGGTGACGCACGTACCGCGCAGGAGGTGTGGGGCTAGGCGCCCTACTGCAGCAGGCTCGTGAGGAACGTCCCGGCGCCGTCGGCCATGTCGCCGAAGACCCCGACGATGTTCTTCACGGCGTCTGCGCTCTCCCCCGGGCGGAATGCGATCATGAACACGAGAAGTAGGATCGCGACTGGCTTGGCGAACTTCTTCATGACATCGACCTCGTTCTCGCTGACGCGGGTCTGTCCGCAAATTCTAGTGGGCGCCAACGGATTCACTAACGATGCCGGGCACTCATTCATCTAATCAGGCCGACGCGGGCCGGTACGTCGTTTTCCCTGCTACCAGGGTTTGACAGGTGGCCTGGTCCCCCGGTGTGACGCGGATGTCCGGGCCTTTCCCTACCATGCGCAGCGTGAAGGAACTGCTGCGGGAGTTGAACCCGACCGCCGGTGAACCGGTGCCGCCGTGGGGCCGGTTCGAGGGCCGGGTGCGCCGCCTGCCGCACGTCGCCGTGCTGGCGTTCGCCGTGCTGGTGTGGGGCGTGACCGCCGGGTCGTTGCCGGAGGGTTCGGGGGCCGCGGCCGCGGTCGGGCTGGCCCAGGCCGTCCCCCTGATGGTCGCGCTGGTGCGCCCGGTCGGCGGCTTCTGGTTGTCGGTGGTCGCCGGTCCCTTCGTCAGCGAACTTCTCCGTCAGGGCGCCGCCACCCCGGTGTGGGCCGAGGCGAGCGTGCTGGTGCACCTGGTGGTGCTGGCCGTCGTGGGCCTGCGGGTACGGCCGCTCACCTCGGTGGTGCTGTGGCTGGTCACCCTGCTCGCGGGCGCGGTGCTGGTCCAGCGGATGCCCGGGGTGAACGCCTCGGAGGAGCTGCCGATCATGACGGTCTTCTCGGCGGTCGTGCTGGTCGCCGCGGCGGCCGTGCGGGGGCGTGGGCGCACGACGGCCCGCATCGCCGCCCTCGAACGGGCCAACGAGGAGGAGCGGGTGCGCCGTTCGATCCTGGAGGAGCGCACCCGCATCGCCCGGGAGCTGCACGACATCGTGGCGCACCACATGTCGCTCATCGCGATCCACGCCGAGACGGCGCCGTACCGCATCCCCGACCTGTCGCCGGAGGCGGCCGACACCCTGGTCACCATCCGCAAGGGGGCCGTCGAGGCGCTGACCGACCTGCGGCGCCTGCTCGGTGTCCTGCGCGGCGACGGCGCGGCCGACGGGGCGGCGGTGCCGACACTGGACCAGTTCGACCGGATGATCGACGCGGTGCGCGCGGCCGGAACGGAGGTGACCACGGCGACCCACGGCGAGCGCCGGGACCTGCCTCCCGAGGTGGGGGCCGCCGCGTACCGGATCGTGCAGGAGTCGCTGAGCAACGCGCGGCGCCACGCGCCCGGCGCACCGGTGCGGGTGGCCCTGGAGTACGGCCCGCGCACGCTGGGGATCCGGGTGGAGAACGACCCGCCCGGGCGGGTACCCGAGGCGGGCAAGGGCTCCGGGCACGGGGTGCGCGGCATGCGCGAACGGGCGGCGGCCCTCGGCGGCACGCTCACGGCCGGCCCGCGGGAGGACGGCGGCTTCGCCGTGAGAGCGGACCTTCCGACCGGCGGGAATGGCACACTCGCTGCGTGACGATCGAACGCCTGCACGACCCCGACATCCGCACCTTCGCCAGCGACAACACGGCCGGGGTGCACCCCGAGGCGATGGCCGCCATCGCCGCCGCCAACGGCGGCCACCAGGTCGCCTACGGCGGTGACGCCTACACCGCGCGGCTGGCGGAGGTGGTGCGGGCGGAGTTCGGTGCGGCGGCCCAGGTGTTCCCGGTGTTCAACGGCACCGGCGCGAACGTCATCGGGCTAACCGCGGTGATGCCCCGCTGGGGTTCGGTGATCACCACCTCCGGCGCGCACCTGCACACCGACGAGGCCGGCGCCCCGGAACGGGTCAGCGGCCTCAAGCTGCTGACCGTGCCCACGCCCGACGGCAAGCTGACCCCGGAACTGGCGAGCCGCGAGGCGTGGGGCTGGGGCGACCCGCACCGGCCGCAGCCGCTCGCCGTGAGCATCACCCAGGCGACGGAGGTCGGCACGCTCTACACGCCGGAGGAGGTGCGCGCGGTGGCGGAGTTCGCGCACGGGCACGGCATGGCGGTGCACCTGGACGGCGCCCGGATCTGGAACGCGGCGGCCGCGCTGGACCTGCCGCTGCGGGCGTTCACCTCGGACGTGGGCGTGGACGTGATCAGCCTCGGCGGCACCAAGAACGGCCTGCTCGGCGCGGAGGCGATCGTGGTCGTCGACCCGTCCCGCGCACCCGGCCTGGAGTACCTGCGCAAGATGAACATGCAGCTCGCGTCGAAGATGCGGTTCCTGAGCGCGCAGCTGCTGGCCCTCTTCGACGGCGGGCTCGGACTGCGCACGGCGGCCCACGCGAACGCCATGGCGACCCGGCTGCGCACCGTTCTGGAACGCGACGGGGTGAAATTCGGCCACCCCACCGAGGCCAACGGCGTCTTCGCCCTGGTGGACGCCGCCGTGGCGGAGCGGATTCGCAAGCGGGTGCGGTTCTACGACTGGGATCGCGACGCCGGGTTGGTCCGCTGGATGACGGCGTGGGACACGACCGAGGCCGACGTGGACGCGTTCGCGGCGGTGGTACGCGAGGAACTCTCGCGCTAATCCCTACTTGACCCGTAGGAATAAGGGGAGATAGATTCTCCCTCGGGTGGCCCCCAAAGCTCTGTCCACTGTGGACGTATGCACGCCTTCCGAGGGAGTTCCGTCTTGAGATACACGCTTTCCCGGCGTGCGCTGCTGGGCGCCGCCGGGGCCTCCTTGTTGACCGCCTGCGCCGGCGAGGAGTCCTCCGGCGGGCTGAGCGGGACCGCCGCGCTGCCCGAGGCCGTCGACCCGAAGACCGCGCTGTCCATCGCGATCCGGCCGACCCAGAAGCAACTGGAGGCCTCCGGACTCATCTCCCAGCTGCCGTTCCAGGTCAAGGAGTGGGTCAACCTCGGCGCCGGGCCGGACATCATCCAGGGCTTCCGCGCCCGTTCGATCGACATCGCCAACAACGCGGGGATCCCACCCATCCAGGCCCGCGCCATCAACTTCGAGGCGAAGATCGTGGCCGTGCAGACGGTGCCGATCCCGATCTACACGTTCGCCACGGCGCCGGGCTCCGGCATCAACTCCCTCGCCGACCTCAAGGGCAAGAAGATCGCCTTCTCCCAGGGGCAGGCGCAGGGCGTGGTGGTGCTGCGCACCCTCAAGGAACTCGGCCTCAAGAACAGCGACGTGACGCTGGTCCCGTTGACCAGCAACCAGTTCTTCACCGCGCTGCAGAGCAAACAGGTCGACGCGGCACCGCTCGGCGAGCCGAACCTCACCAAGTACCTGACCCAGTTCGAGCGCGACGGGGCCAAGGGCGTCGCCATGAAGGCCGTCGACTACCTGTCGGTGCTGTGGTCGCCGGTCGCCGTGCTCAGCGACCCGGCCAAGGCGGCGGCGGTGCGCTCGTTCATCCCGTTCTGGGTGCGCGGTGCCGTGTGGGGCTGGGAGAACCAGGCCTCCTACATCGACGCCTACTACGTGAAGGACCAGCAGGTCACCAAGGCCGACGGGGAGCGCATCCTGCAGGTGGCGCCGAAGCCCGTCTTCCCCACCTCCTGGGACAAGGCCGTCGCCTGGGAGCAGGAGACCGCCGACCTGCTGGCCGACGGCGGCTTCGTGCCTCGCGTCCGCGCGGCCGACCTCTTCGACCGGCGGTTCGAGAAGTTCGCCTCCGACGCCGCGCCGGCGAGCTACCGGGAGTAGCCATGACCCTTCTGCTGGATTCCGCGAAGAAGTCCACTGTGGACGTTCGGCCGACGCGGCCGCGGCTCGGGCCCGGGCGGGCCATCCCCTACGGCCGGGTCCTCGGGCCCGTCGTGGTGCTCGCCGCCTGGTGGGGCGCCTCCGCCGGCGGCCTCTTCGACCCCCGCCTGCTGCCGGCCCCGGACACCGTTCTCGCCGCCGCCCTCGATCTGATCGAACGCGGCACGCTGCAGGACAGCCTGCTCGTGTCCCTGCAACGGGCCGGCATCGGCTTCTCCATCGGCGCCACGGTCGGCATCGTGCTGGCCCTCCTCGCCGGGCTCAGCCGCTCCGGTGAAGCCGTCGTCGACGGGTGGATGCAGGTGCAGCGCTCGGTGCCGACGCTCGGGCTCATCCCGCTGATGATCCTGTGGCTCGGCATCGGGGAGACGTTCAAGGTGGTGATCATCGCCATCGTGGTGGCCATCATCATCTACATCCAGACCTACGCCGGCCTTACCGGCATCGACAGCCGCTACGTCGAACTGGCCGAGACCGTGGACCTGAGCCGGGCGCGCTTCATCCGGCTCGTCGTCCTGCCGGGCGCACTGCCCGGGCTCTTCGTCGGGCTGCGGCTCGCCGTCACCGGTTCGTGGCTCTCCCTGGTCGTGCTCGAACAGATCAACGCCACCAGCGGGATCGGCTATCTCATGTTCCAGGCCCAGAACTACGCGCAGACCGAGGTGATCGTCGTCTACGGCCTCTTCGGGTTCGTCTCCGACGGGCTGCTGCGCCTCGTGGAAAGGAAGGTGCTGGCATGGCGCTCGACACTCAGCGGGTAACCACCCCCGCGGTGCGGGTGCGGGACCTGGTGCGCGGCTTCGGGAGCACCGCCGTCCTGCGCGGACTCGACCTCGACATCGCGCCCGGCCAGTTCGTGGCGCTGCTCGGGCGCAGCGGCTCCGGCAAGAGCACCCTGCTGCGCGCCCTCGCCGGGCTCGACCGCGGCGTGGCGGGAACGGGCGAGATCGACGTGCCGGACCAGGTGGCCGTCGTCTTCCAGGACTCGCGACTGCTGCCCTGGCAACGGGTCCTGCCCAACGTCGTCATCGGGCTCGACGGGCCGAACGCCGACCGGCTCGGGCGCGACGCGCTCGCCGAGGTCGGCCTGGCCGGCCGGGAACGCGCCTGGCCGCGCGAACTGTCCGGCGGCGAACAGCAGCGCGTCGCACTCGCCCGCTCGCTCGTGCGCGAACCGGCCCTGCTGCTGGCCGACGAGCCGTTCGGTGCGCTGGACGCGCTGACCCGCATCCGCATGCACGCCCTGCTGCGCGAGCTGTGCCAGCGCCACGGGCCGGCCGTGTTGCTGGTCACCCACGACGTGGACGAGGCCATCGTGCTCGCCGACCGCGTGGTCGTCCTGGTCGACGGCGCCATCGCGGTGGACCGTCCGATCGAACTGGCACAGCCGCGCTCGCACCGCGATCCGGCGTTCCTGTCGTACCGCTACGAACTGCTGACCGCCCTGGGGGTCGACGCCGAATGACCGGACGGCTGCACCTGAACGCGTTCCTGATGGACAACGGGCACCACGAGGCGGCCTGGCGGCTGCCGGAGAGCGACCCGCACGCCGCCACCGATGTGGCGCACTGGCAGCACCTGGCGCGCGTCGCCGAACGCGGGAAGCTCGACTCGCTCTTCCTCGCCGACAGCCCGGTGGTGTGGGGCGGCAGCATCGCCCGCCGACCCGCCGCGGCGCTCGAACCCACGCTCCTGCTCACCGCGCTCGCCGGCGCCACGCGGCACATCGGCCTCATCGCGACGGCCTCCACCACCTACAACGAGCCGTTCAACCTGGCCCGCCGCTTCGCCTCGCTGGACCACATCAGCGGCGGCCGCGCCGGCTGGAACATCGTCACCACGGCCGGTCTCGACGCCGCGCGCAACTTCAATCTCACCGCCCTGCCGGCGCACCGGGACCGCTACGCGCGGGCGGCCGAGTTCGTCGAGGTGTCGCTGAAGCTCTGGGACAGCTGGGACGACGAGGCGGTCCTGGCCGACAAGACGGCCGGCGTGTGGGGCGACGACGCCCGGCTGCACCCGGCTTCGCACACCGGCGACTTCTATCGGGTCGCCGGCCCGCTGAACGTCTCCCGTTCGCCGCAGGGGCGGCCGCTGCTGGTGCAGGCCGGCTCGTCGGAGAGCGGGAAGGACTTCGCCGCCCGGTACGCCGAGGCGGTCTTCACCGCGCAGCAGACGCTGGCGGACGCGCAGGCGTTCTACCGGGATCTGAAGGGACGGGCCGCGGCGCTCGGACGGGACCCGGAGACGGTGAAGATCCTGCCCGGGATCGTGCCCGCGATCGGCGCCACCGAACGGGAGGCCCTCGCCCTGGAGGAGGAACTCGACCGGCTGATCCGGCCGGAGTACGCCAAGGCGCAGCTCGCCGAGCACCTCCGCGTGTCGCCCGAGGACCTGCACCTCGACCGCGAACTGCCGGCCGACCTGCCCGACGAGGACAGCATCCAGGGCGCCAAGAGCCGGTACACGCTCATCGTCACGCTCGCCCGCCGCGAACGCCTCACCGTCCGCCAGCTCATCGGCCGGCTCGGCGGCGGCCGCGGGCACCGCACCTTCGCCGGCACGCCCGAGCAGGTGGCCGACGCGATCCAGCACTGGGCCGACAACGGCGCGGCCGACGGCTTCAACATCATGCCGCCGGTACTGCCGCGCGGGCTGGAGGACTTCGTCGACCACGTGGTGCCGATCCTGCAGCGGCGCGGCCTCTTCCGCACCGACTACGAGGGAACGACCCTGCGCGAGCACTACGGTCTCCCACGTCCCGCGCCGGCGCGCGGCCTGGCGGCGGCGCGCTGAGACACCCGGCCCGGTCCCGTCCGCCAGCGCCGCCGGCCGGGGCCGCCTCCCCCGCTACATGCACCACCACAGGTACATGTGCTGCTCGGGAAAGCGCACCTCGCGGGCGAGATCGCGCAGCCCGCGCACCGTGTCGTCCAACTCCCCCGGCGCCCACTCGACGCCCCACTCCTCCGCCGTCGCCCACCGGGCCGCGACGGGCGCGATCCGCTCGTCCGGCAGCGCCGCGAGCGCCCGCACGAAGCCGTCCGAGATCTGGCTCAGCCCGTGCGTGTACTCCTCGCACGCGAACAGCATCGGGCCGTCCGCGCTGAAGCGCCGGATGTCGAACGGCAGCCCGTAGCCCTCGGGCACCGGGGCGTCCTCGATGATCGCCCACAGCGTGCTGCCCAGAACGCCCGGCTCGACCCACTTCAGCTCCAGCTTCGGCACGTCCTGGCCGCCCGGCCCCGCGTCGGCGAGGGTCATGGCCCGCTCGGGCGTGGCCACGAAGTAGTCCGTGAACATGCCCATGGCTACAGCGACCACCAGACGTACAGGTGCTGCTCCTCGGAACGCACCTCCCGGGCGAGGTCGCGCAGCTCGAGCACCAGCCCGTCCAGCTCGCCCGGCTCGACCGGCCCGCCCCACTCCTCTGCGGTCCCCCACAGCGCGGCGACCGGCGCGACCCGCTCGTCCGGCAGCGTGGCGAGCGCCCGCACGAAGCCGTCGTCGAGCTGCACGAGCGCGTGCGTGTCGTCGTCGGAGTCGTTGAGCCACTCGTCGATCGCGTCGTACCGGTCGAGGTCGAACGGCGCGCTGTAGGGCGCCACGACCGGCACGCCCTCGATGACCGCCCACAGCGTGCTGCCCAGAACGGCCGGATCCACGCCCTTCAGCTCCAGCTTGGGCAGGTCGGCCTCGTGCGGGCCGGCATCGGCGAGGGTGGCGGCCACCTCGGGCGTGGCCACGAAGTAATCGGTCAGAATCCCCATGGCCGGAAGCTATCGAAGGGGTCCGACAGTTTTCCGCCCCTCACGGGTCGCCGGCGAGGTGATCCTGGATGCGGCTGTGCCGGAACTGGTACACCCCGCCGGACTGGCGCAGCACGCCGCGATCGTGCGCCTCCCGCAGGAACGCCATCAGCCGCAGCGGCGTGCGGCCCCGCGCGGCGAGCAGCACCCGCAGCACGGTGAACCGCCCCCACGGACTCAGCGTCGCCACCGCCAGCCAGAACACCACCGCGACCACCACCCACCTGGTCGCCGCGAGGAGCACCGCGTAGATCCAGTATGAGGACGTGGACAGCTGCACCTGACCGGCCATCAGCACGGCGAAGACCGACGCCACCGCGACCGTCAGCAGGAGCCCGGCCGCGCGGTCCTCCGCGAGCAGCCGCGCCGGGGTGACCGCCCGCTGTCCGTCGTCCGCCGCGCGGACCAGCCCGCGGGCGAACCGCGACATCAGCAGCACGAAGGGCAGATAGCTCAGCACCAGGCCCGACAAGCCGCGCAGGACGAAGCCGACGAAGGTCCGCTCCTCGCCGAGCAACCCGGTGACCCGCTCGGCCAGCGCGAAGCCGGCCAGGACGACCGCCACCCCGCCGAGCAGCAGGCCGAGGCCCTGCGCCGCACCGCGCGGGGTGAGCACGATCCGGCGGGGCGCGGAGACGGAGAAGCCGACCGCGACACCCGCGACGCAGCCGACCGCGAACTCCACCACCGCCACGAACGGGGTGTGCTCGCCCTGCGTCGCGACGATCACGAAGTCGAACGACACCAGGAGCACACCCAGGTAGACGATCACCGTCCAGCGCATCAGCCGGCCGCTCCCGTGCCCCGCCATGAGCAGCGCCAGCATGCCGATCAGCGGCTGGTTCGAGGAGCCGGCGATCACCAGCCCGAGCAGGCCCAGCGCGCCGACCGCCGAGCCGAAGGCGACGCCGGTGATCAGGGCCGCGACCGGACGCGGAAAGACCCGGTGCAGCTCCCACCACGCCAGGTCGTAGGTGCGGCGTTCCTGGAGGTGGCGGGCGAGCCAGGCGAGCCGGCGCCGGATCACCACGATCTCCTCCGGGGTGCGCGCCGGCCACGACGCCGTGCCGATCCCGTACACCGCCGGGATCAACAGGCCGAGCAGGTGGCGTTCGAGGTCGTGGCGGGTCGCGCCGGCGTGCAGCAGGTGCGCCGGGTCGGTGCCGCGGTGCCGGTACGCGGCGCGGGCCAGCCAGGCCGTCAGCGGCGTCGTGAGCGCGTGCGTGAGCGGCGTAGCGGCGCCGTCGGCCAGGTGGGCGAGCACCGGGTTCCAGCGCGGCACCGGCCGGTCGGTCCCGTCGACGAGATACCGGGCGACGTCGGAGGGGCGCAGTGGCAGCAGTTCGATCACGGCGGCGGCGGGCAGCGGTCCGTGGGCGTCGACCGCCGCCTCGTAGGCGGCCGTTCGGCAGGTGACGACGACGTGCGTGCCGGCGGCGGCCATCCCGGCGAGCGCGGCCTCGTGCCGGCCGGCGGCGATCTCGTCGAGCCCGTCGAGAACGGGCAGGATCCGGCCGGTCGCGAGCAGTTCGCGGGCGGTGCTGCGTTCGGTGCCGTCGGGTGCCCGCATCGGCCGCGCCAGCGAGCGGTGGTCGGCGGCGACCCGTTCGGCGATCCACTCCTCCAACGGGGTCGCGGGATCCCAGCCGGCGACCGTCAGCAGCACCGGCACCGGCGCGTCGGGGGTGCGCCGGCGCAGCAGTTCGACGGTGAGGTGCAGGACGAGCATCGACTTGCCGGCGCCCGGTTCGCCGAGGACGACCAGCCGGCGGGGTGCGTCGGCGCCGGCGAACAGATCGGCGATCGTGTCGTACGAGCCGTCGAGCGCCATCGGGGCGGCACCGGGTGCGCCGCGGATCGAGGACCAACTGGCCATCACCTCACGCGCCCGCGCCGAGACGCTCCACCGCACCGGCAGCGGATACGGGTCGAGGACCTGCCGGGCGCGCTGTTCGGCGGTCCACTGCCGCAGTTGCGCGCCGGCAAGGGCGGTCGCGGCCGCGTCGAGCGGTTCCGCCGACGCCGTCCGCGGATGGCGCCACGCCGCCCAGCTGACGACGACGCTCGCGACCGCCACCGACAGTCCGGCGGCTGCCGCGACGTTCTGGCCGTCCTCGGTCCACAACAGCATCGTGGGAACGGCGATGAGCAGCGCCACGCCGGCCAGCAGCGCGCGCCGTCGCCAGCGGATCGCCATGCGTGCATCATCGCCAGCGGCGGCCGGCTCACGCACCACCCGTTGCGGCAGTTCGGCGGGACGATCAACGACAGTCGGGGCCCGTTCCATCGGCATTCCACAGCCGTCCCATCGATGCGGGGCACCGTGGCGGCATGGCGACGTGGCTGCGGTTGGTGGGGACGTTCGAGGTGTGGCGGGACGGGTCGGCCGTCGAGACGGCGCTCGGGAGCCGGAAGGCGCGGGTGCTGCTGGCGATGCTGGCCGTGCGGCGGGGCGTGCTGGTGCCGGGTGACTCCATTGTGGACAGTCTGTGGGCCGATGACGTTCCACGGGATCCGCGGGCGAACGTGGCGACTCTCGTGAGCCGGCTGCGGGCGGCGATCGGCACGGACGCCGTCCTCGGGGACCGGCACGGGTACCGGCTGTCGACCGCGGTCGGCACCGATCTCGACGAGGCGGTGGCGCTGCTGGAGCGCGGCGGCGCCCGGGAGGCGGCCGAACTGCTGGGGCGCGGGCCGCTGCTGCCGTGGGTGTCCGATGTGGACTGGCTGGCGCGCGCCCGCGACCGGCACGCGGCGCTGCTGCGCGACGCCCTGCTCGGGACGGCCGACGCCGCGCTGGCGGCCGGTGCCGCGCGGACCGCGCGCGCGGCCGCCGACGCGGTCCTCGCGACGGACCCGTTGGACGAACGGGCCACCCGCGCGCTCATGCGCGCCTGCCTCGCCGGCGGCGACCCGGCCGGCGCGCTGCGCGCCTACGAGCGGCTGCGCCGCGCCCTCGCCGACGAACTCGGCACCGTCCCGACCGCGCCGACCCGCCGCCTGCACGTGGCGGTGCTGCGCGAGGAGCCCGTCGGCGTCCGGTCGCCCTCAGCCGGCTGAGGCCAGCCGCCGCGCGACCCGTTCGGCGTCCGGGTGGCGCAGCTCGGTCAGCATCGCGCGGGCCCGCCGCCAGGCCCGCTCGGCGGCGTCCCGGTCGCCCATGGCGTGGTGCGCGTCGCCGAGCACCACGAGCGACTCGGCGACGTGGTGGCGGTCGTCCAGCGCCTCGAAGCCGGCGATGGCCGGCAGCAGGCAGTCGACGGCCCGGTCGTGCTTGCCGAGCCCGTGCAGCACATGCCCGAGCGTGGCGCGGGCGATGGCCTCGCCGATCCGGTCGCCGAGCGCCGTGAACATCGACAGCGCCGTCTCACAGCGTCCCACCGCCGACCCGTGGTCGCCGCAGAGCGAGTCGTAGCGGCCGGCCATGTTCAGCGCCATGGCGCCGCCGCGCGCGTTGCCGGTCTCGGTGTAGAGGCGCAGGGCCCGCAGGTTCTCCTCGCCGGCGTCTCGGTAGCGGCCCTGTGCCTCCCGCACGACGGCGAGGTTGTTGTGCGTGTTGGCCTCGCCGGCCAGGTCGCCGGTGCGCCGGTACAGGGCGAGCGCGGCGCTCAGGTGCCCGATGGCGGCGTCGAGGTCGTCGCGGTTCATCGTGGCGCGCGCCAGGAGGCGATGGCTGACCGCCTCGGCGTGCGGGTCGTGCAGCGCG
This sequence comes from Virgisporangium aliadipatigenens, assembly GCF_016863615.1. Classification (GTDB taxonomy): domain Bacteria; phylum Actinomycetota; class Actinomycetes; order Mycobacteriales; family Micromonosporaceae; genus Virgisporangium; species Virgisporangium aliadipatigenens. The sequence goes on along the minus strand of NZ_BOPF01000003.1, from coordinate 482,736 downwards.
CGGCCGGCGTCGACCGCCGCGCGGCCCAGCTCCCACAGGTCCTGCCAGCGGCCGGTCCGGTCGAGGAACGTCCACATCGCCCAGGCGAGCCGCCAGGTGTGCTCGTGGGCGCCGGCGCGCACGCAGTGTTCGACGACGGCGAGCAGCACGCGGTGCTCGGCGGCGAACCACCGCGTCGCCTCGGCGTAGGAGCCGGGCGCCTCGGCCGTCACGCCGGATCCCTTGCGCGGCAACGGGATCGGGTCGCGGTGCGGGTGCAGGGCCAGCGCGGCGGCGCAGGCGCTGTGCAGGTAGTGATCCAGCACGCGGGCGGTCGCGTCCCGGCGCGCCGGTTCGCTGTCCACAGTGGACAGCAACAACTCGCGGGCGTAGTCGCGCAGGAGGTCGTGGGCGGTGTAGCGACCGGGTAGGTATTCGGTCAGCAGGTGCGCGTCGCTGAGCGTCGCCAGCAGTCGCCGGATCTCCACTGTGGACAGTCCGGCCAGGCTCGCGGCGGCGTGCGTCGACAGGTCCGGGCCCGGGTGCGCGCCGAAGAGCCGGAAGAGCCGGGCCGAGCGTTCGTCGAGCGCGCGGTAGGAGGACGCGAGGACGTCCCGCACGTCGTAGAGCCCTTCCCGGGGAACGAGTTCAGCCGCCAGCGCCGCCAATGTGAAGCCCGGGTGCGCCGCTGCGCGGGCGGCCACCACCGCCAGGGCCAACGGCAGGCGCGCGCAGCGCTCGACGATCCGGTCGACGGCGTCGCGTTCGGCGGCCACGCGGGCCGCACCGATCCGGCGGGCCAGCAGGTCCTCCGACTCGGCGCCGCTGAGCAGCTCCAGCGTCAGCGGGAACGCCCCGTCGGCGCGCACCAGGTCGGCCAGCCGTCGCCGGCTCGTCACCAGCACCAGACAGCCGGGTGCCGCGGGCAGCAGCGGCCGCACCTGGGCGGCGTCGCGGGCGTTGTCCAACAGCAGCAGCATCCGCCGGCCGTGCAGCAGGGTCCGGTACAGGCCGACGCGCGCGTCCGGGCCGGTCGGCATGCGTTCGGCGGCGACACCGAGCGCCTCCAGAAACCCGCGCACCGCCTCGTCGGGCGCGACGGCCTCCCGGGTGTCGAACCCCCGCAGGTCCACGTGCAGCTGCCCGTCGACGAACCGGTCCGCGACCCGGTGGGCCCAGCGCACCGCCAGCGTCGTCTTGCCCACGCCGGCCGAACCGGAGACCACGCACACGACCCCGCCGGAGGTCTCCACGGCGTCCCCGGCGGCACCGGCGGCCGCTATCGCGTCGAGGGCGGCGAGTTCGCGGGTGCGGCCGGCGAAGCCGCGCGGGGCGGCCGGCAGTTGGCGGGGCACCGGCAGCGTGTGCGGGTCGACGCCGGGATCGGCCCGCAGCATCCCGCGGTGCAGGCGGCGCAGCGCCGGGCCGGGGTCGGCGCCCAGTTCCTCGGCGAGGTCGTGGCGCAGCCGTTCGTAGGCGCGCAGCGCGTCGGCCTGCCGGCCGCAGCGGTACAGCGCGAGCATGTACTGGCCGGTGAGGCGTTCGTCCAGCGGGTGTGCGGTGATCCGCGCCGCGAGCCGGTCGACCACCTCGGCGTGGCCGCCCTCGGCGAGGACCAGGTCGGTGCGGTCCAGTTCGGCCGCGAACCGCCGCGCCGTCAGGGCCTCGCGCCACGCCCGGATCCACGGGGTGTCCAGACCGGCGAACGGCTCGCCGCGCCACAGCGCCAGCGCCTCGTCGTACCGGGCGAGATCGGCCTCCGCCCGGGCCCGCGCCAGGAGCGTGTCGAAGCGGCTCAGGTCGAACTCGTCGACCCGCACGACGTAGCCGGTGCCCTCGCGCGCCACGTCGATCCCGGTGGTCTTGCGCAGCCGCGACACGTAGCCGGAGAGCAGATTGCGGGCCCGTGGCGGCGGTTCGTCGCCCCACACGCGGTGCGCCAGCCGTTCGGGCGGCACGCACCGGCCGGCGTCGGCGAGCAGCGCCACGAGCACACAGCACTGGCGCGCGTGTCCGACGTCGACGGGCCGCCCGTCGACGCGCACCTCCACCGGGCCGAGGACCCGACACTCCAGCATCGGGGGGAGACTCGCACAGCCGTTGCGCGGCCGCTGTCAGCAATCGTTCTGCAACCTGCCTGGGCAGTACACCTAGGCGGCTTGCGGGAAGCCGCCGAGGATCCGCCGGAGCCCGGCCTCGGCACGGTCCCGTTGGGCGGGGTCGATCCCCGCGACAGCCAGCGATTCGAGGTAGTACCCCATGGCGGCGGCCCGGTCGCCGGTGTGCTGCGCCACGTCGCCGAGCAGGGTGAGGGAGTTGGCCTCGCCGCGCCGGTAGCCGACCCGGCGGCACAGGTCGAGCGCGCGACGTAGGGGCGGGACGGCGCGCGCGGGATCGCCGAGTCGGAGGTAGGTGCCCGCGAGTCCCTCCAGCGCGTCGGCCTCGTTGGTGCGATCGCCGACCCGCCGGCTGGCGCCCGCGGCGCGGAGGAAGTGGGTGACGGCGCGTTCGGTCTCGCCCAACGCGTTCTCGGCGTTTGCGAGGTTGGTCAGCGCGATCGCCTCCCCCGCGACGTCGTCGATGCCGCGGTACCCGACGATCGCCTGTGCGAGGTGCTCCACCGCGGACGTGTGGCGTCCCAGGAGCGACTCGATGTACGCGATGTTCGTCAGGGTGTGGGTGACACCCTGGGTCGCGCCGAGGCACTCGAAAAGGGCGCGCGCGGCGGTCATGTGCTCCAGCGCGATCGCGTGGTCGCCCTGCCAGAGGGTGGCGCTGCCGAGGTTCATCAGGGCGCGTGCCTCGCCGAGGCGGTCACCGACGGAACGGAACAGGCCGAGCGCCGCGCGCAGTTCACCGGCCCCGGCCCGGTGATCGCCGCGGATGCAGCGTGCGGCACCGAGCCCGACCAGGGCCGCGGCCTCATCTGCGGCGTCGGCGGCGGCGCGGGCGGCGTCGCGTGCGTTGCCGTGGATCCGCAGCGCCTCGTCGGGATGTTCGCTGAGATACCGGAACAGGGTGACGGACAGGTCGACGGCGTGCCGCCGCAGGCCGTGCTCCGCGGCATGGTCGGAGACGGCGACCAGCACCGGCAGCTCCGTGTCGAGCCAGTCCTTCGCCGCGGCGGCGTCGGGAAACGCCACGATCGGGGCGACCGTGGTCTCCGGCCGGCGCCGCATGCCCGCGTCGGCCGGATGCAACGTGTCCATCGCGGCGATCGTGGCGGACGTGTAGTGGTCGAGCAGGCGGCCCAACGCGTCCCGACGCTGCGTGGAACTGTCCTCGTCGACACCGCGTTCGGCGGCGTAGGCGCGCACCAGATCGTGCATGACGAACCGGCCCTCTCCTGCCGGACGCACCAGATGTTCGCGTTCCAGATGATGCAGCAGCGCGTCGACCCGGGCCGGCGCGAGATCGGCGAGCGCCACGGCGGCACAGCGGTCGAGGTCCGGCCCCGGGTGGAGAGCGAGCATCCGGAACAGCGACCGGTGACCGGGCGGCAGGCTCTGGTAGGACTGCGCGAGAGCGACGCCGATCCCGGAGTCGATACGCCGCGCCGCGTGCCGCTCGTCGAGCCGGTCGGCGTGGTCGGTCACCGTCCATCCGGGTGTGCCGCGCATGTGTCCGGTCACCAGGCGCAGCGCCAGCGGCAGGCCACCGCAGCGCTGCGCGAGCCGGCCGACGGCCGACGGGTCGACGCCGACGGTGATCCGGGGGACGGCCCGGACGAGGTACTCCCAGGTCTCGTCCACGGTGAACACGTCGAGCGGGAACGCGTGCACCGCCGCCGTCGTCGACGTGAGACGTGCCAGGCGGCGCCGGCTGGTGATCAGGGTGATGCAACCGGGAACATCGGCGAGCAGCCGACGCACCTGCTCCTCGTCGGCGGCGTCGTCGAGGACGAGGAGGGTCGGCCTGTCCGCCAGCCGGTCGCGAAAGAGTGCGTGCCGCTCCGCGGATTCGTGCGGGACCCGGTTGCCGGGGACGCCGAGCAGCCGGAGGAACGCGTCGAGCACGGCGGCCGGATCGGCCGAAGGCTGCACCGGATCGGGATGGAACCCGCGCAGGTTGACGTACAGGACCCGGGTGGTCGGCCGGCGCCGCAGGATCCGGTGCGCCATCCGCACGGCGAGCTGGGTCTTGCCCACCCCGGGCATACCTTCGATCGACAGGATCAGGTCGGCCGGGTCTTCGATCAGGGTGTCCAGGCCGGCGAGTTCGGCCCGGCGCCCGGTGAACTCCGCCAGCTCCGGTGGCAGCGCGTCGAAGACCCGTACCTGCGAAGCGGCCGCCCTCTGGCCGGCCGCGACACGCAGCGCCTGCCGCCACTGGTTGACGTAGCCGGGATCGCCGTGCAGCGCCCGGACGACGGCGACGACGAGTTCCGGGTCGAGACGCCTGCGCCCGGCCTTGAAGCAGTCCACCACGGTGCCCCGCGCGGCGTCCTCGTTGGCCGGCCGGCCGTCGGCCCGCCGGTCGCGGTTGACCCGCTCGGTGATCACCGTGAACGACGGGTCACCCGCGTAGACCTTCAACGCGCGCAGGCAGGACGTCAGCTCCTCCACCGTGCCGGCGGCGCCCGGGTCCGGCAGGTCGGCATGCGGCCCGTCGGCCATACAACGTCACCCCCATGGTCGCGCCAAGATCTTATGGATCGATGCGCGGGACGTGCTGCCGCTCTCGTGTCCGGGCGCCGCGAACCACCGGGATGCCGCATCGGCGCCGTCACCATGCGTGAGATCCCGCTCGGTCATCCGCGTTTGGATTCGTGTGGAGTCCGTGTCCCGCCGGCGCCCGCCGCAGCAGGATCGCGGCACGGCTCATCGGCCACCCGGCATCCGGGGCCGACTGTTGAAGGGAACGACGTGCGCAGAAGTATCCTCACCGCGATCGCCGCTTTCGTCGCGATCGTTGCGACCCAGTTGGCCGTCGTCCAGCCGGCCGCGGCTGTTCCGGGCGGCGACTGGCTGAAGAACGGGGGCAGCAACCTGTGCCTCGACGGCAGCGCCTCGCAGGGCGTTCGCATGATGACGTGCAGCACGACCAGCAAGTACCAGCGCTGGACCCCCGCATTTCACGACCCCTACGACCTCGAACCGATCGCGCTGAGGAACGAGGCCTACTCGGATATGTGCCTGGACGGCAGCGTCTCGTCGGGCGCGCGCCTGCTGCCGTGCAACAAGAAGCCGTGGCAGATCTGGTCCTTCGGGGGCATGCCGTCACTGATGAACGACGCTTACGGCTTCGACAAAGCCCTCGACGGGAGCGCGAGTCACGGCGTACGGATGAACGACCGGGCCTACGACAGCCCCTACCAGACCTGGCGCTTCGTCATCGTCAGGACCTGATCCCACCGCGTCATCCCGACCGACTACGACGCCTACCCGACCGGAGGCCCCGGTAACCGCCCAGCAACTGATCGAGATCGCTGACCTGATGCGCCTGAACAGGTAGGTTGATCCGAAAAGGCTGGAGGCGCGCGATGGCGGAGTTCGACGGACTGGTGGCCGTGGTGACGGGTGGCGCGAGCGGTATCGGCGCGGCGACCACGACGATCCTGCGGGAGAAGGGCGCCACGGTCGCGAGCCTCGACCTGAACCCGGACGACGACAAGACCGCCGACCTCGCCGTGGCCTGCGACGTGCGGGACCGCGGCACGGTGGAGACGGCGATCGCCACCGTCGTCGACCGGCTCGGCCGCATCGACATCCTGTGCAACAACGCCGGCATCGGCGCGGCCGGCGACGTGACCGCGAACGACGACGCGGAGTGGCACCGCGTCCTCGATGTCAACGTCGTCGGCATCGCCCGCACCACCACGGCCGCGCTGCCGCACCTGCGCACCTCGCCGGCCGCCGCCATCGTCAACACCTGTTCGATCGTGGCGCCGGTGGGGGTGCCGCAGCGGGCGCTGTACAGCGCCAGCAAGGGCGCGGTCGCCGCGCTGACCCTGGCGATGGCCGCCGACCACCTGCACGACGGCATCCGGGTCAACGCCGTGGTGCCCGGCACCGCCGACACGCCGTGGGTGCAGCGCCTGCTGGAGGTGGCCGACGACCGCGACGCCGCCCTCGCGGCCCTGGTCGCCCGCCAGCCGATGGGCCGGCTCGTCTCCGCCGAGGAGGTGGCGCACGCGATCGCCTACCTGGCGAGCCCGCTCTCCTCGTCGACGACGGGCACGCTGCTCGCGGTCGACGGCGGCTTCACCGGCCTGCGCGTCCCCGCCCGGTCGTAGCCACGCCGCCGCCCGGGCCGCGCTTCAGGACGGAGCGAGCCGCGCGTACAGGTCCGGCGGGACGGGCGTGGACCAGCGGTCGACCGCCTCGCGCACCTCCGCCGGGCTGCGCGCCCCGACCAGCACCGACGCCACCTCGGGGTGCGCGAGCGGAAACCCGAGCGCCGCCGTCGGCAGGTCGACGCCGGCCTGTTCGCAGACGTCCGCCAGCGCCGATGCCCGCCGCAGCACCGCGTCGTCGGCCGGCCGGTAGCCGAAGCGGGCGTCGGGCCGCGGTCGCGGCGTCGCGAGGATGCCGGAGTTGTAGGCCCCGCCGATCACCACGGAGACCCCGCGCTCGCGGGCCAGCGGGAGGAGTTCGGGCTCGGCGCCGCGGTCCAGCAGCGTGAGGCGGCCCGCCGAGAGGATCACGTCCAGGTCGGACTCGCGGATGAAACGCGCGAGGGGTCCGACGTGGTTCATGCCCGCGCCGATCGCGCGCACCGTGCCCTCTCGGCGTAGTTCGACCATCGCGGGGAACGCCGTGCGCAGCGCCTCGTCCTCCCGACCGTCCGGATCGTGCAGGTACAGCACATCCACGCGGTCGACCCCCAGCCGCTGCAGGCTCTCCTCCAGGGAACGTCGGATGCCGTCCCGGCTCAGGTCGTAGCGGCGCACGTGCGTCGCGGGGACCACGAAGCCGCCCGGGTCCGGCCCGGGATCGCGCTCGGGGTTGGGCTCCAGGATCCGGCCCGCCTTCGTGGAGAGCACGTACTCCTCGCGTGGCACACCGGCCAGCCATCGCCCGAGGCGGCGTTCGGCGAGTCCGATGCCGTAGTGCGGTGCCGTGTCGAAGTGGCGGATCCCGGCGTCCCAGGCGGCGGCGACGGTCTCCGCCGCCCGCGCCTCGGTGATCGCCTCGTACAGGTTGCCCAGCGGGCCGGTGCCCAGGCCGAGTTCGGTGAGGGCGAGCCCGTGCGGGCCGGGGCGGGTCCTCATCGGCGGCCTCCCGCGTCGAGCCGGTACCAGTCGGAGGCCGTTCCCCACCAGAACGCCTCGCGCTCCCCGTCGGCGAGCCGGCCGACCGCGTCCTCGACGGCGGCGACGACCTCCGGGTACGGCGCGCCGACCGTGCACACCGGCCAGTCGCTGCCGAACATCACCCGATCCGGCCCGAACAGCGTCAACGCCGCGTCGAGATAGTCGCGCACCTGCGCACCGGCCGACTTGAGCTCGCGCACCTGGGTGGCGAACCCGGAGAACTTCACCGCCACGTTCGGCGCGTGCGCGGCGGGGCGCATCAGTGCCGTCCACTCGCCCGCGGGCAGGACGTCGAGGTCGGGCTTGGCGAGGTGGTCGATGACCATACGCGTGCCCGGGTGGGCGTAAGCGGCGACGGCGACGGCGGGCAGATGACGTTCCCGGACAAGGAGATCGAGGGTCAGGGACCGCTGGCCCACCGCGGCGACGGCGTGGCTCGCGGCGGGGGTGATCAGGAACCCGTCCGCGGCCCGCGCGTCGGTCAGATCGCGCACGCCGACCAGCCACTGCGCGTGCGGGTGATCGAGCAGCGCGTCGAGCGCGTTCGCCGGCTCCCCCTCGAACGCCACCCAGCCGACGACCCCGACGGTGCCCGGCTCGGCGGCGGCGATGTCCAGCAGGTCCGGCGTCTCGGCCGGATCGGCGACGGTCTGCACGAGAACGCCCGAGTTGATCCCGCACGGCCCCGCCTCGGCCGCCCAGTCGGCGGTGGCGAAGTCCCGCCCGATGACGGCACGTTCGTCGGCACTCATCCACTCCTGTGGATGCCTCGCCAACTCCCACACGTGGTGATGCGCGTCAATCCTCATGGCACCACGCTACGGCTCGACGAGCGCCCGGTGATCCTTCGACAGGCCGTGCAACGCACACGGCGTCCGGGGTTCGCGCGGGCACAGCACCCACAACCGCGACACGCTCGCCACGTACATCCGGTACGGCTCCGCACCGGTGACGTCCGCCCGCGTCAACGACACGCCCCCACGCTCCGGCGGGCCGGGGTAGATGTCCAACGCCCGGTCGAGGCCGTCGTCCGGCACCTCGCGCGCCGTGGCCGTCGCGTACACCGCCCGCCCGTGGTAGGCCGGCACCGTCGAGTCGTAGACGACGACGCTGACCCGGGGGCGTTCGACCAGATTGCGGGAGTGGCGGGCGTCGGACTCGGAGCACCAGACGAACTCGCGCTCGTCGGCGGCGGCGAAGTAGACGGGGCTCAGCCACGGACGGCCGTCGGGATCGGCGGTCCCGAGGGTGAGGTAGCGGTTGCGCGCCAGCAGGTCGCGGGCGTGCGCGAGGAGATCCGTCACCGGTCGAGGCCCGCGTCGGGTGAGATCACCTCCCCGACTCTGCCACAGGCTGTGGCGCCCGGCACCCCGCGAGCGACTCCGGACGAACCGGCAGATAGCCGGACGTTACTGTCTCGTACTCATGACCGCCGTGCTCCCCGCCGCGCCCCAGCAGGACGCGTCCGCTCTCCCGGCCCGGCTGCCGTCGCTGACCGGTCTGCGCTGGATCGCCGCGATGCTGGTCTTCGGATACCACGTGGGAACGATGCGGGTCATGGCGGCGGCTCGCGAAGATCTTCCGGAGCCACGCGGTCATGTGGGCCGTGGTGCTCGTGGCGCTGCTGTGCTGGGGGTTGCCCGTCGATCCGCTGGTGGCCGCTGCAGGAACTCCTGCCACCCGCCGACCGGCGTCTTCGCGTTCACCTGGCTGGTGGCCGGCTCATCGGCGCCGCCCTGCGCCTGCTCGACCACCCGAACGGCTTCACCGGCCGGCACGGACCGGCGGCGGTGCTGGCGTTCCTGCTGGTGTGCCTGGGCTGTGCGGCACTGCTGCACCGCTACGTCGAACTGCCGGCGATGCGGCCTGCTGTCCCCCGGTCGGCGGCAGCGGGTGCCAACCGATACGTCCTCTTGAACTGACCTCGATCAAGTGACGGCCGACACCGCCGAATGTTCTCGCATGGTGAACGGTCTTGTCTCCGGCGTGCTGCGCGGGCGCAGCATCCGCACCACTCTGCTCATGACGGCGGGGTTCGCTCTGGCGGCCGCCGCCGCGATCGGCACCGTGGGCATCGTGCAGATCAACCGCATCGCGGCCGGCACGGAGGCGGTGTACGACCAGTCGCTCAAGCCGTTGCACACGATCGACGACATCCACCAACTCGTGTGGCACCAGCGCTGGTCCAGCCTGTCCAACCTGACCGCCGCCGACCCGGCGAAGGCGGCGGACTACGCCAAGGAGACCACCGCCCTGCGGGCCGAGGTGACGGAGAAGATCGCCGCGTACAACAGCCTCGCCGTGACCGGCCCGGAGCGCGACGCGATGCGCACCTTCGAGGCCTCCTGGAAGAACTACCTCGCGCTGAGCAAGGAGTCCGCCGGCATCAAGGAGTCGGGACGGCTGGTGGAGTGGCAGGACTTCCGCACCACCAAACTGAACCCGGCCACCAACCAGGCGGTCAAGGACCTGGAGGCGGCCAAGCAACTGGCGCTCACCCACGCGCAGCAGGCCGCCGAGGACGTCAAGGCCGCATCGGCGGGCGCACGGCTGTACACCGGCGTGTTCCTGGTGCTCGGCGTGCTGCTGGCGGGGGCGTTCGCCCTCGGTGTCGCGCACAGTCTCGCCCGTCGCATGCGCGAACTCCGCGACCGCCTCACCGCCGTCGCCGAGGGCGACCTGACCGAACGCCCCGCCGACACGTCACAGACCGAGATCGGCGAGATGTCCCGGGCGCTGCACCAGGCGACCACGAAGATGCGCGCCACCGTCAGCACCCTCGCCGCCACCAGCGCCGGCCTCTCCGCCCGTTCGGAGGATCTCGCCGGGGCGAGCCGCGACCTGACCGCCACGGTCGAGCACACCTCGTCGCGGGTGGCGTCGATCGACACCGCCGCGGGCAGCGTCACCGCCGGCGTGCACGCCGTGGCCGGCGGCGCCGAGGAGATGGGGGCCTCGATCGGCGAGATCTCCGCGAACGCCACCCAGGCCGCCGAGGTCGCCACCCAGGCCGTCGGGGTGGCCGCCGACGCCGAGAGCCTGATGGTCAAGCTCGGCAACTCCTCCGCCGAGATCGACAGCGTCGTCAAGGTGATCACCGCGATCGCCGCCCAGACCAACCTCCTCGCCCTCAACGCCACCATCGAGGCGGCCCGCGCCGGCGAGAGCGGCCGCGGCTTCGCTGTCGTGGCCGGCGAGGTCAAGGACCTGGCGCAGGAGACCGCCAAGGCGACCGAGGAGATCGGCCGCCGCATCGAGGCCATCCAGCAGGACGCCCGCACCGCCGTCCACTCCATCTCCGGCATCAGCCAGGTCATCGCGCGGATCAGCGACTACCAGAACACCATCGCCTCGGCCGTCGAGCAGCAGAGCGCCACCACGGGCACGATGTCCGGCGACCTCAACCGGGCCGCGATGGGTACCTCCCAGATCTCCGCGGAGATCAGCGAGGTGGTCGCCGCGACCGGCAGCGCCCGCGACGCCGCGACAGCGACCCGGGACGCGGCCGTCGACCTCGCCGACATTTCGCGGGAACTCCGTAAGGCGGTCGAAACCTTCCGGGTGTGATCGCTCAGCCCTTGTAGATCTGGGTGGCGTCGCCGGCGGCGGTGCGCGGCACCGTCGAGCGGCCCGCGTAGTTCGCGGCCTCGGCGTCGGAGGCGACGACGACGTCGAGGTGCTCCCGGGTGCCCGCCGGGCCGTCCAGTTGGAGATTCGCGCAGGTCCACCGGCCACCGTCGACGGTGCACGGGCCCTGCGCGATCACCTCGTCGGTGTTCTCCGCGCGCGCGAACAGCCAGACCTGGAACCCGGCGGACCAGCCGGTGACCGTGCCGTCGATCGACTGTCCGGTCGCCAGCGTCCAGCCGAACCATTTCTCGTCGAAGAGGATCGCGCCGTGGAACCGGCCCGTGGCGGGCGCACCACCGGTCGGCCCGGCACCGCCCGTCGGCCCGGCACCGCCCGTGCGACTGCCGGACGGCGGGCCCGCGGTGGGCGCACCCGGCGCCGGGTCCGGGCCGCGCGCCGTGGACGAGGCGGACGGCACCGCCGGATACGAGGCGGACGGCGCGGACCGCGCGGCGTCCGACGCCGTGCGCGAGACCAACGGCGCCGGGGCGCCACCCCGGTCGTCGGATGACAGGTGTGCGCCGAAGGCCGACCCGCCGGCGACCAGCCCGACGGCCAGCACACCGGCCGACGCCGCCGCGGCCCACCGGACCGGCCGTTGCGGCTGCGGCATCAACCGGCCCAGCAGCGCGTAGAGCACCTCGGCGGAGGCCCGGGCGGCGAACCGCCGGTAGCGGTCGTCCTTGGCCCGGTCGGCGTGGTCGCTCACGCCCTTGGCCACCAGCCAGTGCCCGATCCGCTGCTGCTGCGCCACGGTCGCGACGGCGGCCGCCTCCATCTCCAGCCCGGCAACCGTGCGCACGCCCATGCCGCCGATCCGTTCCCAGGTGGCGCCGTCGCGGACCACCGCGCTGCCGCTGGCCATCGGGCCCGCCACCACGGCGAACGGCAGGCGACCCGGCCCCCGCGCGTCGTCGTGCAGGGCCCGCTCCGCCACCGTGCGACCGTGCGGGGTCAGCACCCAGTCCGCATCCCGCCGCGCGACGACGCCCTCCTCCGCCAGCGCCGCCAGCCGACCGGCCCACGCGCCGCCCGGGAAGAACCTGTCCCGGGCCGGATGCCCACCGGGTTGTCTCCCGTGCAGGAGCTGCTCCAGCAGCCAAGTCGTCGCCTCGTGGTCGTCCGCCGGCCCGTGGCTCGGCAGTCCGGCCGGCGAGAAGTCCTGAACCGCCCGTAGCCAGCCCGGGTCGAGAGCCGTCTGGCGATGGTCGGCGACCAGCCCGTCGGCGGTCTGCCGGCCCTCGTCGTACGCGTAGGCGATCTCGGCGACCACCACATCGCCCAGGCCGACGATCGCCGGGTTTCCGGCGCACACGCCGCACAGGGCGACGCACGCGGGCCGCAGCCGTTCGGCCAGCACGGCGGTCAGCGCGCCGACCGTCCGGCCGCCCATCCGCGCCGGACGCGCGAGCGCCACCGTCACCCGCCGGCCGCCCGCTCGCACTCCCCGGCCGAGGAGGTAGGGCGCGGGGCCGTCGCGGTCGCGTTCGACCCAGTCGGCGATGCCGAAGCCCGCCGGCGGCGGTGCCGAGCCGGCGGCACGCGCCTCCTCGAACTCCACCGGCAACGCCGAGACGATCAGTACGTCGACGCGCATCACGACTTCCCCTCGAGGCGCCGGGCAACCGACGGCCAAGTATCGCCAGCGTGGGAGATCGACGGGATGTCTCCGGTTACAAACACCCGAAAGACTCACCGCGGGATGCGCGCCCCGGGTCCCGCGGAACGGGCGCTACAGGTTTTTCTCCAGGAGCTGCTGCAGCCACTTGGCCCGGTCGTCCTCGTGGTCGATGTTCGCGTCGCCGCGGTGGTCGATCGTCAGCACGCCGTCGGCGAACGAGAACCCGGTCTCGCTCGCGTACGTGTAGGTGTTGCGCACGACGATCCGGCTCAGCCCCTCGCGCAGCGCCTCGATGCCCAGGTCGTCCACGGTGATCGCGGTGAGCGCGCGCACCAGCGGCCCGAAGTAGACCCGGGCGAACAGGTCGGTGTACTGCTCGTGGAACTCGTTGTTCGCCAGCTCGGACCACTCGACGTCGACCGGCACCGGGAAGTGCGCCGCCTCGTCGAGCTTGCTCTTCCAGCCGGGGAACTCCTCGGTGCGGAACCTCTCCGCCGCCCGACGTTCGGCCAGTCCCATGCGAAATCCCTTCAGAGCACGGATTCGATTCCCCGCGTGACCTCGTCCGTGAGGTGGCGGGGCAGCGCCGCGATCAGGTCCACGGCGAGCGTGAGCCCGTCCGGCCCGCGCCGGACGGTGAGGGGTTCCCCGGGCCGGTGCGCCAGCCGAACGGCCCCGACCGCCGCCCACGCCTGCCGGCCGAGCGCGTCGGCTCGTACCGCGTCGGCGGCCGTGCGGACGGCCTCCAACACGGCCGCGAGGTTGGCGAGCGCCTCCGGGGTGTCCGGACACGTGTCCCAGTCCGGCCGCAGCGGGAGTTCGGCGGTCGGCGCGTATCGCCGGCGCAGCGCGAGGCGGGTGACGGGTTCGCCGGTGACGGGTGCGGCGAGCGTGCCGCCGCTCAGCACGTCGCGGTGCTGCTCCGCCTCGAGCACCCCGACCGCCACGACCGAACGCACGCGCACGTACAGCGCCTCGTCCGGCGGCCGATGGCGTTCGGCGGGAAGGCCGAGCACCACCACCTCGTCGGTGCGCTCGACGCCGACCCGGATCAGGCGCCCGGTCTCGACCTGTCCCGAGGCGAGGCGCAGCCGAACGACCGGCCGGCCGGCGATCTCGGTGTCCGCGCACGCGGCCGCGAGGGCGCGCAGCACCGAGTCGGGTGCCAGCGGGGCGGCCCGCGCCCACAGGCCCCCGGCCGGCGGCGAACCGGTGTGCGGCGCGGTCATAGCGCGGGACTGTAGCGGCGCGGCCGCCCGGTCAGGAGAAGGACGGCCCGGATGACATCGGACGGTGCAACCACCGTCCGATGAGGACGGTCGACGGAGGGCTCAGAGGCGGCGGCCGTAGACCAGCGCGACCGGCTCCTCCTGCCCCGTCCAGGTGCCGGTGAGCACCGCACCGGACAACGCGCCGGCCGGATCGAGGCGGCGCACCACGAGCAGTTCCAGCCCGTCGACCACGAGGGTGACACCGTCCACATCGGACGGAAGCGCCGTCCCGGGCTCCCCGACGGCGATCTCCAGCGACGACGGCCGGTACTCGCGCACGCCGTTCTCCTCGAAGTACTCGCGGGCCTGGCCCTCGCCGGTGCGCACGGCACGGGCCAGCGCCGCCGCGTACACCGGGTCGCCGGCCGCGTCGTAGATCCACCGCTTGCCCAGGACGGAGTGCTCGGAGGTGCCGACGAGCCAACGTTCGGCGTCCGGCAGCGGCGCCGCCCGGTAGGTCTGCGGCACCTGGTAGACGGCGTCGCCGCCGCGGGTCAGCGTCGTCTCGACACCCACCTCGCCATCCGGGTCGTCAAACCGGTACGAGGCCACCCGCCCGATCGGACCACCGGCCCACCAGTCCTGCCGGGGCAGCCAGTCCGTCATCAGTTCGAGCTTCGTCGGGCTCAGCGTGGCCCGGTGCAACAACGCCATCGCCCCATCGTAGGTCCGCAACCGGACAGCCTCGGACGGTGGAACGGGATCGCGTCGGGCCGCGCGGCGGTGGGACCGTTCTGGGCATGGTCGACAGGTACGGTCCGCTGCGCCGCACGATCTGTTTCGCGGTCGCCGTCATCGTGTTGCTGTTCCTCGCCCGTGCCGGGGTGCCGACGCCGGTGACGCAGCTGGCGTTCGTGGTGTTCATCGCGATGGCCACGCTGTGGGTGCGCGGCCAGTACGTGGACAGCCTCGACGACCATCGACAGTGGACTGTGCCGGCCCCGGCCGGTCTGGCGCTCGCCGCCGTCGCCGCGGTGTGCCTCGCCCTCTTCGCGTTCACGCACCGGGGCGGGCTCGGTGTGGTGGGGGCGCTGGCGTTCTATCTCGCGGCCGGCGCGGGCGTGAGCGCGGCCCGGCAGCACGAGGAGCTGCGCGTCGGGCGCCTGCGGGTGCGGCCGCTGCCGTGGGCGTCGCGGATCGCGGTCGCCGGCGCGGTGCTGCTGGTGCTCGGTGTGCTCGCGCTGCGGTTCGTCGGGCAGCCGCTGGTCGGGGCGCTGCTGATCCTCGCGGCGGTGCTGGTGCTGCTGCCGCCCGGGCTGGCGGTGCTCGCCGAGCGGGCGATCCGGGCGCTGTGCGAGCGGCCGCGCCCGTGGATCGGCCCGACCGGCGCGGCCGTGTTCGTCGCGGCGGCCACGGTGGCGTACCTGCTCGCCGGCTCGTGGTGGGTGCCGGCCGCGCTGGTCGTGCTCGGGTTGTCGGTCGTCGCGCTGGTCTCCAGCACCCAGGCCGAGATCGCCATCGTCCTGGCCGTCGTGGCGCTGATGGGGATCACGCCGCCGCACGAAGACGTTCCCCCGGAACTGCGCCCGGGAACGGCGGACCCGGCGGTGATCGCGATGGGCGACTCGTACCTGTCCGGGGAGGGCGCGTCGACCTACTTCGACGGCACAGACGAGGGCGGCCGCAACACCTGCCACCGCTCGCCCACGTCGTGGGTGGCCCGCGCCGCGGTCGAACTGGACTGGCGGCTCGCGTTCCTCGCGTGCTCCGGCGCCCGTACCGAGAACATCATGCCGAGCGGCACCCCGTCGGACGTCTACCCCGACCCGGAGCCCCAGCCCGGCGAGGACGGCACCCAGCTCGACCAGGCCGCCCGCTTCACCGCCCCCCGGATGGTCGTTCTCAGCGTCGGCGGCAACGACTCGGGCTTCGTGACGATCAGCCTCATGTGCATAGCCCCCGGCACCTGCACCGACAAGGAACGCCTCTGGACCGACGCGCTCGCCCAGCTCGGCGCGCGGCTCGACGTGATGTACCGGGCGGTGAACGCCGCCTTCCCCGACACGCCGGTGGTCGTGGTGCCGTATCCGGAGCCGATCGCCGACAACCCCCGCTGCGACCAGGTCGCGTTGAACCCGTCCGAACGGGCCTTCATCCGCCGGTTCGCGACGAGCCTCAACGACACCGTGCGGGCGGCGGCCGACCGGGCCGGCTTCTTCTTCGCCGAGCCGATGCGGCACGCGCTGCGCGACGCCCATCTGCAGCTGTGCGACCCGGACAACCGCAACCGCCCCGGCCTGAACTTCCTCGCGCTGCGCTCGGTCAGCGGCATCGCCGAGCAGCGGTTCAACCCGGCGAACTGGCTCAACAACAGCCTGCACCCCAACGAACGCGGCCACGCGGCGCTGCTGCGCGCCTTCCGCACCTGGTACGCGGCGCAGCCGATGCCGGCCCGCAGCGGGGCGGGCGCCGCGCAGGCCACCCGGGCGGAGCCGCGCGACGTCACCCCGTGCGGCCTCTTCGCGCTGACCGGCGACGGGTGCCGGGCGCAGGGGCAGCGCTGGGCGGTCCGGCAGGTCGGACAGATGCTGCTGCAGTACGGGGTGCTCGGGGTGCTCACCGCCGGGGGCGCCTTCGCCGGCGCGGTCGGCCTGTTCGCGTGGCGCCGCAGGCACCGGGTCGGGGCCCGCGAAAAGGTCGCCTACCGGGAAAACGGGCCCGCTCCCCGGTAGGCTGTCGGTCAGGTGTGCCGGGAAGTCTGGTCGGCGGTTGAGTTCACGCTGCCTGCCCGAGGAGCCCGATGCCGCGCCGCACTCCCCTTCTCACCCGTGGATCCTGGCCCGAGGTCAGCCGGATCGGCGAGATCCTGCGCACCGAGACGATCGGCGGCGTGTTCCTGCTGGTCGCGGCCGTGCTGGCGCTCGGCTGGGCCAACTCGCCGTGGCAGCGCGGGTACCACGACCTGGCCGCGCTGCGGGTCGGCCCGGCGGCCTGGCACCTGGACCTGACGCTCGCCGCGTGGGCCTCCGACGCGCTGCTCGCGATCTTCTTCTTCCTCGCCGGTCTGGAGCTGAAGCGCGAGTTCGTGGCCGGGGACCTGCGCGACCCGCGCCGCGCGGCGCTGCCGGTGATCGCGGCCGTCGGCGGGATGGCCGGCCCCGCCGGGATCTACGTAGCGGTGCACCTGGCCCGGGGATCCACCGACGCGCTGGTCGGCTGGGCGGTGCCGACGGCCACGGACGTGGCGTTCGCGCTGGCGGTGCTCGGCGTGATCAGCACGCATCTGCCGGCGGCGCTGCGGACGTTCCTGTTGACGCTGGCGATCGTCGACGACCTGCTCGGCATCCTGGTGATCGGCATCTTCTACACCGACGGCCTGCGGCCGCTGGCGTTCCTCCTGGCGCTCGTGCCGGTGGCGGCGTTCGCGGTGGTGCTGCGGTGGCGCGGGCCGGTGCGCCTGCTGCTGCCGGCGCTCGCGGTGGCGGCGTGGTTGCTCGTGCACGAGTCGGGTGTGCACGCCACGATCGCCGGCGTCCTCCTCGGGTTTGCGGTCCCGATGTCCGACATGGAACGGGCGGAGCGGCTCGAACACTTCTGGCGGCCGGTGTCGGCGGGCTTCGCGGTGCCCGTGTTCGCGTTCTTCGCCGCCGGCGTGACGGTCGTCGGTGCCGGGTCGACCGGTGTGCTCAACACGATCACCGTGTCGGTGGTGCTGGCGCTGATCCTGGGCAAGACGGTGGGCGTGCTGGGCTCGACCTGGTTGATGCACCGGTTCACCCGGGCGCAGTTGTCACCGGACCTGGGCTGGTGGGACGTGGTCGGGGTGTCGGTGCTGGCCGGCATGGGCTTCACGGTGTCGCTGCTGATCGGCGAACTGGCGTTCGGCACCGGCACCGCGCGCGACGCGCAGGCGAAGGTCGGCGTGCTGATCGGCTCGCTGCTCGCGGCCGTGCTCGCCGGGGTGATCCTGCGGCTGCGCAACCGCCGCTACCGCGCCCTGTGCGCCGTCGAGGAACTGGATCTCGACGGCGACGGCATCCCCGACGTCTACCAGACCGAAAAGCCCTGACGCGGGCCCCGGACCAGGTCGCGCATCGCTCGACAGGTGTGGATACACTCCTGCGCGGACCAACGGGGGGTGTCCGACCATGACTTTTCCGCCGTCACAGCCGGGCCGTGACGATCAGCCGCACGACAACACGATGGACTCGCTGCACACCTACTTCGGCCCGCAGCAGAGCCAGCAGCCGGGGCAGTACTTTCCGCCGCCGGGCGACCAGTCGGCGCAGTTCCCGCCGCCGACCGGCCAGTTCCCGCCGCCGGGCGGCCAGCCGGGGCAGTTCCCGCCGCCGGGCGACCCGTTCGGGCAGCAGCAGCCGGGCGCGTTCCCGGGGCCGCCGTACAACGCGCCGCCGCCGCAGCGGCCCGGCACCAACAGGGCGAGCCTGACGCTCGCCCTCGTCGTCGTGCTGCTCGTGGTGGCGTGCTGCGGCTACGGCGGATACCGCTCGTTCGGCGGTGGCGACGACGACAAGCCGAAGAACACGGCCGCCGCCGGCTCCACCCCGACGGCATCGCCGACGTTCAGCTACGCGCCGCCGTCGCTGCCGGTGTCGCCGACCCCGGCGCGCCCGTCGACCAGCCCGCCGCCGCCCTCGCCCACCAAGCCGTCGCTCGACGACGTCAAGGAGGGCGGCTGCCTGCACAACAACGGCAGCGACCAGGACCCGGACATGATCCCGGCGGACTGCGTCAAGGGCAACTACAAGGTGCTCAAGCGCCTGTACGGGACGATCGACCCGACACCGTGCCAGAACGTGTCGGGCTACAACACGCACTACACCGTCACGTACTACCGCAACGGCATCATGCAGGTCAGCTCGTCCTACGTCTTCTGCATGAAGAAGCTCTGATCCACGAGTAAGCCGGCGGCCGCCGGGTAAGGCGGCCGCTATGGCCGTTTCGGACGGGACCGAACGCATCCGCGATCCGTGGGGGGAACGCACCCCGTACGGCCCGGGCGAGAGGTGGCCGATCCGGGTCGACGAGAACTGCCCGGCCGGCGTGGACGCCTGGTTCCGCTCCGCCTCGGTCCTGCACTCCAACGGCGACGCCATGGACATCGGGGTTCGGGACGGGCGGATCGTCGGGGTGCGGGGCGTGGCCACCGACCGGGTCAACCGCGGGCGGCTCGGCCCGAAGGACCTCTACGGCTGGCGGTCCGTGCACAGCCCGGACCGGCTGACCCGACCGCTCGTGCGCGAGGGCGACCGGCTCGTCGAGACAGACTGGGACACGGCGATGGGCCGCATCGTCGAACGTTCGAAGCAGCTGCTGGCGAGGCCGGGCGGCTGGGGGCGGTTCGGGTTCTACACCTCCGGCCAGCTCTTCCTCGAGGAGTACTACACCCTCGCGGTCATCGGCAAGGCCGGCCTCGGCACGCCGCACATGGACGGCAACACGCGCCTGTGCACCGCGACCGCCGCGGCCGCGCTGAAGGCGAGCTTCGGCACCGACGGGCAGCCCGGTTCGTACACCGACGTCGACCACTGCGACGCGATCGCGCTCTGGGGGCACAACGTCGCCGAGACGCAGACGGTGCTGTGGGCGCGGATGCTCGACCGCAGGCGCGGCGGCGCGAGACCGGCCATGCTCGCCGTCGACCCGCGCACCACGCCCGTCGCGCGCGAGGCGGACGTGCACCTCGCCCCGCGTCCCGGCACCAATCTCGCTCTGGTGAACGGCATACTGCGGCTCATCATCCACAATGGACAGTCCGATCCGGCGTATGTGCGCGCGCACACGATCGGGTTCGAGGAGCTGTGCCGCGTCGTGGACTCCTACACACCCGCACGGGTGGCCGAGATCTGCGACCTGCGCGCCGCTGACCTGGAACGCGCCGCGGAGCTGGTCGGCGGCGCGTACCGGCTGCTCTCGACCGTGCTGCAGGGCTTCTACCAGTCCAACCAGGCGACCGCCGCCGCGTGCGCCGTCAACAACCTGCACCTGATCCGCGGCATGCTCGGCCGCCCCGGCGCCGGCCTCTACCAGATGAACGGCCAGCCGACCGCACAGAACACCCGCGAGACCGGCGCCGACGGGGACCTGCCCGGGCTGCGCAACTGGGCCAACGCCACCCACATCAGGCAGCTCGCCGAGCTGTGGAACGTCGACGGGACGACCATCCCGCACTGGGCCCCACCGACGCACGCGATGCAGATCTTCCGCTACGCCGAACAGGGTTCGATCCGACTGCTCTGGATATCGGCGACGAACCCGGCGGTCTCCCTCCCCGAACTCGCGCGGATCCGGCGCACGCTCTCCTCGGCGGACCTGATGGTGGTGGTGCAGGACCTGTACCGCACGGAGACCACCGAACTGGCCGACGTCGTGCTGCCGGCGGCCGGCTGGGGCGAGAAGCTCGGCACCTTCACGAACGCCGACCGCACCGTGCACCTGAGCGAGAAGGCCGTCGAGCCGCCCGGCGAGGCCCGCGCCGACCTCGACATCTTCCTCGACTACGCGGCCCGCATGGACTTCCGCGACCGGGACGGCCGGCCGCTGATCGGCTGGCGGGACGCCGAGGGTGCGTTCGAGGCGTGGAAGCGCTGCTCGGCCGGACGGCCCTGCGACTACACCGGCATCACCTACGAGAAGCTGCGCGCCGGCACCGGCATCCAGTGGCCGTGCACCGCCGACCGCCCCCACGGCACCGAACGCCTCTACACCGAGGGCATCTTCCACACCGACCCGGACTACTGCGAGACCTACGGGCAGGACCTGTCGACCGGGGCCGAGCACACCGCGCAGGAGTACCGCGCCAAGGAACCGCGCGGACGCGCCTTCCTGCACGCCGCGCACTACCGGCCCGCGCCGGAGGTGCCGGACGAGGAGTACCCGTTCATGCTGACCACCGGGCGCACCGTATACCACTTCCACACCCGCACCAAGACGGCCCGCGCGCCGGAGCTGAACGCCGCCGCCCCCGACGTGTGGGTGGAACTGCACGCCGACGACGCCGCGCGGCTCGGCATCGGCGACGGCGACCGGGTGCGCGTGACGTCGCCGCGCGGCGAGATGTTCGCTCCGGCGCGGATCGCCGACGTGCGCCCCGGCACGGTGTTCGTGCCGTTCCACTACGGCTGCTTCGACGCCCCCGGCCGCGTCGCCGCGAACGAACTGACCGTCACCGCGTGGGATCCGGTGTCCAAGCAGCCGCTGTTCAAGGTGGCGGCCGTGCGGATCGGGAAGGGGTAGCCGTGCACCTGGCCCACTATCTCGGCCTGCTGCACCGTTCGCAGAACGCGCTGGCGGAGGCGTTCCGTCAGGTGGCCGAGGACCACAAGGAGGAGCCGGACATCTTCCACCTGTGCCACGACCAGGCACGGGTCTGCGACGCGCACGCCGGCCGGCTGGAGCCGTTCGCCCGCAGGTACGCCGAGGACGCCCCCGACGAGCCCGAACGCCTCCACTCCGAGCTGTTCCGCGGCACCCGCACCGGCGGCCTCGGGCTGCTGCGCGACCTGCAGGACCTGTACCTGATGGCCGCCGAGTGCGACATCTGCTGGACGGTCGTGGCGCAGGCCGCGCAGGGCGCCCGCGACCGCGAACTCCTTGCCGTGACGTCCGAGTGCGGACCGGAGACCGCGATCCAGCTCTCCTGGCTGCGCGGCCGGATGAAGCAGGCCGCCCCGCAGGCACTCGTCGTGGCCGACTGACGGCCGCGGCACCCGGCCCCGCGTACGGCAGGTGCGCCTATCCCGCGGCAACGGTCCGGAAGCCGCCGTCCAGCATGCGCGCCACCAGTTCGCCCCGGCTCCGCACGCCCACCTTCGCGAAGATCGCCTTCAGGTGGTCCTGCACGGTCGCCGTGGTGATGAACAGCCGGCCGGCGATCGTCCGCGAGGAGGCGCCGCTGATGACCTGTTCCAGGACGGCCCGCTCGCTGCGGGTCAACGCGTACGCGAGTTGCAGGATCTCGATCACCTCGGCGGTCGGCGCCGGGGCGATGAGAACGGCGATGGACGCCGGGCGGTCGCCGGTGAGGGGTGACGCCTGCACGGAGATCCACCGTCCCGACCGGTCCCGGACGCGCCCGTAGGCCGCGGACTTCTGTGCCCGCGCGGCGACGTCGAGGACGGCGATGGGTAGTCCCGACGAACCGAGTTCCTCGATCCACCGCTGCGCGGCCGGATTCGCGGTGACGAGCCGGAGATCGTGGTCGAGGACGAGCACGCCCGCGTCGGCGGGACCGCGTGCGGCGCCGGTCGCCGGACGGTGCGCGGCGGTACGAAGCGCCGCGCCGATCGTGGCGGACAGCCGCTGCAACAGCGCGGCATCGGCCGCGGAGAAGGTGGGTCGCCGGCCGCCGCGATACAGGGACATGCCGCCCCAGCACAGCCCGCCGACCACGAACGTCGCGCGTAGCTCGTCCCGGGCGTCGATGAGCGGCATCAGTGCGCGGTACCGGTGGCTGCGCCGCGGATTCCCACCGACGGCCACGCTGAGTACGCCGGCACGCACGTCGGCGCGGGCCAGCGCGGCGAACTTGAGAACGTCGTCGACCAGATACTCGTTGTGCGCGGCGGCCGTGGCCGCCTCCGGCGGGATGCCTTCGGTCACGTGGCCGGTCACGAGCAGCGTCGACGGGTCCATGGTGCCGAAACAGAAGGCATCGGCATTGAGCCGACGCGACAACCGGGCACCGATGCGGCGCTGCAACTGCGCGGAGTCGAGGTCCATCCGGCACAGGTTCTCGACGTCGCGCACCGCCTCGCGCTCGACGGATGATGATCTCACTCGTCGCACGCTATCCCACAATTGTGGGAGGGCCCTTCGCCTGCCGTTTTTCTAGCCTGGTCCGGTGCCCGAGCCGGGGCCGCCGACCAGGAATCGAGGAACGCGCATGAGCGTGGCAATCGTCGCCACGAAGCCGGGAGCGCCGGTCGCCGTAGAAGCCGTCGAGGTGGAGGTACCGGCTCCCGGGCCGGGTGAGGTCACCGTCGACGTACGCGCCGCCGGCGTCAACCAGGCCGACTTCCTGGCCTGCCTCGGCCCGCTCGCGAACGCGCCCCTGTTCCCGGCGCATCCGCTCGGATACGAGGTCGCCGGAGTGATCTCGGCGATCGGCCCCGACACCGCCATCGCCTCGGGCGGGGGCGCCGTCGGCGATCCCGTGCTGGCCTTCCGGACCGTCGGCGGATTCGCCGAACGGGTCACGATCCGGGCCGATGACGTCTACCGGAAACCGGACACCATCGACTTCCCGGAGGCCGCGAACCTCCTGCTGTGCGGAACGTCGGCGGCGAAGATGCTCCGCGTCACGGAGGTCGCCGCCGGTGACACGGTGCTCCTGCACGCCGCGTCGGGCGGCATCGGGGTCAGCATCCTGCAACAGGCCCGGATGCTGGGCGCGCGGGTCATCGGCACCTGCGGCGCGGACAACGTCGAGGTGGTGCGGCGGTTCGGTGGCGAGCCGGTGGAGTACGGCGACGGGCTCGAGGCCCGCGTGCGGGAACTGGCGCCGGACGGAGTCCAGGTCGCCCTGGACTGCGCGGGCACGGACGAGGCGTTGGACGTCTCGTTCGCGCTGGTGCGAAACCGGCGGCGGGTCATGACGTGCGCGGCGTACCCGCGCGCGTTCGACGAGGACATGGAGTTTTCGATCGGCACCTGGCCGGCGGCCCGGGAGCGTGCGGCGCGAGCCGACATCATCGCCCTCGCCGCGGCCGGCTCGCTGGTGGTGC
This sequence comes from Virgisporangium aliadipatigenens, assembly GCF_016863615.1. Lineage (GTDB taxonomy): Bacteria > Actinomycetota > Actinomycetes > Mycobacteriales > Micromonosporaceae > Virgisporangium > Virgisporangium aliadipatigenens. The sequence continues at coordinate 459,294 of NZ_BOPF01000003.1, read as the reverse complement.
CGATCGCCGGAACGCATCCCCTGTCGGCTGCCGGGGACGTGCTCAACCTCCTCAGCGGGCGCCATCCGGGTGGCGGGAAGCACGCCCTCGTGCCCTGACCGGGAAGCGGTCGCGCCCGAGCCCGCGCGGGTCAGAAGCCTTCGTCGGCGCGTTCGCGGCGGAGGTGGGCCAGGGCGCGTTCGGCCAGCGGGCCGGGCTCCGACCGCAGGGCGTCGAGCATCGGGGCGATCTTCTCGTCCGGCTGCAACGGGGGCAGCAGCGGGATCGCCGGATCCACCCAGGCGTCGATCACCATCGGGCGGTCCGCCGCGAACGCCTCGTCCCAGGCCCACTCCAGTTCGTCCACTGTGGAGACCCGCGCGCCGCGCAGGCCCAGCAGCGCCGCCCACTCGGCGTAGCGCACATCGGGCAGGTCCTGCGAGGCGGCGAAGCGCGGTTCGCCCTCCGTCTCGCGCTGTTCCCAGCTCACCTCGGCCAGGTCGCGGTTGTTGAGCACGCACAGCACGAAGCGGGGGTCGGCCCAGTCCCGCCAGCGCGCGGCGACCGTGATGAGTTCGGCGAGGCCGTTCATCTGCATCGCACCGTCGCCGGCGAGGGCCACCACCGGCCGGTCGGGACGGGCGAGCTTGGCCGCCAGCCCGTACGGCACCGCCGAACCCATCGACGCGAGCGTGCTCGACAGGTGCGCCGGCACGCCGGGCGGGAGCCGCAGGTGCCGGGCGTACCAGTAGGTCACCGAGCCGACGTCGACGGAGACCTGGGCGTCGGCGGGCAGGCGGTCGTTCAGGGCGCGGATGACGCCCTGGGGGTTGAGCGGCTCGGCCGGCGCGGTGGCGCGCGCCGCGGCGATCTCGTGCCAGCGGCGGACCCAGCCGGTCACCTTCTCCCGCCACTGCGCGTTCTCGCGGGGCTTCACCGCCGCCAGCAACGCCCGCAGCGTCGTGGCGGCGTCGCCGAGCAGCGGCACCTCGACGGGGTAACGGATGCCGAGCCGCCGTCCGTCGATGTCGATCTGTACCGCGCGGGCCTGCCCCGGCGCCGGGTAGAACTCCGTCCACGGGTCGTTGCTGCCGACGATGAGCAGGGTGTCGCAGGCGCGCATCAGTTCGGCCGACGCGGTCGTCCCGAGGTGGCCCATCACTCCGCAGTGGAACGGCAGCCGCTCGTCCAGCACCGGCTTGCCGAGCAGGGACGCGGCGACGCCGGCGCCGAGGCGTTCGGCCAGCTCGACGATCTCGTCGGCGGCGCCGTATCCGCCCTGACCCACGAGCACGGCAACCCGTTCCCCCGAGGAGAGAAGCTCGGCGGCGGACCGCACGTCGTCGGTGTGCGGGACCACGACGGCGGCCCGGAGCCCGGGTGCGGTCGCCACGACGCCGTGCTCGTGCGCGCCCGGATCGGGCGCGGGCGCGGTCTGCACGTCGTGCGGCAGGATCACACAGGTCGGACTGCGGGTCGCGAGCGCCGCCCGGAACGCCCGGTCCAGCAGCATCGGCACCTGCGCCGGATCGTGCGCCGCCTGGACGAACTGCGCGCACACGTCGCCGAACAGCCGCACCAGGTCGATCTCCTGTTGGTAGGCGCTGCCGAGCACGGACTGCATCTGCTGGCCGACGATGGCGACGACCGGCTTGGAGTCGAGCTTCGCGTCGTAGAGGCCGTTGAGCAGGTGCACCGCGCCGGGCCCCTGGGTGGACAGGCACACGCCGACGCCGCCGGTGTACTTGGCGTGCCCGACGGCCATGAACGCCGCCGTCTCCTCGTGCCGCGCCTGCACGAACGCCGGCTCCCCCGCGCGCCGCAGCGCGCCGATCACCCCGTCGATCCCGTCCCCGGAATACCCGAAGACGCGGTCGACCCCCCACTCCCGCAACCGCTCCACCACAAGATCGGAGACCGTCCGCTCGCCCATGGCGGCCACCTACCCCCGATCGTCAGCCGTACACCCGGCGCGCGTTGCCGGACGTGAGCCGCTCCTCCAGACGGGCCGCGTCGGCCGCGGACAGCGCGTCGTCCGCCCGCCACCCGTCGAGCAGCTTGCGCAGCCCGTGCCGGAACTGCTTGACCCCGACCAGGTACAGCTCCGGCAGCAGGTACGCGTCCGTGGAGAAGAGCACCTTGCCGAAGGGTGCCAGTTCGAGGAACTCGCCCAGGACCGCGTCGCCGCGCACACCGAGGTGGCCGATCGTCAGCCCCAGGTCGACGTGCACCCGCGGGAACACCTGCGCCAGCCAGCCCGCCTGCCGGTGGTACGGGTAGCAGTGCAGCAGCACGATCGGCGGGCCGTTCGGGTCCAGCGCCGCGAGGAACGGCTGCAGCAGCGCGGGATCGGCGTGCCGCAGCGCCAGGACCCGGTCGCCGAACCCGGTGTGCAGTTGCAGCGGCAGCCCGAGGTCCACACCCGACCAGAGGATGTGCCGCAGCAGCACCGGATCGGTCAGCCGACCCCGGCCGCCGCGCAGCCACTCCCCCGCGGCGCGGGTCACCTCGGCGGCCGACGGGCGCTCGGGCGGGATGTGCAGGCCGTGCCGGTAGGCGATGATCGACTTCACGGCCGCCGCGCCGCGGGTGCGGGCGTGCAGCGTTTCCGCGAGGGTGGACGCGAAGTCGCCGGCGCCGCAGTCCATCAGCTCGGCCACCCGTTCCAGCCGGACGACCTCGCGCACGCGCGCGCCGCAGAGCTGGGCGAACGTGCGGTCGTCGACGAGGTCCGCGCGATCCAGGCCGGTGTCGACGAGGAGTTCGGTCAGGCCGGCCGCGTGCATGAGCGTGCCGGTGGCGGCGCGCCAGCCGTACGCGGCGCGGCGTTCCAGGTACTCCTTGACCGGGGCGTGCGCGGGCAGGCCCAGCGCCGGGGAGCACCAGCGCCGCACCGCCAGGCCGAGCTGGCCGTCCACATAGGACACTCCCGCCGGCGCGGGCAGGTCGGCCTCGGTGCAGGCGCGTTCGAACGCCGCCCGGTCGAGGTCGCCGGCGAGGACCCGGTGGCAGTGCGCGTCGATCAGTGCCGCCATCGGGTCGCCTCCACGATGCCCTGCGGCTTCAGGCCGGCGAGCGCGGCGGCCTCGGCGGTACGCACCGCGCAGTACGCGTCGAGCAGTTCGGGGCCGAAGAGGGTGGGCAGGACGTCGTCGGCGCGCAGCGCGGCCACCGCCTCGGGCAGGCTCTGCGGGAGGCGTTGCGGGCGCCGGCCCTCGGGCAGCGTCGCGGGGTCGACGGTCACCTCGGGCGGCAGGGTCTCGCCGCGCCCGTGGGAGGCCGCGGCGATCGCGGTCACGGCGGCGACCACCAGATAGGGATTCGCGGCGCCGTCCACGCACTTGAGTTCGGCGTTCGCGGCCACCTCTCCTTCCCCGGTGGAACCGGTGACGAGGCGCAGCGCCGCTTCCCGGTTCTCCCGGCCCCAGCACTGCCACGGCGCGGCCCACCGCTGCGGCTGCAGCCGGAGGTAGCTCGCGACGTTCGGGGCCCCGACGGCGGTGAACGCCGGCAGCCGCCGCAGCACGCCCGCGAGCACCGATTCGCCGTCGGCGGTGAGCCCGTGCGGCCCCTCCCCGCCGCTGAACAGCGCCCGCCCGCCGGCCCGCACCGAGAAGTGCAGGTGCTGCCCGTTGCCGACCTGCCCGGCGACCACCACCGGCGCGAACGACACCCGGTAGCCGTGCGCCTTGGACACGGCGCGGATCGTCTGGCGCACCAGGACGGCGCGGTCGGCGGCGCTCACCGGGTCGGTCGCGCCCACCGACAGTTCGAGCTGTCCGGGCGAATACTCCGGATGGAACTGGTCGACCGGAACGTCCTGCGCGTCGAGCGCCGCGTGCAGGTCGTCCAGGTAGGCGGAGAGTTCGACGACGCGGGACATCCCGTAGGCCGGCCCCTCCCCGACCGGGAACCCGTCTGCGGTGCCGAGGAACCACTCGACCTCGAACGCCATCCGGAACTCGAGCCCGTGCCGGGCGGCGTCGGCGAGGGCCGCGTGCGCGACGGCCCGCTGGCAGCCCGGGTACACCGCGCCCTCCTGGGTGAGCCGGTACACCGGCGCCCACGCCCACCCCGGCTGGGCGGCCAGCACGCTGAGCCGGTCGAGGTCGGGCATCAGCCGCAGGTCGCCGACGGGACCGCCGGCGCGCGTACCGCCCGCGACGGAGTCGTCGACCAGGAACGCGTCGAAGACGGGAGACATGCCCACGCCCCAGGCGGCGGCGTGCGACAGCCGTTTGACCGGCACCGCCTTCACCCTGGTGATGCCGGCGTTGTCGACCCAGGTGAGCGCGACCTGTCGAACGCCACGGGCGCTCAGGTCGGCGGCGATGTGTTCGGCGCGCTCGGCACGCTGTCGTCGGTCCACAACAGACAGTGTCCCGGGAACGGGGTCGTCCCGCGGCCGAACCGCCCCTGGAAAAACACCTACCGGTCGCCGGCCGGCGGGAGCGTCCACAGCACCACGGCGTCCCCGCCGGCCGGCGGTTCGTCCGGGTACAGCGGCACCACGGCGCTGCCGCCGGCGGCGAGGAACCGCCCGTCGGGGCTGAACGCCACGCACGGCGCGCCCCGCGTCGGCACGGCCAGCGGCGCACCGACGGCCCGCCCGGTGGCGGTGTCGAGCAGGCCGACCACGCCGCCCGGACAGCCCAGCGCGAGCAGCGCGCCGTCGGGGCTGAACGCCGCCGCGTGCGCCGGCCCGGGGGTCTCGAAGCGCAGCGGCTCCCACAGCAGCACGCCGCCGCCCGAGGAACGGCACGCCGCCACCCGCCCGTCCGGGGCGAGCGCCACCGCCGTCAGGTTGCGCAGCGGTTCGTCGGCCCAGCGCGCGAGGGTCTGCCGCGCGGCGGTGTCCCACAGGCGCATGCCGCCCTCCGGATCGCGCGCCGCGAGCAGCCGGCCGCCGGTGCCGAACGCCGCCACCTCCCCGGCCGGGCGCAGCACCTCGAACGCGTCGCCGCCGTACCAGTCGCCGAGCCACAGTTCGTCCTCGGGCGGGCGGGTGAACGGGTCGTCCTCGTCCTCGAGCGTGCCGTAGTCCGGGGTCGGCTGCAGCGCCACCCGCAGCGCACCGCCCGCGTCGAACGCCATCGCCTCGACCGGGCACATCAGCTCCCCGCCGGCCGGCCACCGTTCGCGCAGCGGCGCCGCCGGCCGCCGACCGGTGCTGACGCCGGCCGCCACGTCCCACACCTCGATCTCGCCGTCCCACCAGACGGATGCCGCCAGCAGCCGCCCGTCGCCGCTCCACGCCAGCCGCCCCACGCCGGCGTCGAGCCCGGTCAGCGGCCGTCCCGCGCGCCGTCCCGCGGCGACGTCCCACAGCTGCACGTCGTGCGTGGTGTCCGCGACGGCCAGCGTCGCACCGTCAGGAGCGAACGCCAGCGCGGTCACGTCGCCGCCCAGCTCCGTCCGCAGCGGTCGTCCCCACAGGTCCACTCCCATTCGGCGTTACATCCTGTTCCATCGGGCGCCCGTCACCTTTCCGCCCGGCGCGGATGCGGCCGCGCCACCAGACGAACGCGACGACCGCCGCCGTCGCCACCAGCCAGGCGGTGAAGCGCACCTCGCCCGGCGGGTCGATCCGGTTGTCGGCCCGCGCCATCGGCACGAACTGCGGCAACGAGGTGCCGAGCAGGTCCGCCATCCGTTGCAGGGGCGCGTTTCCGCCGTGCGAGTTCCACCGGAAGCGCTCCAGCGGATGCACGTCGGACAGGGCGGACATCGTGAAGGCGTACGCGACTGCCGCCTCGATCGCGTAGAGCGTGCCGGGCAGGCGCCGCAGCACCACGGCGACGTAGTAGGCCAGCGGTGGGACCACAGTGGACAGTAGCCGCCCGGGCGGGCTGAAACCGGCGTGCCAGCTCGGGAACGTCGAGATCAGGATCGTGTAGGGCACGGTCGTGGCGAGCAGGATCGCGTTGGTGTCGCGGTGCGCGCGGTTCAGGCAGAGCAGGATGCCGGCGACGGCGAGCACGACGACGGGGAAGTTCGACAGCATGCCGAAGCGGCCGTCGAAGGCGAGGAAGAGCAGCCCCCGGTCCGGAGAGAGACGAAACAGGCCGTCGTCGAGCGCACCCGTGTTGCCGGGCGCCGGGCTCAGCGACCGGTACATGATCATATTGAACGTCTCCTGCGCGCCCACCAGCGCCGTCATCGGCACCAGCGCCCACAGGTACGGGGCCCGCCGCCGCCCGACAGCCGTCCAGATGCGCCACGAGAACAGCACGGCGAACGTCACCGGGAAGATCGCGTAGCGGCCGTGCACCCAGGGCAGGTACCCCACGCCGGCCGACGCGAGCGCGAACCGCCACGGCCCGGCGTCCCACCCCTTGAGCGCCACCCGCACGGCGTAGAGCACGACGAGCGTGCCGACCGGCTCGACGAACAGCATCGACGCGTACACGTACACCGTCGTCCCGAACGTCATCGCGACCGTCACGACGCCCGCCGTCCACACCGGCATCCGCAGGTCCCGCAGCAGCCGGAACATGTGCCACACCGTCGCCACGGCACACAGCCACGTCACCAGGTGCGCGCCGGCCCGCCCCGCCACGGCGAACGGCAGCGCGATCAGCAGCGGCAGTCCCACGTTGTGGAACGGCACCGCCCGGCCGTCGACCACGCCCACGTGCGGATCGATCTCGGTGGCGTAGTACTCCCAGTAGTCCCTGTGCAGATACACCGGCGTCGGGTCGAACGAGTGGTACTTCACCAGCGCCTGCGCCAGCGCCAGATAGTGCGGCTCGTCGCCCATCGGCAGGGCCGGCAGCCGCAGCCGCACGGCCACGAAGAAGACGATGCCGGCGAGCACGGTGATGCCGGTGAGAACGCGACGCTCAGTCATCGGCGACCGCTCCGTCCGACACGACGATCCCGTCGGCGATCTCCACGCGGCGGGGCAGGGCGGCGGCGACGTCGCGATCATGAGTAATCAGGACGACGGTCGTGCCGGCGCCGTTGAGCCCTGTGAGAAGTTCCATGACGGCGGCGCCGGACGCGGAGTCGAGATTGCCGGTGGGCTCGTCGGCGAGCAGCAGCGGCGGGTCACCGACGACCGCGCGGGCGATCGCGACCCGCTGCTGTTCGCCGCCGGACAGTTCGTGCGGCCGGTGGTGCGTCCGGTGGCCCAGCCCGACCCGCTCCAGCGCGGCGGCCGCGCGCTTGTGCCGTTCCCGCGAGGAAACGCCGGAGTAGAGGAGACCGTCCGCGACCGCGTCGGCGACGACCACCCCCGGCGTCAGGTGGAACTGCTGAAAGACGAACCCGATCGTCCGGGCGCGCAGCGCGGAGAGCGCGCGGTCGCGCAGCGTCCCCACGTCGTGACCGTCGATCCGCACGGTGCCGGAGGTCGGCCGGTCGAGCGTGCCCACGAGGTTCAGCAGCGACGACTTCCCCGACCCGGAGCGCCCCACCACCGCCACGGCCTCGCCGCGACCGACGGTCAACGAGATGCCGGCGACTGCCCGTACACCGCCCGGATACTCCCGGACGACGTCCTTCAGCTCGACCAGTGGATCTTCCATGGTGCGGCAGTCAACAGATCCGTCCGTGCGGCCACGGTCAGCGTTCTCCTGACGGAATCCTTATCACCGGGATGGCAAGCTCACCCCGGGAGGGATGTGCAATGCGGGTGCTGGTGGCCGAGGACGAACGGCTCATGGCCGACACGATCGCGCAGGGGCTGCGGCGCCAGGCGATGGCCGTGGACGTCTGCTACGACGGCGACGCCGCGCTGGAACGCCTCAGCGTCAACCGGTACGACGTGGCCGTGCTCGACCGGGACATGCCGGGGCGCACCGGCGACGAGGTGTGCCGGTGGCTGCTCGCCCAGGGCGGCGCGACGCGGGTGCTGATGCTGACCGCGGCCGGCGGGATCAGGGACCGCGTCGAAGGGCTGGGCCTGGGCGCCGACGACTACCTGACGAAGCCGTTCGCCTTCGCCGAACTGGTCGCCCGGATCCAGGCGTTGGGCCGGCGCTCGGCCCCGGCGCTGCCCCCGGTGCTCGAACACGACGGCCTCGTGCTCGACGTGGGCCGGCACACGGCCACCCGGGACGGGCAGGTGCTGGTGCTGACGCCGAAGGAGTTCGCGGTGCTGCACGTGCTGCTGCGCGCCGCCGGGCAGGTGGTCAGCGCCGAGGACCTGCTGGAGAAGGCGTGGGACGAGCACACCGACCCGTTCAGCCACGTCGTGCGTACCACGGTGATGACGCTGCGCCGTAAGCTCGGCGACCCGCCGCTGATCCACACGGTGCCCCGTGCCGGTTACCGGTTAGGCGCATCATGAACCTCGGGACACCGCGCCGGCGGATGCTGGCCGTCTGCATGATCACGCTCGGGCTCGGTTACCTGCTGCGGATGTTCGCCTACAGCATCCCGCAGACGCCGACGACGGTTCGCCTGCTCGACGGGATCTGCCCGCGGGACGCCTCCGTCGTGGGGCCGCTCTGCGAGCGGGTGCAGGATGAGGGGTTCTGGGTCGTCCCGTTCCTCGCCGCACTGCTCGGCGGCGCGGTGCTGATGTTCGCGGTGCTGCCGTGGCTGGTGGCGTGGGCGTTGCGCCCCGTGCACGACCTGGTGCCGATGGTCGACCAGCTCGGCCCGCAGAACCTGGGCCACCGCCTGCAGATCCTCGGTGGCGACGACGACGAGTTCGCCGAGCTGTGCCGGGCGGTCGACGAGATGCTGGACCGCCTGCAGGCCGGCTACGAGGGGCAGCGCCGGTTCGCCGCGAACGCCTCCCACGAACTGCGCACGCCGCTCGCCGTGCAGCGCACCCTCGTCGAGGTCGGCATGACCGAACATCTCACCGAGGAGCAGCGCGCCCTGCTGACCTCTCAGCTGCTGCGCACCAACGAGCGCAACGAACGCCTCGTCGAGGGCCTGCTGGTGCTCAGCGAGGCCGACCAGGGGCTGGCCGTGCGGCTGCCGGTGCGCCTCGACGAGATCGCCGCCCGCGTGATGTCCACGCACCGCGGCCGCGCCGAGGACGCACAGATCGAGCTGACCGCCAGCCTGCGGCCCCGCGTGGTGCAGGGCGAGGACGTCCTCCTCGAACGCCTCCTCACCAACCTGGTGCAGAACGCCATCAAGTACAACTACAAGGGCGGCGAGGTGCACGTGGCCGTGGGCCGCGCGCCGGCGCTGGTCGTGGTCAACACCGGCGAGCCGGTGCCGCCGGACGCGGTCGACGAGCTGTTCGAGCCGTTCAAGCGGCTGGGCGGGGACCGGATCGACCACAGCGGCGGCGCCGGGCTGGGGCTCGCGATCGTGCGCTCGATCGTGCGGGCCCACGGTGGGACCGTCTCGGCGTCCGCGCCGGACACCGGCGGGCTGCGGATCGAGGTCCACCTCCCGGACGGAGGCCCGGACTAGCCAGCAGATCGGGCGGAGGCCCGGACTAGGCGGCCTTGACGGCGGGGTCCTCGACCGGGGTCGTGGGCGCGTGCTCGGGCGCGTCGGAGGGCATCAGCACCCACAGCGCGGGGTAGAGCAGGACCTGCGAGCCCGGGAGCACCCACAGCAGCGCGGTGCCGGCGATGCGGGCCGGCCAGGGGTCGAGACCGACGCGCCGGCCGAGTCCGGCGAAGACGCCGCCGAGCACCCCGCCCTCGGCGGGACGGGTGAGTCCGAGGCGACGGAATTCGTCGTGGATGGGTTTCATGGTCTGCTCTTTTCCCTTCGGGATGCGGATGTTCCGTTGGGAAAAGTCTGCGCCGTCGGGGGTGTCGGACGCCTCCAGGCAAACCCCGGATCGGCACCGGAGCCGTTCTCCCCGAGCCGTCTCAGGGTCGCCCGCCGGCCCGTTCCAGGAACTCGCGCACGGTCCGCAGGGCGTAGTACGAACGGGACCGGACGGTCCCCTCGGGCACACCGGTGCTCGCCGCGACGTCGGCCACCGACGCGTCCTCGTAGTAGAGGCGCACCAGGACGGTGCGGTGCTCCGGGCTCAGCCGCCGCAGCGCGTCGTCGAGCAGCTGCCGGTCCAGCACGCACTCGAGCACGTCCGCGGCCACCGGCACCCGCCCCGGGTCCAGGTCGCCGACCTCCGGCGGCCGGGCCTGGCGGGCCCGCAGCGCGTCGATGGCCAGATTGCGGGCCACCCGGAACAGCCACCGCCGCTGCGCGTCCCCGTCCGGCGGCAGCTCGTCCAGGTTGCGCCAGGCGCGCAGCATCGTCTCCTGGAACAGGTCCTCGGCGGCCTCCTGCCGGCCGTCCACGAGGCGCAGCAGGAACCGGTGCAGCGGTGCGGCGTTCGCGGTATGGACCGCGCGCATGCTGAATTCACCGGCCGTAGTCATCGGCGGGACCGTACCGAGCGTGGGTGTCCGGCCCGCCGCCGCGCGCGGCCGTACCGGCCAGTTCTAAGTGTTTGCCTAGGTAACCAGCCCCCGGCGGAACGCCTCCGCGACGGCGCCCGCCCGGTCGCGCACACCGAGCTTGTCGTAGATGTGCAGCAGGTGCGTCTTGATGCTCGCCTCGCTGATGAACAGCGCCGCCGCGGCCTCCCGGTTGGAGGAACCGTCGGCGACGAGGCGCAGCACCTCCAGTTCCCGCTTGCTGAGCGGCCCCGCGGTCGGCTTGCGCACCCGGCCCATGAGCCGCCCGAGGACGGCCGGCGCCAGCACCGACTCGCCGCGCGCGGCGGCCCGCACGGCGCGCAGGAGCTCCTCGACCGGGGCGTCCTTGAGCAGGTAGCCCGTCGCGCCGGCCTCGATCGCCGGCAGCACGTCCGCGTCCGTGTCGAACGTCGTCAGCACCAGCACCCGCACGTCGGGCGCCTCGGTGGAGAGCGTGCGGATCGCCGACACGCCGTCGACGCCGGGCATCCGCAGGTCCATCAGCACCACGTCGGGCCGCAGGGCGAGCGCGCGTTCGACGGCCTCGCCGCCGTGTGCCGCCTCCCCCACGACGTCGAACCCGTCCGCCCCGGCGAACGCGCCCCGCAGCCCGTCCCGCACGATGGGATGGTCGTCGACGATCAGCAGCCGGATCACGGGGCCGGCACCGTGGCGTTCAGGGCGGTGCCCTCGCCGGGCGCGCTCTCCACGACCAGCGTGCCGGCGACCCGTTCCAGGCGTTGGCGCACGGTGCGCAGGCCGAAGCTCGACGCGTCGACCGCGTGCGGGTCGAAGCCGACCCCGTCGTCGCGCACGTCGAGCATCACCGCATCGTCCATGTAGGACAGTGTGACGGCCGTGCGGGTGGCGGCGGCGTGGCGGGCGACGTTCGCCAGGGCCTCCTGCGCCACCCGGAACAGGGTGATCTCGACCTCCGTCGGCAGCGTGCGCGGGTCGCCGGTGGTTCGCGCCCGCGCGGGGACCCCGCACCCCGCGGACCAGCGCGCGGCGAGGGCCCCGAGCGCCTCCGGCAGCCGCGCGTCGTCTAGTTCGGGCGGGCCGAGCGCGGCCACGGAACGGCGCGCCGCCGCGAGGCTCTCCCGCGCCAGCGCGATCACCTGCCCGGTGTGGTGCCGCCGGCGCTTCTCGTCGGTGGTGCGTTCGGCCGCCTGCATGTGCGTGATGATGCCGGTGAGTCCCTGGGCGAGGGTGTCGTGGATCTCCCGCGCCATGCGTTGGCGTTCGTCGGTGACGCCGGCCTCCCGGGCCTGGGCGAGCAGTTGCGCGTGCAGGCCGGCGTTCTCGGCGAGGGCCGCCTCGAGGCGCGCGACGGTCTGCCGGCGTTCCTCGCCCTGCACGTCGAAGCGGCGGCTCAGGTAGCCGAACCAGCCGATGACCGCCGTCTGCAGCACCACGATCGTCAGCGCGAACACCAGCCACTCGACCGTGTCCGGAAAGCCGAACGGCAGCAGGTTCATCACCGCGGAGTGCGCGAAGATACTGACGAACCCGGGTATCGGCGGCAGGAGTTCGTAGGCCTGCACGAAGCCGAGGATCGCGAAGACGAAGAAGATGGGCTGCCGCATCACGAGCACGGCCATCAGTCCCAATTGGACGGTCACGTAGCCGGCCATCCAGAGGACCCGGTCGCGTGGGGCCCGCGTGTACATGCCGAAGATCCACCCGGCCGTCCCGGCGACGAGCGCGGCGGTCGTGAGACGTTCCCCCGGAGTCTGTCCGGCGGTGAGGAGGGCGAGGGCGGCACCCACGCCGAGCAGGACGTAGGGCAGCGGCTCCAGGATCCGCCGGTGCAGGCGCCGCGGGTCCGTCATGGCACCCAGATCTACCAGCGGAACAGCCTGATGCCCAGCGCGACGGTGACGCCCGTGTACGCCAGCAGCACCAGCACGCCCTGCCCGGACGGCCAGTCCCCGTCGGTGGTGTCCCGCAACGCCTGCACCGCCACGCCCAGCGGCGTCAGGTCCCCGAGCCGGCGCAGCCCGTCGTCCATCACCTCGCGCGGCGCCCACACCCCGGCGAAGAACATGAACGGGAAGAAGAGCAGCGCGCCGATCCCGCTCGCCGCCTTGCTGCTCGGCACGACCGCCGCCACCAGCAGCCCGACGCCGAACATCGCACCCGCCGCGAGCAACGCCGCCACCGCGAACCCGAGCGGCCGCCGCGGCGGCGCCACGTCGAAGCCGACCGCCGCCACGGCCACCAGCGCCGCGATCGTCACGACCAGCGCCCCCAACTGCACCACCAGTTGCGCGACGAGCACCCGCGCCGGCCCGATCGGTGTGGTCGACAGCCGCCGCAGCACACCCCGTTCGCGGTACTGCGCGAGGAAGAGCGGCGTGCCCCACAGCGCCATCGCGGCGATCCCCATCGCGATCAGGATCGGCACGTACAGGTCGATGACGCGCAGTCCCCCGAGGCCCGGATCGGCCCTGCGGAACACCGGCACCGAGCCCATGGCGACCAGGATCACGATCGGGGTGAGCACGCTCCACAGGTAGCCGTTCGGCTCGCGCAGGAACAGCTTCAGCTCGACGGCGACGAGTCGGCGGGTCACCGGTTCCGCCTCGTCAGCGCCACGAACGCGTCGTCCAGGCTGGCCTGTTCCACCCGCAGCTCGGCGGCGATGATGCGGTGCCGCGCCAGGACCGCCGTCACCTCGTGCACGAGATTGCCGGTGCCCGTCACGACGACCTGACCGCCGTGGTGCGCCACGTTCGTCACCTCCGGCAGCCCGTCCAGCAGCCCGTCCGGCAGCGGGGTGGTGGGGCGGAAGCGCATCCGCTGCTCGGCGTCCACAGTGGACACCAGCGCGGCCGGGGTGCCGGTGGCGACGATCCGGCCGGCGTCGATGAGGGCGACGCGGTCGCAGAGGCGTTCGGCCTCGGCCATGAAATGCGTGACGAGCACGACCGTCACGCCCCGGTCGCGGAACGTCTCCACCAGGTCCCACGTGTCGCGCCGGGCCTGCGGGTCGAGGCCGGTGGTCAGTTCGTCCAGGACGGCCACGCGCGGGTTGCCGACGAGCGCGAGCGCGATGGACACCCGCTGCCGCTGGCCGCCGGAGAGCTTGCCGAAGCGGGTGTTCCGCTTCGCGTCGAGGTCGAGGTCCGTGAGGAGTTGCCGCCAGTCGGCCGGATTTCGGTAGAACGCCGCGTAGAGGCGCAGCGCCTCGGCGACCGTGATGCGTTCGGGCAGCGCGCTCTCCTGCAGCTGCATGCCGAGCACGTGGCGCAGTTCCTTGCGATCGGTGCGCGGGTCGAGGCCCAGCACGTCGATCGTGCCGCCGTCCGGCACCCGCAGGCCGGCGACGCACTCCACGGTGGTGGTCTTGCCGGCGCCGTTCGGGCCGAGGATGCCGAAGATCTCGCCCTCCTCGACGGCGAACGACAACCCGTCCACGGCCACGTGCGAGCCGTACGTCTTGCGCAGCCCGTTCACGGTGATAGCACTCGGCATGGCGTCCAGCGTGGCGCCCCGCCCGCCGCGGCGGATCGCCCGTCGAGCGGATCGTGCGGTGGAGCGCCGGCATCAACCGGTCGGTGGATAGGCTCGGGCGGTGATCGCGCGCCTGTCCGACGCGTTCGGCGACTTCGCCGGCCGCAGCTGGCTCAACACCGCCCACCAGGGGGCGCTGCCGCTGCCGGCCGCCGAGGCGGCGCACGAGGCGATCCGCTGGAAGACGGCGCCGCACGAGCTGACCACCGAACGCTTCGAGGAGGTCCCACGCCGGCTGCGCACCGCCCTGGGCCGCCTCGTCGGGGCGCCACCCGGGCAGATCGTGCTCGCCAACAGCGCCTCCTACGGGCTGCACCTCATCGCGAACGCCTACCCGTGGGCGCCCGGCGACGAGGTGCTCGTGATGGCCGGCGACTTCCCGTCCGACATCTTCCCGTGGCTCACGCTCGAGCGGCGCGGCGTGACGACCCGGCGGGTGCGGCCCGCGGACCGGATGGTGACCGCCGACGAACTGGCCGCCGCCGTCACGCCGCGCACGAGACTCTTCTGCGTCACCTGGGTGCACTCGTTCTCCGGCAAGGTCGCCGACCTCGACGCCCTCGGCGCCGTGTGCCGGGAACGCGGCGTGCACTTCGTCGTCAACGGCTCCCAGGCCGTCGGCGCCCGGCCGCTCGACGTGTCCCGCGCACCGGTCGACGCCCTGGTCAGCGTGGGCTTCAAGTGGCTGTGCGGCCCCTACGGCACCGGCTTCGCGTGGCTGTCCCCGGCCCTGCGCGCGGTGCTCGTTCCCCCGAAGGCCTATTGGCTCGCCTACCTGTCCCAGCGCGACCTGGCCCGCGACGACCTCGAACCGGAACTGACCCCCGGCGACCGCCACGACCTCGACATCTTCGGCACCGCCAACTTCCACAACTACGTGCCGTGGACCCGGTCCGTGGAGCACGTGCTCGACCTCGGCGTCGACCGGATCCGCGCCCACGACGCCGCCCTTGTCGAACGCCTCACCGAAGGCCTGCGCGCCAAGGGGATGCGGGTCTCCCCGACGGACTCGACCCTGCTGTACTTCTCGCACCCGGACCCCGGCCGCAACAAGGCCCTGCACGAACGGCTCGCCGCCGAGGGGATCGACGTGGCGTTGCGGGCCGGGAGCCTGCGCGCCTCGCCGCACCTCTACAACTCCACAGTGGACGTCGACCGGCTGCTCGACGCCGTCAGCCGCGCGGATTGACGTGCACCTTCGGCGCCGCGCCCCACTCCGGCCGGCGCTGCCCGGCGAGCACGTCCGCCACCTCGTCGAGGCCCACGGTCGCCGCCACCAACGGGGCCGGATCGACGCCGCCGTCGGCGTAACGGGCCGCCGTGTCGGCCAGGGCGCCGGAGGCGCTGAGGACCCCGACGGCCGTCACGTCCGTCAACACCAGCCGCCGCGAGTCCACCAGGCTCGGCTCCCCGGACAGTCCTATGTAGACGACCCGGCCGCCCGGCTCCACCGCGTCGAGCGCGAACCCGGGCATCGCCCGGTCGTTGGTGGCGTCCACGACCGCGTCGAAGGTCCCCTCCGGCGGCCGGTCCCAGACGTGCGTGAAGCCGACGTCGCGGGCGAAATTCACCGTGGGCGCCGCCTTCCCGAGCAGGTGCACCTCGATCCGCTGGGACGCGGCGATGAGGCCCACGAGCAGGCCGATGGTGCCGGGGCCCAGGACGAGCAGCCGCTGCCCCGGGGAGAGGGCCGCGCCGCGCACGGCCCGCAGCGCGTTACCGCCCGGCTCCACCAGCGCGCCGCGCGTGGGATCCAGCTCGCCCGCCGCGCCGCGCGTGGGGTCCGGGTCGCCCAGCGGCACCAACGCGCCCACCGGCACCGGCAGCTGCTCGGCGAGGGCGCCCGGCCAGCCGTTGCGGATGCCGATCTCGTGGCGGTCCGCGCACAGGTGCTGCCGGCCGGAGACGCACCGGCGGCACCTGCCGCAGCCGAGCATCGTGTCACCGGTGACCCGGCGGCCGATCCAGGACGGGTCGACGCCGTCCCCCACCGACGCGACCCGGCCCGCCCACTCGTGGCCCAGCCGGATCGGATAGGCCGCCTCGCCGCTGTGCAGGTACGCCATCTCGCCGGTGAAGAACTCCACGTCGGTGCCGCAGACGCCGCACCGCTCGACGTCCACCACCACCTCGCCCGGCCCCGGAACGGGCGGCGCGATGTCGCGCACCTCCGCCCGTCCCGGGCCCGTGACGACGAAGGCTCTCATCGGGGCGGCAGGACTTCCGACCGCTGCTCGCCCAGCCCGGCGATCCCGAGCGTGACCACGTCGCCCGGCTTGAGGTAGACCGGCGGCTTCATGCCCATGCCCACGCCGGGCGGGGTCCCCGTGTTGATCAGGTCCCCCGGCTCCAGCACCATGAACTGGCTGAGGTACCGCACGATCTCGTACGGGTCGAAGACCATCGTGGCCGTCGTGCCGGTCTGGCGGCGTTCGCCGTTGACGTCGAGCCACATGTCGAGCGCGGAGACGTCGGAGAGCTCGTCGGCCGTCACGAGCACCGGCCCCGCCGGGTTGAACGTCTCCGCCGACTTGCCCTTCGACCACTGCCCCGAGCGCTCGATCTGGAACTCCCGCTCGCTCACGTCGTTGACCAGCACCCAGCCGGCGATGGCGTCCCGGGCGGCGGCGTGGTCGTCGAGGTAGCTCGCGCGCTTACCGATGACGATGCCGAGTTCCACCTCCCAGTCGAGCTTCGTGGAGCCGCGCGGCTGCCGGATGCCGTCGCGCGGCCCGACCAGCGTGTTCGGCGACTTGGTGAACAGGATCGGCTCGGCCGGCACCGCCGCCCCCGTCTCGGCGGCGTGGTCGGAGTAGTTCAGCCCGATGCAGAGGATCTGGTGCGGCCGGGCGATCGGCGGCCCGACCCGTTCGTCCCCGAACTCGTGCACCGGGGCGGCGGTCACGATGTCCGGCAGCGAGTCGAGGCCGCCGTCGTCGAAGAAGGCGCCGTCGAAGTCGCGCACCACACCCGAGACGTCGGCGTACCGGTTTTCGTCGAGCCGGACGACGGGTCGTTCGGCTCCGGGCCGGCCGAGTCGCATCAGTTGCATCGTGTTCTCCCCTGATCGTGATGTAGAACATTTCACATGACCACGTTGCGCAGCGCCCAGTGGTACGCCGGATCCGATCGCCATGCCTACCTCCACCGGGCCTGGATGCGCCGCGGCGCGCCCAATTCGGCGTTCGAGGGGCGCCCACAGGTGGCCATCGCCAACACCGCCTCCGACCTGACGCCGTGCAACGCCCACCTGGACGAGGTGGCGACGGCCGTCAAGCAGGGCGTGTGGGAGGCGGGTGGCGTTCCGCTCAACCTGCCGGTCGTCTCATTGGGTGAGACACAGGTCCGGCCGACGGCGATGCTCTGGCGCAACATGGCCGCGATGGCCATCGAGGAGATGCTGCGCGCCAACCCGATCGACGGCGTGGTGCTCCTCGGCGGCTGCGACAAGACCATCCCGGCCCTGCTCATGGCGGCCGCCTCGGTGGACCTGCCGGCCGTCGTGGTGCCGGGCGGGCCGATGCTCACCGGGACGTTCCGGGGGGTGCCGCTGGGCTGTGGGACCGACGTGTGGAAGCTCTCCGAGGAGGTGCGCGCGGGCACGCTGTCGGCGGAGCAGTTCCTGGACTCCGAGTCGTCGATGATCCGCAGCCGGGGGCACTGCAACACCATGGGGACCGCCTCCACCATGGGGCTGGTCACCGAGGCGCTGGGGATGACGTTCCCCGGGACGGCCGGGCTGCCGGCGCCGGACAGCCGCCTGCTGCGCCAGGCCCACGACACCGGCCGACTCGCGGTCGAGCTGATCGCGGCGGACCGCCGTCCGTCGAGCGTGCTCACCGCGGGATCTTTCCGGAACGCCATTGTCGCGCTGGCCGCGATCGGCGGTTCGACGAACGCGGTCGTGCACCTGCTGGCGATCGCCGGCCGGCTGGGCGTGCCGCTGACGCTCGACGACTTCGACCGGATCGGCTCGGGTGTGCCGCTCCTCGTCGACCTGCAACCGGCGGGGCGCTTCCTGATGGAGGACATGTACCGGGCGGGCGGGCTGCACGCCGTTCTGCGGGAGGTGGAGGACCTGCTGGACAAGACGGCGATCACGGTGACCGGGCGCCCCCTGGTCGAGCATCTCGGCGAGGCGCGGATCTGGGACCGGGAAGTGATCCGCACCCGCGCCGAGCCGCTGCTGGACGACGCCGGGATCGCGGTGCTGCGGGGCAACCTGGCGCCGGCCGGCGCGATCATCAAGCCGGCGGCGGCCTCCCCGCACCTGCTGCGCCATCGCGGCAAGGCCGTCGTCTTCGACTCGGTGGAGGACTTCCACGCCCGCATCGACGACCCGGAGCTCGACGTGGACGCCGACTCGGTGCTGGTGCTGCGCGGCTGCGGCCCGAAGGGCTACCCCGGCATGCCGGAGGTCTCCAACATGCCGCTGCCGCAGAAGCTGCTGCGCGCCGGGGTGCGCGACATGGTGCGCGTGTGCGACGGGCGGATGAGCGGCACCGCGTACGGGACGGTGGTGCTGCACGTCGCCCCGGAGGCCGCCGACGGAGGGCCGCTGGGCAAGGTGCGCACCGGCGACCCGATCGTGCTCGACGTCGCCGCGCGGCGCATCGACGTGGACGTTCCCCAGGAGGAACTGGACGCGCGTGAACCGTCCGTCGCGATGACCGAGGCCGTGGCGAAACCGCGTCGCGGCTGGGAACAGCTGTATGTCCGGACCGTCCTCGGCGCGGACACCGGCGCGGACTGCGACTTCCTGCTGGGCTCCAGCGGCGATCAGGTGGCACGCGAGTCCCACTGACCCGCTAGCCGGACCTGCCGGTCAGCAGCTCGCGGCGCAGCACGGCGACGTGCGCGTCGCTGACGCCGATCGAGGCCAGATAGCCCTCGATCGAACCGTGGCGCTCCCGCAGTGCGGCGAACAGCGCCGGGATCACCTCGCGGGGCGCCACGGTGAACCGTTCCCAGCGGCGGTCGCCGAAGGTCGCGCCGCGCGCGGCGTGGTACTCGAACGTCGGCTCCTCGGCCAACTCGCTGAGCGCGTAGTCGTCGGCGATGTCGTCCTCGGAGACGCCCAGCAGATACAGCGTGAACGCCGCCACCAGCCCGGTGCGGTCCTTTCCGGCCTGGCAGTGGAAGACCAGCGGCAGCGCCTCCGGGTCGGCGACGGTGCGCAGGGACGCGCCGATCGCCTCGCCGCCGTGCTCGCACATCTCCACGTAGCGCGCGCGGAGGAAGTCGATCCGGGCCTGCGTGTCGCCCTCGAAGTCCGGCCAGTCCGGGTGCACCAGGTGCGCGTGCTGGTAGCGGTGCGGCCCCTCGAAGACCCGCCCGCGGCTGGCGATCTCATCCGGGCGGCGCAGGTCGATGACGGTGCGGATGCCGAGGTCGGCGAAGGTGGCGAGGTCGTCGCCGCTCAGCCGGCACAGTTCGTCGGCGCGGTACAGCAGACCGGACCGGACGGTGCGCCCGTCGAGTCCCTTGTAGCCGCCGAGGTCGCGGAAATTGAAGATGTTCTCGAACGTGATCGCGCGTTCAGTCACCCCGTCGACCCTACGCGGCGGCCTCCCGGGCCACTATTTCCTCGGCCACACGCCGCAGGTCTTCCTTGTCCGGGCTGAATCCGTCGGCGATGTCGGGGTGCAGGGCCGACTTCGTCTCGTCGAGCAGCCGGTCGGCGACGTCGTCGACGGGTTCGCCGCGGGTGTCGCCGTCGACCACCCGCACGGCGCGCCGGAGGGCGGAGTCGAGCTGCTCGGTGAGCGGTTCGCGGAGGTTCTCCGGAACGGTGTCGAGGTCGGCGACGGTCACGTGGGGTTCAGCCATGGCGTGCCGGATTCCCTTAGTGCGGCGGCCGTAAACGGCGGATGAGAGTAACGACACACGATCGCGTCCCGCGGTGGCGCGCCGGCGCTCGGAAGGCCGAAATCTACACGGCGCGTGACGTTCCGGACTGCGCACCGCCACCAAGATCGCTCTGCCCTAGACGCTTCATGAGCCCGCTTGGTTGACATTGCGGAGGCATTGAAATTTTCACATGCTGTCAACACCCGCCGAGGCACTGTCAACGGCCGGACAAGGGGATCTGCCCATCGAGCCGCGTTGCTACTCTGCCGCCGCAGGGTTAACAACAGGGTCGATCCGCGGGGGGCGGGCATGGCGGAAACTCCCGCGCTGCAGCAGGTCGGGACACCTGCGCTGCCGGAGCAGAAGAAGCGCGCGAAGGGCTGGCCGGGCCCGATCGCGGGAGCGATGGTGACGGGGCTGTGCGCCGTCCTGGGAATCGCGGCTTTCGCAAGTGGTACAGCGGATCTTGGGCAGACCGGAAAACCGGACGATCACGATCGTCACACGCCGCAGCTCGTGCCGGCGGCCGTCAAGCAGGCGGCGCCGCTGCCGCGCGGCGGCTGGACGGTGAGCGCGGACAGTCAGGAGCCGACGACCAACAACCAGGCGTCGAAGATGCTCGACGGCGACGCCAACACGTTCTGGCACACCCAGTTCGTCAACGGGACGCCGCCGCTGCCGCACGAGTTCACGCTCGACATGAAGGCCGCCAAGCGCATCTCCGGCGTGACCGTGCTGCCCCGGCCGAAGACCGCCGACGCCGGTTCGGTCAACGGGCGCATCGGGCAGTACAAGGTGCTGGTCAGCACCGACGGGGCCAACTTCACGCTGGTGGCCAGCGGCACGTTCGTCGACGACCCGACGCTCAAGACGGTCACGTTCGCGACGACGACCGCGCGCTACGTGCGGCTGACCGCGCTGACCGAGGCGGCCGACCGCGGCCAGTGGAGTTCGGTCGCGGAGTTCAACGTGCTCGACGGCACCGACCCGCTGCTCCACCGGCAGGGCTGGACGGCGAGCGCGGACAGCCAGGAGACCGCGCCCGGCGCCGACAACCCCGCGTCCAAGGCGCTCGACGGCAACACGGCGACGTACTGGCACAGCAAGTTCGTCAACGGCACGGACGGGCTGCCGCACCAGATCACCATCGACACGCACGGCACGTACCTGATCTCCGGACTCAGCTACCTGCCCCGGCCTACCACCGCCGATCCCGGTTCGGCGAACGGGCGCATCGGCGCGTACCGCATCGAGTCCAGTGTGGACGGTGCGGTGTGGACAGTCGTCGCGAACGGCGCCTTCCCGGACAGCCCGCTGGCCCAGACCGTGACGTTCGACCAGCAGCTGGCCCGCTACGTGCGGCTGGTGGCCACCGGTGAGGCCGCCAACCGCGGACCGTGGTCCAGTGCCGCCGAGCTGAACCTGCACGGGCGCGCGGCCTCGGCCCTGTCCCGCGACGGCTGGACCGTCACCGCGGACAGCGAGGAACCCGTCGACTTCAACGAGGCGTGGCGGATGCTCGACAGCAGCGCGGCGACCTACTGGCACACCCAGTTCGTCAGCGCGACGCCGGCGCTGCCGCACTCCTTCACGCTGGACACCAAGGGCAACACGGCGATGGGCGGCCTGACGCTGCTCACCCGGCCCGGCACCGGCTCGCCCAACGGGCGCATCGGCCAGTACCGGATCGACGTCAGCGGCGACAACGCCACGTGGACCCAGGTGGCCACCGGCACGTTCACCGACACCGCCGGGCAGAAGAGCGTCGTCTTCCCGAACACCACGGCCCGCTACGTGCGGCTGACCGCGCTGACCGAGGCGGGCAACCGCGGCCAGTGGTCCTCCGCGGCCGAGGTGGGCCTCATCGCGCCGCTGGCGCCGGCCGACCCGTCGAAGACGGGTGCGTGGGGTGCGCCCATCGGGCTGCCGGTGATCCCGGTGGCCGTCGTGCCGCTGCCCAACGGCAAGGTGCTCGCCTGGTCCTCCGGCACGCCGGACACGTTCCCGAGCCTGGGCAAGACCTACACGGCGATCGTCGACCCGAACACCCGCGTCGTGACGCCGCAGATCGTCAACCAGACCGGGCACGACATGTTCTGCCCCGGCATCTCGATCATCCCGGACGGCCGGGTGGTCATCACCGGTGGCGACGACACGCGCAAGACCACCATCTACGACCCGGCCAGCAACGCCTGGACCACCGGCCCGCTGATGGTGAAGGAGCGCGGCTACCAGTCCACGACCACGCTGTCGGACGGGCGCGTGTTCAACATCGGCGGTTCGTGGAGCGGCCCGATCGGCGGCAAGAACGGCGAGGTCTGGTCGCCGAGCACCGGCTGGACGGACCTGCCCGGAGCGGCCGTCGGGCCGATGCTGACGGCCGACCCGCAGGGCGTGTACCGCTCGGACAACCACGCGTGGCTCTTCGGCTGGTCCAACGGCACCGTGCTGCAGGCCGGCCCGAGCAAGGCGATGAACTGGTACGGCACCACCGGCACCGGCAGCACGTGGCCGGCCGGTCAGCGCGGCACCGACAACGACGCGATGAACGGCAACGCCGTCATGTACGACACCGGCAAGATCCTGACGCTCGGCGGCTCGCCGGCGTACCAGGAGAGCGCGGCGTCGGCCCGGGCGCACGTGCTGACCATCGCGAGCGGCGGCGGCGCGGTGAACGTGCGCGAGGTGGCGCCGATGGCCAACGCGCGGTCGTTCGCCAACAGCGTCGTGCTGCCGGACGGCAAGGTCGCCGTCTTCGGTGGGCAGACCTGGCCGGTGCCGTTCTCCGACAACACGGCCGTCTACGACGCCGAGATCTGGGACCCGGCCACGGAGACGTTCACGCCGCTCGCCCCGTCGTCGGCGCCGCGCACGTACCACAGCGTCGCGGTGCTGCTGCCGGACGCGCGGGTGTTCACCGGCGGCGGCGGGCTGTGCGGGCCCGGGTGCGCCAACAACCACTGGGACGGGGAGATCTTCACGCCGCCGTACCTGCTGAACGCCGACGGTTCGCCGCGGCCGCGGCCGACGATCACGGGCGCGCCGACGAGTGCGCCCCACGGCGCCGGCATCCTGGTGGCGACGGACCGGCCGGTGTCGAAGTTCGCGCTGGTGCGGTACGGATCGGCGACGCACAGCGTCAACACGGATCAGCGGCGCATCTCGCTCACGGCCACCGAGGGGCCGAACGGGTACAACGTGACGATCCCGGCCGATCCGGGGGTGGCGCTGCCGGGGACGTACATGCTGTTCGCGATGGACGCCAACGGGGTGCCCAGCGTGGCCCGGACGATCCGCATCGGCTGATCACACGGAGCTGAGCGGCTGCCGCCATGGGCTCAGCCGCTCAGCTCCGCCTGCCACAGCGTCTCCACGACCGCCGCCGTCCCGGCCGCCAGATGCCGGCGGTACGTGCTGAACGAGACGTTCAGGCGGCGGGCCGCCAACTCCTGGGTCGGCGGCACCCCGTGCAGGAACGTCACCGCGAGCACCTCGTACAGCCGGGCGTGGCGCGGATCGGCCCGCAGCGCGGCCAACGCGTCGGCGACGACGGCCTTGACCGCGGCGGCCGGTTCCCGTTCCGGGCGGGCGGCCACGAGCCGGCTGCCGGCCAGCGGGTTGGCGGCCAACTCGGTCGGGCTGTGCCAGCGGCGCAGGGCGGCCCGCACGGCCGCGTCGAACTCCTCCTGCGACAGCACGGCGAGTGCGGCCTGCGGGCCGGGGCGCTGCGCCGGGTCGAACCACACGTGGTGCGGCACGGCCCGCCAGTCGTGCGCGTACATCCGGTAGCGGCGGCCGGCGATCGTGACGATGTCCCGGATCGGGTGCTGGTCGAGGCGGGCCATCAGCGGCGCCCAGGCGTCGGTGTCCGGCAGGGCCGTGTAGGACCACGCGAGCCCCTCGGAACGCACCCAGTCGGCCGTGATCCGCAGCAGCACGAGATCGGTCACGGCCCGATCGGCGTCGGGGTGCACGGCGAAGCGGCTGACGGTCAGGTGTTCGCCGGGGCGCAGCGGCCGGTTGCGCCGGCTGTGCTCCCAGGCGGTCGTGAGCAAGGGGTCCGACTCCGGCTGAGAAGCCAGGCTTTGCTGGGAAAGGTAGGCCACCAGCCGGCCCTGCGACCGGTAGACCCGCGACGCGGTCGTCCCGCCCAGCGGCGTGAGGTCGTCGGTCGGCCGGAACGCGGACTCCACGACCCGTTCCAGGGCGGCGCCGGTGGGCATGCCGTCGTCCAGGTGGTACAGCGCGGCTACGGCCGGAAGGACGTCCTCGTCGGGCACCTCGAGCACCCGCGCGGCGGTGAGCTCGCGCAGCCGGCGGCGCAGATCCGCGTGGCCGCGCGGGTCGCGCCAGCGCAGGTCGGCGGAGACGATCTCGCGCACCAGCGGGTCGGCGACGAGGCCGTGCGACCCCGCCGTCACGAACGGCAACCGCCGCAGCCAGTCGAACAGGTCGGCGGCGTCCCGCGCGCACATCGCCCGCAGCAGGTCCTCTGTGGTGACCAGGGCGTGCGCGCACGCCTCCAGCGCGGCGCGGTGCGCCAGGGACGGCAGCGGCCCCACGAGCTGGGCGAGCAGCGCGCGCACCACGTCGCGCGGCGGCTGCCAGATGGAAGCGGTCTCATCAGGGGCGGCGTGTGCCGACAGCCGCAGCGCCAGCGGATGCCCCCGGGTGAACGACAGGATCGCCTCGTGCGCGGCTCCCGGCACCCGCCACGCCCGCAGCAGCGCCCGGGCGTCGCCGGTCGACAGGTTGCCCACCGGCACCACGCGCAGCGTCTCCGTCCAACCCAGGTCGGACCAGCAGCGCGGGTCGAGCGGCTCCCGCCCGGCCAGCACGACGACGACCCCGACCGGCACCCGCGGCAGGAACTGCCGGGCCAGCCACTGCTCCAGCGACCGGCACCGCTCGAACGAGTCGACGAGCAGCACCGCCCGTTCGTCCACGGTCGCCGCCTGTGCCTGCGCCTGGAACTCCCCCGGCGTCGCCGCGGCGCGCCCGTCCACGTGCACGACGGTGCGCCCGCTGTCGGTCGCCTCGTCGGCGAAGCGCTGCAGCAGCGCGGACTTGCCGACGCCGGCCGGCCCGTGCAGGTGCAGGACGGCGTGCGGGCCACCGGCGAGCGCGGCCCTGAACAGGTCGACCTCGGCCTGGCGTCCCACAAAGGTGCGACTGCGCGCGGTTCTTAGCCGTTCCCCCAAAAGGGACCGCGACCGCAGGTCTACGTACACGGCACCTCCTAGACTCGAACGGGACGCGGCCCACGCTAACAACGCACGGTGACCGCCGGTACGGCAGTTTTGAGGCCGCCGAACTGCCGATCAAAGTGCCGAATTCCGACGGCGAAGGTCGACATGCATGAGTCGTTCGGCATGATTGACGCATGCATCCGCAACCGTCGACGGAGACGCCGTCAAGCTTCGCACGGGCCCTGGTACGGGCCCGTACCGACGCGGGTCTCTCCCAGACGGCACTCGCCGACCGGTCCGGGATGAGTGTCCGCGCCATCGGTGACCTGGAAAGAGATCGCGCGCGGCCACGTCGGCGCTCGGCCGAGCTGCTCGGCACCGCGCTCGGCCTGAGCGGTCCCGCGTTGGAGCTGTTCCTGCGGGCGGCGGGTGCGCTCGACGAGGCCGGCGACGGCCTTCCGGTCGGCAGTTTGTGCACGTTGCCTCCTGCCGTGACCGAGTTCGTGGGTCGGGAAGCCGACTTGGCGGCGGTGCGACATGTCGCAGATTCGACAGCGGAGGGTGGCGTTCCGGGGCTTTTGGTGGTGAGTGGCCAGCCCGGCGTCGGAAAGACGACCCTGGCCGTCGCCGCGGGGTACGACGTCAGCGACCGCTTCCCGGACGGGCAGCTGTTCGTGTCGTTGCAGGGGACCGACGCGCGGCCCCTGCCGCCCGCCGAGGCACTGGCGCGGCTGCTGACGGCGCTCGGTGTCGGCGGGTCGAGCCTCCCCACACATCTGGACGACCGGATGTCCCTCTATCACGCTCTGTTACACACCCGGCGCGTGTTGGTGATCTTCGACGACGCGGTCAGCGAGGCGCAGGTGCGGCCGCTGCTGCCGGTCGGCGGCTGCCTCGGGCTGGTCACCAGCCGGCACCGCCTCGCCGGGCTGCCCGCCAACGAGCGGATCTTCCTGGACGTTCTCGCCGAGGACCAGGCCGCCGCGCTGCTGTCGCGCATCGTCGGGCCGGACCGGTGCGCGGCCGAGCCCGAGGCGACCGGCGCGCTCGCCGACGGCTGCGGCCGGCTGCCGCTGGCGCTGCGGATCGCCGCCAACCGCCTCGCCAGCCGTCCACATTGGACACTCGCCCGGCTGGTCGACCGGCTCGGCGACGAGCATCGGCGGCTGGACGAGCTGAAGGCCGGCGACCTGACCATCCGCAGCGCGTTCGAGGTGTCGTACCGGCAGCTGCGTCCCCCGGCGGCCACCCTGTTCCGGCGGCTGCCGCTCGTGGACGGCCCCGACTTCGGCGCCGACCTGGCCGCCCCGCTGCTCGACACCGACCTGGACACCGCCGAGGAGGTGCTGGACGAGCTGGTCGAGGCGAGCCTCCTGGAGCCCGCCGGCACCGACCGGTTCCGGGTGCACGACCTGGTGGAGCTCTTCGCCGCGCGCAAGCTCGAGGACGACGACCCGCCGGAGGAACGCCGCCGCGCCGACGAGCGGCTCGTCACGCACCTGCTGACGACGGCGATCCACGCGGGGGCGTTCTTCGAGGTCGACCGCGGCATCGCCGAGCGGCTGCGCCGGTGGCCGCAGGGCCGGCCGCTGCGCAACCGGGCCGAGGCGGTGCGCTGGCTGACCGCGGAGTCGCCGCACTGGTTCGACGCGCTGCGGCGGGCCGCGCAGTCCGGGCGGCACCGGCTGGTGGTCGACGTCGGCGAGGCCATGCACTGGTACTCCGACCTGCACTACCTGCCGGAGATCTGGCCGACGGTGTTCGGGCTGACGACGCGTGCGGCGCAGGCGGCCGGGCTGCGTGCCGAGGAGGCCACCCAGCGCAACTACCTCGGCTGGGCCCTGAACATCTGCGAGGGCCGCGTCGCCGACGCGCTCACCGAGCACGAGACCGCCCTGCGCATCGCCCGCGAGGTGCGGGACATCCGCGAGCAGGCGTGGTCGCTGATGTACCTGGGCAGCCTGCACGTGCGGGCCGGGGAGGCGCGGGCCGTCGAGGAGTGCCGCGCCGCGCTGGATCTGATGATGACGACCGGCGACGGGACGGGTGTCGCGCAGGCCCGCTACTACCTGGGCCGGGTGCTGTTCGGCCTCGGGCACCACCTGCAGTCGGAGCTGTACTTCATGCAGGCGGAGCTGTACTGCCGGGAGTACCTGCGCGTCTCGCCGGACCCCGAGGGGACCATGGCGGCCACGCTCGGCTACACGCTCATGTGGCGTTCCACCAACCTGCTCGCGATGGGCGCGTGGCACGACGTGATCCGGATCGCGGACGAGGTGACGGCGCGGTTCATGCTGCTCGGCCGGGCCGGGTGGTGCGCCCGGGCGCTGGTGTGCGCCGCCGAGGCCGAGGCCCACCTGGGGAAGCTGGACAGCGCGCTGGAGCGGCTGGGCCGGGCGGTGGAGACGTTCGGGCGGCTCGGCGACCGGCAGCAGGAGGCGCAGGCGCTGCTGGCCGCCGCGGCGCTGTACGAGCGGACCGGCGAATCGGAGCGGGCGGCCGCCGCCCGGGAGCAGGTGCACGCGCTCGCCGCCGGCACCGAGGGCGACGTCGGCCGCCGGCTGCGCAGCCTCGTGCAGACCGGCAAGAACCCGGACTACAGCTAATGTGCGGGGATGGACGACTGGTCTGTCTCCGAGAAGGTCGCGCTGACGTGCGGTGACGGCCAGTGGCCGACCCGGGCGCTGCCGGCGCGCGGCGTCCCGTCGATCGTGCTGTCGGACGGTCCGCACGGCGTGCGCCGCCCGCGTGACGCCGCCGCCCTGATGATGAACGACGCCGAGCCCGCCACCTGCTTCCCGACCGGTTCCGCGCTCGCCGCCACGTGGGACCCGGACCTGGTGCACGAGGTCGGTGCCGCGCTCGGCGCCGAGGCCCGCGCGCTCGGCGTCGCCGTCCTGCTCGGCCCGGGCGCCAACATCAAGCGCACCCCGCTCTGCGGGCGCAACTTCGAGTACTTCTCCGAGGACCCGTTCCTGTCGGCGACGCTCGCCACCGCGTGGATCGCCGGCGTGCAGGGCGCCGGTGTCGGCGCGTCGCTGAAGCACTTCGCCGTCAACAACTGCGAGTTCCGCCGCTACGGCATCGACACCTACGTCGACGAGCGGGCGCTGCGCGAGATCTACCTGGCGAGCTTCGAGGCGGCGGTGGTCGAGGGCCGGCCGGCGACGGTGATGGCCGCGTACAACCGGCTGCACGGCACGCACTGCACCGAGCACCGCTGGCTGCTGACCGACCTGCTGCGCGGCGAGTGGGGCTTCGAAGGGTTGGTCGTGTCGGACTGGGGGGCGACGTTCGACCGGGTGCCGGCGATCGCGGCCGGGTGCGACCTGCAGATGCCGGGCTTCCCGGGCACCGACGAGGACGTGGTCGCCGCCGTCCGGGACGGGCGACTGTCCGATGTGGACCTGACCGCGGCCGCCCGCCGGGTGGTCTGTCTGGTCCGGCGTTCTTCGACGGAACCGGCACCGACTGCCGACCTCGACCGTCACCACGCACTTGCCAGGAGAGCGGCGGCGGCCGGCACGGTGCTGCTGCGCAACGACGACGGTCTTCTTCCCCTGCCGCCCGGCACGAAGCTCGCCGTCATCGGGGCGTTCGCGCGGGAGCCGCGTTACCAGGGCGCCGGCAGCTCACGCATGAACCCGCCCCGGGTCGACGACGCGCTGTCGGCCCTGCGGGAGGAGTTCGACGTGGTGTACGCCGAAGGCTACGAACGGCACACCGACACCGCCCCCGACCCGCGGCTGCTGGCGAAGGCGCGCGCGGCCGCCCGGGACTGCGACGTGGCGCTCGTCTTCGTCGGGCTGCCGGAGACGGCGGAGACCGAGGGCGTGGACCGGGCGCACCTGCGGCTGCCGGCGGCCCATGACGCGCTCGTGACGGCCGTGTCGGGCGCCGGTACCCGAACGGTCGTCATCCTGCAGAACGGCGCACCCGTGGAGATGCCGTGGCTGGACGGCGTTCCGGCCGTGGTGGAGGCGTATCTCGGCGGGCAGGCCGGCGGCAGCGCGCTCGCCGACGTGCTCACCGGTCGGGTGGAGCCGGGCGGCCGGCTGGCGGAGACGTTCCCGGTGCGGTGGGGCGATCATCCGGTGTCGGCCATGCCGGTGGGGCCGCGCCGGGTGGAGTACCGGGAGAGCCTCTACGTCGGCTACCGCTACTTCGACAGCGCCGGCGTGCGGCCGCTGTTCCCCTTCGGCCACGGCCTGTCGTACACCACCTTCTCCTGGGGCCCGCTCACCGTCTCCGACGAGGGCGAGGTGGCCGTCGACATCACCAACACCGGCGACCGTGCGGGTAGCGAGGTCGTGCAGATCTACGTGCGGGACGAGGAGGCGGCGCGATTCCGGCCCGCGCAGGAGCTGAAGGCGTTCCGTAAAGTCACGCTGGACCCCGGTCGGACCGAAACGGTGCGGCTACGTCTCGACCGGCGGGCCTTCGCCTATTGGGTCCCGGGGACGGGCTGGACCGTGGAGGCCGGCACCTTCGAGATCCGCGCCGGGGCCTCCAGCCGCGACATCCGCGCCACCGCGACCATCACGCTCGACGGCGCCACGCTTCCGTCCACTGTGGAGTATCGCGACCCGCGGGGCGGCTTCCCCCGGGACGAGTTCCTCGCGCTGCACGGCGGTCCGGTGCCGGAGGACGCACCGGAGTACACGATGGACACCGCGTTCGAGGACATGCCGGGGGCGGCGGCGGCGCTCTTGCGGGGCGTGCTGCGCACCGCGGAGACGGTCGTCAACCGGACCGTCGACGACCCGGTGACCCGCCTGCTGATCAGCCAGACCCGCAAGGACGCCAACCCGCGCATCCTCCCGCTGGTCAGCGACGGCCGGATCACGCCGCGGATGGCGCGGGCGCTGTTCCGTCTCGTGCGGGCACGATCAAGGCCTTGACCACGCGCTGCGCCGCGACGTCCGCCAACGCCCGCTGCGCCTCGTCGAGCCCGTACTCACGGCTGATCAGCTCCGTCCACGGGAACTGCGCGGCGTAGCGTGCCATCACCCGGACCGACCGGTACACGTGCCCGGCGTCGCTGCCCCAGCAGCCGCGCACGTCGAGGTGCTTCTTGTTGAGGTCCAGGTGCGGGTTGAACGTCGCCGTGCCCGCGTCGGTGTACTGACCCACGACCACGTACCGGCCGGCGTCGCGGGTGAGCCGCATCCCCTCGGGAACCGCCGACGGCACCCCGGTCGCCTCGATGGTCACGTCCGCGCCCCGCCCGCCGGTGACCTCCCGGACGGCCTGTAGGCGTTCGCTCTCGGCGAGCGTCGCGATGTCGAGCACCAGGTCGGCCCCGAACCGGCGCGCCGCGGCGAGCCGCACGTCCGGCCCGCCGACGACGATGACCTGCCCCGCGCCGCGCAACTGGGCGAGGACCGCCGCGCACAGCCCGACCGGCCCGGCGCCCTGCACGAGCACGGTGTCGCCGAACGCGATCTCCCCCAGCGACACCGCGTGCAGCGCCGTCGGCATCCCGCACCCGCCGGCGAGGAACGCCCGCCACGCGAACCCGTCCGGCAGCGGCACCACGTGCACACCCGGCCGGAGATGGATGTACTCGGCCCAGCCGCCGTACAGCCCGTCGTCGGCCGACATGGTGACCCCGTACACCTTCCGGTACGGGCAGCGCGTGCTCGCCTTGCCCACCGTGCAGTACCAGCACCGCCCGCAGGTGCCGTACACGTCGAGGAACGTCACCGTCTGCCCGACCCGCAGCGGCGCGCCGTCGACGTCGCGCGGCGGCTCCCCCGGCCCGAACGCCGCGATCTCGCCGACGCTCACGTGCCCCGGAATGATCGGGTAGGGCACGCCGGCGAGCTGGCCCTTCCACAGGTGGCCGTCGGTGCCGCAGACCTCGCTGCCGAGCGTGCGCAGCAGGATCGCACCCGGCTCGAGCGCGGGACGGTCGAACGCGCGCGTCTCCAGCGGGGCGCCCGGATTCGGCATCACGACGGCATTGATCATGCGCCTCAGCCTAACCGGGGCACCTCATCGGGACCGCGACCGCGCTCAGGGCGGCGGGGCGAGGTGGCGCAGGTGGGTGCGCACGACGGCGAGACAGGTGTCGGCGTCGACGAGATCCGGGTGCAGTGCGGCGTTGACGCCGAGGCCGTCGAGCAGGGCGGTGAGGCGTTCGGTCTCCAGGTCGAGGTCGACGTCCGACCGGATCGCCCCGGCGCGCGCGAGCCGCCCGAGGACCCGCCGCACGAGCGCCCGGGCGCCGCGCGCGGCGGTGCGGGCCAGGTCGGCGAGGTCGGGATCGGTACGGGCGGCGGCGCTGAAGTCCAGGAAGATCATCAGCTCGGCGCGCCGCGCGTCGTCCAGCGGCAGCAACTCCCCGAACATCTCCACGGCCCGGGCGCGCAACGCCTCCGGGTCGTCCCCCGCCTCGGCCGCCGCCGCGACGCGGCGCATCAGCCGGGCGGCGACCCGGTCGAGCATCGCGCTCATGGCGAAGCGCATCAGCTCGGGCTGGCTCGCGAAGTAGTGCCGCAGCGAGCCGATGTTCAGCTCCGCCTCGGCGGCGACGGTGCGCAGCGAGACGCGCGGGAGCCCCTCGCGCAGGGCCACGCGGAAGAGCGCGTCGACGACGTCGGCACGCCGGGCGTCGGGGTCGACCTGCTTGGGCACGCCCCACGTTTTATCACACCTGTGATACCGTCCGGGAAGTATCACACCCGTGATAAATAAAGGGGGTATCGCGGTGGAAACCGTCCTGGACCTGTTGCTCCTGCGGTTCGCGCTGATCGCGGCCGGACTGGTGGTGCTCGCCCTCGTCGCCTTCGGCGTCGCCCTGGCGATGCGCCGGCGGGGCATCTCCCTCATCGATCAGGTGGCGCCGGTCGCCGAGGCGCTCCTCGCCCGCTGGCTGGAGCGCCGCCGATGAACGACCTCCTGCACCACCTGCTGATCGACCGGCTCATCAAGATGGGCATCGCGGTCGCCGCCCTGACCGTGCTCGCGATCGGGATGGCGATCATCTGGCGCCGCACCGGCCCGCCCTCGGACCGGTGAGCGGGCGGCCCGTCAGCACTCCATGAGGGCCATTCCGGCCGAACTGTTGCGCGCCCCGAGCACCTGGCTCGGGTCGCACGCCGCCTCCAGCGACGCCACCTGTTCGGCGGTCAGCGCGATGCGGGTCGCCGCGACGTTCTCCTCGACGTGCCGCACCCGCCGGGTGCTCGGGATGGGCACGATGTCCGCGCCCTTGCTCAGCAGCCAGGCGAGGGCGAGTTGGGCCGGGGTGCGGCCCCACTCGGCGGCGAGCGCACGCAGCCGGCCGACCAGGGCGAGGTTGTGCGACAGGTTGCCGCCCTGGAAGCGCGGCTGGGAACGCCGCAGGTCGGTCGGCGCCAGCCCGTCCAGCGAGGTCAGCCCGTCGGCGAGCAGGGCGCGGCCGAGCGGCGCGTACGCCACGACGCCGATGCCCAGCTCCCGCGCGACGGGGAGCACCGAGTCCTCGATGTGCCGGCTGAGCAGGGAGTACTCCGTCTGGAGCACGGCGATCGGGTGGATCTTCTCGGCCTGCCGGAGGGTCTCGGCACCGACCTCGGACAGGCCCAGGCGGCGCACCTTCCCCGCCGCCACGAGCCCGGCCATCGCGTCGATGACGTCCTCCAGCGGCACCCTCGGGTCGCGGCGGTGGAGGTAGTAGATGTCGACGTGGTCGACCTTCAGCCGGGTGAGCGACTCGTCGATCGAACGCCGGATGAAGGCCGGGGTGTTGCGGACGGTCCACCCGCCGCGGGCCTTCACGAAGCCGACCTTGGTCGCCAGCAGCACCCGATCGCGCCGGCCCTTCAGGGCCCGGGCGACTATCTCCTCGTTGGCCGCGGGGCCGTACCGGCTCGCGCCGTACGAGGGCGCGGTGTCGATCAGGGTGACACCGAGGTCGACCGCCCGCCGGACGGCCCTGATGCAGGACGCCTCGTCGGCGGGTCCGTAGAACTCGGACATGGGCATGCAGCCGAGGCCGATGGCGGAGACCTCAGGACCGCCCAGCCGTAGTGTGCGACGTTGCACGATTCCTTCTTCGTTCACGTGCCGGAGTCCGGCGGGCTCACGCACTACCCACGGAGGCGGCGGCCCGCCGCATGTAGTCCAACGACTCGTCCGGCGGCAGCGCCATTTCCTGCAGCATCGTGTAGTCCTGCGTGTAGAGGTAGACCTCCCTTTCCGCGTCCACGAAGAAGGCGCGGGTCTTGTTCTCCAGGTAGACGACGTCGGCCAGGCCCGTCGCCTCGGACTCCAGGATGCAGAACGAGCCCGCCGTCACCGGCGGCAGCCCGGCGCCGAACGGCAGCACCTGGATCCGGACGTTGGGCCACTCGGCGAGCTCCGCCAGGCGGGTGAACTGCGCCCGCAGGACCGCCGGGTCGGGCAGCAGCCGGTGGAACACCGACTCGTCGATCACCGCCGAGAACCGGACCTGCCCGTCCTCGCGCAGGAGATTCTGCCGCCGGCGGTGCATGTCGACCCGGCGCTGGAACTCCAGGTCGGACGGCTTCGCCCGGGAGGAACAGATGACGGTCTCCGCGTAGCCCGGGGTCTGCAGCAACGCGTGCGGCACCACCGCGCAGTAGGCATCGACGGCCCGCGAACCGGCCTCCAGCCTGATCAGGTTGGTGTAGTCGGCCGTCAGCAGGTCCGCGAACGGCTCCCACCAGCCCTTGGAACGGGCGGACTCGGCCGTCCTGCTCAGCCGCTCGGCCTGCGCCGGGGACGCGTCGTACAGCTCCAGCGAACGTGCCAGATCTTCGGCCGAGATGCCGACCCTCGCGCTCTCGATGCGCGACACCTTGGACGGGGACCAGCCCAGCCGGTCGGCGGCGTCCTTGCCGGTGAGGCCCGCGGCCTCGCGCAGAGTCCGCAGCTCATCGGCCAGGCGCCGCTCTCGGCTGGACGGTGAGTATCGGTCCATCGCACCTTCCAACGCAGCAGCATCGCTTGCGATACGGCGGGACAACCTGAACGAAATCGTACAGCGAACTGTGCAAAAAATTCTGCCTGCAATGTTGCAGTACAGCTACACGCAAAGCCTGCTCTCGTTCATTCTGGACAGACCCAATAGGAGTTGGTCGATCCTGACCGGTCGACTCGTCAGCCGCCGCGACGCATCGGCGCGGGCCGCGGCGCTGACCGCCTCACAAGGGAGTCTTCAATGGGCACCGGACACCCTCCCGCTTCGCGACGGCCGCTCAACCAGGCCGTCGGCTTCGCTCAGCCCGACCGGACGATCCCGGCCGACCGGAGCGAGCACGAGACCTACGCCGCGCACCCCGTCGACGGCCGCGGCCTGCACACCATCGTGCTGACCGACATGGCGGCATCCGCGCGACGCGACAACCAGAGTCAACGCCGGATGCGTTCGGAGTTGTACGCGATGATGCACGACCTGGTGCGCTACCTGGGTCTCGACCTGGACGCGCTGGCCCTGACCGACACCGGCGACGGCATCCGACTGCTCATGCCGGTTCGGATCGTCGAGCCCATGCACGTCATCGACGCCTTCGTCGTCGGGCTCGCCGCCCGGCTGCGGGAGCACCGCCGGCACGTCAACGAGGTGGCCCGCGTGCGGCTGCGGGTGGCGTTGGACCTCGGAGTGGTGGAGCGGCACCACAACGGCTGGTCCGGGGAGCCGCTCGTGCGGGCCAGCCGGCTGGTCGACGCCGATCCGGTGCGCGCCGCGCTCGACGCCGACGACCGGCTCGACTTCGCGGTGATCCTCTCCGACGTGCTCTTCCAGACGGTGGTGCTGCCCGGACAGGGCTTTGTCGGGCCGTCGAGCTTCGACCCGGTCACGATCGCCGTCAAGGAGTTCCGGCAGTTCGCGTGGCAGCTGCGACAGGGCACCGGCGAGCCGTGCCGGCAGTGCGGCCGGGCGGCGGCATGACGCCACCGTCCCGGCCCGCCCGGTGGGCGTTCAGCCCCTGGTGGCCCAGTCGCCGAGGGCCCAGTCCCGGACCTCCGGCAGGTCCTCCAGATGTTCCACCACGTACTGCTCATGCCGGGCCAGCTGCGCCTCGCACCAGGCCTTGAGGTCCGCCGCCCCGCGCGGCAGCCGCCGGGCGTTGTTGATGGCGTCCATGACCAGGTGGTACCGCGACGCCCTGTTGCGCACCGTCATGTCGAACGGCGTCGTCGTCGTGCCCTCCTCGATGAACCCGCGCACCCGGAACCGGTCCGCGTCGGGCCGCCCGTGCACGAGCTGGTGGATCGCACCCGGGTACCCGTGGAACGCGAACACCACGTCGACGCTGTCCGTGAACAGCTCGGTGAACAGGGTGGGGCTCATCCCGTGCGGATGGTCCTTGGGGCGCACCAGCGTCATCAGGTCCACCACGTTGACGACCCGCACCTTCAACGCGGGCAGCCGCTCCCTGAGGATCTGGGCCGCCGCCACCGTCTCCATCGTGACGACGTCGCCGGCGCAGGCGAGCACGATGTCCGGGTCGGTCGAACCGTCGTCGGTGCCGGCCCACTCCCAGACACCGGCGCCCCGGGCGGTGTGCGCGATCGCCTCGTCCATCGTGAGCCACTGCAGCTGCGGCTGCTTGTCGATGACGATGAGGTTGATGTACGAACGCGACCGCAGGCAGTGGTCGGCGACGGAGAGCAGGCAGTTGGCGTCCGGCGGCAGGTACACGCGGGCGACGTCGCCGCGCTGGGTCAGCACGACCTGGATCAGCCCCGGCCCCTGGTGCGAGAACCCGTTGTGGTCGTTGCGCCACGCGGTCGAGGTCAGCAGCACGTTGAGGCTGGGGACGCGGGCCCGCCACGGCAGCCGGGTCGCCTCCTGCAGCCACTTGCCGTGCTGCACCGTCTGCGACGCGCTCACCATCGCGAACGCCTCGTACGTGGCGAACATCCCGTGCCGCCCGGTGAGCGTATACCCCTCCAGCCAGCCGTGGCAGTTGTGCTCGGAGAGCACCTCCATGACCCGCCCGTCCCGCGAGACGGCCACGTCGTCGGCCGTGGTCCGTTCCATGAACGCCCGGTCGGAGACCTCGAAGACGGCGCCCAGCCGGTTGCTGTTGGTCTCGTCGGGGCAGAACAGCCGGAACCGGTCGGGATTGCGGGTGTACACGTCGCGCATCAGTTCGCCGAGCTTGCGGGTCGACTCGGCGCGCACGCGTGCCGGCGCGTCGACGTCGACGGCGTAGTCGCGGAAGTCCGGCAGGTCGAGATCCCGGGTGAGCACGCCCCCGTTGGCGTGCGGCGAGGCGCTCATCCGCAGGTCGCCCTCGGGATTGACGGAGGTCACCAGCGGCACCGGCGCGCCCGCGGAGTCGAACAGTTCCTCGGGGCGGTACGAGCGCAGCCACTTCTCCAGCAGCTCGAGGTGTGCCGGGTTGTCCCGCACTCCCGACAGCGGCACCTGATGGGAACGCCACGTGCCGGTCACGGTCACCCCGTCGACCGACTCCGGGCCGGTCCACCCCTTGGGCGTGCGCAGCACGATCAGCGGCCAGCGCGGCCGGCTCCCGTCCCAGGAACCGGAGCGCGCGGCCCGCTGGATGTCGCGGATGCGCCCCCACGCCTGCGCCAGCGCCGCCGCGAACCGGTGGTGCATCCCCGGCAGGTCGTCCCCGGCGACCTCGATGACGTCGTAGCCGTGGCCGTGCAGCAGGGCGCGCACCTCGTCGGGGTCCTTGCGGGCCAGCACGGTCGGCCCGGCGATCTTCGCCCCGTTGAGGTGCAGGATCGGCAGGACGGCCCCGTCCCGCGCGGGGTTCAGGAACGACACGCCCTTCCACGAGCCCTCGAGCGGCCCGGTCTCGGCCTCCCCGTCGCCGACGACGGCGATCGCCAGCAG
Organism: Virgisporangium aliadipatigenens; assembly: GCF_016863615.1. GTDB lineage: Bacteria > Actinomycetota > Actinomycetes > Mycobacteriales > Micromonosporaceae > Virgisporangium > Virgisporangium aliadipatigenens. Next base: position 422,590 of record NZ_BOPF01000003.1, on the reverse strand, counting down.
GTCCGGGTTGTCCATCACCGCCCCGAACGCGTGCACCAGCACGTAGCCGAGTTCGCCGCCCTCGTGGATCGAGCCGGGCGTGGTGACCGACACGTGGGACGGGATCCCGCCCGGGCTGGAGAACTGGCGGAACAGGCGCAGCATGCCGTTCTCGTCTTGTGGGACGGCCGGATAGGTCGCGCTGTACGTGCCCTCCAGGTACCCGGCGGCGACCAGCGCCGGCCCGCCGTGGCCCGGCCCCGCCAGGTAGATCGCCTGCTGGCCGGTGCGGCGGATCAGCCGCGACACGTGCGCGTAGACGAACGACAGCCCGGGGCTGGTGCCCCAGTGGCCGAGCAGCCGCGGCTTGATGTGCCCGGGCGCGAGCGGTTCGCGCAGCAGCGGGTTGGCCCGCAGGTAGATCTGGCCGATGGTCAGGTAATTGTTGGCGCGCCACCAGGCGTCGAGCCCGGCGACCTCGGAATCGTCGGGGTGGGCGAGCGCGTGCCGGAGGTCCTCGTCGACGGAAGTCGCAATGCTCATGTCATTCCATTCTCCGGGAGTGACCGCCACGGCGCAGGGTCATTGGGCCCTTTCGGCCCGCCAACGGTCCCGAGTCCGCGCGGCGCGCTGGTGGGCGTCGGACGCACCGGGTAGAAACGTTGATGTGATCCGGGTATTTCTGCTCGACGACCACGAGGTGGTCCGGCACGGGCTTCGCGAGCTGCTCACCCGCGACGGCGACATCGAGGTGGTCGGCGAGTCGGGTTCCGTGGTCGAGGCGACCGCGCGCATCCCGGCACTGCGCCCCGACGTCGCCGTTCTCGACGGGCGGCTGCCCGACGGCAGCGGCATCGACGTGTGCCGCGACATCCGCTCCGTCGACCCCAGCATCAAGGCGCTCATCCTCACCTCCTACGAGGACGACGAGGCGCTCTTCGCCGCCATCATGGCCGGCGCCGCGGGCTACGTGCTCAAGCAGATCCGCGGCACCGACCTCATCGACGCCGTGCGCCGGGTCGCCGCCGGCCAGTCGCTGCTCGACCCGGCCGTGACGACCCGTGTGTTGGAACGGATCAGGCGCGGGCCGGAGCAGCCGGACGAGCTGCGCGACCTGACCGACCGGGAACGCGAGATCCTCGGGCACATCGCCGAGGGGCTGACCAATCGCGAGATCGCGCAGCGGATGTTCCTGGCCGAGAAGACCGTGAAGAACTACGTGTCGAGCCTGCTGGCGAAGCTCGGCCTGGAAAGGCGCACCCAGGCCGCCATCCTCGCGTCCAAACTCCTGAAGAACTAGCGCCCTCAGCGCCTGCCCTCGGTGCGGCCGTACCTCGTGTGCTCGTCGTCGTTGAGCCAGATGTCCACGTAGTTGATGCCGCCTTCGAAATCGCCGGCGGCGAGCGTGAAGTCGTCCGGCTCGAACCAGGTGCCGCTGCCCGATCCGCAGCGCTCCCTCGTCGTGCGGGTGTCCAGCCAGATGGCCTCGTCGGGATTGTCGTGCCATCCGTCGAACAGGCCGTAAGCGCACTCGCCGCCCTTCACGTACTGCCGGATGTTGGTGATGGTCACCGACTGGTTGAGCCAGCGGAAGTCACCCGTCATCCGGCTCACCAGGACACCCGACGAGTGCGTGACGGAGACGTCGAAACTCGCCGTGGAGGCCAACGCGGGCGCGGAGGTGCCGAGCGACGCCACCGCGCCCATCGCCGCCACCGCCAGGACCGTGAAGAGCCGTCGTATTCTCATGGGGTCGATCGGATCACCGGAACCGTTGCGGGACAAGGCTTACAGTTGCACACCCGACTACAGCGGGACCGTCCAGCGCACGACCGTGCCGCGGCCGCCGGCCGGTTCTACGACGCACGTGCCGCCGAGGTCCTCCGCGCGGGCGCGCATGTTGCCGAGGCCGTGGCCGGTGGGTGCGTCGGCCGCGACGCCCCGGCCGTCGTCGGTGACCGTGAGCGCCAGCGAACCGCCCCGCACGTCGATGGCCACCTCGACGGTGTGCGCCGCGGCGTGCCGGGCCACGTTGGACAGCGCCTCGCGCAGCACCGCCAGCAGGGCCGCGGCCGCCGCCTCGGGAACGGCGCTGTCGAGCGCGCCGTCGAGGCGCAGTTCGGGCCGGAAACCCAGCGCGGCGCGGGCCTCGTCGAGCAGGTCGCGCACCTGGGCGCGGAGACTGGTGCGCGCCGGGCTGCGCAGCTCGAAGATGGCGCCGCGGATGTCCCGGATCGTGGTGTCCAGCGACTCCACGACGGACTCGACGCGTTCGCGGATCTCGGGGCGGGCCGCCAGCTGACCGGTGATCTGCAGCTGCAGGCCGGCCGCGAAGAGGCGTTGGATCACGACGTCGTGCAGGTCGCGGGCGATCCGCTCACGGTCACCCAGCACGGCGAGCAGCTCCCGCTCGTCCTGCGCGCGGGCGCGTTCCAGCGCGAGGGCCGCCTGCCCCGCGAACGTCTCCACGATCGCCGTGTCCGGCTCCTCCGCGAACGCCGCGCTGCCGTGCTGGTAGGCCACCACCAGTGCGCCCAGCGCGTGTTCGCCGGCGGTCAACGGCACCAGCAGCGCCGTGCCGGTGGTCAGCGGCTGCGGCCACACGGCCGTCTTGCCGAGATCCTCGACCATCGACAGATGGCGCTGCGTGATGACTGCCGCGAACTCGCTCTCCGCGATCGGCAACGTCGCGCCGATGAGCTCCTCGGGCAGTTCCCCCGAAACGACCTCGATCCGCAGCGTGCCCGCCGGGGCGTCGAAGAGCAGGACCATCGTCAACGCCGCCTCGGAGACCTCCCGGGCGCGGTCGGCGACCAGCTGCAGCGCCTCCGTCCGGCGGACCTCGCCGAGCAACAGGCCGGTGATCTCGGCCGCCGCCTCCAACCAGCGCTGGCGGCGGCGCATCTGCGCGTAGAGGCGGGCGTTCTCGATGGCGGCACCGGCGGCGACGGCGAGCGCGCCCACCAGGTTCTCGTCGTCCTCGTTGAACTGGCCGCCGCCGCGCTTCTCCGCCAGGTACAGGTTGCCGAAGACCTGGTCCCGGATGCGGATCGGCATGCCGAGGAAGCTGTGCATCGGCGGATGGTTCGGCGGGAAGCCGTAGGCGCGCGGATGCGTGGTGATGTCCTCCAGGCGGATCGCGCGCGGCTCCTCGATCAGCAGCCCCAGGACGCCGTGCCCGCGCGGCAGGTCGCCGATCGCCGCGTGGGTCTCCCGGTCGATGCCGTCGGTGATGAAGTCCGTCAGCATCCGGTCGGGGCCGATGACACCCAGCGCGCCGTAGCGGGCGTCGGCGAGGGTGCAGGCCGAACGGACGATGCGTTCGAGCGTGCTGTGCAGGTCGAGGTCGGTGCCGATACCGACCACGGCGTCGAGCAGGGCGCGGAGGCGTTCGCGCGAGGACATCACCTCACCGACGCGGTCCAGCACCTCCTGCAACAAGGCATCGAGATCGACACGCGACAACGAGGGCAGCGGCAGTGCGGACATCCAGTTGTCGTCAGGTGCGCCGTCGACCATGTCGAGATGGTATCGAGACGGCATTCCGGCGTGTGACTTCACGTTCGGGCGGCATATGAACGATCATCGGACGGATCGTCGCCGCACGCGGAAGGATCGTGACCGTGACCGACAACGCCGATGACTTCGGGCGCAACATGGTCGCCAACCTGTACCGCCACCGCGGTACGACGGTCGAGTCGGCCAGCGCCCGTGACGCCTACCACACGTTGGCCGTCACGATCCGCGACCGGCTGATCGAGCGGTACGCCCGCACCGCCGCCGCGCACTACGCCGCAAACCCGCGCTTCGTCTACTACCTCTCGGCGGAGTACCTGCTGGGGCGGCAGTTCGAGCAGAACCTGCTGTACACCGACACCCGGGAGCAGGCCCGCGTCGCCGCGTCCGCGCTCGGCTATCCGCTCGACGACCTGGCCGCCCTGGACGCCGAGCCGGGGCTGGGCAACGGCGGGCTGGGCCGGCTCGCGGCCTGCCTCCTGGACTCCCTGGCGACGGCGGACATTCCGGCGGTCGGCTACGGGATCAGGTACGACTTCGGCATTTTCACGCAGTCGTTCCGGGACGGGGCACAGCGGGAGTTACCGGACGACTGGTCGCACTACGGGACACCGTGGGAGTTCGCCGCGCCGGACGACCGGCTCGAGGTGGGGTTCTACGGGCACACCGAGGCCTACAACGGGAGCGGGCCGCGCCGCCGCTGGGTGCCGGGCGAGACCGTGCTCGGGGAGCCGAGCCACATGCTGGTCCCCGGCTGGGGCACCGAGACCGTCAACATCATCCGGCTGTGGCGGGCGGTGGCCAGCAGCGACTCGTTCGACCTGGGGCACTTCTCCGCCGGCCGCTACGGCGACGCCGTCGAGAATGTCACCCACGTGGAGAACATCACCCGCGTGCTCTACCCCGACGACTCCACCGAACTGGGCCGCGAACTGCGCCTCAAGCAGCAGTACTTCCTGGTGGCCTGCACGCTGCGGGACATCGTGCGCCGCTTCCGGCTGCGCAACGAGGACTTCGATCACTTCGCCGACAAGGTCGTCATCCAGCTCAACGACACCCACCCGGTCATGGCGATCGCCGAACTGATGCGCCTGCTCGTCGACGAGTACGCCCTGGACTGGGACCGGGCCTGGGGCATCACCCGCCGGGTCTTCGCCTACACCTGCCATACCCTGCTGCCGGAGGCGCTCGAGACGTGGCCGGTCTCCCTGGTCGAACGCCTCCTCCCCCGGCACATGGAGATCGTGTACCTGATCAACCACCACTTCCTGGCCGACGTCGAACGCCACTTCCCCGGCGACCACGACCGTAAGCGCCGCATGTCGCTGATCCAGGAGGAGCCCGAACGTCGCGTGCGGATGGCGCACCTGGCGGTGGTGGGCAGTTCCGCCGTCAACGGGGTCGCCGAGCTGCACTCGGACCTGCTCAGTGCCGAGACGCTGCGGGACTTCGCGCAGCTGTGGCCGGAGCGGTTCCACAACGTGACCAACGGGGTGTCGTCGCGGCGGTTCCTGCGCATCGCCAACCCGCGCCTGTCCGGACTGCTCACCGAGCGGCTCGGCGGCGAGGAGTGGCTCAGGGATCTCGACCTGCTGGCCGACCTGGAGTCCCATGCCGACGACCGCGCGCTCCAGGAACGGTGGCGCGACATCAAGCGGCGCAACCGCGAGGATCTCGCCCTGCACGTGAAGGACGCGACCGGCGTCGTCATCGACCCCGACGCCATGTGCGACGTGATGATCAAGCGGTTCCACGAGTACAAGCGGCAGCTGCTGAAGGTGCTGCACATCGTCACCCTGTACCACCGGCTGCGCGACGATCCCGCGGCCGACGTGGTCCCGCGCACGTTCGTCTTCGGCGGCAAGGCGGCCCCGGGCTATCACGCCGCGAAGCGCATCATCGCGCTGGTCAACGGCGTCGGCGCGGCGGTCAACGCCGATCCGGTGGCGTCGCGGCGGCTGCGCGTGGCGTTCGTGCCGAACTACAACGTCACCCGCGCGGAGCTGATCATCCCGGCGGCCGACCTCTCCGAGCAGATCTCGATGGCCGGCAAGGAGGCCAGCGGCACCGGCAACATGAAGCTCGCGCTCAACGGGGCCGTCACCGTCGGCACCCTCGACGGCGCCAACATCGAGATCCGCGACCGCGTGGGGGACGAGAACTTCTTCCTCTTCGGCCAGGACGCGGCGGAGGCGGCCCGCACGCGGCGCGGCTACTACGACCCGCGCTCGTTCTACGAACGCGACCCCGAACTGCGCGCCGCCGTCGACGCGATCGCCTCGGGGGCGTTCTCCGGCGGCGACCGTGGTGCCTTCTCGTCGGTGGTCGACTCGATCCTGTACCACGACGAGTACCTGGTGATGGCCGACTACCGGTCCTATGTGGACACTCAGGACGCGGTGGACGGGGCGTGGCGCGACGCCGACCGGTGGACCCGCATGTCGATCATGAACACGGCGCGCTGCGGCTTCTTCTCGGCCGACCGCACCATCCGCGACTACCGCGAACGGGTCTGGCACGTCGACCCGGTGCGGGTGGGCCCGCACCACCCGGTCACCGCTCCGGACAGATAGCCGTCGTCCTCGATACCTTGACTTCGAGCGCACTCCAATTCGTACGGTCAGGGCATGAACACGGAACAACACAAGATCGGTTCCGGCTTCGGCGCGCGCACGACGGCCGACGAGGTCCTCCGGGGCATCGACCTCACGGGCAAGCTGGCCGTCATCACCGGCGGCTACTCCGGGCTGGGCCTGGAGGCGACCCGTTCGCTCGTGCGTGCCGGCGCGCGGGTCGTGGTCCCGGCCCGCCGTCCCGAGACGGCCTCCGAGGCGCTCGCCGGGATCGACGCCGTCGAGGTCGACACCCTCGACCTCGGCGACCAGGAGAGCGTGCGGGCGTTCGCCGAGAGGTTCCTGGCCACCGGTCGCACGATCGACATCTTCATCGGGAACGCCGGAATCATGGCCCTTCCCGAACGCACACTCGTCGGTCCGGGTTGGGAGGCGCACCTCGCCACCAACCACCTGGGACACTTCGCGCTGGTGAACCGCCTGTGGCCGGCGATCGCCCCGGGGCGCGGCCGGGTCGTGTCCGTCTCCTCGGGCGCGCACCGCCGCACCGGGATCCGCTGGGAGGACCCGTGGCTGCGGACCGGCTACGACAAATGGGTCGCCTACGGGCAGTCCAAGTCGGCCAACGTCCTGTTCGCCGTGCACCTCGACCGGCTCGCCCGCGAACACGGGGTGCGCGCCTTCGCAGTGCACCCGGGCAGCATCCTGACGCCGTTGCAGCGGCACCTCCCGAAGGCCGACATGGTCGCGATGGGCTGGATCGACGAGGACGGCAACGGGCTCAACCCGTCGTTCAAGACACCGCAGCAGGGCGCCGCGACGGAGGTCTGGGCCGCGACGTCGCCGCAGCTCGACGGCCTCGGCGGGCTGTACCTGGAGGACTGCGAGGTCGCCGAGCCCATCGCGGACGACGACGACACCGCGCCCGGCGGGGTCCGCTCCTGGGCGACCGACCCCGCGCAGGCCGAACGCCTCTGGGCATGGTCGGCGGAGTTGACGGGCGTCGACATCGCCGGGTAGCGCGGGTGCGCCATACTGTCCGGCGTGACGGACGGGGGCGCCGCGCAGCAGCGCGGAAATGATTCGGCGGCAACGGATCCCGGGACGGACGGCGTACCCTCGCCACGAACGTCCCCCGAAGCGGCCGGCGGGCCGCTCGCACCGGACGCGGCGGCGGCTCCGCCCGCCGCGCCGCCCACCAGCGACGCGACCGACCGGCCGGCGGGCCCGACCGCAGCCGCCGGGCCCGCCGCGCCCACTTCAGGCGCCACACCCGCCCCGGGGTGGCCCGCCGGGCCCACCGCACAGAGCAGCGGCGCCCCGCAGCACGCCGCACCGGGCGGACCGGCCGCCACACCCACGCCCACCAGCGGCGTGCCAGCACCCGGCTGGCCCGCCGGACCTGCATCACCGACCACGGGACCGGCGGGACCGACCGCATCCGCCGGTGGCGGGCCGGCACCCGCATGGCCCACCGCACCGGGCGGCCCGTCCGGCGGCGCTCCGGCGGCGTCGGGCGACTATTCGACCCCGGGTGCGCCCGGGCCGGCATGGCCGGGCGGTCCCACCACTCAGGGCGGCTCGGCCCCATCGAACGCGCCGGCCGCCCTGGGCGGGCAGGCCATGCACGGCGGGCCGGCCGCAACGGGCGGGCAGGGCGGGCCCGCCGCATCGGGTGCCGCGGGCGCGGAGGCTGCCGAAGGGGCCGCTCAGTCGGGCCTGCTGTGGCCGAAGTCGCCGACGATCGAGAACCCGCTGGTGACGCCGAGCGCGCCGCCGGTCGGGCCGTTGGGCTCCGACGGCCCCGCGCACTATCCGCCGCAGGCGCCGGGCGCTCCCGGATTTGCGGGACCGGGCGCTCCGGTGACCGGGGCGCCGATGTTCGGGGCTCCCGTGTCGGGTGTGCCCGCGTCGGGGCCGCCGACGGGTGGTGGGCCGGAGTTCGGTGGGCCGCCGGGATTCGGGGCGCCGCAGGGGTTCGGGCAGGCGCCGTTCGGGACGGATCCGACCGGGGCACCCGTGTTCGGGGCGCCGCCGCCGGCGCGGAGGCGGGGGCCGCTGATCGCGCTCCTGCTCGTCGTCTTCGTGCTGCTCGCCGCCGGCACGGTGGGCGGCATCGTGTGGTTGTCCCGCGACGGTTCCGCCGACGAGCCGACCGCGTCCGGTTCGCCGAAGCCGATGAAGCCCGCCAAGTACAAGGAGTGGCTCGCGAGCGTCGACAGCACCCTCGCGCCGCTGTACAAGCAGATCGTCGACGCCACGACCGTGGAGGACGTCAAACGGACGGCCTCGGCCGCGGCCGAGGCGACGCGGGCCGAGCGGCAGAAGTTCATCGAGCAGGTGCCGCCGGTGAACGTGCAGAGCGCGCACGCGCAGATGGGTACCTCGCTCACCCTCGTCGCCGACGATCTTCTGACGTTGACGACCGCCCCGTACTGCACGTTCAACGCGGCGCGGCTGGCCGTCGGGCAGGGCACCGGTGGGAGCGCGGTGCGCGCCGGGGCGGAGGCGATCGCCGCGAGCGATCCGGGCGCCGGCTACAAGGTGGGCACGTTCCTGCCGCAGCCGCCGACGCTGAAGGTGGAGCGGCCGGCGAACGGCTTCCTGTTCAAGACGCCCGCGACGGCACGCGGCGGCGGGGACCTGCGGTTCGAGAACAACACCACCGCGGACTATCTGGTGGTGGTCGTCGAGGAGGGCGCCAACGTCGCGTTCGGCTCGGTCTACGTGCACTCGGGTGGCGGCAAGGCCGGGATGACGGACGTTCCCGACCGGAAGTACACGCTGTACTACGCCACCGGCACCGATTGGGACGCCGACAACGGGCTGTTCCTGAAGGACTGCAAGCTCCGGCACCATCCGGAGGCGGTCGAGTCGAAGGGCTCGATCTGGACGTTCCAGATGCCGGATCCCGCGCGCCGGTACTCCAACATCGACGAGATCACGCCGGACAAGTTCCCGACCTGGAAGTAGAACGTCCACAGTGGACGTTCATGCCGCGGCGCCGTCACCCTTCCCCTTGGTGACGGCGCCGCCGGTCTCCCTCGGCTACGAGGAACGTCAGCTGTTGAGAAGCGCGGCCGTGAGCAGCACGCCGATCACGCCGCCGGCCACCCCGGCCGCCGCCGCGTACCAGCCCATCGGGCGGTCGCCGAGCGCACCGGCCACCACGCCGAGAATCACCGCCACCAGCCCGAAGACGATCGGGAAGAACAGCACGGCGATCGCGGCGAACACGAACCCGACGATGGAGCAGACCCGTGCGGCCGATACGCCGCGGCGCGTCGGCGTGGTGGTCTCCGGAGTCGTCAGCTGAGTCATTGTGTTCCCTCCCGTTCGGCGCTGGTGTGTTGATGCATTCGTACCCCGCTCTACACACGCCGTAACGCACGAATTTTGGGACGATGGCCGAGTGTCCACATCGGAGCAGTTCACGTCCATAGTGGAGCGTTGGCGTCCCGAGCTGCACGCGCACTGTTACCGGATGCTCGGCTCGACGCACGACGCCGACGACGCGCTGCAGGAGACGATGGTGCGCGCGTGGAAGGGACTGGACGGGCTGGCCGACCGTGACGCCGTTCGACCGTGGCTCTATCGCATCGCCACCAACCGGTGCCTGTCGATGCTCACCCACCGTTCCCGCAGAGAACTGCCGACGGAGCTCGGAGCCGACACCCCGGTCGCGGAGGTGGCGTGGCTCGGACCCTATCCGGACGAACGGCTCGGGCCGGAGGCCGAGGCGGTGACGCGCGAATCCGTGGAGGTGGCTTTCGTCGCCGCGGTGCAGCACCTGCCGGCGCGGCAGCGGGCGGTGTTGCTTCTGCGCGAGGTGCTCGGGTTCAGCGCGAAGGAGGTCGCGGCGCAGCTGGACACGACGGTCGCGGGCGTCAACAGCGCGCTGCAACGGGCCCGCGCCGCGCTCGACGGGCGGCTGCCGGACGCGACGCAGGGGGCGACGCTGCGCGGGCTCGGCGACGACGGGGTGCGCGCGGTGGCGCGGCGGTACGCGGAGGCGTGGCAGGCCGGCGACATCGAGGCGATCGTCGCGATGCTGGCCGAGGACGCCCGCTACTCGATGCCGCCGCTGCCGCGCTGGTACGCGGGGCGCGCGGACATCCGCGGTTTCCTGGCGGAGGTGGTGCCGATGGGGTGGCGGTTCCTGCCGGCGCGGGCGAACGGACAGCTCGCCTTCGCGACGTACCGGTGGGAGGACGGCCGCTACGTGCAGAGCGGGTTGGATGTGCTGTCGCTGCGCGGCAGCCGGGTCGTCGAGGTGGTGGCGTTTCTGGAGGCTGATCTCCGCGACTTCGGCCTGCCCGATGAGTTGCCGGCGACAGCGGGGTCCTAAGGGTATGAACGACGACGAGAAGCAGATCCGCGACCTGATCGAACGTTGGGCGCGCGCGGTGCACGAGGGCGACCTCGACCGGGTGCTCGCCGATCACGCCGCGGACATCGTGATGTTCGACGTGCCGCCGCCGCACGACGGGGTGCGCGGGCGGGACGCGTACCGGCAGACGTGGCCGGGGTTCTTCGAGTACCAGCGGCGGGGCGCGTCGTTCGAGATCGTGTCGCTGGAGGTGACGGCCGGTGCGGACGTGGCGTTCGCGCACGCGCTGCTGCGCTGCGGCACGGCGGCGGACTTCGCGCGGGATCCGGCGCAGCGGCTGCGCCTGACGATCGGGCTACGCAAGGAGGGCGGGCGCTGGGTGGTCAGCCACGAGCACCACTCGTTCGCCGACCGCTCCGGCGAGGAGCGGGCCGACGGCGAGAACGAGGTGCGGGACCTGCACCGGCGCTGGTTCGAGGCGACGGCCGCGAAGGACCTCGACGGCATCATGGCCGGCATCGCCGACGACGTCGTCTCCTACGAGCACGAGGTGCCGCTGGCGTACGTCGGCGCGGACGCCGTGCGGGAGGTGTGCCGGCAGGGGCTTTCGGCCTCCGACGAGACGGTCACGTGGGACGTTCCCGACCTGACCGTGCTGGTGGACGGCGACCTGGCGGTCGGCTGGGGGCTCAACCGGATGGGCGTGCCGCGGCCGGACGGCGGCGTTGCCGTCAACTGGTCGCGCGGCACGCGGGTCTTCCAGCGCGGGCCGGACGGCTGGGAGATGGTGCACCAGCAGGTGTCGTACCCGTTCGACCCGGCGACCGGTCGGGCCGCGACGGAGCTGACGCCCTAGCTCTTGTCGAGGCGGCGGGCCGACAGCTCCATTCCCGCCGCGCGCAGCCGCGTGACGTACGCGTCGCCGATGCCGGTCGCCGGGGTCAGCACCCCGCCCGGCGTCGGCGGCAACGCGTCGCGGTCGAGGGCCAGCGCCAGGGCGGCCTCGCCGAGCATGACGGCGGTCGCCTGGTAGCCGGGGTCGCCCTTGGCGCGCACCCGGGCGGTGTACCGCGCGCCGGTGCTCGTCGTGGTGAACAGGTCGCAGGTGAAGTGCCCGCCGCGGCGGGTCTTCTCGTCCGGACCCGTGCCGGGCCTGGGCAGCAGCCGGTCGAGCACGTACCGGGTCGGCCGCAGCGACAGGCCCAGCGCCATCGCACCGAGCCCGGCCTTGAGACCGCCGGCGTACACAGTGGACAGTGGCGAGGCGCCGACGCTCATCGCCTCCCGGTAGCGGAACTCGCGCCCGTAGGCGTAGCCGCGCAGGGCGTTCGTGCGGCGTACCACGCGCGTGTTGTACGGGGCCATCAGGAACGGCGCCAGCCTGCCCCGCAGCGATCCGTCCACAGTGGACCCGTCGAGGGTGGCGTAGTCGTCCTGCCGGCCGAGGTCGGGTTCGTCGTCGCGGGACGGGCTGAGCGAATAGGGGCTCGCGGCGATGCGGCGCAACGCCCGGTCGCCCCGCACGGTGTCCAACTGGTGCCGGATCGTGTCGACCGTCCCGCCGCTGAACCCGCCGCGCAGCCGCGTGACGACCAGCGTCGTGTCGGTCAGCTCCCCCGCCCCGTCCGCGGCGACCTGCTGGTACAGCACGTGCACGCCGAGGTCCGAGGGCACCGAGTCGAACCCGCACGAGTGCACGATCCGCGCGCCGGACTCGCGGGCCGCCTCGTGGTTGTCGTCGATGCTCTGCCGCGCGAACAGCACCTCGCCGGCGAGGTCGACGTAGTCGGTGCCGTTGGTGGCGCAGGCGCGCACGAGCGGCCGGCCGTGCCGCGCGAACGGGCCGACCGTGGTGGCCACGACGTGCGCGGCCGTCGCGAGGTCGTCGAGCGCGGCCGGGTCCTCCGCGTCGGCGACGAGCAGCGGCCAGTCCACGTCGAGGCGGGTACGCACCTCGTGCAGCTTCTCGACCGAACGGCCGGCGAGGCCGATGCGCACCCCGTCCGGGGCGTGGGTGGCCAGGTGGGCGGCGACGAGCGCGCCGGCGAACCCGGTGGCGCCGTAGACGACGACGTCCAGATCGCGGGTGCGGGCGGGGTGGGCCATCCCGTGATTGTCGTCCTGTCGCCGCGCCCGCGCTGGCCGGGGCGAAAATCCGGTGCCGTCGATGCGGTCGGCTGCGACGATCTCCGGCATGAGCACACCACTGGGCGAACGCATGAAAGGGTACGAGGAGGTCACCCGTACCGTTCTGCCGCGCCGCACCTACACGATCCTGCGCTGCGACGGGCGGGCGTTCCACACCTACCTGCGTGGGGCGCAGCGGCCCTACGACTACGGGTTCATGGCCGACATGGACGCCGTCGCGGCCGCGTTGTGCGACGAGATCTCCGGTGCGGTGTTCGCGTTCGTCCAGTCCGACGAGGTGAGCGTGCTCGCCGTGGACTTCGGCGGGCCGACGACCCAGCCGTGGTTCGGCGGCGAGGTGCAGAAGATGGTGTCGGTCGCGGCCGCCACCGCCACCGCCGCGCTCGTGCGCCGTCGGCCGGCGGGCGCGCCGACGTTCGACGCCCGGGTGTTCACAGTGGACGATCCGGTCGAGGTGGCGAACTACTTCGTCTGGCGCCAGCAGGACTGCGTGCGCAACTCCATCACGATGGCGGCGCTGGCGCAGTTCCCGCACCGGCGGCTGCACGGCGTCAGCGGCGCGCAGAAGGTCGCGCTGCTGCGGGCCGAGAAGGGCATCGACTGGGAGGCCTATCCGGACACCGCGAAGCGGGGGCGGGTGGTGGTGCGGCGCACCGGTGAGCGGCTGGTGACGTTCACCCATCGCAAGACCGGCCGGGAGGAGACCGTGACGGCGCTGCGGTCCTGGTGGGAGGCGGAGGCGGCGCCGCCCTTCACCGCGGACGGCCGGGGACTGCTCGCGGAGCTCATCCCGGCCGGAACGAGCCCACGTCCACCGGGTCCGTGATGCGGCCGTCCTGGCGGCCCGGTTCACCATGGCCCGGTCTCACCATGGCTCTGTGTGGTCGCGGGAGCGGATCGGCTGCACCATCGCGGCGGCGATGAACAGCACGAGCACCAGCGCGGCACCGCCGCCGATCCACCACCACGTGCGCGACGGCGTGTGCCCGGTGACCACGACGGTGCCGCCGCTGCCCGGCACGGACGTGATGTCCCGCAGCGTCAGCAGGGTGTCCTCGGCGGTGAACAGGTCGTTGTGCTCGCGGAAGTCCTGGAGCCCGGTGTAGGTGTCGCCGTTGGCGTCGATCAGCCGGTTGCCGTCGTCCCCGCGCGTCACGAACAGCGTCGCCAGTTCCAGCGATCCGTCGTCGCCGTGCTTGACCAGCACCGAGCGGCCGAGCGGCGCCTCCCCGCCGGCGGCCCTGCGCACCGGGGCGGTCAGCTCGCAGGTCTCGACCCGTTCGCACTCGAAGGTGCGCAGCAGCCCGCCGAGGATCTGCGCCGGGGTTCCGAGCGAGGCGAGGTGGGCCATCCGGTCCTCGGCGGCGCGTCCCGGCGTGGGGAGGCGGTCGTTCTTGACGTCGCTGGAACGGATGTACGCCTGCCACATCTCGCCCTCGGACAGGGACGGCTCGGTGGGTGCGCATCCGGTGGCCGTCATCAGCACCGCCAGGAGCACCACCACGCATCGACGCATGTCGCCACGGTAGGGCGCACCGCCCGGGACCCCTCTCGGCTCTCGGCTCTCAGCTGAACGCCTGCCCCCGCAGGGCGGCCGTGATGCCGCGGTCCCGGTAGGTGCTGGTGCCGGCGGTGCGCAGTTCCTCGGCGGCGTCCACGAGTGCCCCGTAGGCCGCCCAGGCGAGGCCGCCGCCCGTCGACACCCGCCGGACCCCGACGCCGGCGAGCCGCGCCACCGACGGCCCGTCGCGCAGCGCCAGAACGTTCACCGCCGCGCCGGTCTCCCGTACCACGCGGGCGATGTCGGCCAGGTCCGTGAGGCCGGGCGCGTAGAGGCACGCGGCACCGGCGTCCCGGTAGGCGCACAGCCGCCGGATCGTGTCGTCGAGGTCGCCGGCGCCGTACAGGTGGTTCTCGGCGCGGCCGGTCAGCACGATGCCGTGCCGGTCGCAGGCCCGCGCGGCGGCGGCGATGCGGGCCACGGCGACGTCGAGCGGGTCGATGCGGCCGGCCGCGGGATCGTAGTCCTCGATGGACACTCCGGCGGCTCCGGCGCCCGCGAGCAGTTCCACCGTCTCGGAAACTCCGGCGGGGTCGTCGGCGTATCCCCGTTCCGCGTCGACGGCGACCGGAACGCGCACGGCGGCGGCGAGGGACGCGACGTGCGCGACCAACTCGTCCCGGGAGACCCGCTGGTCGGCGCGGCCGAGGCTGGCGGCGAACCCGGAACTGGTCGTGGCGACCGCCGGGAAGCCGAGCGTCTCGAGGATCCGGGCGGAGCCGGCGTCCCACGGGTTGGGCAGGACGAACGTGCCGGACTCGTGCAGGGCGCGAAATGCCGTACGGGCGTTGTCGGTCACGCGGCGACCCTACGGGGCGGATCCTTCGGTGGGGCCCGAAGCGTCGGCCGCGGTGCCGTGCAGCCGCCGGTCGATCCGCTCGACGGCGGCGAGGTCGTGCGGGGTGAGCCGGTCGATGAAGTGCTGCCGCACGGACGCGACGTGCACCGGTGCGGCGTCCTCCAGGGCGGCCAGCCCCTGCGCGGTGAGCACGAGCACGCAGCCCCGGCCGTCGCTGGGGTCCTCGGCGCGGGTGACCAGGCCGCGCGACTCCATCCGGGTCGCGTGCCGCGAGAGGCGGCTGCGCGACCAGCCCATCTTGTCGGCCTGCTCGCCGAGGGTGCTGGCGTGGTCGGGCTGCTCGGACAGGGTGCTGAGCACCTCGTAGTCCGGCTCGGAGAGGCCGACCGCGGCGAGGTCGTGGGCCGTACCGGTCCGCACGGAGACCATGATCCGCAGGAACGCCCGCCAGGCCCGCTCCTCGTCCGGCGTCAGCCAGCGCCCGTTCGTTGACATGTAAACAACTTAGCACCTACGCTTCGTTTCCATGTCAACGAACTCGGTGCGTGTCCTCGTGATCACCTGCAGTACCCGCCCCGGCGCGCTCGGGCCCACGGTGGCGGGCTGGCTCGCCGAGACGCTGCGCCCGCGGGCCGCCCTCCTCGGCGTGGACCTCGTCCCGGTCTCCCTCAGCGACCTGGACCTGCCCTTCCTCGACGAGGAGGAACACCCGTCCGGCGGCGTCTACCACCGCGAGCACACCCGCCGCTGGAGCGCGCTCGTCGACGCCGCCGACGGCTTCATCGCGGTCACGCCGGAGTACAACCACGGGATGCCGGCGACGCTGAAGAACGCGCTGGACTTCCTCGGCCGCGAGTGGGCGTGGAAGCCGATCGGGTTCGTCAGCTACGGCAACACCTCGGCCGGCACCCGCGCCGTTCAGCACGCCAAGCAGGTGGTGACCACGCTGCGGCTCGTGCCGCTCGGCGCCACGCTCGCGATCCGCCTCCGCGACGCCGTGCACGAGGGCCGGCTGCGCCCGGACCCGGCCCGCGACGCGTCGGCCGCCGGTGTCCTGGAGGAACTGGTCCGCCTCGCCCACGCGCTGCGGCCGATGCGCGAACGCGCCCGCCCCGACACCCGGCCCGGCCCGCTCCCGGGCAGCTACGCGCGCCGCCTGACCCCCGACGACGCGGCCGAGGTGACCGTGCTGCAGCGCTGCTGCTGGGTCGAGGAGGCGGTCGTCAACGAGACCCTGGACATCCCGCCGCTGCACGAGACACCCACGCAGGTGGGCGAGTGGCTGGGCACCTGGGACACCACCGGCCTGTGGCGCGACGGTCGGCTGCTGGGCATGGTGCGCACGCACGTTCGCGACGACGAACTGCACCTCGGGCGGCTCGCCGTCGTACCCGACCTGCGCGGTCACGGCGTGGGCCGCTGGCTGCTGCGCACCGCCGCGCACGCGGCCGGGCCGGGGTGCCGGCGGATCGTGCTGTTCACCGGGGCCCGCAGCGCGCGCAACATCGCGCTGTACCGCAGCGAGGGCTACGCGCTCACGGACGACCCGCGCCCCGACGGGACGGTGGTGCTGGCGAAGGAGCTGTCGCCCGCCCTCTGCTGACAGCAGATCCGCTTGGTGTGTCGCGCCCGCGCTGCCGATGGTGGAACCCACGACACCACCAGGGAGGCCCGAGATGAGACTCGCCAACGGAACGGCCGTGCTGCAGGGCGGTTCGCTCGACGATCAGCTCGCCGCGCGGCTGCTGCACCAACGCATCATCGTCCTCGGCGAGGAGGTCGACGACCCCGTCGCCAACCGGCTCTGCGGTCAGTTGCTGCTGCTGTCGGCCGAGGACCCGCGCAGCGACATCAGCCTGTACATCAACTCGCCGGGTGGTTCGGTCAGCGCCGGCCTCGCGATCTACGACACCATGCGCCTCATCCCGAACGACGTGAGCACCCTCGCGATGGGCCTCGCCGCGAGCATGGGCCAGTTCCTGCTGACGGCCGGCGCGCCGGGCAAGCGCTACACCCTGCCGCACGCCCAGATCCTGATGCACCAGGGCTCGGCGGGCTTCGGGGGGACGGCCGCCGACGTCGAGATCTACGCGGAGCAGCTCGAACGCGTCGGCACCACGATGATCGGCCTCACCGCCGAGCACACCGGCCAGTCCCCCGAGACGATCGAACGCGACAGCCGGCGCGACCGCTGGTTCAACGCCGAGGAGGCGCGGGAGTACGGGCTCGTCGACCACATCCTCGACCGCGTCGACGACGTTCGGCCGGCGATCGTGCGCCGCTCCGTCGGACTGGGGGCCTGAACGCCATGGGCCAGTACACGATCCCGACCGTCATCGAGAAGACCCCGACGGGTGAGCGGGCGTTCGACATCTACTCGCGCCTGCTGTCGGAGCGCATCGTCTACCTCGGCACCGAGATCGACGACGGCGTCGCGAACGTCATCATCGCCCAGCTGATCCACCTGGACTCCGCCGGCGAGACGGACATCGAGATGTACATCAACTCGCCGGGCGGCTCGTTCAGCGCGTTGACGGCGATCTACGACACGATGCAGTTCGTGCGCGCCGACGTGGCGACGACGTGCGTGGGGCAGGCGGTCTCGGCGGCCGCGGCGCTGCTGGCGGCGGGTGCGCCGGGGAAGCGTTCGGTGCTGCCGCACGCGAAGGTGACGCTGCACCAGCCGTCGAGCAGTTCCCGCGGAACGCTGCCGGACCTGGCGGTGCAGGCGAAGGACGTGGCGAAGGTGCGGGCGGAGATGGAGGAGATCCTGGGCCTGCACACCGGCCGCCCGCCGGCGCAGATCCGCGAGGACACGGACCGGATCCTGACGCTGTCGGCCCGGGAGGCCGTCGACTACGGGTTGGTCGACCGCATCGTGGCCAGCCGCAAGGCGAAGCCGGTCCGCCTGGCCCAGGTGAGCTGAGCGGGGACCTCGAGATCAAGGGGTGCTCAGTGGCGCGACACGCCGACAGGAGTGCAACCCACCACCCCTTGATCTTGAGCGGCCCGTCACGCCGCGAGCAGCACCACGTCCCCGCGCCGGGGACCCGGCCGGGCCGGCCGCATCGGGCGCACGGGCGCGGCGGGAACCACGCGGATCAGGTCCTGGTTGATCTCGGTCAGCAGGTCGCTCAGGTCGATGCGCAGGGCCGCGCAGACGGCGGCGAGCACCTCCGAACTGGCCTCCTTGCGGCCGCGTTCGACCTCGGACAGGTACTGCACGGAGACCCTGGCGTCGCGCGCCACGTCGGCGAGGGTGCGCCGCTGCCGCAGCCGGTGCCGGCGGAGCACGTCGCCGACGAGCGTGCGCAGCAGCGGCCTGCGCCGCTCGCGAGGGCCGAAGGGAACAACGTCCGCCATCGAGACACCGTAAGGCGCCCGCCGAACCGGCGGCAGTGCCTTTCGCTCAGGGCTAAACCCCGGCGAGCGATGGGCGGTGGACCCGCGCGGCCGGAGGCGGACCGCCCGCACAATTGATCCATGGGCGCGCGGAGGCGGTATGCGGTCGTGGACGTGGAGACGACCGGGTTGCGGCCGTCCGCCGACCGGGTGCTGCAGATCGCGGTGATCCAGCTGGAGGCCGACGGTTCGCCGGGGCGTTCCTGGTCGACGCTGCTCGACCCGGGCATCGATCCGGGACCGGTGCACATCCACGGGTTGTCGCGCGAGCGGCTCGCCGGTGCCCCGCTCTTCCCGTCGGTCGTCCACCATTTGGCGGAACTGCTGGAGGGGCGCGTTCTCGTCGCGCACAACGCGAGGTTCGACTGGCGGTTCCTCGCGGCCGAGGCGCGGCGCGCACTGCACCCGCTGCCGGTGACCGAACGCCTCTGCACCCTGGCCCTCACCCGCCGGCTGGACCTGCCGGTGCCGAGCCTGTCGTTGGCCTCGCTCGCCGCGCACTGGGGCGTGGCGCAGTCCCGCCCGCACGACGCGGAGGACGACACCCGCGTGCTCGCCGAGATCCTGGTGCACAGCCTGGCCGCGGCGCGACGGCTGGCGGTGCGCCTTCCGTTGACCCCGTGCGATCCGCACGACGAGCCGGTCGTCTACCCGGCCCGCGCGCCGCGCCCGCTGTGCCCGTGGGCGTACCCCGGCCGCTGGAGCGCGGGGCAGCCGCTGGTGCAGGGGATGAAGGTGGCGTTCACCGGTCCGGGCGCCGAGCCCCGGGAGCTGCTGATGGCCCGCGCCGCACGGGCCGGCCTCGACGTCATGAACGCCGTCAGCGGCCGCACCAGCCTGCTCGTCACCGACCTTCCGGCGCCCACCGCCACCGGCGCGGCACCGGACGACGGCGGGGAGGCGACCGTGAAGCGGCGCGCCGCGGCGCGCTTCGGCACGGCGGTCGTGAGCGAGGCGGAGTTCGCGGCGCTGCTGGGTGACGTGGCGGCCGGGGTGCCGCGGCAGGCGCCGCCGGTGGAGCCGCCGCGCGTCGCGCCGCCCGGACCGCTGGCCGGCCGCTGCTATCTGGTCGTCGGCGGGAGCGCGGCCGAGGCCGCCGAGGTCCGGGCCCGCATCGGAACGCTGGGCGGGATCGCCGCCGTCGACGTCACCGCGCGGGTCACGCACCTGGTCGCGCTGCCCGGCGCCGAGGACGACGCCCGGTGGCCGCGCCTGCAAGCCCTGGGCCTGCACGGGTGCGACCCGCTCACCCTGGCGCCCCGGCACCGCGACCCCGCCCGCACCGGCCCCACGCAACCGCCGCACGCCCCCGCCACCCCGGCGCCCGTGGCCGACGACGCCACGGCGCCGTGGGCCGGGGACGATGCGGCGCGCCCGGGTGGGGAGGCGGTGGTGCTGACCCGGGGCGCCGAGGCGGACCTGACACCGGAATGCCCGCAGTGGACGGTCTCGGTGCGGGGTCCGGACGGGTCCACTGTGGACGTGCTGGCGTTCCTGGCGGACACCGAGGATCAGGTGCGCGCCGACGCGGATTTCGTGCACCGCCACGCGCCCGCCGCCGCCGACGGCGCGGTCGAACTGACCCGGGACACCCCGCACGAGGTGCTCGTGGAGCTGCGCCCCGGCCGGATGCCGCCGGACGTGTCACGCGTGGCGATCGCCGCCGTGCGGCCGGAGGGCGAGTCCGGCCCGATCGAGGTGGTGGTGCGGGACGACGCCGGTGCGGTGCGCGCCCGGGCGACGCTGGACGCCGTCCCGCCCGGGCGTGGGGTGCTGCTCGCGCACGTGGACCGGCGGGGTGCGCTGTGGCGCTTCCGGGCCGTGGGGCGCGGGTTCGTCGACGGTGCGGAGGGGCTCATGGCGTTCCACGGAATCAGTTGGTGAGAACGACCTTGCCGCGGGCCCGGCCGGACTCGACGTAGGCGATGGCGGCGGCGGCCTCGGGGAGCGCGAACGTCCGGTCGATGACCGGCGTGAGCGTCCCGTCCTCGACCATGCGGCGCAGGGCGACGAAGTCCTCCCGCTTGCGCGCGGCGGTGAACGGCTTCGCCCGTCCGGTGGCGACCGCGCCGAGGAGCTTGCCGACCGGGCCGAACCACCTGCCGCCCCCGCCGAAGGCGAGTACCAGCCTCCCCTCGGGCACCAGCGCCCGGCGACACTCCACAATGGACCGGTTGCCGATCAGGTCGAAGATCACGTCGTACTTCTTCGTCGTGAAGTCCTCGACGGTGTAGTCGACGACGTGGTCGGCGCCGAGGGAGCGCACCAGCGCGGCGTTGCGGCCGCTGCACACGCCGGTCACCTCGGCCCCGAACGCCTTGGCCACCTGCACGGCGTAGACGCCGACGCCCGAGGACGCGCCGTTGATGAGGATCCGCGTGCCGGCGCCGACCTGCGCGGCGTCGCGCATCGCCTGCAGCGCGGTCTTGCCCGAAACGCTGAGCGCGGCCGCCTGCTCGAACGTCGCCCCGGCCGGCTTCGGCTCGACCCACTGCTGCGGCACGGCGACGTACTCGGCGTAGGCGCCGTCGTGTTCGGCCCACACGGCGTCGCCGACCGCGAACCGGGTGACCCCCTCCCCCACGGCCTCCACGGTGCCGGCGATGTCCCGCCCCGGCACGCGCTGCCTGGGTCTCGGGAGTCCGAAGTAGAGCCGCGCGATGTAGGCCTCGCCGCGCACCGCGTGCCACACGCCCGCGTCGACCCCGGCGGCGCGCACCCGGATCAGCACCTGGCCCGGCTTCGCGACCGGCGTCGGCACCTCGCCGAACGTCAGCACGTCGGCCGGCGCGCCGTAGACCCGCTGCGTGATCGCCTTCATCACTCCACCGTCCGCAGGATCTTCTCGATGGACGCGGTGCGGGTGCGCAGCTCCGCGACGTCGGTGGCGCAACGCTGCTGGGCGTCGAGGGTGTGCTCGGACAGCTGCTCGTAGCGCTTGACGAGCTGGCGCAGGTCGTCCTCCTGGTGGGCGACGAGCTTGGTCCGGCGGTATTCGAGCCAGGTGGCCGCGATCGCGATCACCAGCACCACGACGAGCAGCATGGCGCCGAGCGCGAACGTGGTCTGCGGCCACGACTCCGGGCCGGCGGTCAGGGGCATCAGTGCCGTTCCTTCCGGGTGGGGCCCGGATCCGACTCCGGGCCGTCGAGGGTGCGTGCCGCCTCGGCGACGGCCGACGCGGTGAGGTGCAGGTCGAAGTCGGTGACCTCGTAGTACTTCATGGCCTTGCCGTCCTCGGAGAGCTCGAGGGTGCCGGTGATCAGGCCGGCGGCCTCGAGGCGCTGGAGGTGCATGTGCAGCAGTGGCCGGCTGATCCCGATCTCGCGGGCCAGGTGGCTCACGTAGTCCCGGCCATGGGCCAGCCGGGCGACGATGCGCAGCCGCAGCGGGTTTGCCAGGGCGGCCAGCATCTCGACCAGGTCGTCGCCGGTCGGCCGCGCCGCTGTCATGCGACTCCTTTCACGTGTCAGAACTTTCTTACACATGAAACCGTAGCGTGTCGCAGTGGGCTCGCGCAATGACGGATCAGCGACGGCCGAAGCGCGCCAGGAGATGCCACACCCGCTTCAGGTCCTGCGGGTCGTGCCGGCCGGCGGCATCCCCGATCAGCTTTGGTGTCAGCACGCCGTCGACGGCCAGCGCGACACCGAGGTCCACGTGGCGCCGCCCCCGGTAGTCGGCGTGCCGGACCAACTCCTCGACGGGAAGCCGGAAGCCGGGATGCCACTCGACGGGCAACCCCGGCGGGATCTCACTGTCCATATAGGACGGATCGAGCACCACGGCCTCGATGTCGCGGTCCAGCCGCACCGGGCCGTGCACGTGCGCCTCGACGTAGTCGTCCAACGGATCCGCCACGGCGGCGGCCCGCGCGAGGGCGATCAGCGGCATCCGCGCCGCGACGCCGAAGTCCGTCGGCTCCAGGTAACTGTCCGGGTAGCAGAACGTCGCCCGGTGCAGCGCGGCGGCGTTCAGGCGCAGGTGCGCCGAACCGAAGCGGGGCGCGGCACCGTACGGGTCGCGGCGGAAGTTCAGGGCGCCGTAGACGGGGCGGGCGTGCGGGGGCGCGTCGTCGTAGGCGCCGCCGAACATGCGCCGTTCCCAGCGCCAGCGGTCCCCACCGGGGTACGCGGTCAGGCCGCCGTTGCTGGTCCCGGTGACGAACTGGGACACGTACACCCCGTCGGCGACGAGCGCCGGCAGGGTGCGGTCCGGGTGGAAGTTCAGGGTGATGCGCAGGCTCGGATCGAGCGGATCGCCGGCGCAGCGGGCCGCGACGAATCGCAGTGCCCGCGCGCCGGCGTCCGCCATGGGCCAGAGGCTAGTTGACCCTTCAGGTGACCCGGATGTCGGTCTTCGGGCCGAGCTTCGAGGAGGTGTACGTGTTCAGCACGTGGAAGCCGGCCTGGGTGCCGTTCGGGGCCGGGCTGTCGGAGCAGACCGTCGAGTGCGCCGCCGACAGGTTCGGCACGGTGAGCATGAGGTCGAAGTCGTTGTAGACCGTCAGCGTGTCCCCGGTGACGACCGCGTAGATCCGGTGCGTCGGCGACGTGCGGTCCTGCCAGGCGTAGGGGTACTCGACGGAGGCGAGGTCGCCGCCGCACTTCGCGCCGCCCCGGTAGGTGCCGACGTGGACGCTGCCGCGCGAGATCGACACCTGGTAGCCGGTGACCCGGCCCGCGCCGTCCGACGAGGCGCGCAGCCACAGGTAGCCGATCTCCTCCGTCGTGGTGGCGTAGAGCGCCATGTCGGCCGAGGGGCGGTTCACCATCAGGTCGTAGCCGTCGGTGCCCCACGGCTCCGCGAAGTGCTGCGCGGTGAAGTCGGCCTCGACCAGCGCCGTGCCGGTCAGGCCGGCCGGGTTGAGGTCGCGGATCTCGCGGTACAGCGTCAGCTCGTTCGGGCCGTTCACGGCGACGACCTGCACGAGGTAGCGCCGCTGCGGCAGGTCGAGGAACTGGAAGTCGGTCGCCCCGTGCGCGACGGTGGCCTCGTCGGTGTAGGCGGTCTCGGCGTTCAGCGTCTCCTTGATGCGCACCACCGTCGTCGGGAACGTCTTGAACATGCCCGACGCCGTCGACAGCGTCACCCGCAGGGAGTTCGTGGTGTTGCGCACGGTCACGGCCGGCTTGTTGGTCTCCAGCCCCGGAATCGCGTCGAGCTTCGCCGTCTGCGGCAGCCCCTCGCCTTTGGCCGTCACCGGATACACCCGGAACATCCACGCCTTCAACGGCGTGGCCGGCAGCTGCACGGACTGCCCGACGACGCGCACCTCGTGGAACGCCGTCGGGTCGGCCCCGTTGAGCCGTTCGCCGTAGCGCACCACGTATCCGGTGATGGCCGTCGTCGTGGTGTAGGCGGGCTTCTCCCAGGTGAGCGTGACGGCCTCGGCGGTCGGCTCGGTGCGGGCCGTCTTCAGCCTCGTCACGGTCGCGGTGGTGTCGTCGACGGTCAGCACCGTGCGGCCGTTCTTGCAGGAGGCGCCGTCGGTCCCGGTCGGGTAGCCGCCGGTCTCCGCGGTGACGGCCAGCTTGTAGGGGCCGTTCGCGGGGTCGAGCCCGGTGAACGTGTGCGTCGGGTCGGTGGTCGTCACCGTCTGCGCGGGGAACTCGGTGTACTTGCCGCCCGGGTAGCGGCCGGAGTTCCGGTCGAAGATGTCGACCCGGTACTGCACGGCGTCGGGGGTGCCGTTCGACGACGGCTTCACGCCGAGGTTCTTCGGTTGCGACCAGGTGGCCGTCAGCGTCGTCTGCCCCTCCCCGAACGCCGCCTTGAGCCCCTGCACCGGCCCCGGCTGGGTGGTGTCGACGTAGGTGTTGCCCGAGGTGCCGCCGGCGCCGAACGCGTCCCGCGAGGTGACCTTGACCCGCAGCTTCACGCACGACGGCTGCTTGAGCGCGAACGCCGTCGTGCCGCCCGGCAGCGTGGTGACCGTGTTCCTGGTGCCGTCGAAGACGCTCACGTTGTACCGGGTGGCACCGGGCACCGCCGACCACTTCACCGTCACGTCGCCGGGTGTGGCGCGGTCCCGGGTGAACGTGACGTCGCTCGGCGCGGCGGGAGCGGCACTGGCCGAGGCGGACGCCCAGAGGACACCGCCGCCGCCGAGGGCGAGCACGGCGAGTGCGCCGACGGCGATCTTCGCTTTCATCGAGAGGGTTCCGCATCTGATCGGGGCTGCTGACCGGACAACACTCCGGCGCCCGGCGCAAGCGGTACTCACGCGCACCTCAACGTCGAGTCATGATGGCCCCATGAGCCTGCCGCCGGCCGCCCGTGTCGCACCGGTCCGCGAGACGCTGCACGGCGTCGCCGTCGAGGACCCGTACCGCTGGATGGAGGCGCAGGACGCGGAGTTCGACGCGTGGCTGGACGCCGAGGCCGCACACGCCGCGCGGGAGTTGTCGGCGCTGCCCGGCCGGGCCGGCATCCACGCGCGGCTGCGCGAACTGAGCGCCGGTGCCGGCTCGACGCGGCACGGGCTGGTCGCCGCCGGCGGGCGGCTGTTCGACCTGCGCGCGGATGCGGGCGGTGCGCCGGTGCTCGCCGTCGACGGGGCGGTGCTGTTCGCTCCCGGCGCCGACAGCCTGGACTGGTACGTGCCCTCGCCCGACGGGACGCTCGTCGCCTGCGGGCTGTCCGGCGGTGGTTCGGAGCGCAGCGCCCTGCGGATCCTGTCGGTGGCCACGGGACGGCTGCTGCCCGATCGGATCGACGACGTGTGGCATCCGTACGTGAGCTGGCTCGGCGACGGTTCGCTGCTGTATCACCGGTACCCGCACGCGGCGGCGGGCCGGCGGGACCTCAGCGCCACCCGGCGGCACCGGCTCGGCGACGACCCGGCCGCGGACCCGGTGGTGCTCGGCCCCGACGCGCACCCCGGCGTCCCGCTCGCGCCTACCGACCGGCCGCTGCTCATGGTGCCGCCCGGCGGGGCGTGGGCGCTGGCCCTGGTGGCGCACGGCGCGTTGGGCGGCGGCGGCATCGACGAGCGGCTGCGCGACTGCACGCTGTACGCGGCCCCGGTCGCCGCGCTCGACGACCCGGCCACGTGCCCGTGGCGGCGGGTGGCCGCGCGGGAGGACGAGACGGTGGCGTTCGCGCTCGGCCCCGACGCCGCGTACCTGGTGGTCGCCGCGGACGCGCCACGGCGGCGGGTGCTGCGGGTGCCGTTCGGGGGCGGGCCGGTCACGGAGGTGGTGCCGCAGGGCCCGCGGGTGATCGAGGCGGTGCGCGTCGTCGACGACCGGTTGCTGGTGCGCGACCTGGACGGCGGGGTGTCGCGGCTGCGCCGGGTGCCGCTCGACGGTGGACCCGCCGAGGAGGTGCCGATGCCCGTCGAGGGCGGGCTGCGGGAGTGGGCGTCGCTGCCCGACGGCGGTCCGGCCCTTCTCGTGGGAACGTGGACAGCGCCAGCCGCCTGGTACCGCTACGACCCGGCGACGGGCACCCTCGCGCCGGAGGAGGTCGCCGAGGGGCCGGGCGATCTGACGTTCCACCGGGTGGTGGTGACCGCCCGGGACGGCACGGAGGTACCGGTCTCGCTGATCCACCGCGCGGATCTGGTCCCCGACGGCGAACGCCCGGTCTGGCTCACCGGCTACGGCTCCTACGGCATCGTCCTGTCCCCCGCCCACGAGCCGCACCGGCGCGTCTGGTTCGAACGCGGCGGCGTCTGGGCGGTGGCCCACCTGCGCGGCGGCGGCGAACACGGCCGCGACTGGCACCGGGCCGGACGGCTCCTGACCAAGGAGAACACCGTCACCGACCTCATCGACTGCGCCACCGGCCTGATCGACGCGGGCTGGACGCGGCCGGGGCGGCTGGTCGCCTGCGGCGGCAGCGCCGGCGGGATCCCGGTCGGCGGTGCCCTGGTGCGCCGGCCCGACCTGTGGGGCGCCGTGGTGCTCAACGTGCCGCTGCTGGACAGCCTGCGCTTCGAGTTCAGCGAGAACGGCCCGGTCAACGTGCCCGAGCTCGGCACCGTCGGCACCCCGGATGGCCTGCGCGCACTGCTGATCTCCGACACCTACCGGCGGCTGCGCGACGGCGTCGCCTACCCGCCGGTGCTGGTGACCGCCGGCCGCAACGACTCCCGCCTGCCGCCGTGGCAGCCGGGCAAGTTCGTGGCGCGGCTGCGGGCGACCGGGACGGCGGCGCCGGTGCTGCTGCGCGTCGACGCGGCCGGCGGCCACGGCCCCGGCGCCACGACGGCGCAGCGCGACGCCGAACTCGCCGACACGTACGCGTTCGTCCTCGACGCGCTAGGAATCGACGCGTAGAACGCCCCTGCGGGCCAGCGACACCAGCCGCGGCGCGCCGAGCGCGTCGAGCCACTCCGGCGGGTGCGCCGCCGTGAACGCCCGCGCCATCACCTCGAGCCACGCCCCGAACGACGGCAGGTCCGGCGTGTCGTCGGCCGGGTCCTCGGACAGCGCGTCCTCGAGGTAGCGGGCGCGCGGCTCGTCCTGGTGGTGGTAGTACACCGGGTACTCGCCGGCCAGGTCGGGGTTGGACACGTCGAAGCACCACACGCCCTCGCCCCGTCCGGCGGCGAAGCCGACGAGGTGGTTGGTGGACAGCATCCGCGCCCCGTCCCGGCTGACCCCCTCGGGCATGTGCACCAGGTTGAGGTTGACCTCCGCCATGTCCGCGGCGTCCAGGACGCGGAACGCGTCGTCGCCGCGCGCGCAGAACAGGGTGTTCGTCTCGGCCAGCAGCGCCCGGTAGGACGGCGGCGCGCTCCAGAAGATCGTGTCGAAGTAGGGCCGGATTTCGGTCTCCCGCGCGAGCACGTCGGCCGCCGTGGCCGGGTCGCTCTCGAAGAGTTCGATCCGGCCGTCGGCGGCCGCCTTGCGCAGCATCCCGAGGGAACCGGCGATGTCGTGGGTCACGCCGGCAGAGGTTAGCCGATCGGCAGGCCCATCCGGTCAGCTGGTGAAGAGCTTCGCCGCCGTGATCGCGGTCTGCACGATGCCGTAGCCGAGCAGGATGGCGACCAGGATCCATGAGATCCACAGCCGCGCCGTCTGGCCCGCGGGTGTCTCGCTCATCGCGCCACGCTCTCTTCCGGGGTCGGCTCGGCGTTCGCCGCCGGCTGGTGGTATTTCTCGGGAACGGGCTTGATCAGCAGGTTCGCGACGAACCCGATCGCCAGCACGCCCACCATCGTGAACAGCGCGGGCCGGTACGCCTCGGCCGTCAGCGACCCGGGCTTGCCCTGCGCGTCGAGGAACCCGTTGATGATCAGCGGCCCGGCGACGCCCGCGGCCGACCAGGCGGTGAGCAGCCGGCCGTGGATGGCACCGACCTCGAACGTGCCGAACAGGTCCCGCAGGTACGCCGGCACCGTGGCGAACCCGCCGCCGTAGAACGACAGCAGAAGCCCGGCCAGCAGCACGAACAGCGCGGTGGCGGTGTGCCCGGCGACGGCCAGCAACGCGTACAGCACCATGCCGACGCCGAGGTACACCATGTAGATCGGCTTGCGCCCGATCAGGTCCGACGTCGAGGACCAGGCGAAGCGGCCGGCCATGTTGAACAGCGACAGCAGCCCGACGAATCCGGACGCGGCGGCGACGGCGACGGTCGAGGTGCCGTTCTCCCGGAAGAAGTCCTGGATCATCGGGCTGGCCTGCTCGAGAATGCCGATACCGGCGGTAACGTTGCAGAACAGCACGACCCACAGCAACCAGAACGACCGCGTCTTGATCGCGTTGCCGGCGGAGACGTTGGCGGTGGTGACCAGCGGCTTGGCCGCGACGGTCGACGGGTCCCACCCGGCCGGCTTCCAGCCCTCGGCCGGCACCCGCACGTTGAACACGCCGAACATCATGACGACGAAGTAGCCGATGCCGAGCGTGAGGAACAGCGCGACGAGCGCGCCGCCGGAGGCGACCGACTTCGCGTTGGTGGGGTCGTACGACGAGTCGTAGAACGACAGCAGCTGCCGCGACAGCGGGCTGGCGACGAGCGCGCCGCCGCCGAAGCCCATGATGGCCAGCCCGGTGGCGAGCCCCGGCCGGTCCGGGAACCACTTGATCAGCGTGGAGACCGGCGAGATGTACCCGATGCCGAGGCCGATGCCGCCGAGCACCCCGTAGCCGAGGTACACCAGCCACAGCTGCTCGGTGGCGATGCCGAGCGCGCCGACGAGGAACCCGGTGGCCCAGAAGCACGCCGAGACGAACATCGCCTTGCGCGGGCCGTTGTGCTCGACCCAGGTGCCGCCGACGGCCGCGGAGAGGCCGAGCATGACGATGGCGATGCTGAAGATGACGCCGATCGCGGTCTGACTGGCGTCGAAGTGCGCGATCAGGGAGTTCTTGTAGACGCTGGTGGCGTACGCCTGGCCGATGCACAGGTGGACCGACAGCGCGGCAGGTGGGATCAACCAGCGGCTGTAGCCCGGTGGGGCGACGGTGTGCCGACGGTCGAGGGCGGACAACAGGGACATGAGGGGGCCTCTCTCGCCACAGAGATCACGATCGAGATGTCCGAAAACTATCGGCCCGATACCCACGTCAGCTGATCGTTGACCGCGCAATCGCTCGACGGTCGTTAATGCGAGCCGAACGGCCGATCCGGGGACAGAATGTATACACTCTGCCCCCGGACTGTATACAGCCAGCCTTTTCCGGCCTACGCGTTGCCGGCGATCTTGTCCTGGATCCAGGTCGTCAGGTTGTCCGCGCGTGCCGTCGTCTCCCGCTGCGAGTGCGGGCAGGTGGGGCCGTTGGACTCGACCGAGACCAGGTAGGCCCTGCGGTCGCGTTCGGCGAAGTACGGCGCACCGGAGTCGTGCTGGCAACCGGTCACCGGCGACGGCTCCGAACCGGCGACGCCGACCTCGGTGGCGTTCACGTCGAGCACCTTGACCTGACCGGTGTAGGCCTGATCGCTAGGGCCGACCGTCGTGCCCGGCGAGCCGGTCCAGCCCCACCCGACGATGCGCACCGTGTCGTCGACCGACGGCGGCGTGTTCGACAGCTTCAGCGTCGGGAACCCGCGCAGCGGGCGCGCCAGCTTGCCGATGGCCAGGTCGGCACCGTTGGGCGCCTGGTACGCCTCGACGACGTCGACGTTGACGCCGCGCCCGGACGCCACGTTGGAGGTGCCGACGGTCGCGATCACCTGGTAGCGCACCGGACCCGAGATCCGGTTGCGGTCGCCGTCGTGGAAGCAGTGCCCCGCGCTGACGATCCACTGCCGGTCGATGAGGCCGGCGGAGCACGCGCTGCTGCGGGTCGCGCCCGTGCTCGGGCTGGTGATCTTCGGCATCGTGAGCTTCACCGCGAACCGGTACTGCCCCTCGACGACCGGTTCCCCGTTGGCCACCGCGTACACCGGGCCGATCACGGCGGCACTCATCCCCACCACGCCCAGCGCCGTCAGGATGACCTTGGCACGCCTGGACAGCTTCCGGCGGGGCCGGCGCTGTTCGCTGTCAGTAGTCATGCCCGGAGCCTAGACGGAGAAGCTCATCCATGCACGACCGCGTGGATCTTCTCCCAAGTGACTAGGGAAGACAACAGGATCGCGCCCTCGGAACGTTTACCCGGCGTCAGCTCCCGCTTCGGACAGCTACCGGGGCATCGTCACTGTGCGTCAGCAGGCCTGCGCCCGTAGCGCTGCTCGGCGCGGGCCTTCGCGCGCGCGGCCTCCACCTCGCGGTCGCGTGGCGCGGCATTGGTCACCAGGCTGTCGAGCAGCGTCCGGGTCGCCTCGGCCACGGCGCGCACCGCCTCGTCGAAGGCCTCCTGGTTGGCCGCCGACGGCCGGGTCGACCCGCTGATCTTGCGAACGTACTGGAGCGCGGCCGCCATGACCTCGTCGTCGGTCGCGGGCGGCTCGAAGTTGTGGAGAACGTGGATGCTGCGGCACATGCCCTCCACCATGCCAGATCCTCCTCAGCCGAGGTCGTAGACCGTCACCGGGACGCCGCGCCCACACAGGGCGGCCCGCACCAGCGGCTCGATGCGCTCCCACCTGCCGCCGGCCAGCCCGCAGCCGATGCGCGGCATGTGCACGCTCGCCTCCTCGGCCAGGGCCGCGTCGCCGACGCTCCACAGGCACTTCTCCACCGCCTCGTAACGGATCGGCGGGCCCTTGCTGCCGGTCCTGATGCCGCGCTGGCCGATCATGTTCGCCACGCGGACGTCGGGCCGCACCCGGACCAGCCGCACGGCGCCGAGCCCGAAGTCGTTGTGTGCCCGCTCGCGATGCCAGGCGCGGTAGTCGCGTTCCGGCTCGGGCCAGCGCCTGGAGATCGCCACGACGAAGCCCCTGCCCCAGCCGCCGAGGTCGTTGCAGACGTGGGCGATGATCTTCTGCCCCTTGGCCTGCGGGCTGGTCGCGTCGCCCCGCACGACGGTCAGGTCCTCCATGTTTCCCATGATCGCGCAGCACTGCTATTGTCTTACTATCGTAGATAAATAGTTAAGCAGTTTGGTGGGGTGATGATCGAGTTCCATCTGGACGGCCATACCAAGGGCGCCACCTATCTCCAGCTCGTTCAGCAGGTGCGGCAGGCCCTGCGGACCGGCCTGCTCACCCCGGGCGACCAACTGCCCAAGGTGCGCGAGGTCTCCGAGTCGCTGGCCATCAACCCCAACACGGTGTTGAAGGCCTACCGGCAGTTGGAGATCGAAGGGCTGGTCGAGGGCCGGCCGGGCGTCGGCACGTTCGTACGCCGCACCCTCGCCGGACCGGCGCTGGCCAACCACGCCGCCCTGCGCCGCGACCTGGAGGCCTGGCTACGCAAGGCACGCAAGGCCGGCCTCGAACGGGAGGACGTGGTGGCACTGGTCGAGACGACCATGCGCGCCACATTTCAGGACGACGCAGCGAAGGGAGAGATAGCGTGACCGCCGCACTCGAGGCGACCGGGCTCGGCCGGCGCTACGGAAAACACTGGGCACTGAAGGACTGCACGCTGCACCTGCCCGCCGGGCGCATCGCCGCGCTCGTCGGACCCAACGGCGCCGGCAAGAGCACCCTGCTGCACCTGGCGGTCGGACTCCTCGGGCCGAGCAGCGGCACAGTCTCGGTCTTCGGTGCCACACCCGGCGACCCGAAGGTGCGCGGCGACGTCGGGTTCGTCGCCCAGGACACGCCGCTCTACCCCGACTTCTCCGCCACCGAACTGGCCACCCTCGGCACGAAGCTCAACCGCCGGTTCGACCGGGCGCTGATGCTCGAACGGCTGAACGGCCTCAACGTCGCCGTCGACCGCCCCGTGCCCGCCCTCTCCGGCGGCCAACGCGCACAGGTGGCCCTCGCGCTGGCCCTCGCCAAACGGCCCCGGCTCCTGCTCCTCGACGAACCGGTCGCGAGCCTGGACCCACTGGCGCGCCGGGAGTTCCTGCAGGCGCTCATGGGCGGGGTCGCCGACGAGGGGACCACCATCCTGCTCTCCTCGCACCTGCTCGGCGACCTCGAACGGGTCTGCGACTACCTCGTCCTGCTGCAGGCCGGGCGGGTCCAGGTGCTCGGCGGCGTGGACGAACTCGTCGCCCAGCACCGGCTCCTCACCGGTCCACTGTGGACCCGGGACGCCGGCAGCATCAACGGCGTCGCCGCGGTGGTGCGCCAGAGCCACACCGAACGCCAGACCACCCTGCTCGTGCGCACCGACGACAGCGCGCCCGCACCCGGCTGGCCGGATCCACAGTGGACGGTCAGCGACGTGTCGTTGGAGGACATCATTCTCGCGTACCTCGCCGACGCCGGGGCCGGCACACTCCCCGGCCCCCGGAACCTGCACCGGGTGGGAGGCTCGGCATGATCTGGCTGACCTGGCGACAGCACCGCAAGCAGGCCCTCTTCGGCCTCGCCGGACTGGCCGTGCTGGCCGCCGTTCTCATCCCGACGGGCAACCGGATGCGCGACGTGTTCGCCTCCTCGGGCGCCAGGGGCTGCCTCGACGCGTTGGGCGGCGCGCAGCTCGTCGCGTTCCGCGCCGCGCAGGAGTGCAACAGCACCGTCGAGAGGTTCGCGGACGGGTACGAGACCTGGGCGTACGGCGGCGTGCTGCTGATGTTCCTGCCGCTGCTCGCGGGGATGTTCTGGGGCGCGCCGGTCGTGGCCCGCGAGGTCGAGCAGGGCACCCACCGGCTCGTCTGGACCCAGGACGTCAGCCGCACCCGCTGGTTCCTCGTGAAGGTCGGGCTCGTCGGCGGGGGCGTGCTGCTGCTCGCGACCGGCTACGCGCTGCTGACGAACTGGTGGCTCTGGCCGCTCACCCGCACGCTCGTGGTGCCGATGGACTACCTCATCTTCGACCAGCTCGGCGTGGTACCGGTGGCGTACACGCTGTTCGCGGTGGCGCTCGGGGCGTTCGCGGGGGTCGTCACGCGCAAGGTGCTGCCGGCGATGGGCGCGACGTTCGTGGCGTTCCTCGCGGTGCGGGGCGTCGTCGAGTTCCTGGTGCGGCCCAACGTGATGGCTCCGAAGGAGTACCGCGTGGCGACCACCACCAGCGAGCCGATGCTGCCCAACCCGGCCAAGCGGGACTGGGTCATCGACACCGCCGTGCACAACGCGGACGGCTCGGTGAAGGAGCCGAACGGCACCGCGTTCTGCCTGCGGCCGCCGCCCGGTGCCGACGCCTCCCCTCCCCCGGGTGCCGCCCAGGGCGGTCGTGGCGGCGGGTGTACCGCCGAGGGCGGATACAACCTGTGGACGTATCAGCCGTCCGGGCGCTTCACGACGTTCCAACTGATCGAGGCCGGGATCTTCCTCGTGCTCGCGGTCGCCCTCGTAGCCGGCACCGTCCACCTCGTCCGGCGCCGTCTTTCCTAGGTCTCACACCATCAGCGCGAACGTCGGTGCGGCCAGCACCGCACCGGCGAGCGTGGGGGCGAGCACCTGCGCGGTCGTGTGGTCCCCGGCGAAGAACCGGTCGGGGGTTCGGGACACCGTGACCGTGGCGGCGCAGTTGCATCTTCAGCGGTTTTTGCCGTTCGAGGAGCCGAACTACGGCGGTGTCGTGCGGTGAGCCGAGTCGCGTCCCACTTGCGTAACCGGCCCCATCAGGCCGATCCGACGCCGTGCGGAGCGGATCAACGAGACGTCAGTCCACTCTCGCGCGAAAGACGAGATCGTTGAAGGTCGGCGGTGAGGTGAAGCCGTGATTACAACGGTAGATGCGCTCGGCCGCGCTCACACTCTCGACCACGATGCCGGCGTTGTCACTCCAGCGCTCCACACGCGAGTGCGTCGGTGTCCGGAACATGTAGACGTTGGTGATCTGGAGAGCTGCTTGCGGCACGTCGCAGACGACTTCGAACTTCTCACCGTCATGCGACGGCCACAGCATCAGTTCAGCCGCGGCGGGCTGCGATCGTTCTGTGCGGACACTGCCGCCCGGCGAGGCGATCGAGATACCGTGTTCAAGCTCGCGCCTCATGGCGGTGACCTCGATCGAAACCGTCACGGTGGACTTGGCCTGTGGCCATACGTCTCCGGTGACGACCTGCGAAGAACCCCAGGTAAGGCTCGGCGGCCCGGCGAAGGGCAGGCCCAGGCGACGCCGACGCACGTCGAGGTCCATCACGGCGGCCTGAACGGTGAGACCCGTCGGCTCGTAGTCGACGACACCCGACCGCATGTCACCGCGTCGTTGCGCCTCCTCGAAAGCCGCTGTCCACTGCATGCCCCGCTGCACGCACGCAACGATCGCCTGGTGGACAGCCAGTACGTCCAGGCCCGAGACGGTGTGAACCTCGTCGGGTGTCCCGTGCCGGTACGTGACGCTCAGCAGCCCGCCATCTCCGGCGGCGACCCGGATGAAACGGTCGGCGTCCCGAGTAGCGCTGATCGTCACTACAGGATTCTTTCTCGGCTCCAGGTAGAACAAGATCCAGAAAAGTTCGTCGGCGGTGTCGGGCAGTTCGTCCCGAAACCGCTTGGACGAGATCGAGTATTCCACTCAATGCTCCTGCGGCTATCAGCTCGGATAGGTACTGGTGAACGGAATCCTGTTGCCGGCGAGATGCCGATAGGGGTCTGCGGCGGCGTGTTGCTCGCGTCCCGAGCAGTGCCTCCGAACAACCTCACGTTCGATGAGAAGGTGCTGGTCGAGGATAGTTAACGCACGGTCCGCCGGCTCCTTTTCGCTGTTGACCGTGGCATCGGCGGACGTTCCTCGAGGCGGATCGGCACATCCCGGGTCGCCACCAGAGTCTCGGTCGGATCCGGCGCGACCGTCGAGATGACCGTTGACGCCTGGGGCGACTCTGCGGGAGCAGTGGCCTGCGTGAAGCCGGGCTCGGTGAGCGCATCCATGTCGACACCGCCGTCGCCGAGTGCAAGCATCCCGGAGCCCCAGGGTCTCCGGCGTCCTAGAGGAACGTAACGTTGTCGCCGGTGACGCAGCGCCCGTACGGCCCCGCATGCTAGTCGTCGACCGAGACGCCGTAGGAGATGGCGAGGGTCTGCGGCTCGGGTCGATAGGACTTCCCGGGCCAGAATGGTGTCGCCGGTGATGGCGACCTTCATCCCTTGCACGAGCGGGTTTCCCGGAATCCATCTCCCCGGGTACGCCCACGCGCAGAGGGGGCGCGGGGTGCGTACCCGGGTAGGCGCGTCGGGCGTCGGCCGGATCGCAGGAGATCAGCGGCAACGCGAGCTCAACCTGCTCGGCGGCGTTCAGCAATCGGAGCAGGATTTCAGACTGGTAGGTCCAGGTGTCGGGTGAGGGCGATTGTGCACAGCCGGCGGGACACCGGAAGTTCGTGGTTGGCCCGGAGTGCTTCGGCGGCCAGGAACCGCCAGTCGAAGGTTGCGTTGTGCGCGACCAGGACCCGGCCGTCGAGGAGCCGGCCCAGGTCGTCGGCAACGGACACATACGGCGGGGCTTCCGCCAGATGTTGTGCAGTGAGTCCGTGGATGTGCACCGGGCCCGGCTCGCATCCCGGATTGACGAGCGTGGACCAGGTTCGCTGTAGGACGCCGTGGGAGCCGACATGGGCGATCGCGATCTGGATGATCCGGTCCTGGTCCGGATTCAGGCCGGTTGTCTCCACATCGACCAGCGCGTAGTCGTGCGGATACCGCCGCGCCGCTTCTGGCAGGAACGGCCCTGCCTCAACCACCGTGGCGCGCCCTCCCCCATGACGCGTTCGGTGACCGTCGTACACACGCCAAGGCGGTGCTCACAAATCTCACGGTTAGTGGCCTGACGCTGCCACGGTCACCGCCGCCGCGCGTCAACCAAGCGGCTCGCACGTAGGACAACGGCGGCGGGGAGCGTCTCAGGAAACGTCCACGACTTCCCGGAGCAGATTGTCGGATTCGGTCCAGCGGATGGTGTCACCGGTTCTCGGTCGTGATCGGCAGCCGCAGGCGCGGTCAGGCTGTTCCCGTCGTTGATCGGCCGTTCAACGCGTCCAGCGCCAGGTCGACGTCCGCTTCGGTGGTGTAGAGGTGGAAGGACGCGCGTACCCGGCCGGCGCGGACCGCGGCTCGGATCCCGGCCTGGGCGAGCCGGGTCGCGGCGTCGGGCGCGTCGACCGTCACGATCGCGCTGTCGCCGGGCGGGTGGCCCAGGCCGCGCAGGAACCGGTTCGCGAGCGCGACATTGTGGCGGTGGATCGCCGGCAGCCCGATCCGCTCGAGGAGGGCGATCGCGGGTGCCGCGCCGACCCAGCTGAACCACGCCGGCGACACGTCGAAGCGCCGGGCGTCCTCGGCCAACTGCATGCGCGGGCCGTAGAAGGAGGCGTGCACGTCGGCTCCGGCGTACCAACCCGCGGCGATCGGCCGCAGCCGTTCACGTACCGCGGGGCTCAGGTACGCGTACGCGGTGCCTCGCGGATTCATCAGCCACTTGTATCCGGCGACCACCACCACGTCTGCCATCCCGCCGTCGAACGGCAGCCATCCACACGCCTGCGAGGCGTCGACGACCACCATGGCACCGGCCGAGCGCGCGGCCGCGACGACCTCGGCGTAGCGGGCGACCTCCCCGCTCGCCGATTGGACGAGTGAGAACGCGACGACGTCGCAGCCGGCCGCCACCGTCTCCACGAGCTCGCCGGTCGGCACGGTCATGACCTGGAGCCGGTCACTGTGCACCAGCCACGGAAACAGGATCGACGTGAACTCGGCGGCCGGCACCACCACTCGACTGCCGTCCGGGAGGGCGCCGGCGACCGGCGCGATGAGCTGCGACACCTGCGAGCCGACGGCGACATCGGCGTGCGGCACCCCGATCAGCCGCGCGAACCCGGCGCGCGCGGCGGCCGTCGCCTCGTCCCAGCCCTCCCAACTCGTGGCGCCGACCCGCCAGTCGGCGAGGGCCGCCTGCAGCGCATCCCACGCCGGTTGCGGTGGTAGCCCATAGCTCGCCGTGTTCAGCCAGCCCGGCTGCGCGTTCCACAGCGTCCGTGCCTCATCCACCCTCATCCGAGCGTCCTTCCGGTTCCGGTGCCGCCGCCATCGCGGTGGGGAGCTCAGGCAGTTTGCCGCAGAGCAGCGGCAGGACCGTTACGTGGCGGACTCGGGCACCGTGACTCCACTCAGACGGCGTCCGCAAAGGCGGGAGACGCCACGAGCGGGCCTCACGCTGTGTACAAGCGATCACGACGCCATTCGGGCGCCTGGGTACACGTATCTGCCGAAATTGGTGCGTACACGGCACGCTGGGAATGTCGCGTGGATGTCGATGTCTCCGCAATCTGCGCGGCCGGGTCCGGCACCTTGAGCATCGTGGCGAAGCAGGACGGCGAGAACCTCGTGTGCGCACCGCGGCCCATCCCGTCGGTAACGACGTCCGCCGGCCGATGACGCTCGGTAGCGCCAGCCCGGCGCCCATCACGTCGATCGGTCAGATGAGATCGCCTGTCCGGGCTCAATCGGCTGAGCTCGAACAGGCGGTAGCCCTTCAACCGGACGATGTGTACGACGCCGACAACAACGACGAACCCCAAGAGCGAGACTCCGGTCTCGATCTAGTCACGCACGCACCCGAGATACCCAGATCCGACCATCAGTTCGCACCGAGTGCACGGACCTGCCGAATCAGTTCTGGCGCACGTCGGTCCACGCCTTGGCCTGTGCGACCGTGACGCCATACTCGCCGTACATCTCCGTGAAGGGTCGGTCAGTTCGTCCGTACCGTGACCCGAAATACCGGTTGAGCCAGCGCAAGGCGGCGGTGACACTCTCAGCCTTTACGTTGATCTCCCTGCCGATGATATCGGACCGAAGAAACGTCTCAGGCTTGGTAGCGAGAAAATCGAGCATCTTAGTAACTATTCGCGCCGTCTTCACCGAATCCTGGGACAGGGATTTGAGATCCTTCGCCGACCAGATTTCTGGCTCCGGAAGTGACCATGATTCCTCGTACGGGTCTAGCGAAACTTCATCGTCACCGGCAGCCCCTACCTCCCCGTCGGCCACAGCCTGATCTTCGGCAGTCCATTCTGTAATGCACGAGTAGACTCGGAGCACATATCGGTCCGGCACAGGAACCGTCTGAAACGAAACTTCCGACATCTCACACCCCCCTCAGCCGCGTTCGTATCATTCTGAACTGCCTTGGCGTGGCGAGCCGCCGAATTTGGAAACTCGATCGCTGCACCCGGCGGTCAGCTCATCACTGAAGGACTGGCCCTGCGGTCCTGCTGGCACCCATGCCACCCGACTCAGCCGTTACCAGATCCCGACCAAGATCAGGTGAGCGCTCATGCCGCCGTCCGGACGTTCGCGTATCGGCCCGGAGCTACGGAACGTGGCCGACGGCGGTGCCGTTGATCTTCCGCTCGCGCCAAGAGCGCGTTGGTCAAGTGCAGCCTGATTGCGAGAATCTTTATGGATCACCCCTTACAAACGCACCGCGATTTAGCATTCGCTTTGCTGCCACGTCTGACTTCGTCGAAACGTAACCGTCCATAGCTTTTGATCGAATCCGCTTTGATCGACCGCCAGTGCAATATATGCACATTCTGTCGTCCTGATGCACGCATGTTTTACTTCGGGCGGCAAAGTGAATCCCCAATCATTTGATGAGTTGATGCAAGCAGTCCTAGTTGCCGCCGAGGTAACGGCAACTAATGCGGTTCCGGAACGCGTCAGTCGCCAAGATTTGTCAATAAATTTGAGTGCCAAATCCACCTTCCCGCCACCGTCAAGGTCAATGGCGCCCATGCCGGAGTCGATAAACTGTGGAGGTAGTAACGATCCGGGCGAGACGTCTTCCCCCGAAGGCGAGTGCTGCCCGGGCGGAGACACACGATGCCCGGCGGCGGAAAACATAGAACTCAAAATGGGGGCCGCTATTACTGCAGATCCGGTAACCAATGCCGCTACTACCGTTGCCGCGACGGCGCACGCGGCAATCTTACTACCGTCCTCGAGGGACGAAAACCATGCACGGAACTTGTGAATGCGTTTAACATTCATTTGCAGATCTCCAATCGCCGACACAACCCTAGGGAAGGGTCCGTTGCGGACGAGTTGGGAGAACACATTTTAATGGCACCTTGAGGCTGGCGAAAGATCCGAACCTAATTGCATCCCCATGAAGCCACAAGGTGAAACTTCCTTGCGTTCCTAAAGATGAGATTACGCGAGACGAAGGCCGTACCGGAAGTATGGATGGGTCGAGCCGCGATCCGGGATGTAATTCACGGCTGGCGGCGCTGCGGAACGTCCAGCATGTCATTCGAAGATGGGGTCGTGCGGTGTCGCGGACACGGAGCGTTCCAGGGCCGCTCGGCCCAGGGGTCCCAGAGGTGCGGCTGAGCCCAGACGGTCCAGATGGTTTCGTCGAGGAGACCAGCCAGCGCCGCGCCAGCAGTGGTGGCCGATGAGGGCGTCGCCGGCTGGATCACGGATCGCTTCCCCGGACCGGAGACTAAGCGCGCCGGGTCGAGAGCCACCCCGACAGGTGAGCGTGCGGGCTACGTCGCGGCTCATGTGCCTCCAACGGCGCATCCATACTCCCAGTCACTGATCAACTGAGCCTCTTGGAACCGTCGGCAGCACAGATCATCGAGCGGTGAGCCGCCGGCAAGCGACACTCCGTCACCGACGTTTCCTAGACCATCAGCGCGAACGTCGGCCCCGCCGAAACCGCGCCCGCTACCGCCCCCACCAGCACCTGCGCGGTCGTGTGGTCCCGCAGCACCACCCGGGACCATCCGACCAGCGCCACCAGCACCGCCCCGGCCAGCCATACCGGCCCGAACGCCAGCACCAGCGCCGCCACCGAACCCGACGCGACGGCCGCGTGGATGCTGAGCTTCCAGTAGTGATTGACGGCGGTGGCGCCGAGCCCGACCACGAACATCACCACCACCATGGCGATCAGCTCGCGCGGCGCCCGCAGCACCACCAGCGCCGCGATCCCCAGCAGCACCACCGCCAGTCCCATCAGCAGCGGCTTGCGGCGCTGCTCGCGCTGCCCGATGTGATGGTCCGTCAGCGTCCCCCGGCGCACCCCGAACCAGATGATCGCGTAGGGCACCGCCGCCGTGAAGACCACGGCGAACGCGCCCCACGCCACCCCGGCCAGCACGCTCGACGCCCCGTGCACCGCCATGACGAACGGCATCGCCGCCGCCCAGATCGCCGGCGCGAACACCTCCGTGACGAGCCGCGCCAGGCGCTGTGCGAGGGTGGGCGGCGCAGCATCGATCGCGGTGGACACCCGTCGATGCTGCCGCACCGCGTTCAGCGCAGGGGATCGGGGGGTCCGGGTTGCCGCTGTGGGAACTGCTCGTGGTCGCGGCGGCGCTCCTCCTCAGCGCGTCGCTGCACTCGTCGACCGGGTTCGGCTTCGCGATGCTGAGCGCACCGGTGCTCGCCGCGCTGATCGGGCCGCAGGCCGCCGTGAGCACGATCGTCGCCACCGGCACGGTCGTCGACATCCTCGTCATGGTGGCCGAACGCCGTAGGCCGCAACCGGTCTGGCGCGACGTTCTCGTCATCGGGCTGTGGAGCCTGCCGGGGCTGGTGCTCGGCGCGGTGGCGCTGAAGACGTTGCCGGCGACGGCGCTGCAACTGCTGGTCGCCGGGGCCGTGCTCGTGGCCGTGGCGCACCGCGTGTGGATGTCCCGCCGCGAACGCCCGGTGCACCTGCCCGACCGCTGGTGGCTCCCGGCGTCGGCCGGCCTCTCGTCGGGCGCGCTGAGCACCGCCACCACCCTCGGCGGGCCGCCGGTCGTGCTGTACCTGCTGGGGCGCGGCTACCCGCCCCGGCGCACGCGCGACACGTTGATCGCCCTCTCCCTGGCCCGAACACCCCCGAGCGTCGCCACCCTCTGGGCGGCCGGCACGTTGCGGGTTCCCGCGCACTGGCCGCTGCTGGTCGGCGTGGTGGTAGCCGGGTACTTCGCGGGACGGCTCGTCCACGACCGCCTCGACGTGACCCGCTACGAACGCTTCGCGCTCGGCGTGCTGGTGGTGGCCTGCGCGGTGGCGACGGTCGCCGCCCTCCTCTGAATCGCTGCCCCTTTGCGGTGCGGCCGTCGGCCGCGTGAGCGGCGTCCCGCCGCCTAATCCATCCTAGGAGGCTAGGCCGAAAGCCCGGGACGTCCCCGCCGATGCAGCGAGGTCAGGTGGTCCAGGGGGCTAGCGCCACCGCCGTGGCGCGGCGGACCGCGTCCTGGAGCATCGCGGCGTCCTCGGGACGGCCCTCGCGGTCGAAAAGCGCCTGGAGCGCCCCCTGCACCGCGCCCACGAACGCCCCCACCAGCGCGGCGGCGGTCACCTCGTCCAGCCGGTCGGGGTACGCCGCGGCGAGGTGACGCGCGATCTCCTTCTGCGCGTCGGCCTGGATCTGCAGCGCCCTCCCCCGCACGGCCGGCACCTCCAGCACCAGCCGCAGCCGCAGCGCCGCGAGCGGGCTCACCAGGTCGTCGCTGTCGTCGCCGACCCGGCGCAGCGCGCGCAGCAGGACGGTCGCCGGCTCCTCGTCGGGCTCGCGCTCGTCGATGACCTTCAGCGCGGCGCGCAGGCGGGCGTCGGTCTCCGGGAAGAGCAGCTCCTCCTTGCTGGCGAAGTAGCTGAAGAAGGTGCGGGTGCCGATGTCGGCCGCGGCGGCGATGTCGGCCACGGTGGTGCGTTCGTAGCCGCGGCGCTCGAACAGGTCGGCGGCGGCCGCCACCAGCGCCTCCCTGGTGCGGGCCCGTTTGCGGTCGCGGACTGACATGGATCACACCCTAAGGCATCCGATGCGGATCAGCAGTGAATGCAAGTTTGCATCCATTGCATTTCTGCACTGAGTGCGGGTACGGTTCGCGGCATGGGAAGTGCTCACCGAAAGCGAAGCGTTCTGATCTCGGGTGCCGGCGTGGCCGGGCCCACCCTCGCGTTCTGGCTGGCCAGGCACGGGTTCTCGGCGACCGTCGTGGAGCGGTCGCAGGGGCTGCGCTCCAGCGGCAATCCCGTCGACGTGCACGGGCCGGCGTTCCCGGTCGCCGAGAGCATGGGGATCGTGCCCGCGCTCCAGGCGGCCGCCACCCACGCGCGGTCCATGACGGTGCTCGCGACGGACGGGAGGCCCATCGCGCGGATACCGATGCAGTCCGACCGTGCCAAGGAGTTCGAGGTGCCGCGGGGCGACCTCGCCAACCTGCTGTACGAGGCGGCCCGCGGCGACGCCGAGTTCCTGTTCGACGAGACGATCACGACGCTGACCCAGGACGCCGACGGGGTGGACGTGACGTTCGACCGGGCCGCGCCGCGCCGGTTCGACCTGGTGATCGGGGCCGACGGGTTGCACTCCCACGTGCGGCGGCTGGTGTTCGGGCCGGAGCCGACGTTCGTGCGGCACCGGGACATGTTCGTCGCGACGCTGGCGCTGCCGGGGCTGGTGACGGATCCCGACTCGGTCGTCCTGTACAACGCGCCCGGGCGGCTGATCGCGATCCACCCGGCGCGCGGGACCGGCGGCGCGGCGTTCATCTTCCGGGGCAGGCCGCCGACGGACGTGGACCACCGCGACCCGGCCGTGCAGAAGAAGATCGTCCTCGACGCGCACGCCGGCCTGGGCTGGCGGGTCCCCGAACTGCTCGACGCGGTGCGCGCCGCCGACGACCTGTACTTCGACGTGGTCAGCGAGGTACACCTGGACTCCTGGGCGCGCGGCCGGGTGGCGTTGCTCGGCGACGCGGCCTCGTGCGTGTCGCTGTTCGGCGAGGGGTCGAGCCTTGCGATGGCCGGCGCGCACACGCTCGCGGCGGCGTTGGCGGTCCACCCGGACGAGCCGGCGGAGGCGTTCGGGAGGTACGAGGCGGCGCACCGGAAACTGGTCGGGCCGAGGCAGCGGCGGATCGGGCTCATCGGCGGGCTGCTGGTGCCGGGCACCGGGGCCGGGCTCGCGGCGCGCAACCTCGCCGCCCGCGGCGTCTCGACACTCGCCCGCCGGCGCGGGAAGGGGAGTTGGAACGCGGTGGAACGGGCTGGAACGCAGGGATGAGTGTCACCGGGCGGCGCCCATCGCCCGGGCAACCCCTCATCAAGGAGTGCAGCAAGCGTGTCCGTTCCCGGCTATCCGACTCCCGGCTACCCCTCGACCTCCCCACCGGCGTACGCGACTCCGGCGGCGCCGCCGTCCCGGCCGGGGGTACTGACCGCGGCCTTCTTCGCCGGCGTCGCGTCGGCGCTGTTCACGCTCATCGGTGCGGTGCTCCTGATCGTCAGCGCGCAGGACCTCGCCCAGGAGACCGCCGACAAGGAGCTGGCGGAAGTCGGCCTCGACAGCAGCGCCGGCGGCGCCATCGTCCAGCAGGCGATCGACGACGCGGCCACCACGCTCAGCATCCGCGGCTACTCCGGCGTCTTCTCGGCGGTGCTGACCCTCGCGTTCGTCCTCGCCGCCCGCAACGGCGCGCTGTGGGCGCGGATCGTGGCCACGCTGTTCCTGGTGGGCAGCTGGTGCGCGAACGGGCTCGTCATGTTCGATGTCGCGCCGACGGCCACGATCGCGCTCGACGGGCTGGCGATCGTGCTGAGCCTGGTGGCGGTGGTGCTGTTCTTCCTGCCGGCCGTCAACCGGTACGCCGCCGCGCGCCGGCGGTAGAGACCCCCGGGGCGGGTCCCGTTCAGGTCCCCGTACGGGGCCCGCCCCGCGGCAGCAGCGCACCGGCGCGCTTGATCGTGCGGATGACCGGTGCCGACTCCACCGTCTGGATGGCGTCGATCGCGCCGACCCGTTCCGTCAGATATCGGAACATGTCGCGGGTGTCCCGGCAGATGGCCGCGACGGTCAGGTTGGTCCGCCCGGTCGTGGCCGCGAGGAACGCCACCTCCGGGTGGGTCGCGATGGTCTCCCCCACCTCGACCAGCCGCGACGGCGGCACCGACAGCCAGAGCCGGACCTCGGTGTGGAAGCCGAGGACGCCGACGTGGATCTCCAGGTCGAAGTAGATCGCGCGGCTCGCGCGCAGCAGGTCCATCCGGCGCCGCACGGTCGACTCGGAGCGGCCGGTGACCGCGGCGAGCTCGCCGTACGGGAGACGTCCGTCGCGCGCGA
This sequence comes from Virgisporangium aliadipatigenens, assembly GCF_016863615.1. GTDB lineage: Bacteria > Actinomycetota > Actinomycetes > Mycobacteriales > Micromonosporaceae > Virgisporangium > Virgisporangium aliadipatigenens. Next base: position 378,796 of record NZ_BOPF01000003.1, on the reverse strand, counting down.
GCGCCCCGAGCATTTCCAGATCTCCTTCCTCGAGAACGACCGGAGCCTCCACCGGCGCGTGCGACGGCCGCATCGCCTCGACCTGTTCGGGCCCGAGCACGGCCGAGTTGCCCCAGCCCTCGGGGCCGAGCGGGAAGATGTGCAGCACGTTCTGGGCGACGATGTCGAGGACCCGCCCGGTGCGGGGCAGCTTCTCCAGCAGCAGCGCGTCGCGTTGGGCCGCGGACCAGGCCTGCATCACGCAGGTGATCTCGGTGCCGCCCGACAGCAGGTGCACCCAGGCCGTGTCGTCGCGGCGGGCCAGCGCGTCGGCGACCGCGACGGCGGCGTCCGGGGTGGTGCGCAGCCGGATCTGCCAGTTGCCGTGCCCGAACCGGATCGGGTCCACGCCGGCCACCACCCGCACCACGCCGGCGGTGCGCATCCGGCGGTAGCGCCGCGCCACGGTCTGGTCGGAGACCCCGAGCACCTCCGCCACCCGGCTGAACGGCGCCCGGCTGTCGATCCGCAGCGCGTGGATGATCTGCCGGTCGAGCGTGTCGAGTTCCACCCCAGAACTGTATCCAGTGTCGAAATCCGCCAGCCTCGGGCTCTTGGTTGGGAGTTCGCGCGCAAGATCGGTCATCGTTCGGCCCATGCGCAAATGGTGGCCGCTGGTGGCGGTCTGTCTCGGGGCGTTCATGCTCCTCGTCGACGTCACGATCGTGACCGTCGCCCTGCCCGACATGGCGGGTGATCTCAAGGCGTCCTTCTCCGAGCTGCAGTGGGTGATGGACGTTTACGCGCTCGCGCTCGCGGCGCTGCTGCTCGGGGCGGGTTCGCTCGCCGACCTGCTCGGGCGACGGCGGGTGTACGTCGCCGGGCTGCTCTTCTTCGCGCTGGCCTCGCTGGCGTGCGGGCTCGCCCCGAACGCGGCCACGCTCATCGCCGCCCGCGCCGCGCAGGGGCTCGGCGGCGCGGCCATGTTCGCCACGACGATGGCGCTGCTCAACAGCACGTACCGGGGCCGGGACCGCGGGATGGCGTTCGGGGTGTGGGGGGCCGTCAACGGGGCGGCCGCCGCGGCCGGGCCGATCCTCGGCGGGCTGCTGACCGAACATCTCGACTGGCGCGCCATCTTCCTGGTCAACCTGCCGGTCAGCGTGATCACCGTGGTGCTGACGCTGGCCGTGGTGGCCGAGTCCCGGCGGGCCGACGGGGCGCGGCCCGATCCGTGGGGGATGCTCTTCTTCACCGCGGCCGCCGGTGCGCTCACGTACGGGCTGATCGAGGCCGGCGACCGCGGGTTCACCGCCGGGCGGACACTGCTCGCCTTCGCGGTGGCCGCGTGTGCGTCGGTGGCGTTCGTGGTCGTGGAGAACCGACGGCCGCAGCCGATGCTGGACCTGGCGCTGTTCCGGCGGCCGTCGTTCGTCGCCGTGATGCTCGCCGGGGCGCTGCTCATGGCGTCGGCGTTCGCGATCCTCGCGTACACGTCGGTGTGGCTGCAGCAGGTGCTGGGCCTCGGGCCGGTGCGGGCCGGGGCGGCGCTCGTGCCCATGGCGGCCGCGGCGTTCGTGTCGTCCGGGCTGTCCGGGCGGTTCCTGGCGAACGTCGCGCCACGGCTGCCGATCGGCGTCGGGCTGCTGCTCGTCGCCGCGGGCTCCGCCGCGCAGGCCGTCCTGGACGCGTCGTCCGACGCGTGGGCGGTGCTGCCCGGGCTGGTCGTCGGCGGGATCGGCGTCGGGGTGTCGATCCCGGTGCTCAGTTCCGCCGTGATGGCCTCCGTTCCCGCCGAACGCGGGGGGATGGCGGCGGGCGCGCTGAACACGTTCCGGCAGCTGGGGTACGCGCTCGGCGTGGCCGTGCTGGGCCTGGTCTTCCGCGACGGCGTCGAGGGGCACCCGGCCGGTGGGCCGCGGGCGGCCTACGCGACCGCGCTCGATCACGCGTATCTGGTGGCGGCCGGGTTCGGCGTCGTCGGTGGGCTGCTGGTCCTGGCGCTGGTCCGCGAGACGGCCCCGGCCGAGGTGCGGGCACCCGCTTCGGCGCACTGATCTTGGGGTAACCGGCCCGCATGTTCTTCGAGGGCTTCGCACTGGACCGGATCGACGTCGGCAACGGGCTGCGCCTGCGGGTGCGCCACCGTGCCGCCGAGGACCCCGGCGACGGCCCACCCGTCGTCCTGCTGCACGGTCATCCCCGCACGCACACGACCTGGTACGCCGTCGCGCCCCTGCTGGCGCGGCGGCACACCGTCATCTGCCCGGACCTGCGCGGCTACGGGCAGTCCGACAAGCCACCGTCCACTGTGGACCACGAACCGCACTCGAAGCGGGCGATGGCCGCCGACGTCGCGGCGCTGGTGACCGCCCTGGGGCACGACCGGTTCGCCGTCGTCGGACACGACCGGGGCGCCTACGTGGCGCTGCGCACCGCGCTCGACCACCCCGACCGCGTCGAACGCCTCACCGTCCTCGACGCCGTGCCGATCGGTGAGGCGCTGCGCCGCGCCGACGCCCGGTTCGCCCGGGAGTGGTGGCACTGGTTCTTCTTCGCGCAGACGAGGAAGCCGGCGGAACGCGTCATCAACGCCGACCCGGACGCCTGGTACCTCGCGCGCGAGGAGGACCTCGGCGCCGAGAACTACGCCGACTACCGCCGCGCGATCCACGACCCCGACACGGTGCACGCGATGATGGAGGACTACCGCGCCGGCATGACCGTCGACCGCGCGCACGACGACGCCGACCGCGCGGCCGGGCGGGTGATCTCCTGCCCGACGCTGGTCATGTGGGCGACCCGCGACGACCTCGCCGACCTGTACGGCGATCCGCTCGCCGTGTGGCGCGACTGGGCGCCGGACCTGCGGGGCGGGCCGATCGAGGCGGGCCACCACATCGCCGAGGACAACCCCGCGGAACTTGCCCGCCGCATCGAGGAATTCCTGGCGGAGCCTCAGTCCCCGCCGTCGCCGCCGAAGTCGTGACCGCCGTCGCCGCCGGAGTCGGTGCCACCGTGCTCCGGGAGGCCTGCGCCCCACTCCTCGTCGGGGCGGGCGCGGCGCCACACCGGCCCCGGCTCCTCGTCCAGGAACCGCAGCAGCGGCCCGGGGAACAGGAACGCCAGCAGCGCGCCGAGCGCCACCGGCAGGAACACGTACCACCACGGCGGCTCGTCCACCGTCGCGGCGACGAGGCCGACCGGGCAGAGCAGCACGAAGCCGTACAGGAATCCGCCGATCAGCACCAGGTCGCCGCGGGTCTCCCAGTCGTAGCGCACACGGCCAGGGTGGCGCGGCCCGTCAAGCGAGTGGTGGGGCGTAACGCAGGTCATCGCGAGGAATGAGCTGCGGATGTCCCCACCACTTGAGGCCGGGCCCGTTCAGTCGCCGCTGCCGCTGTCGCCGTCCGGGAGGTCGACGTCCACGTCGTCGCCGCCCCGGGATCGCCGGTCGCCGCTGAGGCGCAGCAGCGGTCCGGGGAACACGAAGCCCAGCAGCGCGCCCAGGGTCACCGGCACCAGCGCCATCCACCAGAGGTCGCCGTCGGAGCGCCACGCGACGTAGGAGGCCGGGAAGATCAGCACCATTCCGTACAGGAGGCTGCCGGCGACGGCCATCTCGCCGCGTTCCTCGCGGGTGTAGCGCACCGGCCCAGGATGGCCCGGCCGGTCAAGCGCGGTGGGGGGCCGGTGGCGCGCAGGCGTTCTGCTCCGCGGCCGCGGTCAGCAGTTGCATCGCGTGTTCGACGACGGCCAGGTCGTCCTCGGCGAGGCGGTCGAGGAGGGTCACCAGGCCCAGGCGGCCGGCGGTCACGATGCCGTCGACCGTCCGGCGGCCGGCGTCGGTGAGCAGCACCCGGCGCACCCGGCGGTCCTTCGGGTCCTCGCGGCGTTCGACCATGCCGGCGGCGACCAGGCGGTCCACGATGCCGGTGACGGTCGCCAGGCCCACGCCCATCGCGGCGGCCAGGTCCTGCCCGGCGGCACCGTCGGTCTGGGAGACCACGAGCAGCGCCTTGAGCTGCTGCATCGTCAGCGTCGAACGCATCAGCGGGTTGGCGGGATCGGCGGCGAGCAGTCGTTGGAGGCGATCCTGCGTCGCGACGATCCGCGCGGTCAGGTCCGCCCGGACGGTCAAGGTGCCCGCCCCTTTCCCAGCATTCTCAGCCCGTTCTCAGCCGTGTTACGGGAACGTACACCGCCGACCCCGTCCCTGGGCAATACTACGGATGAGGCAAACTGTTCGGCGAAGACTAACCTTCTGGGGGATCGCCGGTCATGTCGTTCTTCGCCAGGTTCAGCCTGGCCAACCGTTCACTCGTGGCGCTCGGTGCGCTGATCGTGGCCGTCTTCGGCCTGATCACCGTGCCCGCGCTCAAGCAGCAGCTGCTGCCGTCGCTGGAGTTCCCGGCGGCGTTCATCTCAGCGGCCTACGCCGGCGCGTCTCCGGACATCGTCGAGGAACAGGTCACCGTGCCGATCGAGACGGCGATCCAGGGCGTTCCCGGGCTGAGCGGGGTCACCTCCACGTCGCGCGAGGGCTTCGCGACGGTGCAGGTCGAGTTCGAGTTCGGCACCGATCTGGACGACGCCGTGTCGAAGCTGCAGAGCGCGCTCAACCGCGTCGACGCGCAGCTGCCCGAGGGCGTCGATCCCAGCGTCTTCGCCGGCAGCACCGACGACTTCCCGGCGATCGTGCTCGCCGCGGCTTCCCCCGGGGACGAGCGGGCCTTCGCCGAGCAGCTCGAACGATCCACCGTTCCCGAGCTGAAAGAGATCGAGGGCGTGCGCGAGGTGGCCGTGACCGGCGCGCGGACCCGGAACGTGGTGATCACGCCGGACGTCGCGAAGCTGGCGGCCGCCAAGGCCGACGCGAGCGCGATCGGCAACACCCTGCGGGTCAACGGCGTCGCGGTCCCGGCCGGCGCGGTCGCCTCCGGGGACAAGACGCTCGCCGTCCAGGTGGGCACGCGCATCGCCACCCTGGAGGACCTGCGCGACCTCTACCTCGTGCCGGCCGGGGCGCCGCTGCCCGCGCCGGTGCGCCTCGGCGACGTCGCGACCGTCGAACGGCAGCTCGCCCCGGCCACCTCGCTGACCCGCACCAACGGCACGCCGAGCCTCGGCATCTCCATCACGGCCAGCCCGGACGGCAACGCGGTGGCCATCTCCGAGGAGGTCCGCGACCGGCTGGCCGACCTGGAGAAGAAGCTCGGCGGCGACGCGAAGCTGACCGTCATCTTCGACCAGGCGCCGTTCGTGGAGCGTTCCATCGAGGGACTCACCACGGAGGGCCTGCTCGGGCTCGCGATGGCCGTGCTGGTCATCCTCGTCTTCCTGCTCTCGCTGCGCTCGACGATCGTCACGGCGGTCTCCATCCCGCTGTCGGTCCTGGTCGCGCTGATCGCGCTGCGGTTCGCCGACTACTCGTTGAACCTCCTGACGCTCGGCGCCCTCACCATCGCCGTCGGCCGGGTCGTCGACGACTCGATCGTGGTGCTGGAGAACATCAAGCGGCACCTCGGCTACGGCGAGGACAAGCGCGACGCGATCCTCGACGGCGTGCGGGAGGTCAGCGGCGCGGTGGTCGCCTCGACGCTGACGACCGTGGCCGTGTTCGCGCCGATCGCGCTGGTGGGCGGGTTCGTGGGGCAGCTGTTCGCGCCGTTCGCCGTGACGGTGGCCGTGGCGCTGCTCGCCTCGCTGCTCGTGTCGCTGACGATCATCCCGGTGCTGGCGTACTGGTTCCTCAAGCCGCCGAAGGGGGACGCCGAGCAGGTGCGGCGGATCGCGGAGGAGAAGGAGCTGCGCAGCCCGCTGCAGCGCGCCTACCTGCCGGTGATCCGCTTCGCCACGAAGCGCCGCGTCGCCACGCTCGCCATCGGGCTGCTGGTCCTCGTCGGCACGTTCGGGCTCGCGTCCCGGCTGGAGACGAACTTCATCGACCAGTCCGGCGAGGACACCCTGGCCATCACGCAGAAGCTGCCGATCGGCACCGGCCTCGCCGGCACCGACGCCGCCGCGAAGAAGGTCGAGGGCGTGCTCGCCGACACCGACGGCGTGAAGTCGTACCAGGCGACGGTCGGCGGGGGCGGCGGGAACCCGTTCGCCGGCGGGGGCGCGGGCGCAAACGAGGCCACGTATTCGATCGCGCTCGACGAGGACGCCGACGCCGGGAAGGTCGAGGCGGACCTGCGGAAGAAGTTCGACGGGATGGCCGGTCTCGGCGAACTGACCTTCGGCGAAGGGGGCGGCGGCAGCGGGTTCAACGCCGACCAGCTGGAGATCGTGGTGCGCGCGCCGGACCAGGACTCGCTGGAGAAGGCGACCGAGATGGTGCGCGCCGCGATGGCGGGCACGCCCGACGTGACCGACGTGAAGACGTCGCGTTCGGACAACGTGCCGCGGGTGGAGGTGACCGTCGACCGGGCGGCCGCGGCCCGCTACGGGCTGTCGGAACAGGCGATCGGCCAGCTCGTCGCGACGGCGTTCCGGGGCAGCCCGCTCGGGCAGGTGACCGTCGACGGCGAACAGCAGGCCGTGGTGCTGCGCCTGGGCACCCCGCCGGCGAACGTGGACGGGCTGAAGGCCCTGCCGGTGCCCACGCCGCTCGGCGTGCGGCCGCTGGACGACCTCGCCGACATCAGGGAAGTGGCGCGGCCGGTGGCGCTGACGCGCATCGACGGCAGTTCGAGCGTGAGCGTGACGGGCAAGGCGACCGGGTCGGACGTGGGCGCCACGAGCACCGAACTGCAGAAGCGCGTGGACGCGCTGGACCTGCCGGGCGGTGCGACGTTCACCGTCGGCGGGGTGAGCGCGGATCAGCAGGAGGCCTTCGCCGACCTGGGCATGGCCGTCCTGGCCGCCATCGCGATCGTGTTCCTGATCATGGTGGCCACGTTCCGCAGCCTGGTGCAGCCGCTGGTCCTGCTGGTGTCGGTGCCGTTCGCCGCGACCGGCGCGATCGGGCTGCTCCTGGTGACCGGAACGCCGCTCGGCGTGCCGGCACTGATCGGCGTGCTGATGCTCGTCGGCATCGTCGTCACGAACGCCATCGTGCTGATGGACCTGATCAACCAGTACCGCGCGCAGGGCATGGGCATCCAGGAGGCCGTGGTCGAGGGCGGCCGGCGCCGGCTGCGCCCGATCCTGATGACGGCCATCGCGACGATCTTCGCGCTGGTCCCGATGGCGCTCGGGCTCACCGGCGGGGGCGGGTTCATCTCGCAGCCGCTGGCGATCGTGGTGATCGGCGGCCTGCTCAGCTCCACGCTGCTGACGCTGGTGCTGGTGCCGACGCTCTACACGATGGTGGAGAACACCAAGGAGCGCCTGCGCCGCCGCCGGGAACGCCGCCGCGCGACCCCGGTCGAGGAGCCGGCGCCGCGGCCGGATGAGGTACCCGTCGGCTGAGCCCGGCCGTCCACTGTGGACGCTCCGTCGGCGGCCGCCGCGCGGTCGCCGACGGAGCAGGTGATCCGGGTGTGACATAGTCGGCGGATGAGCGTGACCCTGCGGCGGGACTCCTACGGCGTTCCGCACCTGTGGGGTGACACCGTCGAGGAGCTGGCGTACGCCCAGGGGCACAACGCCGCCACCGACCGGGGCCGGCAGCTGGAGCTCGGGCGGTGGAGCGCCGAGGGCACCGCCGCCGCGCGGCTCGGACCGGCGTACGTGGCCGCGGACCGGTTCGCCCGCCGGGCCCGCATCGCCGACACGGCGCGCCGCTGCCACGCCCGGCTCGACGCGACGACCCGTTCCTGGCTGGCGTCCTATGTGGACGGTGTCAACGCGGGGCTGGCGGAGACGCCGGTCGAGCACGGCGACGGGCACTGGGCGGAGTGGACGCCGCTGGCCGTGTTCCTCGCGCGGCACCTGGTCTTCGGGACGTTCACCAACAAGCTGTGGCGCGCGCACGTGGCGTCCACGCTCGGCGCGGCGGCGCTGCCGATGTTCGTGCGGGAGGAGCCGTTCGGGCCGGGGAGCAACGCCTGGGCGGTCGCCGGTGACCCGCCGGTCATCGCCGGCGACCCGCACCGCACGCTCGAACTGCCCGGCGTGTACCAGCAGGTGGGGCTCGCCTGTCCGGAGTTCGACGTGGTGGGGCTCGCCTTTCCGGGGGTGCCCGGGGTGCCGCACTTCGGGCACGCCGGCTCGGTGGCGTGGGCCATCACCAACGCGTCGGCCGACTACCAGGATCTCTACGTCGAGGATGTGCGGGACGGACACGCCCGGGGCGCCGACGGCTGGGAGCCGGTGACCGTCCACAGTGAACTGATCGAGGTGCGGGGCGCTGACGACGTTCCCACGCGGATCGTGGAAACCGCGCGCGGACCGCTCGTCGACGACGGCCTCAGCCTGCGCGTGCCCTGTCGGGTCGAGGAACGCCTCGGCTTCGAGGCCCTGCTCCCCCTCCTGCGCGCGAAGACGGCCGACGATGTCCTGACCGCGCTCGACCACTGGGTCGAACCGGTCAACAGCGTGCTGGTCGCCGACACCACCGGCGCCGTGCGGTGGCGGGTCGCGGGCCTCGTCCCCGACCGCGACGACACGTCCCGTCCGGTGCCCGCATGGGAGCCGCGATTCGCGTGGCGCGGCTACCGGCCCATGCCCGGCGGCCCGGTCGAGGGCTCCCGCGTCAACGCCAACGAACGCCGCGCCGGCGACACCGCCGACCTCGGCACCGACTTCGCCCCGCCGCACCGCGGCGAGCGCATCCGCGCGCTGCTGGCGGCCGGCACCGCGTCGGAGGAGGTGCACGCCGACGCATGGCTGGGCGCGACGGTGCTGCGCGGCCTGCTCGCCCGGCAGCCGCCGTCGCCGCCGCGGGACCGGATCCTCGCCTGGGACGGCACGATGCGGGCCGACAGCACCGACGCGGGTGCCTTCGCCGCCTGGCGTGCGGCGCTGGCCCGACGGCTGGCCGACCACCCGGCAATCGCGCCGCTGCGGCGCCCGACCGGGTTCGACCCGTACTTCGACCAGTGGACCGACCCGGCGACCCGGATCGGCGTGGCGCTCGAGGCCGTCGTGGCCGGGGCCGCCGCCGGACTGCCCGCCCTCGCCGCCGACCTGGACGCGCTGGCCGCCGCCGCGCTGGCCGAGGTGGCCGCCACCCGGCCGAGGGCCTGGGGCGAGACGCACGTGCTCGACTTTCCGGGCGTGCCGGTGACGCCGCTGTCCGGGGACAACGACTGCGTGTGCGCGGCCGGGTCGGTGCCGGGCGTCTCGGACCGGTGCCTGCGCGGGCCGGTCGCGCGCTACGTGTGGGACCTCGGCGACCGCGCGGCGAGCCGGTGGGTGGTGCCGTTCGGCGCGTCCGGCCGCCCGGGCGACGCGCACTTCTGCGACCAGACGCCGCTGTGGGCCGCCGGCAGGCTCATCCCGGTCGACGGGCCCTAGGCACACAGCGACCGGCGGGGTGGTCCCTGCGGGTCGGCCGCCGCCGCGCGCACCATCGGCTGCGTGTCCACCACCGCCTCGAACCGGCTCGGCACCCCGTCCCGGAACCGCCACACGTGGGCGAACCGGGCCCGCATGAAGCGTTCGGTCGCGAGGTGCACGCCGCTGTAGTAGCCGAGCGCGAACACGACGTCGCCCGCGTCGTGGATCTCCTGCGGCACCACCGCGAACCCGTCCCACTCCGACTCCACGCTCGTGAGCACGACGTCGCGCACGGCGTCGCGGCCGACGTGCAGGCCCGCGTACGGCAGCCCCGGCGGCACCGTCCACTCGACGTCCCTGGCCAGCGCGCCCACGAACGCGTCGTGATCACCCCGGGTCAGGTCGACGTACAGCCGCGCGACCACGTCGTATCCCACCATCTCCACCTCTCCCGCACCCGTCCCAACGGTGCCACCGCGTGCGCCGCCCGCGGGAAGGCACGCATCGAATGTCAGTACGCAAACGCGCGAGGCCCTAGGGTGGACGCGTGGCCGAGCCGAAGACGCAGCGCACCGGGTCCAGCGTGGCCGAGTTCCTCGCCGGGGTGGCCGACCCGCGGCGGCGGGCGGACGCGCAGGCCGCCTGCGCCCTGATCAGCGAGGTGACCGGCGAGGAACCGGCGATGTGGGGCACCGCCATCGTCGGCTTCGGCACGTATCACTACCGCTACGCCACCGGCCGCGAGGGCGACTGGATGGCCGTGGGACTCTCCCCGCGCAAGCAGGCGCTGACGCTGTACGTCTCGGCGGGCTTCGACGGGTACGCCGACCTGCTCGCCCGGCTCGGGCCGCACAGCACCGGCAAGGGCTGCCTGTACGTCAAGCGACTGTCCGATGTGGACGAGTCGGTGCTGCGCGAACTGGTGGCGCACGGCTTCGCCGCGCTCAACGGCAGGACGATCAGCGCGGAATGACGGATCTGCTTTCCGATGAGACCCTGAGCCGGTCCTCGGTGGTGGCCAACAACGCCATGAACCGCGAACGTCAGCTCGCCGGCCCCAACAGCTACGCCAAGGAGCTGGGGTTCGACCCGACCGCGGGGCTGGTGCCCGGGACGGCATGGCTGGACCTGTGCTGCGGCAGCGGCCGCGCGCTCGTGCAGGCGGCGCGGCCGGGTGTGGAGATCGTCGGCGTGGACCTGGTGGACGCCTTCGTGCCGGGGCCGCATCCGGCCGGGGTGCGCCTGGTCGAGGCGGACGTGCGCGCGTTCGCGCCGGAGCGGGCGTTCGACCTGGTGACGTGCGTGCACGGGCTGCACTACGTGGGCGACAAGCTCGGGCTGCTGGCGCGGGTCGCCGCGTGGCTCGCGCCGGCCGGGCGGTTCGTCGCCGACCTGGATCTGTCGTCCGTGCGCCTGTTGGACGGTCGCCCCGCGGGACGGCCGCTGACGGCGGCCCTGCGCGCCGCGGGCTTCGCATACGACGCGCGGCGGCGCCGGCTCACCCGCACCGGCCCGGCGACGGTGCAACTGCCGTACGGGTACCTGGGAGCGGACGACCGCGCCGGACCCAACTACACGGGCCAGCCGGCCGTCCACTCGTACTACCGCGAGCTTTCCCGATGATCAGGGCGCCATCGACCCGTACCCGTCGCCCTCCGCGCTGATCGGGCGGTAGCGCTCGTCGGCCGCCGCGCGGTGCAGCGCCGCCAGATCGGCCTGCGGCAGGTCGAACGCGTTCTTCACGCGGATCCGGTCCTCGTCCAGCGACGGCCGGTCCGCGCGGATCTCGTCGTCGGCCTCGACGAGGTAGCGCACCAGTTCGTCGTCGTTCGGCTGGGAGAGCGCGTCGTGGATGCTGGGCAGGCCGACGACGGCGGCCAGCGCCGCGCGCAGGTTCGGGGCGATGAGCCCGCCCTCGCCCTCCGAGCCGACGTAGACGATCGCGCCGTCCGCCAGCCGCAGGAACGCCCCGCCGGACGCGTCGCCGGCGATCATCTCCCAGGTCGGGTCGCCGGGGAACCGGACCCGTTCGACCGGGCCGTCGGCCACCCGTTCCAGATCGAAGTCGAACTCCCGCAACAGCTCCCGCAGGCCCGCGTCCGCGCGGGCGGCGGCGAGGATCTCGTCGTCACGCACGCCGCAGATCCTAGAAAACGAGATCGGGGATCCAGCCCTGGCCGGTCAGGACGCTCCACAGCACGATGCCGACCAGGATCACGCCGACGACCGCGCCCGCGACGGCGAGCACCGCGCCGGCGGCGACCGGCAGCGCGGCGGCGACGCCGGCGAGGCGCAGCCACGGCCGCCTCCCCCGCCGGACCTCCGGCATCGGCGCGCTCGCCGGCGCCTCCGTCTGCGGCGCGTGCCGGATGCTGCCCTCGGCGACCACGGTCTCCGGCTGTTCGAGCACCACCGGCGCCCGGCCCAGCGCCTGGAAGAGCAGCGTGCCGAGCAGCGGCAGCCGGCTCGTGCCGCCGACCAGGAAGACGCCGGCGAGCGGCCGGTCGAGGCGTTCGACGAGCCGGGTGGTCAGCGCGATCGAGGCCGCGATCGTCGGCGTGGCAAGGGTTTCCAGTTCGTCGCGGGTCAGGTGGGCGTCGGCGTCGACGAGCGGGACGTGGACGTCCGCGGAGGTGTTGCGGGACAGGCGTTCCTTGGCGGTGCGGACGTCGTCCCAGAGCAGCCGCGCGGCGCGGCGCTCGGCGACGGTGCGCGGCCGGGTGAGCCGTTCCCAGGCGGGATGGGCGTGTCGCCGTTTGAGGTCGTCGACGACGGCCGCGTCGAGGTCGATGCCGCCGACGTCCGCACCGGCCGTCCCCACCACCTCGAAATTCTCGGGGGAACGGGCAACCAGGCTCACGTCGGACGTTCCCGCACCGACGTCGTGGATCGCCAGGACGGAGCCGACGGGGAAGGCCTCGCCCAGGATCTCCGCGAAGTACGTGGCCGCCGCGACCGGCTCCGGCACCAGGTGCACGCGCGCGTACCCGGCGGCCCGCGCGGCGGCGAGCAGCACGTCGCGCCGGTGCGCACCCCACGTCGCCGGAACGGTGAGCACGACCGACGGCCGGGCGGAGCCGATCACCCGCGTCCACTCGTCGTCGACCCGGCGCAGCACCGCCGCAAGCAGCTCCACGACGGAGACCTCGCGCTCGCCGAGCAGGACGCTGCCCTCGTCGACCCGCCGTTTCGGGTGCGGCTCGAACCGGGCCGGCTCCCGCTTGGCGCTCGCCACCGCGTCGCGGCCGACGAGGAGCGTGGTCCCGTCGGCGTAGACGGCCGAGGGCAGCAGCGGCGAGCCGTCGAACAGCAGCGGGCGCACCCGCCCGTCCGGGGTGCGCGCCACGGCCACGGTGTGCGACGTGCCGACGTCGATCCCCAGGACATACACGCCGGACATCGTTGCACGGGGCTGATACCTAGAACTACTATGTATTGCAGTTCTAGGTATAGAGAGGCCCACGTGTACATCACGAAGGACCTCGTCGCGGCCTCGGCGACCCCGCTCGTCCTGGGGATCCTGGCCGACGGCGAGAGTTACGGATACGCCATCCTCAAGCAGGTCAACGAGCTCTCCGGCGGCAACCTGGAGTGGACCGACGGCCTGCTCTACCCCCTGCTGCACCGCCTCGAACGGCTCGGCCACGTCGAGTCCGACTGGCAGAGCCCCGAGGGCGGCCGGCGGCGCAAGTACTACCGCATCACCGCGCAGGGCCGGGCCGAGCTGGCCGAACAGCGCCGCCAGTGGGCCGCCGTCGTCGACGCCCTGCACGGCGTGTGGAGCCGCACCGCGGTGCTCCCGCCCATCGCCCTCGAAGGCGGGACGGCATGACCGTGGACAGCAACGAACGGCTGGAGAGCCAGATCGGCGAGTGGCGCTCCTACATGCGACGCCGGCGCGAGCTGCACAAGACCGACGCCGAGGAGCTGGAGGACCACCTCCGCGACCGGATCACCGAACTGCACGAGGCCGGCCTGAGCGACGACGAGGCGTTCCTCATCGCCGTCAAGCGGATGGGCAGCCTCGACGAGCTGTCCCGGGAGTTCGCCCGCGAGCACTCCGAACGCCTCTGGAAGCAGCTGGTGCTCCCCGCCGAACCGGACGCGCCCGCCGCCGCGCGCACCCGGCGCGAGCTGCCCGTCATGATCCTCTGCGCGGCGCTCGCGGCGCTGGCCGTCAAGCTGCCGGGCTGGCTCGGCGCGTCGATGGACGATGACGACAGCGCGTCGTTCTACCTGCGCAACCTGAGCCTGTTCGCGCTTCCGCCGCTCGCCGGGTACTTCTGCTGGCAGCGCCGGGCCGGGTGGCGCACGATCGCGGCCGTCGCGGCGCTGTTCGTGGTCGGTGCCGTGGCCGCCAACGCCTACCCGCTCGGCGGCTCCACCGACCCCGAGGACGAACCGACGCAGTCCCTGGTGTTGACCGCCATCCACCTGCCGCTCGCGCTGTGGCTCGTGGTCGGCATCGCGTACACCGGCGGGCAGTGGCGCTCCGACCGGCGGCGGATGGACTTCATCCGGTTCACCGGCGAGTGGTTCATCTACTTCAGCCTGCTGGGCATGGGCGGCGGCGTGCTGACGGCGTTCACGGCCGGCGTGTTCAACGCGATCGACATCGATCCCGAGGACTTCATCTCGCAGTGGCTGCTGCCCTGCGGCGCCGCCGCGGCGGTCATCGTGGCGGCCTGGCTGGTCGAGGCCAAACAGAGCGTCATCGAGAACATGGCGCCGGTGCTCACCCGCGTCTTCACCCCGCTGTTCGCGGTGGTGCTGCTGGCGTTCCTCGGCGGCGTCGTCTGGACGGCGCGCGGCATCGACGTCGAACGCGACGCGCTCATCCTGTTCGACCTGCTGCTGGTGGTCGTGCTCGGGATGCTGCTGTACTCGATCTCGGCCCGGGACCCGGCCGCGCCGGTGGGGCTCTTCGACCGGATGCAGTTCGTGCTCGTCGTGAGTGCGCTCGTCATCGACGCGCTGGTGCTGGCGGCGATCACCGGGCGGATCACCACGTGGGGGTTCACGCCCAACAAGACCGCCGCCCTCGGGGAGAACCTGATCCTGCTGGCGAACCTGGGGTGGTCGGCGTGGCTGCTGATCGGGTTCGTGCGGGGGCGCATGCCGTTCGCCCGGATGGAACGCTGGCAGACGTCCTACGTCCCGGTCTACGCGGCCTGGGCCTGGGCGGTCGTCCTGCTCTTCCCGCCGCTCTTCGGCTTCGAGTAGGTCGGTGGGCGAGCGCACCCGTCCGGCGCCCCACCGGGCCCGGACGGGTGTCGCGGTGGAACAGCAGCGCCGGGCCAACTCGTGGGTCGCCACCTCGTCCGGCCTGACGATCCCGGGATGCGCGATCCGACGCAGCACGGCCGCTTCGGCCTCGACGGCACGCCGGGCCCCGCTCCGGCGTGGCCGCGTCCGCGTGCGGGGCGACCGGGTAGAGCCGCACGCGGCGCAGCTTCTTGTCCAGGACGGTGCTCCACGCCTCGCGGTCCTGCCACGCCCGGTCGATGCGCACGGGCCTGCCCGCGAAGCGCCACGTGTCCACGAGGCTCCACCGGTCGGTGGGCGCGGTCGGCACCGCGGCGAACGCGTCCGCCGTGCGCGCGGAGACCGTCCCGTCCGCGGCGGACGGGTCGAGCAGCACGTCGCCCAGCTCGGGAAAGGCGGATCCGGGGTCCGAGGAGTAGACGGTCGACCCGACGGTCGCCCGCCCACGGACGGGCCTCCGGACGGGTCAGCAACACCACCGGCCGCACCGGCGGCAGCCCGGGATCGACCGCACGCAACAGGGACGTCAGCTCCGCGGCCTTGAAGCCGGCGAGGAGCGCCGGACTGTCCACCACCTCCACGCGGCTGCCGAAGCGCACCCGCCAGGTGTCCCCGTCGGCGGCGACCCGTCCCTCGACCGCGCTGAACTCGACCAGGACCGGCCCGACGGGTGTCGCCACCAGGAGGTCGA
The DNA here is from genome assembly GCF_016863615.1 of Virgisporangium aliadipatigenens. GTDB lineage: Bacteria > Actinomycetota > Actinomycetes > Mycobacteriales > Micromonosporaceae > Virgisporangium > Virgisporangium aliadipatigenens. Next base: position 363,474 of record NZ_BOPF01000003.1, on the reverse strand, counting down.
TCTCGTGCGGATGGCCGCTCGGCCCGACGAAAGCGAGGTTCGACCACGCCCGGTACCGCCCGTCGGCGGGAAGTCGTGACCGCAGCCGGGGCCGGCGTCCCGGTCGGGGCTCACGCGGCCCGGGCGGTCGTCCGGAAGACTGTCCATAGTGGACGGACAGGGCGGTCTTCGTCGCGTCCGGTCAGGGCCTCCGGTGGTAGATGTTGCGGCGTGGTTGTCGTTGCGGGTCGATGTAGGCGGGTGGGACGAATTCGGGTAGTCCGTCTGCCGCGATGCGGACGTGCCAGGTGCGCCGGTGGATGAGGCGGTGGTGGTAGCCGCACAGGAGGACCGAATTCGCGAGGGAGGTCGGGCCGCCGTCCTGCCAGTGGACGATGTGGTGTGCCTGTGTCCACCTGGCGGGTCGTGAGCATCCGGGGAAGGCGCATCCGCCGTCGCCGAGGATGACCGCGTGGCGCAGGGCGCCGGTGACGAGGCGTTTGGAGCGTCCGACGTCGAGCGGCTGTCCGGCGCCGTCGAGGACGGCGGGGATGATGTGCGCGTCGCAGGCCAGTCGCCGGACCGTTTCGGGGTGCAGGTGGCCGCCGAGGTCGAAGGAGCCGATGCCGAGCTGCCGCTTGAGGGTGTCGTAGGCGACGGTGACGACGACGGTGGGTCGTTCGGCGAGGCTGTCGGACGGGGCGGTGGCGGCGTGTTGACATACCTCGACGAGGGCGTCGGCGCGGCGTTGTCCGGCGGTGCGCGGGTCGGGTCCGTCGTCGCTGGGTAGCGGTTTGGACAGCGGGTCCAGGGCGGCGGATACGTGGGCGGCGGCTTCGGTGTCGAGCCAGCCGGAGATCCGCACCCGTCCGCCGTCGCGCGGCGACAGGTGCAGCCGGCGTAGGGCGTGGGCGGAGGCGTCGAGCCGTTTCAACGCGGCTTCGTCGGCCCGGTCCTGCACTTCCGGGGCGACGTGGGCGACGATCCGCTCGCCCGCTGCCTGGAGGGTGTGCGGCTCCAACTCGGCGGCCAGGTCGATCAGCTTGTCCGCCGCCTTGGCCAGGACCTCGGGCGCGATCCGGGTGGACGGGTCGTCGACGGTCGGGGTGATCTCGACCGTGGTCAGGGTGTCGATGACGGCGGCGATGGTGGCGGTCTGCTCGTCGGTGGTGCGGCCCAGGAGGGCGGCCCGGCGAAGGGTGGCGTGGGTGTCCAGGGCTTTGCCGAGGCGGACGGTGCGGGCGGCGGCGGGGTTGCTCATCAGGGTGGTGTCGCGCAGCCATTCGGTGGCGCCGGTGGCGCCGAGTCGGCGGGGGATGCCGCGGCCTTGGGCCTCGTGGACGAGGCGGGCGAGGAGAAGGGCGGCCCAGGTTTGGATCTGTGCGACGGTTTTGACGCTGTGGATGAGGTCCATTGTGGACAGATAGACGGGATCGGCGTCAACATACGACGCCATCTCGCGTTCGGTCTGTTCTACCGCCTCCAGCACCCGTTCATTTTCGTACAGGTGTTGCAGTGATCGCTTCCCATTTTCGCCATCTGAAGGCGGAGTGAACCCTCCGCTTACACGGGCCGGTCGCGGCCGGCGAAGATCCCGGCCACGCACTGCGGCACCATCAGCGCCACCAGGAACGCCAGCGGCCAGCGCCAGTCACCGGTGTATCCGTACAGCGCGCCCACCACCAGCGGGCCGGGTATCGACAGCAGATACCCCGTCCCCTGTGCGAACGCCGACAGCGCCACCACCCTCGCCCCGTCGCTCCCGCGCAGGCCGATCATCGTGAGCGCCAGCGGGAACGAGCAGTTCGCCACGCCGAGCAGCACCGCCCAGAGCCACGGCGCGGCGGCCGGAGCCGCATACAGCCCGGCGTATCCGCACAGCCCGAACCCGCACAGCACGGCCGCGAGCGCGCTCTGCCCGCGCATGCGGTCCACCACGGCCGACAGCAGCAGCGACAGCGGCACGCCCAGCACGGCCGTCATCGAGAAGAGCAGGCCGGCGGCCGCCTGCGGGATGCCGGCGTCCCGGAACATCTGCGGCAGCCAGCCGATCACCACGTACGCGGCCGTCGCCTGGAGTCCGAAGTACACGGCCAGCGCCCAGGCCACGGGGTGGCGCGCCACGCTCGCGCGTTCGGTGTTGCGGGCGCGGGCGGTGCGGGTGCGGGTCAGCGCCAGCCAGGGCGGCACGGCCAGCACCGCCAGGACGGCCCAGGCGCCGAGGCCGGAACGCCACGAGCCGCCCGCCGCGTGCGCGATCGGCACCGTGGCGGCCGCCGCCGTCGCCGCGCCGAGGTTGAGCGCCATCGAGTACAGGCCGGTCAGGCGGCCCACCCGGGCCGGGAAGAACTCCTTGACGACGGCCGGCAGGAGGACGTTCACGACGGCGATGCCGGCCAGCGCGAGCACGCTCCACGCCACGAACGCGGCGGTCCCCGGCGCGAACGGCCGCGCCGCCACGCCGACCGCGGTCGCCACGGTGCCGGCCGCGACGGCGACGACGGCACCCACCCGGCGCGCGAGTCGTGGCGCCGCGAAGCCCACGAGTGCGAAGCACGCCACCGGCACCGACGTCAGCAGGCCCGCGACCGCCGCGCTCATGCCCAGGTCGGCGCGCAGCTCGGCGAGCACCGGCCCGATGCTGGTCACGGCGGGCCGCAGGTTGAGCGCCGCCAGAACGATCGCCGCCCCGGCCAGCACCCCCACCCCACGCCGCACCCGCACCCCCGTCGCGCCGCCCACCGCGTCCGGCTCGGCCGCCGCCCCGGGTGACCCGCTGCCCCCGACCCTCATCCGCTCCCCCACTAACCGCTCCGGCCGCAAGCCCACCGGCACCGACCGGCCACCACCGCGCCTCGCGCGCATCCGCTCACCTCGCTGCCGAAACCACACCGCCGACAACGCGCCTCGCGCACACCGCGCCGCGTCGCCGGAACCGCACCGCCGACGACGCGCCCGCCCGCGTCCGTTAACCGCGTCGGGTCGGGCCGACGAAAGCGCCACACGACCGGCCGGTCTCGCCGTGGCGGGCCGCCCGCCCGGCGTCAGCCGCCCGCAGGGTCCCGGCGGAGGATGCGCCGGGCGACCAGTTCGACCACCACGAGGACGGCTGTCGTCTCGACGGCGAGCAGGGCGACCAGAACGAGCAGCTGGATCGCCCCCGCCTGGACCGGCCCGGCCCCGCCCAGCAACGCCCCGACGAACGCCCCCGGAAGCGTCACCAGCCCCACCGTCCGGGTCTGGTCCAACGCCGGCACCAGCCCCTGCGCGGCCGGCGGGCGGCACACCTCGAGCGCGGCGTCCCGTTCGGTGAAGCCGAGCGCCAGCGCCGCCTCGTACTCCCCGTGGCGGGTCGCCAGCTCGTCGAGCGCGCGGCGGCCGGACAGTGACGTGGCGGTCATCGCCCCGCCGACGAGGATCCCGACGATCGGCACCACCGCGACCGGTTTCAGCGGTACCAGACCCGTCGAGAGAAGAACGGCCAGCACCGGCGCCACCCCGGCACCGATCGCCAGGAGCGCGGCGTTCAGGCCGGCGCCGGCGCCGATCCGCCGCCCCGAGGTGAACGCCGCGACCCCGTACATGAGCAGGCCGAACGCCGCCGTGAGCCACCACGATCGCAACACTCCCACGATCACCAGCGAGACGACCGTGAGCTGGAGCACGGCCCGGGTGTTGGCGCGCAGGACCGCGCCCCACACCGGCAGGCCGCCGAGCCGGGCCGCCCCCGCCGCGACCAGCGTCAACGCCACGAGCACCACCGCCAGCGTCGCCCCGATCGGCACCGTGCCCGCCATGTGGTCACCTCCCGGGCCGGCAACCTACTCCGCCGGGCGAGATAGGTTCGCAGCGCGGGCCCGCCGAGTTGCGAAGGCCGCCGTCCGTTGGAACCGTCCGTAGGAAGAGGAGAGGTCGCATGAAGACTCCCGGTCCGGACCATCCGATCACGGTCGCCCCGGCCGGCACGCGGGTCACGGTGCGCGCCGGCGGGCGGGTCATCGTCGACACCACCGAGGCGCTCGCGCTGCGGGAGTCGACGTATCCGGTGGTGTACTACGTTCCGCTGACCGCAGTCGATCCGGCCGTGCTCAAGCGCACCGCGACGAGCACGTACTGCCCGTACAAGGGCGACGCCTCGTACTACAGCGTCGTCACGCCGGAGGGCGAGATCACCGACGCCGTCTGGGAGTACCGGGAGCCGTACCCGGCGGTGCAGGAGATCGCGGGGCACGTGGCGTTCTACCCGAACAAGGTGGCGGTCGGCGTTGCCTGACCCGGCCGTCCGGCTGCGGCCGCTGACCCAGGAGGACGTGGCGATGATGCGCCGGTTCGTCGTGGAGCCGGGGCTGATCGGGCTGGACTGGCGGGGCTTCAGCGATCCGGAGGCGCCCGCGCGCCGGTTCGCGGAGGACGGCTATGTCGGTCCCCAGGACGGTCGGCTGATCGTGGAGGTCACGGGCGAGGCGGCCGGGTTCGTGTCGTACCGGGCCGGGTCGGTCAGCGACGTGCCGCAGCACTGGACGATCGGCATCGCGCTGCTGCCGGAGTGGCGCGGCCGGGGCGTCGGATGGCGGGCCCAGTCGCTGCTCTGCGAGTACCTGTTCACGCACAGTCCGGCGTGGAAGATCGAGGCCGGCACCCATCCGGAGAACATCGCCGAGCAGCGCGCCCTGGAGAAGGTCGGGTTCACCCGGGAGGCGACGGTGCGGGCGGCCGAGTTCCGCGACGGGCAGTGGCGCGACGGCGTGCTCTACGGGCTGCTGCGCACGGATCCGCTGCGCAGCAGCCACGAGTGAGGCTCAGACCCGTTCGAGGACGACGACGGGGATCTCGCGTGCGGTCCGCGTGGTGTAGTCGTCGTAGTCCGGCCAGGCCTCGACCATGTTCGCCCAGAGGGCGGGCTTCTCCTGCGGGGTGGCGACCCGGGCCCGCGCGCGGAAGCGCTCGCCCTTGATCTGCACCTCGACGTCGGGGTCGGCCGTCAGGTTCACGAACCAGGCCGGCGGGGTGTCCGAGCCGCCCTTCGAGGCCACGACGGTGTAGGCGTTGTCGCCGTACTCGCGGAAGATCAGGGCGTTGGAGCGCTGCTCGCCGGTGCGCCGGCCCTTGGTGAAGAGGATCAGGATCGTGGTCCCGTTGCGCCAGTGGTAGCCGTCCTCGCCGTCCGTCTCGAGGTAGCGGGCGACGTGCGGGGCTCCGTGCAGGTCGATCGCAGACGTCATGCACGGGACACTACCCATTTCCCTAGTGCCCAATCGGTCGAACGCCCTCAGGGCTCTGTGCCGTCCAACTCCCAGGCCTCGGCCACGGCCGCCAGCATCCGCCACGCCGGCTCGGGGCGCAGGGTCTCCGCCGGATCTCCCTGGAACGGGTCGAGGACGACGTCGGTCGCGCCGGCCGCACGAAGTTCCCACAGGTCATCGACGACCTGGTCGATCGTCCCCTCCCCCGCGAGCCGCTCGTCGCCGGTGACCGGGGTGTCCGTCAGGCGCAGCACGATCCGGGGCGCGAACGCCGGCACCGCGCGGCCCTCCTCCCGGGCGACGGCCCGCAGCCGCTTCGCGCCCTCGCGCAGCCACGGCAGCGTCGTGCGCAGCGGGTGCCACGCGTCGCCGAGGCGCACCGCCCGGCGGATGCCCGCGTCGCTGTTGCCGCCGACCCAGAGCGGCACCTGCCCGACCCGGTAGTCGTCGGTGTCCTTCCAGGCCGTGCGGATCGCGGTCAGGGCCTCGTCGGTGAGCGCGCCGCGCCGCTCGAACGGCACCCCGAGCGCCGCGAACTCCCCGCGCGCCCAGCCGATGCCCACACCCAGGATCAGCCGGCCTCCGCTGAGCCGGTCGAGATTGGCCGCCATGCGCGCCACCAGCAGCGGATGCCGGTACGGCGCGATCAGCACCGTGGTGCCGAGCCGGATCCGCCCGGTGCGCCCGGCCAGCCACGACAGCGTGGTGAACGGCTCGTAGAACGGCGCCGGGTACTGGGCCGCCACGTCGGGAGTGATCACCACGTGGTCGGAGACGAACAGCGCGTCGTATCCGAAGCCCTCGACCGTCTGCGCCCAACGACCGAGCACCTGGGGATCGGTACCGGGGCCGAAGTTGGGGACGTTCACACCGATCCGCACGCGGCAAACCTATCAACTGGGACTTAGGGCTCTGGGACGGCTCGGTGATCTCGCCTTATCGTCGCTGGCGATGAAGCTCTCCCGGACCCGTCTCGCCCTGGTCGCCGGCGCCGTCGTCGCGGTGACCGCCCTCGCCGTCGCGGCCTGCGGGACGAGCCGCCCGCCGAAGCCGGCCGCGGGGTCCGCCGCGCCCACCACGGCCGGCCCCTCCGTCGAGGTGACCGGCGGCGCGCCGGATCCGTCCGCGAGCGCGGCGCCGTCGAGCGCGGCCCCGTCCGCCTCCGCGGGGACCAGCCCCCGGCCGTCGCCGAACGCGCCGCTGCCCCCGCCGCCCGCCGGCAGCAAGAAGGGCGTGAGCACCTACGACTTCGGCGGCAACGAGCAGGCGCTGAAGGATGTTCGGGTCTCCTGGTACTACAACTGGTCGCCGAACCGGACGAAGACGAACAGCAACCCCGGCGTGGAGTTCGTGCCGATGATCTGGGGCGCGGCCAACGTCAACGCCTCGACCCTTAACGCCGTCAAGGGCCAGGGCACGCACCTGCTGGGCTTCAACGAGCCGGACTTCAAGGAGCAGGCGAACATGTCGCCGGAGAAGGCCCTGGAGCTGTGGCCGCAGTTGCAGGGCACCGGGATGCGGCTGGGCAGCCCGTCGGTGGCGTTCGGCGGGGACCGGGCCGGCGGATGGCTCGACACGTTCATGAACGGCGCCAACGCGCGTGGGTACCGGGTGGACTTCATCACCCTGCACTGGTACGGCGGGGACTTCTCCGCGGCGGCCGTCGGGCAGCTGCGCGGGTACATCGAGGCCGTGTACAACCGGTACCGCAAGCCGATCTGGCTCACGGAGTTCGCGCTGATGCGCTTCGAGAGCAGCGGGGCCGTGGTGCCGACGCAGGCGCAGCAGGTGGCGTTCGTCAAGGGGGCGACGGCCATGCTGCAGTCACTGTCCTATGTGGAGCGTTACGCGTGGTTCTCGTTGCCGGCCAAGGAGGCCAACAGCACGGGGCTGTACTCCAGCGGCAGCACCACGACCGAGGTGGGCGCGGCCTACCGGGCTGTCAACTGAGTGCCGTCACCTGGGACCGGGCCAGCCTCAGCGCTCCGGCCGCCGCGGGGATCAGGTCGGGCGTGACGTCCTCCAGCGGCCGGAACTCCTCGTCCAGCGGGAGTTCCAGGACGCGGCCCACCTCCCAGTTGCGGGTGCCGCGCAGCAGGGCCGGGTCGTGCACGCGCAGCAGCACGCAGATCTCCGGGCGCAGGTGCAGCAGCGGCACCGAGACGCCGCAGAGGTGGAGTTCGGCCGCGCCGCCGTCGAGCAGGGCCCGCACCGGTGCGCTGTCGAGCAGGCCGGCCTCGGGCGTGGTCTCCAGGTCGAGGCCGAAGAGTTCCTCGGCGAACTCGCGGTAGACGGTCTGCCGGACCGAGAAGCCCTCCCGCCAGTGCGAGCGATCCGGCGGCGCGAGGATCCCGGCCGGCGCCACGTGCAGGAACCCCGGATGGGTGCGCACCCGCCACGAGCGCCGCACGAGCAGGGCCGCGTGGCCGCCGGGGCGCGGCAGGAGCACGGTCGTCGCGACGGAGAGCGCACCGGCGCGGAACCGCCCGTCGCGCACCGGATCGGCGAGCCGTTCGTGCAGCCAGGCGCGGCGCGGCAGGTCGGCCGGCGGCACCGGGCGGTCGGGGTCGGCGGCGAGCGCCTCGACGAACTCCCGTTCGAGCGCCTCGGCCGTCGCCAGGGAGGCGAAGTACGAGCCGGGGCGGGCGTCGACGCGCGGGCCGTCCGCCGTGTCGCGCACCCGCACGGCCGCGTACGTGGGGCCGTCGTGCAGGCCCTGCCGGGGCGGGGCGGCGGCGTACGCGCGGTACTCCGCGGCGCCGCGCGGATCGAACGACGCGTCGAAACCGGGTGGCGGTGTCGGGTCGAGGTCGCCGAGGACCGCGTCGAGGTCCGTACCGGGCGGCACCGGCCGGACCGTCACCGGGAAGGTCCGGCCGCCGAAGCGCACCGGCTCGTACGCCGGATACAGGGCGCGCAGGGTCGGCTCCCAGCCGCGGCCGGCGAGCACCCGGCGGGTCGCGTCGAGGCTCACCCGACGGAGCCGCTCAGCGGGCCGTCGATCCAGCGCGCGACCTGGCGGTGACTGCGCAGGCGCACGATCGTCAGCTCCGGCCGGCGCAGCGACAGGGCGGCCGCGCGCACCCGGTTGCGCCGGTAGGTGCTCCACGCCCAGCGCACGACGTGCTCCGGATCGGTGAGGACGGTGTGCAGCGGCGGTTCGACATTGCCGTTCCACAGGATCTCGTGACGCAACCGGCGGCGAACGGTGCGCCGCACCACCTGCCGCATGACGGTCGCACGCGGGAGGTCCAGCCAGACGAACAGGTCGGCGCGGGCGGCCAGCCGCGCGCGGACCTCGGAGTACTGCCACTCGGTGACCCACGCGGGCCCGGCGGTGAACGCGTCCACGTCGGCGACGAAGCTCGGTCGCGGCACCCAGCCGGGGCCGTGGAACAGCCCGTCGATCTCCACGTGCGGCGCACCGGTCACCTCGGCGATCCGCCGCACCGTCGTCGTCTTGCCGGCGCCCGACGTGCCCGCGACCACCACCCGCAACGGCCGGCGCGGCAACGGGTCGGCGGCTCCGAGCAACGGCACCGCCTCACCCTACCTACCGGCGACGGGCTCCCCCGCGGCGTTTCACCGGCCGGGCGACCGAGAACAGCTCGCCCGGCTGGCAGTCGAGCGCGTCGCAGAGCGCGGTCAGCGTGCTGAACCGGATCGCGCGCGCCCGGCCGTTCTTCAGCACGGAGAGGTTGGCCAGGGTGAGCCCGACCCGGTCGGCCAGCTCGGTAAGGGTCATGCCGCGCGCGTCGAGCAGCGCGTCGAGGTGAACGGCGACCCGGTGCTCCTCCTCGGGCGGCATCAGACGAGGCCGTCCAGGTCGGCGCGCACGGTGCGGCCGTGCTCCACGACCCGCCCGAAGGCCACGAACGCGCTCCCGAGCGGCAGCCACCACCAGCCCGGCTGCCCCTCCCCGCGCATCGCCGTCTCGGCCGCGAACCGCACCGCCTCCGCGAACGCCCCGCCGGCGAGCACCGCGATCCCGAGCCGGCGCAGCCCGCGCGCGTTGGCCACGGTGAACGGCTGCGCCACGGTCATCCGGTCGACCAGCCGCCACGCCTGCCACAGCAGGGCGAGCGCGACGACGGCGGTGACCGCGCCGTGCGCCACCAGGTCGCGCAGCAGGCGCGGGAGCGGCGGCCCGTCGAGGGTGGCGTCCTGCCAGGCGAGGCCGAGCACCACCAGCTGCCGCGCGGACATCAGCACCAGCAGGCCCCGCAGGGCGGGCGCGACGCTTCGCATGATCGGTCCTTATCGTTGGTCGATATATCGAGGATCGATAAGACACGGCTCGATGTCAAGGCTGGCATGATGGGGCTCATGGGCATCACGGGCGCCATGGGCCGCGCGGCCGCCGGTTCCCTGCTGGTGCTCGCCCTGTTGCAGGCCGCCGGCCGGACACCGCCGGAGACGGTCGCGGCGCGCTACCTCGACGAGGCCCTGCGCCTCCTCGCCACGAACGCCCTCGACACGCACCGGGTGGACTGGCGGGCGTTGCGCCACGCGCTGCGCCGGCAGATCGCGGGCGCGCGGAGCACCGCCGACACCTACCCGGCGATCCAGCGGGCGATCGCCGCGCTCGGCAACCCGCACACGTCGTTCGTCCCGCCGGCGCCGGCCGCCCCGGGCTGGGCACCACCGGCGCCTGTCGCGGTGGCGGTGCCGACCGGCCGGACCGTCGGCAGGCTCGCGTACGTCACCCTGCCCGGCCTGCTCGGCACCGACGACGACAACAGCCGCTACGCCGCCGCGGGCGCGGCCGTCGTCGCCGCCCTGGACGCGGCCGGACCGTGCGGCTGGATCGTCGACCTGCGCGCCGACACCGGCGGCAACATGTGGCCGATGCTCACCACCGTGGCGCCGCTGCTCGGCGACGGCACGCACGGCTGGTTCGCCTTCGCCGACGGCACCCGCACCCCGTGGGGGACCCGCGACGGCGCACCGTTCTCCGGCGACACGCCGCTATTCACCCGGTGGCGCAACGGCCACACCCTGCGCCGGCCGGCGCCGCCGGTGGCCGTGCTGACCGGTTCGCGCACGGCGAGCGCGGGCGAGGCCGTCCTGATCGCCTTCCGGGGGCGGCCGCGGACGCGGGTGTTCGGCCGTCCGACGGCGGGGCTCGCGACGGCCAACATGGCGTTCACCCTGTCGGACGGCGCGATCCTGACGCTGACCGTGGCGAACGACGCCGACCGCACCGGCCGCGTCTACGGCGCCGGCCCGATCGCGCCCGACGAGTACCCGGCGAACCTTCCCGGCTCCGACGACCCCGCGCTGGACACCGCCGTCGCGTGGCTGAACGGCCGGACGGGCTGCTGATCAGACCCATGTCGCGCGTCCGCCGAGCGCGCCGCGGCGCCCTGGCAGCGGCTTTCTACATTCACGATTGTGAAACGCTTTCTGTGGTGGCTCGCCGCGCCGTTCATCCTGGCCGGGATCCTGTGGGGGGTGTGGTTCCTCGCCGCGATGGCCTGGTCCGGCGGCGAGTGGGTGGCCACGCACGAGTTCCTGGTGCTCGGCCAGCGGTGGTTCTTCCCCGGCGGGGCGGACCTGCTGCACGCCACCGCGCCCGGCTACCTGCTGCTGATCGCGTGGGCCATGCTCGGCGCGGCCGTCGCGACCGACCACGACTTCGAGGACAACAACCCGTACGTCGTCACCGCCGCCGTGGTGGTGTGTCTCGCGTGCGGCGTCCAGGTCGTGCGGGGCATCAACGACAACGCCAAGGACGAGGGGCGCGGATACGCCGACGCGACCGTGTTCATGGTGCGCGACCCGGCCCACGCGCCGAGCTTCATCGCCGACCTGACCCGTGAGTCCGACGGCGGCACGGGCCGGTGCGAACTCGTCGGACGGCACGACGTCACCGGGTGCGTCTCGCGTGGCGACCTGCCGACCGACTGGGAGCCGCGGGTGGTGTCGATCGCCGGTGCGACGTTCCAGATGAAAACCAACTCGCCCTCGGCCGGCAACACGGACCTCCGCGACGACACCGTCACCTACCTCTACCGCGGGGCCGGCGACGTGCGGGTCTCGGCCGTGCGGGACGGCAAGAACAACAAGCCGCTGCACAGCGTCGTCGAGTGGGACGGGCGGGGGGCGCCGGCGTCCTGCGCGTTCGAGGGGCAGTACGCGCTGGACAAGGCGTTCAACGGCAAGTGGAGCCGCAACCTGCGCGACCTGATCGCCGGCGAGTACCCGCACCTGATCTACGACGACGAGGACATCTGGGGCTACTGCGACGGGTCAGAACCGAAGGTGGTCATCCCGGTCACGCGGCAGGTCGCGTCCCGCCAGCGGACCGTGCTGCGCCCGGCCGGCGTGCTCGTCGTGCAGGGCCGCGAGGGCCACGTGCGGTTGTCGCACCGTTCCAGGGTCTCCGCAGGGGAACTGCCGGGGCCCGCCTACCCGATCACCCTCGTGGCAAAGCAGCGGCAGATGAGCGCGTGGGCCGCCGGGGAGCGGTTCCACAACCGGGGCGGTTTCGGGTTCGAGCCGACGACCGCGACGACCCAGTTGGGCAACGCCTCCGACTTCCTGCTGCGCAGCCGCGCGGACGGGCGCATCTACCGGGTGTCGCCGCTGGTGTCGCGCGGCTCCGACTCGCAGCAGTTCGTGGCGTACAGCGTGATGCCGGCCGACGAGGTCGCCGACGGCCGGCTCAACACCCAACGCATCTACGTGCTCGACGACAACGACCCGCGCATCGTCACGCTCACCCGCATGGAGAACCGCATCAAGACGTACCTGTCGGCGGATCCCGGGTTCTATCCGGCGGGCGGCCGGGTGGTGGAGTTCCTGCCGCTGGACGCGGCCAACTGGCAGGCGTACGGGGAGGTCAACGGCACGGTGAAGTACGTGTTCACGGTGCCGGTCGACGAGACGAAGCGGATCACCGTGCTGAACGTCGCCGACGGCCAGCCGGTCGCCGACGCCGGTGCCGCCTCGCCCTGCGCCGACTTCACCAAGGCGACCCGCGAACAGCTGCGGGAGTGCGCGTTCAAGGCGCTGGAGGAGGACCGGCGCCGGGCCGGTGAGTCGCCGGCCCCGGCCCCGTCACCCAGCCCCTCGGGGTAAGGGCCCGGCCGAGTTCCCGAAACCCCGTTGCCGGTCCGGACACCGGGATGCACACTCCGGGACGTGTTCGATGAACTCGTCGCCGAGGGCGCGGCCGTGCCGGTCGAGGGGTGGGACTTCGGCTGGTTCGCCGGCCGCGCCACCGAGGAACGCCCGTCGTGGGGCTACGCCGCTCTGATGGGCGCGCGGATGGCCGCGGCCGGCCGCGCGCTCGACCTGCAGACCGGCGGCGGCGAGGTGCTCGCCGGCATCGACCGGCCGCCGCCGCACCTGTTCGCCACGGAGGGCTGGCCGCCGAACGCCGCCCTCGCCCGCGAGCGGCTCGCCCCGCTCGGCGCGACGGTGGTGGAGGTGGGCGAGGACGCCGACCTGCCGTTCCCGGACGGCTCGTTCGACCTGGTGGTCAGCCGCCATCCGGTGACCGTCCGGTGGGACGAGGTGGCCCGCGTGCTGGCGCCCGGCGGCGTCTACCTGTCGCAGCAGGTGGGCGCCGGGACGGTGCGGGAGCTCGCCGACGCGATGATGGGCCCGCGGCCGGTGGACCCCGCCCGGGAGCCCGCCCGCGCCCGGGCCGCGGCGACCGCCGCCGGACTGGACGTGCGGCGGCTCGAGGCGGAGTCGCTGCGGATGCAGTTCTTCGACGTGGCGGCCGTGATCGCGTTCCTGCGCAAGGTGATCTGGATCGTGCCGGGGTTCACGGTCGAGAAGTACCGGGAGCCGCTGCGTAGGCTGCACGGGCGGATCGCGGCCGAGGGGCCGTTCGTCGCCCACTCGGAACGCTTCCTCATCGAGGCCGTCAAGCCCGGAGCCCTCACACCGGAATGACGGCGTCCATCTCCCCGTAGTCGGCCGGTGTCGCGGTGAGCAGGTACGCGCGGTGGCGGGTGGTGGCCGCGACGGCCGAACCCCGGGCCGACGTGCCGAAGGTCCGGGTGGCGAGCCCGAGTGCCTCCCAGTCGTCGTCGGCCGGCTCGACCGTCGCGTGGGTGTGCTGGGCGAGCAGGTGCAGCAGCGGCAGCCGCTCCCCGTCGATCAGCGCCACGGCCTCGGCCAGGCACAGGTGCGGCAGCGCGTAGCCGGCGTCCTCGTCGACGACCTCGCGGATGGTCTCACCGACGGCTACCGAACCGTCGGTGAAGGCCAGCATCGCGGTGGTGTCGAGGACGAGGCGGACGGGGTACTTCACGCCGCGTCGGCGGCGCGGCCCAACCGTGCGCGCAGTCGCTCCCACGCCTCTGGTGTCATCCGCTCGTCGGCGGCCCGCAGCCGCGCCCGGGCCCGCTCGCGCCCCTCGGCCGTGACCGTGATGCCGGCGGCGGCCAGCATCGCGTCGGTCTCGTCGGCGGAAGCGCGCTCGGAATTCATGCCCGCCAGATTACCCCGCCCCCGGCCACCCCCGCGTCCCCCGCGACCGCTGACATTTGTCATCGGAACCGGTGTACCGGCGCACTACGGCCGCCCCCGCGCAGCCCGTTGACTGTGTGCATGAACGGGACAGGAGTGGTCGAGGCGCGCGGCCTGCGCCGCCGCTACGGGGCGTCGGGCGGCTACGAAGCCGTGCGGGACGTGTCGTTCGCGGTCGCCGAGGGTGAGCTGTTCGCCCTGCTCGGCACGAACGGCGCGGGCAAGACCTCCACGATGGAGGTGCTGGAGGGGCTGGCGCCGGCCACCGGCGGGCAGGTGCGGGTGCTGGGGCACGACCCGTTCCGCGAACGCCGCGCCGTGCGCCCCCGCATCGGCGTGATGCTGCAGGAGGGCGGCTTCCCGTCGACGCTCACGGTCGCCGAGACGGCGCGGATGTGGGCGGGCACGCTGACCCGGCCGCGTTCCGTGGCGCCGACGCTGGAGCTGGTGGACCTGGCGCACCGCGCGAGCACCCCGGTGCAGCAGCTGTCCGGCGGCGAACGCCGTCGCCTCGACCTGGCCCTCGCCGTTCTGGGCCGGCCGGACGTGCTCTTCCTGGACGAGCCGACGACCGGCCTGGACCCGCAGAGCCGGCAGAACGCCTGGGAGTTGATCCGGGCGCTGCGCGCGGGCGGCACGACGATCCTGCTGACGACGCACTACCTGACCGAGGCGCAGGAGCTGGCGGACCGGGTGGCGATCATGCACCGGGGCCGGATCGCCGCGCACGGCACCATCGGCGAACTGGTCCGCCGGTACCCGGCGCGGATCGGCTTCGCGGCGGACGGCGTCCCCGCCCTCCCGGAACTGCCCGGCGTGCGCGACAGCACCACCACCGGCGGCCGGGTGACCATCCGCACGGACGCGCTGCAGGAGACCCTGACCGCGCTGCTGACCTGGGCGCAGCGGCTCGGCATCACCCTGGACGGGCTGGACGCCCGGGAGGCCTCCCTGGACGAGGCGTTCATGGCGATCGCGGAAGAGGTGCCGGCATGACCGAAAGAGACACCGCGGTGCGAGACAGCACCGTGAGCGGGACGGGTGACGACATGGGCGCACGGGACACCGGCCGGAACGGGCGAACCGCCGGCGTGCGGCGCCGGATCACCGCGCTCGCCCGCGCCGAACTCCTCCTCCTGCTGCGCAACCGCCTCGCCCTCGGCACGGCACTGCTCCTCCCGATCGGAAGCCTGTTCCTCTTCGCGCCGATCCTGGAGGACCTCGACATCGGCATGGCGGCGCGGGCGTACTCGCTGACCGGCCTCGCCGGATTCCTGCTGCTGTACGTCGTCTACTACAACCTCGCCACTGCCTACGTGGCCCGCCGCGAGGAACTCGTGCTCAAGCGGCTGCGCACCGGCGAGTGCACCGACGCGGAGATTCTCGCCGGCACGGCGGTCCCGGCGGTGGCCGGCGCGCTGATCCAGATGGCCGTCGCCGTCCCGGTGGGCGCGCTGCTGCTGGACCTGCCGGTGCCGGTGAACGCGCCGCTGATGCTCCTCGGGATGCTCGGCGGCCTCGTCGTGTTCTGGCTGCTGGCGGCGGCCAGTTCGGTCTTCACCCGCAGCACCGAACTGGCACAGTTGACGACCATGCCGCTGGTGCTGATCTGCCTGTTCGCCTCCGGCGTCGTCTTCCCCGCCACGCAGTGGCCGGATCCGGTGCCGGAGATCGCCCGGTTCCTGCCGTTGACGCCGGTGATGGAGCTGATGCGGCTCGGCTGGGTAGGCACCACGGGCGAGCGCGCGCCGGTAGATTTCGTCGGAACGTTGCGCCCCGCGGGTCTGCCGCTGGCGGTGCTGGTCGCGTGGATCGGGGTGGGGGTGTGGACGGTGCGCCGGTTCTTCCGGTGGGAGCCGCGCCGTTGAACCCCCGACGGTTGCTCCACCGCTGGCGGAGCATGGGCGCGACGGCGCGCTTCGACCTGTACACCCGCGTCTCGATGTACTTCGTCGGTCTGTGGGAGCCGATGCTGGTGCTGTCGGCGACCGAGTCGGATCCGCACGCCTCGAAGCCCGTGCTGGTGACGGCGAGCGCGCTGCACGCGGTGGTCTGCGGGTTCCTGATCCGCGACGGCCTGCGGCACCACCTGGCGGATCGGCCGCTGTCGACGCGCTGGCTGACGGCGGGCGCGGTCAGCACCGCCGCACTCGCCGTGGCGGGCGTGGTACTCGCGCCGGACGGGAACAGCGCCGTGTTCGTCGGGGTGTCGGTGATCGGCGCCTTTGTCACCGCCCTGTCGGTCTGTCTGCCGCTACGCACGGTGGTCGCTTCGGGCGCTCTTCTTTCCGTGGGAACGGGCGCGGTCGTGCTCCTGCTCGGTGCGCGGCCGGACGAGGCGATGGCCGCGGCGCTCCTGGTCGTCCTGCTGCTCTCGCTGACGGTGGTGACGTTCCGGGTGTCGCTGTGGATGCTGGTGACGGTGCGCCGGCTCGACGCCACCAAGCGGACCGAGGCCCGGCTGGCGGTCGCGGAGGAGCGGCTTCGCTTCGCGCGGGATCTGCACGACGTCGTGGGCCGCGACCTGAGCGTGATCGCCATCAAGAGCGAACTGGCCGCGGAGCTGACCCGCCGCGGCCACGACGGCGCGCTGGCCGAGGTCCAGGAGATCCGCCGCCTGGCGGAACGTTCGCTGACGGAGATGCGCGAGGTGGTGCGCGGCTACCGGGAGACCGACCTGCGCAGCGAACTGGCGGGTGCCCGCGCCGTGCTCTCGGCCGCCGGGGTGGAGTGCGAGATCGAGGGCGACGACGGCACCGGACTGCCGGAGCCGGTGCAGGCCGCGCTCGGCTGGGTGGTGCGCGAGGGCAGCACCAACGTCCTGCGCCACAGCGAGGCGAAGACCTGCACCGTGCGGCTGGAACGCGCGGCGGCCCGGGTGACCCTGACGATGGAGAACGACGGCGTGTCCACAGTGGACGGCGCGAACGGCTCGGGCCTGGCCGGCCTGGCCGAACGCCTCATGACCCTCGGCGGCACGGTGCACACCGAACGGCCGGCGCCCGAGCGTTTCCGGTTGACGGCGCGGCTGCCGTTGGGGCGTTCCAAATGATCAAGATCCTGCTCGCGGAGGACGAACATCTGATCCGGGGCGCGCTGGCGGCGCTGCTCGGCCTCGAGGAGGACCTCGACGTGACGGCGCAGGCCGCGACCGGCGCGGAGGCGCTGTCGATGGCCCGGGCGCTGCGGCCCGACGTGGCGGTGCTGGACCTGCAACTGCCGGACATCGACGGCGTGGCGGTGGCCACGGCGATCCACGCCGACGTCCCCGGCTGCCACACGATGATCGTCACCAGCCACGGCCGCCCCGGGCACCTGAAGCGCGCGCTCGCGGCCGGCGTGCGGGGTTTCCTGCCGAAGACCGTCTCCGCGCAGGTGCTCGCCGACGTCGTGCGAACGGTCCACAGTGGAGGCCGCTACGTCGACCCGCAACTGGCGGCGGACGCGATCAGCGCCGGCGACAGCCCGCTCACCCCGCGCGAGGCCGACGTCCTCGAACTGGCCGCCGACGGCGCGCCGGTGGAGGAGATCGCGCGGCGCGCCTCCCTGACGCCGGGGACGGTCCGCAACTACCTCTCCTCGGCGGCGGGCAAGGTCGGCGCGGCGAACCGGCACGAGGCGGTCCGCATCGCCCGCCGCCTGGGCTGGATCTGACCGGAATTCCGGCTGCTGGGGCGTTCCCCCTGGCACACCCGCTGAGAGCCTGCTCGCACACCGGGGCGGCTCCCAGGCGGGGGCCGCCCCTTTCCGACGGGAGAGCGGAAGCCGTGTGCCGTGCCGCGGATCAGCCGGCGTTCGCGACGATCCGCGAGGAGCCCCGGCGCCGTCCGCTCGACCGAAGCAGATCGGTGGTGATGCTCACGCGTTGCAACCATCTGTCGGTTCCGTCGAAGCGGGGTTCGTACGCGGTACGCCCGTGCAGCGTCCGACGGTTGTCCATGATCAACACCTCGCCGGCCTGGAGCCCGACGTAGCGGGCGGCGGCGGGGACCGCGTCCATCAGGGCACGCAACGCCTCGGCCGCCTCCGCGTCGCCGTCGACGGCCCAGACCTGATCGGTGTCCACGCGAATGGTCACGGCCCCGTTCGGATCGTGTTCGATGATGGGCGCGACGATCCCGTCCGCCGCACCGCCCGAGCCACCGCTCGCCACGTCGACGCCCAACACGAAGCGCGGCTGCGCGAGAACGGCGAGGTGCCGATCGGACAGGTTCAGGTGGTCGACACAGACGACTCCCGTTCGCGCCGAGGGGTCCGACCGCACACACAGCAGTGCGACGAAGTCCGCCCGAAATTCGTCGAACGCGTCCTCGTTGTGCCACTCGAGGAAGACGCGGCTGCCGGTGCCCTTCTGCGTGGTGGCATCGGCGCGCACCGGCACCATGTTCTGGATCAGTCGCCCGCGGTGCTGTCGCGCGAAGGCGAATACCTCGCCGAGCACCGAGGCCACCGCCAGAAGGCACGTCTCCGGAATCCACCCGCGTTCCTCCTCTACGGGTGTCAGCCAGTTGTCCGGTGTCGGGCCGAGCGACCCGTCGTCGAAGGCGAAGCCGCGCAACAGCAGCGTCCCGTCCGGCAGGCGGCGATCACGCAGTTCCTTCAGTGCCGTCCTGACCCGGTCGGGAAGCCGCTGACCGAGCGCCTCGGCCTGATGCCACAACTGTTCGAACTCCTCGTCGGAGCGATAGGGCGACTCCGTCCGACGCGGGATCCGAGCCGACCATTCCGCCGGCACGTCCACCACGGTCACCGGAGCGGGGAGGGTGTGCATCGTCAAGGCCTTCCGTAGATACGACAGGAACAGACCCGGCGGGCGGACGTCAGCTGTCCGCCGACCGAGCGTCGAGCGACACTCCGTCGGACTTCTCCACGGCGTCGACCGGCAGGCTCTTCGCCGGCCGGACGAGACACGTGACTCTCGCCGTGCAGATCCGCCGTTCCCGCTCGTCAGAAATCACCACGTCGTAGCTCGCGAGTGTCCGGCCGAGGTGGACCGCTGTCGCCACGCCGGTCACCTGACCGGCTTTCACCGCGCGGTGGTGCGTCGCGCTGATCTCGATTCCGATCGCCAGATGGCCGGGCGGAGCATGGAGCGCGGCCCCGACCGTCGCCATGGTCTCAGCGAACACACATGACGCTCCGCCGTGGAGCATCCCGAACGACCGCCCGTTACCCGCCACGGGCATGCGGGCGACAACCCGCTGCGACGTCACCTCGGAGAATTCGATCCGCATACGCTCCTGCAGGGTGCCCCGGAAGTCGGTACCGATCTTCGCGAACACCTCCTCGAGCACCGCGGTGTCCGTCGCACGCTCTACCGTTCGCACGACGTCCTCACGAACCTTCGCCGGCGACAGAACGTTCCATGTGTCGACGCACGCTCAACGGACGCATGTCGGTCCACGTGGTCTCGATGTACGCCAGGCACTCCGACCTGGGCCCGGACGGTCCGACGTCGAACCATCCCAGCGGGTTCTCCCGACCGTTCGGCCAGATGGAGTACTGCTCCTCCGCGTTGACAACCACCTTGTAGGTCGTGTCGTCCTCGTCGAGATCCTGCATCTCCTGCCTCCTGCCTCATGTCGTGCGGGACTGCTGTTCGTTCGGGGACTCGTCGCCGTGCAGAATCCGTTGCAACGACGGGCTGTTGCGCCGCAACTGGTCGAAGGTGCCCGTGGCCTCCACAGATCCGTTGTGCATGACGACGATGTGGCTCGCCCGCTCGAAGGCGATCCGCCGGTTCGACACCGCGAGACACGTCTGGTCGACGCGCTCGCCGAGCCGCTCCCACAGCAGCCGTTCGGTGTTGACGTCGAGGCTGCTCGACAGGTCGTCGAACACCAGCAGGTCCGCCTCGCGCGCGAACATCCGCGCCGTCGCGACACGCTGGGCCTGACCGCCGGAGAGCTTGGCTCCCTTCGGCCCGACCATGGTGTCCAGACCGTCGTCGAGCACCTCCACGTCGCGTTCCAGCACTGCCGATCGCACGGCACGCGACATCCGTGCCTGCTGGTCCGGCAGACCCAGCAGGATGTTCTGCCGCACCGTGGCGCTCATGAGCCGGGGCACCTGCGGGGTGTAGGCGCTGTGCGGAGGAACGAAGAACCCGGCGGGGTCGGGCACCTCGGCGCCGTTCCAACGGATAGTCCCGGCCTGCGGCTCCAGCAGCCCCAGCACGAGCCGCAACAGCGTCGTCTTGCCGCTGCCCACTCCCCCGGTGACGACGACGAAGGCACCGCGGGGGATCCGCAGGTCGACATCCCTGACGCCGCGGCCGGACGAGGCGTACCGGTACGAGAGTCCCTGGGCCTCGAGCAGTCGCAGCGGACGGTGCTCGACCCGGTCGCAGTGTTCCTCCGTCTCCGGTGGCGCCGGCCGCGTCGGTCGATGCGTCACGAGGTCGGCCAGTCCGTCACCGGCCGGGAGTCCGTCGGAGATTCTCTGCAGCGATTTTCCCGCCTGCTTCAGGCTCGCGAGGCTCTGGCTCACCAGCGACGTGAAGTCGGTGATCCAGCCGAGGTAGGCGATGAACAGCACCAGGTCGCCGAGCGTGAACGTGCCGTTCTTGAACTTCGCCGCCGACAGCAGCAGGACGATGCCGGTACCCAGATAGGCCGTGTTCGTCCACACGGAGCCGAGGAACACGTTGGTGAACAGCCGACTGCGCAGCGACCTGTGACGTCGGATCTCGTTCAGGCGGACGAACTGGTCCATCACCCGCTCGGTGGCGTTCGCGAGCTGCACCGCCTGCACGGAGTTGAACATCTCGCGCAGGAAGGCGGAGACGTCTCCGGCGGCCTGCCGGCTCTCCCCGTGATACTTCTTGATGCTGTTGCTGGTGACGTTGATGAGGAACCCGGCGGCGACCATCGGCACGAACACGATCAACGTGATGTTCGGGTCGATGCTGAACATGATCGCGAAGGCGAGTACGGCCTGCGCGCCGGCGCCGAACGTCACCAGGGTCAGCACCACGGCGTTCATGACGAGTGTGGTGTCGTTGCTGACCCGGCCGACGAGGTCTCCGGTCGCGATCTCCGACTTCTCCGCCCCGGGCTGGTTCAGCACCCGCTCGAGGTAGTTGCGGGTCAGCAGCGCCTGTCCCGCGCCGGCGAGTGTCCCGTCGGTACCGGTGCTCAGAAGCAACGCCGCCACCCGTGCGACCGCGACCCCGACGAACGCGGCCAGCAGCGCCCAAAACCCCGCGTGCAGCGCCTCGCCGTGCGTCAACCGGTCGAATACCTCGCGCACGATGAGCGCGGGAAGGAGCGGAATTCCGTTGCGCAGCAACTGGAACAGGATGTCGAGCGCGTACAGCCGCGGCGTGCGGCGGACGATCGACCAGACGGCCCGGTAGGTGCTCATGCCCTTGCCTCCGCGAGCATCGCGGCGAACCGCGAGTCGGTCGTGTTCAAGAGGGTCTCCCGTGCGCCCGTCTCCTGAACGGCGCCGTCCTGGAGGATCAGGATGTGATCCACCTTCGCCACTGTCGAGAGGCGGTGCGCGATGACGATCGCGGTCCGGCCGGCCAGCAACCGGTCGATCGCCTTCTCGATGAGTCGCTCCGTACCGGCGTCGATCCTGGACGAGGCCTCGTCCAGGATCAGCAGATCGGGGTCGTGCAGGAAGACGCGGACGAACGCCAGAAGCTGGGCCTCCCCGGCCGACATACTGCGACCGTCCCCGCTGATCACCGTGTCCAGCCCGTCCGCCAGGTTCGTGTACCACTCGTGGAGGCCCAGTCGGCGGAACGCATCGACGATCGCCTCGTCCGCGATCTCGTCGGAGAACAGCGTGAGATTGTCGCGGATACTCGCGTGGAACAGCTCGACGTCCTGGGTGATGACGCCGATCCGGCTCCGGAGCGGACCGAGGGCCAGCTCACGCACGTCGATCCCGCCGAGCCGGGCCGCACCGCCGCTCAC
The DNA here is from genome assembly GCF_016863615.1 of Virgisporangium aliadipatigenens. Lineage (GTDB taxonomy): Bacteria > Actinomycetota > Actinomycetes > Mycobacteriales > Micromonosporaceae > Virgisporangium > Virgisporangium aliadipatigenens. The sequence goes on along the minus strand of NZ_BOPF01000003.1, from coordinate 341,840 downwards.
GTCGTAGAACCTGCAGAGCAACCTGGCGATCGACGTCTTGCCGCTTCCGGTGCGCCCCAACAGGCCCAGCGATTCGCCGGCCGGCAACCGGAACGATACGTCGCGCAGCACGTCGCGTTCGCGGTTGTACCCGAAGCGGACCCGGTCGAAGACCACGTCGAAAGGCCCGTCCGCCACCCGCTCAGTACCCGTGTCCGGCACGGCGCCGACCCGGTAATAGAGCGCCGAAATTCTTTGCATACCGGCGAATGCGCTCTGCAGCTGATCGATCTGGAAGGTGAGGCTGGTCAGGCTCTGGGCCAACAGCGCGGTGTAGTAGAAAGCCAGGTAGATCCCGCCGATCGTCATTGTTCCACGCTGCAGAAGAACGGCGCCGAATCCGAGTACGGCGGCGCCGGCAATCGCCACGCTCACCTCCAGCGCACTGGAGAAGACACGTGAGGCGACCCGGCTGGAACGCGTGCGTCGCACGAGTTCGTCGAGATGCCGCGACAGCCTCCACATGACGTACGGTCGCGCCCCGTTGGCCCTGACGTCCTCGGTGCTCACCAGCTGTTCTTCCAGGAACCCCGAAAGGTCGCTCTTGGTCTGACGCAGCGCCCGCAAATGTGGAATCGATATTCCCTGCAATCGTCGCAGGACGACGGTCACCATGACCGCGAAGCACAGCAACAGTGCGCCGACGCGCCAGTCGACGACGAACGTCAGGACGATGATCCCGGCCGACAGCAGCACCCGACCGATGACGTTGAATACAAATGTCGAGAAGAATTCGGACAGCGTCGAGACGTCGCCGTCGATCCGCTCGACCAGGACGCCGGGCGGATACTCGTGCTGGAAGGACATGTCCAACTCGAGGCAGTGACGGGTGAGATCGATCCGCAGCCGGTTGGTCGCCGCCCAGCTGACGTCCTCGCCGACATAGCCCGCCACCGCGACGAACACCTGCCGCACGACCGTCAGCAGGACGAACACGACGGCCGAGAGCTGCAGCGTGGACAGCGCCGCTCCCGCGGTGGCGTCATCGACGAATCGGCCGAGCCATTGTGGGGCGATCAGCTCGAGGGAAATACTCCCGACCAGCAGCACAATGAGAACTGTTACTTTTCCCCATTGGCCTTTCAGGTAGATCATCAGCAATGAAGCGGATTGCCGCAGCATCTTCCTGCCCAGGATTCGTACGGATGGGTCGTGCGACTCGGTGGTGAATCGCGTCAGCGCGTCGATGCAGCATCGTACGGCATGTGCAGCATCGCGCACAGCGACGCACAAAGATGCCGTGCCGGTTGCGGCGACACCATGAAGCACGTTCAATCCGTCCGGCCAGGTCAGACACTCGATACGAAGAAGGTCAGTCGATGGGTATTGCGTCGTGGTGGGGCGAAGACCTCCTTGCCGGCTATGACGGCCGGCCTGCCTGGATCGGCCACAACACAACGGTCGAGCGGGGCGAGCTTCGTTCGCGGGTCGCGGCAGCCGTCAATACGTTTCACCGTCTCGGGATCCGGCCCGGCACCTCGGTGGCCCTTCGTGGCCGGACCGGCTATACATTTCTCGAGACACTGCTGGCGCTGTGGGCGGCCGGCGCGCAGGTCCTCATCCTGGACGGGCGCGCGAAGCGGGCAGAGGTCCGGCCGACGCTTCGGCTGTGCCTGCCCCAGTTCGTCGTCGAGTGCGGCGCACCACGCCGGGGCGAGGACGAGGCCGCCCTGACCGTTTCCGCGCGCGCCGACGGCGTACCCGCGCGGACCGACCATTGCCTGCTGCAGACCAGTTCCGGTTCGACCGGACGGCCGAAGGTGATCGGCCGGACGGTACCGGGCATGCTGGCGCAACTGGAACGGTTGCGCGCACTGCCGGAAGTCCCCCAGGCCGGCGAGCGGGTCCTGATCCTGCAGTCCATGACGCATTCCTACGGACTGTTCAGCGGCTTCCTGCACACGCTGCGCGCCGGCGCCACGGCCGTCGTCGCGCCGAGCAGTTCCCCGGACGGCGTCCTCGCCAGAGCGATCGATGTGCGGGCGAACGTTCTCATGGGCGTTCCGGTCCACTTCGGACTGCTCAGCGCGGTGGAGACACCGCCCGACCTGCCGTCGTTGCGCAACGTGTTCTCCTCCGGCGAATCCCTGTCGCGCGCCACGTTCGACGACTTCGCGCGCGTGTACCGGCACCGGATCGGCCAGATCTACGGCATGACGGAGATCGGGGCGGTCCTCACCGACCTGCGGGGAGCGTACGGCCCGCCCGCGGTGGGACTGCCGACGCGCGGCATCGACGTCCGTGCGGAGAACAGCGAACTGTTCATCCGCATGGCGCAGTCGCCCTACGTCTTTCACGACCGTCCGGACCGCTACGCGGACGGCTGGTTCCGCACCTTCGACCGCTGTGCGATCGATCCGGTCAGCGGCGTGGTGAACATCCTCGGCCGCACCGACTCACTCGCGTCGGTGGGCGGTCTGAAGGTGGACCTGACCGAGATCGAGCGCGTTCTCGCCGCGCACGCGGACGTCAGCGAGGTCGTCGTCGTGCAGGGCGAGGTCATCGAGGCACACGTCGGCGGCGCGCCGACACTGACCGCCCGGGCGCTGGTGGACTGGTGCCGCGAGCGGCTGAGCGACTACAAGGTGCCCAAGCGGTTCCACATCCTCCCGCGCCTGCCCCGATCGGTGAACGGGAAGCTGTTGCGCAACCGCGAACTGCTGCACGAGGCCTATCGGAGCGCCACGACGACCACGGTCCGCTCGGGCTGAACAGCGTGCCAGGGGCGTCACGGCGCCCCCGGTGCGGTGTCCGGGGCCTGCACCAGCGCGGCGAGAACCCGGTTCAGGTCCGCCACGAGTGCCTCCGCCCGGTGGCGGGGGACGACCGCGGTCCGATACCCCCATCTGCCGCGCAGCATCCCGCCGACGAAACGCATCGCCAACAGGTGGTCGAACTTCGCCGTCCGCGAGAACACCCGCATCGTCTCCAGCCGCGCACCGGGCCACCGGGTCGGGCCTTCGTCGTCGGTGTCGAGGGTCAACATGACCTGGAAGACCGGGTGGAAGGCGGACGACCGGTCCGGGCCGAGCGCCGCGACAAGGTGTTCGAACGGCAGGTCCTGGTTGCTCAGCGCGTCGAGGACCACCTCCCGGGCCGCACGCACCAGATCGCGCCCCGTCATCCGCGCGGTGTCCCGCATCCGCAACGCCAGCGTGTTCGCGAAGAACCCGATCAGCGATTCGGTCTCCGGGGGCCGGCGGTTGGCGATCGGTGTGCCGACGACGATGTCGTCCCGGTCGCTCTGTGCGGCGAGGGTCGCGACGAAGGCGGCGAGCAACACCATGAAAAGTGTCGCGCCCTCGCTCTGAGCGAGCGTGTGGAGCCCTCGCACGATATCGTCCGGCACCGCGAAGATGACGCCGTCGCCGGCGCTGTCCGCCGACTCCGGCATCTGCCCGCCCGTGAGCCGAAACCGGGCCGGCGCACCCTCGAGCGTGCGCACCCAGTGGTCGAGCTGCGCGGCGCACTCCTCGCTCCGCAACCACTCGCGCTGCCAGACCGCGTGGTCCACGCACTGGATCGGAAGCGGCGGCAGGCTGACGGTGCGGCCTTCGGCATGACCGGCGTACAGCGCGGCGAGTTCCCGCCACATCACGGATCCGGAGAAGCCGTCGAACACGATGTGGTGGAAGTTCAATGTCAGGACGAAGTTCCGCTCGCCGAGCCGTAGCGCGTTCGCGACGGCGAGCGGTCCCCGCGTGAGGTCGAATCCGCGAACGGCCTCCGCGTCCAGCAGCGCCCGGATCCGTGTGTCCTGCCCGGCCGCGTCGAGCGTTCGCACGTCCTCGATGCCGACGGACAACGCCATCTGCTCGCGCACCACCTGGTGCGGTTGTCCGTCCCGCAGCACGAAGACGGTGCGCAGGATCTCGTGGCGTTCGACGAGATCCCGCAACGCCTTCTCGAACGCGGTGACGTTCAGCTCACCCCGGTACCGGAATGCGTGGGGCATGTTGTAGAGGGCCGAGCCGGGCGCGAACTGCTCCAGGACCCACAGGCGTTCCTGCGCACACGACAGCGGGGCGCCGCCGGAGCGCTCGCGTGCGGCCGGGACGACGTCGACGGCCGAGCGACCGGGCACGGGCCGTTCGAGCAGGGCCGTCAGCGCCCGGGCGTAGGTCTCGATGGTCGGGTTCTCCATCAGCAGGCGCACCGGCACCCGGATTCCGGTGCGCGTCTCGATGCGGGTGGTGGCCTGCGTCGCCAGCAGCGAGTGTCCACCGAGGTCGAAGAAGTTCGCCTCGACGCTCACCTCGCCCGTGAGCAACCCGGTCCACACCTCGGCGACCAGCCGCTCGGCCTCGGTCCTCGGTGCGATCACCTCCCCGGTCCGCGGGGCGGCCGCCCGGTCGTCCGGCAGGGCCGCGTCGTTCACCTTGCCGGCCGCGGTCAGCGGGAGTTCGTCGATGAACACGACGCTCGTAGGAACCAGGTGCGCGGCGATCCGGTCGCCGAGCCAGCGCCGCAGGGTCGGGCCGTCGAGAGCGGGATCGGAGCTGACCACGTACGCGGCGAGGCGCCGGTCGCCGTCATTCCCGCCGCGCAGTACGACGGTGGCCGCCTCGATCCGCGGGTGCGCACGGACCGAGTCGGTCAGGGCGCCGAGGTCGACCCGGTGGCCGCGCACCTTCACCTGCCGGTCGGCCCGTCCGACGAATTCCAACCCGCCGTCGGGACGCCGGCGGCACAGGTCGCCGGTGCGGTAAAGCCTGCTGCCGGGCTCCTCCGAGAAGGGATCGGGGACGAACGCGGCCGCGGTGCGTGCGGGCATCGCGTGGTAGCCACGGGCCAGGCCCGGCCGGCTCACGTAGAGCTCGGCGACGACCCCTTCCGGCACCGGATGGAGGCCGGAGTCGAGCAGATACGCCCGCGCGTTGGGTACCGGGGTTCCGATCGGCACCGACACCGCGGTCTCCGTGCGCCATTCCGGACCCGCCGTGTAGGCGGTGACGGTGACGGTGGCTTCGGCCGGCCCGTAGGCGTTGACGAGTTCGACGGCCTCTCGCACCTGGAGCTTCCAGGCCGCCACCGCTGACCTGCGGACCGCCTCGCCACCGATGACGACCCGCCGCAGCGTCGAGTCGGTCATCTCCGCCACCGATCCCGCGGTGACCCAGCCTTCCCAGAATGCGGTCGGTAGGTCGACGACCGTCGTGCGTGTGCGCCGTATCAGACGCATGAAGTCCTGATATCCGCGTTCCAGCGGCGCGTCGGTGACGACGACGGTCGCGCCGGCGATCAGCGGACAGAGCATTTCTTCGAGAACGGCGTCGAAACCGAGCGAGTGACATTGCAGCACGCGATCCGTGGGGTGCAACGGCAGCCTGGTCGACATGCCGAGGACGTGCGCCGCGAGGCCCTCGTGGGTGAGCACGATGCCCTTGGGCCGTCCGGTCGACCCCGAGGTGTACGTGAGACAGGCAGCGTTGTGCGGATGCGGCGCGACGTCCGGGTGCAGGGCCGCCTCCGCGGATGGGTCCCGGTCGTCGAGAAACAGGCGCCGGCCGGGGTAGTTGGCGAACGCGTCGCGGGTCGACCCGTCCGTGACCAGCAGCGCCGTCCCGCCGTGCACGAGCTGGTACGTCCGTTCGGTCTCGGGCTGGCGCGGGTCCAGCAGGATCAGCGTGCCGCCGGCCCGAAGCACCGCGAGAACCGCCACGATCCGGTCCGTCGAAGGCCCGACACAGACCGCCACACGGTCCTCGACACCGATGCCGAGGCGTCCCAGGGTCGTCGCGAGCCGCACGCTCCGTTCGTCGAGTTCGGCATAGGTGAGAACGCCGTCGGCGGCCTCGACCGCGGGTGCGTCGGGACGGGCACGAACCTGGGCCGCCACCAGACGCTGCACGTTCTGCCCCTGCGCGTCGACCGTTTCACCGGCGGACGACGCCAGCACGGCTCGTGCGTCCAGCCCGTACAGGTCGATGTCACCGATCGGACGATCGGGCGCCGAGGCGACGTCATCGAGCGCGCGCACGAACCGCTCGGCCAGGCGCGCCACCGTCGTCTCGGTGAACAGGTCGGTGTCGTAGCTGATCGTTCCGGCAAGTCCACGCGGCCCGTCGGTCACGTCCAGGACGAGGTCGAAGTGGGCGATGGTCCCGCCTCTGACATACCGCTCGACGCGCAGTCCGGCCAGATCGAACGTCTCGTCGACGCCACGCAGGTCGAACATCACCTGGAAGATCTGCTGGTGCGCGGTCGACCGGTCCAGTCGGAGCGCCTCGACGACCTGTTCGAACGGAAGCTCCTGATGGGCGTAGGCCTCCAGGGTCCGCTCGCGGACCTGATCGACGACCGCCCGGAACGACGGGCCTCCCGACAGGTCGGTACGCAGCACGACGGTGTTGACGAAGAATCCGATCAGCTTCTCGAGCTCGGCGGTCGGACGGTGCCCCTGCAGCGCACCGACGACGATGTCGGTCTGTCGCGTCCATCGGGACAGCACCGTCTTGAAGGCGGCCAGCAGCACCATGTACAGCGTCGCTCCGCACGCGCCCGCCAGCGCGTTCAGCCGCCGGTGACACGACGGCGTGATCTCGAACGACACCCGCCCGCCGCGGCGTGTCGAGCGCATCGGCCGGGGCCGGTCGAACACCCCGCTGAGCAGCTCCGGTGGGTCGGCGAGCCGCCGGGTCCAGTAGGCGAGGTTCCGGCGCCGCACGTCCTCGCGCAGCGCGCCGCGCTGCCACACGGCGAAGTCGGCGTACTGGACCGGCAGCGGCGGAAGGTCGACCTCCCGACCCGCGACCGCGGCCGCGTACCCGGCGGCGAGGTCCTCCATCAGAATTCCGTCGGACCAGCCGTCGGTGACGGCGTGGTGGAACGTCAGCAGCAGCACATGGTCGTTCTTGTCCAGTCGGACCAGTGTGGTACGCAGGAGCGGACCGGTCGCCAGATCGGTGACGGTCCTCTCGTCGGTGGTGGACAGGGTCTCCAGCCGGGCGGCCCGTTCGGCCGGCTCCGACCCGCTCAGGTCCACGACCGGCAGGTCCCACCGGCGCGGCGGCCCGATCACCTGCCGCGGCAGCCCGTCGATCTCGACCAGCCGGGTGCGCAACACCTCATGGCGGCGCACCACACCCGCGAAGGCCGCGGCGAGGGCGGCGACATCGAGTTCACCGTGCAGCCGGAAACCCACCGGAACGTTGTACGTCGGGTCCTCGGGATCGAGACGCTGCAGAAGCCACAGGCGCTGTTGCCCGAACGAGACGTCGAAATGCTCGACACCGTCGCGAGCCAACGGCACCACCGGCACCGGCACGTTCCCGCCGTCGGCCCCGGCGCGCAGTTCGTCGATACGACCGGCCAGTCCCTCCACCGTGGGGTATTCGAAGATGTACCGGACCGGCAGCTCGACGCGCAGCGCGTCGCGCACCCGCGACACCACCTGCGTGGCGAGCAGGGAGTGCCCGCCGAGCGTGAAGAAGTTGGCGTCGGCGCTCACGTCGGCGAGCTTCAGCACCTCCGACCAGATCGCCGCGACGATGCCCTCGACCGGATCGCGCGGCCGTTGCACGGGCCCCTCCGCGACGATTCCCGCCGGATCGGGAAGGCTGCCACGGTCGAGTTTTCCGTTGCTGTTCAACGGGATCGCATCGATCGCCAGCAGGTGGTTCGGCACCATGTGGGCCGGAAGCCGACCGGCGAGGTGCTCGCGTAGGGCCGCCGCCAGGACACGCGAGCCGTCCGGCTCCCCGGTTCCCTCCCCTGGGGTGGCGGCGGTCGTGAAGTATCCGACGAGTCGCCGGTCACCGGTCTCCGTCTCCTGCACGACGACCGCGGCGTGGTCGACCTCGGGATGACTGCGCAACGCGGCCTCGATCTCACCGAGTTCGATCCGGAACCCTCGGATCTTGACCTGATGGTCCGTCCGGCCGACGATCTCGATCACCCCGTCGGCGCGGAACTTCGTCAGGTCGCCCGTGCGGTAGAGCCGGGCACCCGGACGGCCGCTGAACGGGTCCGGGACGAATCGCGACGCCGTCAGTCCCGGACGCGCGAAATAGCCCCGCCCGACCCCGACGCCACCGATGTACAGCTCGCCCGGGACACCGACCGGCAGCGGCCGCATGTGCGGATCCAGGATATAGAGCTCGGTGTTGGCGATCGGACGACCGATCGGGACCAGGCCCCCGCGCGCCTGCGCCGGATCCGCTCCGCAGTACTGCGCGTTGTCGATGGCCGCCTCGGTGAGACCGTACGTGTCGATCAGCCGGGTGGACGGCTTCGCCAGCCGCCGCGCCCGCAGGTAGTCCTCGATGTACCAACCGTCTCCGCCGACCGCCAGGATGTCCATGAAATCCAGGGATCCGTCGACCTCCTCGACGTGGTCGAGCAGGGCCTTCAGAAGCGCAGGGATGAACTCCGCGCTGTTGACGCCCTCCCGCCGCATGAGGGCGTAGAGATGCGGCGGGGACAGCAGCTCGTCGCGGTGCCCGATGACCAATGTCGCGCCGGTGAACAGGGCGCGCATGACGTCGGCGATGAACAGGTCGAACGCGAGGCTGGCCATCTGCAGGTGGGCGCGGACGGTCGTGCTGAACGCGAAGCCGCGTTCGAAGTGCTGGAAGTAGTTGGCGAAGTTCTCGTGCGAGAGCATCGCGCACTTCGGAAGTCCCGTCGAGCCGGACGTGTAGATCATGCAGACGAGGTTCGCCGGCGTCAGCTCCGTCGGTGGCGGGGTCGCGGGTTGCTGCCGAAGCTCGGACTCGACGGTGTCCACGAACAGTTTCACGATCCCGTCCGAGGCGATGTCGGCACCGATAAGCGAGTCGGTCAGGAGCACGTCCACCCGCGCGTCGCGGAGCATGTACCCGAGACGTTCGGGTGGATACGTGGTGTCGAGTCCGATGAAACAACCGCCGGCCTTGAGGACCGCGAGAAGCGCGGTGACCGCCTCCGGCGAGCGTTCCAGACAGATCCCCACCCGGGTCTCCGTGGTGACCCCGCGGCCGCGCAGCACATGCGCCAGCCGGTTCGCCCGCTCCTCGAGCTCCCGGTAGGTCGGCCGCTGCGCTCCGTGCACCACCGCGACCGCGTCCGGCGAACGCAGGGCCTGCGCGTGGAACAGTTCGTGCAACAGGTGCGGCTCCGGCACCTCCGCGCCCGTGCGGTTCCACTCGACGAGAATCTGCTGCTGTTCGGGTGCGGTGAGGATCTCGGCGCCGGAGACGGGGCGATCCGGCTCGCTCAGCAGTTCCGTCAGAAGCTGCCGCCAGTGAGCCACCATCCGCTCAGCCGTCGCCCGGTCGAACAGGTCGGCGTTGTATTCGAGTTCACCGTGCAGGACGCCGGCGCTGGACCGGACGTCGAGGCACAGGTCGAACATCGACGTCGTTCGCTCGACCTGCATCAGCTCGGTCGCCAGTCCGGTGAACTCCGGGTCGTCGAGGAAGTCGTCATCGTTCAGCGCGGTGAACATCACCTGGAAGATGGGGCTGAAGCTGGGATCACGCTCCGGTGCGACCGCCTTCACGACCGCCTCGAACGGCACCTCGTGGTTCGCAACGGCTTCCAGCACCATCTGCCGCACCCGGTGCAGCAGCGCACGGAAGTCCGGGTCCCCGGAAAGGTCGGCGCGCAGCGGCACGGCGTTCGCGAAGAACCCGATCAGGTCCTCGAGGCGCTCGTCCGGCCGGTTGTAGGCCACCGACCCGACGACCAGGTCCCGCTGCCTGCTGTAGCGCGAGAGCAGGACGAGGAAGGACGTCAACAGCGTCACATAGGTCGTCACGGCGGCGCTGACGCTGAGTCGCCTGATCGCGTCGGTCATCCGCGCGCCGAGGTCGAATCTGACGACTCCGCCGCGCCCGGTACGCGTCGCCGGACGCGGACGGTCAGCCGGCAATGCCAGCACCGGCGGGGCATCCGCCAGCTTCTCCCGCCAGTAGGCGAGCTGCCCGTCCCAACGCCGGTCCTGCTGACCGCGCGCATAGTCCTGGTACTGCATCGGCAGCCTCGGCACCACCGCCGACTGACGCCGGAGGTTCGCCTCGTAGTGCGCCTTCAGTTCGCGCAGCAGGTTACTTCGCGATGCCGCGTCGTAGATGATGTGGTGCACCGCGATTATCACGACGTGGTCGTGTTCGCTCAGGCGCGCCACGGTGAAGCGGTAGAGCGGGCCCGACGCGAGATCGAACGGACGCGCGGCGGTGCGGTCGACGAGCCGGGCGGCCGCCGCCTCGGGCTCGGGTTCACCACTCAGGTCGACCACGGTGGCGACCCGTTCCGGCACCGCACCGAGGTGCTGCACCGGCACCCCGCCCACCTCCGGGAAGGTGGCCCGGAAGACGTCGTGACGCTCGACGATGGTGCGGAAGCTCGCGGTCATCGCCGCGACGTCCAGTTGCCCGCGCAGTCGCAGCGCCGTCAGCGTGTTGTAGGTCGACGACTCCGGCTCGAGGCGGTCCAGGAACCACAGCTGCTGCTGTCCCGAGGACAGGGGAAGCCGGTCCGTCCCGTCGGCAGGACCGGCGACGGGCTCGTCCGTGCCGAATCCCTCGGCGGCAAGCAGTCGGTCGATGAGCGCATCGCGCAGCATCTCCGTGTCAACGTCGCTCGTCATGTTCCTACCCGGCCTCCGGTAGCGGTCAGCATCTGGCGCAGCTGTTCGGCGGACAATCCACGGACCTTCAGGTGAACGGCCGCGATCCGAGCGGTGCGGCCCGGTTCGACCTCATCGGCGACAATGCGCTTCGCCAGTTCGGCCACCGTCGGGCCGGACAGCAGGTCGTCGTAGGGCAGCTCCGTCCGAAACGCCCGTCGGACCCGGTTCACGATCCGGATCGCCGCGAGGGAATGTCCGCCCAGTTCCAGGAAGCTGTCGAACACCCCGATCGGGTTGACCCCGAGCTCCCGCTCCCACATGTCGATCAGGACCTCTTCGATGACGTCTCGTGGCGCGACGGGACGGTCGTCGGCGGGGCCGGCCGGTGCCGGTTCCTCCCCGTCGCCCACCCACGCGAACGTGTCGACGGGCAGCGTCTCGCGCAGCACGAAGCGCAGGGGTGTCCCGTCCAGGTCCTGCCGTCGCGCGATCCACTCGGTCCATTCGGCCGGATCGGCGCCGGCCTCGACGGGCACCACGTAGGCGACGAGCGCCAGCGTCCCGTCGGTGTGGTCGATGCTCGCCTCGATGTGCGCCGAACGCACCTGCGGATGCGCGACGAGCGCGCGCCGTACGGCGTCGAGATTCATGGACGAAGACTCCGTTCGTGGGCGAACGACAGCAGGTCCCGCAGGTTGCGTGGGATCGCCACCCGCCACTCCAGGCGGCGTTCGACGGGTACCTCGCGCAGGCAGTCGAACCAGGTGGCCGCCCGCACGACCCGGGTCACCGGCTCGGCGAGGCGGTACGCCTGACGCAGTTCCTCGAGCGTGAGCGATCCGGTCCAGCAGGCCAGGTACGCGTCGCGTAGGTGGCCGACGGGCCCGTCGTCGTCGGGAAACGCCTCGTCGACGTCGAGCAGGAACATCCGCATGGAACACAGCGGGGTCGTGAGCGCGCTTTCGGCCCAGTCGAAGAACACCGGACCCGCGCCGGAGAACGCGATGTTGCGACAGCACAGGTCGGTGTTCACGAGAGTCTCCGGAATGTCCAGGGCCGCCACACGTCGGCACAGCCCACGGAACCATGGGACGCACCGGCGCAGCGCGTCGAGCTCGCCCGGCGTCAGGCTCTCCGGGGCTTCTCCGGTGAACATCGACGTGTGGTCCAGCAACGACTCCAGGACGTCGGGCAGCACAGCCAACCGAAGGTCCGGCACTCCCGCGTCGCGCAGCGCCTCCGCGCGAGCGGCGAGTTCCCACTGGATCCCCGCATAGCGCACCAGCGCCTGTGCCAACACGTCGAGCGAACGGGGCTCCGGTCGCAGGACGTCGAAACCGTCGATCTCCTCGGTGAGGAACCAGTGCCGCGTCGGTTCGACCGCGATGACGGTGGGCATGTCGTCCGGATACCACTCGGCGAGCATCGCGGTCAGCGACGGCTCGTGCGCGAACGGACGCGGCGCCGCCTTGAAGTAGACGCTGCCGGCCGAGGTGGGGAATTCGAGCACGTAGGACCAGAGCGTGCAGGTGCGCTGGCGGGGTCGTCCGGTGATACGGATCCCGCGCGCCGCAAGGCGTCCGACGGTCCAGTTCACCACCTCGTCGAACCAGCCGCGGCGTTCCCACGGCACCGGGGCGGACGGTCGGCCGTTCGCGAGCCACGACACGACGGCCTCGCCCTGCTGCGCGTCGACACCACGGGCGAGAAGGTCCTCGGCCGTCATCCACCGACCTGGGCCGTCGAGGCGGATCCGGGCACGGGGTTCGCAGAGGTACAACCGCCACGCCGAGATTGCCGTGTCACCGGATACGCCGAGACATGCGGTGACCGTCACGTCGACCCCGAACCGCTCCCGGACGTGTTCACCGAGTGCGGCGATCGTGCCGTCCGGCACCGTCGGTAGAACCCAATCCGTCCCGTCGAAACCGACCAACACCCGGTCCTCATCGGGCATCGTTACGACGGCGATCTTCCGGCTCGATGAAGGATCCATGCGCTACCTTCCAGAAACGGACGCCCGCTCTATCCAACGGTCCGATCACATTTACGCCAGGCGATCGGCGGAACGCTCACACGTATCCCCCGACCTGTCAACGAATCGGGAAAGCCGTTCAACCGCGCGATCCGCGCAGTTGCACGGTGCACCCGAGCGTCGATGATGACTGTCGCTGTCGCGGACCGTTCGCGATCGCCGACCTGGATCCGGAACCCACACTGCTGAAGGACGTCGATGGCTGAACAATCACAGCGAACCGACACCGCCTCTCCGGAGGATCTGGCGCAACAGGTGATCCGCGAAATCGTCGACGGCGTACTCGGGCTCGGCGACGTGCATCCGACGACCAATCTCTTCCAATGCGGCGCCCGGTCCCTGCACATCGCGGTTGTCCGGGCGAACATTCTCGACCGCTACGGTGTCGACATACCGCTGGCGGACATGTATTCCGAACCGTCGGTCGAACGGCTGGCCGGACTTCTCCTGGAGGCCCTGGCCTCCGCGTCGGAGGAATCCGGAACCCTCGCCGCACCGACCGCGCACCGTGGGATGTCCGATGACGACTGATCCGCCGATGACGCTGTGGGGAGGAGACGCCGATCCGCCCTGTCTCCTGGAGAGCCTGAACCGCGTGGCGGCGCGGTACCCGGATCGCATAGCCTTGGTGGACGGCGACCTCGCACTGACCTACACCGAACTCTATGCCTGGGTGGACCGGGTCCGGCAGGTTCTGGCCTACCACGGCGTCGGACGCGACGACCGGGTCGCCGTCGCCGCGCCACGGGGCGCATCCGCCGTCGCGGCGATCGTGGCCGTGACGATGCACGGTGCGACCTACGTCCCGCTGGATGCTGAATACCCGCGGCGACGGCTGGAGTACATGCTGAACGACTGCCGGCCCGCGCTGGTGCTGTACGACGGCGAACGCCCGTCGTTCACGGCCGGCGCACCGATCGCACCCGTTCCGCCGCCGGGCCCGCCGTGGAACGTGCTACCGGCGAGCCGGACCGCCACCCACGACGACGACCTGCCGGTGTACGTCATCTACACGTCCGGCTCCACCGGATGGCCGAAGGGCGTCGCACTGGCACACCGGTGTCTCGACAACGTCGTCGAATGGCAGGCTCGCTTCTCGCCCCGACCCGATCTGCGGACGGTCCACTTCGCACCGCTGAACTTCGACGTGTCGTTCCAGGAGATCTTCGGCACGTTGGGTGGTGGCGGCACGCTCGTGGTGATGCCCGAGCGCCTGCGCCGCGAACCGGTCGCGTTCCTCACCTGGTTGGGCGAGCAGTCCGCGGAACGCCTTTTCCTGCCGTACGTCGCCCTGCAGATGCTCGCGCTCGCGGCGGCGACCGTCGACGGCCCACTCCCCCTCGCGCTGGTGGAGATCAACGTCGCCGGCGAACAGCTGGTCTGCACCAGGGAGATCCGGTCGCTGCTGAAGCGACTGCCCGGCTGCCGGCTGGTCAACCACTACGGACAGAGCGAGAGCGCGATGGTCACCGCCCACGTGCTGGGGCCGGATCCGGACGCGTGGCCGGCGCTGGCGCCGATCGGCCGGCCGCTGCCCGGCTGCGAACTGCTCCTCGACCGTGATCCCGACTCCCCGGACACCGGTGAGCTTCTGGTGGCGGGCCTTCCGGTCTCGTTGGGCTATGTCGACCGGCCCGCGTTGAACGCCGAACGGTACATCTCCGTACCGCCCACCCCGCACGGCCACACGGTGGCATTCCGCACCGGCGACCTGGTGCGGCTGACCGACGGCACGGTGACGATGTTGACCCGCGTGGACGACGACATCAAGCTTCGCGGCATCCGCGTGAACCTGGCGGAGATCGACGCGCAGCTGACGGCCTGCGCCGGAGTCGGCACGGGCGTCTGTGTCGTCATGACCGCGGGACGGACCCGGGTGCTGCGCGCCGCCGTGGTGCCGCGCGCCGGCGTGGTGATCGATCCGGCCGCCGTCCTGCAACGGCTGAGGGCACTGCTACCGGAGGTCGCCGTTCCGCGGTCCGTCTCGATCCTCCCGGAACTCCCGCGCTCACCGAGCGGAAAGATCTCCCGCGAACAGGTATCCGCGTCGATCGCGGCCGCTTTCGAGTCCGGCGACGGCCGGTGAGCCCCCGATGAGATCCGAACCTGCCGCAGACCCGGCCGCCCGGCGGCGTCGACTGCTGATCGAAGGGCTTCGCCGCTCCGGCCCGCCGAACGGCGCCGACCGCATCGGGCCGCGCCCGTCGGATGCCGTTCCCATGTCGTTCGCGCAGGAACGCCTGTGGTTCCTCGAGCAGCTGAACCCCGCGGTGTCGACCTACGTCATGGCCAGCGCACTCCGGCTCCGCGGAAACCTCGACCTCGACGCGCTCGAGCGGGCGCTGCGCGGCGTGCTCCTGCGCCACGACGCGCTCCGCACGACGTTCCCCCTCCGCGACGCAGAGCCGTTTCCCTCGGTGACGGCGGATCCGCGACCGCACCTCGACCGGATCGACCTGTCCACAGTTCCCGCCGAGGAGCGCGAACACACGCTCAGGCGCCTACTCGCGGAGCACATGCGCGGCCGGATGGATCTCGCCCACGGACCACTCCTGCGGACGGCCGTCTTCTCTTTCGGGGCCGATGAGCACGTCCTTCTGGTGCGGGTGCACCACCTGGTCTTCGACGGCTGGTCCTTCGGCATCTTCTACCGCGAACTGGCGGCCCTGTACCGCGAGGAGCGCGGCGGCCTACCGGCCGGGCTGTCGACGAGCCCCATCACCTACGCCGACTACGCTGCCTGGCAACGCCGCCTGCTCGACACGAACTCCTACGCCCGCCAGCTCGACTACTGGATGCACACGCTCGCCGACCTGCCCGAGCCGCTTCCGCTACCGACCCGTTGGCCGGAGCCCACCGTCCGCAGCCCGCACGGGGGCGAGCACCGGTTCGCCTTTCCGGCCCACCTCACCGCACTGGTGCGCGGATCGGTGACGCGCACCGGCATGACGCCGTTCGTGACGTTGCTGACCGTCTTCCAGATTCTCCTGGCGCGATACAGCGGCCGCGAGGACATCATCGTCGGTGTGCCGGTCTCCGACCGCGCCAGGCCGGAGACCTTCCCCGTCATCGGCCTGTTCGTCAACACACTGGTCATCCGGGTGGATCTGTCCGGCAACCCGACGTTCGACGAGGCACTGCGACGGGTGCACGCGGCGACCGTGGCGGCACTGTCCAACCAGGACGTTCCCTTCGAACATCTGGTGGCGCGGTTGGCTCCTCAGCGCAAGCTGAACGACTCGCCGGTGTTCCGGACGATGTTCAGCCTGGACCAGGCGCAGTCCACCGTGTCGGCACTGCCGGGCACGGTCGCGGAGTCGATGCCGCTGGAGGCCGACCTCGCCCTGTTCGATCTTAGTCTGCAGATCGTCGAGTCCGAGGAAGGGCTGTCCGGTGCCGTCGGCTACCGCGGGGATCTGTTCGCGAGGGCCGACGCCGTCAGGGTCGGGCGACACCTCGTCCGGCTGGCGGAGGGACTGCTGACCGCCCCGCACACCCGCATCCGGTTCGCGCCGTTGCTCACGGCGTTCGAGGAGTCGATGCATCGCAGCGTTCCCGGTGCGCAGCCCGGTGACGAGACCGTCGACTCGCTCTTTCGCGCGAGGGTCCGGGCGCATCCGGAGCGAGCGGCGCTCGGCGACGGTCCCACCGTGATGTCCTACGCCGCACTCGACGCGACCGTCGACGCGTTGGCCCATCGGCTGGCGCGGGCCGGCGTCACTCGCGAGACGGTGGTCGGTGTCCTGGTGCCGCGCTCGCCGCGCGTGATTCCGGTCCTGCTGGCCGTCATGCGGGCCGGCGGGGCGTACCTGCCGTTGGACGACCGCCACCCCGACAGCCGGTTGGCCACCGTTCTGGCGGATGCCCGGTGCCGCCTCGTGGTGACCGTCGGCGAGCTGGTCGATCGACTGCCGTCAACGACATCGACGGTCCTCCTCGACGGCCCGGAGGACACGGGCCCCGCACGCCGCCCGACGCACGCGGAGACGCTCGACCGGCCCGGCCCCGACAACCTCGCCTACGTCATGTACACCTCGGGTTCCACCGGCGTCCCCAAAGGGGTCATGGTGAGCCATCGCTCGATCGTGGATTTCATCGACGGGCAGCGGGCGGGCATCGGCGACGCAGCGCTGGAGGCGGTGCCGTTCACCGCGAACATCACCTTCGACCTGTCCGTGTTCGAGCTGTTCGTGCCGCTCGTCGCGGGTGGACGGATCGAATTCGTCGAAGGGCTCCACGCGGCCGGCGTGCCGGCCCGGTACGGGCGCCCGGTGACGCTGCTGGACGGTGTCCCCTCGGCGATGTTCTCGATCATGGACGAGCTGCGCGAGATGCCCGCGCCGCACACGGTGATGGTCGGCGGTGAACAGGTCACCGACACCCTGATCCGCCGGCTCGCGGCACTGTGGCCGAGCGCGCGGCTCGCGGTGTGCTACGGACCCACCGAGGCGACGGTGTGGAAGACCACCTGCCCGGTGTCCGCGGACTCCCCGGGCGAACCGCCCATCGGGAAACCGGATTCGCGCGCGGCTGTCCGCCTGCTCGACGGCTTCCTCGAGCCGGTGCCGACCAACGTCACCGGCGAGATCTACCTCACCGGCCCCGGAGTGACCCGCGGCTACCTCGGGGATCCCGCCCGGACGGCGGAATCCTTCGTGCCCGACCCCCTCGGACCGCCGGGAAGCCGGATGTACCGCACCGGCGACCGTGGCTCCTTCCGCGCCGACGGACAACTGATGTTCCGCGGGCGTCGGGACAACCAGGTGAAGATCCGCGGCGTGCGCATCGACCCCGCCGAGATCGAGGCGGCACTGCGCATCCATCCCGGCGTGACCGCCGCCGTCGTCGTCAGCCACGGCGACGGCGCCGCGCGGCACCTGATCGCGTACGTCGTCGGCGCGGTCGACCACGCGGAACTGCGTGCGCATCTGCGGAGCCGACTTCCGGTCACGCTCGTTCCCACGCAATACGTCACGCTCGACCGGCTCCCGGTGACCCGCAACGGCAAGGTCGACCGTGCCGCACTGCCGACGCCGGAACGCCCGCGCGCGACCACACCGACCCGCGTGCCCCGCAACGGCGTCGAACGCCGCATGCTCGCGGCATGGCGTGAGGTCCTGGGTACCCCGAAGGTGGGCCTCGACGACGATTTCTTCACCCTCGGCGGGCACTCGTTCGCGGCCATGCGCCTCGTCGGAACGATCGAACGTCTGACCGGCCGGCGGCTCCCCCTCGCCGCGGTCTTCCAGGCACCCACCGTCGCGGGACTGAGCGCACTGTTGGAGAGCGAGCAGTCCACGACGGAGGCCGCACCGGTCGCGCTGAACGCCGGCGGCGGTGCCGTGCCGCTGTTCCTCGTGCATCCCGTCGGAGGCGAGGTCGGCTGCTACACGGGTTTGTCCCGTGCGCTCGCCGGCCGGCACCCGGTGTTCGGGATCGCCGCATCCGTTCCGACCGATGACGCCCCCGCCGCCGAACGGGTGGAGGACCTCGCGGCGCGCTACCTGCGGGCGATCGGCGATCGCGGCGGCGTCGCGGTGGGCGGATGGTCCTTCGGTGGGCTCGTCGCCTTCGAGATGCGGCGCCAGTACCGGGAAGCCACGGGCCGCGCGCTGCCCACCGTGCTGCTCGACACGCCGTCACCCGGTTTGCTTCGCGCACACCCGTCGAGCGGCGTCGACGCACTCGTGGCGTTCGCGGAGGACTGGTCGGAGGGAACAGGGTTCCCGATGCCCGTCACCCGCGACGAGCTTCGCCCGCTCGATCCGGCGCAACGCACGGAACTCCTCGTCTCCCGGTGCATCCGCTCCGGAGGCATGACGGAGGCCGACCGACCACAGATCGCACGATCGATAGCCGTGTTCGGGCGCCATCTGCGCGCCGCGAGCCGATACGACCCGCCGGCGGTCGCACTGCCCGACCCGGTGCTGCTGGTCCTGGCCGACCAGGGAGATCACCGGGAACGGATCGCTGCGGACTGGGCGGCGGCGGCAGGTAGTTCCCTACTCGTCCGCGAGGTGGCCGGCAGTCACTACTCGATGCTTCACCCTCCGGGGCTCCAACCACTCGTCACACAAGTGACGCAGTACCTCGACAGCTACGGGAATCGCGATGGATACGACACTGGCAGCAGCTGAGGTCTACGACGTCCTGGGGGTCGGTTTCGGACCGTCGAATCTCGCGCTGGCGATCGCGCTGGACGAGCACAACGGCTACGTCCCGGCGGACGCGGCTTTCCGCGCCCGGTTCGTCGAACGTCAGGCGCGGTTCGGCTGGCATCGCGGAATGCTGATCGACGGAACCACGCTCCAGGTGTCCTTCCTGAAGGATCTGGTCACGATGCGCAACCCGACCAGCAGATTCAGCTTCGTGAGCTACCTGCACCAGATGGGCCGGCTGACCGACTTCATCAACCACAAGATACTTTTTCCCTCGCGCGTCGAGTTCCACGACTACTTGGACTGGACGGCGCGGCAGCTGAACGACCTCGTCAGTTACGACACGACGGTGACCAGGATCCGGCCGGTCGCGGCGTCCGATCAGACCTACCCGTTGCTCGAGGTCTCGTCGACGGACGGGGCCGGCGCACACACGACCCACCTGACCCGCAACGTCATCCTGGCCCCCGGCCTGCGCCCGCACCTACCGGCCGGGATCGAGACCGGTGATCGGATCTGGCACAGCAGCGAACTGATGCACCGCGTCGACGAGCTCGAACGCCGGCCTCCGGGCCGGATCACAGTGGTCGGTGCCGGGCAGAGCGCGGCCGAGCTGACCGACTATTTCCACCGCACCTTCCCGGACGCCGTCGTGTGGTCGGTGTTCAGCCGCTACGGATACAGCCAGTCCGATGACAACCCGTTCGCGAATCAGATCTTCGACCCCGATGCGGTCGACGACTTCTTCCGTGCCCCGGAGCCGACCAAGCAGCTGATGCTGGACTACCACGCCAACACCAATTACTCCGTGGTCGACCTCGACCTGCTCAACGAGATCTACCGGCGGACCTATGACGAGAAGGTTCGCGGGCGGAGCCGCCTGCACTTCGTCAGGATGGCGAGAGTCCGCTCCGCGCGGGCGAACGCAACGGGTGTCCGCATCGAGGTGGAGAACCTGATCGACGGCACCCGGCCGGTGATCGACGCGGACCTGCTCGTGTTCGCCACCGGCTATCTGCCGGCCGATCCGACGGTGCTCCTGGACGGTGCCGACCGGTTCTGCCGCCGTGACCGGCACGGCCGCGTCATCATCGACCGCGACTACCGGGCCGTCACCGTGGACGGTTTCAGCGCCGGCATCTACCTCTTGGGAAGCGGCACCGAGCACGCTCACGGGTTGTCCGCGAACCTGCTGTCGACGGTGGCGATCCGTGCCGGCGAAGTGGTCGAGTCGCTGTCGAAGCCCGACCGCCGGGCCTGGGCGAGCAGCGCGGCCACCGGAATGTCGCTGAAGGTCGAGATGCCCGCCACCACGCTGAAGTAGCGTGCGGTCAGGTCCGCCGAGGCGCCGATCGCCCGCATCAACGCGAGTCGGTGCGGCGGGATCCGCAGCCGCGCGAGCGAGATCGTGGCGTGGTAGCTCTCGGACAACAGGGCGTCGCGGTGTTGTCCGTACTCGCGCAATGCCCGCCCCTGCCGTTCGATGTCGGTCGTGTCCGCCCCGAGCGCGTCGACCAGAAGGCGGCCCTGCAGGAGGGCGTCCGTGATGCCGCGAGCGGTGATCGTGTCCTTGAGATGGCCGGCGTCGCCGACCAGCGCCCAGCCGGCACCGGCTGCCGCGCGGATCACGTTCGGTTGGTGCGGCCGGCCGTGGAGCCTGCCCACGCGTGTCGCGTCGACCAGCCGGTCGGCGAGCGCCGGAGCGGTGTTCCTGATGCCGTCGAGGTAGCGCCTCAGTGGGTCCCGCCCCGCTGTGTCGAGTCGTCCGGAGCGCCGGTACAGCGCCACGATCACCGCTCCGGCCGTCGGGATGACGGCGACCCAGCCGCCGGGCCGCTCGAACAGCTCGAAGTGCGCCGGAAGATCGGTCCAGTAGGAGTAGAGGACACTCGTCCACGATCCGTCGTCACGACGTACCGTGCTGCCGGCCCGATCGGCCACGGTCGAATGGGCGCCGTCCGCGCCCACGACCAGCGACGCGCTCTCCCGCAGGATCGTTCCTGAGGCGGTACGCAACAGCACCCCGGTCACCCGGTCCCCGGATCTGACCAGGTCCACGACACGACAGCCGTCCTCGAACTCCGCGCCGTTGCGCACGGCGGCGTCGGCGAGGATCGCGTCCAGGTCGTACCGACGCGGCGCGTACGTCGAGGACACCGCGCCGAGCGACGGCATCGGGGCCTCGAGCACCTCGGTGTCGACGGTGTAGCTGATCCGATCGAGGGCGGGGCAGCCTGTGCCGATCACACGGTCGAGCACACCCAGTTCCTCGAGGCATCGCACGCCCGGTTGATGGATGTACAGCGTGGACATCGTGTCCGCCGGGAACCGGCGACGTTCCACCAGCAGGACCCTGTAGCCGCGGGCGGCGAATCGTGCCGCCGTCGACGCCCCGGCGCATCGAGCGCCCACGACAATTATGTCGAACATGACGGCATGGTCGCATGTATGGCGCCGGCACCGGCAACATCGACGGACACGTCCGACTGCGCCACAATGCATTCCACCGATAACGCCGTACGGGAAGGCCACCTCTTGTACGTTCCCCGGATGTACCGCCCCGACGACCCGCACTGGAGCTTTCGGATCGTCCAGGACAATCCGCTGGCCATCCTGTCGACCAATGGCACGGATGCCCCCGTGCTGACGCATCTGCCGATGGTTCCCGATCCCATTGACTTTCCGCGACCCGACGATCCGCAGAACCGGCTCGCTCGAGACCGCCGGCTCATCGGACATCTCAACCGCGCCAATCCTCATTGCGCCGCTCTCACCGACGGAATCGAAGCCGTTGCCGTCTTCCACGGACCGCACGGATACGTCTCACCGACGCTTTACGACTCCGAGATCGCGGCTCCGACATGGAACTTCACGGCCGTCCATGTGCGCGGACGGATCGAGATGCTCCACGGCACGGGAACGACGTTGGACGTGGTGCGCACCACCGTCACGGCCCTGGAGAGCCGGTTCGGCGACGGTTGGGACGAGTGCGGGTCGCTCGACTACTTTCGCCGGATCCTGGCCGGGGTCCAGGCGTTCCGACTGCACGTCGTCGCGGTCGACAGCATGGCGAAGCTGAGCCAAGAGAAGACGGCGGAGGTCAGGCTGAAGGTCGCCGCCGCACTCGAGCGCAGCGAACGTGGGAGTCGTCGGGAGTTGGCGGCGATGATGCACGCCACCACGGCGACTCAAGCGACCGGCCGCGCCTCCGCGATTTCCTGTACCAGCGACTCGGCATCGTCCTCGAAGTAGAAGTGCCCGCCCGGGAACTCCCGTACCGAGAATGCCCCGGTGGTCATGGTCCGCCAGTTCGCCAGTTCCTCGGCGCTCACCCGCACGTCCGCCGTGCCGCGCACGGCGAGGATCGGGGTGCAGACCGGTTGCGCAACACCGACGATCGTCTCGGTCAGCCGCATGTCGGCACGTACCACGGGAAGCACGAGGCGCAGCAACTGCGGGTTGTCCAGCATCAACGGCAGACCCCCGAGCCGGCGCAGTTGGCCGGCCAGTTCGTCGTCGCTCAGGCGATGGAGTTGTTCCTCGGCGGGAATGGCGGTCGGCACCGCCTGTCCCGAGACGACCAGTGCCGTCGGGGGCGCCCCGTCGCCGGCCGTGAGCCGCCGGACGACCTCCAGGGCGAGCACGGCCCCTCCACAATGTCCGAAGACGACCAACGGCAGGTCGGAGTAGGGCGACAACGCCTCGTGCACCTCATTCACGACAGCGCCGAAATCATCCGGTAGCGGCTCACGCAGCCGGTCGCCGCGTCCGGGCAGTTGAACGGCGATGAGTTCGGCGTCGGTCAGGAATGTCGACCAGTGCGAAAAGGTGCCCGAACTCGCACCTGCGTGTGGCAGACAAATGAGCCGCCACGTCGCTTCTGGACGCACGGCCCTGCGCACCAGTGCTCCCTCCGCGTTCATCGGACGACGAACGGGGAACAGCTTTTCCGAATTTACCACGACACCCTCCGGTCCCGGATCGTCTGCGGTCGACAAGAACGCTGCCACTATGCACGAGTGCGGGCGCGAACAAATTCACCCACTTCACTCGCGTGATGGCGGCTGCTTTAATCCAGCCACGGTGTGGCCCGCCTGCCCACCGGAGGCGGAAACGATTACCGAACGGAGTTCCTGTGGCGGCAGATACCGCATCGATGGCGACTGCCATTCGGCGTGTGGTTCGCACGGTCGCAATCGAAACACTCGGCGTACGTGATGTCGGGGGCGACGACGACCTTCAGCGACTCGGTCTCGACTCGCTGATCGCCACCATTCTCGCCGTCTCGCTGCAGGAGGAGTTGGGAATCCACGTTCCGCTGGCTGTGGTGCTCGAACATCCGGTCGTAGACGACCTGGTCCGCGTCATCCAGGACGGCGACGATCGCGCGCCGACGTCGACGGAAGTCAGACTCGACTACAACGAGAGCCCCATCGGCCCGCCGCCGCGCGCCGTGGCGGAACTACGCGAACGCGCCGGCGATCTGCACAGGTATCCGCGGGATCTGGAGCCGGAGGTCACCCGGGAGGTCGCCGCACACTTCGGCGTGGATCCGGGCGACGTTCTTCTCACCAACGGTGTCGACGAAGCCGTGGATCTCCTGTTGCACGACGTCGCCGAGATCTGGACCGTCGCACCGGGATTCGACGGATACGCTCAACGCGCCGCCGTGCACGACCGGGCGGTACACACGATCCCGCTCGACGACCGGTGGCAGCCCGTCGCGCCGCCGCTTGCGTTCGCCGGGTCGCGCGCGGTCTTTCTCGCGCAGCCCAACAATCCGACCGGGAACCTCTTCCCCCGGGCCTGGGTCGAGGAAGTCACCGCCGTCGCCGATCTGGTCTTTCTCGACGAGACCTACCTCGAGTTCAGCGACTCACCGTCGTTCGCACCGCTTCTTCGCAGCCGGCCGAACCTCGTGCTCTTCAAGAGCTTCTCGAAGGCGTTCGGCCTTGCCGGAGCCAGGCTCGGTGCGCTGGTCGGCGCGACACAGCGCATCGCCCCGCTGCGCGAACGCCGTGCGTTCTACTCCGTCGACTCCCTGTCGCTCGCCAGTGTCGCCGGTGCTCTCGCCGACGCTGACCACCGCGCCGAACTGAAGCGACACATGGCAGGCGCCCGCACCGCATACCTGGATGCCCTGCGCAGCAGCGAGGTCTTCGCGGAGGTGCGTGACACGCAGACGAACTTCCTGCTCGCCCGCTGCCCGACACCGCAACACTCGGCGGCCGTCACGGACCGGCTCGCACAGCAGGGCGTACGGGTCCGCCGGTGCGCCGACTTCGGCCTGCCGCAGTGGATCCGGGTCAGCATCGGCAGCTACGAGGCCCTGGACGCGTTGAGCAACGCGCTCGCCCGACTACGCCTGCCATGACCGAAGACGGAGCCGACCGTGTCCGAGCACCCGGCCGCACTGACCAACGCAGACCGACGAAGGGGAACCAGGATGACGACCGGCACCTTTGAGCAGGGACTCGTCGATGCCATACAGCCGATCCGGTACATGGCGATCGCCAACGCGCTGTTCCATCTGTTCGACACAGGGATCTACGCGTCGCTGGCCGCACAAAACGGGATCTCCTGCGTCCGGCTCGCCGCCGAGCGCAACGTCGACCCGGACCGGCTGGCGGCGTTCCTGGCCTATCTCGCGGCCGAGGGCTACGTCGCGTACGACGGCGGGTGGCGACTCACCGGCAAGGCACGGGCGATCGAGCCCTTCCAGCCGTGGTACACGCTGCTCGTGGGGGGCTACGCCACCACCTTCCGGCAGTTGGGCGATGCGCTGCGCACGGACGCGCCGTGGGCCGGCCGGGACGGGGCCCGGGTCGGCGCGGGCAGCTGCGGCATGAGCGCTCACGACGCCGTGCCGATGGTGGAACGGTTGCTCGACCGGCTCCCGCCGGATGCGCCGACTGTCGTCGACCTCGGGTGCGGCGACGGTGGCTTCCTCGTCGAGTTGTGCAAGCGGCGGGCGGACCTGATCGGTATCGGCCTGGAGCCGGACGCGTATTCGGTCGAACTCGCGAAGTCCGGAATCGTCGCCGCCGGGCTGGAGAACCGGCTGTCGGTCCGTCAGGGGCGGGCCTCCGACGCGCTGACGTTGGAGAACTCCGGCGACGGGACGCTCTGTTTCATGGCCGCCTTCGTGCTTCAGGAAATGCTCGAGCAGGAGGGGCGTTCGGCGGTGTGCGCCCTGCTTCGGGACACCGTCCGACGTCATCCGCACGCCTACTGGGCGATCGTCGAGGTGGACCACCGTCCGGACGACGCGGTCATCACCGACCATCCGCTCGGGATCGCCTACTACAACCCGTACTTCCTCCTCCACGCGATCACCGAGCAGAAGCTGGAGACCCGCGATTTCTGGGAGCGGCTCTTCGCCGAAGCGGGGCTGGAGATCGTGGCCGTCGAGCACCCACCGCGCGACGTCGACTCGACCGATCTCGAACTGGGCTATCTGCTGCGCGCCGTCGACTCGACCGCTGCGACGTCCGCCTCCGACGCCGACTGACGAGGCGGGCGTTCGGATGCCGATCGAGCGTGTGCGATACGCATCGAACGATTGCGAGGTGTCGATTGCCGTCGACACCCGGGCCGGTGGCCGTGCGCCTATGGGCCTCTGGCCGTCCGTCGGCGAGTACCCGTGCTACGACCCCTACCTGTACTTCTTCATGTCCAACGACACCATCCGCAACGAGGCGTTCCGCACGGCGCTGGCCCCGCTCGTCGACGGCCGTACGGTGCTCGACATCGGGACGGGTCGGGACCTGAACTGGGCGATGGAAGCGGCCCGGCACGGCGCCAGGTTGGTCATCGCGGTGGAGGAGATCGAGGACTCCTACCGCGCGGCGCTGCAACGCCTCGTCAAGGCAGCCGAGGTCACCACGATCGATCTGTTCCGGGGCCGGTCGTTCGACCTCGAACCGCCCCAGCGGGCCGAGGTCTGCGTCGCGGAACTGATCGGGAACATCGCCAGTTCGGAGGGCATGCTGGCGGTCATGGCCGATGCACGTACGCGGCTGCTGACGCCCGACGCGGTCGTCGTGCCAGCCGCCTGTGCCACCATGATCGGTGCCATGTCCCTGCGTTCGCTGCACCCCGGCGGGCCGGCGTTCTCCTATGACGGCCTGACGTATCTTCAGCAGGTCTTCGAGCGGTACGGACGCGCGTTCGACATCCGACTGGCCGTCACCGATCCGGACCCGGCCGGCATCGTTTCCACGGCGGAGCCGGTCGAGTCCCTCACGTTCGACGGCAGCGAGCCATGCGAGTCCTCGACGAAGGTCCGGCTGACGGTGGAGCGTGCCGGTGAGATCGACGGGTTCATGCTGTGGATCCGGCTGGCGGCCGGTGGGGATGCCCGCGTACTCGACTCGCTGACCGACCGGACGAGTTGGTCCCCGGTGTACCTGCCGGTGTTCGACCCGCCGGTCGAGGTGCATAGCGGCGAGACCGTCGACATCGAATTCTCGCGTCGGACCAGTGACGACGGAATCCACCCCGACTACCTGCTGCGGGCGACCCTGGCCACGGCCGCGGGCACGGTCGAGGGCTCATACCTGTCCGCCCATCACGGTCCCGTGCTGGGCGGACACGCGATCTATCGCGAACTGTGGGGCATCGGCTGAGACGGTGTGCCGCGCTCCGCCGGCTGCCGTTCGGTCGCCCGCCGTCGCTCGGCCAGACCGGTGGTCATCTCCAGGACCACCCGGTGCGCCAGCAGCGCCGTGATGTTCATCGGCTGGTCGTAGGCGGGCGCCACCTCCAGGATGTCGGCGCCGAGCACGTTCAACTCGCGGCCCAGGCGCCGCACCGCACCGAGGAGTTGGGCGGACGTCAACCCACCCGGCTCCGGGGTGCCCGTTCCCGGTGCCATCCCGGGATCGACCACGTCGATGTCCACGGACAGGAACACCCCACGCGCCGGACGCCCGTCGCCCGGCAGCCGGGCCAGACGGATCACTTCGTCGAGGACCGCGTCGAACCCCCGTTCGTTCACCTCGTCCATGAAGTAGCTGCGCATGCGCTGTTCCCGCATCCAGCGCAGGGTCTCCGGCGGCGGCCAGTAGCCGCGCAGGCCGACCTGGATGAAGCGATGCCCCGGGACGGCTCCCGAGTCGATCAGCTTGCGCATCGGCACTCCGTGGCCGAGCATCTCGGCGCGGGAGTACTCGCCCGTGTCGGCATGCGCGTCGAAGTGCACCACTGTCACATCGCCGAACCCGTGGGCACGCGCGACGGCGGTGGCATTGGGGAACGTGATGGTGTGGTCACCACCGAGAACGATCGGCACCGCGCCGGCGCCGGCGACCAACCCGACGTACCGTTCGATGTTCTGCAACGACTCCTCGATGTACCCGCGCACAATCGGGATGTCGCCCGCGTCGACCACGGGAAGGGCGGTCAGCGGATCGACGGTGGCCGTCAGGTGCGGACGCTTCCCGTCCGGTTCGAGATAGTCGGCGTCCCGAATCGCCCGGGGCCCGAATCGCGCGCCGGGCCGGAAACTCGTTCCCCAGTCGAACGGCGCACCGAGGATGACGACATCGCCGGCGGCGACCCTGTCCACCCTTCGGGTCGGGACTCCGCAGAAGGAGGCCCGTGCACCGAAAGGCTCGGCGACCGTGCCGTCAAATGGTTCCGTAGGTACCGCGTTGCCGTCGGACACCGATTCTCCTCGAAACAGGGGCTCGTCAGTCGCCCGGTCGAAACTCATGCTGAGGTGGTGCGCCGCCGCGTCACATCAAGGTGACCGCCCGGATACTCCGTGTTCACTCGCAAATCCAGTTCGTTCGCGAAGGTGTTCCACGTCTCGGCGCAACGGCGCGCGATCTCGGCCAGGACGTACATGCTGTGCGGCGGGACCTGCGAGAGCAGGTCGGGCCAGCGTTCAATGCCGATCGCGTGTTCGGTCAACCACATCAACAAGGCGCGGCCTTGTTCACTGAACCGCAACGACGGGTCGCGCCGCAGATACTGCAGGAGCTGCGCGGGGTCGCGCTGTACCGCCGGCGGGTCGGCCGGCCTCGGGAGTCGCGCCGTGCGTTCGACAATCTTCGGCCGTGCCGCACCGCGCTGTTTGTCCGGTAGCGGATCGTCGCCACGGTCGACCCTCTGACGGACGTCGCGCACGGTCGCCGGAGAAATTCCCACTTCCCTGGCGATCTCTCGCAACGAGGCCTGGGGTCGTTCGGCGATCAGGGCAGCGGCCAGGCGCCGCCCATCGGCGCCGTTGACCGGTCGGTGCCGGCCGTCGCGACCACGCCGCACCCGACTGCCCGACCCGTCGGCGTACAGCCGCTGGCGGATTGTGAGCACCGTGCTGGCGGCGAGCCCGGCCATCTCGGCGACGGCCCGGTCGGACAGCTGTGGATGGGAGCCGAGAATTCGTGCGGCCGCGTTGCTCCGGTCCGCCATGCTCAGCGGCAGCCCGTGGGTGATGTTGGCGTGAACGGCGAGCAGAAATGCGGTCTCCTCGTCGCCCTCGTACATCCGCGCGTCGATGGTGCGTTCCCCCCGTCGGCGAGCCGCCTCGACCCGGTGCATGCCGTCGATGACGCGCATGGTGCCGGCGTGCACGACGATCGCCGGCAACCGCGCGTCGAGCTGAGCAAGCACGTTGACGTGCTCGTCGTCCTGCCCTGTCGATCGTGGAGAGTCGCCCGGACGGAGGACCGCGATCGGCACTTCCCGAAGCGGCAGACGATCTACGGCTGTTCCGACGGGCGCCATCGCATCTCGGCCCTTCGAGGTGCCGCCGCCGACGCCGGTTCCCGTACGCTGCGCGCCGTCCAGACTCTGCCGCATGAAGTCGCCTTCCGGTCTTGCGGATCCTGGCCGCCGCGGTCATCCCCCGATCACCGAACCACCGCGCACGGCCACACCGTGATCAAACTCGATGTCACCAGATGTGTGATCACTGTTTACGGGAGCCCGCTAACCCGGCGCTCACTTCTCGGTCACGCGGGCCGGGCGCGGGTCATCGACCGGCAGACCGTCGCAGGTCAGCGGTGGGCGACAGCGCTGCGATCAGTGCAGCCCTTCGAACGCGAGATCCTTGTGCAACGCCATGGCAGAGCGGATTCCGCTGCCCATCGCCTCGACCAGCACATAGTTGGGCGCCGCGGCCGTGCCTGCGATCCAGACCAGCGGATTCGACGATTTCCCGTCGGCGTCGAGTTCGGGGATGCCGAACCGGTTGACCCGCACATCGAGCTGGTCCACGAACTGGCGTCGCATCCGGGTGGCCCCGGAGACGAGAACCGCGCCGACGGCCAGGTCGCGGCCGCCGGAGGTCACCAGTGTGAGCTGACCGGACGGATGGCGTTCGGCCGCGACGATCTCGCCGTGCAGGACCTCGCCGCCGAGTTCGCGCACCCGCTCGGCCGCGGAACTGCCCACCGCCTCGGCGTCGGCGACCACGACCACGAGCGATCGGGCGTGCGCAACACAGAGCAGGGCCACCTGCACGGTCATCTGGCGGGGGCCCACCACGGCGAAGTCCTCACCCCGGTGCTCGTAGGCGTGGCAGAACGGGCAGTCGAACACGGTGGTGCCCCACGTGTCCTGCGGAACCCACGGTGGTGGGACGTTCTCGACTCCGTTCGCGAGCAGCAGTCGGGAGGCGACCAGTACGCGACTGCCGGTCTCTACCGTGACGGGGCCCGCCCCGTCCGCCGGCGCCGAGAGCTTCTCGACCGTCTCGGGGAACACCGACGTGCCGTACCTGTCGAGCTCGCGTTCCATCCGCCCGTATAGGTCCTCCGGGGCGATGCCTTCCGCGTACGGCAGATTGTGCACCTCGGTGGCGCCGGCGTTACCGCGATCGCGTGTCCCGACGACCGCGACGCTGCGTCCCGACCGCCCGAGCACGGCGGCGGCGGCGAGGCCCGCTGCTCCCATGCCCACGATGGCGACGTCGTACGCCGCGGGGGCCTCGGAGGTTCGGCTGTCCGTCACAATTCACTCCAGATTTTCTAGGCACTGTGGTAGCGCTTGAGATCCATCACCTGACCGGGGGTTACCACCTTCACCACGTACAGGTCCTCCTCGATGCTGAGGTCCACGAGGATCGGCTCATGTCCGACGAGCGCCGTCAGCGACGCGGCGGCCCACCGCAACTCGGCCGCCAGGTCCTCGAACGGTGGTCGTGGCGGATCCGGCACGTCGGTCCAGGCGATCCTCGCGCCAGGGACGGGAGGCAGCGCGCGCGCACCCTCGCGCACCTGGCTGTACAGGGCGGGAATGTCGTCCCGGCTGCCCGCGATGACCGTGAGCCTGCTCTGTGCGGCCTCCGTGACCGCCCGGGAGAACGCCACATCGACCGCGAGGTGCGCGCCGAAGCCGATGCTGGTGACGGAAAAGTCGGCGCTCCACAGGCGTGCGGCGAAGCACGGTATGCCCAGCCGGCTCGGAACGTGGTGGACCTCCAGCTCCACGTCCGCTCGGCGGATCAGGTCGAGGAGGTGCCGACTGCCGCCGTCGTCGATCCCGCTCGTCTCGATCTTGGCGCCGAACTCGCCCGCCGGCAGCGAACTCACCGCGTCCCGCTCGACGGTCTCGTACAGCGCGTGGAGAGCCGCCTCCGCGACCGAGTTGCCGGAGGCCAGTCCGTTGCTGTTGCGCACGAACCCGGTCGGGTTCCAGCGCCGTTCGTGCGGACCGAGCATCCGCACCACGACGGCGGGGACGGGTACCGGCTTTCCGGTCAGCACACCGCGTCCCATGATCCAGTCCAGCGGGGTGTCGTCACCGACCAGCGCGCCGGGCGTTCTCGCCAGGTCGTCGATGCGGTACGGCAGGTCCAGTTCGGACGCCCTCGCCTGGGCGAACACGATCGGCGGCGCGACATGCTCCGCGTGCCACAGTTCGACGGACTCCATGGCCGCGGAAACCTTGGCCAGCAGCAGCGACTGCCCTTTTCCCTGGGAGACGCTCAGTGTCCTCGCCAACGGCCTGATCGCCATCGCGACCGGAATGCCGATGGTGTCGAGGCCGGTCACGTCGGCCACCCGGGTGATACCGAACCGCGGGAGCTTCGGGAGCACGCGTTCCCACGTCTCCTGCGGCGCTCTGGTCCGGTGGGTGCCGGCGAAGAAGACCTTCGGGGCCGACACCGCGACGGCAGGTGTCACGACGGTTCAGCGCCGTCCGCGGCGGCGCCCGCGGTCGATGCGAGCTGAAGGTGGTGCCTGAGAAAGAAGGGCCGTACCGCCTCGACGGCCGCCGAGAGTGAGGACAGACCGCGATCACGGGCTCGGGCGGTCAGCGCGTCGAACCGGTCGGCCACGCGCCAGGTCGCCGCCAGATGGGCGCGCAGGGTCGACTCCTTCAGGTTGTCGACACCCTGCCCGGCGCCCCAGGTGGCCACAGTGGCGTTCACCACCGAGGACTCGGCGACGCAACCCCGTGCGTACGGGTCGACGGCGAGATCCGGCTCACCGGTCAGAAGATCGTGGATGCCCCGCGGCGGCCGGTAGGAGCGGATCAGCACCCGGGCGATCCGCTCCGCCGCGGGCAACGACGCCTCGGCGTCCCCGAGAAGCCATTCGCCGGTCTGCTCCGGCGTGAGGGTCGCTGCCCGCAGGCCGCGGGTGCCGGCCACATCGAGCGCACGACGTTCGATGTCTCGATCGGTCAGCGTCACGGTGTCGAGCCCTTCCGTGGAGAGAATTTCCCGCATGACGAACCGTCGCCAGCGCCGCGGGAAGTCCACGTCGTACACCTGCCGGTACCGGATCACGGCGCCGTGCGGTACCCACACGCCGTCGACGTCACCGCCGGCCGCATCGGCCGTCCATTCGTAGAGAAAGCGGTTGCGCCACTCGGGCGAGCCGGTCCACGCCGTCGGCCGGTCGGTCGCTCCGGCCACGATCTCGTCGAGCCGCGTCAGTGTGTCCACCGCGTCAGCGGCTTTGACGTCGGCGTGTTCCGGATGCGTGTCGAGGAACGACCGTACGCGTCGGACGGCTGCCGACAGGTGTCCCGCGTCGGCGAACTCCACTTCGAGCCGCTTCCAGGAACGCATCGAATAGTGCATGGAACGCGCTCGGTCGACTATCGCGGCGGCCTCCGTTTCGGAAACCGCGCCGATTCGCCGGGCCGCTTCAACCGCGATCCGCATGTTGATGAGCGGCTCGCTGAACCGGCGGTAGTCGGGAGGTTCACCGTGCGCCAGCGCCACCTCGTCGTCGGCTTCCACACGACCCGAACGGAACGCCTCGAAGACGGCACCATTGCCGATCATGCCGAATGTCGCCAGCTCCGCGGCGCGCAATGCACCCATGCTGGAACATCCGACGACCACGGCCCCGGCATCGATCACACTCAGAATTTCTTTGTGCCGGACCGATGCCGCGTGATGATAGCCACCGTCTATCAGCACGACGACGTCGTCCGGCCCGGCATCGATCCGCAGCAGGTCACCGTGCAGGACCGGCGGATGGATCCGGAAGTCGGGATCGATGCCCGACACCGAGCGGGAGCGCAGGGTGGGGCCCACAAAAACGTGAACCGTCAAGATACCGATGTCTTCCGTCGATGGAAACGAAGGTCTTCCTTGGGCGAATCAAATTCGCGACGGAGAGGCCCCCGGAAATCCGACGGGAGCCTCTCCGTGGTGCTACGCCGACCGAGACCGGCGCGGCAAAGTCACTCCGACGGAGCGCCGGACATGTCGGTGCAGCACGACGTCTTCGCCGAGATCTCGTCAAAAACGTCGGCAAGGTCGACGCTTTCCCGAATTTCGTCGAGCTGTGCCTTCAGCTGTTCCATGCCCTGTCCTCTCGATACGACCCGACGATGATCGGGCCGAACCGTATCAACGAAGACCGATGCGGTCAACGAACGGACCGGCCGTTCAGCGCACTATGCGACCGCGCAGAATGACACGGGCGGGTTCCTTCAGGACGGCCGTGTCCCTGGTCGGATCGTCGGCATAGGCGACCAGGTCCGCCAGTGCGCCGTCGACCAGTCCGGGCAGCCCCAACCAGGACCTCGCCGACCACGACGCGGCCGCGAGGGCATGCTCGTTGGGCAGGCCCGCGCGCGCCAGCCAGGCAACTTCGTCGGCCACGTTGCCGAACGGCATGCTGTCCGTGCCGGCAAGCACCGTCACCCCCGCCTCGTGCGCCGCCCCGACCATGGGCAGCATCGCGTCCCAGCCCCGCAACCACCAGTCCCTGAACGGGTTGCGCTCCTGCGCACGCATCCAATCGGCCTTGCTCCCGAAAACCGTCACCGTGGGGACGAGCGCCGTACCCTGGTCCGCCATCCGGTGCAGCAGGTCCGGGTCGAGATGCATCCCGTGCTCGATGCTGTCGACACCGGCCAGCACCGCGTTGCGCCCACCCTCGGCGGTCTGGCAGTGCACCGACACCCGCCCTCCGACGGCATGCACGGCGGAGGTGACCGCGGTGAGCAGTTCCAGCGGCACCGGTGGATCGTCCGGCTTCCAGTCGCCCACCACCTTGCACCATCCCGAGGACGCCTGCGCCTCCTCCACCGCGGCGGCGACGAGTTCCTCCTCTCGGACATGCCTGCCGTAATCGGCGAAGAACCGGCCGGGAGTGGCCAACCACGGACCGGCCGACCGCACACGGGGCATGTCCTCGTCCTCGTCCACCCACGCCGGGATCCGTGCCGCGGTCCCGGGCGTCCGGACGAGCAGCACCCCGGCGTCGCGGTGCTCCGCGAGGTGTCGACGCAGCATCCCGTCGTCCAGGCGGTCACCCGGCTTCTCGGTCCCGGGATGGGTGTGGACGTCGACGAGGCCGGGCACCAGCCATCCACCGTCGACGACAACCTCGGCTCCGGCCACCGGTTCCAGGCGCACGAGGCCGTCGACTATCCAGAGAGTCCGTTGCTCCCGCTCCGGCAGGACAACACCACGCACCTCGAACGCCATCGGCGACAAACTCCATCCATGCTCTTCACGCTGACACTTCGGGCACTATAGGCCACTCTCCGCATTGGATCATGTCGCGGCGGGCTGTCATCAAGGCGACGCCCGCCGCCCCGGGTGCCTGCTAGCCTCGAACCGATGCACGGACGCGGTGGGTACCAGCAGGGCGACAGCGCACCTGCGACGGATCCCGAGGCCGCTGCTCACAGCGGGTCGCCAGCCCCATGCTGACGTTCGGCATCCTCGGACCGCTGACCGTCACGACCGCTGGATCAGAGGTCACGCTCGCCGCGGCGAAACACCGCATCCTGTTGTCCCACCTTCTCCTGCAGCACAACAGGGTCATCGCGACCGACGACCTCGTGGAGAGCGTGTGGGACGGTTCACCGCCGCGCCAGGCGCGCAATGCGCTACAGAACTACCTGATGCGGTTGCGGCACTCCCTGAGCGACACCGGTGAGGTGATCCGTACCGTATCGCCCGGGTACCTGATCGCGATACCCGAGGATGCCCTCGACCTGAACCGCTTCCGCACACTGGTCGCGCGGGCACAGACGGCCGGAGCTGCGGGAGACAAGCCGGCCGAGGAGGACCTGCTGAGTTCCGCCCTGAAACTGTGGCGGGGACAGCCGCTGACGGACGTGCCGTCGCTGAGGCTCCAGCGCGAGATCGTCCCGCGACTCGTCGAGGAACGACTGCAGGCGATCGAACGTCACATCGACGTCGCACTCGAACTTGGTCGGCACCGCGCGCTCATCACCCAGCTCCGGGAACTCACGACGGCGCATCCGCTCCGGGAAGGGCTGTGGAGCCGGCTGATGCTGGCGCTGTACCGCTCCGACCGGCAGGCGGAGGCCCTCGGCGCCTTCCACGAACTGTCCACAATCCTCCGGGACGAACTGGCGATCGACCCGTGTGACGCGGTCCAGCAACTCCATCAGCACATCCTGCGCCGACACGCGGACCTCGGCCCGCCCGCCGCGAGGGACACCGCGACCGTGCTGTCCGACGCCGGGACCCCGGCCCGGGCCGCGCCGTTCGAGATCCCCGGTGACATGCCGACCTTCGTCGGGCGTACGGCGCTCATCGACAGCATCCGGTCGCTGCTCGCCCCCACCGGGTCCGACGCGTCGACCGTCCCGGGCGTCATCATCTCCGGGCTGCCGGGCGTGGGCAAGACCGCGCTCGCGATCCACGTGGCCCACCGCATGCTCGCGAACTTCCCGGACGGGCACCTCTACCTCAACATGCGCGGCTACTCCCGGGGTCAGGCCATGTCCGCGGAGGCCGCACTGACACGTTCGCTGCGGACCATGGGGGTGGCGTCCGAGAACATGCCGGCCGACATCGACGAGCAGAGCGCCCTGTGGCGTCGCCTGCTGAACGGGCGGCGGGTGCTGATCATTCTGGACAACGTCGCCTCCGCGGACCAGGTCCGCCCCATGCTCCCCGGCCGACCCGGCTCCGCGGTGCTGGTGACGAGCCGGGACACGCTCAGCGGGCTGGCCGCGGTCAACGGGCTCCGCCCGGTCCCGGTGGACGTGATCTCCGACGGCGAGGCGACCGACCTGCTGGCCACCATCCTCGGCGATCGCGTCGCCCGGGAACCCGAGGCGTCCCTGGAGTTTGCGGCGCTGTGCGGCAACCTACCGTTGGCGCTGCGGATCGGTGCCGCCCTGCTCGCCGGCCGGCCGGGGCAGTCGGTCACCTCGTACGTGGCGGAGATCCGCTCCGAGGGACGGGTGTCGGCACTGGCGATCGACGGCGACGACGACGCCATGGTCGATGCCGCGTTCGACCTCTCCTACCAGACGCTCAAGCCGGAGGTAGCGCGGCTCTTCCGCCTGATCAGCCTGATCCCGGGCCCGAGCTTCGACCGGTGGGCCGCCGCGAACATCGCCGACGTGCCGCTCGCCGTCGCCGGCCGGATGCTGGAACGGCTCGCGACCGCGAACGTCGTTCAACGACGGGCTGATCGCTACTACTTCCACGATCTGGTCAAGGAGTACGCGCACGCGAAGAGTCTGGAGTACGACGGGCGGGAGACGTCGGCGGCGCTTCGCAGGCTGTTCGACTACTACCTCCGGACCGCCGACCGGTGTACCCGCCTGCTCAACCCGGACCTGCCGAGGCTCGCCGCGCCCGCGTCGTCCGCCACCGTGCTGATGCCACCCGTGCACGAGAAGCCCCTCGCCGCCCGCTGGTTCGAGGTCGAGATAGCGAACATCGAGGCGATGATCCGCAGCGACGCGCCGCACACCGACGGACTGCCGGTGTGGCTGTTGGCGGACGCCGTGCTCGGGTACGTCGACCGGCAACGGCTCGACAACACCTGGCACACCATCTCTTCGGTCGCCCGGGACGCGGCGGTGCGGCACGGCGATCAGGCGGCCGAGGCGGCGATGTGCCGCTCACTCGGCAAGCTCTTCTACCTTCAGGCACGCTACGACCGGGCGGAGGCGCTCTGGCTCTACGCCAAGGACCTCTACGAGCGCATCGCCGATCCGGTCGGTGCGGCCATGGTGCGTAACGGCCTGAGCGGCGTCGCCGGTTCGCTGCTCAACTATGCCAAGGCCAACGAATACCTCAGGCCCGCGCTGGTCGCCTGCCGCACCGCCGGGGACCGTACGGTCGAGGCCGAAACCCTGACCAATCTGGGAACGTCGCTGATGCTGACGGGCGAGGCCGAGGAGGCGGTCGCCTGCCTCACGTCGGCCTGCCGGATCGCCGACGAACTGGGGCTCGGCCACATCCATTCGCGGGCGGAGTCCGCCATCGCCTTGAACGACCTCTACCGTGGGGCGCTCGACGCCGCCGCTGCGCGCTTCACGCACGCTCTCGACACCTCCCGCGCGGTCGGATATCCCACCGTGGAGGCGCAGACATTGCGCAATCTCGCCGAGGTCGACCTCGAGTTCGGACGCCCCCGGCAGGCGCGCGAACGTGCCGCCGAGGCGCTCGCGCTGGCCGAGAAGCTGGACGCCTACTGGAACGCCATGGGTGCCCGCATCACGCTCGGGCTGTCGGCTCTCGCCGTGGACGACGTCGACACCGCGACGGCCTGTTTCTCGGTGGCCCACGAGGAACGGGCGAAGACGGTTCGCTTCTGGTTCCCCTTCGCGATGCTCGGCCTGGCCGCCTGCGAGCGCCTGGGCGGTTCGCCCGCGGTGGCGCTGGACCTCGCCAGGGACGCGTGCAGCGATCCGCGGCCGCGGGTGCGTGGGCAGGCACACCTCGAGTCGGCCAAGGCGCAGCTCGCTCTCGGAGACACCGTGCCGGCACTCCGGTACGCCGCCGCGGCCCAGGAAACGGCGGCGGCGAGCGGCTACCGGCTGGACCTCGCCCGCGCGTTCGAGGTGCGGGCCGACATCTGCGCGCGGATGGACGAACCGCGGAGGAGTGCCGACTACCGCTCGAGAGCCGGCCTCATCTTCGCCGAGATCCGCCGCGATGGCGATGAACCGTTCGGATTGGTCACGCACCCCGCTCGATGAGAGCATGCCGACATGACCACGCTCGACTCCGACTACTACGACCGCTGGTACTCAGACGTGATCCGGTCCTCCTCGCGAGACGCGATCGTCCAGCGCGCGCTGGCGCTGCCGCCGACCTTCCGGTCGACCGGGCTCGTAGGCTGGGACGCGCTCGGCGAGGTGGTCGGTACGCTCGGGCTCCAGCCCGGCCATACGCTGCTCGACCTGGCGTGCGGGCGCGGCGGATACGGATTGGAGATCATCCGTCGGACCGGTGCGCGTCTCGTCGGCGTCGACTTCTCGCGGGTCGCGGTCGAACACGCCCGGCGGGACGCGGACGCGGCCGGACTTGCCGACCGTTGCGAGTTCCTGGTCAACGATCTGGCCGACACCGGTGTCGCCGCGTCCTCGGTCGACGCCCTGATCTGCCTCGACTCCATCCAATTCGCCGAACCGCTCGACGGGGCGCTCCGTGAGTGTCACCGGGTGCTCAAGCCGGGTGGCCGTGTTGCCGTGACCGGCTGGCGACTTGTCGATGCCTCCGACGAACACCTGCGCCGGCGGGTCCGCCACCGCGAACTCGCCGCCGCGTTCCGGAGCGCCGGCTTTGAGCGGGTGGAGGTGACAGACCGGCCGTCCTGGCGCATCGGCGAACGGGCGATGTGGTCGGCGGCACTGACGGTGGAGGGCGCCGACGACCCCGCCCTTCGGGAGATGTGTGCTGAGGCGCGCCGGGCACTGAAGGTTTTCGACCTACGGCAACGGATCCTGCTGACCGCGGTCGCGCCCGCGCCGACCGCCGCTGGTCGATCCGACGGGCTGTGAGTCGCCGAGCACCACGCGGGAAGCGGATACAGCGGCACTCACACCCTCCATACGACCATGGGCGACGCCACGTACCGGACGACCTCCGGCACGTCTACCACCGGCGGCCCTGACCGGTGCCGCGCGGCTAATCGAAGTTGCGGGCGACGATCTCGTCGATGAGCCGGCCGCCCGGGAAGTCCATCATCACGACGCCGGTGCGCCGCATCGACGCCTCGCCGCCGAAGTTCGAGGGGCGGCCGGCGTAGAACTCGGGGCAGCGGCCATCGGTGTTGCGCAGGCACTGGTACAGGAACTGGTTGACGCCGGTGACGAAGAGGCCGCCGCCGGCGACGGTGTACGGGAAGGCGCCCGCGCCGGCGCCGCTGGTGTAGTTGACGTACAGGTCGCCGGGCTTGTGGCCGTACTCGCGTTCGCCGGCGCGGGTGCTGTCCCAGACGCCGTTCGTGCGGCGCAGGTGGGTGCGCGCCTTCTCCCACTTGCCGGCGATCGCCGCCGTGGTCGGCACCTGGTAGTCGTCCTGCACGTACTCGCCCATGTTCCCGGCCAACTCACGCAGGCCGTATCCGTCGTACGGGCCGCCGCGCACACCACGGAAGGCGACCAGCACCACCTTGCCGCGCACCTCCCCCAGGGTCGGCACCGCCGCGCGGGTCCCGCTCACCGCCGGCGCCCAGAACAGGTCCCGGAACGCCGTCGCCGGCCGGTACGCGTCGCCGTCGCCGGTGTACGCGCGACCGTCCAAATAGGACTCGAAGACGCGCCGGCGCCACTCGTCGGTGGCGTAGCCCTCGGCGTCGTAGCAGTCGCCGGCCCCGGCGCCCACGCATTCCGCCTTCAGGTTCAGCAGAACCGTCTCGCGGGGGTTGGCGGCGAGCCAGTCGCGCAGCCGGGTCAGCACGTCGGT
The DNA here is from genome assembly GCF_016863615.1 of Virgisporangium aliadipatigenens. GTDB lineage: Bacteria > Actinomycetota > Actinomycetes > Mycobacteriales > Micromonosporaceae > Virgisporangium > Virgisporangium aliadipatigenens. The sequence continues at coordinate 302,949 of NZ_BOPF01000003.1, read as the reverse complement.
GAAGTTCGCCCGCTGGTAGTAGACGCCGTGGTGGATGGTGAACGTCAGCCCGGCCGCGCCCCGGTCGACGCGCACCCGGATGTCGATCGACCGGATGCCGTTGTTCAGCTGCACGCCCAGCGCGCCGCCGCTGAAGCCCTTGCGTTCCTGGGTCTGCGTGATGCCGCTGGAGACGGCCTCGCAGCCGCCGTCCGAGGTGGACAGTCCGCACAGCGCGAGGGTGTCGTGCGTGCCGGGGACCGACAGGGCGGCGAGGCTCGTGCCGTCGGCGACCCGCGTCATCCACGTGCGGGTCGCCGGCGACGTTCCCTCGATGCTGTTGTACCAATCGGCCGCCGATGCCGGACCGCCCGTCGCGGCGACGACCACGACGGAGGCGGCGAGGGCGAGGGCCAGTCCGGCGGCCGTCCGCCGCATCCGCGTCATATCGCCGATCATCTATCAATTGAACGGCCTGGGGAAGCCCCGTTCAGCAGTCGGCCCCGATCCGGCGGACGAGCGCCGGACCCAGCGGGTACGGCCGGGTCGCCGGCAACAGCCGCCGCGCCTGCGCCGAACGGCCCCCGTGCACCAGCTCGGCGATCCGGCGCACCGCGGGCGTGACGTCGGTGAGCCCCACGACCCAGTGCTCCGCGTAGTCGCGCACGAGGGTGCGGCCGATCCCCACCTGCACGCTGTAGTGGTTCAACGCCTCGCCCCGCAGGGAACGCTCGGGATCCCACTGCACGTGGACCTCGGCCCGCGCGAACTCCCGCGCCCAGGCCGCGTCACCCGCCTCCGGAGCGGTCGGCACCGCGCGGCCCAGTGCGCCGTCCCACGCGGCCCGCGCCATGCGCACGGCGAGCACCCGTTCCTGCCCCGGCTTGCGGGCCCAGTTGCTGCGGTGCGCGAGCCACAGCAGCGACGGCTTGATCCACGTCATCCGCCCGAACGAGAACGGCGCCACGAACCGCCCGGCGGCCAGCGCGGCGTCGGCGATCGCCGGCGGATACGCCTGGTAGACCACGATCGTGGTGGCGTCGAACGTCGCATGGATCGGCCTGAGCACGGGTCGACCGTGGCACGCGGGAAACCGTTCGCACCAACGGTTTAGTCCCCTCCTCTTACTCCTCCTCGCCGTCGACCGGTTCGCCCCACTCGTCGACCGACACGCCGCGGGCCTTCAGGGCCTCCACCTGTTCCGCCGGGACGAGCTCGACCGAGGTCCGCAGGGCCTTCAGGTTGCGCAGCGCCTCGATGCCGACCAGCGACTCGATCTCGAACTCGTCCGACTCCCCGTCGAACTGTGCCCACACGAGATGCGTGGTGGTGTGCCCGCCGCCGAGCCAGGAGAGCACCTCGATGGTGTCGAGCTGCTCCCGCGTGACGGGCGTGGCGAGCACCGCGTCGAGGTTGTCGTCGTCGTAGGAGTACTCGTCGAAGAAGTACGTCGTCGGCAGTTCCACCTGCGACTCGAGGGCGTCGATGACGGCGAGCTTGAGATTGTCGCACTCGAACGGCTCCAGGGCCTCCGACGCACCGGGTATCAGGCTGTCGACCTGCACACCGCGTGCCACCAGGGTCCTCAGCACGTCGTGCGTGGGGTTACGGAAGAGCGACTGGGTGAAGTGCACGCGCTTGAGTTCGGGGCAGTCGAGCAGCGGCGTCAGGTCGACGTCCGGCGGGCCGTTCAGGTACAGCAGCTCGAGCCTCGGCAGCCCGGCCAGCGGCGTCAGGTCGGCCACGTCGGAGTCCGCCAGGTACAGCGTGCTCAGGCCGGGGAACGCCGCGATGCCTTCGAGGGAGCGGACCCGGTCGTCCTGCCCCGCGAGTCCGCGCAGGGTCGCCCGGTCGGTCCACCACGCCGTGCGGACGCGTTCCGGGACGGGCAGGTCGAGCGCCTCGGCGCGGGTGGTCGGCTCGTCGCGCAGGTAGCCGCCCGACAGCAGGGCCAGGTGCAGCACGGGGTCCATCGGCTCAGCCCACCACCGGAACGCCCCACTCCGCCACCGACACGCCACGCGCCCGGAGGGCGGCGACCTGCTCGGCGGGGATGGCGGAGAGCGGCGACACCCGCAGCGCACGGAGATTGCGCAGCAACTCGATGCCGGCCAGCGACGTGATGTGGAACTCGTCCGACTCGCCGTCCCACTGCTCCCACACCAGGTGCGCGGTGGTGTGGCCGCCGCCCAACCAGTGCAGGGCCTCGATCGTGTCGAGCTGTTCCTGGGTGATCTCGACGGCGAGCACCCGGTACAGGTTGTCGCGGTCGTACCGGTACGGGTCGAACGGATACGTGGACGGCAGCTTCACCACCTTCTGCAGGGTGTCCAGCACGGCGAGGCGCAGGTTCGCGCAGCCGAACGGCTTCCCGTCGCTGTACGGCACCAGGTCGTCGACCTGCACCCCGCGCCCGGCCAGGGTTCGCAGGATCTCGGCGCCCGCCGTGACGGACTGTTCGAAGTGCACGCGCTTGAGGTTGGGGCAGCCGAGCAGCGGCGTCAGGTCGACGTCCGGCGGCCCGTCCAGGTACACCTTCGTCAGCAGCGGCAGCTCGGACAGCGGCCGCAGGTCGGCGACGTAGGAGTCCTCCAGGTACAGCGTGGAGAGCTCGGGAAACGCCTCGACCCCGGCCAGGGATCGGATCCGGTCGTCCGCGACGCCCTCCGGGACGGCGTCCTTCAGGTTCGACCGGATCCCCCAGTACGCCTCCCAGACCGGCTCGTCCTCGGGCAGATCGGAGTCGAGCAGTTCCGCGAAGAGCGCGGCCTGCTCCGCCAGGGTCAACCCGACGAAGTCCTCGGCGCGCTCCGGCCAGTTGGCCTCGACGACGGCCAAGCGGAGAAAGGGATCCATGGCGGGGCACTGTAGGGCGCCCCTGCCACGACCCGAAATCCTGTCGATGCCTGGAACAGGATGGAACAGAGCAACGGGACGGAACGGGTGCTACGCGGGCTCCGGCCAGCCGAACTCGGCCACCCGCCCGCCGGTCACGTCCACGATGGACAGTGGCGTCTCGCCGTCCCAGACCACGTACCGGCCCGCGGGCAGGTCCGGGATGAGAGCCCCGTAGAGCGGTTCCGGTCGAACGGCACGGAAGCGCACCGCCGCGTGTGTCCGCACCGCCACCGGGTCGGGTGCGCCGCCCGGGTCGACGCGGCTCACCTCGATCTCGTTCCCCTCCTGTTCGGAGCCGGTGTAGATGGCGAGCGCGCCGATGTCCTCGCCGATGTCGAGCACGACGCTGGCGGTCCCCGACGGAGCGAGCGTGTGGTGAGAGTGCCCCATGTACTACTCCTTCGGGTTGTTGAAGCCGTCCAGCGGCGTGCCGAGGAACGGGAACGACTTGAGGAACCCGGCCTTCACGTCGGCCGCGGTGAGCCCGTCGGTGACCGCCGAGGCGGCCGCGTCCGGCGTGAACGTCTTGTCCACCAACGGCAGCGTCAACCCGGCGATGGCGCGGATCTCCACGGTCACCACGTCGTCCTCGGGACGGCGGCCGTTCGGGAAGCCGGCGAGGTCGCCGGCCACCACGCCGAGCGCGTTGGGTTTCTCGGCCGGCGGGATGGCCGTGTTGAGCCGCAGCATGTCGGCCTGGGTGGCGCCGGTGTTGTTCTGGAAGCCGTCGATGATGCCGGCCGGGATGCCGGTCAGCAGGATCGCCACCAGGTCGGCGCGCTTCGTCTTCTTCTTGTTGGCGGCGTCCAGCTTCGGGAAGACGCCCGGGTACAGCACGGGCAGCAGCCCGGCCAGTTCCGGTGTCTCGACGAAGCCCACGAAGCGCTTGTCCTCCGACGGCGGCAGCGTGTTCCACAGGTCCTTCTGCGCCATCGGCACGACGACCTCGTTGAACAGCGGGTTTCCCAGCCGGGACACCTGCACGAACGGCCCCGCGTCGGCGTCCTTGCCGCCGGCCTCGCCGAGGATGCGCACCTGCCGCCGGCTGGCCGCGGTCCACACGCCGATCGTCGCGCCGGCCTCGTCGGAACGGTACGCGCGGTTCTGCGCCCGCAGCGCGGAGACCGGCACCTGCAGGGCGATGGTCAGCACGTTGAAGCCGCTGAGCGAGTTGACCCCGTCGCCGGCCTGCTTGAACAGCTTCGCCCCGACCAGGTGCGCGTTCTGGAACGGCCGCAGGATGCCGAGATCGAAGATGGAGCCGAGGTCGACGAAGAACGGGTCGGCGCGCTGCCCCGCGAAGACCAGCGAGCTGTCGCCGAGCTTGCGCACGGCCTGCTTGGCGAGATCCGCGTAGTTCGGGGTGGAGGCCGGGCCGATGTTCACCGGCGGGCAGGGCACGTTGTCGGCGAGCTTCTTCTCGCGCCCGTGACCGTCCACAAGGGACACCGAGTAGAACTGGCGACGGTTCCAGTTCTCGCTGTCGAGCGACTCGATCGGTCCCGTGTTGTAGAGGAACGTCTTGTCGTTACGGATCTCCGTGCGGAACCTGAAGCGGAAGGTCACCTCGGGACGGCCGTCGCCGTTGTTGTCGACGTTGATGTCGTACTGGACGTCGTCGCCGAACTCGTAGAAGTTCGGGCCGCCGGAGGGCAGCTGCATCGGCAGGTAGTTGGCGATGAGCGTGACCGTGTCGGACTTGCCCGGGGTGACGAACGCGTACAGGTCGGTGCTGTCGGCGACCGGATCCTTGGAGATCTCTGGTGCTTCGCGGTGCGAGGACATGCGGGCTCCTAGGGAACGGGTCAGCGCTTGCGGGCGGCTTTGAGGAGCCGGTTTGCCAGATCCTTGTCGCGCACCTCGATGCGCTGCGCGCCGGCGAAGATCTCGATGGTGCCGGCGGCGGCGTTGCGCACCCGCACCACGACCTGCTCGGCGTCGTCGCCGCCACCCGGGTTACGCAGCGGCGTGTCGAAGGCGCTCGCGACGCCGACGGCGGTGCCGGCGGTCAGGCCGACGCCGATCGTGGCCGCGGTGATCGCCTGCCGGCGGGAAAGTTGGATGCCGGAGCGCCCGTGCCGAAACCTGCTCATGTCTGCCTTCCCGAAGCCGGTATGCGTGATTCCCCCTCCTGTACGGAGGGTGCTGAAGCAAAGGTTCCATCCACAGGTGATCTCAAGCCGGAGCAAAGGTTTTCATTCGGCCACCCCACCTGACCTGCGGTTCCCGCATTAGAGATCTTTGGTGATTGATATGGAAGCGCTCCCATGTGACGATGCGCGCCACTGGAAGTCCGCCCCTTCCACCACCCCCGGAGTCGCCATGTCAGCACGTGCCAAAGTCCTGCGAATCGGCGTGATCGCCCTGCTCATGGGCGCCGCACTCGTCGCGGCCAGGCCACCGTCGGCCGCCGCCGCCCCCGCCTACAACTACGGCGAGGCGCTGCAGAAGTCGCTGTTCTTCTACGAGGCCCAGGTCTCCGGCAAGAAGCCTTCATGGAACCGGGTGAGCTGGCGCGGCGACTCCGCCATGACCGACGGTTCGGACGTCGGGCTGGACCTGACCGGCGGCTGGTTCGACGCCGGCGACCACGTGAAGTTCGGGCTGCCGATGGCGTTCAGCACCACGATGCTGGCGTGGGGCGCGGTGGAGAACCGGGCCGCGTACAGCAGCGCGGGCCAGCTCACCCACCTGCTCAACAACCTGCGCGTGCCCAACGACTACTTCATCAAGGCGCACCCGTCGGCGAACGTCCTCTATGGACAGGTCGGCAAGGGCGACGACGACCACAAGTGGTGGGGCCCCGCCGAGGTGCTCCCGATGGCGCGGCCGGCGTACAAGATCGACGCGAGCTGCGGCGGCTCCGAACTGGCGGCCGAGACCGCGGCGGCGATGGCGGCCAGCAGCATCGTCTTCCGGCCCACCGATCCGACGTACGCCGACACGCTGCTGACGCACGCGAAGCAGCTGTACGCCTTCGCCGACACGGTGCGCAAGATGTACCACGAGTGCATCACCGACGTGCAGGCGTTCTACAAGTCGTGGAGCGGCTACGCCGACGAACTGGTCTGGGGCGCCGTCTGGCTCTACCGGGCCACCGGCGACAGCGCGTACCTCGCCAAGGCGGAGAACGGCTACGACGCCCAGGGCAACGAGGACCAGAGCACCGTCAAGAAGTACCGCTGGACGCTCAGCTGGGACAACAAGCAGTTCGGCAACTACGTGCTGCTGGCGCAGCTGACCGGCAGGCAGAAGTACCTCGACGACGCGAACCGCTGGCTCGACTGGTTCACCGTCGGCGTCAACGGGGAGAAGGTGCGCACGTCGCCCGGCGGCATGGTGGTCGTGGACTCCTGGGGCGCGCTGCGCTACGCGGCCAACACGGCGTTCGTGGCACTCGTCCACAGTAGACACATCAGCGAGAGCGCACGGGTCACCCGCTACCACGACTTCGCGGCCCGCCAGATCGACTACGCCCTCGGCGCGAACCCGCGCAACTCCAGCTACGTCATCGGGTTCGGCACCAACTCGCCGAAGAACCCGCACCACCGCACCGCGCACGGCTCCTGGTGGGACAGCCAGCAGGTGCCCGTCGAGACCCGCCACGTGCTGTACGGCGCGCTCGTCGGCGGCCCCTCCGCCCCGAACGACGCCTACTCCGACAGCCGCGGCGACTACGTCATGAACGAGGTCGCCACGGACTACAACGCCGGCTTCACCTCGGCGGCGGCGCTGCTGCACGGCGAGTACGGCGGCGCGCCGCTGGCGAACTTCCCGCAGGCCGAGTCCCCGGACATCGCCGAGATGTCGGTGGAGACCACGGTGCAGCAGAACGAGACCCGCTCGACCGGCGTGAAGGTGGTCGTCTACAACAAGTCCGCGTTCCCGGCCCGGGCGCTCAAGAACGCCACGTTCCGGTACTGGTTCCGGCGCGACGGCGATGCCGCGCTGCAGGTGAGTTCGCCGTACACGCAGGGCTGCCCGGGCCCGACGTCGGCGAAGCAGGCCTCCGGCGACCTCTGGTACGTCGAGGTGAACTGCGCCGGCTACACGATCGCGCCGGCCGGCCAGAGCGCGCACCGGATGGAGGTGCAGCTGAAGATCGGCGTGGCCGAGGGCGGCACGTGGAACCCGGCGAACGACCCGTCGTACCAGGCCACGGCCGGACCGAACCCGGGCGTGACGCTCTACGAGGCCGGCGCGAAGGTCTGGGGCGACGAGCCGGGCAACACCAGCCCGCAGCCGTCCTCCCCCGCCCCGTCGTCACCGCGGCCGTCGTCACCGGCCCCGTCTTCGCCGGCACCCTCATCACCGGCGCCCACATCACCGGCACCGTCATCGGCGTCGCCGTCACCGAGCGGTGGTCCGGCGACGGGCTGCCGGATCGGGTACTCCACCAACGACTGGAACACCGGCTTCACCGGCACCGTCACGGTCACGAACACCGGATCGTCCACAGTGAACGGTTGGACGCTGGTCTGGACGTTCGCCAACGGGCAGAAGGTCACGCAGGCGTGGGGCGCCAAGGTGAGCCAGCCGGCCGCTCAGGTGACCGCGACCAACGAGTCCTACAACGGCACGATCGCCCCGGGCGCCTCGACCAGCTTCGGCTTCAACGGCACCCACACCGGCAGCAATCCCCGGCCCACCGCGTTCACCCTGAACGGCAACACCTGCGCGGTGACCGCATGAAGCGGGCGACAACCGTGCGGCGGGCCTGGACACTGGCCACGACGGCGATCGTCCTGTGTGGACTCGTCACGGCCGCGCGGCCCGCGACCGCCGCCGCACTCCCCTACCAGGACCCGTCCCTGCCGGTCGCCGACCGGGTGACGGATCTGCTGGCCCGGATGAGCCTGGACGAGAAGCTCGGCCAGATGACGCAGCCCGAACGCGCGCTCGTCTCCGCCGCGCAGATCACCCAGTACCGCATCGGATCCGTGCTCTCCGGCGGTGGCTCCGCGCCGTCGCCGAACAACCCGACCGGCTGGGCCGACATGTACGACACCTTCCAACGCGGTGCGATGGCGACCCCGCTGCAGATCCCGATGATCTACGGCATCGACGCGGTGCACGGCAACAACAACGTCTACGGCGCCACGATCTTCCCGCACAACATCGGCCTCGGCGCCACCCGCGACCCCGATCTGGTGCAGCGCATCGGCGTCGCCACGGCCGAGGAGGTGCGCGGCTCCGGGCAGGACTGGACGTTCGCGCCGTGCGTCTGCGTCGCGCGCAACGACCGCTGGGGCCGCACGTACGAGTCGTTCTCCGAGAACCCGGCGCTGGTGTCGGAGCTGACGAGCGTCATCACCGGCCTGCAGGGCGCCCCGGCGCGGATCCTCGCCACCGCCAAGCACTACGTCGGCGACGGCGGCACCACGGGCGGCGTCGATCAGGGCAACACGCAGCTCTCCGAGGCCGACCTCAGGGCGATCCACCTACCGCCGTTCCGGGCCGCGGTGCAGCGCGGCGTGGGTTCCGTGATGATCTCGTTCTCCTCGTGGAACGGCCAGAAGCTGCACGGCCATCGATATCTCATCACCGATGTCCTGAAGGGTGAGCTCGGCTTCACCGGGTTCACCGTCTCGGACTGGGCCGGGATCGACCAGATCGACGGACAGCCCGGCTTCACCCAGGCCGAGATCGCGACGGCGGTGAACGCCGGCCTCGACATGATCATGGTGCCGAACGACTGGCAGCTCTTCCTCACCCGCCTCAAGAGCGCGGTGCAGGCCGGTCAGATCCCACTGTCCAGAGTGGACGACGCCAACCGGCGCATCCTCACGAAGAAGTTCGAGTACGGCCTCTTCGAGCAGCCGTACGCGGACCGCTCGTACGCCTCCACCGTCGGCAGCGCCGCGCACCGCGCACTCGCCCGGGAGGCCGTTCGCAAGTCGCAGGTGCTGCTGAAGAACGCGAACAACGTGCTGCCGCTGGCGAAGAGCGGCGGAAAGCTCTTCGTCGCCGGCAAGAGCGCGGACAACATCGGCAACCAGGCCGGCGGCTGGACGCTCAGCTGGCAGGGTTCCAGCGGAAACACGGTCCCGGGCACGACGGTCCTGCAGGGGATCCGCGACGCCGTCGGCTCCGGCACGACGGTCACGTACAGCCGGGACGGCACCGGCATCGACTCGTCCTACCGGGCGGCGATCGCGGTCGTCGGCGAGACGCCGTACGCGGAGGGCCAGGGCGACCGCACCGGCGTGATGGGCCTCGACAGCACCGATCTGTCCACCCTGGACAGACTGCGGGCGGCGGGCGTGCCGGTCGTCGTGGTGCTGGTGTCGGGCCGCCCGTTGGACATCGCGGCGCAGGTCGGCAACTGGAACGCCCTCCTCGCCGCGTGGCTGCCCGGCAGCGAGGGGGCGGGGGTCGCCGACGTGCTCTTCGGCGACCACGCGCCGACCGGGAAGCTGCCGATGACGTGGATGCAGTCGGCGTCGCAGCAGCCGATCAACGACGGCGACGGCAAGGCGCCGCTGTACGCCTACGGCCACGGCCTCACGTACAGCGGCACCGACCCCGATCCGGATCCCGACCCGGACCCGGATCCGGTGCCGTCGTCGTGCAAGGTGACCTACACGACGAACGACTGGAACAACGGCTTCACCGCGAACGTGTCGCTGACCAACACCGGCACCGCCGCCGTGAACCCGTGGGCCCTCACCTGGTCCTACACCGCCGGCCAGAAGGTCACCCAGGCCTGGTCGGCGCGGGTCACCCAGTCCGGCACGGCGGTGACGGCGGCGGGCGAGTCCTGGAACCCGGGCCTCGCACCGGGTGCGACGGTCACCTTCGGCTTCAACGCCTCCCACACCGGCACCAACCCGAGACCGGCGGCGTTCACGCTCAACGGGAGCGTGTGCGCCTGACCCGGCTGGCTATCGTGGCGGCGTGCAGATCCCGAGGCTCGACACGCCGCCACTGTTCGCCGCCCTCGCCGGCGCGCGCAACGTCCTGATCGCCGGCGCCGGCGGCGGGTTCGACGTGTACGCGGGCCTGCCGCTGGCGTTCGCGCTCAGCGACGACAGCGGCAGGGACAGCGGTACCCGGGTGCACCTGGCCAACCTGTCGTTCACCCCGCTGGAGCACCTGCCGCTGGAAGCCTGGGACGCCGAGAACGTCGCCGTCGTCGAGCCCGACACACCCGGCCCCGCCGACTACTTCCCCGAGCGCACGCTGGCCCGCTGGCTGCACGCGAACGACCTCGCCGGGACCGTGTACGCGTTCCCGCGCGTCGGCGTGGTGCCGCTGCGCGCCGCGTACCGGCACCTCGTGCAGAAGCTCGACCTCGACGCGATCGTGCTCGTCGACGGCGGCACCGACATCCTCATGCGCGGCGACGAGTCCGGGCTCGGCACGCCCGAGGAGGACATGACGAGCCTCGCCGCCGTCGCCGGACTCGACGAGGTGGCCACGAAACTGGTCACCTGCCTGGGCTTCGGCATCGACGCGTACCACGGCGTCAACCACAGCCAGGTGCTGGAGAACATCGCCGCGCTCGACCGCGACGGCGCCTACCTGGGCGCGCTGTCGATCCCGTCCGGCAGCGCGGCGGCGACCCTCTACCGGGCGGCGGTCGAGGACGCCCGGGCGGCCACCCCGCTGCGGCCCAGCATCGTCAACGGCCAGATCGCGGCGGCCGTCGCGGGCGGGTTCGGCGACGTGCGCTTCACCGAGCGCACCAGCGGCAGCACGCTGTTCGTCAACCCGCTCATGGCCGTGTACTTCAGCTTCACCGTCGAGGGGCTGGCGAAGCGGTCGCTCTACCTCGACCGGCTGGCCCGCACGCACGGGATGGGCCAGGTGGCGCTGCTGATCGCCGCGTTCCGCGCCGAGGTCGAGCACCGCCCGGCGCGGGCGTTCCCGCACTAAGGCGTGTCCTGCCGATCATGGCGGGCCTGCGGCGGACCCAGACGCCGCCTCGCGGCGCCGGCGAGCCACCCGGATACGACACCGGTATCCGGGCGCCCCGCCGGCTTGCGACGCGACGCCTGGGCCTCGCCTCGGCTACACCATGATCGGCAGGACACGCCTTAGGCTGCGGAGCATGGCGAGCTGGGAAGACGTCCGGGAGATCGGGCTGGGACTGCCCGAGACCGAGGAGACGGAGAGCCGCGAGGGCAACCGGGTACTCACCGTCCGCGGCAAGGGTTTCGTGTGGGAACGCCCGCTGCGCCGCGCCGACCTCGCCGCGCTCGGCGACGCGGCCCCGGCCGGGCCGGTGCTCTGCGCGCACGTGCCGGACGTCGGCGCCAAGGAGGCGCTGATCGCCGACGACCCGGCCACGTTCTTCACCACGCCGCACTTCAACGGCTTCCCGGCGGTGCTCGTCCGGCTCGACGTGATCACCCTCGACGAGCTGCGGGAAGTGACCGTCGAGGCGTGGCTCGCGAAGGCCCCGAAGCGCCTCGCGAAAACGTACCTGGACGGCGCCGGCTGACCGGATGTGATCTGCTGGTCCCCATGCCCGATACCGCGCTCAGCCGTCCCGAGGCGTCCGCCGCCGTGCACCATCTCGGCTGGAGCCTGATCCTCACGACGCTGCGCACCGTCGTGTCCGTCCGCAACGTCCACGACGCGCTCACCGTCGCGTCGATCGCCACCGAGGCGGCGGGGCCGGACGCGGGTGCGCACCTGAGCGTCGACCTCCGCGCCCACCGGGTCGAACTGGCGCTGCAGACCGCCGGGCGGGCCGTCGTGACGGCGCGGGACGCGCAGATCGCCGCGGCGGTCACGGCGGCGTTGACGGCGGCCGGGTTCACGACCGGTTCGGGTGGTGCGCCGCGGGTCACCCAGTTGCTGGAGATCGCGATCGACACGATGGACGCGGCGGCGATCCGGCCGTTCTGGAAGGCGGTGCTGGGCTACGTCGACGAGGGCGGCACGACGGATCCCGGCGGCGGGCTGGCGGATCCGACCGGTCAGGGGCCGACGTTCTGGTTCCAGCACATGGACGAGCCGCGCGAGCAGCGCAACCGGATCCACTTCGACATCTCGGTGCCGCACGACGAGGCCGAACGGCGCATCCGTTCGGCCCTGGCGGCGGGCGGCACTCTCGTGTCCGACAAGGCGGCGCCGGCCTTCTGGATCCTGGCCGACGCGCAGGGCAACGAGATCTGTGTGTGCACCTGGCAGGGGCGCGACTGAGCACGCCCCCGCCAGGAGAGGGGTTACGCGTTCGCCAGCTCGCGGCGGCCGATCTCGATCTTGCGGGGCTTGGCCCGCTCGGCGACCGGGATCCGCAGGGTCAGCACGCCGGCGTCGTACTCCGCGTCGAGCCGCTCCGTGTCGAGGCTGTCGCCCAGGAGCAGCCGCCGGGTGACGGTGCCGGAGGGGCGCTCGGTCAGGAAGCGTTCCGCGCCCTCGGGCAGGGTGCGGGTGCGCTCGGCGCGGACCGTCAGCACCTTGCGGTCGACGGTGGCGTCGATGGTCGCCGGGTCGACGCCCGGCAGGTCGATGTGGACGAAGAACACGTCACCGGCGCGGTAGGCGTCGAGCGGCGCCGCCGAACGGCTCACGGTGTCGAACAGGGTCGAGGTGGGGTTGAAAACCACGGAGCGCAGCATCTCGGTTTCCTCCAGAGAGTTGAGCGTGTGTCGCTCAATTTCTCCCAACCGGGGCGGGCGGCGAACGCTTCCCGGCTGTGGCCGCCGTCACGCCACCCGGGCCGCACGCCCCTCCTGAGCTGGGAAGACATCCGGGTGCAGCACCGCCGCGATCGCCTCCACGCCGTCGACCAGCCGGGGCCCGGGCCGCACCACGATCCCGTCCGCGTCGAGCGCCCACACCGGCACGCCCGGGAAGTGCGCCACGACCGCGCGGGCCTGCTCCGCCGCGCCCGCCAGATGGAAGCCGCACGGGGTCACCAGAACGAGATCCGGCTCGGCGGCTGCCAGTTCCGTATAGGACACCTGGACCGAACGGGCGGCCGGACGGGCGGCGACCGACTCGCCCCCGGCGGCGGCCACGAGATCGGGCACCCAGTGCCCGGCGGTGAACGGCGGATCGACCCACTCGACCACCGCCACCCGCGGCCGGGGGCGCCCGGCCACCGCCGCCGAGACCGCCGCGAGCCGCTCCCGCAGCGACCCCACCAGTGCCGCACCCCTCGGGGGAACGCCCGCGCGCGCGGCCACCTCGACGATCGTGTCCAGCACCTCGTCGAGCGTGTACGGGTCCAACGACAGCACGTCCGCCCGGCAGCCGAGATGGTCCAGGGCGTCCTCGACGTGCCCGGACGGCAACGCGCACACCCGGCACAGGTCCTGCGTCAGGATCAGGTCCGGGTCGAGCGCGGCGAGGGCACCCGCGTGCAGCGTGTAGAGGTCGCCGCCGGCGCGCATCGTCTCCTTGACGTACGCGTCGATCTCCCCGGGTGCCATCCCACGCGTGTCCCTGCCGCCCACCACGACCGTCTTGTCCGAACGGGCCGACGCCGGCTCGTCGCACTCGAACGTCACGCCGACCAGGTCGTCGCCGAGCCCGAGGGCGTAGACGATCTCCGTGGCGGACGGCAGCAACGACACGATGCGCATCCGCGCAACACTATTGCTTCAGCAGCACCGCGAGGTCGGTGACCGCGACCCCGCGCCCGAACTCGCCCACCTTCTCCGCCTTGCCGGTGATCAGCGAGATCCGGTAGAGCGTGCGGCCGCTGTTCTGGCCCAGCACGGCGAAGCCGACCGCGTCGACGGCCTTCCCGTCGCGCACCTTCGCGTAGATGTCGAACCCGGCGCCGGCCGGCGACGCGTCGACGCCCAGCTTGCCGATCGGCGACAGCTGCCCGCTGTTCGCCGGCGCCTGCAGGGACACCTGGTCCATCGCCGTGTCGATGTCGTACAGCGCCGTCGCCGTGGCGGCGTCGGTGTCGTTGTTGGTGTACGCGGCCGCCGTCACGCCCGCGGCCGGCGTCGTCGCCGGCGGGATCGTCAGCGTGGTGTCGGTGTTGGTGGTGCCGCCCTGGTTGACGTTGTGGCGCAGGTTCTGGCCGGTGTCGCTGACGATGCGCAACCGGTCGGCGGCCGGGTTGAAGTCGATGTCGAACTCGGTGCCGGACAGCGCCACGCTCAGCTTCCCGACCTTCGTCGCCCTGCCGTCCTCGGCCACGGTGTAGACGCCGCCGCCCTCGCCGACGCCGTAGAGCTTGCCGTCCTGCACCCGGTAGTCGATGCCGATCAGGCGCGTGTCGCCGGTCAGCCCGGCGATCTTCCCGGCCTTCTTCGCCTCCCCCGGCCGGTCGGTCCGGAACGTCACCAGTTCCCCGTCCGCCGTCAGCCCGACCGCGCGCAGCCGGGGCGTGTCGTCGTTGTTGCCCACGAGGGCGAGATCCGGCTGCCCGGACGGCCCGTGCGCCGCCGCGAAGAACCCGCCGCCGACCGCCGCCGCGACGCCCAGCACCGCGACGAACCCGCCTATCAAAGCCCGCTTCATGTGTCTCCTCCTCGGAAAGTCGTGCGGGTGATTCGGCACCGGGCGCGCTCCGGTTGGGCGCTGTCGGCTTTCCGCCAGGGTGTCGACGCGGGTTTCCGTCGTTGCGCCCGCCCCAGGGACCCCGTTGGATATGGCGATCTGTCAATCACTGGGAGGCTCGATGTCCCTACGCGCGAAACTGGCCGGCGGCACGGTCACGGCAGTCGTTCTCGGCATGGCGGTCGCCTCCGGGCTGCCGGCCACGGCCGAGGGCGCCACGGCGGAGTACACGGTGATCGCGAGCGAGTCGGTCAGCGCCGCCGACGCCGTCGCCGCCATCCAGCGGGCCGGTGGCACGGTGACCGCCCGCAACGACGACGTCGGCATGTTCCAGGTCGTCGCCCCCACCGGTCCCTTCGTCGAACGGGTCAACGCCTCCGGCGCGCTCGTCGGCGCGGTCAGCCGGCGGCCGATCGGTTCGGCACCTCGCAAGTCGGACCCGGCCCTGGACGAGCCGGCCGCCGGACCGGTGGCCCCCGCCGCGGAGTCGAAGCGGCCGCCGGCCGTCGGGATGGACCCCCTCGACGAGAAGCTCTGGGGCCTGTCGATGGTGCGTTCCGACCGGGCGCGCACGGTCAACCCCGGCGACAAGCGGGTGACCGTCGGCGTCCTCGACACCGGCCTCGACGCAAGCAACCCCGACCTGGCGGCGAACTTCAACGCCGCGCTGTCGCGCAACTTCGCCCCCGACATCCCGGACATCGACGGCCCGTGCGAGGTGGAGTCCTGCCTCGACCCCGTGGGCACCGACGACGGCGGCCACGGCACACACGTCGCGGGGACCATCGCCGCGGCGGCCAACGGGCACGGCGTCTCCGGCGTGGCGCCCAACGTCTCGCTGGTCGAGCTGAAGGGTGGCCAGGACTCCGGCTACTTCTTCCTCGACTCGATCGTCAACGCGCTCACGTACGCCGCCAAGGCCGGCATCGACGTGGTGAACATGTCGTTCTACCTGGACCCGTGGCTGTACAACTGCGTCGCCAACCCGGCCGACACGCCGGCTCAGCAGGCCGAGCAGCGCACCATCATCGCGGCGATGTTCCGCGCGCTGACGTTCGCGCACCTGCACGGCGTCACGCTGGTGGGTGCGCTCGGCAACAACCACGAGGACCTGGGCAACCCGCGCACCGACCTCAGCAGCCCGGACTACCCCGCGGGCACCGCGCACGAACGCCCGATCGACAACTCCTCCTGCTGGGACCTGCCGGCCGAGGGGCCGTTCGTGATCGGCGTGTCGGCGCTCGGCCCGTCCGGCAAGAAGGCCGACTACTCCAACTACGGCACCGAGCAGATCTCGGTCTCCGCGCCGGGCGGGTGGCAGCTCGACGGGTTCGGCACGCCGCAGTACAACCTGCCGGCCAACCGCATCCTGTCGACCTACCCGAAGAAGGTGCTGCAGGGGCTGGGCCGGGTCGACGCGGCCGGCAACGTGCTGCCGCAGTTCGCGAACACGGTCTTCAAGGACTGCACGGACGACGGCCGCTGCGGCTACTACGCCTACCTGCAGGGAACGTCCATGGCGTCCCCGCACGCCGCCGGCGTGGCGGCGCTGATCGTCAGCCGCTACGGCCGGGTGGACCTGCGCCACCGCGGCGGCCTGACGATGGACCCGGGCCGCGTCGAACGCCGCCTCACCGCGACGGCCGCCGAGCACGCCTGCCCGGAGCCGCGGCTGCAGCAGTACCGCGACGAGGGCCGGTCGGCGGAGTACGACGCCTACTGCGCGGGTGACACCCGCTTCAACGGCTTCTACGGCCACGGCGTCGTCGACGCCTACGCGGCCCTGACCGACCGCGGCCTGTTCTAGAGGAGCAGGTAAAAAGCCTGCGAGGCCGGCGTCCACGGGGGAAGACGTCGGCCTCGCAGGTAGAACGCTATCGCGCCGCGCGGGTTACGGCTAGTCGCACAAAACGGGGACAGGATCTTCAGAAGGACCCGACAAACAGCAGCTTGTTGGCGGAACCCTTGGTGTCGGTGACCTTGTTCGGCGTGGCGGCGGCGACCAGGGCGTCGCGCACCTGCGCCGGGGTGGCGCCCGGGTGGGTCGACAGGTACAGGGCGATCGCGCCGGCGACGTGCGGGGTGGCCATCGAGGTGCCGGACATCTTGCCGGTGCTCGTGTTCGACGTCTTGGTCGAGGAGAGGATCCCGACGCCCGGCGCGAAGATGTCGAGGCACGAGCCGTAGTTCGAGAACGACGCGCGCCGGTCGGCCGGGTCGGTGGCGCCGACGGTGATCGCCTCCGGCGTGCGGGCCGGCGAGACGTTGCAGGCGTTGGTGTTCTCGTTGCCGGCCGCGACGGCATAGGTGATGCCCGCCGCGATCGACTTCTTCACTGCCGCGTCGAGCGCCGCCGAGGCGGTGCCGCCGAGGGACATGTTCACGACGGCGGGCTTCGCGGCGTTCTTCGTCACCCAGTCGACGCCGGCGATGATGCCGCTGTACGAGCCCGAACCGTCGCAGCCGAGCACGCGCACCGAGACGATCTTCGCGGCCTTGGCCACGCCGTAGGTCCTACCGGCCACCGTTCCGGCGACGTGGGTGCCGTGGCCCTGGCAGTCGCCGGCGTCGGCGTCCCGGTCGACGAAGTCGTAGCCGCTGGTGGCCCGGCCGGCGAACTCGCCGTGGGTCAGCCGCACGCCGGTGTCGACGACGTAGGCGGTGACGTTCGCGGCGGTGTTCGGGTACACGTACGTCTTGCCCAGCGGCAGGTCGCGCTGGTCGATGCGGTCCAGCCCCCACTCCGCCGCGGTCTGGGTCGCGGCGGCCGGCAGGGCGACCTTGCGGTCCTGCTCCACCGACGCCACGGCCGGGTCGGCGGCGAGCCGCTTGGCGGCCTTCTCCGAGAGCGTGGCGGTGAAGCCGGTGGAGAGGTCGTTGGTGACCGCGGCGCCGTAGCGCGTCGCGAGGCTGCCGGCGGCGGCCCCGTCCTTGAGCGTCACGATGTAGGCGTCCTTGATGGCACCCGCCGCGCCGGCGTTCGCGATCGTTCCCTCGGCCGGGGCGGCCTGCGCGGCACCCACGCCCACGAACAGGGCGGCGATGGCGGCGGCGCCCCCGATGACGAGGGACTTGACGGCGGCGTTCGCGGCAGAAGTACGCATGCCGAGAAAGATGCCGACCGTGCGGAGTGCGCCCGGGACCATGCCGGGTGCCGCCCGGTTGCCCGCCCCGCCGAGACCCGGAGAACACGCTCTGAGCTGCGAAAACGTGCCGGTTGCGGGCTAGGTGCGGGCCGGCTCCCACCACTCCCGCAGCGTCCCGAGGCCCGGTTCGGCCAGCGCCTTCACGATCATCTCCCGGTCGATCCGCGCCCCGTCCGGCCCGACGAGCACCCCGCGCACGGCGGGATGCTCCAACCGCCAGCCGTGCGGAAGCAGCCCGTCCTCGAGCAGCGGCGCGAACCCGTCGACCATGGCGCGGTCGTCCCATTCGCCGGGTGCGGCGGCCGCGCGGGCGGCGGCGCACTCCTCGGCCAGGCGCAGCCGGTCCGCCGGGGTCGGCGGCCGCTTGCGGAACTCACTCCCGTAGCGGGCCGACACCTCCCGGGCCGCCCGCTGCTGCCACCACTGCGCCGGCGACTCGGCGAACGTCACCCACCGGATCTTTCCGGTGGCCTGGGCGCTCTCCCGCGCCAGCTTGCGCCGGTCCCGTTCGGACAGCGGCGCGAGCCGTAGGCTGTCCGGCGCCACGCGCACCTCGATCGGCCCGTCGCCGATCAGGCGCATCGCGTACGCCAGCCCCGGATGCAGCATGGCCTGCTCCTCGGCGTCGTCCGACAGCCAGTTGTCCGACCCGGGCCCGATCCAGCGCGGCCACCCGTCGTCGAAGTCCACGATCACCGACGTCCCGGCGAGCAGCCCCAGCGGGCGGGCCGCGTCGATGACTTCCCACTGGTACTCGATGTACTTCAGCGACACCTCGTTGGCCGTCGCGAGGGCCCGCGCGGCGACCTCGACCGAGCCGCATGCCGCGACGGCGGCGAGGTCGGCCGGCTCGATGAGTTCGCGGCCGACCGGGGCCAGCTGCGCCCAGCGCCGCCGGATGCGGCTGTCGGAGTCGGCCGGCTCGTCGAACGCTTCGCTGCCGACGTCGAACCACTCCTCGGCCCGCCGCACCGCCTTCCTCGCGTCCGGCCGGGCGAGCAGGTGCAGCCGGCTGGCGATGACGGCCGCCAGTTCGGGGACGCTCAGGCAGGGCACCGCCTGGATGCCGACGTGCAGCTCGCGGCGGCGCCCGTCGATCCGCGCCTCGATGTCGGGACCGCAGGTCAGGCGCACCCGGTCCGGGGGCTCCAGCCGGAGCCGGCCGAGCGTGGCCCGCACAAGGGCGTGCAATTCCGGCTGGGTCGTCCCGTCCACCGCCACGCCCTGGCTCTCAGTCAGCACGGCTCATTCTGGAGCCACCCGCGCAGCGTCGGGTAGCCGGGTTCGGCCAGCGCCTCGTCGATGGCCTTGCGGTCGATCCGCTCCCCGTCGGGCCCGATCAGCACGCCGCGCACGGCCGGATGTTCCAGCCGCCGGCCGGTGTGCAGCAGCGCGTCCTCGACCAGCACGGTCGCGGCGTGCCGGAGTTCGTGCGGCGTGGACGTGTCGGCCAGCACCGTCAGGACCAGGACGTCGACGGCGCGCGAACGGGTGCCGGCCGCCAGCCGGTACTCGTCGGCCTCCCGGCGGGCCCGCCTGCGCCACCACGCCTGCGGCGCGTCCACGATCCGGCACCAGACGACGAGGTACGTAGCGGGGATGTCCAGGGTCACGCGCGCCAGCCGACGCCGCTGCCGCACGCTCAGCGGCAGGACTTCGACCGGGTCGTCGGAGGTGCGCAGCACCATGTGCCGGCCGCCGAGCAGTCGCGCCTCGTCGGCCAGCCCCGGATGCGCGAACGCCAACTGCTCGGCCGTCTCCCGGTCCCACACGGGGTCGTCGATGCCGTGCGCGAGGCGCGCGCACCATCCCTCGTCCAGGTCGATGACGGCCCTGGCCCACCATCGAGGCGGGGGTGTGGCCACGTCCTCCAGGTACAGGACGTACTCCAGGTCGGCCGCTTCCTGGAGCGCGAAGGCCCACGCCGCCACGTCGGCTCTCCCGGCAGCCGTGGCGGCCGCCGCGTCGAGCGGCGGGATGAGTTCGGCGGCGAGCGGAGCCAGCCCGTCCCGCGCGTTCTCGTGCAGGTGAACGCTCCACCTGCGGCGCAGCTTCGCGACCAGTTCGCCGTCCGGGCGGTCCAGGATCGCCAGCGCGCCGCCGACCAGCGCACGCAGCTCGGCCCGCGTCAGGACGGCCAGCAGCGGCAGGCCGATGTGCAGTTCGCGGCGCAGGCGCCCGACCCTCGCCTCGACCGTGGGCTCCCCGACCAGCCGCACGTCGTATCTGCGCCGCACGCCCAGCCCGTCGGCGACACCCCGGACCAATGCGTGCAGCGCGGGCTGCGTGAACGCCGTGACCGGCAACCCCGGCCGCCGCCCGAGCGGCCCGAGCCACAGCACGAACACGGCGCCGAGAAGTCCGCAGAGGCTGCCGAAAAGCGTGCGCGGGCTCGGGTCGGCCAGGGCCAGCGCCAACGGCAGCACCAGCAGCACGACGGACACGACGGGCCCCACGCGGTTCGTCCGACCGCGCAGGAGGCGACGCGTCCGCCGGTCCACGCGCACAGTATGCGCAGGTGAACGCCGTGTTCAGGCGCGGTTCAGCCAGGTCCGCAGGGTCGGGTACCCCTGCGCCCCTTCCGCCACGGCGCTCCGGATGGCCCGCGGGTCCACCCGTTGCCCGTCGGGTCCGACCAGTTCGCCGCGCACGGCCGGGTGCGAAAGCGTCCACCCGCGCCGCAGCAGCGCGTCCTCGACCAGCACCCCGGCCGCGTGCAGCACCCCGAACGTGCTCACCGTCCCGCTCTCCTTCGCCGGCTGCTCGTCGACGCCGGCCAGCACCCGCACGACCTCGACGTCGTCGCCGGGGATGCTGCCGAGCCCGCCCGAGACCTCGGCGGCGAGTTTGCGGTACTCGGTGGCCTGCCGGGTGGCCCGCTGCTGCCACCACTCGCCCGGCGCCGCGTCGAACGTCGTCCACCGCACGAACCGCGGCCCGGAGATGCGCCACGTCTGCCGCGCCAGCCAGGTGCGCTGCCGTGCGGTCAGCGGGGCGAGCGGCACGGGCTCGCTCGCGGCCTTCAGCGGCCACGAACGCGTTCCCAACCAGCGCAGCTGCGCCACCAGCCCCGGGTGCGCGTCGGCGAGCGAGGCGGCGTCCTCGGCGCTCCACTCCAGGTCGCCGATGCCCCGGGCGAGCAGGCGCCGCCAGCCGTCGTCCCAGTCCAGGATCCCCGAACCCGGCCCCGGCCCCCGGTTGTCGTCCAGATAGAGCGCGTACTCGAACGCCCCGGTGCGCACCAGCGCGTACGCCCGGGCCGCCACCCCGGGTCCCCCGGCGGCGGCCACGGCCGCTTTGTCGAGGTCGGGCAGCAGGGCGGCGGCGTGCGGGGCGAGCAGGGCGCGGTCGGCCTCGTCCGCCGCCGTGTCCGGCTGCGAAGCGGCCCACCGGTCGCGCAGGCGGGTGGCGAGCCGCGCGTCGGGGCGTTCCAACAGGGTCAGCTCGGCGGCGACGAGCCCGCGCAGCTCCGCCCTCGTCACGAACGCCAGCAGCGGATACCCGATGCGCAGCTCCCGCCGCAGGCGGGTGGCGCGGGCGCGGACCTCGACCCGGGCGGTGAGCCGCACGTCGACCTTGCGTTTCGCGCCGATCTCCGCGGCGACGCCGCGCACCAGCGCGTGCAGGTCGGGCTGGGTCGACGCGGTCACCGGCACGCCGTCGCGCAGGACGGTGGCGTTGAGGATCAGACCGGCGGCGAGCATCGCGAGCAGCACCGCGCCGAACCAGCGGTTGGGGCCGGCGAGCATCGCGAGGGCGACCACGGTGGCGCCGATGAGCCACATCCGGATCAGGCCGTCGGCGTCGCGCAGCAGCCGGCGGGTGGGCCGGTCCATCTTCTCCGTCATCGGGGTACATCGTGGTGGACGGCGCCGCGCCGATCAACGCCGGGCGCCGTCCACCGGTTCCGGCTATCGCACCGGTTGCGGTTCTTCCGTGGGAACGTCTTCGTGAGCGGCCCCGTTGCGCACCGCGTCACCGTGCCCGGGCCACCACGCGGCGTGGCCGAGCAGCGCCGTGACGCTCGGCACCAGGAAGATCGACATGACGAACGCCGAGAGCAGGATGCCCACCGACACCGCGAAGCCCATCTCGGTCAGGAACGCCACACCGGCGAAGAGCATCGACGCGAACGTCCCCGCCAGGATCACACCGGCCGCGCCGACCGACGGGCCGCCGTGCTCGATCGCCAGGTCGGCGGCGGTGCGGGGATCGTTGCCGAGCCGCGCCTCCTCGCGCAGCCGGGCGATCATCAGGATGTTGTAGTCGGTGCCGATCGCCACCACGAACAGGTAGAGGATGATCGGCAGCGAGAACGACAGCCCGGCCCGGTCCTGCACCCCCTGGAACGCCAGCACGGTGGCCCCGAGCGTCGCCACGAACCCGAGCACCACGGCCGCCATGAGGTACAGCGGCGCCACGAGGCTGCGCAGCATCAGCGCGAGGATCAACGCGATCAGCGCACCGGCGGTCGGGAAGATCACCCACAGGTCGCGCGTGTTGGCGTCGCGGATGTCGGCGAAGACGGAGCTGACCCCGCCCACCAACGCCGTGCTGTTCGGCGGCGCGTGGGAGTGTGCCGCGTCGCGCAGCGTCTCGCCGGCGATCTCGAGCGCGGCGTTGGCGTACGGGCTGCTGGTCAGCAGGAGGTTGATCTGTGCGACGGAGCCGTCCGGGTTGAGCGCGAACGGCTTCCCGTCCGGCCCCGGCATCACCCCGCCCACGCCCTTGACCTGCGTCAACTTCTGCGTATACGGCTCCAGCGCGGCGGCGTCGAGCGCCCCGCCGTTCGACTTGACGTACACGGTCGTCGGGTTGAGCGCCCCGGCGGGGAACCCGGCCTGCAGATCCTTGATGCCCCGCGCCGACTCGGTGTCGCCGGGCAGCTGCCCGAACTGGTCGTAGTCGGCCTTGATGCCGAGCGCGCCCAGTGACAGCAGCACCAGGATGCCCCCGGAAAGAAGTGCGACCACCGCCGGCCGCCGGCCGGTGAACTGCCCGAGCCGCTGGAACACCGCCCCGCGCGGGGTCTTCCGCCACGCCTTGGAGGGCCAGAACACCTTCGTTCCCACGAGGGAGACGATGGCCGGAACGAGGGTGACGGCGGCGATCGCCATGACCACGACGGCGATGCCGAGGCCCGGCCCGAGGCTGCGGAACCCGCCGAAGATCGCCAGGATCAGCGCCCCGAACGCGATCACGATGGCCGCGGCCGCGGAGGCGATCACCTCGCCGACCCGGGCCAGGGCGACGGCCAGCGCTTCCTTGGCGGAGTCGCCGGCGCGCAGCCGCTCCCGGTAGCGGAACAGCAGGAAGACGATGTAGTCCGTGCCCACGCCGTAGAGCACGACGGTGAGGATGGTCGACAGCGACGGGTCCACCTGCAGGTCGAACGTCTTCGCGGCGGTCGCGATGAGGCCGCTGGCGACGACGGAGACGATGCCGACCGTGACCACCGGAAGAAGTGCGGCCAGCGGACTCCGGTAGATGATCAGGAGCAGCCCGATGACCAGAACGAGCGTGACGATGCTGACGATCAGCAGCGCGTCGTCGAACGCGTCCTGGTTGTCCACGACGAGGGCCGCGTCGCCGGTGACCGCGTAGGAGAGCCCCGAACCGTCGAGCGCCCCGCCGGTCTCGGTGCGCAGCGCGTGGACGGCGTCGCCGAGCTTGGGATCGTCGGGCAGCCCCTCGAGGCCGACGGTCACGAGCTGGACCTGCTTGTTGGGCGAGACGGTCTGCTCGCCGGCGAACGCCCCCTTGACCCGCTCGATGCCCTTGGCGTTGATCTTCTGGGCCGTCTCGGCCACCCGGGCGCGGTCGGTCTCGCTGAGCGCGCCGCCGTCGGTGCGCTTGATGACGATGGTGACGCTGGCCCCGTCGTCCTTCTTGCCGAACGCCTCGTTCCCCAGCTGCTGCGCCTTGACCGACTCGTAGCTGTCCGGGAGGAAGTTGGCCTGGTCCGTGTTGACCAGGTCGGCGAGGCGCGGCGCGAACATCGACCCGACCAGGATCACCAGCCAGACGCCGATCACTTTCCACGGGTGGTGCACCACCACCCGCGCGAATCTGTCGAACATGCGGCTCCCCCTTTGCCAGTCTCTACCTGCCGCACGGTAGGTAAGATCCAAAATGTACCAGCGACAGCCGCGATACAGTCACGCGGGTATCCGACGTAAGGGGAAACTGGACAAATGGAAGACACGCGCGACCAGATCAGAGCGGCCGCGCTGGAGCTGTTCGTACGGCAGGGGTACGAGGTCACGAGCCTGCGCGAGATCGCCGACCGGGTCGGCATCACCAAGGCGTCGCTCTACTACCACTACCCGTCGAAGCAGGCGCTGCTCACGTCGATCGTCGACCCGCTGGTGAAGGGCTGGGAACGCCTCGGCGCCGAAGTGGTCGCCCTGCCCCAGACGCCGGAGCACAAGCGGTTCGCGCTGGACGCCTACCTCGACATGATGCTCGGCCACCGCGCCATCGTCACGCTGCTGATGCGCGACGCCGGGGCGGTGCTCGCGGTGTTCGCGCCGACCGTCGACAACGTCACCGCCACCGTCCGGCAGGTACAGCGCTGGCTCGCCGGCCCCGAACCGAGCGGCCCCGACCGGATCCGCGCCCAGGTCGCGCTCGACACCATCGGCGTGGCGATGAGCTCGGGCAGCCTGCTGCCGGAGGTCACCGAGGACGACCTGCGCACGACGTTGCTCGACGCCGCGTGCGCGGTGCTGCGGCTACCGCCGCCCGCCGGGGGAGCTATCGGGGCGCCCGTGCCCACGGTGCCGAGCGCACCGCCCGTAGCGCCTGGCGTCGGGGGTCGCCGGTGAGCCCGTCGATGTAGAGCACCCCGTCGAGGTGGCCGGTCTCGTGCTGCAACGCCCGCGCGAGGAAGCCGCTGCCGGAGACCGTGACGGCGTTCCCGTCCCGGTCGAGGCCCTCGACGGTGGCCTCCATGGCGCGCCGGCGCGGGAAGTACAGCTCGGGGATGGACAGGCAGCCCTCGTCGCCCTCCTGCGGCTCGTCGCCGACGGTCAGGACCGGGTTGACCACGTAGCCGACCCGCCCGCCCGCCTTGTAGGCGAAGACCCGCAGCGGCACCCCGATCTGCGGGGCCGCCACCCCGGCCCGCCCCTCCGCGCCGAGCAGCGTGTCCATCAGGTCGTCCACGAGGTCGCGCAGGCTCCCGTCGAACGCCGTCACCGGCTCGGCGGGCGTCCGCAGCACCGGGTCGCCCAATAGACGGATCGGCCGCATCGTCATGGCACGGGACGCTAACAAAGCGGCATCTACCGCTCGCCGCCGCGCGGGACACTTCACCCACCGTGTCGGACACATACACTGATCCGGCCCCTGCCTGACGTTCCCCTCGAAAGGCATCCGTCGATGCCATCTGTCCACCGGGCCCGCACCGGTACCCACCGGCGCGCGCACCTCGCCGTGCCGTGGGTGGTCGGGATCGTGGCCGCCGCCGTCGCGCTGTCGGGCGCGTCCGCCGGTTACGCGTTCATCTCCGCGGCCTCCTGCGGGGGAACGTCACGAGCCACCGTCGCGGTGACCCCCGGCGTGTCCGGGGTGCTGGCGGCGCTCGCCAAGGAGTGGACCGCCGGCGAGCCCAAGGTCGACGGCCGCTGCGCCACGGTGACCGTCGTCCCCCGCGAACCGGCCCTCGTGGCGCAGGAGCTGACCTACGGGGTCGGGGCGGTGCTGCCGGACGCCTGGGTGCCGGACTCCTCCGCCTGGCTGCCGGCCAACCGCCGCGGTGCGGAGAGCCTCGGGCGCAGCCCGGTCGTGCTGGCGATGCCGGCGCCGATGGCCGCCGCGATCGGCTGGACGAACACTCCCCCGCGCTGGCGCGAACTGATCGCCCGGCCCGGCTGGGAGGCCTCCGGCCACCCGGAGTGGGGGCCGTTCCGGCTCGCCGTGCGGGACCCGCTGCGTTCCACCGCCGCGCTGCACGGGCTGGTGGCGCTGCTCGACCGGGACGCCAACGCGGCGCTCAGCGACCAGGAACTCGACGGCGCCGCCGCGCTGCGCGAGGCGCGGGCCGCCACCGAGGACGACGGCGAGCCGCTGCTCGACGCGTTGCGCCGGGCGGACACCGCCGGGCCGGGCGGCGCGACGGCGCTGGCGTCGGCGTTCCCCGCGCTCGAACGGGAGGTGCGCGCCTACAACGCCGCCGCGCCGCGCACGCCGCTGGTGAGCGTGCGCCCGCTCGACGCCGCCGCCGACGCGGACTTCCCGTACGCGCTGCTCGACGCCCCGGCCGAACGCCGTCGCGTGGCGCGGGCGTTCCTGGAGTATCTGCGCTCGGCGGCGGGGCAGCAGCGGCTGCGGGCGGCCGGGCTGGAGGCGCCGTCGCCCACCGGGTTCCCGCTGGACGTGACGGCCCCGAGCCGCGCGGCGCAGCGGTGGACCGCCCTCTCCCGCCCGGTGAACGCCCTCCTGGTGCTGGACGTCTCCGGGTCGACGGCGGAGCGGGCGCAGGGCTACGGGCGTTCCCGATGGGAGGTGATGAAGGAGGCGGCGGTGAGCGTGACGGCGGACCTGGGGCCCGACGCGCAGGTCGGGATCTGGATCTACGCGACCCGCCTGGACGGCATGCGCGACCACCGCGAACTCCTGCCCCCGGGACCCGCCCGCGCCACGCACATGGCCCTCCCGACGGTGCTCGGGACGACCGAGCCCGGCGGCAACTGCGGCCTGTACGACACCGCGATCGCGGCCCAGGCGAGCATGCGCGCCCGCCTCCACCCCGGAACGACCACCGTTGTGGTGCTGATCAGCGACGGCCGGGACGAGGACGACACGGGCGGCCCGACGGCGGAGGAGGCGCACGCCGCGCTGGCCTCCGACACCCGCCGCGTGCCGGTGGTGACGGTGGCCCTGGGCGCCGACGCCGACGTGAACGCCCTGCGCGCCCTGTCGGCGGCGACCGGCGCCCCGTCGTACCGCAGCACCGACGCCGACCTGGCGAACACCCTGCGCGCGGCCATGGCCGGCCCGGTCGGCGACTGAGACGGCCACCAACGGCAGATAGTTGACAACACAACATTCTCGACGCACACTCGTCGGTAGTTGCTTACGCAACTAAGTGCTTCACCTCCGTCGCCTTCGAGACGGGACAGAACGAGAAAGAAGGCCACCATGCCTGCCGTGACCGCAGCGAACCCGCTCGACCTGCCCCGCGTGCCGCTGCCGGACCCGAGCACCGACCGGGACCGCCCGGTCACCTCCGTCACCACCGCGCCGAAGGGCTACGAGGGCGAGGGCTTCCCCGTCCGGCGCGCCTTCGCCGGCGTGGACCTGCGCGCGCTCGACCCGTTCGTCCACATGGACCAGATGGGCGAGGTCGACTACGGCCCGGGCGAGCCCAAGGGAACGTCCTGGCACCCGCACCGCGGCTTCGAGACCGTCACCTACATGATCGACGGCGAGATGGCGCACTCCGACTCGCACGGCGGGGGTGGCCTGATCGGGGGCGGCGACACCCAGTGGATGACGGCCGGCGCCGGCATCCTGCACATCGAGGCGCCGCCCGAGCACCTCGTGGTCAGCGGCGGCCTCTTCCACGGCGTGCAGCTGTGGGTCAACCTGCCGCGCGCGCAGAAGTTCGCGCAACCGCGCTACCAGGACATCACCGGCGCCAAGGTGGCCCTGCTCAGCTCCGCCGACGGCGGTGCGCTGATCCGGGTGATCGCGGGTGAGATCGCCGGGCACGCCGGGCCGGGGTCGACGTACACGCCGATCACGCTCGCCCACGTGACGCTGGCGGCCGGCGCCTCGGTGACGCTGCCGTGGCGGACGGACTTCAACGCCCTCGCCTACGCGCTCGGCGGCCGGGGCTCGGTCGGCGGCAAGGGGCGCCCGTTCGCGCACGGGCAGCTCGCCGTCTTCGGGGCCGGCGACACGCTCACGCTCGAGGCGGCGCCGACCGGGAGCCTGGACGTGTACCTGCTGGGCGGCAAGCCGATCCGCGAGCCGGTCGTGGCGTACGGGCCGTTCGTGATGAACACCCGCGCCGAGCTGGTGCAGGCCTACCAGGACTTCCAGGCAGGCCGCCTCGGCACGATCCCCGCGGCCCACGCCGACGTGGACGCCGCCACGTCCTGACGACCGACGCTCTCGCCGGCGGCTACGCCAGGGCGGCCCTGATCGGGCCCGCCTTGGCGGCCGCCTCGGCGACCTCGGCCTCGGGGTCGCTGTCCCAGGTGATGCCGCCGCCGGCCCAGACGTGCACGCGTTCGGCGTCCACCGCCACGGTGCGGATCGTCAGACCGAGGTCGATCGCGTCGGGGCCGACCCAGCCGAACGCCCCCATCGACGGGCCGCGGCCGACCGGTTCGAGCCCGGCGATCAACTCCAGGGCGGCGCGCTTGGGGGCACCGGTGACGGAGCCGCCCGGGAAGACCGCCCTGAGCAGCGCGGACAGGCCGGTGCCGGGCAGGAGTTCGGCCTCCACGCAGGACTCCGCCTGCCACAGGCCGGACCAGGCGCGCAGCCGGAACAGCTCCGTCACGCGCACCGAACCCGTGCGGGCGACGCGGGCGAGGTCGTTCCGCTCCAGGTCGACGATCATGATGTGCTCGGCGCGTTCCTTCTCGGAGGCGAGCAGTTCCGCGCGGCCGGCCTCGGTGGCGGGCCGGGTGCCCTTGATGGGCAGCGTGCGCACGACCCCGTTCGAGACCGCCACGAGGGTCTCCGGGGACGCCGACGCGACGGCCCACCCCGCACCGCCCAGAACGCCCCCGTAGCGCGCGCCGGACAGGTCCGCCACCCGGTGCAGGGCCGGGCCGGGATCGCCCGCGTACGGCGCGCTCGCGTGGCCGACGACGTTCACCTGGTAGACGTCGCCCCGGCCGATCGCCTCCCGCACCCGGGACACGGCCGTGGCGTGGGCCCGCGGCGTCCACGACGGCTCCCAGGCACCGAGCCGCCAGGAGCGCCGGTGGGAAGGTCTTGACGAGTCGGTAACGAATGTGCTGCGACCCGGGCCGAAAACGACGGCGACGACATCCGGCAAAGCGGGCGCCGGGGTGGGCGCACCAATCAGGGCAGAACCGGACAGATATGCACCCGCCGCGGCCGAGATCAGCACCATGGCCCCACACACGGAGTGAGCAGTTACTCCGCGCTGCCGTAACTCGAAGTTGCCATATGTCAGATCGCCTGCCAGCAGGTCGAAACCGGACAGAAAGGCTTCGAGAGAGCGCGACCAATCCCCGCCGTCACCTAGACGCCACTCATAGCGACCAATTTCTGACGGGGCGGAGTGACAGCGCGTAGCTGCAGAAGTTAAACGCTGAGTGACCGAAATCCCGGCATCCCAGACAACATTCTCAAGGCGGGTCATACGTTTGGTGAAGAATCCCTAAAAGTTGCCGTCACATGCTCGGAGGAGCGTGGTATGGCTTGATAGCGTGCGTCACTGGTCATGTGAACAACCACACAACCGAATCGACCCGCAGCACCGGAACCACCGACATGCTCCACCCCGACCTGTCCATCCGGAGACCCAAGATGTGTAAGCACTCGACCCCTTGTCCGCCCGCCGACGCGATCGACCACGACGCCGCACGCGTCACGGCTTCCTTCCCCGAGCAGGGTTGGAGCCTCCTGTGCAACGGCGTCATCGTGTTCGACGACACCGGCGAGCTGATGCCGGACGGCAGCACCGTCGCTCCGCATCGCGGCCCCGCGCCGCACAAGCCCGTTCTCGCTGCCGCCTGATTCTCGCCCGACCGCCCGCCCAGGCGGCTCCGCCACCCGGTCACCCGGGTCGGCCCGACCGCCCGACACGCTTCCTCCAGAGCGGACATCGCCCATTGGGCGGGTGAGCACCACGACGACCCGATAGGGACGGCCGCCCCTCATGAAGGGCGGGGCCGACCGTCCACTCTCGGGATCACGATTCGAACGCCTCCGGCGCCGGGCACGAGCAGACCAGATTCCGGTCGCCGTAGCCTCCGTCGATCCGACGCACCGGCGGCCAGTACTTCGCACTCCGGTCGCCCCCCGCCGGATACGCCGCCACCGACCTCGGGTAAGCGTGCGGCCACTCGTCCGCCGTCACCGCCTCCGCCGTGTGCGGCGCGTTCGCCAGCGGATTGTCGTCCTTCGGCCACACGCCGGTCGCCACCTGAGCGATCTCCGAACGGATCGCGATCATCGCGGCGCAGAACCGGTCCAGCTCGGCCAGGTCCTCCGACTCGGTGGGCTCCACCATGAGCGTCCCCGCCACCGGGAACGACATCGTCGGCGCGTGGAACCCGTAGTCGATCAGCCGCTTCGCCACGTCGTCGACGGTCACGCCGGTCGCCTTCGTGATGCCCCGCAGGTCGAGGATGCATTCGTGCGCGACCAGGCCCTTCGCGCCGGCGTACAGCACCGGGTAGTGCTCGCGCAGCCGCGCGGCGACGTAGTTCGCGGCGAGGACGGCGGCACCGGTGGCACGCGTGAGGCCGTCCGGGCCCATCATGCGGATGTACGCCCACGAGATCGGCAGGATGCCGGCGGAACCGTGCGGCGCGGCCGAGACCGCTCCGACGCCGCGCCCCGGCAGGTAGTCCGCGAGGTGCGCGCGCACCGCGACCGGCCCCACGCCCGGACCACCGCCACCGTGCGGGATGCAGAACGTCTTGTGCAGGTTCAGGTGCGACACGTCGGCCCCGAAGCGCCCGGGCCGGGCGTAGCCGAGCAGGGCGTTCAGGTTGGCGCCGTCGACGTAGACCTGGCCGCCGGCGTCGTGCACCTTGGCGCACAGTTCGGCGATCCCGGCCTCGTACACGCCGTGCGTGGACGGGTACGTGACCATGATCGCGGAGAGGCGTTCGCGGTGTGCCTCGATCTTGCGGTCGAGGTCGGTCAGGTCGACGTTCCCGTCGTCGTCGGTGGCCACCACGACCACGCGCATCCCGGCCATCACGGCGCTCGCCGCGTTGGTGCCGTGCGCCGACTGCGGGATCAGGCACACGTCCCGGTGGTCGTCGCCATTGGCCAGGTGGAACGCCCGGATCGCCAGCAGCCCGGCCAGTTCGCCCTGCGAGCCGGCGTTGGGCTGGACGCTGACGGCGTCGTACCCGGTCAGCTCGGCGAGCCACGCCTCCAGCGTCGAGATCAGCCGCTCGTAGCCGTCGACCTGGTCCTTCGGCGCGAACGGGTGCACGTCGGCGAAGCCCGGCCAGGACACCGGCTCCATCTCGGCCGTGGCGTTGAGCTTCATCGTGCAGGAGCCCAGCGGGATCATGCCCCGGTCCAGGGCGAAGTCCTTGTCGGCCAGCCGGCGCAGGTAGCGCAGCAGCGCCGTCTCCGAACGGTGCGAGTGGAACACCGGGTGGGTCAGGTAGTCGGTGCACCGCCGCAGCCCCTCGGGCAGCGACTCCAGCGAGTCCCCGAACCCGTCGACGGTCACCCCGAAGGCGTCCAGCACCAGCCGCAGGTGATCCTCGGTCGTGGTCTCGTCGCAGGCGATCCCGACCCGGTCGGCGTCCACCCGGCGCAGGTTGATCCCGCGCGCCGCCGCCGCCTCGACCACCTCGGTCGCGAGCCCCGGCACCACGGCCGTCACCGTGTCGAAGAAGTGCTCGTGCGCCAGCGTGATCCCGCCGACCCGCAGGGCGGTGGCGAGCCGCGTCGCCGTGCGGTGCGTGCGGGCGGCGATGCCGTGCAGCCCGTCCGGCCCGTGGTAGACGGCGTACATGCTGGCCAGCACCGCCAGCAGCACCTGCGCGGTGCAGATGTTGCTGGTCGCCTTCTCGCGCCGGATGTGCTGCTCGCGGGTCTGCAGCGCGAGGCGGTACGCCGGGTTGCCGTCCGCGTCGCGGGAGACGCCGACGAGCCGACCGGGCAGCATCCGCTCCAGGCCCGCGCGCACGGCCAGGTATCCGGCGTGCGGTCCCCCGTTCCCCAGGGGAACGCCGAAGCGCTGCGCGGACCCCACCGCGGCGTCGGCCCCGATCGCGCCCGGCTCCCGGAGCAGGCACAGCGCGAGCAGGTCCGCGGCGACGGTGACCAGCGCGCCCTTCTCGTGGGCGGCGGCGACCAGCGCCTCGTGATCCCGAACGGCCCCCGACGCGCCCGGGTACTGCAGGTGCAGCCCGAAGAACTCCGCCGGCAGCCCGTCCGCGTCGACGTCCACGACCCGCACCTCGATGCCGAGCGGTTCGGCCCGCGTGCGGATCACCTCGAGGCTCTGCGGCAGAACGTCCGCGTCGACCACGTACACGTCGCTCTTGGCCTTGGACGCGCGCCGGGCCAGCGTCATCGCCTCGGCGGCGGCGGTCGCCTCGTCCAGCAGCGAGGAGTTGGCCGTCGCGAGGCCGGTCAGGTCGCTGATCACGGTCTGGAAGTTGAGCAGCGCCTCCAGCCGGCCCTGGCTGATCTCCGGCTGGTACGGCGTGTACGCGGTGTACCAGGCCGGGTTCTCGAAGACGTTGCGGCGGATCACCGGCGGGGTGTGGGTGCCGTAGTAGCCGAGGCCGATCATCGAGACCATGGGCCGGTTGGCCGCGGCGATCGCGCGCAGTTCGGCGAGGGTCTCCGCCTCGGTGGCGGCGGGCGGCAGGTCCAGCGGCGTGTGGTCGCGGATGACGTCCGGGATGGCGGCGTCCATGAGCTCGTCGACCGAGGTGTAGCCGACCGTTTCGAGCATCCGCCGCTGCTCCTCGGCGGTCGCGCCGATGTGGCGCCGGCTGAACGGGACGAGGTCGGTCATGCGGGCTCCCGGAATGGAGAGAGGGACAGGCTTCGCTTACCCCCTCCCCCACTGTCGGGAACGCGTCCCTCCAGGCGCCAGCCCCGCCGTGGTCCGTTTGCCTGAGAGGTTCCGGGGAGGAATTGCCCCTTCGGCGCCACCGGGGTGCCAACCCGGCGGTCTCTCCCACGTGGGGTGCTGCGGCGCGAACGACGCTACCAGCTTGATCTCGCGGCGGTCATGACCCGCGACCAAGACCACAGCGGCTCCACCTCGAGCGCGAAATGGACATTCCACAACAAAGTGGCTACTCTTGTGCCAAGATAGGAACCGCCGGCAGAGAGTGTCGCCGGCAGAGAGTGCGGAACCTCAGCCCGCGCGGCGGCGGGCGCGGCGGGCGGCCAGCTCGTCGCCGACGTCGCCACCCTCGTCGGGCTCCACCGGCTCGGCGGCGGCGCCCGGCTCACCGGGGAGGTGCGACAAGGTGCCCAGGATCTCCTTGAAGGCGCCGCCGATGGCGATGCCGAAGACCCCCTGCCCGCCCTGGAGCAGGTCGACGACCTCCTCGGGGGAACGGCACTCGTACACCGTCGTGCCGTCGGAGATGAGCGTGATCCCGGCGAGGTCGGCGACACCGCGCGAGCGGAGCGTCTCGATCGCGCGGCGGATGTTCTGCAGGGAGACACCCGCGTCGAGGAGCCGCTTGACGACCTTCAGCACCACGATGTCGCGGAACGAGTACAGCCGCTGGGTGCCCGAGCCGGAGGCGTCCCGCACGCTCGGAACCACGAGCGCCGTGCGGGCCCAGTAGTCGAGCTGCCGGTAGCTGATGCCCGCGGCGTGACACGCCGTCACACCCCGGTACCCGATCGCGTCATCGGTGCCGGCGAATTCCGGATCGATAGCGGTCATTGTCGGTTGCCCACCTGTCGGAGACGTTCCCGTCGGCAATGCCTTCAGATGTCGGCTCAGCCGTTCGTGGCCGACATGCGAACACTACCCAACGACAGCCTGGGAAATCGCTGGTAACGCATACGACACGCCGGTCCGACACGCCGATCCGTCAGGCCCCGGTCCCCTTTGACCCATTACGGGCAGTTACTACCGTCCGCAACTTGCACCCGGAACGGCCGACCGGACGACCCCGGCTCAGCCGGCGAAGTCCTCCGGACGGACCTGGTCGAGGAACTCGCGGAACTTCTCCACCTCGTCCTCCTGCTCGTCCGGGATGACGATCGCGGCCTCCGTGAGCACCTGGTCGGCGCAGCGGATCGGCGCACCCACCCGCAGCGCGAGCGCGATCGAGTCGCTCGGCCGCGCGGAGACCCGCACCCCGTCGCCCAGGATCAGCTCGGCGTAGAAGATGTTGTCCCGCATCTCGACGATCTCCACCGCCCGCAGCGGTGTCTTGAGGGCGGCGAGGATGTCCCGCAGCAGATCGTGGGTCAACGGCCGCGTGGGCTTGACCCCCTGCTGCTCATAGGCGATCGCGGTCGCCTCCACCGCCCCGATCCAGATCGGGAGGTAGCGGTCGCCGTCGACCTCCTTGAGCAACACGATCGGCTGATTACTGGGCAGCTCAACCCGAACCCCAACCACGTTCAGCTCGCGCACTGCCCGCCTCCGTGTCCCCTGAGCATCTCCCTGCACGGTACACGCAGTGACCCGCCATCGGGCCACTCGCGAGGCCGCTCAGGCGTGCCGCGTGATGATCTCCACCCGATTCCGCCACGGTTGGTAACCACTCGGACCGAACCCCCGACCGGTCAGCGACCGAGCGTGTCGGACAACCCGATGCGGACCAGCGCCGCGTGCAGCCGCTGGGTCAGCGCCGACAGCTCCCGCACGTTTTCCGCCGCGCGGGCCCGGGTGGCGGAGTTGCTGCTGCGCGCCAGCGGCGCCACGAGCTGCGCGAACAGGCCGACCTCCCGATCGGCCGCGGTCCGGTAGGCACGCAGGTGACGCGCCGTGACGCCGAACTCCGCCAGTGCGCCCGCCACGGTCACCACGTCGATCGCGTCGGCCGAGTACCAGCCGCCGTCGGCGGCCACGATGCCGTGGCGTTCGAGGTCGGTGAGAACGTCCTCGCCGACGCCGGTGCGCTCCAGCAGCTCCGCGCGGCGCACCCGCGGTGGCGTCTCCGGCGCCGGCGACACCGGAGCGATCTCCTCCGCCGGAACGGCCACCAGCGGCGGCCGCGGCGACGGCGCACCGGCCGGTGCCTCACCCCGGTCCATCGCGGCCAGCTGCTCACGGATCACGCGCAGCGGCAGGTAGTGGTCCCGCTGCGCCGACAGCACGTAGCGCAGCCGGTGCACCTCGGCCCACGTGTACTTCCGGTAGCCCGACGGGGTGCGCCGCGGCTCGACCAGCCCCTCGGCCTCCAGGAAGCGCAGCTTCGAGATGGAGACGTCCGGGAACTCCACGCGCAGGTGCCCCAACACCTCGCCGATGCTCATCAGCGGGTCGGCGGAATCCTCCTGCTGCCCACGACCGGCGCGGGCGGCGGGAACGACGCCCGCGTCATCCGGGTCGGCGGCGCCCCAGCGCCGGGCGACCGAACCGTTCGAACCGGTCATCGCTCCCCCAACGCCGCGCCGCCTCCGCCCTCGTCAGGCCAGTGTCTCCCGTAGGAGCAACCGCTACCGCTCGTCCGGCCGGGGTCCCGCCAGGAACACCAACCGGAACTTTCCGATCTGGACCTCGTCGCCGTTGGTGAGCGTGGCCGACTCGACCCGCTCCCGGTTGACGTAGGTGCCGTTGAGGCTTCCCACATCGCGCACCGTGAAAACACCCGATTCGCGATGGAACTCCGCGTGGCGTCGGGAAACGGTCACGTCGTCCAGGAAGATGTCGCTGTCGGGGTGGCGGCCGCTCGTCGTCACGTCATGGTCGAGCAGGAACCGGGCGCCGGCGTTGGGGCCGCGCCGCACCGCGAGCAGCGCCGTCCCCGGCGGCAGCGAGCCGGAGACCCGGCTGGCGCTCACATCCGGCAAATCCTGTTCGACGGCGTCGTCCAACGCGCCAAGGTTGAGCGTGGACGTGACGTCGAGTGGGGGAAACTCGTCGTCCTGGCGCGTCATCGGATCACCTCACGGATTACAAAGTCGGGCAAAGTCATTGGTGTTTCGTGTTACCTCGGGTGGCGCATCGAGCCGCTCTGACCTCGCCTCGGGGCCGAACCATCCGTCCCACGGTTCGACTGAGCGAGCCTAGTCACGCCCGGATTTAAGGGTCAACCGGACGCGCGGGCAACGATCACGGAAAACTCGGCGCCATGCGCAAGACTGGCTTGTTCACTACTGGCGGACACCCCGGCCGGCGGCCGCCTCGACTTGTGGGTACTACTTCTCGGTGAGGTCGCGGTACGCCGCCGCGTCCAGCAGAGCGCTCACCGCGGCGGCGTCACTGGGCCGGATCTCCACCAACCAGCCCTCGCCGTACGGGTCGCTGTTGAGCAGCTCGGGCGTGGCGTTGAGCGCGTCGTTGCGGGCGACGACCTCACCCGACACCGGCGCGTAGATCTCCGACACGCTCTTGGTCGACTCGACCTCGCCCAGGGACTCGCCCGCGGTGACCTGCGTGCCCGGCTCGGGCAACTGGACGTACACGACGTCCCCCAGCGAGTCCTGCGCGAAGTCGGTGATACCCACCCGCACGGGCTCGGTCCCAGCGGCGTCCGACACCCACTCGTGCTCGGCCGTGTAACGCAGGTTTTCCGGGATGGTCACCGCTGTCCTCTCAGGTCGGTCAGGTCACATCTCATCACGTGCGGGGCACCGCGCGTGGCCTCGGACCGCAAATCGCCGCGTCACGCGGGACGGGCGTACCGAAGCGGCCCGTCGTTGTGCAACGCGGTGATCCGGACGATCTCCGGCTGGCGCATGGTCACGTTACCGCCGCGTTGTCGCACGTCGTCCACCACCCCACCCGGAATCGTCAACGCCGTCTGCATCGTGGGCGGGTCGCCGATCGCCAGGATCCGGTACGGGCCGCTCAGCACCAGCCCGTCGACGTCGATCGAATCGCCCGAGTCCACGAAGTAGGAACCGGCGACGATGCGCACCGCCGGTCCCGACGCGCCCACGATCTGCATCGCCTCGGCGCCGGCGCCGCGCAGTTCCTCCACGGCGTCGAGGATCGAGGTGGCCTTGATCTTGTCGTCGCGGGCCGCGAACGTCACCTCGATCCCGGGCCCCTCGGCGGGGAGCGTGCCGGCCAGGATGCCCAGCACCTCGGCGCGCCGCTTCGCCTCCGCGAGGGCCGCCTCCCGGCCCTGGGCGCCCGACTCGAGCTGACGCTTGGAGTCCTCCAGCTCCGCCAGTTCGCGGCGCAGGCGCTCGGCGCGGGCGTCCAGGTCGGACAGGATGCGGATGAGGTCCTCGGGGCGCATGGCCGACAGTTCGGTGTCCTGGTTGTTGCTGCGCACCTGGGCCACCAGCGTGAAGCCGAGCAGGGCCAGAAGGACACCGATCATCGCGCCGGCGGTGGAGATCCGACGCTTGCGCCGCGTCTCCCGTTCCCCCGGATCCGTGGGAACGTCACGCGGCAGGGCGACGGTCTCCTCGGCCTCGACCGGCTCCTTGCTCTCCTCGCTCATGCGCGGAACAGGTGCCGACGGATGGCCGCGACGTTGCCGAAGATCCGCACGCCGAGGACGACCACGACGCCGGTCGACAGCTGCCCGCCCACGCCCAACTGGTCCCCCAGATAGACGATGAACGCCGCCACGAGCACGTTGGACACGAACGACACCACGAACTGCTTGTCGTCGAAGATGCCGTCCAACTTCGCCCGGATGCCGCCGAAGAGCGCGTCCAGGGCGGCCACCACCGCGATCGGCAGGTACGGCTGGAGCAGCACCGGCACCGTGGGCGGGAACAGCAGTCCCAGCACCACCCCGGCGGCCAACGCGAGTACGGCGGCCATCATCTCCCTCCCGAGGGTGACGTAGACGGCGACACCGGAGCCGAGGGGGACGGCTGCGGCGGCGGGGTAGCGTATCGCAGCCCCGGGTCGGCACCGGCCGGCAGCACCAGCCCCTCCCGCGCCCGGACCTCGAACTGCATCCCGTACAGGCTGGCGAAACGCTGGAACTTCCTGCCGGTCGCCGACGAGGACATCTTCTTGTCCAGGTCGTCCGGTCCGATGGCCGACACCTCGTAGGGGGGTGTGACCGGCCGGAAGTCGACCAGGATGGCGCCGCCGGCCGAACGGATCGTGGACGTGGCGGTCAGCCGCTGTCCGTTGATCGCGATGGCCTCGGCGTGCAGCTGCCACAGGGCGTTGACGATCTCCTGGAGGTCGCGGTCGAGCACCCGCCCCGGGTCCTCCTCCGCCGTCTGGCCGGTCACCGGGTCGCGTTTGGCGGCGGCCGGCGAAAGCTTCACCATCGCCCCGTCGCCGGTCATCCTCGTGAGGCCGGCCCGGGCCTCGAGGTCGCGCAGCCGGGCCAGCTCCGGGTCGGCGGCCAGCGCCTCGTCGCGGCGGCGGTTGACGTCGCCGCGCAGGCGTTCGGCGTCCTTGGCCAGCCCGTCCGCCTCGGCGCGCCGGTCGGCGACCTCCTTGGCCAGGTCGTCGCGGGCCTGGGTGGTCTGCGGCTCGCTCGCCACCACCTGTTGATAGGCGACCACGAGGAGGAACCCGACCAGCACCAGCGCGACCGTGCGGACCGCCCGGCCGCCGCGCCGGGCCCAGGCGGGTGGCTCGCCGCGTTCGGCCCGGCGGCGGGCGGCGGCCTCGTAGCCCGGGTCGAGCGGGTTGCGGAACAGGTCGGCGAGCAGGTCGATCGAGACGGAGGGTCGCGGGCGGGCGGGCTTGGCGTCGGGCTGCTCGTCCCCGGCCGTGTCGGTCGCCCGCTCGAAGTGCTTCGCGGCGGCCGGGTGCTCCGCCGGGTCCGCGGCGGCCGGGTGCTCCGCCGGATCCGCGGCCGCCAGGTGCTCCGCCGGGCCCGCGGCCTGCGATACGGGGGCGTCGTGCGCCCGGCTCACGGCCTGCTCGGCGGGCGCATCGTCCGCGGCCTTCTCGCCGGTCCGGTCACCGGCCTGATCGGCGGGCGGGTGCCCGGGCTCTTCCGCGTGCGGCCACGGCCGGACCGGCTCGACGTCGGCCACGTTGTCGGCCGGGGAAGAATCGGCCGGGGAGGGGTCGGCCGCTGGGGCTTCCGGGCGCGGCAGCGGGCGGGTGGCTTGCGGATCGTCCTGCGGATCGGACGCCGCCGGCGGCTCGTCCGGGCGGGGCAGCGCGACGGTGGTCTCCGGGTCCGGCGGCGGGGACGCGTCCGGGCGCGGCAGCGGGCGCGTGACCTCCGCATCGTCCGGCGGCGGGCTGCTCACGTCGCCACCTCACGTTTCCTGGCCAGGTCCACCACCTGGAAGAGGTAGAACGCGGCGGCCACCCAGTACAGGACGATGCCCCACCAGGCGAGCGACCATCCCGCGGCGTGCGACACGTCCCAGGTGGCCGGTACCGCGTCGGCGAGCAGCAGCAGCGGGAACGCCGCCAGCAGCAGGAACGTCGCCGTCTTGCCCACGTAGTGCACCCGGAACGGCTGGTAGCCCAACGAACGCAGCGCCGCCAGCCCGACACCGACGGTGACCTCCCGCACGAGCAGCGCGCCGGTGAACCACCATGGCAGCACCCCCCGCACCGTGAACGCCACCACCGTCGCGGCGATGTACAGCCGGTCGGCGAACGGGTCCAGCAGCTCACCGAGCCGGCTGACCTGCTTCATCCGGCGGGCCAACCAGCCGTCGATCCAGTCCGTGGTGCCGCCGACCATGAGCACACCGACGGCGGCGACCGGGGCGTCGGCGACGAAGAAGAGGTACAGGAAGATCGGCACGCCCAGCAGCCGGGCGAAGCTCACGCAATTGGCGAGGGTGAAGATCCGGTCACGGACGGGAACGGCGTTGGTCTGCGTTGGCTCCACGTGTGCCGCTCCCCTGGCCCCGACATGCGCGGAAAGCCTAACAAATCCGTGTGCGCGGGCTCAGACCGGCGGGTCGGTCCAGTCGTCGTTCTGCTTGTCGAGCACGATCGCGCCGCACTCCTCGTCCGCCATCCGGCCCTCCAGGTGCCGGGGTGCCGGTTCGCTCAGTTCGAAGACCATGTCGACCCAGGTCCAGCCGCTGGGCCGGGTGATCCAGCGTTCGCCGGCGAGCATGACGGTCGTCGCCGAACGGACGCCGACCATCACGGTCTCCCCAGAGGGGACGCCCGGGTTGTCCGGCACGGCGTAGAACTTGGACGTCGCCCGGAACCTGCCGTTGACCACCGGCGTGATCACGATCGTGATGCCGGTGCGGCCCTGGCGGCAGCGGTACGAGCCGACCCAGGTGCCGGCGAGCGCGCGGTCGAGGTCGGGCCCGCGACTCGTCGGGACGGCGCTCGGGGCGGGAGCGGACGAGGCCGTCTCCGGGGTGAAGCTCGGCGGCGGGGGCGCCACCGCCGTGCCGGCGGCCCTCGGCTCCGGCTCGCGCACCACCACGTAGGTGAGCGCGAGCGCCAGGACGAGGCCGGCCACCAGGGCGCCGACCATGGTCCACCAGAACGGGGGCCGGCCGGTGTCGAGGAAGCCGCTGTTCATCGGGAACGGACTCTACGGCCTCAGATGCCCGCCGCGTGCGCCGCCGCCGTTCCGCCGACGACCGGCAGCACGATCCGGCTCGAACGCAGTTGCAGCGAGATGTTCGCCCGGGTCTGGTCGGCCTGGCTGGAGTACTGCGGGTAGCTGCCCACCACGATGACGCCGATCCGGTGCCCGGGTGCGAACACGTAGTCCTCCGGCAGCAGCGGGAAGCTGTAGTTGGCCAGCTCGCCGGGCGTCAGCGGCACCGCGACCCGGATCGACTGCCTGTTCTGGGCGTCCATGATGCCCTTGGTCACCACCTCCACGTCCGAGGTGGCCACCCGCTTCTGCGTCTGCCGGTAGCAGGGGTCGTCGGTGGCGCTGCCCAGCCCCCAGCAGTCCTCTGTGGACAGCGTGACGATGCCCTCGCCGGAGGCGCGGTGGTTGACCCGTTCGGCCGTTCCGTAGTCGACCAGAATCACGCCGAAGTTGGTGTCGGTCTTGTCGGCCGAGGCGCGCAGCTTCAGTTCGGGGGTGCCGGAGATGTGCAACGGGGCGGTCAGCGGGGCGGAGAGGAACGCCAGCCGGTTGGGCTGCACCGCGTCCGGGTTGCCGATCATCGTGGCCTGCGACTGCGTCGGGCTGTCCTGGAAGCCGGCCGTCGCGTTGGCCGCCGCGGGCACCAGTCCGACCCGGCCGGTGGGCTGGAGGAAGACCTCGGTGCCGGTGCTGCCCGGAACGGGCCAGTCGGCGTGCGTCTCCCACACGTCGGCGGCGCGTTCGAGGTCGACGCGGGGCTCGTCCATGATGCCGTTCGGGACGCCGTGCAGCCAGAAGTCGAACCAGCGGTGCAGCGTGCGCACCCACACCGCGCGCCGCGAGTCGAACGGGTCGACGTGCCCCTCCTGGGACAGCCACAGCTTGCGCGGCACGTTGTTCTCCGCGAGGGCGTACCAGTACTTGCTGAAGTGGTCGGCGCGCACGTTGTCGTCGTTGACGCCGTGGTACAGCAGCACGCTCGCGCGCTGGTTCGGCACCTTCTTGACGTAGCTGCGCTCGTTCCAGAAGGCGGTGTAGTCGCCGGTCTCGTCGCCGTCGGCGGCACCCAGCGCGTCGCGCACCGGTGCGCAGTAGTCGCGCCGGTCCGGGTTGGTGACGACGTTCGCCAGGTACGAGACGTAGCTGTTGCCGCGCGTCACGACGCCGTTGCTGCGCACGTAGTCGTAGTACTCGGTGGGCCCGCTGATCGGGACGATCGTGGTCAGCCCCTCGACGCCGGTGACGGCGGTGGCCATCGCCAGGGAACCGTCGTACGACTTGCCGATCATCCCCGTCCTGCCGTTGTGCCAGTCGGCCGTCACGACCTCGCCGGCGGCGTTGCGGGCCGTGGCGCGGCCGTTGAGCCAGTTGATCGCCTGCTTGGCGGAGAGGTTGTCCTGGTTGGCGTTCGTGGTCGGGCAGCCGGTGGAGTTGTTGGTGCCGACCATGTCCAGCAGGATCACCGCGTAGCCGCGCGGCACGAAGTAGTTGTCGTAGAAGAGCGGCCACCTGTCGAGCAGCCCGTCGCCGTCGACGTCCGCCTTGCACTCGGAGTCGTTGCCCCGGCACAGCGTGGAGTAGTACGGGCTGGCGTCCATCACCACGGGCACCTTGAGGCCCTGCTCGGTGGCGCGCGGGCGCATCACGTCGAACGCGATGATGTCGCGCAGCCCGTCGCTGTCGCTGTCGAACGTCGACTCGACGAAGAGGCGTTCGCGGACGGCGTCGGCGTAGCCGAAGACGGGCTGCGTCACCCCGTCGGCGACGACGATCTCCGGCACTGTCCCGGCGGCCGCCGCCCCCTGGGAGAAGGCGGCTACGGCGATCAGCGGGACGAGTGCGGTCCACAGGCTCCTGGCGCGCATGCGCGGACATTAGGGTGCCGGCGCTCGCGCTGGATACGTTCAAATGTAGGAATCAGTTCAGGTGTAGGAATCGAGGGTGCGTTCCAGCTCGGCGATCTGGGCCGGGCTCAGCTCGTCCCGCCACGCCTCGCGCCGGCCCTGCTCGAAGCGGTAGCGGGCGAAGCCGCGTTCGAACGCCGGCGTCCACTCCAGGCCGAGGAACTCCAGCATCCGCGCCGTCTCCTTGCGCGGTTCGGCGATCAGGTCCTCGTAGCGCACGTCCAGCCAGCTGCCCTCCGGCGCGGCGGCGCGGGCGGCGGTCGCGGCGTCGGTGAGCATCCGCCAGCCGAGGCCGGCCAGCACGACGAAGGAGCGGCCGGACTCCTCCCACTCCCGCCGCAGGTCCGCCGGCAGCGGGCCGTAGATCCAGGCGTCCGGGCCGCGCCACCCGTCCCACCAACCCATGCGTAGCCACGACGCGGCCACCGCGCGCCCGTCGCGGACGACGTTCACCACCTTCATCCGAGGGAACGCCGTACGCAGCCAACCCGTCCTCGGCCACCCCGTGACGTGCTGGAGGAGCAGGTCGCAGCGCTGGGCCCGGAGCCGATCGTCCACAAAGGACCGGAGGCGGGCCGCGGCGTGCGGGGTCAGGTCGGCGGCCAGCAGGTCCCGGCAGGGCCGGCCGTAGCCGGCGCACACGTGCCGCTCCAGCAGGGCGTAGGCCTCGGACGGGGCGACCCGCAGGCGGCCGCGTTCGAGGAGGCGGCGGCTGTGCGACAGCGACGTCATGCCGGACGGGCGGGGCGCCGAACGGCGGTAGAGCGCGCCGTTCCACCGGCCGGTGAGGTTG
Source organism: Virgisporangium aliadipatigenens (assembly GCF_016863615.1). Lineage (GTDB taxonomy): Bacteria > Actinomycetota > Actinomycetes > Mycobacteriales > Micromonosporaceae > Virgisporangium > Virgisporangium aliadipatigenens. Next base: position 260,456 of record NZ_BOPF01000003.1, on the reverse strand, counting down.
AGGCGGGGAAGCTTGTCGTCCAGGCCGGACACGAAGCCGGTGGACGGGTGGCGGCAGAGCAGTTCCTGCACGAGGCTGGAGCCGCAGCGCCCGGTGCCGATGACGGCGGCGAGGCTCATCGGCGCCGCACCCGGTAGCCGAACGGCCCGAGCGCGGCCGCGCACACGGCGGTGACCAGCGCGAACGACCGCCTCGACAGGCCGTCGCGCCACTCGTCGTCGACGCGCACGGCCACCGGTCCGGTGCGGTGCCGGGCGGGGTTGCCCGCGACCGTGTGCGTGACCGCGAGATCGATCACCCCCGGTGCCGTGAACGGCAGCGGCCCCGTCGGCAGCCCCGCGAACGTCGCGACGCGCCGCACCGTCCCGCCCGGGTCGGCGCACAGCTCCTCGTAGCGCACCCGCAGGTAGGCGTCGCCGCGCCAGAACAGCCGCGCGGCGACGTTCCAACAGAGCCAGAGCGCGGCGGAACGCAGCGGTGACGGCCGGTCCATCCGGGTCGGGTCGGACGCGCCGTCGAGTCCGCGCCGGCGCCCCCACGAGAACGCCGCCGCGCGCGGGTCGCGCACCAGGTGGAGCACCTTCAGCTCGATGCCGGGCAGCGCGCCGAGCAGTGCCCCGTACGGCGGGAGCTTCGAGGAGTCGATCACCACGTCGGCGCCGGTGCGCGCCGCGACGGCGGTGTAGAGGGCGGCGAGGGCGGCGTCGTCCGGGTGCGGCGGCACGGGCGGGCGACCGGTGACGCGCCGCCACAGGAACAGCGGCAACCGACGCAGCCGCAGTCTCAGCCGCAGCCGCTCCCCGAACGCCGCCGCGACGGCCGCGTCGGGTGGCGCGGCGGGTGAGGCGACCCCGGCGGGCGCGGCGGACACCGCGGTCGCGGCAGACACAGCGGGCGGGGCGGTCAGGATGTCCGTCCACACGGGACAGTCGGGGACCGGGGTGCCGCAGCCGCACGGGCGGCCGTCGGCGAGGCCGCGCTGCCAGACGTAGCGCACCTCGCCGGCCGCGAACGCCCCGCGCAGCTGCCCCAGCATCGCCGCCACCAGCGTCGATCCGCTGCGGCCGGTCCCGGCCACGTACAGCACCCGCACGGGCGCACCTCCCCCCGTCACCGGCGTGCCCCGGCGTGGCGCACCTCGGCGTACACGGCGTCCAGGCGGGCCAGGTGCGCGTCGGGCGTGAAGTCCCGCGCGACCAGGTCGCGGCCGGCACGGCCCAGTGCCAGCGCCCGGTCCGGGTCGCGGAGCAGCCCGCCGAGCGCGGCGGCCAGCGCGTCCGGGTCCGCGGGCGGCACGATCGCGCCGTCGACGCCGTCGCGGACCAGTTCGGGCAGGCCGCCGAGGGACGTCGCCACGACCGGCACCCCGCAGGCGAACGCCTCCAGCACCGCCAGCGGCGCGTTTTCGTGCCAGCGCGACGGGACCGCCGCGACCGCCGCCGTCCGGATCAGCGCGTGCAGGTCGGCCCGGGCGAGGCGGCCGTGGAAGCGGACCCGGCCGGGCGCCACCTCCCCGGCGAGCGCCTGCAGCTCGGCGCGGGAGGGGCCCTCGCCGGCGATGTCGAGCGTGCCGCCGTCGAGCCGGCCGACCGCCTCGATCAGCGTGTCGACGCCCTTCTCCGGCGACAGCCGCCCGGCGTAGACGACCCCGCCGCCCGGCCGCTCCTTGCCCGGGCCGGGCTCGACGAACAGCGGCAGCACCCGCAGCCGTTCGGGGAAGACGCCGGCGCGGCGCATCACGTCGGCGAGGAACCGGCTGGGCGCCAGGAACGCCGCCACCGGCCCGTACGCCGCCAGCGCGCGGTGCAGCCAGGACTCGCCGGCCAGCAGGGCGCTCTGCCCGAGGGAGCCGTCCTTGCACCGGCGGCGGGCGGCCTGCCAGGGACCGCCGGTGACGCACGCGTCGCAGATCCGGCCGCCGGCCAGCAGGCGGTAGTTGGGGCAGGCGAGCTTGTAGTCGTGCAGGGTCAGCACGGCCGGCACGCCGGCGGCCCGCGCCGCGCGCAGCACCGACGGCGACAGCTGGTGGTAGATGTTGTGCAGGTGCACCACGTCCGGCCGGAACTGCGCCAGCGTCCGCGCCAGCCCGCGCCGGCTGCGCGGCGACCAGACCATCCGGCCGGCGACGGCGGCGCGGCGGAGCACCCCGCGCGGCGCGGGGTCCAGCTCGACCCGCGGCGGGAAGTGGGCGGCGAATCGCTGCGGAGCGTCGTTGAGCGGGTGCGCCATGCCGAAGAAACCCACCTCGTCGCCCCGGGCACGCTGCGCCGCGGCGACGTCCAGCAGGTATCCCTCGGCGCCGCCGCGCCGATAGAGGAACTTGTTGACGTGCAGGATCCGCATCAGTGCCACACCGTACATCGACGGGCGTGCAAAGATCTGAACCGTGACCGCGCTGTTGTACACCACCCGCCGCATCGGGCGGCATGTGCGCTGGTTGCGTACCCAGGGGTGGCGCCGGCTGGTCGAGGAGGACCGCCTCGATCCGGTCGAACGTCTCCGCGAGGCGGCCGCCCGGCACCGCTGGCGGCGGGCGCACGGGGTGGCACCCGGGCAGGCCGTTCCGGTGTACGTCGTGGGGCTGCAGCGTTCCGGCACCAACATGCTGCTGCGCGGGTTCGCGGCCGACCCGAGTGTGGAGGTGCGCGGCGAGAACGACCGGCGCGTGTTCCACCGGTTCCGGCTGCGTTCCGCGGAGGCGCTGGTGTCGACCGTGCTGGCCAGCCGGCACCGGTTCGTGGTGGTGAAGCCACTGTGCGACACGCACCGCGTGGACGAACTGCTGGCCCTCGCGGGCCCCGTGCCGGGGCGGGCGGTGTGGCTGTGGCGCGACGTCGACGACCGGGCGCGTTCGGAGGTGGCGAAGTTCGGGACGTCCAATGTGGACGCCCTGCGGGCGGTGGCCGCCGGCACGATCGGGGACGGGTGGCAGGGGCAGCGCCTCTCGCCGACCGCGCGGGAACTGGTCGGGACGTTCGACTACGACGCCATGACGCCGCACACGGGTGCCGCGCTCTTCTGGTACCTGCGCAACTCGCTCCTCTTCGAGCTGGGGCTGGACGCCCGGCCGGACGTGCACCTGCTCTCCTACGACGCGCTGGTCGCCGATCCGGCCGGGTCGATGCGGGCGTTGTGCGAATTCCTGGGCATGCCCGTCCACAATGGACACTTCGCGCACATCGCGGCGCGGACGCCGGTGCGCCGGCCGCTGGAGATCGACCCGCGCGTGCGCGAACTGTGCGACGCGCTGACCGCGCGGCTCGCCGACGGGGCCCGGCATGGCTGAGGCGCCCATCTTCCTGGTCGGCTGCCACCGTTCGGGCACGACGCTGCTGCGCCTGGTGCTGGACTCGCACTCCCGGATCAGCTGCGGCCCGGAGACCCGCTTCCTGCCCGACCTGCAGCGCCTCGTGGGCCGCGACTGGGAACGGCTGTCCCGGTTCGGGTTCCCGCGCGAGGACTGGCTGGGGCGCATCCGCGCGTTCTTCGGGGGAATCCACCAGGACTACGCGCAGGGGCGGGGCAAGGCGCGCTGGGCGGACAAGACGCCGCTCTACACGATGTCGCTGCCGTTCGTGCTCGAGGTGTTCCCGGACGCGCAGATCGTGCACCTGATCCGGGACGGGCGGGACGTGGTGGTGTCGCACCGGCTGCGCTTCGGCTACCGTTCGGCGGTCAAGGCGACGGTCAAGTGGGGGCGCTACATCCGCACGGCGCGGGCGTTCGGGGCCACGCTGCCCGCCGGGCGCTACCACGAGGTGCGCTACGAGGAGGCCGTGGCGGAGCCGGAGAAGACGATGCGGGCGCTGTTCGAGTTCCTCGGCGAGGCGTGGGAGCCGGCCGTCCTGTCCTATGTGGACCGGCCGCACGACGTCGCCGACAAGTACACCGACGAGGCCACCCGGCGGCGGGCCGACGCGGGCACCGACAGCCCGATCTACGCCTCCCGGGTCGGCACGCACAAGCGTGGGCTGGATCCGCTGCTGCGGTGTCTCATGTGGACGTTCGGGCGCGGGACGCTGCGGGAGTTGGGGTACCGGTGAGACGGGCAGTGACGCTCCTGCTGGTTGCACTTCTCGCGGGGTGCACCGCCACGCCGCCGGCGCCGAAGCCGTCCGCCGGCCCGCCCGCTCCCCCGGCGCCGCCGCCGGCCGGCGGGCAGCAGCCGTTCGGGGCGCACTGGGATCCCAACCGGCACCAGCAGTTCGAGCCGTACCTGCGGAGCATCTCCGGGTCGGCCACGTACCACGAGCTCACCTGGTGCGAGGTCGAGAAGGAGAAGGGCCGGCCGGACTGGAGCGACGTCGACCGCGTCGCCGAACGCACCCGGGCCCTCGGCATCACGCTCAACCTGAAGATCCGCGTCGGGATGTGCTGGGCGACCGACGGCACCGCGGAGCACGTTCGCGGGCAGGCGGGCAAGACCGAGTCGGCGATGCCGCGCGACCTGGCGGCCTACGCGTCCTTCGTGGACGGTGTGGTGCGCCGCTACGCGGCTTACGGCGTTCCCACGTATGCGGTGGAGAACGAGGTGAACTCGCAGAGCTACTGGTCCGGCAGCGCCGCCGACTACGAACGCCTCGTCACCACCGCGGCGCGGGCGATCCGGGCGGCCGATCCGAAGGCGAAGGTGGCGGACTCCGGGATCAGCAGCGTGGGATACGGCTTCGGGGTCGTCGACCGGTTGCTGCGCGACGGCAAGGAGGCCGACGCGGTGGCGGCGTACCGGGCGTACTTCGCCCGCCGGATCGGCACGCGCGGCCAGCAGATCCCGGACGCCTCCGACGCCGCGCGGCTGCGCACCGCGCTCGCCACCGACGCCGACCGGCGGCACGTGGAGTTCCTCGCCGTGACGGAGAAGTTGCTGGCCGACAAGGTCGTGGACGTGCGGCAGGTGCACTACTACGAACCGTTCGACGGGGTGCCGGCGCTGCTGGACTACCTGCGGGCGCGCACCCCGCAGGGCACGCCGGTGCAGGCGTGGGAGGTCGGGCAGTTCTGGCGCGACGGCGAGGGCGACGACGTCCGGCGTTCCCAGGAGATGGTGAAGACGGTCGCCCAGCTCGTGGCCGGCGGCCTCGGCCCGGTGATGTGGCTGCCGCTGGCCTACAACCCGGACAACAAGCAGGGCAGCGAGGTCCGCTACGGCCTGCTGGACCCGGACGGGAAGACGCGGCTCGCCGGGACGGTCTTCGCCGCGCTGGCTTCGGAGGCGCGCGGGGCCTCGGTGGAAGTGGTGTCCGGCAAGGGATTGACGGGAGTGGCGTTCCGGAAGGGCGGCGCGAGCGCGCTCGTGGTGTGGGCCTCCGGCGGCCCGGTGAAGGTGCCGGCGGCGGACGGGCTGACGGCGGCGGTCCTCGGGAGTGGGGAGCCGAAGGCCGGGGCGGTGGAGGTGGGTGAGGCGCCGGTGCTGATCCGCACGCCGCGCGCGCCGGCCGAGGTCCTCGCGACGGTCCGCGGCTGAGCGGCTGTCGCCGCGGCCCGGCTTCGCCACCGAGTGCGGAGCACCTTCAGCACACCCGGACGACCGCCGCACCGGGCACGATCGCGTCCCATTCGCGCTGCGTGATCCCCGCGAGTTGTCGACAGAGCGCCTCGCGCGGGCTCCGGTACAGCTGCCAATCCCAGGCGGCGATGTGGGAATCGAACGTGAACAGGGTGTTCCCGTCGGACGAGAAAGTCAGCTGCGGCTCGTAGTCACGCGGGGTGATCGAGTTCGCCTGCACGATGACGATCGGCGCTCCGAGCGGCCTGACGGCACGCACATCCCACAGCTGAACACGAGACGATCCGTTCGCCGATCGGTGGGCCACTGCGATAACCTCCTCGTCCGGGCTGAAGGCGACGTCGCTGACGCTCCCGGAGTGGCGCAACGGCCCCGACCGTAAGCGCCCCGTGACCGCCTCCCACACATATACACCGGGGTCGCCGCTAGCGATTCCGCCGGCATTGAACGACACCGCTACAAGCCTTCCGGACGGGCTGAACTCAACCGTTCTGACGTATCCGTCATGCGGCCCGAGCCGGACGCTCGTCGCGCCACGCGGCTCGTGCCGCCAGGACACGATTGATGAGGCTTGGTCCACCACTACCGCGAAAGACCTGCCGTCCGGGCTGATGATCGTATAACCACGACTGTCTCCTGCAGGCATTCGCGGACCATTAGCGGTTGGCGATCGTCCGTCCCAGACCTGCAGCCATTCACCATCGGGAGATGTCGTGACCACCTTCAACTCCCCACCATGGGTGAATCGCATGTTCATCACCGGCCCTGGGGTGGCAAACGGTCCGGACATCACGCGGCCGTTACCAGCGTCCCAGTAGAGGACAGCTCCCCCCTCCTGCGTGGAGTACGCCGTCGCCATAATTGTGGAGTCACCGTTGAACGCGATCCCATCAACGAAACCCGGAAGATGCATCGCTCCGGTTAACGCACGTCCACTGGTCGTGTCGAACAGACGCACGTCGTAGGTCGACCCAGCGCCACTGGTGGCCACCGCAATCTTCGCGACGTCCGAACTCACGGCCCAATAGCCTTGCTCTGGCAGCGTGACGGCGAAGCCGTACGGGCGGCCGCTCTCCGGGTTCCAGAGCCGGACGGATCTGTCGGCGCCACCGGAGATGAGCATTCGGCCGTCGCCGCTGTACGCGAGTGACCGCGTTCCGCCGGCGTGCCCCGGTGGCGCCGCGGCGAGCGCGGTCGCGTCGGAGCCCTTGAGCAGCCGTATCGACGCCCCACCGTCGATCATCCGGCCTGCAGCGACCGCTATCTGCGTGCCGTCGGGACTGAACCTGACCACGCCTGTAGCCTCGGGCTGAGGGCGTAGCGGGCTTGCGGGTCTGTTCGTCTTGATGTTCCACAGCTGAATGTCGCCCGGCTCGCCGGCCGCTCCCTGGACCACGGCTAGGGTTGTGGAATCCGGACTCAGGTCGATGTCGACGATCTCCCTTGTCGTTCTGATTTCGGCCGGCAGTGCGCTTCCGCTGGTGAGGTCCCACGTCCGGATGACGCCATGCCCGTCAACATTGCCGGCGGTCAACAGCTTGCCTGCCGACAGAAACCGGATCGCGACGACCGGACCCCCGTGTTCCAACCGCGTGCGTACCTGCTCGCCGGTCCTCGAATCCCACAGACGGACCATCCGATCGTCACTTGCACTGGCCAACAGGGTGCCGTCCGGGCTGAAGGCCACGGCGCCGACCCGCTCCTGGTGGCCGCCCATCGGAGGGCTGATCATCTTCCCGGTGGCCACGTCCCAGACGCGTGCGGTCCAATCGTTGAAGTCTCCGCCGGTCGCCAACCACTTGCCGTCCGGGCTGAACGCCATCGAGACCACGGGACTCGCATGGCCAACGACGGGACGGCCCACCTGCTCGCCGGTTTCGGGCTTCCACAGACGGATCGTCCCGTCCTCGGCACCGGAAGCGAGGAGACGACCGTCCAGACTCGCGGCCACGGAACGCACACCGACCGGGTGGCTGAGGTTGAAGTGATACTCCGCAAGCAGGGAACTGGCCGCTTCGCGGGCCTCGTCGGTCTCGGCCACGGCGAGAGAGGCAGCCGCGAACTTCATCGACTGGTAGCGGTCGGAACCGCTGAACTGGCGGCTTTGCCCGGCCAATTGCCGGGACTCAGCCAACCTCCGCTGGTAGTCGGCGTGGTCCGCGCTGCGGTCAGCACGTTCGGCATTCTCCCGGGCAACCACCGCAGCAACCGCGCTGGCGGCAAAGAGTGCGACCAGAACCGCCGCCACGCATAGAACGAGTTTCCGCCGCCGACGTTCGCGTTTGACGCCTGCGCCCAAGAACTCCACCGAGGCGGGTGGCGCCTCAAGACCCGCTGCCGAATCCGCTGTCCACCGTTCGACGGCGTCCCGGAACACTACGAGTCGTTCACCGCCGTAGAGGTATGACCGATTGTGCCCGCTCCTCACCCACTCGTCGGTGTCCTCGACGAGGGTTCGCTGAAGGACCTGGTCGGTCAGCTGCGGTTGTAGCCAGTCGCGTAGCAGCGACCAGGACCGCAGAAGTTCCTCGTGGGCGATCTCGACGCGGTCGTCGTCCAAGGTGATCAATCGCTGCGCCGCGAAGGCCTCGAGTACTCCGCGAACGTCGCTACCCACGAGCTGCGTCAGGGTACGGCGGGAGGCCGACCGGCGGGTGAGTTTGCCATCAGCCGCGACCACGAGATGCAGGAACAGGCGCCGCGCGGCTTCCCGCTGCGAATCGTCGAGGCCCTCGAACGCGGCCTCGGCACAGGAATGGACGACACCCGCCACTCCTCCCGCGCGGTAGTAGTCCTCGACCATGAGCACGTCGCCCGACATTCCCTGCCACGTGACGAACATGGCCTGCGAAAGCAGGGGAAGCGCACCGTTGTCGAAGCCGACCTTCCTGGTCTGCTCGCGAAGATCCTCGAGGATCACATCGCAGAGTTCTCTCGACACGGCGACACCGGCTTCGGTTGTCGGCCCGACGATCGCTTCGCGCAGTTCCGACTCGTTCATCGGACCGACTACGAACGGCCCAGACTCGATAGCATCACGCAGGAACGGAACGGCCGTGATTTGATCGAGAAAGTCACTGCGCACGCCCAGGACGACCAATGCTCCCGGGCTGCCGTCCGACGATACAGGCTCCGCCGCGATTGCCCGCAAAGCCTCCAGAAAGCAATCCTTCTGCGAATCGTCCTCGACGAGTGTGAACAACTCCTCGAACTGGTCGACCACCAATGTCACGCGTGGCGAGGATCCGGAACCGCAGTCATGATCCGAACGACTGAGCGCTTGACCGATCAGGAGGTGCGCTCGATGGGGTGCGGCGGTGAGCGCATCGAGCGTGGAAATCGGATCGGCGCCCGCGAGCGTCGCGAGTTTCGTGGCAAGTGTGGTGAGCGGGGTGGCTGTCGGGGTGATCGCGAGCCGGAGCCATCGCTCGGATCCCGGGACATCAGCGCCCGTCGCAAGGGCAGCCATCAGGCCGGCTCGCAGCAACGACGACTTGCCTGCGCCGGACGGGCCGACCGCCACCAGTGGTCCCCGTTCGGCCAACTGGTGGCGAATACGCTCGATGAGCCGGTCGGTCAGACGTCGACGGCCGTAAAAGACCGGGGAATGTCGTTCCTCGAACTGCCGTAGGCCGAGATACGGGCACCCGTCCCAGCGCGCCGTTTCGACTTCAAGGGCGTCATGTTCGGATCCCGGTCGGCCATACCGCACGATCTGGATGTTGTTGTCACCGATCTGTACCACGTCCGCGCGGATCGAAGCCGCACGCCTTTTACCCTGACCGATCTCCGTTTCGGACATCATGCTCCACGATTCGCGGGCGTGCCCGCCCTGAGATCAAGTTGGCGCCGGGGCAAGACCTCGGCCCCGGAACACGGCGCAGCTTAATCAGGCCGCACGCCACGCACGATTGACCGAATAGGCACAGACGGACGCCCGATGGACCATCACCAATGCGATTGATATTCACAAAGGCATTCACCGAGGTCAGGCAGATACGCGGTCCCTTCCGGCACGCTTGGCCGTGTAGAGCTGGCGGTCGGCCCGGTCGTACAGCGCAGCGCCGTCCATCCCCCGCGCGTACCTGGCCAGCCCGATGCTCAGCGTCACCCGCAGCCCCGGCCCGAACGCGTCCCAGTCCCGCGCCGCCAGCACCTCCCGGATCCGGGCGGCCACCCGGGCGGCGCCCGGCAGGTCCGTTCGCAGGAACATGGCGAACTCGTCGCCGCCGAGGCGCACCGCGCTGTCCTCGGCCCGGCAGTGCGCCAGCAGCGTGGCGGCCACCTCGCACAGCACCCGGTCGCCGACCTGGTGGGAGAAGCCGTCGTTGATCTCCTTGAACCGGTCCACGTCGATGAGCACCAGCACGTACGACTCGTCCAGCCCGGCGATGCGCCGGTCGAACTGCCGCCGGTTCCCCAGGCCGGTCAGCGGGTCCTGGGCGGCGACGCGCTGCGCCTCGGCCTGCGCGGCCTCGAGTTCGACGCGGCGGCGGGCCTGCTGCATCATCGCCCGCCGCTCCAGCCGCTGCCGCCACAGGTGCCGCGCCTGCCCGCGCAGCGCCGCGAGCACCGCGCGTTCGGCGGGCTCGTCGCCGTCGACCGCCAGCAGGGCCAGTTCGTAGCGGTAGGTGGTGCGCTCCCAGTCGCTGTCGGCCAGTTCCTCGGCGGCGACGAACTCCCGCCGCGCGGCCGCCCGGTCGCCGCGCGCACGCAGCACGAGCCCGTACGCGAGGTGCGCCTTGCGCGAGTCCATGTCGGTGGCGCCCGACCCGATCAGGGACACAGCCAGCTTCTCGGCCGCCGCGTGCCGGCCCACCTTGGCCAGCCCGACGGCGAGGTTCGCGGCGGCCAGGGGCGCGTCGGCGGCCTTCCCGCCCTCGTCGGCCAGCATGCTGTGCTCGGCGAGCCATCGCTCGGTCAGCTCCACGCTGCGGGCGAACATCCGTTCGGCCTCCTCGGCCTGCCCCACGTGCTCCAGCCCCAGCGCCCACTCCAGCAACAGTTCGGCGCGCTGCAGGGTGAGCGAGTTCGCCTGCCACGGCGACGCACGCAGCGCGCGGGCGCAGGCGTCGTCGGCCAGTTCGTACAGCTGGGCGCCCTGGGCCGCGCCGCAGACCGAGGAGAGCGCGGCACCGTAGCGCGGGTGCCCGGCGGGGGCCGCGTCGAGCAGCACCGTCGCCGCCGCCAGCCGGTACAGCCCCTCGTCGAGGCGGCCCAGCTTGACCAGGATCTCCGCCGTGTCGGCCAGCGCCTTCGCCTCGGCGACCCGCAGGCCGGCGCGGCGGTTGAGCTCCAGCACGGCGTCGCCGACGGCCAGCGCGTCGGGCAGGCGTTCCAGGCGCACCAGGGCGTACATGCGGCTCTGCAGCACCTGGCCGACGGCGCGGTCGTCGCCGAGGAACCGGGCGACCCGTTCGACCTCCTCGGACAGGCGCAGCGCCGCCGTCGCGTGGCCGCGGGACATGAGCGCGTACACGCGCAGGCCCAGGTGGTGCCAGGGCCCGAACGACGGGATCTGCGCGGGCAGCCGGTCCGGCGACACGTTCCGACATCGGCAGCCCGCGCGTGCCCATGAGTAGCCCTCAGGGAGCGAGGCGGTGCAGGTCCCGCGGGAAGAGGGCGGCGTGGCGGACGTTCGGCAGGCCGAGCGCCGCGGCGACGAACCGCTCCAGCCCGAACGCGAACCCGCCGTGCGGGGGCATGCCGTGGCGCATCGCGTCGAGGTAGGCGGCGTACGGGGTCAGGTCGGTCTCGCCGCGTTCGGCCAGGGCGCGCACGTAGTCGTCGTGGCGGTGCAGGCGCTGCGCGCCGCTGACCAGTTCGACGCCGCGGAAGATGAGGTCGAACGCGCGGGAGTGGCCGGGGCGCGCCGGGTCCGGATGGGTGTAGAACGCCCGGTGCGCCGTCGGGTAGCCCGTCACGTAGACGGCGTCGGTGCCGTGTTCGCGCCCGGCCCACTCGCCGATGCGCCGCTCGTCCGCCGGCGAGAGGTCCTCGCCCTCGGCCACGTCGGTGAAGTGCACGATGAGCGGCTCCGCGGGCACCCTCAGGTCGTTCGACGGAATGGCTTGAAGCATGGCGCGCAGGGCGAGGTGGCAGACGGCGATGACGTCCCGATGGTCCTCGATGAAGCCCAGCTCCGCGTCGAGCGAGACGTACGACGCGAGATGGCGTGCGGTGTCGCTCGGCTCGGCGCGGAAGACCGGGCCGACCTCGTAGACCCGCTCCAGCGCCCCGACCATGATCTGCTTGTAGAGCTGCGGCGACTGCGCGAGGTAGGCGGGGCGGCCGAAGTAGTCCAGCGCGAAGAGGTCGGCGCCGCTCTCGGTCGCCGCGCCGACGATCTTCGGGGTGTGGATCTCGACGAACCCCTGCCGCTCCAGCGCGCCGCGGAACGCGCCGACCGCCGCCGCCGCGACCCGCTGCACGTGGGCGCGCGTCGGGTGGCGCAGCGCGACGGGCGCGTGGTCGAGCAGCGTCGGCAGGCCCGCCCTCAGCTCGGGCCGGTAGAGGTCGAAGGGCGGCGCCGCCGCCGGGTCGCTCAGCGCCGTGATCGCGGGTTCGACGACCTCGACGCCGTGGGGCGCGGCCGGCCGCGCGATCACCTCACCCACCACCGACACCGGCGTCTCCTCGGGGAACGGCGTGAGCCTTCCGCCGTCGCGCACCACGATCTGCGCCAGCCCGTGGGCGTCCCGCAGGATCAGGAACGCCACGTCGCGCAGCACGCGCCGGCGGTGCACCCAGCCCATGAGTCTGATCTGCTGGCCGATGTGTTCGGGAAGCCGGTCCGACATCGTCCGTCGCACGGAGGTCACCTCCTCGGGTAGGTCCCTGAGGGGTGTGGGCGAGCGGGAGCCTCGCGGTGCCACCACACCTTCGCCGCGTCGCCACGGCCTCTTGTCCTGCGTGGCTCGGGAGTGTCTTCGCGCCGCGGCCGGAGTCCGCCTTCGCAGCTGCCGGCGGCTCTCTCCGACTCCGGTGGACGTGGCGCTACTCGTCTCCGTCGTCGCCTGCTGCCAGGCTATCGGCCGCCGCGAGTGCTTTTCCGGTGGTGGCAGCGGCCGGTGAAGACGCGCGCGAGCTGGTCGGCGAGCGCGTCGCGGGCGGCGTCGGCGGTGACCGTGTCGGGCTCGGTGTATGCGTGCAGGCGCAGCCCGTCGACGAGGGCGAGCAGCCGCTGGGCGGCGGCGTTCCCGTCGACGGCGGGCTCGACCTCGCCGCACTCCTTGCCGTTGTGCACGGCCTGGGCCAGCTGCGCCCGCACGTGCGCGTTGCTGCGCCCCAGTGCCTCGGCCAGCCGCGGGTTGTCGATCGCCCGCCCGGTGAACGCCAGCTCGACCCGGCACTCCCGTCGGCGACGCGCGTCCAGCGGAAGAAGTTCGGCCAGCGCGTCGCGCAGGATGTGCTCGATCCGCGCACCGGCCCGGTCGGCGCGTTCGACCTCGTCGTGCACCCGCCGCTCGATCCGCTCCCGGGCCAGCGTGAACGCGTGCAGCAGCATCTCGTCCTTGCTCGGGAAGTAGTGCTGCACCAGCCCCACGGAGATGCCGGCGGCGGCGGCCGTCCGCGCGACCGTGACCGCGTCGAAGCCGTCGGTCGCCACGAGCTGCGCGACCGCCTCGGCGACCTGGCGGCGGCGGGCGTCGTGATCGGCGGTGCGCGGCATTGCATAACCATACCGCGATACGGTATCAATGTTTGCCATACAGCCATACGGTTATGGGGGACGTGGCATGCGTGTCTGGATTCTGTTGGTGGCGCTGTGCTTTCCGTCGGCACTGCTGGCGATCGGTGCTCCGGCGCCGCCTCCCGGGACGGCCCTCGCGGTCGTGTCGCGCGACGCGGTGCTCCGTTCGGAGACGCACGGCGCGGGCGTCACGACGCAGACGCCCTTCCTGATCGGGTCGGTGTCGAAGCCGTTCACGGCGACGGCGGTGCTGCGACTGGTCGAGGCCGGGCGGCTGACGTTCGACGACCCGGTGCGCCGGCACCTGCCGTGGTTCCGGCTCGCCGACGAGGACGCGGCCGGGCGGGTCACCGTGCGGCACCTGCTCACCCACACCAGCGGGCTGGCGCAGTGGGCGATCCGCACCGACCGGTTCGACAACACGCCGGAGGGCCTCGCGCGTTCCGTCCGCGAACTGGCCACCGTCGCGCCGCAGGCGCCGCCCGGCACGACCCACCGGTACAGCGACGCCAACTACGCGGTGCTCGGCGCGATCGTGGAAGCGGTCTCCGGGCAGCCGTTCGGCGAGTACCTGCGCGATGCGGTGTTCGCGCCGCTGGGCATGGGACGCTCCGCGGCCACCGCGTCGGAGGCCTCCCGGATCGGCGTGCCGCCGGGCCATCGCTACCTGTTCGGCCGGACCCGGGCGTTCGACCGCGGCTACGACCAGTCCGGCGCGCCGTTCGGCTACGTCGCCTCCACCCTCGACGACCTGGTCCGCTTCGCGCAGGCGAACCTCACCGCGGCCGGCCTCGCCGAGCTGCACACCGGCCGGGTCGACACCGGCGGCGGTGGGCGCTACGGCCTCGGCTGGCGGGAGGGGACGCTCGACGGCACCCGCATCGTGTGGCACGCCGGCGCCACTCCCGGATCGTTCGCCCAGGTGATCCTGATGCCCGAGCGCGGCCGCGCGGTCGTCTACCTCGCGAACGCCTACAGCCCGGCCCTCGACGGCGCGCTCGCCGCGCGGGCGTTCGCGCTCGCTCGGGACGCTGCGGCGCCGGCCCTCGCACCGGATCCGCTGCTGCGCTGGTCGCTCGGCGCGGCGGTGCTCATCGCGGCGCTGCTGCTGGTCGGCGTCGCCCGGGCGGCGGTCCTCGTCGCGCGGCCGCGCGGGCGGGCGCGCACCGCGGCGTGGTGGGTGCTCGGATGCGCGGTACTGATCGGCGCGGTCACGCTCGGGGTGCCCGCCGCAATGGGAGCGGACCTGCGGATGGCGCTGCTGTGGACGCCCGACCTCGGTGCGGCGCTGGTGGCGGTGGCGGTCCTGGCGGGGGTGGTGGCGCTGCTCCGGGCGGTCGCGGCGACCCGACTCATCCGCTCGCGCGAGAGGTGATCACTGCCAGAGGGGGTCGGGCCAGTCCAGGAGCGTCGCCAGTTCCCGGTCGCTTCGGTCGAACGTCTTCTCCAGCGCGTGCCTCGCCTCAGGAGGCATGGGCGCGGGGTCGGCCCGGCGGGTGTGCCTGACGTAGGCGGGCGTGTGCCGTTCCAGCCCCAGGAAGTCGAGCAGTCCGTGGTAGCCGGCCGCGAGGTCGGCGGTGCGCAGGACGTGGAGCCGTTCCCGGGGGACGTGCGCGTACCAGCGGCGCAGCTGCTCGGCGTACCGGCCGCGGGCCGCGTACGAGAAGGCGCGCCGGGCGCGGTCGTCGCCACGGGAGAGGCGTTCCTCCTCGGCGGCGAGCGCGTCCACGAAGGAGAGCGGCTCCAGCCCGTACGCGCGGCTGTGCAGGTAATGCGACCAGGCGCGCTCGACGGGGTCGCGCAGCACCGCCACGAAGCGCGTGTGCGGGAGCGCCGCCGCGGCCCGTTCGGGTGCCAGCGGGTGGAAGAGGTAGTACGGGGTGGCCTCGAAGGAGACTGCCCCGCGCGGGAAGTGGCCGCGGTACCAGCGTTCGCCGCGGGCGTAGTGCAGCGTCAGGTACTGCAGCTCCTTGCCGGTGGCCGGCGTCACCGACGGGTGCTCGGAGAGCCAGCGGTGCAACGACGTGGTGCCGCAGCGCTGCGCCCCGATGATGACGAACGCCGGCAGGTCCCCCGGTGGCCCGATGTAGGCCCGCGCGCCGCGCACCGCCCGGCGCAGCCCGTCGACGGCGCGGCGCCTCACGCGGCCGCCTTCCGCCGCAGGACCGCCCGCAGCGTTTCCTTGTCCTCTGTGGACAGTCGCAGGCCGAGCACGACCGCCGTGTACACCGCCCCGATGACGACCAGCCGCAGCAGCACGGGCAGCGGCGACAGCGGGAGCGCGACCGCGAACGAGACGGCGCCCGCGAGGAGGCCCTTGAGGAGTCCGGGCGTCACGGGAAGGACGCCGACGAGCCGCCGCACCTGCAGCACACGGGCGACGTTGACCACCACGAGCGAGGCGCTCCACGCGACGGCCGCCCCGACGATGCCGTGCGCGGGGATCAGCCACACGTTGAGGACGACGTTCAGGGCCAGCGCGGCCGCGTTGTCGAGGAGGTTGAGCGTGACCCGTCCGGACATGTTCAGCAGCGTGCCGCAGGGGCCGGTGGCGGCGTTGACGAGCTGACCGGCCGCCAGGATGACGGTGACCGCCGCGCCGGCCGGGTACGCCGGCCCGAAGAGCGCGAGCAGGTCGCCGGGCAGCACGAGCAGGGCCACGAACGCCGGCACCGACAGCCGCACCACCCATCCCGTCGCCGCCTTGTACAGCCGCCGCACGCCGTCGAACTCGCCCCGGTGGTGCAGGTCGGCGATGGCCGGCGCGAAGGCGGCGTTCACCGGGGCGAGCACGAACACGGCGAGCGTGACCAGCCGGGTCGCCACGTGGTACACGCCGACGTCCGGATCGTCGAACGCCCCGAGCAGCAGCGTGTCGAGCCACAGGAGTCCGGTGGTGGCGAGGGAGGCCGCCCAGCTGGCCGTCGAGAAGCCGAAGAGCCGGCGCAGCTGCGGGCGGGGTGGGGCCGCTTCGACCGTTCCCACGCGGCGGTGGAGCGCGAGGATGGACAACGCGGCAGCGGCCCACGCGGCGACGACCAGCGACCAGAACGCGCCCGCCAGCCCGAGGCCGCAGGCGAGGGCGAGCGCGGTGAGCGCCAGCCGGGCCAACGGCTCGAAGCCCTGCCCGATGAACGCCGACGGCCGCTGCGTGCGCCACCCCCGCGTCGCGGCGAGCGCGGCCTCGCCGAGCGCGGACGCCGGCAGCGTCAGCGCGACCAGCCGCAGCCCGGTGGTGAGCCCGTCGTCGTGCAGCGCGGCGGCCAGGAACGGCGCAGCGAGCGCCAGCGCGCCGCCCACGAGCACGGCGGCACCCGCGCACACCGACAGTCCGATGTGGACGGTGCCGCGCAGCGCACCCGGGTCGCCGTCGGCGAGGTCGACCGCGACGAACCGGGTGAGCCCGGCCCGCAACCCGGACAGCGCGAGGAGGTTGAGCAGGGCCAGCACGGCGTAGCACTGCGCGTAGCGCCCCACGTCGGCCGCGCCTAGCACCCGCGCCAGCAACAGCATCGTGCCGAACAGGGCGGCCTGGTTGACCACCGCGCCGGCGAGGTTGAGCACGCCGCCGCGCGCCACCCCGGAAATCATCGCCGGCGCGCGGCTCGCCACTCCAGCCCCATCACCAGAAGAACGGCCAGCAACAGCCCGGCGCCGGCGGCGGCCGGAAGCGTCCTCAGCAGATCCTTGCCGCGCGACACCGGCCCGACCGCACCGATCGTCGCGACCTTCTCGGGATCGGCCGCGGCCTGCTGCGCCCGCGCCGCCTGCAGCGTCTCGCGGGCCCGCGACAGGGTGCCGGTGGCGGCGTCGCGCGCGAGCACCAGCGCCTGGTAGTCCGGCAGCTTCGGGCCCAGCTCGTCGAGGCGCCGCTGCGCCGCGTCGATCGCCGCCTGCGCTGCGCGGGCGCCGGTCTGGTTGCCGACGGCCTGCATCGACAGCAGTTGCTGGCGCAGCGACGCCATCTCGTTGAGGGTCGCCTGGTACTGCTTGTCCGGCTGGGACACCCGGTTGGCCGTCTCCCACACCGTGATGGCCTTCGTCGCGGCGTCCACATCGGACTGTGCCGCGTCGACCTGCCCGCTGGCGATCGTCACCTGCGACGAGAAGAGGAACGTCAACGCGCGCTTGGTCGCCTCGCGCAGCACCGGCGCGACGGTGTCCCGCTTCGTGGTGGTGTACGTGACGGTGAGCTGGCTGCTCGCGCCGACCTGTTCGACGGCGAGCCCGTCGCGGAGGGTGCCGGCCGGCACGCCGGTCTCCTTCGACACGCCGTCGATGACGACCGGCGCGGTGACGGCCGCGCTGAAGCCGGCGACGAACTGGTTCACCGCCTGGGTGCCGGTCAACGGCAGCGCGGGTGCGGCCACATAGGCGGTCGCGGTGTAACGCTGCGCCGCGGCGAGCCCGACGGCGGCGGTCCCGGCGACGGCCAGCAGCGGGATGCCGAGCACGATCCACCAGCGTCTACGCGCTGAGCGCAGGTACTCCATTATTTCCACTGCTCTCTGTCTCTGTCTTCTCTTCGTCGGTGCGGCGCACGGCCGACGCCAGCGCGGCGAAGGCGATGAAGTACCACATGGTGACCACATTGGACACGACGTTCGAGACGGCGCTGACCGCCACGAACGCGACCGCGCAACCGGCGAAGCCGACCGCGATCCCGCGCGCGAACGTGCCCGGCGGCGCCCTGCGCAGCGCCCGGGACGCAGTATGCAGGCAGGCGGCCAGCATCGCCAGATACGCCAGCAGCCCGAGCACGCCCGTCTCGACGTACGCGCGCAGCACGTCGTTGTGCGGCCGCTTCGCCTCGTCCGTCTCCCGCTGCGTCACGTTGGGGCCGATGCCGGTGACCGGGTTGCGATCGGCCAACCCCACGATCTCGGACCAGTAGTCGAGCCGCCAGGCCATGGTGTTACCGGTCGGGTCGCCGCCCGTGGTGCGCGCGTCGCCGAGCTGCGCGAAGCGGTCGGAGACGGCCGGCAGCAGCAGCACCGTCCCGAGCGCCGCCACGACCAGCACGCCCACCAGCGCGGCACTGCGGTGCAGCAGCGCCACGACCAGCAGTCCGAGCGCGGTGCCGATGATGGCGCTGCGGGTGTTCGTGGCGGCGAGGAACACCAGCGACAGTCCGATGAGGACGGTCAGCGCCGACTTCCACCGTTTCGGGGCGAACCGGTGGATCCCGCAGCCGAACACCACAAGAAACATCAGGTACCGGCCGAACGTCGTCGACTGCGTGAACGGGCCGCTGATCCGGGTGAAGCTGCCCTTCACCTCCGACGGCGGGTGGCCGGTCAGCGTCAGCACCGCCGTGTACGTGAGCGCCAGCGCGAGGCCCGCGTAGCAGGCGATCAGCACCCGCGCGGTCGTCCCGCGCTCCGGCAGCAGCTGTTCCAGCACCACGAACATCGTCACCACGGTGAGGATGCGCAGCACCTCCGGCAGGCTCGCCGCGGGGAACGTGGAGCCGAGCGCGCTCACGCCGGCCGTGGCCGCCACGAGCAGCAGGGCGACCCCGAGCGGCGAGCCCTTGAGTCGTTTGTGGGAGTGCAGCCGCGCCGCGAGCCACAGCCCCGCCGTCACGAGGAACAGCACGGCCAGCAGGGTCGTGGCGCCGGTGAGGCGTTCGCCGCCCTTGAACAGGTCCACCATGACCCGCACGCCGAGCATCAGCAGCACGTACGCGCGGAACCGGGTCAGGGCCAGCAGCCCCGCCCCGCAGAGGAAGCCGACGACGAACGGGCTCACGACACCAGGTCTAGGTAGAGGTGCTCCAGCTCCCGGGTGACGTCGTCCCAGTGGTAGTGCGCCATCACGCGGTCACGGTAGTCGAAGACGCCCTCGCTCTCGCCCATGGTGTCGGCGAGCGCGGTCGAGAGCACCCGCACCAGATCCTCCTCGTCCCCGTCCCGGAACATCCGCCGCCCGAGTCCGTCGCGCACCAGCACCTCGCGGTGCGGCGGGATGTCGCTCGCCACCACCGGCAGCCCGTAGGAGACCGCCTCGAGCAGCGTCAGCGGCAGACCCTCCACATGGGACGGTTGCACGAACAGGGCGGCGTTGGAGTACAGCTCGGCGAGCACGTCGCCGTATGCGTAGCCGGTGAGGACGATGCGCGGGTCGCCGTCGGCCAGCCGCTGCAACTCGGCGACGAACTCGTCGGTGTACGAGGAGCCGCCCACGATCGCCAGCTTGTACCGGTCGTTGTCGACCCGGCGGAACGCCCGGATCAGCAGGTCCGCGGACTTCTCCGGCACGAGGCGGCCGACCAGGAGGGCGTAGCGGCCGGGCAGCAGCCCGAAGCGCTCGGAGATCTCGCCGGGCGGCAGGTGCTTGGGCTCGTTGACGCCGTTCGGCAGGTAGCGGGTGAGGCTGCCGAAGCGCTGGTCGTAGTGCGCGGCCAACCATTGGGAGACCGCCACGCGGGCGTGCGGGACCCGGCCGCTCAT
The DNA here is from genome assembly GCF_016863615.1 of Virgisporangium aliadipatigenens. Taxonomy (GTDB): domain Bacteria; phylum Actinomycetota; class Actinomycetes; order Mycobacteriales; family Micromonosporaceae; genus Virgisporangium; species Virgisporangium aliadipatigenens. The sequence goes on along the minus strand of NZ_BOPF01000003.1, from coordinate 240,805 downwards.
CCGGTAGGCGAGGCCCAGGACCGACTGGGCGCCCCTCCCCCACTTGGCGCGCTGGTTGTCGAGGCCGTGCACGGTCTGCACGATGCGCGCCCGGGACAGCACCCGGGGCAGCGGCGCGACGAGTCCCGGCCCGAGGCCGTGGTAGTGCACGATGTCCGGTCGGGCACCGACGGCCAGCATGGTCGACAGGCCACTGTGGACGATCGCGTCGAGGTGCTTGCTGGAGACGGTGCGCACCGGGCGCAGCCGTACCGGGCCGAGGTCGCGGGCGCCGTCGGCGGCCTCGGCGCCGTAGTTGGTGCGGCAGTAGACGGTCACGTCGTGGCCGAGTGCGACCAGCCGCGTCGAGATCTCCTCGACGTGGCGTTCGATGCCGCCGTGCGTGGCGGGCACACCCTTCTGGCCGATCATGGCGATCCTCAGCGGCCGCCACCCGGTGCGCTGTGCCACGCTCCGCCTCCCCTGACCGGCTGCTTCGCCGGGTCGCGGCAATCTAGCACCGTCACTTTTGTGCATCGATACCTGACTGTCTTGATAGGGCTGGTCAGTAGGTTTTCAGTAGGCTCCGTCGCCGGTGAGCACGGCGGCCGGTGTGCGGAGCAGGATCCGCGCGTCGAGCGCGAACGACCGCTGCTCCACGTACAGCAGGTCGAGCCGCACGGCCTCGTCCCACGGCAGGTCGGAACGGCCGCTGACCTGCCAGAGGCCGGTCATCCCGGGGCGCACGTCCAGCCGGCGGTACATGGCCGGCGGATACTGTGCGACCTCTGTGGACAGTGCCGGCCGGGGGCCGACCAGGGACATGTGTCCCAGGAGGACATTCACCAGTTGCGGCAGCTCGTCGAGGGACCAGCGGCGCAGCAACCGGCCGGCCCGGGTCACCCGCGGGTCCTGGCGCAGCTTGAAGAGGACCGACGAGCCGACGTGCGGCATGACCCGCCGGTCCGCGTCCACGCACATCGTGCGGAACTTGAGGATCCGGAACGGGACGCCGTGCCGCCCGACCCGGGTCTGCCGGTACAGGACCGGGCCGCCGCCGTCGAAGAGGACGGCCAGGGCGCACAGCAGCAGGACCGGGCCGAGCACGAGGATGAGGACGGCGGCGAGGCACCGTTCCAGGGGTGACTTCAGGCCGCGGTAGATCATGCCAGGATCAATTCGCGCAGGCGGGCGTCGAGGGCCGGTGCGTCCAGGCCGCCGGTGAAGCCGCGGAGCAACGCGCCGCCGGGCGCCACGAGCGCGATCGCCGGGGGTTCGCGCACCGCGTAGGACTCCCACACCGCGCGGGTGCGATCGACCGCCACCGGGTAGTCGACGCGATGCGCCCTCAGGTAGTCCTGCAGGTCGGTGTCCTTGTCCTCGGCGGCGACGCCGACGAAGAGCACCCGGTCCGCGTAGCCGCGGGCCAGTTCGCTCAGGGCGTCCTGCCGGGCGGCGCACTGGGTGCACCACGAACTGAAGAAGACCAGCACCACGGGACGTTGCGCCCACAGGTCCGCGACGTTCAGCACGGAGCCGTCGGTGAGCGGAAGAAGAACGGCCGGCGCCGCCACCGCGCCCGACGGGGTGGGCCGCAGCGACAGTCCACTCGGGACAGGCCCGGGAAGCGCGTCCTTCCCGCCGATCGGCGGCGGCGGCTTCGGATCGGCCGCGCAGCCCGCCAGGAGGAGCAGCGCGACGAGCCACGCGAGGCGTTTCACGGCACCACCGCCACGAGGTTGCCGGCGTCCTTCTTCAGGTCGATCGGCGCCTTCCCCTCGACCACCAGCCGGTAGGCGGCCCGGTCGGCGACCTCCACCGGCACCGCGAACTCGCAGTACGTCGGCACCTTCTCGACCCCGAGGTCCTCCTCGAAGGTGCCGACCGACCGGCCCGGCGGCAGCTCGCCCGACGCGAGCCGCTTCCCCGCGCCGTCGAGCACCGTGAAGGCGGACCTGTTGTGGACGTGCTGGTAGGGACCGGTGCCGGCGCAGTCGACGCCCTCGGCGCGCAGATTGATGTCGCGCACCAGGAGCCGCACCGTCAGCTTCGACGTGTCCTCCCCCGAACACCCCGCGGCGGCTCCGCAGACCAGAGCCGCCGCGAGGGTCAGGGTTAGGACTTCTCGACCCGGCACTGCTTGGTGACCGTCTTCGACGGGTCGCTCTCCGACGTGGCCGTCACGTTCACCACGCCGGTGCTCGCCGCCGACTGGCTCGCTCCCACCGAGACCCGCACCGTCGTCGACTTGCCGAACTCGGCGGTCGCGAGGGCGTTGGGCACCTGGGTGCGCCAGCCCTGACCGTCCACAGTGGCCGAGAGGCGGTACACGTCGGACCTGGTGTAGGCGTTGACGTTCTCCGGGTGCTGCTGGCCGCCGGCCGACCAGGTGCCGGTGTTGGTCAGCTCGAACGAGCAGGTCACCCCGCGCTGCGTGGGCCGGCTGTTGGGGGTGCTGACCGCGCCGTCGCCGAGCGCGACGCCGTGCGCGCTGGGACCGCCGGTCCCGTCGAGGGACTTCACCGCGACCGTGTAGGAGAGCACGCCGGCCGCGTCCCGCTTCAGGTCGATGATGTAGAACTTCAGCCGGTTCGCCTCGTCGACGTACTCGTACTCGCTGCCGGACTGCGCACCGGCGTGGAACAGGGCGTCGGACAGCTGGCGGTAATCGCCCATGGTGATCTTCTGCGGGGTGCCGTTCGGCTGGTAGAAGTCCACCATGTCGATGTCCTGCGGATTGGCGTCGACCACCCAGACGAACGGGGCGTTGTCGGCGTTCTTCGTCTTGCTGATCAGCACGCCCTGGTCGGGAGTGAACGAGTCCGCGCCCATCCGGTCGACCACCTCGACCGTGTAGTTGTTGTAGTTGCCGCCGTCGCAGAGCACCTCGGTGTTGACGTCGCAGCGCGGCGAACGGTCGCGGTTCATGGCGATGTTGATGCCGGTGATGCCGTTCGGCCCGGCGTCCACGGCCCGCGCCGTCACCTTCGCGACGACCATGCCCGAGGAGGCCAGCGCCTCACGCGACAGGCGCAGGATGTTCTCCTCGCCGAGCAGGCCGATCTTCGCCTTGTCCCGCACCATGTGCAGCGAACCCATCGAGGCGCCGTTGACCGGCGGGATCTGCCAGCGGCTGTGCGGGCCGCCCGGCCCGTTGAACGTGCCCCGCGACATCATGCTCCAAATGCCGCTGTAGGCGCGTCTCAGTGGCGTTCCATAGGGATTGTTGTAGTTGTCGCCGATGTTGAGCAGGTGCGTCAGCTCGTGCGCGTAGGTCGACTGGCCGCTCGACTCGGCCTGGGTCGAGGAGCCGCCGCCGGCGTTCGGCCAGATCGACGCCGCCGCCTTCCAGGACGTCCAGGGCACGTAGCGGGTCGCCGACCAGTTGGGCAGCGCCGGGTCCGGCGGCCCCCAGGCGTCGGGGACGTCCTCCTTGTTCTGGAACATCATCTGGCCGAACTCCTGCCACGTGCCGGACTCGTCCTGACCGGCGCCGAGGATGAAGACCAGTTCGAAGGAGTTGGCGACGTCGTCGCCGACCGCGGCCCGCCAGGCACCGAGCCCGTCGGTGCGGATGTTCTTCGAGCACTGCTCACCGGTGGGGCACGCCCCCGGGTTGAACCCGCTGTCGATGCCGTACTGGTAGGACTTCGACGGCATCTGGTACGGGCCGAACCCGGTCAGGTCCACGCCGTAGCGGCCGTTGGAGTCCTGCATCCAGTACTCGTGCAGGGTGTGCCCGCGGTTGAGCCCGATCGGCTTGTTGAGGAAGTCCTGGTAGAACTGCGCCACGTTGGCGCGCGGGATGTTCGCCGCGGTCGCCTGCGGGTTGCCGAACACCGTCGAGCGCGCCGGCTGGGTCACCACGAACGGCTGATCCGGGTAGTCGAGCGTCACCAGGGCGATGCGGAAGTTGCGCACCGATCCGCGAACGGTCGGGTCGGCCCAGTTCTTGCCGGGGACCGGGACCCAGTCGTCCCAGGTCATCGTGTCGGGGTTCGCCCAGTTCTGCGGATCCAGGATCTCGAACGGCCCGGTGCCGCCCGCAGGGTTGCCGGGAGCCGCCGACACGGCGCTCGCACCGGAGACCACCACGGCGGTGGCGACCAACGCGACGAAGGCCGGACGCCATCGCCTTCTGGTGCTCAACATCGAGACCCACCTCCCCAAAGGTTGGGGCGAATCTATGGGCGTCGACGCCTGGGGTCACCGTGCAGATGTCGGTAACTCGATGTTGCACGTTCTACACATGCAGGAGTGCCCGGGCGACGGCGGCCGTCACCGCGGCCCGGTCGTGCGCCGGCAGCGCGGCACGGGGCGGTCGGGACGGCCCGCCGTAGCGCTCCGCCAGTTCCATCGAGAACTTGACCGCCTGGACCGACCCCGAACAGCGCAGCAACGGGTGGAGGTCGGAGTAGAGCGGCAGTGCGGCGGAGACGTCCCGGCTCGCGCAGCGCGCGTAGACGTCCACGCCCAGGCGGGGAAAGGCGTTGGGCAGCGCGGCCAGCCAGCCGGTGGCACCGCAGACCACCGCCTCCAGCAGCATGTCGTCGGCGCCGGCGACCAGGTCCAGGTGCGGGCACAGGTCGCGGAGGCGGTGCAGGTCGGCGCCGATCGTCGTGACGGCCGCGATCCCCTGCGTCTCGGCGATGCGGGCCAGCAGGTCCGGGGGCAACTCGACCAGGGTCGACGGGTCGTTGTGCACCACGACCGGCAGCCCCACGGCCGCGACGGCCCGGTAGTGCGCCACCACCTCGGCGTCGCTCGCCCGGTAGGGGTGCGGCGGCGGCGCCAGGACGGCCCGCGCGCCCGCGTCGGCGGCCTGCGCGGCCCAGAACGTCGCCTGCCTGCTGCCGTATCCGCCGGCGCCCGCGACGACGGCGCACCCGGCCGGCGCCGCCTCGACCGTCGCGCGCACCACGTCGGCCCGCTCGGCGTCGCTGAGATTCTGGTACTCGCCCAGCGGGCCGCAAGGGCTCACCGCGTCGCAGCCGGCCGCCGCAAGCCACCCGACGTGCTCCTGCAGCCGGTCCAGGTCGAGCGAGAGATCGGCGCGGAACGGCGTCGGCAGCGCCACCACGACCCCTTGCCAGGCGTTCATCCGCGCAACGGTAGGAAGGGCTAACCCTTGCGGTCTTCCGACACCTGCCGAAATACCCGTCGATACGTGCGAAGGTTTCCGACGATAGATGGAGGGCGATATGCAGGCGAAGTTGCAACGTATCGTCGACACCGTCGCCGCGCGCGTCGGGCGGCCCGCGTTGATCGAGGACCGGCGCCAGCGCGTGGTCGTCTACTCCGAGCACACCGGCGTCATCGACGAGGTGCGCCGCACGTCGATCCTGCGCCGGCACACCACCCCGGACGTCATCGCGTGGTTCCGCGACGTCGGCATCAACAAGGCCCGCGAGCCCGTGCGCACCCCGGCGTGCGAGGCGCTCGAGCTGCTCCCCCGGGTCTGCGTGCCGATCTGGCACCAGGACCTGTTGCTGGGCTTCGTCTGGTTCATCGACGCCGACGAGGACATGACCGACGCCGACATCGCCATCGTCACCGAGGCCACCGGGGACCTCTCCCTCGCCCTCTACCGGGAAAACCTTCTGGGGGAACTGGCGTCGCAGCGCGAGGCCGAGGCCGCCCGCACGCTTCTGGTGGACCGTGCGGAGACCCGCGACACGGCGGTGCGTTCGCTGCTGGCCGACGGGGTGGTGGCCGGCGACGGGCCGACCGTGGCGCTCGTCGCGCACCTCGTGCCGCCGCGCGGGCACGCGCTCGACGAGGTGGCCCGCATCGCCCTGGAACAGGCGCTCGTCAGCACCCGCCGCTGGGTCGGCATCCGCGAGGCGCTGCACCTGGTACGGCACGACCACGGGGTGCTGCTGACGTTCGGCGGGCGCTTCGCCGGGCGGCCGTCCGTGACGCGCGTGGCCACCCATCTGAGCGAGGCGCTGCAGGCGTCCACGCGGCGACTGTCCTCTGTGGCCAGAGCCGTCGTCGGGGTGGGACAGACCCGGGCCGGCCTCGCCGACGCCATCGAGTCCTACGACGAGGCGCTGCAGTCGGCGCGGGTCGGCGTGCAGCTGCCGGCGCTGGGGCCGGTGGTCTCCTGGGCCAACCTGGGGATCTACCGCGTACTGTCCAGAATGGACGGTCAGCAGCTCGCCGGGGTGCACCCCGGCCTCGAGCGCCTGCTGCGCGACGACTCCAACCAGGTGCTGCTCGAGACCCTGGAGGCATACCTCGACCTGGCCGGGAACGCCCACGCGACGGCCGAGCAGCTCCGCCTGCACCGCACGACGCTCTACTACCGGCTGCAGCGGGTGGAGCAGCTGGCCGAGACCGACCTCAAGGACGGCAACGAACGCCTCTGCCTGCACCTGGCGCTGAAACTCCACCGCCTGCGGGGTTAGTTCCTGCCCAGCGGTCCCGTGAGATAGGCCTGGATCACCGGGGCGCACACGCCGATCAGGACCTCCCGGTCGAGGCTGGCGACCGGTTCGACGCGGAAGACGTAACGCGACACCGCGATGCCCATCAGGTGCGCGGCCGTGATGCCGGCCCGCACGTCGCCGTCGGGCCCCAGATGCGGCGCGACCTCGGCCAGCAGCCGCGCGCCGATGAGGGTGCGCAGGCGCTCGGCGGCGCGTTCGGAGGTGACGGCGGAACGCACCACCGCCAGCAGCGGGCCGGCCATCGCCGGGTCCTCCCAGACGGCCAGGTAGGCGCGCAGGACGCGCTCGCCGAGGCCGTCGGGGTGGCCGGTCAGGGCGCGGACCATGAGCTCGGCCATCTCCTCCGGCACCTCCAGCGCGGCGGCGAAGAGGTCGTCCTTGCTGCCGTAGAAGTGGCGGATCAGGCCCGGGTCGACGCCCGCGGCCGCCGCGATGGTGCGCAACGACGCGCCGCCGTATCCCTTGTCGGCGAACTGCTCGCGCGCGGCCGCCAGGATCGCCGCGCGCGTGCCGCTCCCGCCCGGTCGCCGCCCCGCCTGTGTCACGGCCCCGACGGTAGCGCAGTTCACCGACTGTTGACTTCTACACGTGTGGAATTCTATGGTGGCGAGGAACTCTACAGTCGTGGAATTAGGGGGCACCCCGTGGGGACATCCAGCCCGTGGCGGCGGGTGGCGGCGACCGTCGCCCTGCTCACCGCCGTCATCAGCGTGCTGCTGACCGCGTTCGCGTGGCCGGTGGTGCGCTCCTCGGTGCACGACGTGCCGATCGCACTGGCCGGACCGGCGGCCGCCACCGACCGGGTCGCGGCCGCGCTGGAGCAGCGGCAGCCGGGGGCGTTCGACGTGGTGCGGGTGCCGGACACCGCCGCGGCCGAACGCGCGGTCCGCGATCGCGAGGTGTACGGCGCGATCGACCTCAGTACCGGCGCGCCCCAGGTGATCATCGCGTCGGCCGGCAGCCCGGTCGTCGCGCAGGCGTTGCAAGGGGTCGCCGCCGGGCTGGGCGGGCAGGCCGGCGGCGTACCGGTGCGGGACCTCGCGCCGCTGCCCTCCGACGACCCGCGCGGGGCGGGACTGGGCGCCGCCGCGCTGCCGCTCGTGATCGGTGGGCTGCTCGCCGCGTTCCTCATCACGAGCCGGGTGCGCGGCACCGCGCGTCGGGTGGTCGGGGCGCTCGCGTTCGCCGTGACCGGTGGGCTGGCGATGGCGGCGCTGATGCAGTTCTGGCTCGGGTCGATCGACGGGAACTACCTGGCCAACGCCGGGGTGATCGCGCTGTCGGTGGCCGCCACCGCGCTGACCCTGCTCGGCCTGGAGTCCCTGCTCGGGACGGCCGGGCTCGGCATCGGCGCGGCGCTCATGATGCTCGTCGGCAACCCGCTGTCGGGGGCCACCTCCGCGCCGCAGATGCTGCCCGGCCGGTCGGGCGACCTGGGACAGCTCCTCCCGCCGGGGGCCTCGGGGGCGCTGCTGCGCTCGACGGCGTTCTTCGACGGGCACGCCGCGAACGGCCCGCTGGCCGTGCTGCTGGTGTGGTCGGCCGTCGGCGTGGTGCTGTGCGTCGCCGGGGGATTCCGCGCGCGGCGCGCGGGTGCGGCTACCGACGCCCCACCTGACACGGCGCCGGTGTCGCCGAGCCCTGCGCCGGCCTGACCCGGGCGCGTCCGGCGGCGCGGGGTCACTGCATCGCGGTGGCGTGCGGATGGTCGAAGGATTCGGGGCACCGGAAGACGAACAGGTCGTAGCCCCGGCCGATGACCACCCTGGTCGGATTCGACCCGGCGCCCGCCGGCTCCTCGATCGGGCGCCAGGTGCCGCCGGTGCCGTTCCACTCGAACGAGGCCACCGTGAGCAGCAGCGTCATCGAGGTGCCGCACTCCTTGCACGTGACCGCGTACCAGTCGGTCAGACCCCAGTGCGCGAAGCCGCCCACCTTCCAGCCGGGCGCGAGCGACAGGTCGGCGTGGTACCGGAGGCCGCTCTCCTTCTCCCAGGCCCGGATCCGGGCGTCGAGGCCGTCCGGCAGCATGCCGTCGTTGCGGTGTTCGAGGATCCGCTCCGGGTGAACGGCGCACGGGACGGGCAGGTAGCTGTCGTTGACCACCGGCGGCTCGGGCACCTCGGTCAGCACGGGGCCGAGGTCCGCGACGCGGCGCCAGTACAGCCGGATCCGTGGGCAGTACTGGTCCTCCGGATGGTCCAGCGGGCACCACAGCACCTGGAGCAGGTCCGTGCCGTCGGGCCCGGCGAAGTCGGGGATGTCCCGCCGGTACAGCTGTGCCACGGGAACGTACGGGATCGGCTGCTCCAGGAGGCCGTGCGGCTCGGAGAAGGTGGGATCGGGCAGCTGTGCGCGTTCCTCGGCGGTGGGGGCGTAGCGGGTGCCCGTCGCGTCCGCCCTGGCCTGCGCGGCCGCGTAGATCCGGCGCATGCGGCGGACCGTCGACGGGGTCAGGACGCGGTGCGCGTAATGGAGGTCGCCCTCCTCGCAGTGCGGCCACGGCTCGTCGGCCGGCCAGCGCAGCGGTCCCCCGATCGAACTGTCGGCGGCCGTCGGCGCGCCCGGCCGGGGATGCAGCCGGGTCGCCGTCGCCGAGTGCTCCCGCAGCTCGGGAAAGACGGCCGTGATGTCGAACGGGCGCGGCGGCGTCGTACGGCTCATGACGCGGGATCGTAGGTGGGCCGTACGACAGAAACGACTGCCGGCCGGGCGCCAACTACCAGGCTATGGACCGCTCCCACATCCGCACGTACGCCTCCGCGCCGGACATCAGCTGTTGGCGCAGCTGTGCGCCGTCGGCGCCGGCCTGCCCGATGAGGTCGGTGGTCCAGTCGGCGAACAGGCCGTACTGCGCGGCGCCGTCGGTGTTGACGTCGAACGTGCGGGTGCCGAAGACCTGCCGGTTCACCGTGGTGCCGTTCGGGGCGGTGAACGGGTAGACGAGCGGGTTCGCGGCGGCGTCCGGGCGCGGGTTGGCCTGGTCGCCGAGGCCGTTCACGTCGGTGCCGTAGCCGTAGCCGGTGATCGCGTTGCCGTGCGGGGCCGCCCGGTTGGTGCGCCACTCGGCCAGGAACTCCGGGACCGAGTGCGCGTACGAGGCGACGAACCCGCCGACCGTCAGGATCCGGTCGACCATCGTCGGGTCGGACCAGCTGTGCACCGACGTGACGCCCGGGTAGTTGGCCGCGGCGGCCATGTCCAGCACGGCCTGCGCGGTCTTCACGCTCATGTGGTCGACGTGGATGATCATGCCGCGTTCCATCATCCGCTGGACCAGATGGCGGCCGAGACCGGTCAGTCCGCGGGTGTTGCAGATCTTGCCGCTCGGGTAGACCGGCAGCACCGCGCCGGGCGGCAGGTTGACGACGCCGAAGCTCAGCAGCCGGACCAGATCGTCGCTGACGAGCGGCTGCTCGTTGTCGGACGGCCCGGTGCAACTGGTCGCCGTCCACCAGTGCCCGGTCGAGAGCAGGTTGCCCAGGTTGACGAACGCCCCCGTGAGGCCCGAGTCGAAGCGCGTGCCGCCGAAGGCGTTGTCGAACTTGTGCACCGGGTACAGGCCGGAGACGCCGAGCGCCTGCAGTTCGTCGAGGCCGGCGTCGATCTGGGCCGTGGTGCACTGCGGAACGTCGTTCACCTCGCGGCAGCCGAAGATCTCCGAGTTCTCCACGCCGACGGTGACCGCCAGCTTGCCCTGGGCCGCGATCGCACGCACCTGCGCGGGTGTCGTGGCGATGCGGAACCAGCCCTTGCCGGCGCCGCCGTTCTGCGCGTCGATGTAGTCCTGCATCGAGTACAGGTAGCGCGCCTGGACCCGGATCTGGTCCATCTCGTCGCAGGAGGTGTCCCGGTACGGGAAGAGTTCGCAGATCGCGCGGTTGGCCACCAGCAGCGCGTTGAGGACCCGCTGGCCGGCCCGCCAGGAACGTTCGATACCCCGGTAGTAGGACTGCTCGTGCAGCAGCGAGTTGTGCTGCGGCCAGTCGCCGAACGTGGGCCAGCCGTCCTCGGGCGAGTTGATCGCGTCGGTGCCGCCGACGATCGCCTCGAACAGCGCGCCGACGTTGAGGCTGCGGTGCGTGTCGCAGCCCGCGAGCGCCACCTGCACGCCGCCGGAGGCCCACGCCTCGCCGCAGTGCATCCGGCCACCGAACGCGGCCGCGGCGGTGACGTGCGCGTGCGCGTCCACCGTTCCCACGAGTCTGCCCTGGTTGTCGACGCCCGGCGCGGCGGTACCGGTGACACCCGGATCGATGTCCGGCGGGGTGAAACAGCCCGTGGCCGTCGCGAGCGCGACGGTGTACGCGGACCCGGCGCCACCGAGCCGCCCCAGGAACGAGCCCATGGTCTGGCCGGTGGCCGTCGCCGTGAACCGGTACCGGTCGCCGACCCGCGCCACGGTGAAGTCGGCGCGGTCGCCGTAGGAGTCGCCGGCGAAGATGAACCCGATGACGCTCTGGTAGGCGGGCCTGCCGTCCGGGCCGAGCACCTCGTAGCGGCCCAGCTGCGTGGCCTCCAGCCGGAACGGCGTCGCGCCCGAGCCGGCGAAGCGGTATCCGGCGCCGTCGCGGACCGCGTAACCGAGGTCGCTGGAACCGTTGTGGACGCGCAGGGTCGCGCAGGTGCCGTCGAGGGCGTCGGCGGCGACCGTGACCGGTGCGGCCGAGGCGGCCGGAACGGCGACGAGCACGGGAAGGGCGACGGCGGCGACCGCGAACGCGGCCAGGCGGGTGCGGGGCGACAGGGACATGGCGGGGGTGCCCCCTCATGCGTGCCGGATCGCCTGATCCGGCGGCCGGTGGAGTCTCCACAGAGTCAGCCAGGCATCGGCGCATGTCAACCGCTGGTGCCCGGCTCCGGCAGGTTCCCGGAAGTGGTCCATACCAGGTCGTTGACAAACATCAATGTCTAGCCGTTTCCTTATAAAAAGGTCCACGTCGATTGACAGCCCGGTCCTCGACGGTTGGCCTTCGCTTCCCGAAGGAGCGACATGACACTCCGAAAAAGGTTGGCGTCCATAGCGGTCGCCATCCTCACCGCACCCCTGCTCACCGTGCTCGTGCCGGCATCCCCAGCCAGCGCGCACGGCTGGGTGACCAGTCCCCCGAGCCGCCAGGACCAGTGCGCCACCGGCGCCGTCGCGAACTGCGGCCAGATCCAGTACGAACCGCAGAGCGTCGAGGCCAAGAAGGGCTCGCAGAAGTGCAGCGGCGGCAGCAGTTTCACCGTGCTGGACGACGACGGCAAGGGCTGGCGCGTGACGTCGATCGGCAGCGCGACGGCGTTCACGTGGAAGAACACCGCCATGCACCGCACGCTCAACTGGGAGTACTACGTGGACGGCCGTCTGCACCAGACGTTCACGAACGGCAACGCCCAGCCGGGAGCATCGGTGACGCACCAGCTCACCGGCCTGCCCGGCGGACGCCACAAGATCCTCGCGGTGTGGAACATCTACGACACGGCGATGGCCTTCTACGCCTGCTCCGACGTGAACGTCAACGGCACCGGCAACCCCACCGACCCACCGCCGCCCACCGGCTGCGGCCCGCTGTGGAACGCCGCGACGGTCTACACCAGCGGCGCCGTCGTCCAGCACAACGGCCGCAAGTACACCGCACGGTGGTGGACCCAGGGTGAGACGCCCGGGACCACCGGCGAGTGGGGTGTCTGGCAGGACAACGGTCCCTGCTGAACCCGTTCACGCCGTCCGGTACCGGCCTCTCCCCGTACCGGGCGGCACCGAGTGGAGGCGCCCCGATGCGCACCAATCCCCTGATCGCCGCCCTTCTCGGCGTGATCACCCTGCTCGGCCTGTCGGCGTCGGCCGGACCGCTCCCGGCAGTGGCGCCCGCGACCGCCGGCCACGACCACCACCATCACCCCGCCGCGCCCGCACGGCCGGGCGACCCGAACGGGACCGTCGTCGTGCACGCCGCCGACGAACTGCGCGCCACGCTCACCCGGCTGGCGCCCATCTTCGAGGACGCGTTCCCGGGGGTGCGGGTCGCCGTCGACTACGGCGCCGGTGCGCGGCACCTGGAGCACATCCTCGCCGGCGCGCCCGTCGACGTGTTCGTCTCCGCCGACCCGGCCGTCGCCGCGCGGCTCACCGGCAGGTACCTGCGCGGCGCGCCGGCCGTCGTCGCGCGCGACCCGATCGTCATCGCGGTGCCCCGCGCCGCCACCGGCATCGCCGGCGTCGCCGACCTGTCCCGCAGCCGGGTGGCGCTGTGCGCCGAGACGACGCCGTGCGGCCGGGCGGGTCGCGCGGCACTGGCCGCCGCGGCCGTCGACCCGGTGCCCGTGGCGGTCGAACCGGACGCGGCGGCCGCGCTCAACCGGGTGCGCGACGGTGCGGCCGACGCGGCGGTCGTTCGCCGGAGCGACGTGGTGGCCGCCGGCGCGGAACTGCGCGCCGTCGAGTTCCCCGAGGCGGCGCGGGTCTCCGACGAGTACACCGCCGTCAAGGTGACCACCGGCGCCAACACCGTGGGCGCGGACGCGTTCTGCGCGTTCCTCGGTTCGGCGCTCGTGCGACGGGTCCTCGCCGACGCCGGCCTCTCACCCGACCCGTAGGCGTCAACCCGAAGTTGACGACACGCGACCGTCAACCTATGGTTGACGCCATGACAGAAGGCACCGTCCGGCTGGACGAACTCATCTCGACGATCAAGTTCAATCACCCCGACGCGCTCAGCCAGCTCTCCGGAGCCGTCGTCGTCGCCGAACACCTCGGCGAGGTCGCCGACCATCTCATCGGCCACTTCGTCGACCAGGCCCGGCGCGCCGGCGCCTCGTGGACCGACATCGGCCGCAGCATGGGGGTCACCAAGCAGGCCGCGCAGAAGCGGTTCGTGCCGAAGGGTTCCGACGAGATCGATCCCAACGAGGGCTTCCGCCGCTACACCGACGAGGCCCGCCACGTGATCGTCGCCTCGCAGGAGGAGGCCCGCACCGCCGGCAACGACCAAATCAAGGTCCCGCACCTGGTGCTCGGCCTGACCACGCAGCCCGACGCGCCGGCCGCCCGCGCGATCGTGGCGCAGGGCGTGCGCCTCGACGACGTTCGCCGGGTCGCCTCGGCCACCCTGCCCGAACGGGTCGAGACGATCCCCGGGCACATCCCGTTCGACGGCGAGGCGAAGAAGGTCATCGAGCTGACGTTCCGGGAGGCGCTGCGGCTGCGGCACACGCACGTCGGGACCGAACACATCCTGCTCGCCCTGCTGGAGCACGAGGACGGCACGGGTGTGCTCGCCGGGCTCGGCGTCACCAAGGAGATGTCCGAGCGCGCGATCGTGGCCGCGCTGGCCTGAGGGCGTTCAGCACAGGTCGAGCGCGGTCTCCACGCGCAGGTGGGCGTCGACCCACTCGCGCACCGGCGGCTCGTCGTCGCCGAGCCGTTGGCGGAACGCCGTCAGTGCCGCCGCGACCCGGCGCAGCCCCACGGCGGCCAGGTCCTCGGCGGCGCGGCCGGCCCGCTCGGCGACGCTCGGCGGCAGGTGGGTGAGGCCGTGGTGGGCCACGTCGGCCAGCAGCGACCCGGCACTCAGCAGCGCCGCCGTGAGCCGGTCCGGGCCGGCGGCGTCCCGTTCGGTGACGAGCTCGCGGGCCGCGCGAACGGCCAGGTCCGGCGCGACGATCCCGCCGCCCACGGCCACCCCGAGGGGGTCGAGGAGGAGGCCGCCGGCCGACCGGCGCACGGTGCCGCTGACGTGGGTGAGCGGGCCGGCCGCGCCGTCAAGGGCGGCCGCCAGGGCGTCCAGCGCACCGGGCGCGACGCGGCTGTACGTGGCGCGCACCGTGGCCGTGGCGCCGTGGGCGTCGGCGATCACGGCGTCGAGGCGCTGTTCGCCGGGCCGATAGGCGACGTGGCGCACCTCGGCGACGGCGAGCACGCGGACGAGTTCGGCGGCGATGCGGGGGCGGACCACGCGCGGCGGCAACCCGTCGAGTTCCGCCGCGAGGGCCGCGAAGTCGTTCGCCAGCAGGGCCGGTGGGAGGTGCGCCCAGCCGCCCGACACGGTCACCGACGTGCGGGCCACCCGGGACGTGCCGAGCCGGACCGCACGGCTGGCGCTGCGCACCGCCGACTCGGTCACCACGCTGCCCTCCGCCAGCGAACGCAGCGTCGTGCCGCCGACCCGCCGGGCGGCCAGCGCCGGCCCGTCCTCTTCGGCCGTCCACTCCCGGCGCAGCACCAGCACCGTGGCCGTGTCGGCGTGGGCGAGGAACACCTCGGCGCGGCGTTCGTCGCCGGTGGCCGTGACCCGGCAGCCGAGGCTGTCCAGGCGCACCCGCCGCAGCGGCGTCTCGGCCGCCTCGTCGGTGCCGAGCACGCGGGTGCGCGACGCGGCGCCGGGGCCGCGCGTGGCGCGCCGCCGGGCGTGCAGCTCCGCGATGTACCCGGCCAACAGCTCCGGGCGGTATCGGGCGTTGCGCTCGCGGTAGGCCGCCAGCTGCGTCTCCAGGTCCAGCACGGTGAACTGGGGCCAGCGCAGCCCGTCCGCCTCCAGCCGCCGGCGCACGTCGGCCACCTGTGCGGCGATGCCCGGACCGGTGTGCACGGCACCGTGGCGCAGAACGTCGGTGGCCAGCTCCACGGCCCGTTCCAGGGAATCGAGCGGGTCCCCACCCCCGGCGGCGACAGCGGGACCACCGACGTCCAGCCGCAGATCCCGCTGCCCGGGAGCACACCCGTCCGCGGCCCGGAACGCCCACACCGCCAACGCGACCACGTCGTCGCGCACGCCCGCGACGGCGTCGGTGTGCACGAACCCGAGGTCGTGCGGCACGAGGAAGCGGACCGTCGCCGAGCCCAGCTCGACCGTGGGCACGGGATCGGCCGCGGTCGGGCGGCGCACCCGCGCGGGATAGCCCGCGGCGAAGGTGCGCCGGGCCCGGGTGAACAGGCGCGGGCCGACGCGTTCGCGCAACGCCTCGTCGGTGAACCCGCCGGGCGACCAGTCGACGAACTCCTCGGCCGGCGGGGCGGGAATCTCCGACGCGGCCTGATACGCCAGCACCAGGCCGATGATGTGGCGGCACACGCCGCCGGCGCCGCAGGTGCAGCCGCCCGCCTCCAGCCCGCCGGCCGGCAGCGTCGCCACCGGCCCGTCCGGAAAAGCGGCGACAACGGTCCCGAGCGATTCCCCGGCCGATTCCTCGGACAGCTCCGGCGGGGCCGCCGCGACCTCCTTCGTGGCGCGCTTGACCAGGCCCCGGTTGGTCAGCGCGGCAAGCGTCTCCGGCGTGAGCGCGAGAAGATCCGGCCTCACCCGGCGACCGCCTCCGCCACGAACCCGGCCAGTTCGCCCGGCGTCATCGCACCGACGAACGCCCCCACGTCGGCCAGCCGCTGCGCGGTGTCCCGATCGAAGTCGGGTGCCGCGGACTCGTCCAACGCCGCCAGGCACAGCACCTTCGAGCCCTGCTCGACGAGACCGGCGACGGCGGAGACCAGCGGCCCCACCGAACCGCCCTCGTAGAAGTCGCTGATCACGGCGACGATCGCCCGGCGCGGGGCGTCGATCAGGCCGGCCCCGTAGCTGACCGCCCGCGCGATGTCGGTACCGCCGCCGAGCTGCACCTTCATCAGCACCTCCACCGGGTCGTCGACCTCCTCGCTCAGGTCCACGACCGCGGTGTCGAACGCCACCAGATGGGTGCGCACGCCGGGCAGCCCCCACAGGCAGGCCGCCGTCACCGCCGAGTGGATCACCGAGGGGAGCATCGAACCGGACTGGTCGACCAGCAGGATCACCTGCCAGCGGTCCAGGTGGCGGCGGGTGCGCGAGAAGAAGTGCGGCGTCTCGATGTAGAGGCGGCGTTCGCTGGGGCGGTAGTGGCCGAGATTGTCCTTGACGGTGCGCTTGAGGTCGAAGTTGCGCGCCTGCTTGAACCGGCTCGGCCGGCGCGCCCGCGCCCCGGAGAACGCCGTGCGCACCTCGGTCGCCAGCTTCTCGACCAGTTGCCGCACCACCTTCTC
Source organism: Virgisporangium aliadipatigenens (assembly GCF_016863615.1). Taxonomy (GTDB): domain Bacteria; phylum Actinomycetota; class Actinomycetes; order Mycobacteriales; family Micromonosporaceae; genus Virgisporangium; species Virgisporangium aliadipatigenens. The sequence continues at coordinate 224,380 of NZ_BOPF01000003.1, read as the reverse complement.
CACGATGCGCCGCGCCATCGCCAGCACGTCCGGGTTCATCAGGTGCATGGTCTGCAGCACGGCGCGCAGCAGCGCCGGGTTGGGCTCGATGCGTTCGAGCACCTGCGGATCGGTCACCAGGTCGTCGATCCGGTACCGTTCGACGGCGTCGCGGTGCAGGCGTTCGACGGTCTCCCTGGGGAAGAGGCGGGACACCTCGTTGACCCAGTCCACCGTGGACAGGACGGAGGCACCGCCGCCGCCGGTGCGTTCGTCGCGGCGCTGCCGCTCCTCGTCGCGGCCGTAGAGCCACTCGAGTGCCGCGTCGCGGGCACCCGCCTCGGCGCCCAGGCCGTCCGGTCCGCAGCAGGCGCCGGCCGCGTCGCCGAGGACGAGCCGCCAGCGGGTGAGCACCTCCGGCGCCCGCGGATCCGTCACAGGAGACCCTCCCTCGTCAGGACCGCGTCGACGCGGGCGTCCAGGGCCCTGCCGGCGGCCACCAGGTCGGCCGGCTCGGGCAGCCGCAGGGACATCGGCGCGCCGCCGTGCCGGGCGACGACGTGCGCGGCGATGGTCTCCCGTTCCCGCGGCGGGAACCAGGTGAAGGCCTGCCGCAGCGCGGGGAGGGCGATCAGGAAGTCCTCCTCCCCCAGCCCGGCGAGCAGGTCGTCGAGCACGTCGAGCACACCGCCGGCCGCCAGCACCCGCTCGCGGGCGAGCGCGAACACGCCGGCCAGCCAGTCGCCCGCGGAGGCCGGGGCGAAGGCGCCGCGCACCGCCCGTTCGACCGAGGAAGCCTCGCCACGCAACGACCAGCCGAACCCGAACGCGGCCCCGCGCAGGTCCGGCGGGGCACCGGCGTCGGCGGCGACCCGATCGGCCACGGCGAGCGATCCACTGTGGACAGCATCGTCAAGTCCACAGTGGACGAGGATGTCCCGGACCGCCACCAGCGCGCCGATCCGGCCGGGATCGGCCGGGAGGCCGGGGCCGCGCACCCCCTCGACCAGCCACAGCGCCCGCGTCACCCCGGCGGCCAGCACCGCGCCGAGGGTGTCGCTGTGCGCGGTGCCGAGCAGCCGGTCGTGCCGCCACAGCGACAGCACGACGGCGAGCACCCGCCCGAGCGCGGCCGGCTCCGGCGCCGAACCGACCCGGCGCACGACGTCCTCGAGCAGCCGCGCGGAGAGTTCCGCGCAGCCGGCGAGCGCCGCGTCGAAGAGCACCGCCGCGATGACGTCCACATCGGACCCGGCCGCGCCGATCCGGTCGGCGAGCGCGGCCGCGGCCGCCTCCTCCAGCACCGCGCCGTACGCGCCGGCCTCGATCAGCGCACCCGTCCGTCCATCGTGGACGCTCAGCCGCCAGCGTTCGGTCAGCACGGGGTCGACGCCGGTGCGCGGACCCGAGTCGCGCGCGAAGCCGGGGACCGCGAGGACCCGCAGGCGGTGCAGCACGCGGCTGCGTTCGAGGCCGTCCGGGCGGGTCAGGTCCAGGTCGACGGGGCCGGCGCGGTCGAGGCCGAGGCGTTCGAGGAGGGCGGTCACGTCGTGCACCAGCGGCGGCGCGGGCGTGTCCGGGTGCAGGCGGCCGACCCGCTCCCCGCTGAGCGCGGCGACCATCTCCACCACGGCCGGATGCGTGCCGGGCGCGAGGGTGCCCCGCGCGGTCCACGGCAGGGGAACGTCGAGCGCCTCGTTGACCAGGGCGGAGGCCAGGCCGTCGAGGATGTCCACCCGGGACGGGACGGCGTGACCGCGCACGAGCGCCAGCCCGTCGGCCGCGGTGCGGGCGGCGATGAGGTCGGCCGTCGAGACGGGCTGGCGCAGCGCGCGCAGGCGTTCGACCACGGCCCTGGTCAGCTCGCGGGCGGCGCCCTCGGGGCCGTGGTCCCACAGGTGCTGGTAGTAGGCGGGGGACGGCATGCCGCTCTGGTAGCCGTCGAACGCGTCGAGGCGCCGGAACGAGAACGGGACGACGTAGCTGCCGCCGACGGCGCCGTCCGGCAGGGTGGGGATCTCGGGCCAGACAGCCGGGGCGGGATCCGATGCCGCCGGGTCGCACAGGCGGATCAGGGCGGCTCGGTGGAAGCCGCCCGTGACCACGACGACCGGCCGCTCCCCCGCGTCGGCGACGGCCGCCCGGACCCAGCGGGCCATGTACTCCTCCCGCGCGGCGTCCTCCTCCGTGGCGTCCGACTCCCCCCGCACGAGGTCGAAGTAGGCCGCGAGCCGCTCCTGCAGCCCCTCCGCGGGCGCGGCCTCGAAGAGGTGGTCCCACAGCGTGTCCACGTTGTCGACGGCGAACTCGGCGCACAGCCGCGCCACCACGTCGGCGTAGCGCACCTCGGCGTCGGCGTAGCGGTTGCGCCGCGACGCGAACGCCGGATCCCACGCCGGCAGGTCGATGAAGCGCACCGCCGCCCCGACGGCCCGCCCGGCCCGCAGCGCCACCCACTCCGGCGAGTACTCGCAGAACGGCGCCCACGACGCGTGCCGCATCGGCTCGCGCGAGCCGTCCCGCAGCCCGTCGCGGTAGCTGCTGAACACGGCGACCGGCAGTTCGTGGCCGAGGAGCAGCTCGTCGATCCGCCCGTTGAGGTCGGCACCCCCCTCGACCAGCACGTGGGCCGGTCGCAGGGTGTCGATCACCCGGGCGACGAGGGCGGCACACGCCGGACTGTGGTGCCGCACGCCGAGGAACGTGGGACCCATCAGCCGGGCAGCAGATGCCGTGCCGCGTGCAACGCCTTCCACTGTTCACCCGCCCGGCGCGGCGCCTCCTGCTCCAGGTAGCGGCGCAGTTTGGCCAGGTCGTCGGGGTTGTCCTTGGCGGCCGTCCCGGCGAGGCAGGAGACGATGTCGGCCGGGGTGCCCGGTTCGCGGCGCAGGAACCAGCCGCGCAGGCCGACGGCGTGCGCCACGGACACCGCCTCGGCGGTGCTCATGACGGCGGTCATGCGTTCCATGGCGTCGCCCTTGCCGGTGCGCCCGGTGCGCAGTTCGCGGAACGTCGTCACGAGCACCTCCAGCACGTCGCGCCGCTGCTCCGCGGTGACCCCCGAGCGGTGCAGCAGCGCACCGGCCTCCTGCGCCACGAGGGAGACCTCCGTGTCGAAGTCGGCGATCGGGAAGACCGTCTCGAAGTTGAACCGGCGCTTCAGCGCGGCGCTCATCTCGTTGACGCCCCGGTCGCGGGTGTTGGCCGTGGCGATGACGTTGAACCCGTCCCGCGCGAACACCATGGAGTCGGTGCCGCCGGTGTCGGTGCCCGCCAGTTCGGGCACCGCCAGCACGCGGTCGGACAGCGGCGAGAGCAGGCAGTCCTGCACCTCCAGCGGACAGCGGGTGATCTCCTCGAAGCGGACCACCCGCCCCTCGGCCATCCCGCGCAGCAGCGGCGCCGGCACCAACGACCGCGTCGACGGGCCGTCCGCGACCAGCAGCGCGTAGTTCCACCCGTACTTGATCTGGTCCTCGGTGGTGGCCGCACCGCCCTGGATGGTCAGCGTGGAGTCGCCGCTGACGGCCGCCGCGAGCAGTTCGGACAGCAGCGACTTGGCCGTGCCGGGCTCGCCGACCAGCATGAGCCCGCGACTCGTGGCGAGGCTGATCAGTGCGCGGTCGATCAGCGACGGGTCGCCGACGAACTTTCGCGTGATGCCGGCCTTCTGGTCACCGAGGATGAACGTGCGCGCCGCCCGCAGGCTCAGGGCCCAGCCCGGTGGCCGGTCGCCGGTGTCGCCGTCGCGCAGCGCCGCCAGTTCGCCGGCGAACCGGACCTCGGCCGGCGGCCGTTGCAGCCCGTCAACGCTCACCGGTCACCTCGTTCAACGCCATGATGATCTCGGAGGCCGTCACCGCGTCCAGCGTCTCCACGGTCAGTTCCACCTTCTCCAGGGTCTGCGGCTCGTCCGGTGCGAACGCGCCGACGATGATCCCCGGCGACAGCCGAACGATCAACTCGCCGCCCGGGACCGGGCGTTCGAGCCACTCCTGGACGCCGGCGTCCTGCGGCGCCCCGCGCCGCCAGCCGCGCCGTTCGAGGGCGACGAGCCGCCCGGTGGGCACGGTCAGACCGACGTACCGGTCCCACCCGTCCGCGCCGAGCCCGTACACCTTCCGCTCTATCTGGGGGAACGGCTGCAGGAGCGCATAGTCGGCGAACAACCGCCCCCACGCGGGCACCGTCGCGCCGAGCTGAACGGGATGCGCCACCCCGATCAGCTCCTCGTCACCCAGCACCAGCGGATCGTCGTGCACATCGGCGAAGGTGCGGTCCTCCGCGACCCGCAACCCGTCGAGGAACGCCCCCGACGCGTCGAACCGCCCCCACACGAGCCGCCGCGCCAGGTGCCCCATCAGCGGATGCCCGACGAGGAACCGCCGGAAGTCCGCGCCGCTCCACCGCCGGCCGGTGAGCATGGCCTGTTCGAGGCGCGTCACCTGCAGGTCGGCGACGGTGCGCACGTCCTTCTTCAGCTCCGCGAAGCGCCGGTACGCCTCGGGCGCACCCGTGCGCGGCAGCTGCGCACGCCGCTTCCCGTCCTCGTCCACGACGAACGGCCGCAGCGAAGCGTCGAAGCCCACCCGGAACCGGCGCGTCCCGTCGACCAGGATGAGGCCGCCGTCCGCGCCGAGCCCGAAGTCCGGCACCAACCGGTCGGCCAGCTCCTCCGTGGAAAGCCCACGGCCGGCGGCCACCTCGTCGATCTTCTCCCCGGCGCGCTTGCGCAGGCCGGGGTAGGGCGCCTTGTGCGCCAGCGCGGACAGGTGCGTCAGCGCCACGTCCGAACCGATCGCCGCGAGCACATCGAGCCCGGCGACGGCACGCGCGTGCTGCGCCTCGCCCGGCCACGCGCGGATCAGCGCGGCGAGCCGCCGGGCCGTGTCGTCGTCGCCGAAGACGCCCACCGCCCGGAACGCCCAGGCCTCCCTGGTGGGGGCGCCGGCGGCGAGCCAGCGCCGGTGCAGCGACCACGCGAACGCCGCCAGATCGGCCGGCTCGCAGGCGTCGCGCACGGCGGCGAGCCCCGCGTACGGCTCGCCCGCCGGCGAGATCGCCAACATCGTGCACACGTGCCGCACCGCGTCCGCCGGCAGAACCCCATCATCGTCCCCGGCACTGTCGGGGGCGGCGGCGGCGGCGCGCAGGCGGATCGGTGGATGCAGGCCCGGGTCGCACCAGCCGGGCAGCGTCGGCATCCGCGCCGGCAGCGCCGCCAACGGATCGGCCGCCAGCAGCGCCCCGATCCCCGCGACGGCCGCGGAGCCGTATCCCTCCGCCGCGGCGAGCAGCTCGGGCGAGCGGTCGGTGGCGAGGAGGGTCAGGGCGCGTTCGGCGTCGCGGCGGGCCGGCCCGGGCGCGCCCAGCGCACGCGGTATCAGCGCCCGCGCCGCGAGGGCCGCGTGGCGGACGAGCCAGGCGCGGGCCGTCTCGCCGAGCGTGCGCCCCTTGCCGGTCCACGCCGCCATGAGCACGGCGACCTCCGGCGCGGCGTACGGTGCCAGCGAACCGGCCGCGTTGACCGGGTCGCGTTCGGCGCACGCGAGCACCAGCGGCAGCGCGTCCAGCTCGAACCGGGCCGCCACCATCCGGGTCCACCGGCCCGCACCCCACATGCGCGCCGGTCGCCACGTCGCGAGCACCGGCCGGACGAGTTCCTCGGGGGCGGCGGCGATGACGTGCACCGCCGTCATGGTGTCCGCCTGGCCGCGCGCCATGTCCTCGACGATCCGCGGCCACCGGTGCCGGCCGACGCCCCCGGAACCGAACGTGCCCCACGCCTCGCGTTCCCCGGGCAGCCACGCCATCGCCGCAGCGTCGGTGCACACGAGTCCCGGAACTACCGCGGGTGGTGCCGTCTTTCGGCGCTCCGTCCACGGTGGACGGACGAGAATCGCCGGCAGCCCGACGGAAGCGGAAGCGGCGCCGGCGGTGCTGTCCACAGTGGACGGCAGCAGCGCCCGCAGCCGGCCGGCCGCCTCCTCGCCCAGGGTGGGCAGCACCTCGGCGGCCACGTCCGGATTGCCGGCCACCAGCTCCCGCAGCAGGCCGGCGGCGGGCGCGGCGGCCGGATGCGCACCCCCGGCCGCCTCGGCGAGCATGCGCACGGCCCGGCGCGGGTAGCGCTTCGCGGCCTTCAGCACCTCGGACCTGTTGCGCCGCACGGCGAGCCGCTCGACCAGCAGCCCGAACGCCCGATCGGTCGGGATCGCCCCCAGCACGGCCAGGTACGGGAACTTCCGGTCCGGGGTACCGCCGTCGGCCCGCACCGCGATGTCCACGACGTCGGCGCCGAGCCCCTCGAAGACCGTGTACAGCAGGTACCCGCTGACGAGGTGGGCGTGCTGAACGGCCCGCAGCGTCTCGGCCTGCGCCGGCGTGCCGATCGACAGCATCAGCAGCTGGCCGAGGCGCGTCCCGCCCCACCCGCGGGCGGCCACCTCGGCGCAGTCCGCGTCGACCCAGTCCGTCTCGGACGGCGCGAGGAACGACGTCGCCACCCGCCGCCGCAGATCCGACGCCCTACCGTGACCCGGCGGCACGGTGCCCTCGGACGGCGGTGGGGCCATGGCGCGTTCGGCCGCCAGTACCGCCACCATCGCCGCGTACTCCGCGTCGGACGCACCGGCGAGGACCGCCCGGACCACCCCGGCGAGCGTCATTGCGCGATTGCTGTAGTACGAGAGGCTCAGGTCGTCGGCCGTCAGCTCCAGGCGCCGGACGAACGGCGGACTCATCCCCGGCCGGCCGCCCGGATAGTCGTAGGTGAGGGTCAGCGCCTCGACCGCCGCCCGCAACGCGAACTCCGTCCCGTACCGCGCGATCCAGTCGTGGACCACGTAGCAGGACTCCTCGCGCTCCTGGCGGCCGTCGTGGGCGGTGGCCGTCACGGCCGCCACCGCCGCACCCACCGGCGTCGCGCCGGCCGCCCCGGACAGGAAGTCCCGCGCGGCGCGGCGCAGGTCCTCGGGTGTCAGCGGATGCTCGACCGCCGCCTCGACCCGCCGCCAATAGCTGTCCGGGGGGAGCCGCCCCGCCTTCGGGCCCCACGCGGACAGCCCCCGGCTGCCCCGCCGCGGAAAGCGCAGCGGATACCACGTGGGCGGGAAGACCAGCGTCTCCTCGCGCGTCACGCCGTCACCCCGGACAGGTCGCGGATGATCTCCGAGGCGCTGATCGGATCGAGTCGAGAGAGGCTGAGCGCGCGTTCGGTGTGGTGGTACGGACCGTCCTCCCCGGCGAGGTAGACGTCCCCGAGCGTCTGCTCCCCGCCGAGCGCGTCGACCGCGCCGACGGCGATCCCCGGGTCGAGTTCGACGACCAGGAGGCCGCCGGGCACCTCACGCTGCATCCAGGACTGCACGCCCGCGTCCATCGGGTCGCCGCGCCGCCAGCCGCGATGTTCGAGCCCCAGGAGCTTTCCGGTGGGAACGACCTTGCGCGCGAACCGCAGCAGCCGCCCCTTCGCGTGCTCCTCCGGAGTGATCGCGTACACCTCCCGGTCCAGTTGGGCGAACGGCTGCAGGATCTCGTAGTCGGCGAAGACCACCGACCACGCCGGCACCGTGTCCCCGAGGAGCAGCGGATGCGCGACGCCCACGACGTCGTCGTCGGCCAGGGTCAACGGCGCGTCGTCGACACCGGCGAACGTGCGGTCCTCCGCGATGCGCAGCGCGTCGCGCAGGGAGCCGTCGCCGGCCCAGCGGCCCCACACGAGCCGCCGCGCGAGATGCCGCACGAGCGGGTGCTCCACCAGGTGCCGGCGGAACTCGGCACCGCTCCAGCGGCGGCCCTCGACCATGGCGCGTTCGAGGCGGCGCAGCTGGTCGCCCGCGACGGTGCGCACGTCCTTCCGCAGCGCCGCGAAGCGCGCGAACGCCTCCTCCGCCGCCGTGGCGTCGTCCCGCGCGCCGGGCTTCGGCAGCGCGGTGCGCCGCTTGCCGCGCTCGTCCTCGACGTACGGCTTCAGCTGTTCGTCGAAGCCGACCCGGAACCGGCGGGGGCCGTAGTCCAGCGTGAGGCCGCCGTCCGGATCGAGTCCGAAGGTCGGCACCAGCCGGTCGCCGAGCTGCTCGCGGGACAGGCCCAGCCCGGCCGCCACCTCGTCGATCTTCTCCGTCGCCTTCTCCCGCAACGCGCGGAACCTGACCCGCTCGGCGATGCCGTGCAGGTGCATCAGCGCCACGTCGCTGCCGATCGCCGCGAGCACGTCGAGGCCGGCGACCGCGCGGGCGTGCTGCGACTCGCCCGGCCACGCGCGGATCACCGGCGCGAGCCGGCGCACCGTCTCGTCGTTGCCGACCAGCGCCAGGGCCTCCAGTGCCCACTGCTCCTTCGACGCGGAGTCCGAACCGCGCCAGCGGCGGAACAGCGACCACGCGAACTCGGCGAGGCTCTCCGGATCGCACCACTCCCGCACCGTGGCCAGGCCGGCGTAGGGGTCGTCCGCGCGGGACAGCGCCAGCATCGTGACCACGTGCCGGACCGACTCCGTCGGCAGCGCCGACCCGTCGCGCAGCAGCAACGGCAGGTGCAGGGCCGGGTCGGCCCACTCCGGCGCGACGGGCATCCGCGCCGGCAGCACCTCGAGCGGATCGACGGCGAGCAGCGCCCGGACACCCGCGAGCGCGGCGGCGTCGTAGGAGGCGGCGGCCGCCTCGACCGCCGCGGGGTGGCGGGCGGCGAGGGTGCGCAGCGCGCGTTCGGCGGCGCGGCGGGCTGTGCCGGCCTTGCCCAACGCCACCGGGATCAGGTGCCGCGCGGCGGCCGACGGGTGCCGGTCGAGCCAGGCGGTCGCCACCCCGCGCACCACCCTGTTGCCGCCGAGCCAACCCGCCATCAGGGCCGCCACGTCCCCGCTCGCGAACGGCAGCAGCACGCCCGCCAGGGCGACGGGGCGTCGGCGGGCACACCCGACGAGCAGCGGCAGCGCGTCGACACCGAACCGGTCGGCCACGTGCCGCAGCCAGCCGCCGGCGTCCCACAGGTCCTCGGGCTGCCACGCGCCGAGCACCGGCCGGCCCAGCTCCCGCGGCCCGCGTTCGAACAGCGACCGCGCCCGATGGTCGTCGACCTTGCGCCCGCCGCGCAGGGCCTCGGCGGTGCGCTCCCAGGTGAGCGTGTCGCCCCGGGTGTCCGAGGTGCGGTGGCCCCACGTGTCGCGTTCGGCCGCGGTGAAGGCGACCGCGGGCGGGTCGGTGCACGCGAGGCCGGCCACCACCGGCGCGCCCGCACGGGTGCGCCCCGCCGATCCGGCCGGCCCGGCGGCGACCGTCCACGGTGGACTGACGAGCAGCGGCGGGAGGCGGTCCGGCGTCGCCGTCACCAGGGAGGCGACGGCGTCGGCCAGGGCGCGCAGGCGTCCCGCGTCGGCCGGTGGCAGCGCGGCGGCGGCCTCCGCCACCAGGTCGGGGTGCGCGGCGACGTGCACCCGCAGCAGCTGCTCGACGGGACGGCGGCGGTCGGCCGCGAGCAGCCGCATCGCCCGGCGCGGGAAGCGCCGCATCGACTCGGTGAGCATGCCCTCGACCCACCGGCGGTCGACCCGCGCCAGCAGCAGCTCGAACGCCCGGTCGTACGGCAGCACCGCGAGCGTGCGCAGGATCCGCCGCTGGTGCTCGGCCGAGGTGTACTCCGCGTCGATCCACTCGGCCAGCACGTCGGCCACCGGCGCACCGAGCCCCTCGGCGAACGTGACGAGCCGGGCCCCGTCGTCCAGCAGCAGGTAGGGCAGGAGGTCGTCGCTGATCCGTCGGAACTGCTCCGGCGTGTGCACCGCCATCGCGAGGTACAGCGCGAACCAGGATCCCTGCCGCAGCGCCTTCTGCAGCGCGAGACAGTCCGCGTCGACCCACTCCGACTCGGTCGGCGCCAGGAACGACGTCGCGGCCAGCAGCGGAAGAGCGTCCTGGGCTGTTACCGAGTCCCGCAATACAGAGTCCCGCAGTGCGGCCAGGGCGGCGCGGGCCTGCGCGTAGGCGTCCCCGGGTGCGGCGGCCAGCGCGGCGCGCACCCGGGCGGCGACCACCAGGGCCGCCTCCGGCCGCTCCCCCACCTGGTAGTAGAGGTCGGCCGGCACCCGGGAGACCGGATTGTGCCCGCGCCACCCGCCGTCCAGCGTGAGCAGTTCGGCGGCCGCCGCCGCGGCGAACGGCAGCCCGCGCGTCCCGATCCACGCGTCGGCGATGACGCTCAGCCGCTGCCACGAGTCCCGTTCGGTCCGGCCGGCGATCCCGGCGGCGACGGCGGCCGCGCCCAGCGGCGGGTGCCCCGCCCCGCCGATCCACGCGGCGGCCGCCTCCCGGACGTCCACCGGGGTCCGTTCGTGCCGCAGCGACAGGCCGATGCCGTTCTTGTCCTTGTCGTACAGCGCGGCCAGCGCGTCCGCCGCCCCCTCCGCGAGCACGAACGGAGCAACCGCGTGGTGCCCCCGCCGGGGATAGCGGGCCCGTGCCCAGGCCGCCGGCCACAAGAGTGCGTCCTCGGCAGCCACAGGGTCCTCGGCAGCCACAGGGTCCTCGGCAGCCACAGGGTCCTCGGCAGCCACTGCGTCCTCGGCAGCCACATCCAACGTGCGCACCGTAAAGCCCTCCCCAGGCGTCCGACCGATGCGCGACACCGTAGCGGGCCCCTACGACAGAAACCCGCCCGCGACGGATTCGCCTATCCAGGTGCGCAGCGCCCACCAGCGGTGCACCAGTTCGGGCATGGCGCAGGGCGAGTCCCAGGCCGTGCCGGTCAGCTCGGCCAGCCGGTCCAGGCGGTAGCGCACCGTGTTGGCGTGCAGGTGCAGGGCCGTGGCCGTGGGCCCCAGGCGCCGGTGGTCGAGGAAGGCGAGCGCCGTGGTTGCCAGTTCCAGATGAAACTCGTCGCGGGGATCGAGGGCGCCGCACAGTCGCGCGCAGAGCAGTCCCGCGAGCGTCGGCTGGCTCGCGAGCGCCGTCTCGGCGGCGAGGTCGAGCAGCGGGCGAACGCCGCGCAGGCCACGCGCGGACGCGACCGCGAGGGCCGCCACGCACGGCGGGTGGACCGCGGCCAGCGCCGCCACCGGAACGGCCGGCGACGCCACCACCAGGAAGTCGACCGCGGGCGGGGCGGCCACCACGCCCACGAACCGCCCGTCCAGCGGCGCGACGATGCCACCGATCCCGGCCAACGAACGATCGCTGACCACCAGGCGGTAACGCGCCCCAGGGCGCAGTCCCGACGCGCGCAGCTCCTCGTCGGGCGGTGGATCGCCGCCGAGGAGCAGCCGCCGCAGCAGCGCGAGCGCCCCCTCGAACGGCTGGTGGCCGACCGCGTTGTAGCCGCCGATGAGGTGCCGCTCCAGCGCCGAGGTGTAGCGGTCGACCTCGAGCCACGCGGAGAGCAGCTCGTCGTCGGGCACGCCGGCGTCGCGGGCGCGGGCGATGGCCAGGCGCAGGGCGTGGCTGCGGGCGGCCTGCACCCCGCGCAGGAGGTCGGCCATGGGCACGCCCTGCGCGGCACGTTCGGCGCCGAGGGCCGACGCCTCCGCGAACGCCACGTCCGGATGCGCGGTGCGGGCGAACCCGTTGAGGCCGGCGGCGAGCAGGATCCGCACGTGGCGGCGGTGTTCGGCGGCGGGCAGCGACGCCGTGCCCAGCGCGCGCACGATCTCGTCGACCACGGTGTCGTCGGCGGCCATGTCGGTGAGCACGTCCCGCAGCCGCATGGTCCTCCCTTGTGGACGCGCCACAAGCGGGACCGGTGCGGGTTGGGTGCCGGCCCCTACCCCGTGCGCGTGACGGCGTGGTTCCCTGTCCGTCACCGCACGGTAACAGACAACCGTCGATGGAGGTCGCATTGAGATCGGCTCTCCTGGCCGCCGCCGCACTGGTCGCGGCGGCCCTCACCGTCCCGGCTCCGGCACACGCCGACGTCGCGCTGCGGGAGGTGATGTTCGTGGGCAACAACTGGGACGGCACCGCGGACGTCATCGAGTCCCGCGGCACCTTCTCCCGCATCGCGCGGATCAACGTCGTCCCGGACAAGCAGGCCCGACTCACCGAGATCTATCTGAACCCCATCAAGCTCGCCTACTTCCTCGGCATCCGCAACGGCCCCGGGGAGGGCCACGACCAGCTCGTCGACGACATGTACACCACGCCGGACGGCACCGCGCTGGTCGTGTCGCGGCCGAGCTTCGCCGACGTGGTGTCGCTGAACCTGGCGACCGGCGCGATCAACTGGCGGTTCCCGGTGTCGGGGTACCGCTCGGACCACATGACCGTCTCGCCGGACGGGCTGCGGGTGGCGGTGTCGGCCTCGACCGGAAACACCGTGCACGTGCTGAACATCTACACCGGCCAGCAGGTCGCGTCGTTCGCCACCGGGGACAAGCCGCACGAGAACGTCTACACGCGGGGCGGCCGCTACCTGTGGAACATGTCGATCGGCGAGGTGAACACCGACCTCGACGACCCGTTCTGGGACTGGACCAAGGGCGACCGCCGGATCACCATCGCCGACACGGCCGCCTCCTACGCCACGCGGGTCGTCGACATGCGGCAGCGGCTGGACGCGGCCGGGCGTTCGGACCTGTCCGACGCGGTGCGCCCCGCCGTGTTCACGCCGGACGAGTCGAAGCTGTACTTCCAGGTGTCGTTCTTCAACGGGTTCGTGGAGTACGACGTCGCCTCGGACACCGTCACGCGGGTCAAGATGCTGCCGAAGAATCCGAACACCAGCGACGACCGGAAGACGTTCGTCAACGACTCGCGCCACCACGGGCTGTCGATGGCGCCGTCCGGTGACAAGCTGTGCGTCGCGGGCACCATGGACGACTACGCCACCGTCGTCAACCGCGCGACGCTGGCCGAGGGGCCGCTGGTGACGGCTTCGAAGCCTTACTGGGCAACGGTTTCCGGTGACGGGCAGAGCTGCGTGATCTCGGAGGCCGGGGCCGACGTGGTCACCGTCATCAGCTTCGCCACGGGTCGCAAGGTGCTCTCCGTGCCGGTCGGTGACCACCCGCAGCGGGTGCGCATCGGCAAGGTGCCGCAGGGCTGGACGGGCGTCGGTTAGAGAAATTTGACGACCGCGACCCCGCCGGGTGGGATCGTTCCACCGGCGGGGTTTCCCGTGACGAGGTCCGTTCCGTCGGCCGGCAGCGGCTGGGGACGGTCGGTGTGGTTGACCGCGAAGAGCCAGCCCTGCCCGTTCGCCGTCCGCCGCACGAGATCCACCCCGTAGGGAACCAGCGGAGCGTCGTGCCCGCGGCTCTCGTCGTCCCCGATCACCCACGCCAGCAGGCGCGCGTACGCGTCGTCGTCGAGCCGGGTGGAGACGTACCAGGCGGCGCCGTCGCCGTGCCGGTGGCGGGTGATCGCGGCGCCGCCGTCCGGATAGGTCGCGACGGCCTCGGCCCCGTGCGTCTCCACCGTCTCGGCCCAGTGCCGCCCGACGTCGCCGGTGGACAGTTCGACCGTCAGGTCGGCCGGCATCGGATGGAACTCCGTCACCCGGATCCCCAGCAGATCCCGCAGCGCGCCCGGGTACCCGCCGGTGTACACCCGCCCGCACGGATCGGCGATCCCGCTGAGGAACGTCACCACCAGCCGCCCGCCGCCGGCGACGTACTCCCGCAGCCGGTCGCCGTTCTCGAGCAGATACAGCGCCGGCACCACGACGACCCGGTACCCGTCCAACGGCGCGTCGGCCGGCAGCACGTCCACGCCCATGCCGAGCCGGGAGAGCGCCCGGTGCGCCGCGCGCACCTCGTGCAGGTAGTCGATGTCGTCCGACGGGAGGCCCGGTGCCTGCAGCGCCCACCACGACGGCGCGTCGAACAGCATGGCGGTGGCGGCCCGGATCCGGCCCTCGCTCCCGCCGATCCGTCTCAGGAGCGCGCCCACGGCGACGGTCTCCCGGAACTGCCGGCTCTGCGGCCCCGCGTGCGGCACGAGCGCGGAGTGGTAGCGCTCGGCCCCGCCCCGGGAGGCGCGCCACTGGAAGAACATCGCACCGTGCGATCCCCGGGCGATGCTCGGGACGACGTCGCGGGCCAGTTGCCCGGGCGCCTTCGTGTGCATGCGCCCGGGCGTGCCGACGTGGTACGGCGCGGTCTCGCAGAGCAGCCACGGCCGGCCGCCGGCCCACCCGCGCGCCAGGTCGGAGGCGAACGCCGTCTGCGCCGCACCCGCCAGCCCCGGCGCCGACGGGTAGTGGTCGATCGCCACCACGTCGACCTCCTTCGCCCACCGGGCGTGGTCGACCGGCACCCAGCCGCCGAAGACGAAGTTGGTGGTGACCGGAACGCGCGTCGGGCGCAGCACGTCGCGCTGCTCCACGTAGGCCGCGAGCAGTTCGTCCGACCAGAACCGGCGGAAGTCCAGCAGCTGCGCCGGATTGGGCAGGTAGCGGGTCGCGCGCGGCGGGCGGATCTGGGCCCAGTCCGTGTAGCGCTGGCTCCAGAAGTCCGTGCTCCAGGCGTCGTTCAGGGCGTCCACTGTGGAGTACCGGGCCCGCAGCCACTCCCGGAACGCCGCCGCGGCCAGGTCGCAGTGGCATTCGGTGCCGTACTCGTTGTGCACGTGCCAGAGCGCCAGCGCGGGATGGCCGCCGTAGCGGTGGGCCAGCACCTGCGCGATCCGGCGCGCGGCGGCCCGGTACGCCGGTGACGCGGCGCAGTAGGTGTCGCGGCTGCCGTGCAGCAGGCGGGTGCCGTCCGCGCCCACGGGCAGTGCCTCGGGGTGCGCGTCGGAGAACCACGGCGGCGGCGAGGCGGTCGGCGTGGCGAGGCTGATCCGCACGCCGCCCTCGTGCAGCAGGTCGAAGACGCGGTCGAGCCAGCCCAGGTCGTACTCGCCCGGCCGCGGTTCGAGGCGGGACCAGGCGAACACCCCGAGCGTGACCAGCGTGACGCCGGCCTCCCGCATCAGCGCGACGTCCTCGGCCCAGACCTTCTCGGGCCACTGCTCGGGGTTGTAGTCACCGCCGTATTCCACCGGGCGAGAGTACCCGGGTGGGCAACCACCCCGTTGACAGTTAGTTGGGAGAGCAAAGAAACTAAGTCATGCCGTTCCGTCCTCCCCTGGTCCCGCACGAGGTCTTCGTCGCCGACCCGCCGGAGCTGCCGGTGCGCGCCCCCGGCGACTCCGGGCTCTCCGCCGTGCACCGCGCCGAACTCGTGCAGGCGGACGCGTCCGGCGTCACCCTCAAGGCCGGCACCGGCGACGGCGGGTCGCTGGTGGTGCGCGTCGAGGCCGCCGCGGAGGGCGTGCTGCGGGTGCGGCTGTCGGCCGAGTCCGACGCGCGCAGCCGTTCGGCGGCGGCGCTGCCGCTGGTCCCGGCGCACACCCGGCCGGCCGAGGTGCGTACCACGGGCGGGACCGTGCGGGTCGGCGCGGGGGCCGTCACGGCGGAGATCACGCTGGACCCGTGGCACCTGCGCTTCGTGGACTCCCGCGGCCGCGAACTCCTCGCGCAGAACCGGGGCGAGGAGGACATCAGCGGCCGGCTGCGCACGCTGCCGTTCGGGCGCTCCACTGTGGACGGTGCGGTGGCCGCCTATCACGAGAGCTTCACCACCCCCGCCGACGAACGCTTCGTGGGCCTCGGCGAGAAGTTCACCCCGCTCGACAAGCGCGGCCAGCGTGCCCTCATGTGGAACTTCGACGCGTTCGGCGCCGAGTCCGACCGCTCGCACAAGTGCGTGCCGTTCTACCTGAGCAGCAGGGGATACGGGATCCTGGTCGACAGCGGGCTGCCGATCGAGTTCGACATGTGCCAGAGCACGCACAGCTGCGTGCAGATCCTCGTGCCGGACGACCTGATCGAGTACTACGTGATCGCCGGGCCCACGCCGACCGGGATCCTGGACCGGTACACCGCGCTGACCGGGCGGCCGGTGCTGCCGCCGAAGTGGGCGTTCGGGACCTGGATCTCGTCGGGCTTCTTCGTCGACACGCAGGAGCACGTGCTGGAACGCGCCCGCCGGATCCGGGAGGGCGGCATTCCGTGCGACGTTCTGCACCTCGACTGCTACTGGCAGGTCGACGGCAACTGGTCGGACCTGCGCTGGGACACCCGCAACTTCCCCGACCCGTCGGCGATGCTGCGCTCCCTCGCGGACGACGGGTTCCGGGTGTGCCTGTGGATCAACCCGTACGTGAGCCGCAACAGCCCGCTCTTCGCGGACGCGTCGGACGCGGGCCACTTCCTGCGCACGCCCGAGGGCGAGACCTACGTCGCGGACGTGTGGCACGGCAGCTATCCCGCGTGCGGCATCGTCGACTTCACCGATCCCGAGGCGACGGCGTGGTTCACCGGACTGCTGCGCCCCCTGCTCGAACAGGGCGTGGCCGTGTTCAAGACGGACTTCGCCGAGGGCGTGCCGGCGGACGCGCGGGCGGCCAACGGCCTCACCGGCACCGAACTGCACAACGTCTACACGCTGCTCTTCAACGACGCGGTCGCCGCCGTCACCCGCGAGGTCGCCGGGCACGGCATGGTGTGGGCGCGCTCGTCGTATCTCGGCGGCCAGCGGCACCCGGCCCAGTGGAGCGGGGACGTCAAGGCGAGCTACCCGGCGATGGCCAGCACGCTGCGCGGCGGGCTGTCGCACGGGCTGTCCGGGATCCCGTTCTGGAGCCACGACGCGGGCGGCTTCTTCGGCACGCCCACACCCGACCTGTACGTGCGCTGGGCGCAGTTCGGCGCGCTGTCGCCGCTGGTCCGGCTGCACGGGACGACGAGCCGGCTGCCGTGGGAGTTTCCGCCGGCCGCCGGCCGCGACGCGGTGTCGGCGCTGCGCCTGCGGCACCGGCTGATGCCCTACCTCTACTCGGCCGCGGTGGAGTCCTCGCGCACCGGCGTCCCGCTGATGCGCGCGCTGCTCGTGGACTTCCCGGACGACCCGGCCGCCTGGAGCGCCGACCTCGAATACCTGCTCGGCCCGGACCTCCTCGTCGCCCCGATGACGGACCCCTCGGGCGAGCGCGGCGTCTACTTCCCGGCCGGCGAATGGGTCGACCACTGGACCGGGGCCGTCCACAGTGGACAACGGCACTCCCGCATCCGCACGCCCCAGGACTGCGCGCCGCTCTTCGTCCGTCGGGGCGCGCTGATCCCGACCGTCGAGCCGGACGACTTCGTCGGCGACGCCCCGTTTTCGGACGTCACCCTCGTGTCGTACGGCGGCGTCGCGACGGAGACGGTGGTGCGTGACGTCGACGGCGACACCCGGATCACCGCCCGCCGCTCGGACGACCGGTTCGTGGTCGAGGTCGCCGGCCCGCTGCGGGTGACCGGCGTGACCTTCGCCAAGGTCGAGGGCGCGGGCGCTCCCCCGGCGACGGTGATCGTCCGGAAGAGTGTCGCCTAGAGCGCCCGGGGCGGCGGTCGGAGCAGTCATGGCCGTCGGTGGCACACGTTGCGGCGTGGCCTCCGCGCCGGATCCAGGTAGGTCGGCGGCAGGAATTCGGGCAGTCCGTCCCGCGCCATCCGCACCTCCCACTGTCCTCTGTGGATCAGCCGGTGGTGATAGCCGCACAGCAGCACCGAATTCGCCAGGGACGTGGGCCCGCCGTCCGCCCAGTGGACGATGTGATGAGCCTGCGCCCACCGCCTGGGACGATCGCAGCCCGGGAAGGCGCAGCCCCCGTCGCGCAGCTCCACGGCCTGCCGCATGGCGCCGGTGACCAGCCGCTTCGCGCGTCCCACATCGAGCGGCAGCCCGCTGCCGTCGAGCACGGCCGGGATGACGTGCGCGTCGCACGCCAGCCGCCGCACCGCCTCGGGATGCAGGTTGCCCCCGAGGTCGAACGACCCCGTCCCGAGCCGCCGCTTCAACGCGTCGTAAGCGACCGTCACGATCACCTGCGGCCGCCCGCCGCCGTCCTCGGCGCACCCGGTCGCCACGTGCCGGCACACCTCGACGAGGGCGTCGGCACGCCGCTGACCGGCGGTGCGCGGGTCCGGCCCGTCGGCGCCCGGCAGCGGCTTCGACAGCGGATCCAGCGCGGCCGCCACGTGGTTGGCGTCCTCCGTGTCGAGCCAACCGGAGATCCGCACCCGGCCGCCGTGCGACGGGGTCAGGTGCAGCCGCCGCGCGGCACGGGCCGCCGCCTGCTGCCGCTTGAGCGCCGCCGCGTCGGCCCGCTCACCGATCTCCGGTGCCACGAGGGAGAGGATCCGCTCGCCGATGGTGGCGAGGTGGTGCGGCTCGAAGAAGTCCGCGAAATCGATCAGGGTCGCCCCGGCCTCGTCGATCGTGTCCTGCGGCACCTTCGTCGACAGCAGCTCCCCGTCGGTCGGATCCAGCTCGACCTTGTGCAGCGCGTCCAGGGTGTCGGCGATGACCGCGGCCTGCTCGGTGTTGACGAGCCCACCGGTGACCGCCCGACCCAGCTCCTGATGGGTGTGGAGAGCCTTGCCGAGACGCACGACCCGGCCGGCGGCGCGGTCACTGATCCGGGTCGTCTGACGCAGCCACACCGCCGCGCTCGTGGCACCCTCGGCGCGCGGGATGCCGCGCCCCTCGCACTCGCGCACCAGCCGCGCCTGAACCACCTCGATCCAGGACCGCAACTGCGCCGCGTAGTGCACACTGGCGATCAAGTCCTTTGTGGACAGTGTCCACTCGTTGGCGTCAAGGCACTGCGACATATCGACTGCCGCATCCGCCAACGCCTCTCGCATGCACCCATCCTCGAACGCCCGTGCGAGCCGTTCAACGTTATCCACAGCCCTCACATGTTCACCAAATGAAAGCGGAGTCCCTCCTCCGTTTCCCGCATCGATGGACACGGCGCCCCCGATGTGCTGCCAGAATCAGCCGATGCGCGCGCCGATCCCGATCGACGCCCGGCACGGCAAGGGCCTGATCTTCGGTGACCACGGCACCCTCCATCTGCACTCCGGGGGGGGAAGCGTGCGCCGATCACCTGGCCCTGCCGCGTCGGCGTGGTCCCACCGCCCCTGCCCTACCGGCAGGACAGGCCCGCCGAGCACGCCCTCGCCGCCGCGGTGGACACAGCTGGGGCGGTGGTGCTCGGACAGGTCCTGTCCGGGCTCGGCGGCGTCGGCAAGACCCAGCTCGCCGCCGGGCTGGCCCACCGCTGGTGGAACGAGCACCGCGTCGACCTCCTGCTCTGGATCACCGCCGGTTCCCGCGCCGGGATCCTCACCGGCTACGCCCATGCGGCCGCGAAGGTCACCGGCCTCGACGATCCCGACCCGGAGCACGGCGCGGCGCGCCTCCTCGCCTGGCTCGCCGAGCCGCACGGCAAGCGCTGGCTGGTCGTGCTGGACGACGTCGCCGATCCCAACGACCTGACCGGCCTGTGGCCCCCACCGTCGCCGCCGGCCGGACGGTGGTCACGAGCCGCCGCCGCGACAACGCATTGCTGTCCGGGCGCCAGGTCATCGACGTCGACGTCTTCACCCCGGAAGAGGCGACGGCCTACCTCCGCACCAAGCTCGCCGACCGCCCGCAACGACTCGTCGAGGCGGACGAGTTGGCCGCCGACCTGGGTTATCTGCCGCTCGCTCTGGCGCAGGCCGCGGCGTACATCGCCGACCACGGCCTGCGCATGACCTGCGCGGCGTACCGCGAGCGGCTCGCCGACCAGCGCCGCCGCCTCCACGAACTGGCCCCCGACGCGCTGCCCGACCAGCACCTGTACACGGTCGCGGCCACCTGGGAGCTGTCCATCACCCGCGCCGACAAACACCCGCCGACCGGCCTGGCCCGACCGATCCTCGAGATCGCCGCCCTCCTCGACCCGAACGCGATCCCGCTCGACCTCTTCACCACGGCGGCGGTGACCGACTACTGCGCCGCCCGACTCGACCGCCCGGTCGACGCGGAGGACACCCTCGACGCGCTGCACCTGCTGCACCGCTTCGGCCTGCTGACGGTCGACGAGTCGACGGACGCCATCCGCATCCATGCCCTGCTCCAACGAGCCGTCCGCGAGGCCACCGCTCCGACGGCGCCGCCCGGGCTCGCCCGAGCAGCCGCCGACGCACTCCTCGAACGGTGGCCCGCCGTGGAACGCGCAGACGCCGACGCCCAGAGTCTGCGCACCAGCACCGAAGCGCTCCACGCGACGGGCGGCCGTCACCTGTGGTCGCAGACCGACGGCGCTCATGGGGTCCTCTTCCGCGCTGGGCACAGCCTCGGGGAGTGTGGACTCGTCACCGCCGCCGCCGGCTACTTCCGCCGCCTGCACGCCATGGCCGCCGATCGGCTCGGACCTGACCACACCGACTCGCTGGCGGCGCGCTATTACCTCGCCTACTGGCAGGGCGGGTCCGGCGACCACGCCGGTTCTGCCGCTGCTTTCCGCGAGCTGCTCAAGGACCAATTGAGACTTCTCGGGCCCGATCATCTGTACACGTTGACGACTCGCGGGCTGATTGCGTACTGGCAGGGCCACGCCGGCGATCCGTCCGGTGCCGTGACGGCGCTGCAGCAAGTGTTGAACGACCACTTGCGAGTGCTCGGACCCGATCACCCGAACACTCTGGTCATCCGCCTCAACCTCGCCTTCTGGCAGGGCTCGGTCGGCGATCCGTCCGATGGCGCCGCCATCCAAACCTTGGTCAGCGAGCAGTTGCGGGTGCACGGGCCGGACCACCCGAACACACTCGCCGCTCGCACCATCGCCTATTGGCAGGGCCGCACCGACGACCCGATCGCCGCCGCGACTGGAATGCGGGACCTACTCAGTGACCAGGCGAGAGTCCATGGGCCGGACCACCCGGCCGTCCTCGCAGCTCGGGCCGTCGCCGCCCAATTGCAGGGCGAGGCCGGCGATCCGGCCGGCGCTGTCGCGGCGTTCGAAGAACTTGTCGACGATCAGGTGAGAGTCTTCGGACCCGGTCACCCTGACGTCCTGACGACCCGACGCATCATCGACTTCTGGAGCGCCGAGGTCACGGGACTGACCGAGTGACGGGTGGGGTCCGGGCGCACCCATCGCCCGGACCCCTTCTTACCCACTCACCCCTTAACGGCACCGAGCATGACGCCCTTCGTGAAGTGCCGCTGTACAAACGGATAGATGACCAGGGCCGGCACCACCGTGACCACCACGACCGCCATCTTCACGGCGAGGCTGGGCGGATATGCGGTGACGCCGGGCAGGTTGATGGGGACGTTCCCGGTGACGGCCGGGGACTGTCCGCCGAGGATGTACCCCTGCAGGATCCGCTGGATGGGCCACTTGTCGCTGGAGTCGAGGTACAGCACCGAGTTGAAGTAGGCGTTCCAGTAGCCGACCGCGTAGAAGAGGCCGACGACCGCCACCACGGCCTTGGACAACGGTAGGACGATTCTGAAGAGGATTCCCCATTCGCTCGCGCCGTCGATCCGCGCCGCGTCGACCAGTTCCGTGGGAACGCCCATGAAGAACGCCCGCATCACGACCAGATTGAACGCCGATACCGCGCTCGGCAGGATCAGCGACCACAGGCTGTCCTTCAGGCCGAGCCCCGTCACCACAAGGTAAGTGGGCACCAGCCCCGGCGCGATCAGGAACGTCAAGAGGAACACGAACAGCAGCGGCCGGTGCCAGAGCGTTCCGGGGCGGGACAGGCCGTAGGCCGCGAACGTCGTCAGCACCAGGCTCACCGCCGTGCCGCCGATCGTCACAACGGTGCTGACCCAGAGGGCCTGGGTGACCGTTCCGCCGGAGAAGATGCTCAGATACGCCGACGGGTCGAACTCCCGGGGAATGACCACCATGCCGCCGGCCGCGTCGATCGTCTTGCGTGAGGCGAGGCTGGTGACGACGACCGACCACATCGGGAACAGCACGACGAGCACGAGCAGGACCAGTGTGCCGCCCTTGCCGAGGCGCCCGACCAGCGTCGGCCGTTCCTCCCAGGCATTATGTGTGCTCATTTGCCGGAATACACCCCCTGCTCGCCGAGCCGGTGCGCGAGGCGGTTGGCCACCAGGATGAGGATCAGGCCGACGACGCCCTTGAAGAGGCCCGCGGCGGCGCCGACGCCCCATTGTTGCGGCACGATCGCCTGGTAGTACACGTAGGTGTCGAGCACCTCGGCGGCCTGCCGGCCGACCGCGTCGCGCTGCAGGATGTACTGCTCGAAGCCGACGCTGAGCGCGTCGCCGAGGCGCAGGATCAGCAGCAGCACGATGACCGGCCGCAGCCCGGGCAGGGTGACGTGCCACAGCCGGCGCCAGCGGCCCGCGCCGTCGACGGCGGCCGACTCGTACAGCTGCTGGTCGATGGCGGCGAGCGCGGCGAGGAAGACGATGGCGCCCCAGCCGAGGTCCTTCCAGACCCCTTCGGCCGTCACGACGACGATGAACGCGTCGGGGTTGCTCATGATGGCGACCGGTTCGAAGCCGTGCTGTCGCAGCACCTGGGCGAGCAGGCCGGCGCCACCGAGCATCTGCACGAAGAACGTGATGACGAGGACCCAGCTGAAGAAGTGCGGCAGGTACACGACGCTCTGCACGAACCCGCGCACCTTGCCGGAGACCACGCTGTTGAGCAGGATCGCCAGGAAGACGGGCAGCGGGAAGAAGAACACCAGCTGGAAGAGCGTGATGCTGAGCGTGTTGACGACCGCGTCCCAGAACGCCGGGTCCTCGAACAGCACCATGAAGTTGCCGAACCCGATCCACGGGCTGGCGAGGAACGAGCCGACGGCGCTGTCACCGAGGAACGGGTTGTAGTCCTGGAACGCGATGACGTTGCCGAGCGTCGGCACGTAGTGGAACACGACGACCAACACCGCGGCCGGCGCGGTCATCACGAGGAACGGCCAGTCCCGGCGCAGCCGCTGCGTAAAACCCATCCGAACAGTGCTGTCCACAGTGGATGGTGCGGGGCGATCCGCCCGGGGCAGTGTGCCCCCGGGCGGGTCGGTGAGCGAGGAGCGGGTCATCGGCCGTTGTCGCTCAGGGCCTTCTCGAGGAACGCGCGCCCCTCGTCGCCACCGCCGGCGCGCCACTCCTTGACGACCACGTCGAGGTCGCTGATCGGCCGGCGGCCGCGCAGGATGTCGAGGATCTTGTCCTCGGTGGGCGTGTTCAGCTTGGCGTAGTTCGCCGGGAGTTCGAGCTTGAGGCCGGCGAAGATGTCCTTCTCCAGGAACTTGATGTGCGAGTTGGAGTAGCCGAGCAGGTCCTGGACGTAGTTCGGGACGTCGGCGGTCTGCACCACCGACGGGATCGGGCCGGTGAGGAAGCGGAACTGCGAGCCGATCTCCTTGCGGCCCAGCTCGGTCGGCGCGGGGCTGCCGTCGGGGCCACGGGTGAAGTGCTTGCCCTCCACGCCGTACTCGCGAAGCTCCCACTCCTTGGTGCCGAGCGGGGCGGCGCACCAGTTCAGGATGCGCAGGATCTCCTCGACCTTGTCCTTGGGGGTGCCCTTCTTGATGAACGTCCAGAAGATTGGCCGCTCCGTGCCGTGCAGCACGGGGTCACCGCCGACGCCGAACAGCGGCATGGGCTGCATGTTGAACGTCGGCAGCACCTTGAGCTGTTCGCTCTGCATGCCGCGCCACGCGCCGCCGCCGTCCTGGTACACGATGATTTTGCCGCCCTTGAAGAGCTGCTTCTCGTCGGCGCCCTTGCTGGCGACCACGTCGGGGTGCACCAGGCCGTCCTTGAACAGCTTCGCGGTGAACTCCACCGCCGCCCGGTACTCCGGCGTCTCGTACTTGAACTCCAGCCCGCCGCCGGACTTCTTGCGCCAGCCGGATTCGCTGCTGCCGGCGCAGCGGTACATCGACTGCACGATGGAGAAGACCGAGCCGAACGCCCACACGCCCGCGCTCGCGTTCGTCATCTCCTTGCCGAACCGGTAGAACTCGTCGATGTTCGTCGGCGCCTTCCTGCCGGCCGCGTCGACGAGATCCTTGCGGTAGTACAGCAGCCACGCGAAGGGGCCGTCGACCGGGAACGGCACGGCCGCCAGGCGCCCGCCCCACACCGAGTACTCCCACGCTGAGGTGGGGAACGACGCCAGGTTCGGGTACCTGGCGGCGGCGTCGCCCTTGAGGTGATCCGTGAGGTCCTCGAAGAGCGCCTTCACCCCGTCGGCGAAGCGGGAGATCTTGCCGACCTCCCAGTTGGGCGCGACGAGGATGTCCGGCACGTCGCGGCCGCCCATCAGCGCGCTCAGCTTGTCCGAGTAGGTGCTGCCGTCCTGCTGGCTGGTGTCGACGGTGGCACCGAGGTCGGCGTTGACCGCCTTGACGTACTCGTTGTCGCCCAGGGCCGGCGGGGTCGGGCCCCACCAGGGTGCGATCGCCTTGTAGGTGCCGCCCCGGCCGGGCTTCTCGGTGATCTGGTCGACCAGGGTGCTCGGGTAGCGCAGGTACCCGTCTGGGATGATGCCGACACCGTCGATATCGGGCTTGGCGAGGGGGTTCATGGGCTTCTGCGCGGGCAGGACCGCCTTGATCGCGTCGGCACCGGTGGCGCTGCCCGTGCCGCCCGGTCTCCTGCTGCACGCGGCGAGCGCCGGACCGCCCAGGACGGCGGCCGCGCCCAGGCCGAGCATGCCCAGAAAACGCCGTCGGTCGGCGGACGCTTCCGCGAGGGGTGGCTCCACGGCGCGCTCCCTTCGTGGAGTCGGTGTGTGGGTGGGGGTTTGACCTGTACAGTTAGTTCGGCTTGACGATAAACAAATTAGACGACGGTCACCGGCCCCGCAATGCTCGACCAGCAGCGGGGCCGGGTCGAGGAGGAGTGCGGCACCCGTGACGACGACGCAGAGCGGCCCGAAGGCGGCGGACTTCGCCGACGTTCGGGCCACCAACCTGGCCGTGGTGCTGCGGTGCATCCGCGACCGGGCACCCTGCTCCCGGGCCGACGTCGCGACGGCCACCGGCCTCAACAAGGCGACGGTCTCCAGCCTCGTGGCCGACCTCATCGACCGGCGGCTCGTGCGCGAGACCGGCCGCACCGAGCACCGCATCGGGCGGCCGGCCACCATGCTCGTGCTCGACGGCGGCGGTTACGCGGCGATCGGCATCGAGATCGGCACCGATTCGGTCGCGGCCGTCGCCCTGGACCTCGCCGGCGTGGAGCTGGTCTCCTGGCGACGCGCGTTCCCCCGGGGCTCCGGGCAGGAGAAGACCCAGCTGCGCGCGCTGGCCACCATCGCGGCCAAGGCGGTGGCCCGCGTGGTCGAACAGGGCCGCCAGGTGCTGGGCCTCACGGTGGGCGTCCCGGGGCTCGTGGATCCGCAGGGGGTCGTGCGCCTGTCGACCGAGCTCGGCTGGCGGGACCTCGACCTGCGCGGCGAACTGCGCAAGGCGCTGCGCTCACCCACGTTCGACATCGGAATCGACAACGCGGCGAACCTGGCGGCGCTGGCGGAACAGCGACACGGTCCGCACGCCGGCGTGGCGAACTTCGTCCACGTCACGGCCGACGGCGCGATCGCGGCCGGAGTGGTCGCGGACGGGCGGCTCCTGCGCGGGGCGCGCGGCTTCGCCGGGGAGCTGGCCCACCTCCAGCTCGACCCGGCCGGCCCGCAGTGCCGGTGCGGCCGGCGCGGCTGCCTGCAGGCGCTGGCCGGCGTCCCGGCGATCGTGGCCCGCGCCCTGCCGGACGTCGACCCGGACGGCGACCTCTCCCCCGAGGTCGAACTCGTCGTGGCGCAGGCCCGGCGCGGCGACGCACCGACGCTGCGCGCCCTCGCCGAGGCCGGCCGCCACCTGGGCCACGGCCTGTCCTTCCTGACGAACATCGTCAACCCGGAACTGGTCCTGCTCGGCGGCGCCCTGGCGGCCCTCGCACCGTGGACCGCTCCGGCGGCCGAGGCCGAACTCGCCGCCCGCACGCTCGCCCCGGACGCCGGCGGCTGCCGCGTGGTGGCCTCCGCGCTCGGCCCGCGCGCCACCGCGACCGGCGCGGCCGTCGGCACCCTCGCCACGCTGGAAAGCGGTTACCTCCCCGTCGCGGCTCGCTGAGATATCGACGCCGCTCTTGACCGGGAGCGGGGGACGGTGCGAGCCTCAACCATCCCCCCGGACGTCGAAGCGCTTCGAAGGGCCGACGATGGACGCCACCCCCGCCTTCCGAGACCCCGACCGGCCGTCGCACGCGCGCGTGGACGACCTGCTCGGCCGCCTCACCCTGGACGAGAAGATCGGCCTGCTGCACCAGTACCAGCAGCCCGTCCCCCGCCTCGGCCTGGAAATCTTCAAGACCGGCACCGAGGCGCTGCACGGCCTCGCCTGGCTCGGCCCCGCGACCGTCTTCCCCCAGGCGGTCGGCCTCGCCAGCACGTGGAACCCGGAGCTGATCAGAGCCGTCGGCGCCGCCGTCGGCGACGAGGTGCGGGCCATGCACCACAAGGACCCCGCGCACGTCGGGCTCAACGTGTGGGCGCCGGTGGTCAACCCGTTGCGCGACCCGCGCTGGGGACGCAACGAGGAGGGCTGGTCCGAGGACCCGTGGCTCACCGGCGAACTCGCCACCGCCTACGCGCGCGGGCTGCGCGGCGACGACCCGGCCGTCCTCAAGACCGCCCCGACGCTGAAACATTTCATCGGCTACAACAACGAGACCGACCGCTGCACCACCTCCAGCACGCTCTCCCCCAGGGTGCTGGCGGAGTACGACCTGCCGCCGTTCGCGGCGCCGCTGCGGGCCGGTGCGGCGGTGGCCGTCATGGCGTCGTACAACCTCGTCAACGGCGTGCCCGCGCACCTCAGCCCGCTGATCGCCGACACGCTGCGCGGGTACGCGCCGGACGGGCTGTTCGTCGTCGGCGACGCGACGGCCGTCTCGAACATCGCCGGCGCCCAGCGGGCCGCCGAGGACCACCCGGCCGGCTTCGCCGCCGCGCTGCGCGCCGGGATCGACAGCTTCACCGAGGACGACGCCGACCACGGGCCGACCGCGTCGAGAATCCGCGAAGCGATCGCCAGAGGGCTGATCACCGAGGCGGACGTGGACACCGCCGTGCGGCGGGCGCTCACCGTGCGGCTGCGGCTGGGCGAGTTCGGGCCCGATCCCTACGCGGGGATCACCACCGAGGTCATCAACTGCCCCGGCCATCGGGCGCTCGCGCGGGAGGCGGCGCGGCAGTCCGTCGTGCTGCTGAAGAACGACGGGGTTCTTCCGCTCGGAACGGAAGGGCGGGTCGCCGTCCTCGGGCCGCTGGCCGACACCGTGTACGAGGACTGGTACAGCGGGACGATGCCGTACCGGGTGACGGCGTTCGACGGGATCGCCGGTGTGCTCGGGGCCGAAGCGGTCACCCGGGACGACGGCGCCGACCGGATCGCGCTGTGGTGCGTGGCGGCCGGGCAGTATGTCCACGCCGGTGCCGAAGCGGGGCCGTTGTCCGTATCGGCGAGGGAGAGCCACTTCGACGCGTTCTACTGGGGGAACGGCGTCCTCGCGCTGCGGGCCGTCGCCAACGGGCTGCATCTCGGGGCCGACGACGACGGCGTCATCGTCAACGACCGCGGCGGTCCGGGCGGCTGGGTGGTGCGGGAGACGTTCCGGTCGGAGCCGGCCGGGTCCGCGGGCACCGTGCTGATCCGGCACCTCGCCACCGGCCGGTACCTGGGCGTCGGGGCCGACGGGGTGCTGCGCGCCGACCGTTCGTCGCGGGACGCGGCGCGCTTCCGGGTCGATCTCGTCGACGACGGGCTCGCCCGCTGCGCCGCGCTCGCCCGCGACGCCGACGTCGCGGTGGTCGTTCTCGGCAACCATCCCATGGTGAACGGTCGGGAGACCGAGGACCGCACCGACCTGGACCTGCCCGACGGCCAGGAGGAACTGCTGCGCGCGGTGCACGCCGCCAACCCGCGCACGGTACTGGTGCTCAGCAGCAGCTACCCGTACGCCGTCGGGTGGGCCGACGCGCACCTGCCCGCCCTGCTCTGGTCCGCGCACGGCGGCCAGGAGTACGGCAACGCCCTCGCCGACGTGCTCTTCGGCGCGGCCGATCCGGGCGGCCGGCTCACGCAGACGTGGTACCGCTCCGCGGCGCAGTTGCCCGACCTGTTCGACTACGACATCGTGGCCAACGACGCCACATACCGGTACCTTCGCGACGCGCCGCTCTACCCGTTCGGCCACGGGCTCTCCTACACCACGTTCGACTACGGTGAGCTCACGCTCTCCGCGGACACCGTGGCGCCGGACGGAGAAGTGGAGATCGGCGTGCGGGTGCGCAACACTGGCACCCGTCCCGGTGAGGAGGTGGTGCAGATGTACACCCGGCAGCGCGGTGCGCCCGGTGGGCAGCCGTTGCGACAGCTGCGGGGGTTCTCCCGCGTCTCGCTGGCGCCCGGTACGTCCGCCACCGTCCGGTTCCGCGTTCCCGCCAAAGATCTTTCTCGGTGGAACGGCGACACGACCGGCCGACACGTTGTCCACATTGGACGGTCCTGCGCGGATCTCGCCGCGACGGCCGTGGTGACGATCGGGTGACGCTCGAGCGCAAACGCCCCGACATGGTGACCATCGCCGACGTCGCCACGCACGCCGGGGTGGCCCTGTCGACGGTCTCCTACGTCCTGAGCGGCAAGCGGGCCATCTCCGCCGACACCCGGCGGCGGGTGCTCGCCAGCATCGACGCGCTCGGCTACCACCCGCACGCCGGCGCCCGCGCGCTGGCCAGCCGCCGGGCCAACGTCATCGCGCTCGTCCTGCCCCTGCGCGCCGGCATGCACGTGCCGGTCCTCATGCAGTTCGCGACGTCGGTGGTGACCTCGGCGCGGCAGTTCGAGCACGACGTGCTGCTGATGACGGCCGACGAGGGGCCCTCGGGCCTGCGCCGGATCGCGGCGAGCGCCCTGGTCGACGGCATCGTGGCGATGGACGTGGAGATGCGCGACGCGCGGGTGCCCGTGCTGCGCACCCTCGAACGCCCCAGCGTGCTCATCGGCTTCCCCGCCGACGCACACGGGCTCACCTGCATCGACCTCGACTTCCACCTCGCCGGCCGGGCCTGCGTGGAACACCTCGCCGGGCTCGGCCACCGCGACGTCGCGCTGCTCGGGGCGCCCGAGGTGGTGTACCTACGCGACACCGGCTACGCGCACCGCACCCGGGAAGGCTTCCTGGAGGCCGCCGAGGATCTCAAGGTCAACGCCGTCGCCGAACCGTGCGGCGAGCACGCGGCCGGCATCAACGCCACGCTGGAGGCGCTCCTGGCGGCCCGGCCCGAGCTGACCGGCCTCGTCGTGCACAACGAGGCGGCGGTCGGGCACGTGCTGGCGGCCCTGGCCCGGCTCGGGAAGCGGGTGCCGGAGGACATCTCGGTCGTGGCGATCTGCCCGGACGAGGTCGCCGAACGTTCGCATCCCGCGCTCACCAGCGTGCTGGTGCCGGCCGACGAGGTGGGCCGGCAGGCGGTGGACCTGTTGATGCGCAAGCTCGACGGGGAGGCGGTGCCGGAGTCGACGCTCCTGCCGCCGCAGCTCACCGTGCGGGAGAGCACCGCCGCCGCCTGACCGGGCTCAGCGGTCGATGTAGCGCTGCAGCTGCGCGGAATAGCGGTCGCCGCGCACCTCGATGTTCGCCGCGGCGGCCTCGATCTCCGCGAGGTCGGCCGGGGTCAGCTCCAGGGTGGCCGCGCCCAGGTTCTCCGCCAGCCGGGTCACGCTGCGGGTGCCCGGGATCGGCACGATCCACGGCCGCTGCGCGAGGATCCACGCCAGGGCCACCTGCGCCCTGGTCGCGCCCTTGCGCGCGGCGACGGTCCCGAGCAGGTCCACGAGCGCCTGGTTGGCCGCGCGCGCCTCGGGGCTGAACCGGGGCAGCCCGGCCCGGATGTCCCGCTCGGTGAAGGTCGTGCTCGCGTCGATCGCGCCGGTCAGGAAGCCGCGCCCGAGCGGGCTGAACGGCACGAAGCCGATGCCCAGTTCCTGCAGCACGGGCAGGATCGACTCCTCCGGCTCACGCCACCACAGCGAGTACTCGCTCTGCAGCGCCGAGACCGGCTGCACGGCGTGGGCGCGCCGGATCGTCGACACACCCGCCTCGGAGAGCCCGAAGTGGCGCACCTTCCCCTGCCGGATCAGCTCCCCCACCGTCCCCGCGACGTCCTCGATCGGCACTGTCGGGTCCACCCGGTGCTGGTAGAACAGGTCGATCGCCTCGACGCCGAGCCGCTTCAGCGACGCGTCGGCGACCTGCCGGATGTGCTCGGGGCGGCTGTCGACGCCGACCTGCCGGCCCTCGCCGTCGATCGCGAAGCCGAACTTCGTGGCGATCACCACCTCGCCGCGGAACGGCGCCAGGGCCTCGCCGACCAGTTCCTCGTTGACGTAGGGGCCGTACACCTCGGCGGTGTCGAAGAGGGTGACGCCCCGTTCGACCGCCGCCCGGATGACCGCGATGCCGTCCTGCCGGTCGGCGGCGGGGCCGAGCCCGTGACTGATTCCCATGCAGCCGAACCCGAGCGTCGAGACCTCGAGCCCACCCAGCCTGCGTGTGTCCACCGCGCACTCCCCCATATAGACTTCCGTAGATGAGACGTCTGGCCGTCCCGCTCGCGATTCTCCTCCTGCTCGCGATTCCGGGCACGGCACGCGCCGCCGCACCCGTCGAGCTGTACGGCGGGGACCCGTACCACGTCAGCACCCAGGGCGTGCGGTGCGCGTTCGGGCTCGCGGTCGCCGGCGGCTTCGTCGCGGCGCCCTGCGGCCAGGTCGGCGCCGCCACGTACACCGTCGACGGCGTGCAGACCGGCACCATCGTCTCGGTGGCGAGCCGCTACGAGGGCAACATCGCGTACATCCGCACGACGAGCGGGTTCGTGCCGCGGCCGTACGTGCGCTCCGGCACCGCGCTGCTGCCCGTGCGCGGCGCGACCGAGGCCGCGATCGGCGCGCGGG
The DNA here is from genome assembly GCF_016863615.1 of Virgisporangium aliadipatigenens. Lineage (GTDB taxonomy): Bacteria > Actinomycetota > Actinomycetes > Mycobacteriales > Micromonosporaceae > Virgisporangium > Virgisporangium aliadipatigenens. The sequence continues at coordinate 193,582 of NZ_BOPF01000003.1, read as the reverse complement.
TGTGCCGCTACGGCACGAGCACCGGCACCCGCTGCGGCTTCGTCACCGGCCGCAACCTGACGCTGAACTTCGCCGACGGGTTCCGGATCACCGGGGTCACCCGCGCCTCGGTCTGCAACGAGGCGGGCGACCGGATCGGGCCGTTCCTCGCCGGGGACCAGGCGCAGGGGCTGCTGCTGGCGACCTCGGGCAACTGCACGGCCGGCGGGGTCAGCTACTACCTGCCGATCGGCCCGCAGCTGACCCGCCTCGGCTTCACCCTGCTCACGGCCCCCTAGGGTCGGACGCGCATCCGCCGAACGTGGCCGTTCACCCGTCGAACCGCCCCGCCGCGCGCCCGTACGCTGTGCGCCGGACTCACGGGGAGAGCAATGACCGATCGATGCGTGGTGCTCGCCGTCGCCGAGCCGGACGTGCGCTGGCACGAGGTGGCGGCGCGGCTCGTCACCCGGCACGGGCGCACCGCACTCGTCGTCGTGCCGGGCGCACACGCCGAGCGGGCCGCGCTCGTCACCGGGGCGACGACGCGTCATGACGTTCCCCCGGAAGAAGCGAAACCGAGTCGGGTGGCCGCGCTGGCCCGCGCGGCCCGCTCCGGTCACGACCTCGTGCTCGTGGCCGCGGCGGGCACGGAGGCGGTCGCGGTCGCCGGGGCGCTCGAGGCCCCGCTGCTCGTCGTCGTCCCCGACGGCGCGCGCGGCGCCGAGGTCGCCCGGCCGCTGCTGTCCGCCGCGGACCTCCTGGAGGTCCCCTCCGACGTGATCACCGCCGGCGGCACCGTCCGGCTCCCCGACCGCCCGACGCCACCGGCCCCGACGGCGGCTGCGGGCTGGTCGGCCTACCGGGACAGATCCTGGCGTCCGGCGCTCGTCACCGTGATCGCGCTCGTCACGGTCGCGCTCCTCGCCCTCTGGATCATCCGGGGGAACGACCTCAGCACGGCCGCCCCGGTCTCCCCACCCGGCACGGCCGCCGCCATCGACGCCGAACCCGAGTACGAGGCGGAGCAGTCGTGCCACCCGACGGCGGCGGCGACGGTGCGCCCCACCGTGCCGGACGCCGCGACGACCGCCCGCGTCGACGCGGCCTGGCAGCGCATCGAACGCCGCCTCGACGCCCTGGCCCCGCGCAGCCTGGCCGGCCTCGGCGCCCCGGCCACCGCGCAGCAGATCGCCGACCTGCAGCGGAACATGTCCGTGGAGTTCCCCGCCGACCTGGTCGCGTCGCTGCGCCGGCACAACGGCATGGACCCGGCCGCCGGCTACCCCCTCCCGCCCGGCCAGAACCCGGACAGCGTCCGCACCGTCTACGCCGACTGGCAGATGTACTGCGAGGTCGCCGGCCCGGATTGGCAGCGGCGCTTCGTGCCGATCGCGGCGGACCACACCGGCGGGGCCCTCGTGGTCGACATGACCCCGCAGCGGCGCGGCCGGGTGGGCCACTACGACCCGGAGTCCGGCTACACCCGCTACGGCTTCACGCTCGTGGAAATGCTGGAGGGGACGGCGGCCGCGCTGGAGACGGGCGGCCTTTTCGACGGCAAGTACCGCCCCCACGTGGACCAGTGGGGCCTCATCTCCTGGCGGAGCGCGACCGCCTTCGCGGCCGGGTATGCCTAGGCATACCTTCGCACGGGTAGCGCGCACTGAGGATTCCGCGGCCGTGGACCGGTTGAGTGTCCATCATGGACGTTCGCAGACGGGGTGTGGTGTGGTTCCTGGTGCTCGCCTTCGGCGGGGCCTGGCCGGTGTGGTTCGTGGCGTATTTCGGGTTCGGGTTGTCGATGGCGGATCCGCTGGTGCAGGTGCCGACGGCGTTCACGCCGGCGCTCGCCGCGATCGTGGTCAGGAAGTGGGTGACCCGGGAGGGGTTCGCCGACGCGGGGCTGCGGCCGCGGGTGCGCGCGCTGTGGCGCTGGTACGTCCTGGCGCTCATCGCTCCCGCCGCGCTGACCTTCGCGACGCTCGGCCTGGCGGCGCTGCTCGGGTTCTGGAGCTACGAACGGACGTCGCCGTGGCTGCTGCCCGGGCTCATGCTGCTGTCGGTGGTGCTCGCGCCCGCGTACTGGGGTGAGGAGTTCGGCTGGACGTCGTACCTGCGCTCGCGCATCCTGCCCGGGCGGCCGGGCGCGGCGGCGTGGTGCACCGGACTCGTCTGGGCGGTGTGGCACTGGCCGTTGCCGTTCGTCGGGTACACGCACTTCGACCATCCACTGTGGACGATTCCACTGTGGACTGTGTCGTTCGTGCTGCAGCAGGTGGCGCTGTCGTGGCTGTACCGCCGCTCCGGGAGCGTGTGGGTGCCGAGCCTGGCGCACGCCGGCAACAACATGGTGATCGGGCTCGTCGTCGGGCTGCTGCTCGTGGAGCGCGGCGGCGTGGGCGAGGAGGCGGTGATCCTGCTGACCGCCGCGCCGCTCGCGCTGGCCTGCGGGCTGGTGTGGCTGCGCGGTCGTGGCGGCGCGGACGCTCAGACCGGTGACGCCGTTCGCGCGGGGCGGCTGGCCAGGTCGCGGACCCTGCGGCGCAACCCCGCCGGGACGAGCCAGACCTGGAGGAACGTCACGTAGTCCGTCAGCGCCGGCCGCCCGTTGCGCCGCGCCTCCCGCAGCAGCGTGAGGAACGCCTTCGGGCTGCGCGTCGGGGCAGCCATCGCGCTCACCACGCTCATCGCCAGGGCGGCGTAGGCCCGCGGCGTCACCAGCGGGCGGCTGCGGCGCAGCCACTCCAGGGACTCGATCCACGGCGCGTCGAAGCTCACCCGCGGGCGGTTCTCGTCGGCGTGCCAGGTGACCAGCGGCCGCGCCGCGATCACGAGATCGACGCCGTCCTGGGCGAGGGCCCGCAGCGCCCAGTCGAGCTCCTGGAGCCGCCGCAGCCCGACGGTGAACGGCACCCGCCGCAGCAGCGCCGTCGGCGCCATGATCGTGGAGGTCTGGATGAAGCCGTCGCCGTGGAAGAGCCCGCGCCGCACGGCGAACCACTCGCTCAGCGGCTGGCCCGGCCGGGGCAGCCCGCGGGGCAGCACGAACGCCGCCCGCGGCGTGTTGATCACCAGTTGGCTGATCACGACGGGTTCGGGCACCCCGGAGCCGGCGGCGAGCGCGCACTGGACGGCGAGCTTCTCGGGATGCCACTCGTCGTCGTCGTCGAGCAGCGCGACGAACGGCGCCCGGGCGTGTTCCACGCCGACGTTGCGGGCGTGCGGGGCGCCGCCGGACTCGGGCAGGCGCACCACGCGCAGCCGCGGATCGTCGACGGCCGCGAGCGCGGTGTCGGTGTCCGGGTCCGGCCCGTCGACGACGACGATCACCTCGATGTCCGGCAACGTCTGCGCCAACGCCGACCGCACCGCCCGCGTGACCAGCGGGGGCCGGGCCCGGGTCGGGATGACGACGCTCACCTCGGGCACGCTCACGGGCGCCGACCGTACGGGCACCGGACGGCCTGACGGCGATGGTGCGGCGTACGGCAGGTTACGCGGTGCCGAACGGGTGACGGTCCGATGCCGGCCATAGACATTGATAGATGTACACTCCTCGACACCATCCCACCAGGAGGTTGTCGATGTTCCTACGAAGACTGGCGTCCAGTGCGATCGTGTTCGCGATCCTCGCCGGGGTGCAGCTGTTCAGCCCCGGGGCCGCGCACGCCGCCGCGCGCATCCTCTACTACGACGCCAGCCAGGCCCAGGAGTTCGTCTCCGCCGTGCACGAGGGCGCCCGCATCTGGAACAGCCGCGTCACCAGCGTCCAACTGGTGACCGTCCCGTCCGGGCGCACGCCCAACATCCGGGTCTACGCCGACAACGGCTGGCCGCGCACGTACAGCAGTTCGCTCGGCAACGGCTACTGGTACATGGGCCGCCAGGCGGTCAACCAGGGCTACTACGTGCCGCGCATCTCCGCCCACGAGTTCGGGCACATCCTCGGCCTGCCCGACCGCCGCACCGGCCTCTGCGCCGACCTGATGTCCGGCAGCAGCGCACCGGTCTCCTGCCAGAACCCCAACCCGAACGCCACCGAGACCGCGCAGGTGCAGCGCAACTTCGGCGGCACCGCGGCGGTCCAGGGTCCGGTCGCCTACGAGTCGAGCTGGCGGTAGCGGCCCGTCAGGTGCACTGCATGCGCAGCGCCGTCCGTCCCGGGTGCGTGCGGCACATGAACAGGTAGAGCGTGCCGAGGTCGCCCCAGGTCGCGTCGGTCAGTTCGGTCGGACGGATCTGCAGGAGGAGTTCCGTCGGGCGGGTGCAGTCGGGGCAGGGCGGCGTCTCGTCGGGGCCGTTCGCCCAGAGCGGGTAGCCGCCGAGCGCCACGCCCCAGTTGCGCAGGTGCGGTCGTGGGGCGCGTTCGCCGGTCAGGGAGAGCGCGACCCGGTCGACGAGATCCCAGTCGGGCTCCGCGTCCCACAGTTCCGGGCGGTGCAGGGCGAAGCCGACGGTGTCGGGCAGCGACCTCTCCAGGCGTGGCGCGGCGAAGCGCTCGGCGAAGGGTTCCGCCGTCGAGGAGGCCAGGAGGCGCGGCTCCGACAGGCGGGTGTAGGCGCGGACCAGCCACTGGTGCCGTTCGGCCCGGTCCCACGGGTGCCACTGCCAGCAGTACCAGAACGTGAAGAAGGAGACCGGCAGGCGGCTGTGCAAGGCATCGCGGGCGTTGTCCACCTGGGCGACGAAGCTCAGGTCGGACCCACAGACGGGGCAGCGCGGCCAACGTTCCCCCGAATCGACGACGGGAAGACCACCGAAACGGGTCCGCACGAGGCCGCGCGCGACGGGCGCCTCGTCCACCGGGTCGAGAACCGTGCGGGAACGCACCAACGGCTGCAACAGCCGGTGAACCTCAGCCCACCGCATCGGCCAGGATGTCGGCCACGGCGACCCGGGCGGGGTCCGGCACGGACCAGCTCCAGTTGGGGTGCGCCCGGTTGGTCAGCAGCACCAGCACCAGCTTGCGGCGCGGGTCGACCAGCAGCGACGTGCCGGTGAACCCGGTGTGCCCGAACGTCGTCGGCGCGCTCAGCCGCCCCATGAACCACGGCTGGCCGAGCGTCACCCCGAGCCCGTGATCCGGCGGCCGCTGCGGATGGTCGACGTCGACCACGGGCAGGCCGGCGGTGGCGTCGGTGAGCATCCGGCGAACGGTCTCCTCGGCCAGGATCCGCTGCCCGTTGCGCGCCCCGCCGCCGAGCAGTGCCTGGCCCACCGCGGCGACGTCGGCGGCGGAGGCGAAGATGCCGGCGTGCCCGGCCACGCCGCCGAGGATCGCGGCGACGTCGTCGTGCACCTCGCCGCGCAGCAGGCCGCGCGAGGTGCGCGCGTCTGTGGCGACCAGCCGTGCGGCCCGGTCCGGTTCGGACATCCAGGTCGCCGGCAGGAACCCGGTGTCGCGCAGCCCCAGCGGCGCGCAGATCTCGGTGCGCACGAGCTCGTCCAGCCGCCCGCCGGTGACCTTCTCCACGAGGTGGGCCAGCACCATCAGCCCCACGCTCGAGTACCGGAACGTGCTCCCCGGCCGGCCGACCAGCGGCGTGCGCAGGACGGCGAGCCGCTGGCGCACCCGGCCGACGTCGCGCGGCACGGTGGCACCGACCGGCAGGCCGCTGGTGTGGGTGAGCAGCATCCGCACGGTGACGGCGCCCTTGTCGGTGCCGGTGAAGTCGGACAGGTACGAGGCGACCGGTGCGGCGAGGTCGAGCCTGCCGCGTTCGACCTGCTGGAGGCCGAGGATCGCGGTGAACACCTTGGTGATCGACGCGATGTCGAAGACGGAGTCGGGGCGCATGGCGACCCGCCCGGCCGGCGGGAGTTCGACCGGGCCGGCCGTGTAGCGCAGGGCGTCGCCGACGGCCGTGTGCACGGTGGTGACGCCGTCGACGACCGCGAGCGCCACCGCGCCGGCGTAGATCGGATGCCCCGGGTTCTCGGGTGTCGGGACCAGGAAGCGGCGCAGCGCCTCGGTGACGGCGGGGGCGTACGGCGCCGGGGCGGCCGGGGTGCTCGCGGCGGCTGCGGCCTTGACCTCGGGCGCCGACGCGGCGCTCTCGCCGACGGGCTCCGGGCATGCGCAGCCGGACACGGCGGAGGCCAGGGCGAGGCCCAGCACGCTACGACGGGAGACCGGCACCCCGTGATCCTGCCACCTGTCAGGCCGGTTCGCGCGCGGCGACGCCCGGACCCCCGGCAAGATCGCGAGGCCTCAGGCGACGTAGTCGGCCAGGTGTTCACCCGTCAGGGTGGACCTCGACTTGACCAGGTCCGCCGGGGTGCCCTCGAAGACGATGCGGCCGCCGTCGTGGCCCGCGCCCGGCCCCAGGTCGATGATCCAGTCCGCGTGCGCCATGACCGCCTGGTGGTGCTCGATCACGATCACCGACTTGCCGGCGTCGACGAGCCGGTCGAGCAGCGCGAGGAGCTGTTCGACGTCGGCGAGGTGCAGGCCGGTGGTCGGCTCGTCGAGCACGTACACGCCGCCCTTCTCGCCCATCCGGGTGGCGAGCTTGATGCGCTGGCGTTCGCCGCCGGAGAGGGTGGTCAGCGGCTGGCCCAGGCTCAGGTAGCCGAGGCCCACGTCGACCAGCCGGGCCAGCACGGCGTGCGCCTGCGGCACCTTCGACTCGCCCGCGCCGAAGAACTTTTCGGCCTCGGTCACGGACATCGCCAGCACCTCGCTGATGTCCTTCCCGCCGAACGTGTACTCCAGCACCGAGGCGTCGAACCGCTTGCCCTCGCACAGTTCGCAGGTGGTGGCGACGCCGGCCATCATGCCGAGGTCGGTGTAGATGACCCCGGCGCCGTTGCACGTCGGGCAGGCGCCCTCGGAGTTGGCGCTGAACAGGGCGGGCTTGACCCCGTTGGCCTTGGCGAACGCCTTGCGGATCGGCTCCAGCATGCCGGTGTACGTCGCCGGGTTGCTGCGCCGGGAGCCGCGGATCGCGGACTGGTCCACCGCCACCACACCGTCCCGGGTGGACACCGAGCCGTGGATGAGCGAACTCTTCCCCGAACCGGCCACGCCGGTCACCACCACGAGCACGCCCAACGGGATGTCGACGTCGACGTCGCGCAGGTTGTGCCGGTCGGCGCCCTTCACCGGCAGGAACCCGGACGGCTTGCGGACCGAGTCCTTGAGCGCGGCCCGGTCGTCCAGGTGGCGACCGGTGAGCGTGCCGCTCTTGCGGAGTGCGGCCACCGTTCCCTCGAAAACGACCTCGCCACCGGCGGACCCGGCGCCCGGACCCAGGTCGACGACATGGTCGGCGATGGCGATCGCTTCCGGTTTGTGCTCCACGACGAGCACGGTGTTGCCCTTGTCGCGCAGCTGGAGCAGGAGGTCGTTCATCCGCCGGATGTCGTGCGGGTGCAGGCCGATCGTGGGCTCGTCGAAGACGTAGGTGACGTCGGTGAGCGCCGAACCGAGGTGGCGGATCATCTTGGTGCGCTGCGCCTCGCCGCCGGAGAGGGTGCCGGAGGGGCGTTCCAGGGAGAGGTAGCCGAGGCCGATCTCCACGAACGAGTCGAGCGTGTGCCGCAGCCCCTTGAGCAGCGGCGCGACGGACGGCTCGTCCAGGTCGGCGACCCACTGCGCCAGGTCGCTGATCTGCATGCGGCAGGCGTCGGCGATGCTGATGCCCTTGATCTTCGAGGAACGGGCCGCCTCGGACAGCCGCGTGCCGTCGCAGTCGGGACAGGTGGTGAACGTGACGGCGCGTTCGACGAAGGCGCGGATGTGCGGCTGCAGCGCGTCGACGTCCTTGGAGAGGTACGACTTCTGGATCGAGGGCACCAGGCCGGAGTAGGTGAGGTTGATGCCCTCGATCTTGATCTTCGTGGGCTCGCGGTACAGCAGGTCGTTCAGCTCGCGCTTGGTGTAGCGCTTGATCGGCTTGTCCGGGTCGAAGTAGCCGCAGCCGCGGAAGATCCGCCCGAACCAGCCCTCCATGCTGTAGCCGGGGATCGTGATGGCGCTCTCGTTCAGCGACTTGTTCTCGTCGTACAGCTGCGTGAGGTCGATGTCGTTGACGGCGCCTCGGCCCTCGCAGCGCGGGCACATGCCGCCGGTGATGCTGAACTCGCGCCGTTCCTTGACGGTGCGGCCGGCCTTCTCCACGGTGACGGCGCCGGCGCCGCTGATCGACGCGACGTTGAACGAGAACGCCTGCGACGACCCGATGTGCGGCTGCCCGAGCCGGCTGAACAGGATGCGCAGCATCGCGTTGGCGTCGGTGGCCGTGCCGACGGTGGAACGGGGGTCGGCGCCCATCCGTTCCTGGTCCACGATGATCGCCGTGGTGAGCCCGTCCAGCAGGTCGACGTCGGGCCGGTTCAGCGACGGCATGAACCCCTGCAGGAACGCGCTGTACGTCTCGTTGATCAGCCGCTGCGACTCGGCCGCGATGGTGCTGAAGACCAGTGAGCTCTTGCCCGAACCGGAGACCCCGGTGAAGACCGTCAGCCGCCGCTTGGGCAGCTCGATGCTGACGTCCTTGAGGTTGTTCTCGCGCGCGCCGTGCACCCTGATCAGGTCGTGGCTGTCCGCGGCGTGCTTGCTCATGTCGGCGTCTCCCCCGTTCGAAGAAACTCAGCTGTCCTGGATCAGGCCCAGGACGTTGCCGTCGGCGTCGGTCACGGTGGCCACCAGGCGGCCCCCGCCGACGTCCTTCGGCTCGTCCCGCACGACGGCGCCCGCCGCGGTGACCTCGGACAGTTTGGCCTGGATGTCGGGCACGTGCCAGTAGGCGACCGGCGTGGTCAGCTTCTGCGGTCCGCCGCCCGGCACCAGGCCGACGTGCTGGCCGTCGACGTCGAAGCCCACGTAGTAGGGCGCGTCGGCGGTCGGTTCGGCGCCGAGCAGCGCAGAGTAGACGGCCTTCGCCTTCGCCAGGTCGGTCACCGGGTGCAGCACTGTCTTGATCATCATGTCCTCCTAGGTCCCTGTGAATCTTCACGCTAGGTGAGCGGCGGGCGCGGGCGCTTCTCCAAACCTGACCGGTTCTGCTTTGATCGACCCATGTCGTTCGCATGGGGGAAGGCCCTGGTAGCGCTGATCATCCTGGCGCCGTCGCCGGCCGCCGCGTCGTCGCCGCTCGCCGGCATGACCCTGGAGGAGAAGGTCGGTCAACTGTTCGTCGTCGAGGTCTACGGGCAGGACGCCGACACGCCGAACGCCGGCAACCAGCGGCTGTACGGCGTCGACACCCCGGCGCAGGTGATCGAGAAGTACAAGCCGGGCGGGGTGATCTACTTCGATGCCCGGCGGGGCCCCGACAACGTTCGCGAACCGCGCCAGATCGCCACCCTCTCCAACGGGCTGCAGGCCGCCGCGCTGCGCCAGCGCCGGCACATCCCGCTGCTGATCTCCACCGATCAGGAGGGCGGCGCCGTGGTGTACCGGCTCACCGCGCCGGCCACGGCCATGCCGGGCAACATGGCGCTCGGGGCGGGCCGGTCCACCCGGGACGCCCGGCGCAGCGCCGAGGTGATCGCCGCCGAGCTGAAGTCCGTGGGCATCAACCAGAACTACGCGCCGGTCGCGGACGTGAACGTCAACCCGGCCAACCCGGTGATCGGGGTGCGGTCGTTCGGCGAGGACCCCGCGCTGGTGTCGCGCATGGTGGCGGCGCAGGTCGACGGATACCACGCCGGGGGCACGGCGACGGTGGCCAAGCACTTCCCGGGGCACGGCGACACCGCCACGGACAGCCACTTCGGCCTGCCGGAGGTGACCCACAGCCGCGAACAGCTCGCCGCCATCGACCTGCCGCCGTTCCGGTCGGCGATCCGCGCGGGCGTGGACACGATCATGACGGCGCACGTGGTGCTGCGTTCGGTGGACCCGAGCGGCGCGCCGGCCACCATGTCCAAGCCGGTGCTGACCGGCCTGCTGCGCGGCGAACTGCGCTATGACGGGCTCATCGTCACGGACGCGCTGGACATGGGCGGCGCCACGGGCACGTATCCGCCGGACGTCGCGCCGGTGGAGGCGTTCAAGGCGGGGGCGGATCAGCTGGTGCTGGCGCCGCAGCTCGACACGGCCTACCAGGCGGTGCTCGGCGCGGTGCGCAGCGGCGCGATCCCGATGCGGCGGCTGGACGAGTCGGTGCGGCGCATCCTGCGGCTGAAGGAGCGGCGCGGCCTGTTCCGCGACCCGTTCGTCGATCCGGCCCGTGCGGTGACGACCGTCGGCAGGCCGGAACATCTCGCCGACGCGCAGGCGATCACCGACCGCACCACCACGCTGGTGCGCAACGACGCCGGGCTGCTTCCGCTCGGCACCACGCCGAGGAACGTCCTCGTCGCCGGCTGGGGTGTGACGACCACGGCCACGATCGGGGCGGCGCTCACCGGGCGCGGGCACGCCGTCGACGTTCAGGAGACGGGCACCGCGCCCACGCAGGCCCGCATCGACGAGGTGGTGGCGCGCAGCGCGGAGCGGGACCTGGTCGTCGTCTCCACCCAGAACGCCGCCGCCAACCCGCAGCAGCGGGCCCTCGTCGCGGCGCTGCTCGCCACCGGGAAGCCGGTCGTCGTCGCGGGCATGCGCAACCCGTACGACATCGCATACCTGGGCGCCGCGCCGACCTACCTCGCCACCTACGGATACACGGCCGGGTCGATCGAGTCGCTGGTCAGGACGCTGTTCGGGGAGATCCGGCCGGTCGGCACGCTGCCGGTCACGATCCCGAAGGCGGACGGGTCGGGGACGCTCTACCCGTTCGGCCACGGCCTTTCCTACTGAAACGCGGCTCCGCCGGAGCGGGTCCTGCCCACTCCGGCGGAGATCACCTCAGTTGCTGGCCGCCGGCGGTTCGACCGGGCCGTGCGGGAGCAGGCCGGCCGCGCGCATCGCCGCCCGCAGCGGGTCGAGGGCGTCCGCGGTGACCGCGGTGAGCGTCACGCCGGGGCCGGTGTTCGCGGCGGAGTCGGTGGTCCCGGCCGTCGGGTCGGTGCCGGTTCCGTTCCCGTCCGAAGAGCTTCCGGGGAAACCGGCACCGGGCACACTCCCGGGGGCCAGGCCCGGCTGGGTCAAGCCCGGGTACGCGGTCCCGCCGGCCGGCTGGAAGCCGCCCGGCGCGAAGCCGCCGCCCGCGAAGCCGCCGCCCGTGAAGCCGCCCAGCGTCGGGGCACCCGGGGTGAAGCCGCCCGGCGACAGCACGCCCGGCTGGATCGCCGACCACGCCCCGGCCGGGAAGCCCTGGCCGGGGCCTGCCGCATAGGCGCCGGCGAAGCCCGCGGGGCCCGCGCCGGGCCAGATGCCCGCGGGCGGCGTGCTCCCCCCGGACCCGCCGGTCCAGGCGCCGCTGACCGGCACCGTCATGCCGCCCGACGACACCAGGCCGCTCGATGACACCAGGCCGCTCGACGACACCGCCGCGGGCACCGGGACCGTGGTCGGCATCGCGGCCGGGATCAGTCCGGCCTGCGCCATCACCGTCCAGAGCTGCGCCAGCCCGGGATGGGCCGGCGGCGTGGCCGACACCGGCGGGACCAGCCCCAGCGCGACGGTCGCGTCGGGCAGCCCGGCACCGCTGCGCCCCGGGTCGCCGAGCGCCAACGGCCGGCAACTGCCCCGGATGATCTCGAACAGCCGGTCGACCCTGGCCGCGTTGCGCCCGGTGACGTCGGTGCGCAGTTCGGGGTGGTGTGCCAGCAGAAGAGCGGCCAGGCCGGTGACGTACGGCGCCGCGAACGACGTTCCGTCCATCGCCGCGTAGTTGGTGGGCGGCACCGACGACACGATCGCCACGCCGGGCGCGCACACGTCGATCCCCGGCCCGAAGCAGGTGAACGTCGTCGAGAAGTACCCGTCGGGCGTGGGCATCCCGTACACCTGCGTCGCGTGGTAGCTCTCCGGCGGGTACTCCCCCAGCTTGCCGATGGCGGCGACGGCGAGCACGGTCGGCATGTTCGCCGGGAAGCACACCGGGCCGCCGGAGTTGCCGGCCGCCACGATGCAGGCGATGCCGGCCTGCCGGGCCTGCTCGATCTTGCGGGCGAGCAGGTGCGACGGCTGCGGGCTGCCGAGGCTGAGGTTCACCACGTCCATGCCCTGGGCGATGCAGTAGTCGAGTGCCTCGATGAGGTCGCTGAACCGGCCGCCCGGGAAGATCTTGTACGAGTGGATCTCGGCCTCGGGCACGACGCCGACGATGCCGTAGCCGTTGTCCGAACCGCCCACGATCCCCGTGGTGTGCGTGCCGTGGCCGACGGTGTCGACCTTCCAGCCGCTGTCGTTGTTCTCCGGGATGTCGCGCCCGCCGCTGATCCGGCCGTTGAGGTCGGGGTGCTCGTTCGCGGCGCCGGAGTCGATGATCCCGATCTTCACGCCGTGCCCGCGGAACGTCGGCGGCAGCGCGTCGAAGCGCATGGCGCGCCGGCCCCACCCGTCCAGCTGCCGCTGCGGGAACCCCGGGAAGGTCTCGGCCAGCGACGGGCAGGTGACCAGGTTCGGGGAACCGAGCGTGAGCTGGGGGCGGCCGAGCCAGACGGCCCAGTAGTCGTAGCGCGGCTTGACGTAGACGCCGGCGAGCACGGGCAGCACGCCGGCGGGTGCGGTGATGACGACGGTGCCGTCGGTGCCGGTCGTTCCGCGCACCGGGAACGCCTCGTTCATCAGGTACACCTCGGCGCCCTCGAGCGCCTTGCCGTCGCTGCCGAGCACCGTGAACATCACCGACGTCTCGTCGCCGGGCGGGATCACCCCGGGGTCGGCGAAGCTCATCCGGGTGCCCGGGTCGGGTTCGGTGTACTGCAGCGGCAGGTCCGGTTCGACGTGCACGAGCGGGTTGCCGTTGAGCGCGGCGGCCCGGTCGGGTTCCATGTCGACGACGGCCACCCGCGGGTAGCCGGGCGCACCCGGCCCGGCGCCGAACGTCGACAGCTGCGTGCCGTTGCTCCCGGCGGTCGGGGTGATCACGCGGTGGACGTTCGTCAGCGGGTCGGCGGCGAGCTGCGCCAGCACGCTGTCGGCGAACTGCGGCGCGGACGGCATCGCGCCCATCGCCGACAGTTCGACACCGGGTCCGGCGAGGGGCGCCACCAGGTACCGCTCCCGCCGGGGCGCGACGGGCCGCGGAGCCGATTGGTCGGTCATTGTGCTCTCCAGATTTCTCGGCGGGTTCAGCTTTCTCGGCGTCAGCAGTTTCGGCGGGCACTTAGCCCAGGCCCGGCGGCAGCACGGTGCCGGGTTCGGGCAGGAGTTCGTCGGACTCGACGGTCAGGCGGTCGGGATACTCGGCGCGCAGCCGCTGGGCGACGGCCGGTTCGGCCTCGACCACGAGCACGTCCGGTGCCGCGCCGATGGTGCGCACCACGATGGCCTCTCCGGGCGGGGCGAATTCGCCGGCGCCGATGCGCTCGGCGAGGGCGCGCAGGACGTTCGGGTCGTCGGCGCCCACGAGGTACCGGCCGCGGCCGGACCCCTGGTGGGATCCGGCCGCGGACTGCTGTTCCGGCATGTCGTTCTCCATCCGTGCGTTCACAGGGCAGGAAGTGCCGGGACGGTGGCCCGCAGCTCGGCGATCACCGCGACAACGGCGAGCGCCTGCTGCAGGCACGCGGCGTACTGCTGCGCCTCGTACTGCTGGATGGTGGCGACCAGCGCCGGCACCAGGGCCGCGACCTGCGGTAGCACCGGCACGGACGCCTCCGTCCACCGGTAGCAGCGCTGGATGACCGCTGCCGCCTGTTGGCGCATCGCCTCGGTGGTCGGCTCCGCCGTTCCCTGGTTCACAGGGGTCCGGGACATCATCGGGGCACCGTAGGGTGCGTAGCCGAGCAGTTGCGGTGTCTCACCGCTGAAGACGGTCACGGCCCGCCCCGGTCAGTAGCTGCCGTAGGGCGAGTACTGCTGCCCGTACTGCGAATACGGGATCTGCGGCTGGGCCGAGAACGGCAGGATCGCGCCGAGGATGCTTCCCGCGGTGCGTCCGATCTGGTTGCCCAGGCCGCTGTTGCCGAGCACGCCGCCGATGGCGTTGCCGGCGAGCCCGCCGACGAGGTTGCCGATCCCGCCGCCGAAGATGCCGTACGGCGCCAGCTGCGAAGACTGCGCGATCTGCGGGATCTGCGGCTGCGCCGAGAACGGCACGAGGCTCGACACGGTGCTCAGCACGCTGTTCACGGTCTGGGCGGTGTGCGGGTCGAGGAACGCGCCGGTCGCGATGGGCGCGACGGTGTTCACGATGTCGCTGAAGATGCCGTACGGCGCCACCTGCGACTGCTGGTGCGCAGCCATCGGTTGCTGCTGCTGCATGGCCTGCTGCAGCTGCGCCTGCTGGATCGCCTGCTGAGCCTGCTGGGCCTGCTGAACGGCCTGGATCTGCTGGATCTGGGCCGGGTGGATCTGCGGCTGCTGCTGCAGGATCTGCTGCAGGGCGGCCATCGTCTGCATGTTCTGGGTGGGGTGCACGCCCGGCTGGGCGCCGAACGGCAGGATGCTGCCCAGGATGTTGCCGACCTGGGAGCCGATCTGCGTGCCCAGGCGCTGGTCGCCGAGCAGGGACCCGATGATGCCGCCGCCGGTCGGGGCGAGCTGGCGGATCAGGTCGGCGCCGACGCCGTAGGGCGCGAGCTGCTGCTGGGCGGCCTGCTGAGCCAGCGCCTGCTGGATCTGCGCCTGCTGGATCTGCTGCTGAAGCTGCTGCTGCGCGATCTGCTGCTGGATGAGCTGCTGCGGACCGGCGTGGATGCCGGGCTGCGCGCCGAACGGCTGCACGCCGTAGGGCGAGAACTGCGGTGAGGCGGTACCGATGGGACTGCTGATAGGCGCGTAGGTGGCCGTAGACATGGTTCCCTTTTCCTCCTCGATACGGGACCGGTCAGCGGAGAGACCGGCCGCCGAAAACGAACCGTAATCAAGCCGATACGGTCCGCAGGCAAGGTCGAGGTTTTAAGTCCCGATCGGCCCGAACTCGGTACAGCTCCGGGCAGGCGCGAAAGAATGACAGGTCCACCGCCGGGTAGGGCGCTCCGTAATGTGAGCCACACTTCTGACCGATCGGTCAGCAACTGGCCGATCGGTCAGGCATGCTGTTGCCCGGAGGTGGTGACGACGATGGCGCGCACGCGCACCCGCGACGAGATCCTGAACGAGGCCGCGCGACTGTTCGCGGTCGCGGGCTACAAGGGCACCTCGCTCAACGACATCGCCGTCGCCGTCGGATGTTCCAAGGCGACCCTGCTCTATCACTTCGAGAGCAAGGACGCGATCTTCCTGGCGCTGGCGAAGCCCGCCGCCGAGCAGCTGGCCGACCTCGGCGAACGGCTGCTGACGCTGGACGACGCCGCCGCGCAGACGGCCGCGATCGAGGGCTTCGTCGATCTGGTGATGGCCTACCGGCAGGAGATCGCGATCATCTACGACCAGATGCCGCAGGCCCTCCAACGACCCGCGTTCGCACACCTGCAGGCGGCTACCAACGCCCTGCTTTCGGCCATCGCCGGGCGCACCGACGACCCGCTGCAGTTCTACGCCGCGCGCGTGGTGCTCAGCGGCATCTGCGCCGTGGCGATCGAGGAGACCGGCGACGCCGACACGACGCGTGCCGCACTGGTGCGCGTGGCGAAGCGCGCTCTGCAAACCCCGTCTGCTGACCCCGACAGCGAGAAGGATTGACATGGCAACGTTCCTGTACCGGCTGGGCCGGGCCTCGTACCGGAAGCGCCGGCTCGTGCTGGTGCTCTGGATCGTGGCGCTGGCCGCGCTCGGCGGCGCGGCATTCGCGTTCAAGGGCGCGACGTCGAGCGACTTCACCATGCCGGGCACCGAGTCCCAGCGCGCGATCGACACGCTCAAGAAGGAGTTCCCGCAGGCGAGCGGCGCCACCGGGACGGTCGTCGTCAAGGCACCCGAGGGCAAGACGCTGCCGGAGGTCAAGCCGTTGCTGGACGCGCTGACGCTGGAACTCAACCAGCTGCCGGGCGTCGTCGGCGCGGTCGACCCGTTCACCTCCCAGGCGGTGACGCCGGACATGCGCTTCGGCCTGTTCACGGTGCAGTTCGAGGGGCGGCAGGACGACGTCACCAAGGAGCAGAAGGAGGCGTACGAGAAGACCGGCGCCGCCGCGGAGGCCGCCGGGCTGCGGGTCGAACACGGCGGCGAGGTCATGGGCGGCGAACCCGAGGTCGGCGGCACCGAGGCCATCGGTGTGGCGATCGCGCTCGTGGTGCTCGTGGTGACGTTCGGGTCGCTGGTGGCGGCCGGGATGACGATGTTCAACGCGCTGATCGGCGTCGGTGCCGGGATGGCCGGCCTCTTCGCGCTCAGCGGCGTGGTGCACCTGACCAGCACCGCGCCGGTCCTGGCGCTCATGCTCGGCCTGGCCGTCGGCATCGACTACTCGCTGTTCATCTCCAGCCGCCACCGCCAGAACCTCATGGAGGGGCTCGACCCCGAGGAGTCCATCGGACGGGCCGTGGGCACCGCCGGGTCGGCCGTCGTCTTCGCCGGTGTCACCGTCGTCATCGCCCTCGCCGGGCTGGCCGTGGTCAACATCCCGTTCCTGACCGTCATGGGTCTGGCCGCCGCCGCGACCGTCGCGGTGAGCGTGCTCGTCGCGGTGACGCTGCTGCCGGCGCTGCTCGGCTTCGCGGGCCGGCTGATCCTGCCGATCAAGGCGCGCAAGGCCGTCGACGAGCGCGTCGAGGCGAAGGAGGGGTTCGGCTTCCGCTGGGCGCGGCTCATGGTGAAGCTGCGCATCCCGGTCATCCTCGTCGGCGTCATCGGCCTCGGCGCGCTGGCCGTTCCGGCGAAGGACATGCGGATCTCGCTGCCGGATCCGAGCCACGCGGCCGCGGACGACCCGGCGCGCAAGGCCGCGGACCTGATCGAGGAGGGCTTCGGCCCGGGGTTCAACGGGCGGCTGATCCTGGTCGTCGTCGGTGACTCGCCGGAGCGGACCGGTGCGGCGGTGCAGGAGCTGTACACCAAGCTGAACGGCACGGAGAACCTGCTCGCCGTCGCGCAGCCGCAGTTCAACCAGGCGAAGACGACGGCGCTGCTGCCGGTCATCCCGAAGACGGGGCCGACCGACGAGCCGACCGAGAAGCTCGTGCACGCCATCCGGGACAAGGCGAGGACGGTCGCCGGCGCCGACGTCGCGCTCACCGGCGCCACGGCCGTCGGGATCGACGTCTCCGAGAAGCTGTCCAATGCGATGCCCTGGTACCTGCTGCTCGTCGTCGGGCTGTCGGTGCTGCTGTTGATGCTGGTGTTCCGCTCGTTCCTGGTGCCGGTCAAGGCGGCGCTCGGGTTCCTGCTGACGGTGGGCGCCACGTTCGGCGTCACGGTGCTGGTGTTCCAGGAGGGGCACCTGGCCTCGCTGGTGGGGCTGGACACGCCGGGACCGCTGATCAGCTTCCTGCCGATCCTGCTCATCGGCATCCTGTTCGGCCTGGCGATGGATTACGAGGTCTTCCTGGTGTCGCGGATGCGGGAGGACTTCGTGCACGGCGACACCGCCACCCAGGCGACCATCAACGGCATGGGCCACGGCGTCCGGGTCGTCACGGCGGCCGCGCTGATCATGACGTCGGTCTTCGCCGGGTTCGTCCTCATCGAGGACCCGACCATCAAGTCGATGGGCTTCGCGCTGGCGATCGGGGTCGCGATCGACGCGTTCATCGTGCGGATGACGATCGTGCCCGCCGTCATGTCGCTGCTCGGGCGGGCCGCCTGGTGGTTGCCGCGCCCGGTCGACCGGATCCTGCCGAACGTCGACATCGAGGGCGAGAAGCTCCGCCAGCACCTGGAGCCGCGGCCCGCCGAGCCGGTCGGCTCGGGCGTCTGACGCGCACCCGTCCCGAGGCCCCGGCCGCTCCACAGCGCGGCGGCCGGGGCCTTCGACGTTCGATCAAAGGCTCGTCATGATGAGGTCGGCGTTGATCTGCGCCCCGGCCATGGCCCCGGCGGACGCCGCGCTGCCGACCTGGGCGGCGAGATCGGCGACGTTGCCCGCGGCCCAGACGCCCGGGACCTCGGTGCGGCCCATCGGGTCGACCGGCACGTGCTCGCCCATGCCGGAGGCGTGCGGGACGGTCTTGAGCCCGAGCGACTCCAGGAACCCGACCCGGGCCCGCATCGGCGCGCCGATCGCGACCACCTCGCGCGGCACGACGGTGCCACCGGCGCGCACCCCGACGATCGCGCCGCCCTCGACGACCACCTCGGTCACTTCGCCGGACACCACGCGGACGCGGCGCTTCGCGAGCTGCGCCGCCTGCTCGGGCGAGGGCGGATTGGTGTGCCCGAACAGGATCACGTCGTCGCTGAGCTGGCTGAACAGCAGCGCCTGGTGGGTGGCCATCGGGCCGATCGCCAGCACGCCGATGGGCCGGTCGCGCACCTCCCACCCGTGGCAGTACGGGCAGTGGATCACGCCGCTGCCCCACTGCTCGCGTACGCCGGGGATGTCGGGCAGGTCGTCGACCAGGCCGGTCGTCACGAGGAGCCGCCGCGCCCGGACCGTGCGGCCGTCCCGCAGGCGCACCACGAAGCCGTCGCCCGCGCGTTCCGCCCCGACGACCTCGGCGTCCTCGATCTCGCCGCCGTACGAACGCACCTCCGCCCGCCCCTTGGCGTACAGCTCGGCGGGCGGGATCCCGTCGTGGCCGAGCAGCCCGTGCACGCCCGCGGCCGGCGCGTTGCGCGGCGTCCCCGAGTCGAGCACCAGCACGCTGCGCCGCGAACGCACCAGCATGAGAGCGCCGTTCAGGCCGGCCGCGCCGCCGCCGACGACCACCACGTCGTAGTTCTCGTTCATGCTCCGATGGTGCGGCAGGTTTGCGCGTGAGGCCAAGCATCTTGCCAAAACGGCAAGGCGCCTACCGGGGGCGCCTCCCGAAGAGGCCACGGAACGTGGTCGACAGGACCGGCTGGCCGGCCCGGGTCAGTTCGCCGCGCAGCACCACCGTGCCGCGGGTCGGCTTCGTGCGCGACGGCGTCGACTCCAGCACGGTCAGCCGCCCGTCGAGCACGTCCCCGGCCCGCACCGGCGACAGCCACCGCAGCTCCGACAGCCCGGGCGAACCCTGGCTCGTCGAGTCGGCCAGCACGGCGTCCACGTACAGCCGCATGAACAGCGACGCCGTGAACCACCCGCTCGCGATCAGCCCGCCGAACGGCGTCTCCTTCGCCAGTTCCTCGTCGACGTGGAACGGCTGCGGGTCGAACCGCCGCGCGAAGGCCAGCATCTCGTCGCCGTCCACGGTCAGCGAACCGAGGTCGAAGCTCTCCCCCACGGTGAAGTCTTCCCAGTAACGCGTCATCCCAGCGCCGCGAACTGCTCGTCGGACAACACCACGTCGGCGGCCCGCAGGTTCTCCTCCAGGTGCGCGACCCGGGACGTTCCCGGGATGGGCACCATCACCGGTGAACGCCGCAGCAGCCACGCGATCGCCACCTGCGTCACGGTCGCGTCGCCGTGCTCCTTCGCGATCTTCGCCAGCGGCCCGTCCGGGCGGGTAAGTGTGCCGGCGTCGACCGGCGCCCACGGGATGAACGCGATCCCGTTGCGCTCGCAGTGCTCCAGCACGTCCTCGTGGTCGCGGTAGCCGACGTTGTACCTGTTCTGCACCGAGGCGACGGTCAGGCCCGCGGCGCGCGCCGCCTCGATGTCGGCCACGCTCACCTCCGACAGCCCGACGTCGCGGATCAGCCCCTCGTCGACGAACTTCCTGATTGCCCCGAACTGCTCGGCCGCCGGCCGGCGCGGGTCGATGCGGTGCAGCTGCCACAGGTCGAGGCGTTCGACGCCGAGGCGGCGCAGCGACAGCAGCACGCACTGGCGCAGGTAGGCCGGGTCGCCCAGGACCACCCACCGGTCCGGCCCGTGCCGCGTGAACCCGCCCTTGGTGCCGATCACCACGTCGCCGTAGCCGCTGCCGTCGTGCAGCGCCTCGCGGATCAGGTCCTCGGAGACCTGCGGCCCGTAGGAGTCGGCGGTGTCGATGAACGTCACGCCCAGCTCGACCGCCCGGCGCAGCACCCGGATCGCCTCGTCGTGGTCCCGCGGCGGGCCCCAGATGCCCGGCCCGGTGATGCGCATCGCCCCGAATCCGAGGCGGTGCACCGGCCTACCGCCGAGCGTGTACGTCCCGCTGTCGCTGACCGGCATGTCAGGTCCCCTCTCCCGTTGACTACACCCTAGGACGACGGGGGCGCCGGCGCAGCGTATGTCCACTATGGAGGGTGTACCCGGTGGACCGGGACGACCGCGGCCGTCCCGGTCCGCCGTTCGTCAGACCGGGATCAGGGTGAACCGGTAGTCGCAGCTCGGCGTGACGTCGGAGACCAGGGGCACGTTGCTGAGGTTGAGGTCCCCGATGACGCACAGGCCCTGGCCGCTCCGCCGGCCGGTCATCGTGTGGTTGGTGCCGGCCGTGCCCACCGTCCAGTGCGTGAAGGTCGGCAGGTTGACGCAGCTGCTCTGGCGGATCACCACCCGCACCGAGGCCGCTCCGGCGTCCATGCAGAGGCCGCTGCGGCGGTTGACGATCTGGTAGAAGCTCGTGCCCTCGACCGGGGCGAACCGCCAGTGCGCCTGCGTGGTGGTGGCGGAGGCGGTGCCCTGCACGATCGCCGCGCCCGCCGCCGTGGACCCGGAGGCGACCTGTACCCGCAGCCCGGTGGTCACGTTCTGCAGGTAGTACAACTGGCCGGGGGTCGGTGCGGCTTCGGCCGCCGCCTCCCGCACCGTGTTCGCCGCGGCCGTGGTCACGGCGAACACCGCCACCAGAACCGCGATCTTCGCGACGTGCCGCCGCCACGGCCACATCCCTACGCTCATGTCCCGCTCCCTTCGTGGTTCGGACGGGACCAGACTGCGCAAGGCCGTTGCAGCGCGATTGCGGTCGATCCGTTGTCGACAAACGGGCGGCGTTCGCGGGAAGGTAGACGTGTGGTCGACCCTGCCGCGGTTGCGCACCTGATCTGTATCGCGTTGTCCGCCACGGCCCCGGCACCCGTCGGGGACGGGGAGCGGCGGCTGCTGGAAGACGTTCTCACGCAACAACTCGGCGCGGACGCGCTCGTCGACGTCAAGGCCGCGATCGACGGAGAGGGGCGGGACGCGGCCGCCGCGCGGCTGGCGACCAGGCTCGTCGGGCTGCCGCGCGCGCAGCTGGAGTACCTCGCCGTCGTGGCGGGCGGGGCCGCCGAGGGCGGATCCGGGGGTGGCGAGCGGAGCGCGGAGATCGGCGGCACGGCCGCCACGACGCAGTCGTCGCCGATCCCCATCGGGCGGGCGTCGGCCGGCGCGCCGTCGCCGGCGGACGCGACCGCCGTGATCCGGGCCGAGCAGCGGCACATCGCCGACATCACCACGATGCTGGGGCCGGACCACCCGGACACGCTCGCGGCGCGGCTCGGGCTCGCCCGGGTGTACCGCTGGGCCGGCCGCGAGTACGACGCGATCCGCGTTCTCGAACGGGTGCTGGCCGACCGGGAACGGCTGTTCACCGCGGGGCATCCGGACACGCTCGCCGCGCGGACGCTGCTGCGGCGGTGGCGGGCCGCGCTGAAACCGCAGGAGCTGCCGCCGCTGTGAACGCCCGCGGGCTCACCCCCCGGCGCGGAACCACCCCGGGGTCCACGTGGCGAACTCCGGCTCGATCTCGACGTGCGGCGCCGCCCGCCGCAACCCCTCGAGGAACGGCCACACGTCGTGCACGCCCGCGACCCGGATCCGCCGCCCGTCCGCCAGTTCCACCGTCGTGTGGTTCCTCGCGTGGGGCACCACGCGGCGCACGTCGGCCAGCGGCGCGCTGCCGGCACGCAGCACGGCCCGCCAGTGCAACCGCGCGTCGGACAGGCGCAGCCGGTAGGCGATCCGGAACAGCGCCAGGTACCCGTAGACCGCGCCGACGGCGATGCCCAACGGGACGAAGGCGAGCCGGGCCCAGAGCGATTCGGTGCCGAAGAGCCCGGCCGCCCCGGCGACCCCGAACGCCACGGGAGCGACGAACGCCGCGAGGACCGCCGCCGCCCGCACCGGCAGCGTGCCGAACGTGTACGACGTGGCGACGCGTGTGTCATCCATGAACGTGCTTTGCCCAGGACGCCGTCGCACCATGCGCCCGGGGTCGCGGGCGTTCGACTCGTCCGCGCGTGTCCCTTCACGAGCGGGCCGTGAACCCGTCCAGCGCCGTGTGCGCGCAGCGGTCGCCGGCAGGAGGACCGCTGAAAGAATCAACGACCCAGGGTCACCTTGAACAGCTTCTCGTTGCTGTTGCCGGGAATGCTGTCCTTGTCCCCCACCGTGCTCGTGGACAGCCACAGGTGGCCGTCGTTCGTCGGCTCGACGGTGCGCAGCCGCCCGTAGGTGCCGCTGAGGAACGACTCCATCCCGGTCAGCGTGCCCTGCGCCGTGATGGTCGCCCGGTACAGGCGGGTGCCGCGCAGGCAGGCGACGTAGAGCGCGTCGCGCACGATCGCGATGCCGCTGCACGAGGCGTCGGTGGTGCGGTAGGTGTACTTCGGCGCGACCGAGTTCGCGCAGTTGCCCGTGGTGCCCTCGCACGCGGGCCAGCCGTAGTTGCCGCCGCGCGTGATCAGGTTCGTCTCGTCCGTCACGGAGTTGCCGAACTCCTGCTCCCACAGGCGTCCCCGCGAGTCGAACGCCAGCCCCTGCGGGTTGCGGTGGCCGTAGCTCCAGACCGCGTTGCCGAACGGGTTGTCCGACGGGATCGTGCCGTCCGGGTTGATGCGCAGCACCTTGCCGGCGAGGTTCTTCAGATCCTGGGCCCAGGAGCCGTTCTGGCCGTCGCCGCTGGCGATGTAGAGCTTGCCGTCGGGGCCGAAGCGCAACCGCCCACCGTTGTGGAACTTGTTGCGCGGCATGCCGGACAGGAGCACCTGCGGGTCGCCGCTGAGCGCGCCGCCGGTGTAGCGCACGCGCACGACGCGATTGTCGGACGTGGCGGTGTGCATGACGTACAGCCACGGGTCGGCGGCGAAGTCCGGCGCGACGGCCAGCCCCATGAGACCGCCCTCGCCGTCGGTGCTCTCCGCGTCGCGGATCTCGCCCACGGTCGTCTTCGCGCCGGTGACCGGGTCGAGGCGCACGATGTCACCGGCGTCGCGGCGGCTGTAGAGGACGCTGCCGTCCGGCAGTTGCACGAGTCCCCACGGGACGTCGTTGTCGGTGGCCACCTGGGTCACCGCGCAGAGCGGCGTGGCACAGCCCGCGCCGGTGGTCACGACCGCGGGCTCGCTCGGCGTGGACCGGTTGTCCTGGTTGTCCTTCGCGAGAACGCGGTACTCGTAGCGCGTGTTGGGCGCGAGCCCACTGTCCACGAAGGACGTCGTGTCGGCACCGGCCACCGAACCGGCCGGCGCGCCGTTACGCGTGATCTCGTATCCGGCGAGGCCGAGGTTGTCGCTGGCGGCGTTCCACCGGATCGTGACGGAGGTGCCCGCGGCGGTGGCGGAGACCGCGGTGGGTGAGGTCGGCGGCTCGGTGTCGGTCTGGCACGGCGGCACCTCTATCGGGACCGTGGCGCTGGCCTGGGAGACGTTTCCGGCGTCGTCGCGGGCGTTGACGTAGAGCCCCCACCGGGCGCCCGGCACGACGTCGAGCACGGTCGACAGCGTGCCGCCCGCCACGGCGGTCATGTGCTGGCCGTCGTGGTAGATGTCGTAGAACGCCACCCCGACGTCGTCGCTCGACGCCGCCCACGACAGGCGCACCGTCCGGCAGGTGAGGTCGGACGCGCGCGCCTCGGTGGGTGCGCTCGGCGGGCTGGTGTCGTCGTCGGCGAGCGCCGCCCGGGCGATCGCCGCCACCAGTGCGCCGATCGCGAGTACGACCGCTGCTGCCGGAATCATGCGTCTCATCGAGGGCCAGGTTAAACGGGTCATCGACGCTCGGCATCCCGGGACGCCCACGGCAGCCCGTCCACCAGCCGCGCGATGAACCCGTCCGGCACGCCGCCGCCCTGCAAGGCCGCGCGATAGAAGATCGGCCCGGTCAGCAGCGCGACCGCGTCGTACCCGGCGAGTTCGCTAAGGATTTCCCCGGTCTCGTACGCGAGCGCGAACGCCGCGCCGAGCCGTTCGGCCACGGTGCCCAGCGACGCGTCCCGCTGCCGGGCGACGCCCTCGTCCCAGTGCGCGTCGTGCATGAGCGTCAGCGAGACGGCGACCACCGGCGGCTGGGCGAGGTCGTCGGCGAGGATCCGCAGTTCGCGGGTGAGCCAGTCGCGCACGGGTGGCGCCGGGTCCTTGAAGAACGGCATGTCGCTGCCGGTCATCGCGTCGAGCAGCAACTGGTCGGCGCGGGGCCAGTGCCGGTAGACGGTGGCCCGCCCGACGCCGGCGTGTTCGGCGACGCGCTGGTGCGTGACGGCCCCGGACCCGTGCCGGAACAGCAGCTCGCGGGCGGCGCCCAGGATGGCCTCCCGACTCCGGGCGGCCCGCGGATCACTCATGCCCCTCATCTTGACGCACCGGAATTTCTGAGACAACCTGTCTCACAGATGGCCGCGCCGATCTTGCAGTCATGGCGCCCGGCCTGTCCCTCTTCCAGCACCTGTGTCCGCGCCACAACTGCAAGATCGATGGAGGCTCACCCATGAACAACGTCAGTGTCGTCACCGGCGCCACCGGGGACATGGGACGCGTCGTCGCGGCCGAACTGGTCGCCCGCGGCGACACCGTCCTCCTCGTGGTGCGCAACGCCGAACGCGGTCGACGGATCGCCGCGCAACTCGGCTTCGACCGCGTCGAGGTGTTCGCCGCCGACCTCACCTCACCCGACGACGTGCACCACCTGGCCGGCCGCATCTCCGCCCGCCATCCCGAGCTGCACCTGCTGGTCAACAACGCCGGCGCGCACTTTCGCACCCGCGACGTCAACGACCTCGGCGTCGAACTGCACGTCGCGGTCAACTTCCTGGCCGGGTTTCTCCTGACGGAGCGACTGCTGGGTGCGCTGAAGGCCGGCGCGCCGTCCCGCGTCGTCAACGTGGTGTCCGACGCGATCAACGACACCCGGCAGGTGAAGCTGGGCCGCGCACCCCGCCCGGTGTCGCTGGAGCCGTTCGACGATCTCACGAAGGTCAATCCCGACCAGGGCTTCCAGCCGTTCACCGCGTACGCGCGCGCCAAGCTGCTCACCGTCATGAACGGCTACGCGCTCGCCGACCGGCTCGCCGACACCGGGGTGACCGTCAACTCCGTGCACCCCGGCGTCGCCGCCACCGGCATCGTCGACGACATGATCCCGTCGTACGCGAAGGCGTTCCGCGGGATGATGACGCGCGGGCTGCTGCCGCCGAAGGAGGGCGCGCGGGCCATCCTGCACGTCGCCACCGCCCCGGCGCTCGAGGGCGTGAGCGGGCGGTACTTCAACCGGTTCGACGAGGCGCGCACGCCACCGGTCTCCCACGACCGCGGGCTGCAGCAGCAGGTCCGCGACGCCGCCGGGGCCTACCTGCGGCGCACCGTCTGAACCAGCCAGCGCCACAGCGTGCCCGCCGGCACGTACTCGCGGTGCACCACGTAGGAGAAGAGCGTCTCGACGGCGATGACGGCGTTCAGGGCGCTGCGGGCCGCCGACGGGCCGACCAGCAGCAGCGTGTCACCCTTGTGCAGGAGTTCGTCGTCGTCGGGCGTCATCACCACGTCGCCGTTGCCGCGCCGCACGAGCAGGGTCACCACCGGCAGCGGCCGGTCCGGGTCCGCCGGTTCGCGCAGCAGGTCGCCGAGGCGCGCCGCACCCCCGGCCAGCCATTCGCCGAGCGCCGGCGTCTCCCGCCCGGTCAGGGTCGTCTCCCAGACGTTCTCCAGGTGGAACCCGCAATGGTCGGCCAGCCGCCCGACGACCCGATCCGCCCAGTCGTCCCCCTGTTCCGGCAGGCGGGACAGGAACTGCCACAGCAGCGGGCTGCTCAGCCGCGCGTACGCCTCGTGCGTCACCACCTCGGTGGCCACCAGCAGCGAGTCGATGCGCATCTGGGCGAACATCGGCGTGCTGTCCGGGTCGTTCTGCCGGGCCACCACGAACAGCTCCGGATTGACCCGCTGGGCGGCGGCCACCAGGCACAGGTTGGTGGTGTCGTTGTCGGTGCCGGCGACGAAGCCGACCGCGTCGGTCAGCCCGACCTGGTCCATCACCTCCGGATCGGTGGCGTCCCCGCAGATCACCGAGAGCTGCGGGCCGCCCCGCCCCGGGTCGGCCTCCGGATCGAGGACCGTCACCTCGGCGCCGTTGGCGCGCAGGTCGGCGGCGAGTTCCCGGCCGAACCTGCCGAAGCCGCACACGACCCAGCGGCCGTTCGCCGGCGGTTCGGCGCGGCCGGGCAGGTGCGTGCCCGGGCCCGTCTCCAGCCAGGTCAGCAGCTGGTACGACGCCGGCGCGCGCAACGCCAGCCGCAGCCGGTCACCGAAGCGGTCGAACGGGTTGATGACCGTGGGCGTGCCGAACGCCCGCATCCGGTTGCCGATCGTCGCCGAGGTCGTGCGGGCGACGATCGGCACCTCCGGGCGCAGCAGCGTCGCGGCCATCACGACGGAGAGGTTCGTCTCGTCGTCGTCCGTCATCGCCAGCACGGCCTCGCAGTCCGGATGCCCCAGGCCGGCCATCTCCAGCACGTGCGGGTTGCCGGCGTTGCCGACGAGACCCGGAACGTCGGCCGCGTACTGGTCGACGTCGAGCGCGTCGATCCGTTCCTCCGAAATATCGACGACGACCAGCCGGCGGCCCAGCGCGTCCATCGAGCGCCCCAGCGCCTGGCCGGTCCGTCCGTAACCGGCGAAGAGCAGGAACGGCTCGTTGAGCCGTCGCACCTTGCGGGTGAAATGCTGGACGGCGAGCGCCTGGCGGAACTTGCGGTCCTGCAGCAGGGTCAGCAACGACCCGAGCGCGTACGCCCAGCCGATCACGGTCAGGTAGATCGTCACCATGACCCACAGCCGCTGCGCGGCGGTGAACGGCTGCGGCAACTCCCCGAACCCGATCGTCGTCGCCGTGTACGACATGAAATAGAAGGCGTCGAAGATGCTCATCCGCTCCGGCGCCCCGTCGGCGTCGCGCCCCGGGACGAGCGTCAACCCGAGCACACTGACGGCGAAAATGGCGATGAGTGTGATGAGCGGCGCGCGCATCCGCCGCAAAATCAGGAAAATGGTCGCCGACGCCTGAACGCCCGCCGCCACCGGCGTCCGCCACCGGGCCCGCCGTCGTCCCTTCTTCGCAGAGAAGAACAGCCTCTGCATCATTCTTACTTTCTCTGGAACGACACGGTCTCGACCAGCAGCAGGATCACCGAGACGACGTTGGCGAACAGCGCCCCGCCCGACAGCGAGACGATGCCGGCCGTGGCCGCCTCGGTCATCCCCTCCTCGGAGACGTGCGCCGCGTACGCCCACATGACGGTGGCGGCGATGAGCTGCAGGTCGGCGACGAGGCTG
Organism: Virgisporangium aliadipatigenens; assembly: GCF_016863615.1. Classification (GTDB taxonomy): domain Bacteria; phylum Actinomycetota; class Actinomycetes; order Mycobacteriales; family Micromonosporaceae; genus Virgisporangium; species Virgisporangium aliadipatigenens. Next base: position 166,179 of record NZ_BOPF01000003.1, on the reverse strand, counting down.
GTGGCCAGGTGAACGGCGCCGATCTGGGTGCGGTCGCCGAACTTGAGCACCGTCGCGATGAGGTTGACGACGACGGCGGCGAAGAGCTCGTAGACGTTGTGGACGGTGGGGTCCGACAGGTCGCCGATGAAGAAGCCGAAGTTGAGGGTGGCGGCCAGCAGCACGAAGAAGCCGAAGACCACTTTCTCTAGGTTCACCTGCGCACCCTACGATGCGCGGCCCTGACCCGCAGCCGCACCACGCCCGACACCAAGGTCACGTAGCATGGCCCACCTCGTCCACACCTGGGTAACGACCGAGGCGATGACGGCAGTGCACACCTGGCGGCGGACAAGCGCCTGACATCCCAGATCAGCTCTCCTACTTCGGCCACCGCAGGATCGACTGCCCCGACATCCTCGGAAAGCTAGATGCCGGTCACGGCAGAGAGATCGTCCGCCGGAATTGCCAAGACCGTCGCGAACCCGATCAAATAGATCAGCGGTGAGTATACGGCCGTCATCTATCGCGCCAATAGTCGAAGCCGGAAAGGGACCTACGCCGGCCGTTCGAAAAGGATGACATGCGTCAAGAAACGATTCTGCGCTCATATGGCTTGAACACTGGCGGCTTGTCCGGATAAGGGAAGTCCTCGGGAAACACAGGAGCCACCCATTCGCGGCTGAACACGGAGACCAGGAAGTGTACCAGGCCGCCGTCGAACAGGTGCCACTCATCGAAGTCTCTGGCTCCATTGACCGCAACGCGCCAGCGATCCGGAAATTCGTCCGGCTCTCGCACCCAGTAGACCGTGTCACCGTTATCGGTCACTGCTATTGCCAGCAACCGTTCGACTGCAGCAGGAAGCACCTCCCCACTTGATTCATACTTGCTCAATACTTCGGAAGCACCCGCAGCCGCATCCGGGAAGTTCAACAACGCGATTGGGGGCGGCGGTCAGATCGTGGGTCGAGCCGGGTAGCGCCGGTGACACCCCCTTCAGTCGGCCGGCGCAGTCGGCGATGGCCTGGACGTTGACGGCGTGGTGGCGGGGTTTCCCGCGTAGTAGCGGGCGGTTGGCGGTCCCGCCGAGCTGGTCGATACGACAAGGGTGGCGTCGAGGATCGCGTACGCGAGCCGGGCAATCGGGCCATCACCTGCGACGAACTCGCCCGTCGCGCCCATCTGGTCAGGGTCGCACGTTCGGTGTCGTCCAGGACCACCCCTGTTGTCGGCCGCCCCGGCCTCGGCTGGTCGAGCAGCCCCGCCAACCGCCGCTGCGCGAACCGGGCCGCCACGTCCCCACCATCGCCTTGGTGGCCGAACACCACGTCGCGGCCGCAGCGTTCGTCATGCCTTCCGAGCAGGCCAGCACGATCCGGGCCCGCACGGCCACCGCAGGCGAGACACCGTCACCAGCCGCCCACCGGCGTAGCTCCACACGCTCGTCATCGGACAAGTCGATCTCAGCGGCACGAGGACCCGGACGCGTCATCCAAACAGCATAGACACTTATCAAAAGAATCTCAGGCGCAGGACACTAGAATGTTCCTCTCTTTGCCAGGAAAGCGAATGCCTCAACGGGATATCTGATCACGGAGCCGCGCGACCAAATAGTCGACTATCCGCGGCGCATCACCCTCGAACCTGACGCCGTCGTCGTCGCCGTCACCGAAGATGACGAACCATCCGGGACGGCGGACGAACACTGCAACAAGTATGCCGTCGCTGTATTCATCGAAAGACAGCGCGAAGCGGTGGCCAAGATGAGGAAAGAACTGCTTTAGGAAGTCGTTATTTGAAGCCAAAACCACGAGGTCCCGGAAGGTTTGCTCCTCTTCTTTCACCAGGTCGAGTAATGCAGCCCACTGAAACTCGACGGCGGTTCCTCGCTCGTAGGCGAGCTGAAGCCCTGAGAACTTAACGAATGGGTACGCAACGGCGAGGTTTTCCAGGCTCGCCCCTTCGACCCATCGCCGTGCAGAGTCGGCGGCGGCGGAAATTTCGGATGTCATTCCGTGCGCCTGCTGCCTCCCTCTCCAATGGAACGACAGCAGGAATGAGCCATCGTTCTCAAAGACGTTTACGAACCGGTCGCCATGAGACAATACGGCTACACCGGTGGCCACCGAAACACTCCCCACCGAGAAACGGTGCGGCAGGGAGTGGCCCAGCTCGTTGTCGAGCGCACGGACGAGGTCTTCTTCAGACATGGACATCCTCCGCTCCTATTCCAGTACGCCACGCATTGCCGAAGTAACATTCGTGCCGTTCAAATACCAGGTTATCCGGCCTGCAAGATTCGGATTTCGGAAAGACTTGAGCACGATCTGCCTCATCTCCCAGTCTGTTCCCGCATTCCCCCTCCAGCCCCCCGGGCCACTCCCACGCCTCGCCGCTGCCTCGAAAATCTCCCTCGGGCCCCAGCCCGCCTTGGCAGCGAGCCCGCCGAGGTCGACGGCGATATTTATTCCATCGTTACCCAAGGCTTTCTGGACCTCATTCACCCATTGCGGGTTGCCATTTTCTCCGATGGTGGCATATTCCTTGCCGTTGAAGTGAATCCCGTTCAGCTTCTTGGCGAGCGGCACACCGACTTCTGCTCTACCGAGAACAACCGTATCTCCCGCCTGCGGGTGGTAGCCGGTAATGGTTCCGTTCTCTGCGCAAGTGCACGTCGCATCATGCCGGGGGCGAGAGCCGCCGCAGTTGTGGACGAGGACGGGGTCGTTGCCGGCGATTACATAGTACGTGTGGATGTCGTCGACCGTGAGGTCGCGCATTTCTTCTTGGCCAACGAAACTTCGCCTCTCCAGGACAACGGCCCTGCCACCCTCGCTCGTATAGAGCGTGTGGCCTGGCTCGAAGTCTCCTGCGTCGACCCAACGACCGTCCGTTGCGTCCCAGAAAGGATGGTGCTGCGTCGTCTTTAGAACAGTGACGGACTTAGCACCGCCGTCCTCGTCGGTTACCAGCACCGTGAGGTCAGTGAGTTCAGTGTCCTCGTTGCGGTGCAGTGCTGTGACCGCGCGCGCACCACTCAGGCCGCTTTCCGGATCCGTGGAAGCGACCAGATCGTTCACCTCGACGTCAGCGATGCGCTTGCTCGAACCGTCTGCCATGACGACAGGCGTGTCGGGATCAAAGCTGTGGACTCGCTTGCCTGAGCACCCTGGCGAACTGCCGGGGCTATCGAGGGAGATGCCACTCGCATCGGTGCCGTCGGTCGTGCCTCGCGTTCCGCCCCCGTTTCCGCTGCTCGCGGCAGCCGGTGGGGAGGAGTTCCCGTCGCGGGCCGCGGGCGTGTGGCCGCCACTACTCGCGCCGTCGCCGCCGTGGCTGCGTCCACCACCTGGCCGACCCGCCCCCTTGGCGAAGCCACCGGTGATGCCACCGATCGCGGCCGACACCGCAACGTCGCCCCAGTTGACGTTCCCCTTGTTGCCGATCGCCTGCCCGACGGCGTCCTCGACCCCACCGGCGAAAGCCCCGCCGGCCATCCGGGCAGCCAACGACGTCCCCAGCTTCGTCGCCAGGGCACCGGCGATCTTCCCACCGACGATGCCGCCGACGCCGCCCCCGAGACCGGTCAGCGCACCGGAGCCCAGGGAGCCGAAGGCATCACCCCAATTGTTGATCTTCCCCTGGCCGGCGTCCTTCGCCACATTGATCAAAGCAGCCGTACCGGCCATACACGCGATCGCCGCGGCTCCGGCCGTCACCGCGGTACAGGCCAGGCCGGCCAGCACCGCTCCGCCGATCGCGGCGACGTCGATCAGGAGATCCTTGTTCTCCTTGACCCACTTCTCCGCCGCGTTGTAAGCGTCAGCCACCCGGGCCGCGGCACTCTGCGCCGTCCGCGCCACCTTCGCCGGGATCGCCTTCGCAGCCGCAGCGGCCTTGTTGTAGGCCTTCTGAGTGGCCTTACGCGCCGCCGCGGCCTTCTCCGCCGCGTACTTCCGTCCGGCCGCAGCGGCCGCCGCAGCGGCCTTCGCCGTCGCCTTCACCGCCGACTTCACGGTGTTCGCGACCGCCTTCACCGCCGACACCACCGTGCTGGCGACGGCCTTCACGGCCGAGACGGCCCAGTTGTACGCCGTCGTCACCGCCGACGCCGCGTAGTCGTACGCCGCCACGGCCACGCTCGCGACCGTCTTCGCCACCGACACGACCGCGCTCGCCGCGCCCTTGAGCATCTTGCCGACGCTGGGCCAGTGGCCGGTCGGGTCGACGTTCGTGAGCGGGTTGTTGTTGGCGTAGGCGTACCGGTTGCCGCCGACGGAGTTGCCGACGGGTGAGACGTTCGCCTTGTCGCGGCTGTCGAACTGGCCCGTGTCCGGGTTGTACCAGCGGGACAGCATGTTCACCTTGCCGGTGGACGTGTCCGTCCACTCCGACTGGTAGCCGAGGCTGCCGAGCATGCCGCCGGTGTTGAGCACCTTGCCGAACGGGTCGTACGTCGTCGAACCCAGCAGCGCGGTCGACGTCGCCCCGAACTGGCCGACGACGTCCGTGTGCAGGTCGGTCCAGGCAAAGGTCTTCGCGGTACCGGAAAGAACGCCGATCAGGTCGCCGCCGGGGTCGCGGACGTACAACGCCGTGCCGTCCGAAGCCAGCTGGTTGCCGACGCCCGAGTAGGCGAAGCCCGCGCGCCACACTCGGCCGAAGGCGTCGTACTGGTAGGTCTGCTCGGTGCCGCCGGGTGCCTGTTCGCTGACGGTCTGGCCGAAGGCGTCCGAGCGGGTGAGTCGCGTCTGTCCATTTGCGACGGTGCTCGCGAGGGTGCCGCGCGGGGTGTAGCTGTACTGGGTGCCGTCGCTGGACGACATCAGCTGGTTGCGTTCGTCGTAGGTGAACGTGCGCGCGCCGGCCTTCGTGCGGTTACCCGACTTGTCGTAGGCGTACTCGGTCGTCGTGACGCCGTTGTTCCAGGTCTTCAACTGGTCGGCGAGGTCGTACGTGTAGGTGTTGTTCGTCGAGCCGCCGAAGCCGACGGTCTTCTTCGACGTCTCGTTGCCGTTGGCGTCGTAGCCGTACGTGATCTTCGCGATCGTCGTGCCGGACGGGTTGCGCAGGTCGTCGGTCTCCAGGCGATGGCCGGAGTCGTAGCCGAACACCCTGCGGTTGCCGTTGTCGCCGTAGGTCACCTGCGCCAGCTGGGACAGGTCGTTGTAGCCGAGCGTCAGTTTGAGACCGCTGTTGTCCAGTGTGGACAATCGGCCGGCGGTGTCGTAGCCGAAGGCCGTCGTGCCGGCCGCGTCCGTGCGGCTCTTCATCTGGCCGTCGGCGGTGTACGTGAAGGACGAGTTGCCGGTCGGGCCGGTGACCGTTCGGAGCGCGTTGCGGTCGTCGTAGGTGAAGGCGTTGCTGCCGCCGGGTGCCGACGCCGACGTCATCCGGCCGGCGAGGTCGTAGTCGAACGTGCGGTCGACCGTGGCGGCCTCGGCGCCGGTGCCGCTCTGCTTCTTCAGGTTGCCGACGGAGTCGTACTCCATCGTCACCGTCACGCCGCCCGGCGCCTTCTGCGAGGCGACCCGGCCGCCCTTGTCGTAGGCGATCGTGTACGTGCGGTCGGCGGCGTTCGGGTAACGGGCGGTCGCCGGCTCGATGCGCGACTCCGGCAGGCCCCACACGTTGTATGTCGTGAGGAAAGATTTGCCGCGGCCGTCGGTGAAGCGGGTGACGTTGCCGGCGGTGTCGTATCCGAACGTGGAGACCATCGAGTCGGTCGCCGACAGCGGCTCGGTCTGTTTGGTGAGCCGGCCCATCGCGTCGTATTCGAGTGTGGTGCTGGTGCCCCGGGCGTCGATGCTGGTGACCATGTTGCCGTTGGCGTCGTACGCGGCCGACTTGCGGGTCAGGAACGCACCCGCCGGCGAGTACGTCTCGTCGCGGACGACACGGCCCGCGAGGTCGTACTGCACCGTCGAGAACGAGCCGTCCGGCACCGTCACCTTCGTCTTGCGGCCGACCGCGTCGTACTCGTAGCGCGTCACCTTGCCGGCGGGGTCGGTCGACGCGACCGGTTCGCCGGCGGCGTTGTAGGTCGTCGAGGCGGTCACGCCGTCCGGGGACCGTTGCGACGCGAGCCATCCGCCGTACCCGTAGGTCATCGTGGTGGTGTAGTGCTTGTCGTCCTGGCGGACCACCGCGCTCGTCGTCACCGTTCGACCGAGATAGTCGTAGGTCGCCGTCGTGGTCGCCCCGGTCGGGTCCGTCGCGGAGAGCTGGTCCCCCAGCATGTCGTAGGTGAACGTCGACTCGGCCCCGTTCGGCGCGGTCGTCTTCACCACGCGCCCGAGCTGGTCGTAGGTGTACCTCGTCACCTTCTCGAACGGGTCCGTGCTCGACGTCACCTGCCCGAGCGCGTCGTACGTCTTCGACGCGGTCGGCCGGATCGGGGTCGACGAGCCGGGTGGGGTGTACTCCGGCAGGATCGTCTTCACGGCCCGGCCCGCGGCGTCGTACTCGGTGACCGTGACGTTCCCGTTGGGATCCTTGGACTCCGTCACCGACCCGAACGTGTCGTAGCCCGTCATCGTGACCGGGCGCACCTCTACCGGCGTTCCCCCGGAAACCTCGGACATGACACGCGGCGCGACGGTGACGGCCACGCGGCCCGCCTCGTCGTACTCGACGTTCGTCACCTTGCCCGCCGGATCCGTGACGGTGGTCGGGTTGCCGTCCCGGTCGAGCGTGTAGGTCGTGGTGACCGACGGAAGGCCGGTGCCGATCTGGTTCGTGCGCGACTTCGTGTTGCCCATCGCGTCGTAGCCGGTCTCGGTCCTCGCCACCACGACACCGTCGGGTCCGGTGGTGGTGACGGACTCGGTGTGGTCGTCCGGCGTGTAGGTGTACTCGCTGCGCCGCTTCAGCCCTGCGGGGTCCACAGTGGACACCCTGGTCCGACCGGCGGCGTCCACCGTGTACTCGACCGTGGTGGCGCCGTCGTTCGTGGTCTGCCGGACCAGGTAACCGGCCGCGTCGTAGGTGTTGTTCTCCCGCACGAACTGTGCGCCGGTCGACGGGTCGGCGCGGGTCACGGTGGCCGTGAAACCGTTGTCCGTGTAGGTGTAGCGGGTCTCCCAGCCCATCGCGTCGGTCTCGACACCGAGGCGGCCCGCGGGGTCGTAGGCCTTCGAGTTGAGCACCAGGTCGCGCGGCGCGGTCGGGTTGTTCGGATTGCCCGTCCAGCCGAGCAGCGTGGTGGTGAGCAGCCTGCCCTCAGGGTCGTAGTCGCTGCGCGTGGTGGTCCCGTCGGTGTCGGTCTCGGTGACCGCGTTGCCGTACCTGTCGTACGTGAAGCGGGTCACCTTGCCGGCCGCGTCGGTGGCGGTCTCCTGCTTGCCGTTGGCGTTGTAGGTGAACGAGATGCCGCGCGCCGCGTCGCCACCGGTCGTGTCGGCGACGCGCTGGCCGGTGACGAGCCCGTCCTCGTTGTAGGTGTAGGTGGTGACGGCGGTGTGTCTCGCGCCGGTCACCCGGTTGAGGACCGGTGGTTCGGTCTGGGTGGTGCTGCGGCCGCGCCGGTCGTAGGTGAGCGTGGTGGTGAGGCCGGCCGGGTAGGTGTCGGTCACCTCGGTGGAGGTCACCGGGCGGCCGAGGCCGTCATACGTCAGCGTGGTGATTTTGCCCAGGGGGTCGGTGACCGACTTCAGATCGCCGCTGGGCAGGTACGCGATCGTCTGCACCGCGCCGCCCGGCGTCGTGACGGTCGCGGGCAGGCCGGCCGGAACGCCGCTCGTGGCATCCGTGTACGTCGTCCTCGTGACGCGACCCAGCGGATCCCTGACCTCGGTGCGGTTTCCCCTGCTGTCGTACGACATCGTCGTCAGGTACGTGTCGTCGGTCGCCGACGTCGAACCGGGGCCGCGCACCGTCAGCAGCACGTCGTTGCGGGGATCCGGCGTCAGAACCTTGCTCGTGGCATCCGGGAAGTACGTGTAGTACGCCGTCGAGCACTTGTTCTGGGCCTGGTTCTGGCACGTGGTCGTGGAGACGGTGTTGCCGCGCACGTCGTGCTCGTTGACGGTGACGCTGCCGTTCGGGTCGGTGGTGGTGCGCAGGAAGCCACCGGTGTCGTATCCGTACTTCGTGACGTTGCCGAGGGTGTCCTTCTCGGCGACCTTGCGGCCGGCCATGTCGTACGTGTACGTCAGCGGCCTGTCGCCGGGATCGGTCACCACGATGGTTTTCGCCGGTGCGCCGGCCGACTTGGCGCGCGCCGCGAACTGGACCGAGGCGTTGATGTTCGACAGTTCGGAGCGGTAGTAGGCGACGTCGGCGATCTGGCCGGGGAACCAACCGCTGACGGTGTCCCGCGCGGCGGAGGGCCAGCCGTCGGTGGTACCCGCGCCGATGTACACGTACGGCGTGGTGCTGCTCTCGATGGCCCGGTCGAGTGTGCCGACCTGTACGCCGTCCAGATACAGCGTCTGCTTGTTGGTGCCGGCGGTCAGCAGGGCGTGGTGCCACTGGCCGTCGTTCACCCCGGCGGAACTGGTGATCGGCGACTGCTGGTTGTCGCACCAGCACCACTTGCCGCGCAGCTTCCCGTCGGTGCCGACGTACAACGCGGGAACGTACTGCGCCGACTTCGTGCCGGCCGGCTTGTCGCCGAAGCTGTACAGCACGCCGCCCGCGTTCGAGCCGGCGTTCATCTTGAACCACAGGCCCACCGACACCGGGCCGGGGCCGGACGGGTGCGCGTCGGACGGGAGCACCACGTGCGAGCCGCTGCCGTTGAACGACGCGACGGTGTCGCCGAGCGGCCCGTCGGCCGTGCCGAGCGTGACGTTGCTGTACGTCGCCTGGCCGCCGCGGACCTGGTTCACGGCCTCGAACGTGCCCGTCTCGGCGAAGCGCCAGTAGTCGGCCGGCCCCGAGGCGAGCACGCTGCTCTGGTAGATCTGGCTCGAACCGGAGACGGTGGGGGCGTTGAGTTTCCACACGCCGCCGTTCACGTCGGTCACCTGCGTGACGGTGCCTGCGGTCGGGTCGTACGCGACGGTCGCGGTCGGGTTCCCCGACGGCCGCGTGATCGAGGTCAGCGCGCGCGACGGGTCCACCCCGGACTGGCGCAGCGCGGCGACCTCCGCGGCCGTCAGCGGCCGGTCGAACGTGGCGGCCTCGGCGATGGAACCCGAGAAGTGGTACGCCTTCGCGGTGCCGTTGTTCGTGTTCGGGTTGTCCGGCCAGCCGTGGCCCAGGAAGCCCGCGCCGATCGACTCGTTGTTGGTGCCGCCCGGCGCGAAGAGGGTGATCCGGCCGGTCTTCGCACCGACCTGCGCGCCGTCGAGATACAACCACTGGCGGTCGCCGCCTGCCACGAGCGCGACGTGGTGCCAGTTCCCGTCGGTGACGGCGCCGGGGCTGGTCATCGTCGCGACCGTGTCGTCCCAGAACTCGCCGTGCAGCTTGCCGCTGCTGCCGATGTACAGGGCGGGCGTGTAGTTGACCGTCGTGGTGCCGTTGCTGACCGGGTCCTGCGAGTAGCTGAAGAGCACACCCGTCTTGCCGGCGTCGGCCTTGAACCACATGCTGACCGACTGGTAGCTGGACGCCGTCACCAGTTTCGAGGGCAATTGCACCCGTGAAGACGTTCCGTCGAAACGGGCCGCGGTGGCGGTGGAACCGGCGAGCGGACCCGGCGTGCCCAGCGTGACGTCCGCATAGGTTCCGTTGTCCACGCCCTGGTTCTCCAGGGCCTGGCTGGCCGCGACGGTGCCCGAGGCCTCGTTGAACCGCCAGTACGAGTGCGGGCCGGCGTTCTGCACGGTCGTCGGGTACTGCGTGGCCGCGGTGTACGTGTAGGTGGTGCATTCGGTGGTGTCGACCGCACACGCCTTCGTCAACTGGTCGTCGACACCGTAGGTGTAGGTGGCGCGGGCCGTGGACGCGGCGTCGCCGGCGGCCGCACGGTCGGACTCCACGGCGCTCACGTGCCACTTGCCGGAGACGGTCTGCTCCCAGGTGAACGTCAGCGTGCGCCCCGACGTCGACGTCATCGTGCGCAGGCGACCGGCGTCGTAGGCGAAGGCGACGCTGCGCCCGTTGGGATCGGCGATCGACGTGACCCGGTACTGACCCGTGCCGGACGCGACGGTGAACGTGTAGGTGGTGCCGTCCTTGTCGGTCAGCCTGTAGCCGCCACCGGTGACGGGAGCGAACGTCGCGAAGCGCCCCATCGGCGGGCTGAACGTCTCGTCGGCGTTCTTGCCGAACGCGACCTCCTTGCCGTCCGGGTACGTCACCACGACGGTCTGCACGCCGCCCGCCGCGTCCAGCAGCTCGGTGGCCCGCGAGTCCACTGTGGACGCCCAGCCGGAGCCGAACGCGCCGTCGCTGCGCAGACTGAGGCTGTTGTAGAAGCGTTGCACCGCAAGGGCCGGCCCGACGGTGGCGACGCTGATGTCGGCCGCGGCGGTGGTGTAGTTGCGGATGCCCGGGTCGAAGCCGTGGCCGCCGTTCTGGGACAGACCCGACATCACCAGCGGCTGCGGCACACCGGTCGTGAACGGGTTGATCGTCTGCGAGGTGCCGCTCTGGTAGCCGTCGTGGACGATGACCGTCCACTTGTAACTCTCGCCCCACTTCAGGACGCCCGCCGGCACCGTCCAGGTGCGGGTGCCGGTCGCCTCGGACTCCGCGATCTTGTTGGAGTCCTTGTCGAACACCATGAACTTGTACGTGATCGGCCTCGGGAACCCGTCCGGGTCGTGCGCCTCGGCCATCAGCTCCGGCGTGAGCGTCGGCGAGGAGTAGCCGTACTGCGGGTACTGCGCGTCCACCTGCGGCGCGATCGGCTCGTTGTAGTCGACCTCGAGGTACGGCCCCAGGTTGGCCCAGTGGTTCTCCGAGGTGAAGACCTTCCAGGCGTTCGACGTCGACTCGTCGGTGAGCAACGCGATGCCGTAGTTCTCGATCGAGCCGTCCGCCCAGCCGCGCAGGTCGGTGATCTTGGTGTAGGAGACGGATTGCCAGACGCCCGTCTCCGGGTCATGCGAGCTGTTCTCGCACGCGACTCCGGGCGGCGCGAGCAGGTACGCACTGGGATCGTCCACGAGACCCGGCCCGGACCAGCCGTATCCCGACCGGAAGTCCCACCACGTCTTGACCCGGTGCACGCTCATGCCCGTGGGCGTGCACGACTGTGCGAAGGACTGGAAGAGCTTCAGCCGCGCGCCGCCGATCCACAACCCGCCGTAGGCGCCCTGGAAGTCGTCGAAGCGCAGGAAGCCGCGCGCCCGGAAGTACGGGCTGGGACTGCGGCCGACCAGGATCTCGTTCTCCGCGTGGTGCGGCTTGTAGGGCGGATCCTCGTCGCGGTAGTAGGTGTCCGCGTTGGCGTTCAGGCTCGTCGTCGTCGGGTCGACCGTGATGGGGAACTTCCGCGCCGGGTCGCGCACCCACGCCTCGTCCACGGTGACCCGCAGGGCCTGCCCGCCGTCGACGTTCACGAGCTCGTAGCGGACGCCGTACGACGTGGTGCGGAGGCCGGACTGCGGATCGACCAGCGAGTCCGTCATGAAGCCCGGGGGGATCTCCAGTGCGATCGCACCCGTGGCGTCGCGCAACGACACCCCGCCGTCGGACTCGACCGTCGCCGTCAGGCCCTGCATGCGCAGGCGGAACGTCCACGACGTCGCGACGTCGGCCGAACGCAGGACGACGGCCTCCTTGACACCGGTGGCGCCGGCCGTGAGCACCAGGTCGGTGTTCGGCAGCACGTTCGGGTAGGTGGCGTGGTTGGCGTCGACGACCGCGGGCACGTCGACGCCGCCGTCGAGCCCGTAGGAGAACGAACGGCCGCCGCTCAACGGGTAGCGCACCAGTTCCGGGTCGCCGGCCGACGGTGCGAACGTCATCCCGAGGTCGCCCGCCGCGGGCTTGAGTCGCTTGTCGGGGCCGGGCACGAGGGTCGAGTCGATGGGCCGCCACCGGCCGTCGGGCGCCTTGTAGTTGACCGGGGTCGAGTAGATGTGGCCGGTGAGCGTGCCGTCGCTGTTGCGGTACATCGTCGACTTCTCGGTCGAACGTTCCGGCACCGGCACACTCGTCGCCGGGTCGAAGCTCTGCTCGGTCGCCTGTTTCGGGGTCGTCTGCGGCCGGACCGCCGGACGGGACGTCTCCTCGGCCGGCAGCGCGCCGATCCCGTGGCCCGCCGGACTGCCCGCACCACCGGCGGCCCGGGTGTCCGAAGTGGACAGTTGTCCGCGTGCGGTCGGCGGCTTCCCGCCCTGCTGCCCCGGCAGCCCCTTGAACGCCTGGTCCGAGTAGCCCTTCTCGGGACGCATCCAGTCCCACAGCCACGACATCGGGAAGCCGCCGTCGCCCGGGACGGAGCCCGCGGGCACCGAGGCGGAGGCCGTGACGACCACGATCGCCAACACGGCGACGTACCGCGTGAACCGTCGGGGACGCCGTTCCGGTAGGGAGGGATTGATCCGTGCCAGCCGGTGCCGGTGCACGCGCATGACTTTAGGAACCCCCGTTTCGGCCATCGAGGCACGGGAATTCTGTGCGTAACGCCCCGCCTACGCAACGGCGACAAGAGTCACCGGCCGAACGCATGGACAGACGCGTGTCGATCCGCTACCGAGCGGGCGGAACCGCTGCCACGACGACCTTTCTGACCGCTTCGTCCACCGGCGAATCCGGACTCGCAGTGACGACAGTGACATTAGGCGCGACGAGGGGCATACCAACCACCACGAACCGAACCGATGGAAAACGCGCCGCCCCTTTCTCGATGGCTTGCACCGCAAGGGTTCCCGTTCCGATGACAACTCCACAGCCGCCCTGCGCGAGGCTGTTCAGGAACGGCACCGCGTCATCGGCCGTCGTCGCGCCGGTAGCCGCCAGGTACTGCACCCTCGCCCGGGTCTGCGCCGACGCGGCCTGCATCCCGGCCCACACCGGAGCGGCGTCCGCACCGAGAACGCCGGCCGCGTCGGTCAGCAGGCACGCGGTGAAGTCGAGGTACTCGCGGGCGCGCGGAGGCGGTGCCGGTTCATCGTGCGGCCACCGGATCCAGGCGACGAGCGCCGCCACCACGAGCACGACCGCCGCCGACACGGCCCACCACCGCCGATTGTTCACGGGCGCACGGTAAGGGCACTGGTGCGCGTGACGCAAAGTGCCGCCTCGACCCGTCTCGGTCGGGCGGAGAACCTGGGGACGCGTCACCGGTCCCCCGGCTCCGCTACGGTGGGCCGGTGCCGCTGGTCGACGATCTGAACGCTCTGGCCGCCGCGGCCGGCCTCCCGCTCGAACCCATCACGGCGGGGCGCACCCGCTTCTGCGACGTCGACGCGAGGCTGTGGATCGGCGAGAGGCGGATCGACGCGCTCCTGCGGGACGACGGCGCGTTCGACGTGTTGGTCTGGCGGGGCGAGGACGTCGCCGCGTGCGGCCGGGTCGACGAGGGCGACGCGCTCGTCCGGGCGATGTGGAGCTGGCAGCAGGGCGACGCAACGGGCGGCGGCCGGCTGCGCGCCTGCGCCGACCCGGGCGAGTCCGTCGAGGCGCAGTGGCGGGCGCTGCTCGATCACGGCGACGCGTACCTGCACCCGCTCGCGGCGAGCGCCGGCGCCCGGCAGACGCTGCGCGCGCTGCGCCCGCGGGTCAGCCACGGCACCCTGCACCTGTTGCACCCGACCTACCGGACCGGCGGACCGCGGCGCGGGCTGGCGTTCCATCCGCTGTCCGGCGACGGCACGTACCGGGTGCACCTCTACGACGGACCGGAGAGCGAATGGCTCCCGACCGACGAGGCCGTCACGCACGCCGCCGAGGCCGCCCGGCACTGGTAGTCAGTCCGCGACGCCCAGTTCGCGCAGAAGGGCCCGGGCCTCCGCCACGCCGGGATACGGGCGCAGGCGAGGGGCCGGCGACGGGAAGTCCTCCGGAAAGAACGGCATCCGCACCCGCCGCGTGAACACCGCGACGAGAAACTCGACCACGCCGCCGTCGAACGACGACCACTCGTCGCGCCCCGGATTGCCGGCCACCAACGTCCACCGCGAAGGTGTGTCCCTCGGCAGCATCAGCCAGGAGATGACGTCGCCGTCGTCCGTCGTCGCGACGGGCAGCAGGTCCCCGGGATCGTGCGGCAGGACCCGCCCGCTTTCGACCTGGGCGCGAAGCCGCTCCCGGTACGCGGCCGCGGACGAGACGAGGCGGATCGCCGGGAACCGCGATCTCGGCTGCAGGACGTGCAGGAAGTCGTCGTACACGCCCGCGCCGTAGGTCTCGACGAGCCAGCGGTAGTCCTCCGGGACGGCCACACCCAGCCGGGCGCGCAACTCGTCCCACCGCGCGAACGCAGCCGCCGCGCCCTCCGGCGGTCGAACGGTCGCCGTCAACTCATCGCGGGTCGGGTCGACATCGACGACCGGTCGGCTGCGTTGCCTTCCGTACCAGAGCACCCGCTGCAGACCGGACTTCAGTCGTTCGATCGACTCGTCGTCGACCGTCAGCGTGACTTCGACCAGCGCGTCGTCGAGGCCGAGTCCCCGGGCCGCGTCGGGCTCGAAGTTGACGCGCAGCGTGCGGCCGCGCAGCCGAACGTGCCGCACACCGCCGTAGACGGTGAACCCCCGTTCGTTCGAGACGCGGTAGCTGTCCATACCGGTGGCGATATCACCCTCGTCCGGCGCCTCGACGGCGCACCGGACCGTCAGGCCGCGTCCGGAGCCGTCCCCGTGTTCGGACAGCCCCGCCGTGATGTGGTCGAACCCCTCGCCGAGATGCTCCGCCCTGCCGGCGGAGCGCGCCACGTACCTGATCACTGAGCCTCCGTCGCGTCGCGACGGCCGGTCAGCGGCCGGAACAGGATCGGCTCTCCCCTGCCGAGGAGGAGCGTGAACGACATGTCCCCGGCCTGATGCCGCTCGCCGACGATTGCCATCGTCACCGCCGAGGACGGTCCGGGCAACCACCCGACGCCGCGCGGCCCCACCACGCGGTCCCAGTACTCCAACGCGCTCTCACCCCCACCGGTCCGCGCGCGCGTCGTCACGCACCGCGGCGAGCGTCTCCGGGTCGCCGTCGGCCGACTCCGCCAGACGCCGCAGAACGTCGCGCTGCCGCCGCAACTCCGCCTGGATCTCCGGCGCCGACAGCAGTATCACCCGGGCGGCGTGGTCGACCGCACGCAGTTCGAGCCGCCGCGCCACGAACTCGTCGAACGCGCTGTAGGAGCGTGCGGCGGCGTACGCGGCGGCCGCGATGTCGCCGCCGCGGATCAGTCTCGTCAGGTACATCAGTGCCGCCACGGCGTCCTCCGCCTGCGGCGCCCAGTCGTTCCAGTCCTCCTCGGCCGGCAGCAGCGCCTCGATCGCGTCGTCCGGCGGCAGGACCGACGCGGCAACGCTTTCGGAGCCGGGCCGGCCGGCCTCCGCCCACACCGCGTCGAGGGTGTCGCGAAGCAACGCGGTGTCGCCGACGCCTTCGAGTTCGGAGAACCGCGCGTAGCCGGGGATCAGCACCTCCACGCAGGAGGCGACGAAGACGACCCGCCGCCACGGCGTCGACGCGTCCAGCTCGGCGAGCAGTCCCCGACGATCGAACTTCAGCACGCCGGACAACCTATCCCCGCCGCGGCGCGAAGCACGGCCCGGCCGACGGCAGCAGCCCCTCCGGAAAGAACGGCACCGTGCGGCCGCCGGTCACGACGGCGCACAGGAACTCGGCGAGGCCGCCGTCGAACTCGAACCAGTCGGCGAACCTCGGATCGCAGACCACGATGCGCCAGGCGTTCGGCTCCGGCGCGCCGGTCCGCCAGAACAGGTGAGGCCGTAGGCCGAGACCAGTTCGCGGTAGTCGTCGGGCACACGCGTGCCGAGGCGCGACTCGAAGGCCGGCCAGTCGATGTTCCACTCGCCGGGGCCGGACGGCGGGCACGCCTCGACCAGTCCGCGCGTCGCCGGACCGAGCAGGAGGTTCACCGCGTGGTCGAGCGCACCGGCGATCGCCCCGACGAACTCCTCCGGCGGGCGGTAGCCGTGCATCTCGATGTAGTGGCAGATCATGACCGGCGCCACGTAGAGCCCGCCGTCCGGTGCGCGCACCGCGATCTCGCCGTTGCCGAGCGCGCCGATCGCCCGGAGATCCTCCGCGAGGGTGCGCGGGTCGACCGGACTCCCGTCGGCGGAATGCAGCGCCTGGACGCACCACTCGCAGAAGTGGTAGCCCCGGGTCAGGTTGGACGGCGTCTTCGCCAGCCGCTTCAGGTGCTCCAGCACGGGCGGCGCCACATAGCCGGTCTCGAACGGCTCGCCCATCGCGAGCCAGCCGATGTTCAGCGCGCGGCGATCGCCGTAGCCCGTGCCGAGGTAGCCGTACGGGGTGAAGTCCCGGAAGTACACGCTATCCGCCCAGCACCCGGACCGCGGGCGGGCGCAGGTCGTCGTCGAGCACCCGTGCAGGTTAGGTCATCGACCGGGGTGCGGGCTCAGTCCGCCAGCCAGACCGGCCCGGTCAGGGCGGAAACGGGCACCGTCGCCACCGCGTCCGCCATCGTCACCGCGTCCACCACCGGCGTCACGAACCCCTGCCGGCGAACGTGCTGGATCAGGTCCCGTTCGGGCAGGCGGCGGTGGTACTCCAGGTAGTACGCGATGGCGTCGGTCCAGACCCAGAAGCCGTCGGTGCGGTAATTGAGCGGGACCTGTTCGGGGGCGGCGGGGTCGTACAGGTCCGGGCCCCGGGCCGGTGTCTGCAGGACCGGCGCGGCGCGCTTGAGGTAGCCGATCAGCTGCGTGATCTCGCCGACCATCAGGTCCTCGAAGCGCACCGAGTCCATCCCGGCCGGCGGATCGGCCGGGTCCGGGCTGCGCGCGAGCCGCAGCCGGCGCGGCGGTTCGCGCCGCCACAGCAGTGCCGCGTGGGCGCGGGCGAGCCGCTGGTAGCTCGGCAGGCCGGAGCCGTACAGGCCGCTCGGGTAGACCTCGACCTGCGGCGTGGGCTCGCCGGCGGCGGCCATCTCGTCGCCGATCGTCGCGGCCGTCTGCGCCAGGTTGCCGCCGGAGTCGACCTCGCAGATCACCACGCGGCGCGGCGGCGGCCAGGTGGCGGTGCCCGAGGCGCAGCGCCACGTGCGCCACACCGCTCGCACGAACGGGTTGACGGCGGCCGCGTCGATCGCGGCGCGGTCCACGCGGTCGAGGCGTTCGCGCGCGTCGGTCACCGCCGGGCGGTCCGGCGAGCGGACGTCCGCGGCGGCCGGGAGGCGGTCGGCGGTCCGTTCCCGGTTCGGGGCGAACGCGTGGTTGGGCAGCGGGTCGAGGTCGGTCACGCCGACGATCGTCAGCGCCGACGCGTCGGTGCCGTCGGCGGCCAGCAGTTCGACCAGGAGCGAGACGTCGGATTCGGTGACGCGCAACCGGTGGCCGCAGACGGCGTGCGCCACCGCCTGACCCAGGTCGAGCATCCGCCCCTCGCCGAGCCAGGTCCGACACTGGGTGATGAGCTCGTCCGGGGCGATGCCCGCCAACCTCAGCAGCAGCCAGTGGCACGCATCCAGACGCACCGCGTCGACCTCCCGCACGGCCACGACAACGGAGCGCGTACACCGCCGGTTCACCGGAAGTCGGAAGTTCGACCAAAAAGTCAATCCCAGATGCGCGAACGGCGGGCGAACGTCTCCGGGTCGGAGTGCACGGGGATCACGCAGAGCAGGTGACCGCCGGGCGCGCGCAGGGTGCGGCACTCGAGCCAACCGCCCACCTCGACCGCGCCGAGACCGATCAGCCGGGCCGTCTCGGCGTCGACGTCGTCGGTCTCGATGTCGAAGTGGTAGCGCGGCGCGTCGTCCACGGACTGGATGGCCGTGACGAGCCCGGGCACGACGTCCGGCAGGGAGGTGAACTGCTCCTCCCCCGGCACCGGCCGGGCCGGCACGCCCAGCGCCGCCGACCAGAACGACGCCGCGGCCGGCACGTCCTCGCGCGGCACGTCGATGAGAAAGGTGGACACCCGACTGCGATGCATCGACGAACGTTACCCCGGCGCGACGCCCGGTCCGGAGATCGCCGGCGTGTCGCCGGGCGCGTCGAACCGCAGCCGGTACACCGCCGGCATCGGCATGTCCCGCGAGAACGCCCAGTCGACCCGCGACGCCCCGAACCCGCACAACGCCCGCGACACGAACGTGCCGTGGCTGCCGAGGAGCACCCGCCCGCCGTCGTGCCGCGCGGCGAGGCCCCGAACGGCAGCCACCGCCCGGGCGGTCAGCGCGTCGAGGCTCTCTCCGGTGGGCCGGGCGAACGCCGGCTCTGCCCAACTGCGTTCGTAGTGCGGCATCCAGTCAAGTGTGAACGCGAATCCGTGGTCCCACTCGCGCAGGTCCCGTCCGGTCAGCACGGGCAGCCCGAGCCGCCGCGCGGCGGGGCCCACCGTCTGGATCGCCCGCAGGTACGGGCTGGACCACACCGCGTCCGCCGGCGTCAGCGCGTCGGCCAGCGCCGCGGCCCGGCGCAGCCCGTCGGGAGCCAGCGGCCGCCGGAACTCGTCGGGGCCGCCGGCCGTGGGAACGACGGAGCGCGCGTGCCGCACCAGAACCACCTCGGTCGCCATCGCCCGGATGGTACCGACGGACGGTCAAGCGCCGAACCTGGCCTGGATCGTGTACGGGTACGGGCCGCACTGCCAGATCACCGAGAAGCGGCCGGTCGGGCCGACGTCCACCCGCGCCGTCTTCCCCTCGGCCGACAGCTGTTCCACCGGGGCGAACGTGCCGTCCCGGCCGACCGTGCTCGCCGACACCCCGTTGTACGCCCACGACGGCCCGGGTGCGGTGAACGTGACGATGCCGTCGCCGTCGTCGTCCAGCGCCACCCGCGGCCGGTCCCCCTGCCCGAACGCCGTCACCGGACCCGGCGCACCGGTGCGCGGGATCGTGCGGGCGTACGCGTCGGTCAGCACGCCACGGGTGTGCCGGCTCCACGCGACGACGGCGTCGCCCTCGAGGTCGACGTCGACCGTGGAGTAGAACGTGACGCTGTGGTCCGCCGGCGCCACCGCCAGCACCGGACCGAGCGTGCCGTCCGCCGCGAACCACCGAGCCCGCAGCCCGGCCGTCGACCGGTTGAACACCGGACGGTAGGCGATGACGGCGTCCCCGTCGGCGTCGACGGCCACCGACGGCCCGGCGACCCCGGACATCTCCCCCACCGGCGAGTCGACGAGGACCGGCTCGGACATCGCGGCCGCGGTGATCCGGCGGGCGAGCAGGCGGCCCCAGTCGGGTGTGGACCAGACGACGACGGCGGTGCCGGTGCGATCCACGGCGACGACCGGGCTGTCGACGCTGCTCGCGCCGAGCGTCCACAGTGGACCGACCGTGCCGCCGATCCCGAAGTGCCGGGCGTAGGCGGTGTAGGCGCCGTCGGCGTACTGCGTCCAGGCGACGAGTGCGGTGCCGTTCGGGTCGACGGCGACCTGCGGGCTGCCGGCCTGCGCCCCGGAGAGGGTCACCATCGGGCCGACCTCGCCGGTCGCGGAGATGCGGCGGCCGACGACGGCGTCCTCGTGTTCCCACACCACGGCCGCGTCGCCGTCGTCGTCCACGCCGACCTCGGGCCAGCTCGCCGACGCGCCGTGCTCCGTCAGGGTGAGGATCGGGCCGAGCGGGCCACCGTCGGCCGGGGAGATCCGCGCCTGGATCTGCGAGGAGAAGCACTCCGGGCAGGTCGCCGGCCACACCAGCAGCGTGTCACCGTCCCGGTCGACGGCCGCCCTCGGCGAGTCCGAACCGGTCCACCCCGGCGCCGACACGTCCTGCACCGGCGTCCACTGCGCGCCCCGCGCGGGCGCCGCCACGAGCAACGACGCGACGAGCACACCCGCCGCCAGAACCCTTTGTCGCCAACCACTTCCGATGCGCACAGTGCCCCCGATCGACGCGTTTCCATTGCCGCGCGGCAATCGTCACACGGATCGACGAACGTCGCACGGTGAGCGGAGAACCGAGCGGAGAACCGAGCGGAGAACCGAGCAGCGAACGGGACGGATCCCTGTCACACCAGGCCGGCGACGACGAGCCCGAGGCCGGCGACACCCGCCGCGACGGCACCCGCCGTGCACGCCACCGCCAGCACCGCGACCCTGCGCCCCACCCGAACGAACGACCGCGTGGACACCAGATGCGGCGCGGCTCCGGGCGGCCGGCGCACGACGACCGTGCCGTCCGCGTCGGCGACGGCCTCGCCCACCACGACCAGCGGCGTGCCCGGCCGGATGAACCACTCCCGGTACGCGTAGCGCTCGACGACGTCGGGCCGCAGCTTCGGCGGCCGCTTGGCCGGCTGCTTCTGCGCCGGCAGCACGCTGATCGGCGTCGGCAGGTCCTTGCGCACCTCGCCCCGGCTCGGCCGGTCCACCCGCATCCGATCCGGATGGACCCGCACCGCCCCGCCGCCGCCCTCGACGGCGAACCTGTCGAGGCTGGCCAGGTCGGCGATCCGGTGCCGGCTGGTCCGGCGGTGCACCTTGCCCTTGTCGTCGACCCGGGTGCGCACCTGCGTGCGGGTGCCGACGTGCCGGTGCCACACGCAGGAGTCCCCGTTGATCGGCGAACTGAGCACCGCCGCGCCCGGCGCGGCCGTCCCGCCGACGACGTACGGGCCGGGCGGGAGGGCCCCGGCGGCGGCCGCCCCGACGAGATCCGCCGGGCTGCGCAACGGCTCCCGGCGCAGCACGGCCCACAGCCGCATCCAGACCACGCTCCACCAGGTCGTCGCCGCTCCGACGACCAGCAGCAGCACCCCGATGACCACGATGCCAGCATCGTCGCGCGCCGCTCACCCGTGCGGCAAGTGAGTGAGCGGTTCATCGATCGGTCACCTTGACAGCCTGGGGCGGGCGCGGGGTCTCTACCCTGGTGCGGTGACCGGCAGCATGCTCGATCTCGTTCTCCTCGCACTCCTGCTGATTTTCGCCTTCAACGGCTATCGGCAGGGTTTTGTCGTGGGCCTGCTGTCGTTCCTCGGATTCTTCAGCGGGGCCCTGGTCGGGCTGCAGTTAGGGCCGTTCGCCGGGGAGCAGTTCGAGGATCCGTCGACGCGCGTGCTGGTGTCGGTGGTGATCATCTTCGGGCTCGCCGTCGTGGGGCAGGCGCTGTCCGGGTTCCTCGGGTCGCGGGTGCGCAACGTGATCAGCAACCGCCATGCCCAGCGGGCCGACGACGTCGGCGGGGCCTTCGTGTCGATGGCGGCGGTGCTGCTGGTCGTCTGGCTCGTCGCGGCGCCGCTGAGCCAGTCGTCGCTGCCGTGGCTGGCCCGTTCGGTGAGCAACTCGGCCGTCATCGGCGCGGTCGACAGGGTCATGCCCGACGGCGCGCGGGCGCTCTCCCAGGCGCTGCGCGACACCGTGGACACCAACGGGTTCCCGCGGGTCTTCGACGGGCTGGTGCCCACCCGGGAGCGCGAGGTCGCCGACCCCGACCCGGCGCTGGCCGGTTCGCCGTTGGTCCAGAAGAGCCGCGCCGCCGTGCTCAAGGTCCTCGGTGACGCCGGCAAGACCTGCCGACGTTCCATCGAGGGAACGGGGTTCGTCTACGCGCCGGAGCACGTGATGACGAACGCGCACGTGGTCGCGGGGACCAGCGGGGTGCGCGTGGAGACGGCCGGCGGCAGCAAGAGCGGGCAGGTCGTGGTCTTCGACCCGCAGCGCGACCTGGCCGTCATCTACGTCAAGGGGCTGAACGTGCCGCCGCTGGAGTTCGCGTCGAAGGAGGCGCCGTCGGGGGCGGACGCGATCGTGCTCGGCTACCCGCTCAACGGCCCCTACGACGCGCAGTCCGCGCGGGTCCGCGAGGTTCGCAAGATCACCGGACCGGACATCTACGACTCCGGCAAGGTGACCCGCGAGGTCTACACGATCAAGGCCCTGGTGCGCAACGGCAACTCCGGCGGCCCGCTGCTGGCCACCGACGGGACCGTGCTCGGAGTGATCTTCGCGGCGGCCGCCGACGATCCGCAGACCGGGTTCGCGGTGACCGCCGTGGCGGCCGCGACGGTGGCCGAACTGGGCCGCACCCGCACCGAGCGGGCCGGTACCGGCGACTGCACCTGACCCGGCACCGCTCCGGGGCTCAGCCGAACAGCGGCGCGGTCTCCGCGATGGCCTGATCCAGGATCGAAAGGCCCAGGTCGATTTCCTCCCGGGTGGAGGTGAGCGCCGGCGCGATCCGGAACACGCCGCCCATCGCCGGCAGCTGCACGACGTTCATGTGCAGGCCCAGCTCAAGGCAGCGCTTCGTGACGGCGGTGCCCAGTTCGTTGGCGGGTTCCCTGCTGGCGCGGTCGCGGACCAGTTCGAGGCCGACCAGCAGGCCGCGACCGCGCACGTCGCCGATGACGGCGTGCCGCTCGCCCAGGGAACGCAGGCCGTCGCGCAAATGCGTACCGAGCTCGTCGGCCCGGCGGTCGAGCTTCTCCTCGTGCAGGACGTCGAGCACGGTGTTCCCGACGGCGCACACGAGCGGGTCGGAGACGTGCGTGGTGAAGAAGAGGTAGCCGCGCTCGTGCGCCTTCTCCTCGATCTCCGGGCTGGTCACCACCGCCGCGAGCGGCAGCCCGGCGCCCAGCGTCTTGGAGAGGGTGAGGATGTCCGGCACCACGCCGTCCCGCTGGAACGCGTACCAGTCGCCGGTGCGGCACAGGCCGGTCTGGGCCTCGTCGAGGATGAGCAGGCCGCCGCGCGCGTGGACCTTGTCGCGCAGCGCGGCCAGGTAGCCGGGCGGCAGGTCGATGACCCCGCCGGAACTGAGGATCGGCTCCACGATGCACGCCGCCAGGCTGCCGACCGACTGGGCGTCGAAGAGGTCGAACGAGAAGTCGAGCTGCCGGCGCCAGTCGAGTTCCCCGTCCGGGGTGACGAAGTCGGGGCGGTAGGCGTTCGGCGTGGGGATCGCGAAGTTGCCCGGGGCCGCCGGCCCGTACCCCTTGCGCCCCGAACTGTAGGTGGCGCTCGCGGCGGCCTGCGTCATGCCGTGCCACGACCGGGCGAACGACACGATCTCGTGCCCGCCGGTGACCAGTTTCGCCATCCGGATGGCCGCCTCGTTGGACTCCGCGCCGGTGGTCAGCAGCAGCACCTTGCTCAACGGCTCCGGCAGCGACTCCGCCAGCCGCCGCGCGAGGTCCACCACGGGGCGGCTGAGCATCCCGCTGAACAGGTGGTCCAGGGTCGCCGCCTGCCGCTGCACCGTCGCGACGACGGCCGGATGCGAGTGCCCGAGGATGGCGCTCATCTGTCCCGAGGTGAAGTCGAGCAGTCTGCGCCCCTCGGCGGTGTACACGAAGCTGCCCTCGGCCCGCTCGACGATCTCCGGAACGAAGCTGCCCGGGCCGGAGTAGCGCACGAGATGACGTTCGACATCGGACCAGAAGGAGTCGGTCATGACCTCGACGGTAGAAACCCACCGAGCGTCACGTCCAGCTCACGTTTTTGTCTTTGCTGTTAAGCGGAGCCGTACAGTCGGGGCGTGACGCTCAACCCGTGGCGGCTGCGGCTCCTCGCCGACCTGGCGACCTACGGCACCGTCCGCGCGGTCGCCCAGCGCGGCAACCTCAGCCCGTCCGCCGTCTCCCAACAGCTGGCCACGCTGGAACGGGAGACCCGTACCGCGCTGCTCGAACGCACCGGCCGGCGGGTCCGGCTGACCGCCGCCGGCGTCCTGCTGGCCGGCCGCGCCCGGGAGATCCTGGCCGCCATGGACGCCGCCGAGGCCGAACTGCGCGGGCTGGCCGACGAGCCGGCCGGCACGGTGACGCTGGCCTGCTTCCAGAGCGCCGTGCACGCCATGGCCGAACCGGCCGTCGCCCGCCTGGCCGAGCGCCACCCGGACGTGACGGTGGTGCTCCTGGAACTGGAGCCGCACGACAGCATGCCCGCCCTGCGCCGCGGCGACGTGGACGTCATCATCACCACGAACGACTTCGTCGGCGCCACGCTCGACGCCTCGATCGACCTGATGCCGTTGGGCTCGGACGCGATCGTGCTCGTCCTCCCGGTCGGCCACCCGTTGACGGCGCACGAGGCGATCCCGCTGTCGGCGTGCGCGGACCAGCGGTGGACGTTCGACGTGGCGGGGTCCTACATGTCCGACCTGGCCACGCGGCTGTGCCGGGAGGCCGGCTTCGAACCGGCGGTGATCTGCCGGTTCAACAACTACATGATCTCGTTGGGGCACGTGGCGAAGGGGCGCTCGATCGCGCTGCTGCCCGCGCTCGCCGTCGATCCGCGGTACGGGGTCGTCACGCGGCCGCTCGACCCGCCGGTGAGCCGTCGGATCACGGCGGCGGTGCGCCGGCCGCCGGTGCCCCGGCCGGAGATCACGGCGGTCCTGACGGCGCTGCGCGCCTGACCCGCGCGGGCGCCGGAGACGCGGTCCAAGTGGTGGCCCGAAAAACAGGTTATTCGGGGCTCATAGCCTGGTTCTGGGGCCAGTACTTGAGCGCCCCTCACGACACCGTGCGGGAGAGCACCGCGGTGCCCGTGTAGGCGGCGCCGTCGGGGCGGTACACATACTCCAGTTCGTTGGGGCCGGGCTGGCGCAGGGTGCCGGTGCCGGTGTCGGTGCAGCGGTCGGTGCCGCTGGTGATGCGTTCGCGGACGTCGACGACCGGGCCGACGGTGCCGACCGGGGTCAGCGAACCGGAGCAGCCGGGGCGCGCGTAGGAGACCGTGGCCGCCGTGTCGGAGCCGATGCGGATCTCGACCGGCCAGCGCTTGCCGTCGCTCTGCAGGAGTTCGCCGGACCAGGTGCCGACCATGCCGGGCGGGAAGCCGGCGTCGCGCGCGGTGGGCACCACCGACGGCGGGGCCGGCGCGGCGG
This sequence comes from Virgisporangium aliadipatigenens, assembly GCF_016863615.1. GTDB lineage: Bacteria > Actinomycetota > Actinomycetes > Mycobacteriales > Micromonosporaceae > Virgisporangium > Virgisporangium aliadipatigenens. The sequence goes on along the minus strand of NZ_BOPF01000003.1, from coordinate 141,356 downwards.
CCTGCTCCGCCTGCCGGTCGGCGGCTCCCAGATGGGCGCCGATGATCGCCGCCGCGATCCCGAACAGCCCCGTGATGACGGTGGCCGCGATCGTCCTGTCCCGCTTCTCCATCCGCTCCATTGCAGCCGCAACGGCACCCCGCGGGCGGGCTTTCCGCGGGTGATCGGCGGCTCGGACGACCGCTGACAGGTGATGTTCCCGCCGAACGCGGACCCGGCAGCGCAGTGGCGGACGCGCGACAGGAAAAGCAGTCGGGTCCGCCCCTCCCCGGGAGGAAGGACGGACCCGACGGCGGGTGATCAGCTCAGTGGCTCGATCCAGATGTTGCGGTACTGCACGGTGTTGCCGTGGTCCTGCAGGCGGATCGACCCGGTCGCCGGTCCCTCGGGGATGCTGCCCCCGGTCGGGCCGGTGATGGCGACGTTGTCGTGCACCTTGACGCCGTTCCAGACGACGGTGACGCGGGCGTTCTCCGTCTTGACGCCGGCGCTGTCGTAGCGCGCCGCGCGGTACTCGATGTCGTACGTCTGCCACTGCAGCGGCGCCTTGGCCACGTTGACGTCCGGTGCCTTCTGCAGGTAGATGGCGGCGCACTCGTTGTTGTCCAGCGTCGGGTCGCCGAACGAGTCGAGCACCTGGATCTCGTAGCGCTCCTGCATGTAGACGCCGCTGTTGCCGCGGTTCTGGCCGGTCACGTCCGACGGCAGCTGCGGAATCTTGAACTCCACGTGCAGCTTGTAGTCGCCGAACGCCTGCCGGGTGCGCAGATCCCCGTTGGCGACCTCCATCACGCCGTCGTCGAGTTTCTTCCATGAGGCGGTCCGGCCGTCGGTGTGCTGCCACTCCGACATGTCGGTGCCGCTCCACAGATCGATCCGCGGCGCCGGCTTGCGAACGGAGATCTCGTCCAGGTTGACGTGTCCGGTGTCGGTGCCGTCGACGCGGTACTGCACGGCGTTGATCCCGCGCTTGAGCGTCAGCCGTTCGGTCTTGGTGGCCCACTCCTTCCACGTGACCGTCGAGGGCAGGAGCGTCTGTTTCACCTTCTGCCCGTTGACGTAGATGCTCACGGACTTGGTGCCGGAGAACGGGTTCGGGCCGTTGCTGTAGCGCAGCCCGACGTCGTAGTCGCCGGGCTCCCGCACGTCCACGTGCATCGTCGTGGAGGCGTTGACGTTGCCGAACCCGGCGACGAAGCCGGCTCCCGTGTAGCCGGCGTGCTCGGTGGCGACCGTGGCGCCGTTCTCCCGGTGGCCGCCCTCGGCGTCGTAGAACACCTCGTCGGTCTGCGGGCCCGGCTTGGCGTTGAGCGTGTACCACGCCTCGGTGCTCCACAGCTGCTGGCCGTTCGCGGCGCTGAACGGCCGTGGCGAGCGCAGGTGCACCACCCGGTTGGGCTTGAGCCCGTCCACGGTGATCGTGACGGTCTTGCGGTCGTTGGAGACCTTGACGGCGCTGACCTTCAGCGTCTCCTCGTCGACCTTCGGGCCGCCGTACTGCGGGGTGGCCACGTAGCGCCACTGCTCGACCTTGTAGCCGTTGTTGATGTTCTGGATGGTGGCGGTCGACAGCGGCCGGGTGTACTCGATCTTGAAGCCGTTCTGGGTGGCGCTCATCGACTTCATGTCGAACGTGTTGTTGCCGTTGGGCGTCAGCTTCTGCAGGCCGTACCAGAGCTTCCCGGTCTGGCCCCAGTTGCCCGGCGCACCGAGCCCGCCGATGTAGATCGAACCGTCGGGGCCGATGGTGGTCCGGTTGACGCCGGACTCCAGGCCCTGCGTGTGCCGGAACACCGCGCCCTGGTACTCACCCTGGACCTTCTCCAGGTAGGCGCGCTGCAGGCCGCCGTAGGTGACGTCGCCGAAGAGGAGCTGGCCCTTGTACTGGCCCTTCTTCAGCAGCACCGGCGTGCTCGGCGAGTTGGCGATCTCGTTCTGCGGCAGCCACAGCACCGGCTTGGTCACCGGGTTGTCGTCGAACGGGCCGGCCGGCGTCATGTAGTGGTTGAAGAACCGGTCCTGCTGGATGTGCAGCAGCTTCGACGAGGGCAGGTAACCGCCCTGGTTGTCGAGGACGAACAGGTCGTTGTCCGGGCCGAAGCCGATGCCGTTCGGCGTGCGCAGGCCGCCGGCGACGTAGCTCACCTCGCCGGTGCGCTTGTTGATTTTGATGCTGGTGCCGCGGTTCGGCGCCGGCTGCGGGATCGTGGTGGCGCCGCCGAGGTCGATCGAGACGGAGAGGTTGGCGTAGAAGTAGCCGCCCTTGTAGAGCAGGCCGAACGCGAACTCGTGGAAGTTGCCGCCGTACGGCCAGGTGGCCACGGTGCGCTTCTCGTCGGCGACCTCGTCGCCGTTGGTGTCGCGCAGCTCGGTCAGCTGGTGCTTCTCCGACACGTAGATGGTGCCGTCGACGACGGCCACACCCATCGGTTCACGCAGCCCCTCCGCGACCTTCTTGTACGTGACGCGGCTCGGGTCGGTCGCACCGGTCACGTTCGACACGATGTACACCTCGCCCAGCAGTTCCTGGCTCTTGCCCCAGGTGGTGATGACGAGCCGCCCGTCGGCGGTCCAGTCCATCCCGGAAACCTTCGGCTCGAAGCCCGGCGGGCGCAGGTCGGTGAGCGTGTAGTCCGGGTTGAGCGAGTCCAGCGGCATGCCGTCGCCGGGCGCGTCGTTGACGCCCTGGCAGGCCTTGTAGCCCGGGGCGGTCACCCGGACCACGCCGGCGTCGACGCTCAGCACGCTGTTCGGCACGATGACGAAGCCGGTCGCGCCGGGCGGCTGCCACGCCAGCCGGAGCTCCTGGCCGCCGCCCGCCTCGAAGTACTCGACGCGCAGCGCGTGGTACCCGGCGGTCAGCGTGACGGTGCCGTCCTTGGAGGTGGCGCCGTGCAGCCCGTCGTGGTCGACCACGACCGCGTCGTCGATGTACAGGCGCGAGCCGTCATCGCTGGTCAGGCGGAACGTGTAAGCGCCGTCGGCGGGAATGTTGATATTGGCCAGGGCGTGGGTGACGAAGTTGTCCTCGAAGCCGAAGTCGCCCGCGGTCGACCAGTCGATGGTGGGCATCAGCTTGTCGACGTTCGGCGTCTGGCCGGGTTTGAGTGTGCAGATCGCTTCCAGCGGCACCCGCGTGTCGTACGTGCGCAACGTGACGCCGGCCTCCTGGGGTGGCAGGGCGGCGGCGTGGGCGTTCGACAAAGGGAAACCGAGGATCGCGAGCGGCGAGGCTAGGGCAACGACGAGGGTGGCGGCCCTCTGTCGCAGACGGGGACGAGGGGACATCGTTCCTCCTCGGACGGTGCACGAAATTATCGAGGAACCTAGAACTTTCGAATCTTCGATGTCAACTTTTCTTCAAAAAAACAAAAGATCTCAGGGTGGGTACTGCCGGTACCACGGACGAGCGGGTGTCTGCCCTGCGTAGATACGTCCGCAGATGCTGATCCATATGACGACAGCGCTCATCACCAGGACCGACCGCACCGTTCCGATCACCGTCTTCGCGCGCACCTCCGCGGCCCCGGCGACGGCGTTCCGGATCATCGCGCCGATCGACCTGACCCGGGTCTTCCTGCCGTTCGGGCCGCTGCCCGGAGTGGCGCGGGTGGAGGGGCAGAACGCCGCGTGGGACCGGGCGGGCGTCTCCCGCAGCCCGGTCTTCACCGACGGTTCGCGGGTCACCGAGGCGCTCACCGAGTACGTCGCGGGCCACGGGTTCGCCTACGAGCTGACCGGCTTCACGAACGTCCTCGCCCGGCTCGCGGCCGGCGTGCGGGGCGAGTTCTCCTTCCTCCCGGACGGGACGGGCACGAACATCCGGTGGACCTACGAGTTCAAGCCGCTGCGCGGGCGGCGGGCGGTCATCGCCGGGCCGTTCGCGCTCCTGTGGCGCCGCTACATGCGACGCGCGCTGGACCGCATGGTCGCCGTGGTCGAGGCACCGGCGATCATGGAGGGATGAACGCGGTGAGTTTCGGCGCCCTGCTGCGCGGCTGGCGGGACCGGCTGGACCCGGCCGACGCCGGATTGCCCCGCTCGCCCAAGCGCCGCGCCCGGGGCCTGCGCCGGGAGGAACTGGCCCAACTCGCCGGCCTCTCCGTCGAGTACGTGCTGCGCCTCGAACAGGGCCGCGCCACGAACCCGTCGGCGCAGGTCGTCGCCGCGATCACCCGCGCGCTGCAGCTCAGCCGCACCGAACGCGACCGGTTGTACCGGGCGGCCGGGCTGCTGCCGCCGCAGGACGGCGTCGTCGACAACCACGTGCCGGCCGGCATCCAGCGGCTCTGCGCGCGCCTCGGCGACGTGCCGATCGGCGTGTTCGCCGCCGACTGGACCCTGCTCTGGTGGAACGACATGTGGAACGCCCTGCACGGCGACCCGTCGACCGTGCCCGAGCGGGAGCGCAACCTCGCCCGGATGCTCTTCGGCGGCCACCCCTACCTGCGGCCGATGCGCTCGGCGGCGGGGCCGGAGGCGTTCGAGGTGGCGATCGTGGGCGATCTCAAGGAGGCCGTGGCCCGATACCCCGGGGACGCGGCGCTCGCCGCGCTGATCTCCGCGCTGCGCCGGACGTCCGCGTCGTTCGACCGACTCTGGGGAACGGTGGAGACGGCCACGCTGACCGGCGAGGAGAAGACGATCACGCACCCGACGCTCGGCGAGATCACGGTCGACTGCGACGTGCTCGCCGTTCCCGGTGCCGACCTGCGCATCGTCACCTACACGGCCGCCACCGGCGACCCGAACGCCGCCAAGCTCGACCGGCTGCGCACCACGGGTATCACCGCGTCCGCCTGAACGCCCCGCACGCCGCGCCGGTCGGACGGTGGGACGCACCGGTACGGGTGGCCGCTTCGCCCCGGCCGGGGGTCGCCGCGTGACGGGCGCAACGGCAGAGTCGACCCGTGACCCTCCGTCGGCTCGCAGCTACAGCGGCGCTCCTGGTCGGAACCCTCGCGGGTTGCGGCGCACCACCCACGGAACCGGCGGCCGAGCCCGCCCGGCAGGAGATCGCCGGGTCGCCCGAGCCGCCCTCGTCGGCACCGGCCTCCCCCACGCCGTCGCCCTCCCCGGCGGCCGCCTCCCCGACGACCGCCGCCGCACCCCCGCCGCCCCCGCCACCGGCCGCGCAGCCGCCGGCGGCCACCACGAAGGCCGCGCCCAAGCCCACCTGCGACCCGAACTACAGCGGCGCCTGCGTCCCGATCGCGTCGGACGTCGACTGCGCCGGCGGCGGCGGGAACGGCCCCGCCTACGTGCGCGGCCCGGTGAAGGTGATCGGCTCCGACATCTACGACCTGGACCGCGACGGCGACGGCATGGGCTGCGACTGACGCCGCGGGCCGCGGTTAACGCCTCGCCGGGCCGGCCGGCCGGGCCGTAGCATGCGGGGCATGTGCTGTTTCGCCGCCGGGCGCACCCGCTGAGCCGAGGACCGACCCGTCCCGTCCCTCAGTCCGGAAGGCACATTCCCATGCTCATCCGTCCCTTCGTCGCGCCCGACCTCGCCCGGGTGCTCGACCTGACCGTCGACACCTTCGGGCCGTTCTTCGAGGAGTCGTTCCGGCCGCTGGTCGGCGACAGGATCTACGCCAACCAGGCCGGCGACTGGCGCGCCGACTATCACCGCGAGGTCCCCGCGCTGCACGATCCCGAGCAGCACCGGTTCGTCGCCGTCGCCGAGCTCGGCACCGTCATCGCCGGTTACATCGCGTGGAACGTCGATCCGCAGCGGCGCAACGGCTGCGTCACGCACGTCGCCGTGTCGGCCGCGCACCGCCGGCTCCACCTGGGCACCGCGCTGTGCGGGCACGCGTTCGACGCGATGCGCGCGCTCGGGGCCGAGGTCGTGCAGATCGGCACCGGCGGGGATGCGTTCCACGCGCCGGCGCGTGCGCTCTACGAGAGCCTCGGCTGCACGCCGATGCCGCTGGTGACCTACTACCGGCAGCTCTGAGCGAACGCCCGGGCGAGGGGGTGCACCTCCCCCTGGGGCGTGGCCCAGCCGTGCGCCACCAGGGCGTTCGCTCCCTCGCCCGGGCTCAGCGGCGTGGTGCGCAGTGCCTGCCGCGCACACTCCGGCAGCAGCCGGTACCCGCGCGCGAACGCGTCCCGCACGCTCAGCGCGTCGAGGACGCGTTCGGGGCGGGCCAGCCGCGCGGCAAGGCGTTCGACCGAGGCATGGGGGCGGGTGATCAGCCGGGTCGCGGCGGCGCGCAACGCCAGCGGAAGGCCGCCGCAGTAACCGGCGACGGCGCCCGCGTCGACGTCCTCGCCGAGCATCCGGCACAGCGCCCGCTCACCGTCCACAGCGGACAGTGGCTGCAGGATCAGCCGGTCGCGCGCGGCCGGCAGGTCCAGCGGCCGGCCGGCGGTCACCACGGTGAACCCGGCCGCGTCCGCCGGCAGCAGCGGGGCGACCTGCGCGGCCGCACCGGCGTCGTCGACGACCACGAGCACCCGCCGCTGCCGCATCAACGCCCGGTACTCGCGCACCGCCCCGTCCCCGAACGCCTCCACCCCGAACGAGCGCAACAGCCGCTGCGCGACCGCGGCGGGCCGCAGCGTCGGGTCGCCGGCGAGGCCGATGAAGCGCACCCCGTCCGGGAAGCGCGCGTCCAGTCCGGTCGCGGCCCGCACCGCGAGGGTGGTCTTGCCGACGCCGGGCAGGCCCGTCACGAGCACGACCCCGCCCGGGGTGTGCGAGGCGGCGACGAGCCGCGCGAGATCGTCCTGGCGGCCGGTGAAGTGCGGGGTGAGCGGCGGCAGGTCGGGGACGCCCACCGGTGCGTGTTCGGTGCGCACGGCAGCGGCGAGCCGGGTCCGCGCGACGCCGTCGAGCCCCAGCCCGTCGGCGAGGGCGGTGAGCGTGCCGCCGTGCGGGCGCCGGACGTGACCGCGTTCGATGCCGCCGATGGTGCGCGGACTGACGCCCGAACGCGTCGCCAGCTCGCCGATCGTCAGCCCCTTGGCCGCCCGCAAGGCGCGCAGCACCGAACCGGCACCCGCGGCCGGCATCATCGTCGACCCCATCACCCGAATCCCCCGTGTTGGTTCCGGGCGGACGGTACCTCGCACAACCGCCCGGATCCCAATCAAATGGATCACGGCGCGATAACACGACCGAGGCCTACCTTTTACCGACGGAGGACTACCTTTCACCGCATGAAGGTGCGGTCCGGGCTTGCCATACTCGCGCTCGTGGCCGTGGCGCTCGCCGCCTGCGCGGCGCCACGCGGAGTGACCCGCCCGCTGCCGTCCCCGTCACCGACCCCGCGCTGGACCGCCTACGAACCGTGCTGGGCTCTGATCGAGGAGACGAGGATTCGGCGGTCGAGCGACGTCGACGAGGACCGGGCCGTCAACCGGTGCGAGTGGTGCGCCCACGTGGACCGGTCGCCGCAGCAGGTGCTGATCGAGTCCGCCGAAGCCGTGATCTTCCTGCGTGCCGACGCCACCGGCAACGGCCCGGACGAGCGCGCCGACGCCCACTTCGAGGCCCTTGCCGGTGAGCCCGGACCCGCCATCCGGCGCGAGCCGCCGATGCTCGGGGCCGACCGGACGGCGCTGCTGGTGCGCGTGTCCGAGCGGCCGATCGTGGTGATCGCGCGGTGCGCCAACGCCGTCCTGGTCTGGACCGTCCATGTGACGGCCGAGGTCGCGCGGGGCCTGACGCTCGACGACCTGAACGAGCGGGTCGCGACCCTGTCTCCCGGCATCACCTGCGCGAACCTGCGCTGAGCCGCCGGTCTCAGGAAGGCCGGGTAACCGCGCCGACCATCAGGTCACGGTGCAACTGCGCGGCGACCGGCGACCCCTCCCCCGCGAACGCCAGCGGCAGGCTCAGGTCGCGCGCGATGTCCCGGGCGGCGCGCAGGATCCCGATCACGTAGGGGTCGATCGCGGTGACCGCGCACACGTCGATCAGTACCCGGGGCGGGCGCCGCCGCATGATCACGTCGATGAGAGCGAGCCGCAGCTCGTTGCCGCCCGCGGCGTCCACCTCCCCGTGGAGCCGCACGGTCACCGTCGCGGCGTCCGAGCCGTCGGGGGTGATCTGGATGTTCGCCATCTCCGTCCCCTTCGTTCACGGGGCAGAGTAACCGTGCTGAAACGTTGTGGACACCCGCGAGCGGCCACGATCGAGTGACGAACGGCAACCTCAGCGCTTCCCGCTCAGTGCTTCCCGCTCAGTGCACGGCTCCGCCCCACGACGGCTTCCCTCCGCTGCGCTCCGGTCCAGGCGCCGTGCCATGCACTCGCTCCCTGCCCCCCGCTCAGTGCACGGCTCCGCCCCACGACGGCTTCCCTCCGCTGCGCTGCGGTCCAGGCGCCGTGCCCTGCACTCGCTCACACCCTCGTGCGGGTCGCGAGATCCCAGATGTGGACGCCGTTGCCGAGATCCCCGGACGCGACGACCGTCCGGCCGTCCACGTCGGTCGCGGCGACGCAGGTCACGTCGGCCGCGTGCGCTCCGTACGCCGCCCCGACCTCGTCACCCGTGTGCGGGTCCATGACGAAGACGCTCCGGTCCGCCCCGACCAGCACCACCTCCCCGGCGAACGCCGCCGCGTGGTTGAACGCGCCGCCGTGGTCCATCAGCCCGAGGAAGGATCGCGAGGCCACGTCGATCACCTGCACGCGGGCCGCCTCCTCGGGGAAGAAGCCCTCGTCCTCGTCGGCCTCGGCGTCGATCCCCTGCGCCAGCAGCAGCTTGCCGTCGACCACCCCCAGCGCCCCGAACCCGTCGGACTCCTCCGGCACCCGCACCGGCGCGTGCAGCGGCTTGCCGGCGGCGACGTCCCACAGCGTGACGGTCGTGGTCGGCCAGGCGTCGCGGTCGGCCTCGACGGACATCGCCACCAGCCGCCCGTCGAGGGTGCCCAGGTCGCACCGCTGAAGCTCGCCCTGGACCGGCAGGTCGGCGACGCGTTCGCCGGTCGCCGCGTCCCACAGGCGCAGTGTGCCGTCGACGCTCGCGGCGGCGATCGCCGTTCCCTGCGCGGCGAGGCCGACGATGCGGCCGCCGAGGCGGCCGAGGGGCTCTGGCCGCGTGCCGTCCCAGCGCAGCACCAGGCCGCCGGCGTCGCCGCTGACGAGGATGTCGCCGGCGAACGTCACGGCCGTGACGGGTTCCTCGTGGCCGGTGAGCGGGTCGCCGAGCGGTGCGCCGGTGCGCGCGTCCCAGAGGCGCACGGTGCGGTCGTCGGAGCCGGAGGCGAAGGCCCCACGGCCGGCGGCGACGGCGTTCACCGAGGCGGTGTGTCCACTGTGGAGCGTCGTGGCGTCCAGGTGCCACAGGCGGGGTGCGCCCTCCCAGGCCGTCGAGACCACGACGGGGCGATCCTGCCACCGGGCGATGTGGACGGAGCTGATGCGGTGGCCGTGGCCGTTCCAGGGGCGGCCGACTGGCTCCCCGGTGGCGGCGTCCCACACCCGCACGGTGTGGTCGCGGCCGCCCGACACGACGAGCGGCCGGCCGTCGACCTCATCGAACGCCAGGGCCTCCACGTGCTCGTGGTGGCCACGCATCGGGGGCACGACAGCGGTGCCGGTCGCGGGGTCGACGACGTGGACGCTGCCGTCGCCGCCGCCCGCGAGCACCACCAGCCGGGCGCCGATCCGCCCGGCCCGCAGCACCCGCGCCGACGTGTGGAGCGGGTACCGCACGCCGACGGGCGCGCCGGTGGTGGCGTCCCACGCGCGGATCGCCGCGTCGCTGACGGCCACGACCGCGGGCCGGCCGGCCACCTCGGTGAAGGTGGCGCCGGCCTCGTGGTCATGACGTTCGACCGGGATCTCGAGATCGCCGACGGACAGCTTGCCGGGCACGACGACGACCAGGGTCGGACGTCCGTCGACCGCACCCGCCGCGATCCGGGCCCACTCCCCGACCCCCTCCAGCCTTCTCGTGGGAACGCCCAGAGCCACGTCCCACACCCGCGGCGGCTCCCCGGGAAGGACGACCTCGCCGCCGACGCCCACGATGTGCTGGTCCCGCAACGGCCCCCCGTAGACGGGCGCGACGACCTCCCGACCCGTCGCGGCGTCGAACAGCCGCAGCACGCACTTCTCGCCGCTGACCGCGACGGTCGGCCGCCCGTCGACCAGTCCCGTCACGACGTCGTTCACCCGGTGTTCCGTCAACGGGATCCGCCGCTGACCGTCCGATGTGGACACGAACAGGTTGACCGGCCGCCCGCTCCCGCGCGCCGCGGCCAGCACGGCGAAGAACCCGTCGTCGAGCGCGCCGAGCGCCACCTTCTCGGCATCCTCGTCGAACCCGTCGAAGAGCCCCGTCGACACCTCCCGCCCGGCGACCGGATCCCACAGCGTCGCCCCGGAACGGTGGCCGATCAGCACCAGCGGCCGCCCGTCGACCAGTGCGAGCGCGAAGTCCTCCAGCTTCTGCGGCGGCGGTGCGGTGAACACCGCGGCGCCCGTCTCGGCGTCCCACAGGTGGACGGGTTCCTCCCCGAAGGCGTGGTCCCGGCTGGCGACGAGCAGCCGCCCCTCGTACTCGACCGACCGGACCGGCCGCGGATCGTGCGGATGCGCGTGGAACGCCGCACCGATCGGCTCGCCGCTCAGCACGTCGACGAAGCGCAGCCCCCGCTCCGGCGCGCTCGCCAGGACGACCAGCCGCCCCCGCAACATGGCGAAGTGCCGGCCGCCGTTGACGTGCCGGTGCCGGACGATCTCCCCACCGGTGAGAACGTCGCGCAGCACCAACCCGTCCCCGGTCGACGCGACGGCCGCCCGACCGTCCACAGTGGTCAGTGCGAGGATCGGCGTGTACCCCTGGAGCCGCACCTGTGGCCCGACGACCACGCCGGTCAGCGCGTCGCGCACGGTGAGCACGTGCGAGGGTGTGCTCGTGGCGAGCAGCCGACCACCACCGAGCGCCATCGCCGCCAGCGAACGGTGATCCAGCCCCGAGCGCTCGGCCAGCGGCGCACCGGTCTCCAGGTCGACGGCCGCGACCGGGGCGCGCGCATGGGCCCCCGCCCGCGGGAACGCCAACACCGGCCGCCCCTCGACGGTCACGAGCGTGGCGTCCCACATGCCCTCGTACGGGCCGCGCAGGACGCGGTGCGGTGCGACAGCCGGGTCCTCGAACCATCCGTGATCCATGCGGACAATCTAGGAGATCACGGCCACCCCGGAGCCGGCGAAGCGTCCGCACTGGGCCGGTCCCTAGTCGAACGCCGGCCGCGCGCCGGCGTGCCGGCTCCGCACCGGATCGCGCCGAGCGGCTCGTCACCGGCATCCTCGGTCATGCCGTGATCTGCGCGACGGCGGATGCGCCTTCCCCGGCTGCACCCGGCCCGCCAGGTGGCCAGGGCACACCACATCGTGCCCTGGCAGGACGGCGGCCCCACATCATTGGCGAAGCCCATGCTTCGCAACTTGGTCCTTCGCGATGGCCGGTGGGCGAAGGGCGAGAGCGGTCCATCGTCACCGCTCGGCTGGAGAAGATCGGTCGCGAGCGGCGCAGGTTCCACGTGTGTGTCGCAGCCTGGGAGCGACGACAGCAGCCCGTCCGGGGTCGGCTCGGTTCGTCGGCGGTGTCCACGAGGACGTGCTGAGGAGTCACCCGGTGAGGTGGTTCTGTTTCGGCATCGACGGGGCGGTGGTGTGCATGGCCGCTGCTGGTTGCTGTACGAAGGCGCGGACGCGGGTGAGTAGTTCTCGGCTGGTGAAGGGCTTCTCGACGATGGTGACGCCGTCGGGCAGGGTGCCGTTCTCGGTGAGGACGGGTTCGGCGTAGCCGGACATGTACAGCACGGGGATCTCGGGGCGGATCGCTTGGATGCGGGCGGCGACTTCGTTGCCGGTCATCTTCGGCATGATCACGTCGGTGAGGAGCAGGTGGATCGGACCCGGGTGGGTCTGGGCGAGGCGGATGGCCTGTTCTCCGCCGCTGGCGGTGAGGACGTGGTAGCCGGCGCGGGTCAGGATCCGGTCGGTGATCACGCGCAGGTCGTCTTCGTCTTCGACCATCAGAATGGTTTCGTGCGGTCTCGCGCCGGTGACGGGTTCGGCGTTCACGACGATGTCGGTGGTGGTGTCGTGCTGGGGTGCGTCGATGGCGGGCAGGATGACGGTCACGGTGGTGCCGATGCCGTTTTCGGAGTACAGGTGGACGTCGCCGCCGGCGGCGGTGGCGATGCCGTAGACGGTGGCCAGTCCGAGGCCGGTGCCGGAGCCTTTGGGTTTGGTGGTGTAGAACGGTTCGAAGGCGCGTTCGATGACCTCGGGGGGCATGCCGGTGCCGGTGTCGCTGACCCGTACCCGTACGTGGCGGCCTGCTTGCAGACGTGAGTCGGTGATGTCGTCGTCGCCGACCTCGACGTTGGTGGTGTCGATGGACAGGGTGCCGCCGCCGGGCATCGCGTCGCGGGCGTTGACGGCGAGGTTGACCAGGATCTGCTCGATCTGCCCAGCGTCGGCGTGCACCGGCCACAGCTGTCGGTCCAGGTTGGTGATCAGGTGGATGTGTTCGCCGATGCTGCGGCGCAGCATCGGTTCGATGTCGCCGATGACGTGGTTGAGGTTGAGGACCTCGGCTTGGGTGATGTCGCGGCGGCCGAAGGCGAGCAGCTGTTTGGTCAGCCGGGCGGCGCGTTCCGCGGCCCGGCTGATCTGGCCGAGATCCGTGCGGGCATCGGCCAGATCGCGGGGATCCGGGTTGGGCGACTCGAGCGTTTCGGCGATCATCTCGGCGTAGTTGCTGATCACGGCGAGGATGTTGTTGAAGTCGTGCGCGACGCCGCCGGCGAGTTGACCGAGGCTTTCCAGCCGGCGGGTGTGTTGCAGACGGCGTTCACCGGCGTCGCGTTCGGCCTGGGCGATGAGGCGTTCGCGTTCGGCCTGGGCGATGAGACGGTCGGTGACGTCGCGGATCGCGGTGGTCACGATCATTCCTCGGTCGGTGTTGACCGAGGAGAGACTGATTTCGGCGGGGAACTCGGTGCCGTCCTTACGCACCGCGGCCAGCGCCGCGCCGGCGCCCATGGGCCGGGTCCGCGGGTGGGCGAAGTAGCCGTCGCGGTGGTGCACGTGGCCGGAACGCAGCCGTTCGGGGACGAGGACGTCGACCGACTGCCCGACCAGTTCCTCGCGCGGATAGCCGAACAGCCGTTCGGCCTGGGCGTTGATCAAAGTGATGGTGCCGTCCGTGGTGACGCCGATGATCGCGTCCGGTGCGGCTTCCAACAGACCTTCGAACATCGCCTCGGCCCGCTGGCGTTCGGTCATGTCGCGGGAGATCGACGCTACGCCGGTGATCCGGCCGTCGGCGTCGGTGATCGGGGACACCGTCAGCGACACCGTAATCGTGGCACCGTCCTTGCGGCGCCGCTTGACCCGGTTCTGGTCGATCCGCTCGCCGGCGGCCAGGCGCGCCATCAACTCCTGCTCGGTCTGTTCCAGCCCGGAGGGGAACAGTAAGGACGCGTGCCGGCCGAGCACCTCCTCGCGCCGGTAGCCGTAGAGGGCCTCGGCGCCGCTGTTCCAGCTGGTGATCACACCGTCGAGGGTCTTGCCGATGATCGCGTCGTGGGACGACTCCACGATCACCGCCAGGCTCTGCCGTTCGGCCAAAGTGCGCGCCCGGTCTGCCAGCGCCGCAGCGCGGCGGGCGAGCGCGGTGAACGCCGCGAGATCGTCCTCGGCGAACAGGCTGCGGTAGCGGTTGAGCATGAGCAGCGCTCCCGAACCCTCGGGGACGGTCACCGGCGCCACGGTCACGTACCGGGTGGAGCTGGCCTGAGCGAACATCACCACCGCCGCCGGCGGATGGGTCCACCCGGCCAAGGCATCGATCGTGCCCTCAGCGGCCAGCAATTCATCGCAGTCCGAGCCGGCGCACCCGAATTCGCCAGCCGGCAGGCCGGCCTGGGCCGTCACCCGGAGCGTGCCGGCATGATCTCGCATCACGACCACCACAGCGTCCGCGCCGAGCACCGCAGCGGCGCTGTCGCAGAAGTGCTGCCACGTGCGGGGCGCGGGCTCGTCCACCGGGGTGTCGACCAGCCGGCCCAGCACCGCGGACGTCGCCTTCTGCGCCCAGCTGCGCCGCAGCCAACGCGGCGGCACGAACGCCAGCAGATACAACACCCCCGAGCCCACGGCGAGCAGCCGCGCTTGCAACGTCTGGTTGGTGGCCGCGATCAGCAAGGCGGCGCCGAACACACCGGTCCCCGCTGCGGCACACCACAACCGCAGCCGGGCAGCGCCGCCGTGCCGGCGCGCCTCAGCGCCCAGCAGCCACGCCGCGACGCCTTCCAAGCCGAAGAACACGACCACCGCCGGCCAAACGACCAGCTGCGGCACCGGCCGCGCCGCCGTGGCCAACACCGGAAACGCGCTCAACGCCCACGCGCTCAACGCCACCGGCCACCACCACGAGCGCAACGGACGCAGCCGGCTCACCAGCTGCAACGTGAACAACGGCTTGGCCAGCAACAATCCGATCGCCACCGCCATCAGCAGGCGCGGCGGCACGCCCATGAGCAACCGGACCAGACCGACGACGAACAGCATCGCCACCGAGGCGAACATCCACATCACGTCACGCAGCAGCGGATCCCGCCGGAGCAGATACCGCCAGGTGACCCACAGCAGGATCGCCATGAACAGCGACGTGACCAGGATCAGCACCATAGAAACCTCGGTCCCGCCCGGCAGGCACGCCCGGCTTTAGGGCAAAACGCGAATTATGATCATACTAGGGCAAATCCGTGGCGGCCGTCCCGCAACACGAATCCAGAACGGGCTACCGGTTCGAGCCTGGCACCGCCGTGACCGGTAGCGCGCAGCACGCACCAACTTGCGCGCGACGCGACCGGTGTCGCTTCTCCGTGACCCGTAGGGAGGGGTGCCACGCCGGCGCCTGTGCGGGTGCGGCGGGTTCCTCGACGTCCGGTGTGGCGGTGGGTGCGTCGACCAGCAGCCGGGTGAGTGTGCGCTGCAGCGTGGTGGCGCGTGCGGGCTTGGACAGCATCGCGTCGAACAACTTCTGCTGGTCGGGTTCGGGTCGCCACACGACGCTGCTGAGCAGCACCATCGGTAGGTTCGCGGCCATCGGCAGCCCGCGCAGGGCGGCGGCAGGTCCGGCGCCGTCGACGTCGGGCATGTGCACGTCGAGCACGGCGACGTCGAACCGGGCACCGAGGGCGAGCGGGTCGAGGGCTTCGGCGGCGCTGGCCACGTCGACGCAGCGCATTCCCCAGCCGGTGAGCCGCCGGCGCAGGACGGTGCGGTTGGTGGCGTTGTCGTCCACGCCCAGGGCGGCGCGGCCGGCCAGGTCGGCTCGGGCGAGCGTGGGGTCGGGTTGCGGGCAGGTGTGCAGGACGGCGGTCAGGGTGAACGTGGACCCGGCACCCTCGACGCCGGCAACGGTGATGTCTCCGCCCATGGCTCGGCCAGGCGCCGGCTGATCGCCGGGCCGAGGCCGGTGCCTCCGTAGACGCGGGTGGTGGAGGCGTCGACCTGGGAGAAGGAACGGAACAGCCGGTCGAGCGGTCAGCGGGGATACCGATTCCGGTGTCGCGCACGGTGATGCTGAGCCGGATGGTGTCAGCGATGAGCTTCTCGGCCGCGGCGGTGACGACGACCTCGCCGCGCGCGGTGAACTTCACGGCGTTGGACAGCAGGTTGACCACGATCTGCCGCAGCCGTGGGCCTGTCAAGTTTTCTGTGTGTGAGGGCGTAGCGGTTTCTAATTTCGGCGACGACGTCGGTGACGTTGGCGACCGTCTCGTGGCTGATCTCGGTGCCGTAGGTCTCAGCCAGGTGATCGCGGATGTCGCGGGTAGTCATCCCACGCGCGTAAACGCCGCCATCGGAGCCCTACGACTGGCCAGAGCCGCCAACATCGCCGCTGGTTTCACTCGTCATCACCCTGCTGACTTTGCCGGGCCATGCCCTGAACCGCGCCCGATGTCGTCGAGCAATCGAACACTGCCGCCGACAGCCGACCCGACCGACATGAATCAATCTGCTTCAAGTGTGTAATCCCGGTCCGGCGGACGGCCGGGCGCGGCGCAGTTCAGCCGGACGGCCCGTCGGCCGGGAAGGCGATCTCGATGACCAGGCCGCCCTCCGCGGGTGCATGCGCGTGCACCTCGGCGGCGTGCGCCTCCGCGATGGCGCGCACGATCGACAGGCCCAACCCGTGCCGGTCGTCGTCGGCGACCCGGTGCAGCCGCTGGAAAGGTTCGAACAGACGCTTTACCTGCTCCGGCGGGACGACGGGCCCGGTGTTGGCGACGGCCAGCACCACCCGTCCGCGATCGGCGCGGGTCGCGACGTCGATCGTGCCGTCCGGGACGTTGTAGTGGATCGCGTTGTCGCAGAGGTTGGCGACGAGGCGCGCGATGAGCGTGGCATCGCCGCGGATCCACGCGGGCCGGACCGCGTCCCGCACCCGCAGCCCCCGGGCGTCGAGGTGCGCGTTCCGGTCGCGGATCGCCTGGTGCGCGAGTTCGGCGAGGTCCACGCGATCGCCGTCGGCGCCCCGCGCGAAGCGGTCGGCACCGAGCGCGAGGTGTTCGCTGCCGGCCAACGTGAGCAGGGATTCCAGCAGGCGGCCGCGCTGCTGGTTGGCCGCGAGCAGGCGCGCGAAGTTGGCCCGGTACTCCTCGACGGTGGCGTCCGGGTCGATCAGCGGTTCCTCGATCAGCGCGTGTTCGACGGTCAGCGGCGTGCGCAGTTCGTGGGCGGCGTTGGCGACGAAGCGCTTCTGCCCGTCGAGCGCGGACTCCAGGCGGGCGAGCAACCCGTCGATCGTGTCGGCGAGCTCCTTGAACTCGTCGCGGGGACCGGTCACGGCGAGGCGTTCGTGGACGTTGGAACCGGAGATCCGGCGCAGGCCGACGGTCATCTCCCGCACCGGCCGTAGCATCCGCCCGGCGAACATCCACCCCAGAGCCAACGACACCGGGGCCATGATCGCCAGCGCGGTGCCGCACACCCGCAGCACGTCGGTCCTGAAGTCGAGATACCGGGCCAGCGGTCGGACCGCCGCACCGGTCGGCGGGCCGGCGTCCGGCGGTGCGGGAACGTCGGACGGCGGGAGATCGCGGGCCAGCACGACGACGACAGCGAGCAGGATCGCGCCGGAGAGGACCGCCATCGCGCCGTAGAGCAGGGTGAGGCGAAGCCGCAGCCGATGGGACGCCGGGGCCATGTCAGATCCGGTAGCCGGCGCGGGCCACGGTCTCGATCAGCGGCGGGTCGCCGAGTTTGGCCCGCAGCCGGTTGATGGTCGCCTTCACCGTCGTGGTGAACGGGTCGGCCGCCTCGTCCCAGACGCGTTCGAGCAGCTCCTCGGCGGAGATCACCCGACCCCGGCCGGTCAGCAGGTGCTCCAGCACGGCGAACTCCTTCGGGCTGAGCGCCAGGCGGGCACCGGCCCGGGTGGCGATGCGTCGCGCCGGGTCGAGCCGCAGTTCGCCGTGCACCAGGACGGGCGGCGCCGCCGTCGTGGTGCGCCGGCCGACCGCGCGGATCCGGGCGACCAGTTCGGCATACGCGAACGGTTTCGGCAGGTAGTCGTCGGCGCCGAGAGCGAGCCCGTCGACCCGTTCGGCCACGGTGCCGGACGCCGTCAGCATCAGCACGCGGCTCGGTGCCTCGCGGGCGACCAGGGCGCGGCACACGTCGTCGCCGTGCACGCCGGGCAGGTCGCGGTCCAGGACGATGACGTCGTAGTCGACGAGCTCGGTGCGTTCCAGCGCCGCCGCGCCGTCGTAGGAGACGTCGACGGCCATGCCCTCCCGGCGCAGGACCCGCGCCACCGAGTCGGCCAGTTCCGCCTGGTCCTCGACCACCAGCACTCTCATCGAACGAGGTTAGCGGCCACCCCGTCACACCCGGGTCACAACGGCGCGGACCCTGTTGTGACCGCCCGTTCCCTACAACTGTTCCGCATGACCACTCCGATCATCGAGACGGAACGGCTCGGCAAACGCTACGGCCGCACCACGGCCCTGACCGACTGCACCCTGCGCATACCGGCCGGGCGGGTCGTCGGCCTGGTGGGCCCGAACGGCGCGGGCAAGTCCACGCTGCTCGGGCTGACCTGCGGCCTGATCGCGCCGAGCGCCGGAAGCATCGCCGTGCTGGGCAACCGCCCGGGCGCGGGAGCCGCACAACTGGCCCGGGTCGGTTTCGTGGCGCAGGACGCGCCCGTCTACTCCGGCCTGTCGGTCGCCGACCACCTGCGCCTCGGCGCCCGGCTGAACCCCCGCTGGGACATGCGACTGGCACAGGGACGCGTCGAACGGCTCGGCCTCGACCCGGCGCAGAAGGCCGGCCGGCTCTCCGGCGGTCAGCGGGCGCAGCTGGCCCTGACCGTGGCCGCCGCCAAACGCGCCGAACTGCTGGTCCTCGACGAACCGGTGGCGTCGCTGGATCCCCTGGCGCGCACCGCTTTCCTGCGCGACCTGCGGGAGTTCGTCGCCGAACTGGGCGTCAGCGTGGTGCTCTCCTCGCACCTGCTCGGCGACCTGGAACGGGTCTGCGACCACCTGGTCGTGCTGGCCGCGTCGCGGGTGCAGTTGGCCGGCGACGTCTCCGACCTGCTGGCGACGCACTACCGGTTCGCCGCGCCGCGGGACCTGCCCCCGGGCGCGGACGTCATCCACGCCGACGACAGCGGCCGCGAACCCGTCGCGATCGTGCGCAGCGCCGCACCGCTGCCCGGCGCGGAGCACGCCGACCTGGAGGATCTCGGCCTCGCCTACATGACCCGAGCCCTGATTTCCCCCGAGGCCCGGCGTTCCCCGGAGGGCCGGCATCTCCCGGAGGCAGAGCGATGATCTGGTTGACCTGGCGGCAGTTCCGGACGCAGGCGGTGGTCGCCGTCGCCGGGCTGGCCGTGCTCGCGATCTACCTGGTCGTCCTCGGCCTGCGGATGCGCGCCACCTACGACGCCGACATCGTCGACTGCCTGCCCGCCGACTGCACCGGTGCCCGCCGGGACTTCGACGAGGCGTACGGCACGCAGGTCGCGCTGGTCGGCGCGCTGCTGCTGGGCGTTCCGGCGCTGATCGGGGCGTTCTGGGGCGCGCCGCTGATCACCCGCGAACTGGAGGAGAAGACCGACCGCATGGTGTGGAACCAGAGCGTCACGCGCACCCGCTGGCTGGCGGTCAAACTGACGTTCCTCGCGCTGGCCGGCGTGGCCGTCAGCGGGCTCTTCAGCCTGCTGCTGACCTGGAGCGCCAGCCGCTACGACCAGCTCATCGGCGAACGCTTCCAGGCGCTGACGTTCGCCTCGCGCAATGTGGCGCCGGTCGGGTACGCCGTCTTCGCGTTCGTTCTCGGCGTGGTGGTCGGGCTGCTGGTGCGCCGCACGCTGCCGGCGATGGCGGTGACGCTCGCGGCGTTCGTGGTGGTGCAGGTGCTCATGCCGACCGTGCTGCGGTCGCACCTGATGACGCCGGTCACCGGCACCGTGCGGCTCGACGCCGAGGCGATCTCCCGGGCCGACTTCATGGGCTTCGGGCCCGACGGCGCGCGCATCGACGGCTACACCATGCCGGGCGCCTGGTCGCTGACGACGACCGCCCGGGTGTTCAACGCCGACGGCACGCCGTACACCCAGCAGCAGTCGCGCGCGTGCGACCGGGGCGGCCCGGAGGCCGGCATGGCGTGCATCGCCGAACAGGACCTGCATTTCAGCTACACGTACCAGCCGGCCGCGCGCTATTGGACGTTCCAGTGGACAGAACTGTCGATCTTTCTCGGGCTCGGCGCGCTGCTGGCCGGCTACGGACTGCGGCGGATCAGGCGGACATGACGGCGCCGAACCGGTCGGCGACCTCGTCCGCGACGGCTCCGGCGTCCCGGCTCCCGTCCACCTCGATCACCCGAACGCCCAGGGCGCGGGCCCGCTCGGCGGCGTCCGCGGCGAGGATGCGGTCCCGCTCCAGGCGCTTGCGCCGCGCCGCGGCGGGATCGGGCAGGTCGGCGCCGAACGCGGCGGCGCGCGGAAGCGTCGCCGCCTGATGCCGGCGCCACTCCTCGGTGGGCACCAGCACCACCATGCGGCGCAGGTCGTCGGCGACGGTCGCGACGAGGTCGGGCCGCAGGTTCCAGCCGTCGGCCAGGATCGGGTGCGGCGACACCAGCGCCCGCAGGTCGTCCAGCACCCACGGGAACGCCTCGGCGCAGTCGTCGAGCGCGCGGTCGGCCATCTCCCGGGCCGACAGCCCGGTCCAGTACTCCGACCAGTCCGTCGGCGGTTCGCCGCGTCGCACGCGTGCGGCGAACCGCCGGTCCTCGCGCGAGCGGGAGTCGTGGTAGTCGCAGTGGTAGTGGGTGAGGCCGTACCGGCCGGTGAGAATCGCGCCGACCGTGGTCTTGCCCGCCCACTGCCCGCCGCCGATCCAGAGGGCCCGCCGAAGCGTCCCGTCGGGTGTCCAACGCACCGCGACTCAGGCCGCGACCGTCGACAGTGGACGGTCGCGGGCCTGCGACGCCAGCAGCCGGTACGCGATGAGATCCTCGATGGACACGATCGCCAGATCGTGCCGGTGCGCGAACTCCGTCAGCTGCGGCAGCCGCAGCATCTCCCCGTCGTCGCCGGCGATCTCGCAGATGACCCCGGCGGGGGTGAGCCCCGCCAGGCGGGCCAGGTCGACGGCCGCCTCGGTGTGTCCCGGCCGGCTGAGCACTCCGCCGGGCTTCGCCCGCAACGGGAACACGTGCCCCGGGCGCACCAGGTCGGCCGGCGCCGTGCGCGCGTCGGCGAGCAGGCGGATGGTGTGCGCCCGGTCAGCGGCCGAGATGCCGGTGGTGATGCCCTCGCGCGCGTCGACCGAGACGGTGAACGCGGTGGTGTGCCGTTCGGTGTTGGTGGCGACCATGTCCCCGACGTGCAACCGGTCGAGGGCCGGGCCCTCCATCGGCACGCAGATGAGTCCCCGGCACCACGTCATCATGAACGCCACCAGGTCGGGTCGCACGAGGTCGGCGGCGAAGACGAGATCGCCCTCGTTCTCCCGGTCGGCATCGTCGACGACGACAACGGCCTTACCGGCGGCGATGTCCTGGATGGCCCGTTCGATCGAGTCCAGCATGTCCCACTCCTACGTAAGGCGCGGGACGGGACACGGCAGCGCCGCAGCCCGAACAATGCCCGCGCGCCGTCGCTCCCATCCGGACTCTCACCGTCGGCCCTGGATTCTCACCAGGTCCACCGGCCGATGGCTTCGGCCGGGTCGCGGGCTGCGGCCGATCGCTCGGCCGGTCACCGCCGGTTCGGAATTTCACCGATCCCGCCAGCGCTTGGTGGGTATTGCCACTGAGTCTTCCACGCTGCTGCGGACAGCGGCGAGCGACAACGATCACACGCCGCGGCGTGCCGTCCCGCCGCACCGTAGCGACTCGAAATCACGCGGTCACCATCCGCGAAGGTGAACGTCGGTGCGGCTCGGTGAAATCCGACGTGCTGTGCTACCGTTTCGCCTGTTGCAGTTTGGTTTCCGCGGACTTGAGTAGCGTCTGGTGGGCATCTGACCCGCCGGGCGCTTCTTTGTTTTCCGCGCTTTTGAGGAGAAGACATGGCTGTTGGCACGGTGAAGTGGTTCAACGCGGAAAAGGGCTTCGGCTTCATCACGCCCGACGGTGGTGGGGAGGACGTGTTCGCGCACTTCTCGGCCATCCAGTCCAACGGGTACCGCACCCTTGAGGACAACCAGCGCGTGGAGTTCGACATCACGCCGGGCGCCAAGGGCCCCCAGGCCGCGAACATCCGCACGATCTAGTACATCCCGATCCGGGCGGCCGACGGACTCCGTCAGCTCGGCCGCCCGGCCGGTCGCAGGACCGTCACCTCGGTGATCCCGGCGTCCTCGGGGGCGCCCAGGCCGTGGGCGGTGTAGGTCTTCACGATCTCCATGGAACCGGGTGGAACGTGGCCGCGCCCCGGCTCGCCCACCAGGACGCGCGCCCCGCGTGCGGCGCACCGGTGGAGAAACTCCGACATGCGCACGGCGAGCCCGGTGCTGTAGAACGCGTCCCCGGCGAGCACCACCTCGGCGTCGCCGCCGTCACCGCCGAGCAGGTCGTCGGTGGATCCCCCGACGACCACCCCGTTGGCCGCGGCGTTCAGCTCGACGGCCGCCAGCGCCAGCGGGTCGATGTCGTTGGCGGTGACCCGTGCGGCACCGGCCAGTGCGGCCGCGATCGCCACCAGTCCCGAGCCCGAGGCCACGTCGAGCACGCGCCGCCCGGCGACCACGTCCGGGTGGTCGAGCACGTACCGGGCCAGCACCTGGCCGCCGGCCCACGCCGTGGACCAGAACGACGCGGCCATCGACCCGAACCGCGACTCCAATCGGGCGCGCAGCACCACGGAGTCCTCGGCGAGGTACAAACCGACCTCCGGCACGAAGTCGACGCGTTCGAGCCGTAACGCGTCCACCTCACCGGTGCCGAGTGCCACGTAGGGGGTCAGGGCGGCTGCGGGTACCCCGGGCAAGGGCGTGCTCCGTTCGTTCGGAGTTGCGGCGGACGCGCCGCCCTGGATACCGGGCCACACGCGGAAGAGATCAAGAGTCACGTCGAGTGACCCTGAGGAACGCCTACCGTAGCGTACGGGGCCATTCTCCTCTCTTCTCCACAAGTTCGCCCGGTAACCCCATCCGCGGCCGCCGGACCGGTGCTATACGTTCGGTGGGTGAGACTCGAGACCCACTGGTGGAACGGCGACCGCACGCCCCGCGGCCGACGCGACGTCTTCATCCGCAGCGACGGCCAGATGTGGGAGGTTGAGGCGGTCGCCGGCGGTAACAACGGCCGGTCGAGGGTGCACCGCTGCCCCGGCCGCCAGTCAGCGGAGATCCTCGCCGGCGCCTGGATGGGTGGCCCCGGCCGCTGGCGGAAGGTGGCCACCTGACCGGAGCCCGTCCACAGTGGACGGTCTCCGCCCGTCACTCCCCGAGCAGTATTTCCAGCAGATCCACTAACTGAGCGGACTGCTTCGCGTCGAGACGGTCGGTCGCCGGGGCCAGCGCCCGGCGACCCTCCTCCAGCAGGCGTTCCATGAGCGCGAGGCCGGCCGGGGTCAGGTACACGTCGACGGCCCGCCGGTCGTCGGGGTTCTTGCCGCGGGCCAGCAGGCCACGGCGTTCGGCGCGGTCGACGAGGCCGGACATGGACGACTTGTCCAGTCCCAGGTAGTCGGCGAGCTCGGTCATCCGCAGCCGCCGGTCGACGAGGATGCCGAACACGCGCAGCTGCGTGAGCGACAGGTCGTTCTCCGCACCGATGCGGGTCAGCACGCCCATCACCCGCCACGAGCTGCGCACCAGCGCCTCCACGACGGCGTCCGAGGTCATGCCGACACTCTAGACGGCATGGTTGGTAGTCCCAACTACCGCGCGGGGTACGAACGCATCGTCTTCGTGCCCTACCGGCATTACAGACCACAGTCCGGAAAAACCGACCTCAGTACGGACAGGTGCTGTCGCGCATGACGAGCCAGCGCCGGTGCGACGGCCTTGTGCACGAGGCGGTCGGCGGAGACGTCGTGCGCGAAATGGTGGAAGGCATCGACAACCGGCAGAAACCGCAGGTCTTCCAGGTCCTCGGCGTCGATCGGACGGCCCTCCCGCTCCGCGTTCGCGAAAACGCGGATCACGCCGCGCCATGACCGATACCGCGCCTCGACCAGTGCGCTGCGGGCATTGAGCCGGAGCAGGTCGATGGTTTCGCGGCCCTGCGGCGTGAGGTCGATGAAGTGCCCCGTACTGGCGAGCGTCATGTGATCGGCCGAGTCGTCCACACTCGGGTCCAACAGGAGCGGGTTCCCCACCGGATCGAGCGGGAACTTCTCCTTCTTCGCCTGTTGATTGCAGTAGCCGCACGCGAGGATGTGGTTATTCCACTCGAAGGTCGTCATCGGATCGCGGGCTATCGGCACGAAGTGGTCGACGTCCGTGCCCCGACTCTCATAGCAGTACATGCAGAAGGCTGGGCGAGCGCACATTGCCAGGAGTTGTGTCTTGAGGCGTCGACGTGTGCCGGTGGCGCCGCTCCAGCTTGCCCGGGCCGTCTTCCGAGGAGTCGTACTGGCCGCGATCCTCGCGGTCCTGTCCACCAATCTGGCGGAGATCTGCGCGGGAAGGGGCCCACGCGTGATCGGAATCAAACCTCGTCCCCCAACACGTCGCGAACCCGGCTGCCGGGCGACGGCGAGAGAGTCTCAGACAGCTCCGCCAGTTGTGCGAGGTCCTCCGGACGTGCGTTACCGCGGATGGCGAGCCGCTCCAGTCGGGTGAGAGCCGCCCGGAGTTCGTCGACGCGTTCGGAGTACGGCGAGTCCAGCCCGAAAAGTTCCGTCAGAACCGCGTCGTCGCCGCTCCCGTTCACGACCCGCCGGAAAAGGTCTTCGTCGGCGACACGTGGCGGGAAGTCGTCCTCAGGCCCGGGAAGCTGGATCAGACCGCCCGGAGTCGCGCTCTGGCAGATGTAAGGGCTGTGACTCGTGACGATGAACTGGATATAGGGAAAGTGTTCCAACAACCAGGGGGCGATGCGCTTCTGCCAGGACACGTGCAGGTGCACATCGATCTCGTCGATCAGCACGGTCCCGGACGTGTGAATGATGGGCCGACCGTCATCGGACCACTCGATTTTCCCGTCGAAGCATTCGTTGACCTGGCGGACGATGTCGGTCACCAACGCCGTGACGGTGCGGTATCCGTCGCTCATCTCATCGATCCGGACGGGTGGACTCGAGTCTCTGGTGATCCAGAGCCCGTCCGGATCCACGCGATCGACCGAAAAGCCGTCCGGAAACAGGCCGTCGT
This sequence comes from Virgisporangium aliadipatigenens, assembly GCF_016863615.1. Lineage (GTDB taxonomy): Bacteria > Actinomycetota > Actinomycetes > Mycobacteriales > Micromonosporaceae > Virgisporangium > Virgisporangium aliadipatigenens. The sequence continues at coordinate 116,523 of NZ_BOPF01000003.1, read as the reverse complement.
TGAGAAGTCGGATGACAAGGTTCTCCAGCTCGGCAAAGCTCGCGCGGCCGGACCGGGCGCGATAGTTCACCTGCTGAAGCCACTGCACAGTCTCCGCGAGCGAAGCCTCTTCACGGAACAGCGTCGCGAAACGCGCCGCGGTCCAGTCTCCGGCCATCAACCGCGCGACCTCGCCACTCGTACCGGCCAGGCGCCGGAACGGGCCGTAACCCGCGGCGAACCAGCCGGTCGGTTTCGGGGACCACAGCGATCGTTCGGCCATTTTCCCGCCGAGGTCGCGGTGCGTATCGGCCTGCGGTCGTGCCCTCGCCCCCTCGGTCTGCTCCCACCTGAGCGCGGCGGAAAAGACCTCGGAGGGGCGACCCGCACCGAGGTTGATTTCGGAAAAGTCGCGCACAACTTCCGCGTTGACCGTCGCGACCGGCTGCCCATGACTGATCCAGTCGCGTTCACCTTCGGACAGGCTGTTGGCGACCTCGGGACCCGCGAGTGCGGTAGCCGCGGCGCGAAGGAGGGTTGTCTTTCCCGCCCCGTTGCGCCCGGCTATTACGTAAAACCCGGGATAGCGTTCGAAGGCGTCATCGTGGTCGTTCCGCTCGAAACGCAGATCGACGACACGGGACCCGTGGAATCCTCGCACTCCCCGGATGCGCAGGCGATGCAAGTACACCGACGAGTCCTCCATGAATTCGCGCTCGTGCGCAGCCATTGCCGCTGTTCGTGGAGTGCCAGCTTACTGGGTCGCCAAGGCCGGGATCGTCGTCTCTGACTCGCACTCCGCGGGCCGCGAGCACGGGGTTCAGTCGCCGAGCAGGACCTCGGCGATCAGGCCGGCGGCGAAGCGGTAGCCGTTCGGGGCGTGGACCAGGCCGGCGTCGAGCGCGGGTCCGAGCCGCGCGTGAACCACGTCGAGCGGCAGTCCCGCCGCGCTTGCGACGGCCCCCGGGTCGAACCGTCCGCTGTGGCCGCTCTGCGCCGCGGCGACGGAGAGGATCTCCCGCGCCGGGGCCGGCAGCGCGCGCAGTTCGGCCCGCAGCACGCTCAGTGCGCCGGGTGGCACCGCCGCACCCGGGCCCCACCGCCGCGCCTCCGGCAGCGTCAGCAACTCGTTGAGGTAGAACGGGTTGCCGCCGCTGCGCCGGTGCAGTTCGGTCGCCGCGAGGGACACGCCGGGCGGGGTGCCGTGCCGGGGCGGCCGGTCGGCGCGGGTGCGCAGGAGGCGTTCGACGTGGCGGGCGGAGAGCGGTCCGAGGGTCACCCGCGCGGCACCGAGCCGCGCGAGCAGCACCGTCAGCTCCGCCAGGGGCGGCCGGTCCGCGTCCCGAACGGTGCAGAACACCGCCAGCGGCACGTCCCGCAGGCCGGTGGCGACGTGCGCCAGAAGTGCCCGCGCCGCGGCGTCCGCCCACTGGAGATCCTCGACGATCCAGAGCGTCGGCCGACCGCCGAGCCGCTCCGCGAGGAGTCCGCACGCGTCGCCGGAACCGGGCCCGTCGAGCAGCGGCCCGGCGCGCCACCCTTCCCCTGCCGCGCCGACCGGGCGGGTGAACGCGACCCGCCAGCCGTCGCGGGACGCGTCGGCTGCGACACGTTCGACCAGAGCTGTCTTACCGGCGCCGGCGGACCCGGAGACGATCGCCCACGACGACCGCCCACCGGCCGCGGAAACCAGCACCCGGTCGAGCGCGGCGCGCGCGTCGTCCCGACCGACCAGCACCGGCCCGGCGACGTCCCGCGGGTGCGGCGCCGTGACGCCACCGATGGCGGGCGTGTCGTGTCGCAGCACCGCCAGATGCAGCTCGCGCAGCGCGGGGCCGGGTTCGGTGCCGAGCTCCTCGGCGAGCGCGGCCCGGATCCGCTCGTACTCGCGCAACGCCTCGGCGGGCCGGCCGCTCAGGTACAGCGCGCGGATCAGCAGCAGCCAGGCCGATTCCCGCAACGGCTGCGCCACGATCAGGGCACGCGCGGCGGTCACGGCGCCGGCGGCGTCACCGTCGGCCAGCAGCACGGCCACGCGCAGCTCGTGCCCGGCCAGCCGCGCCTCGTCCAGCCGCACCGCCGCCGCCCGCGCGAACGGCGCATCCGCCGCGTCGGCCAGCGCCGGCCCGCGCCACCAGCGCATCGCCCGCTCGATCTCGCGCCGCGCCGCGCCGGCCCGGCCCGCGGCGAGCAGGCGACGCGTCCGTTCGACCGAGGTCTCGAACCGGGCGGAGGTCACCGCCGAGGCGTCCGCGAGCAGCGCGTATCCGCAACGGTCGCGCACCAGGACGCGGGACGCGGATCCGGCCGGCTCCAGCGCGGCCCGCAGCCGGCTGACGTGCGCGTGCACCGACGCGGCGGCACCCGGCGGCGGCCGGCCGGCCCACAGGTCCTCGTGCAGCCGGTCGAACGGCACCGGCCGCCGCTCCGCCAGCAACAGGCGCAGCAGGAGCAGCCGCCGCTGCGGCGGGCCGAGGTCGACGCAACGCCCGTCGCGCCACACCTCCAACGGCCCGAGCGGATCGAAGAGCAGGCTGCTCACGGGCACTGCGGGGCCTCCAGGCGGACCGGTGGGATCGTGCGCCGCCAGTGTCGCGGGACGCACTTGCCCGCGACTTGCACACGCCGCACACCCGGCGAACCAGGGTGCGACACGGCCTGGTTGCGCCGGCCCGGGCCGCCGAAGCTGGTGCCCATGCTCTTCGTCAACGCCACCGTGCACACGCTGGATCCGGCGCTCGGCACCCTGAACGGCACGGACGTGCTGACCGCCGGCGCCACGATCGCCGCCGTCGGGCCGGCCCTTCCGCGCGACCACGCGGCCGTCATGGACTGCACCGGGTCGGCGATCGTGCCGGTCTTCGACGCGTCGGTCAGCCCGCTGGTGCCCGGGAACCCGGCCACGTTCGCGGTGGTGCCGGCCGACGGCCGCGCGTTCGAGCGGGTGATCTGGTGGCCGGAGCAGGCCCGCACGATCCTGGTCGACGGCGTGGCGCGCGCGTCGTTCGTGCCGGCGGCGCCGTCGTCGCCCCCGCCGCGGCTGGGCGTGTGGATCGACGCGACCGGCCACATACATCAGGAGCTGACCGCCGACGGCCGTTACGACGAGACCAGGGGCGGGCGGCGGCACGCCTACCGGGGCGCGTTCCGGATCACCGGCGACCGGATCGTGTACCGCGACGACCTCGGTTTCTGGGCGTACGGGCGGTTCGACGGCGAGGTGCTGCACCACGCCGGCTACACGTTCACCCGCGCGGCGCGCTGACCGTGGCGGCGGAAATCGAGCGGCGGGTGGTGGCCGGTCGAGCGTCCTCTCAGACCTGTGTCGCGCGTGCGCCTGTCGCCAAGGCGACATAGCAGGAAAATTCTTCCCCCGCATTAGCGGCATTCCGGGCCTATCGTCGTTTGCGAAAGCGGCTCGGAAAAGGGGGGTCCCGTGAACGTTTTCACCGGCGACGGGGCGCGTATCGCGCTCGCGGCCATCCGATTCGTCAACGGCGCCGCCGCCCTGGCCGCCCCGCATCTGCTCAACCGCCGCATCACCGGCGAGCGGGAGGTGTCCCCGGCGGTGCTGTACGCGTTCCGGCTCTTCGGCGTGCGCACGGTCCTGCTGGCGTTCGACCTGCTGGCCGGCGGCGAACGGCGGAGCCGGGCGCTGGAGCAGGCCCCGCTCATCCACGGCGTCGACACGCTCAACGCGGCGTTGCTGCTGCTGCGGCCGCCGCACGAGCCGGTCCGGCGGGCGCTGCCGGTGCCCATGGCGGCGACGCTGGTCGCGATCTCCGCCCTGAACACCGCCCTCGCCATCGCGGCCGCCCGCACGGCGAAGCGTTGACGGGCCCCGCGCCATGACCACGAACGGGTGCGAGGAATACGACTACATCGTCGTCGGATCGGGCGCGGGCGGCGGTCCCGTGGCGCTACGGCTGGCCGAGGCCGGCGCGTCCGTGCTGCTGATCGAGGCGGGCACCGACGACGAGGACGCGGATTACCGGGTGCCCGGTTTCCACGCCCGTTCCACCGAGAATCCCTTGTACAGCTGGAACTATTTCGTCAGACACTACGCCGACGACACCCGTCAACGCCGGGACGACAAATACGTGGCCGGGCGGGACGGCGTTCTCTATCCGCGCGCCGGCACGCTCGGCGGCTGCACGGCCCACAACGCGATGATCACGGTGTGCCCGCCGAACGCGGACTGGGACCGCATCGCCGAGGCGACCGGCGACGCCTCCTGGCGCGGCGTGCGCATGCGGCGCCATTTCCAACGCCTCGAGAAGTGCGGCTACGTCCCGCGACCCCGCCCGCTGCCGCGCAACCGCCTGTTCGCCCGCCTCCTGTCGGTGGTGCCGTTCGTCTCGGACCGGTACGTGGACCGTGGCCGCCACGGCCATGACGGGTGGCTGCGCACCACGCTGCCCGACCCGACGTTGTTGCTGCGCGACAAGCAACTGCTGCGGATCGTCGTCGGCGCCGTGGAGTCCGAACTGCGCCGCAGCCTCGGCCGCCCGCTGCGCCGGCTGGAGCGCTTCGGCCGTTACCTCGACCCGAACGACTGGCGGGTGCTGCGCAAGGCGCCCGAGGGCCTGTGGCTGACGCCCCTCGCCGTCACGCGGGGCCGCCGCAACGGCACCCGCGAGGCGCTGCTGGCGGCGGCCGAACGCCACCGGCTCACGATCCGCACCGGCTGCCTGGCCACCCGGGTGACGTTCGACGGGGACCGGGCCGTCGGCGTCGAGTACCTGGAAGGCGCCCACCTGTACCGCGCCGACCCGGCCGCCGGCGCGCGGCCTGCCACGGGGCACGGCACCGTCACCGCCCGCCACGAGGTGATCCTGGCCGGCGGCGCGTTCAACACCCCGCAGCTGCTGATGCTCTCCGGCATCGGCCCGGCCGAGGAGTTGGCGCGCCACGGGATCCCCCTGCGGGTGCCGCTGCCCGGCGTCGGCCGCAACCTGCAGGACCGCTACGAGGTGGGAGTCGTGTCCGAGGTCGACGACGACTTCGCGCTGCTTTCCGGATTGACGTTCCGGGCGCCGGGCCCGGGCGAGGAGCCGGATCCCGGCCTGCGGGAGTGGCGGGAAAGCGGCCGCGGCGTGTACGCCGGCAACGGGGTCGTGCTCGGCATCACCCGCCGGTCGAGCCGCCGTCAGCCGGTGCCGGACCTGTTCGTCTTCGGGCTGCCGGCCCGCTTCACCGGCTACTACCCGGGCTGGTCCGACGGGTTGGAGCAGCAGCGCAACGTGTTCACGTGGGCCGTTCTCAAGGCGCGCACGGTCAACGACGCCGGCCGGGTGCGGCTGCGTTCGGCCGATCCGCGCGACGTTCCGGAGATCACGTTCCACTCCTTCGACGAGGGCAGCGACGCGCGGGGCGAGGACCTGGACGCGGTGGTGCGCGGGATCGAGTTCGTGCGCGGCATCACGCGGCGGTGGGGCGTGCGCCATCGGGAACTGGTGCCCGGGCCCGGGTTCGACGACCGGGCGGCGTTGCGGGCGTTCGTGCGGGACCGGGCGTGGGGGCACCACGCGTGCGGCACCTGCCGGATGGGCCGGGCGGACGACCCGGCGGCCGTGCTGGACAGCCGGTTCCGGGTGCGGGGCACGAAAGGGCTGCGGGTGGTGGACGCCTCGGTGTTCCCGCGCATCCCCGGCTACTTCATCGCGACCGCGATCTACATGGCGGCGGAGAAGGCGGCCGAGGCGATCCTGGCCGACCGCGCCTCGACCGCACGTCCCGCGACCGCGGGAGCCCGGCGATGAGCCGGCGGTGGCCGTTCCGTTCGGCGCCGCCGATCGTGGACACCACGGCGGAGTGGGCCACCCCGGTCGGTCAGCCGGCCGGCGGCCCGCTGTCCGCGCCGACCCCGGCGACCGGGACGGACGCGAAGCCGGTGCCGCGGCCGGAGGGCATCGGGATCTGCTGCTCGGGCGGCGGCATCCGGTCGGCGGCGTTCAATCTCGGGGCGCTGCAGGCCTTGTCGGCCGCCGGCCTCTACCGGCAGGCGAGATTCGTCTCGGCCGTCTCCGGCGGTTCGTACATGGCGGCCGGTTTCGCTACCGTGCACCACGGCCCCGCCGCGCCGGGCGAGCGCGGGGTAGAGCGGCCGCGCGAGCCCGACTACGCGTTCTCCCCGGGCTCGGCCGAGGAACGTCATCTGCGCAACCGCAGCAACTACCTCTTCCCGCGGTTGGCGACGACCGTGCGCGGTCTGGTGTGGGTGCTGTTCGGCCTGTTCGCCAACCTGAGCGCGCTGCTCGTCTTCGTGTTCCTCGCCGCCCGCGTGATCGGTTGGCTGGCCGACGGCAACCACGTGCTGCGCGAGCCCGACGGGGACGTGCGGCTGGACCTCCCGCCGCAGTGGCGGCTGGCTGCGGCGGTGCCGTTCGCCGTCGGCGTGTTCGTCCTGCTGGTGGAGAAGGTGATCCCCGCCTACGGCCAGCCGCGGCAGCGGATCGTCGACTTCCTGCGCACGTCGGGGACGTCGTTGATGGCGGTCGGCGCCGTCGTGGCGCTGCTGCTGCTCGCGCTGCCCGCCGCGACCGTCGGGCTGCAGAAGCTGGCGCTGGGCAACCTGCCCGACCCGACCACCGCGCGGGTCGTCACCGCGCTCGGCTTCGCCACCCCGGAGGACTGCCGGCAGGCGGCCGACGCATTCGAGAAGACGGGTGCCTGCGGCGTGCTGCCGAAGGAACCCGAGGACGCGGCCGCCGAGGCGACGGAGGCCGCCCGCAACGCCCGGCCCGCCACGACGTGGGACCTGACCGGACTGTTGGGGTTCGCCACCGCGCTGGTCATGGTGATCCGCCGGCTGATCCGCCAGGCCGGTGGTCTCGCGGCCGGGTTGCGACCCCGCACGGCCGAGGGCGCGCCGCCGGGCCCCCTCCGGCAGGCCTTCTACTCGGTCGAACGGCGTGTGCTCGCCTGGACCGGCAGTGGGCTCGTGGTGCTGTTCGTCCTGCTGTTGGCCGCCCGGTGGATGAGCGACGCGGCGAGCGCCGGTGCGGGCCGGGCCGAACTGCTCAAGTGCGCTTACGCGCTCCTGCTGTTCGCGGCACTGAAGACGTTCACCGATATCAATCGAAACAGCCTGCACCCCTACTACCGCGAGCAACTCGCGAGCGCCTACCTGGTCCGACGGGAACGCCGGGACGGCCGCACCGTCGCCAAGCCCGTCCCCTACGAACGTCCGCTGTCGCTGTCGCAGGTGCGTCGGAAGGGACCGGACGACGGCCCGGAACTCATCGTCTGCGCCGCGGCGAACATCACCGACCAGTCGGTGCCGCCGGGACGCGGCTGCGTGCCGTTCACGTTCACGCCGACCGACATCGGCCTGGCCGAACCGCCGAACCTGCTCGACCGCCTCGGCCGCTCCCGCGCGGGCCGGCTGAGCGTAAGGCGGTACGAACGCGCGGCCGGCGCCCGGCGGGTCACGCTGCCGGCGGCCGTGGCCGTCTCCGGTGCGGCCGTGTCGCCGCTCGCCGGCCGGATGACGCGGCCCTCGCAGCGGCTCCTGCTCGCCGTCGCGAACATCCGCCTCGGCCTGTGGCTGCCCAATCCGATGTACCGCTCGCGGCCGGGACCGCAGCCGCACCGGCCGAGGGGACCGCGCGGCCGCTGGCACCGGCTGGTCGCCCGGCGGCACCCGACGACGGCGGGCATGCGTGCGCTGATCGTCCGGTGGCGGCGCGCCGAGGTCCTGCGGCGGGAACGGATCGCCCGGCGGCGCGCGGCGGCGGCCCGCTGGCACCGGACCGTCTACAAAGGACGGTGCCGGCTGGCCCGCCGGTACCCGCGATCGGCGAAGTGGCTGCGCGGGCTGGTGGAGCAGTGGCGCCAGCCGGGGCCGTGGCGCCTGCTGATGGAGGCGGCCGGGCACACCAACCTGCGCTCGCGCTGGCTGTACGTCACCGACGGCGGGCACTACGACAACCTCGGTCTGGTCGAGGCGCTGCGCCGGCGCCCGGAGACGATCCTGGCGTTCGACGGCAGCGGCGATCCGGTCGACCGGTGGAGCACCATCGGCGGCGCGCTCGCCCTGGCCCGCAGCGAACTCGGCGTCCACGTCGAGATCGACCCGGCGAGCATGAAGCCGGTCGACCGCCAGTTCGTCGAGCGGCCCTACGTGCGCGGGAAGGTCTGGTACCCGCCCGTCGACCGCGACCGGGACGCCGACGCCACGCTCTGGGTCACCAAGCTCGGCGTGACCGAACGCAGCCCGTGGGACGTGCGCGCCTACGCGCGGCGGTTTCCCGACTTTCCGTGCGACGCCACCGTGCACCAGCTCTACGGTGGCGAACAGTTGGAGGCCTACCGGGCGCTGGGCCACGACTCCACCACGCAGATGCTCGAGGCGATGACGGACGAGCCCGCGCCCGCGGCTGCGACCGGCCCGCCGCGCAGGGGCTCCCGGAGGAGGCCCTGGGTGCCCGGACGGCCCGTGCCGACCGGCAAGCCCGGGGGCCCCGAACAGCCGACACCGTCGTCAAGGGGGAAACGGACATGAGCAGTTCCAGGCCACGTCGGGCCGGCACACTGATCGCCGTCAGCGCGACCGCGGCGCTCGCCGCGATCGTCGTCCGCGATCGGGTGTCGGCCGCCGGGTCCCGCGCCGCCGCGGGGGCCGAACCCGAGGGAGCGCCCGCCGCCCGCTACCGCGACACGCTGCCGTGGCGGCTGTACAACGGCGCGTCCGCGCTGCTCGACCGGTGGGTCGGCTGGGACCGGCTGCCCACGCCGCTCGGCCTGGCCGTGCTGGTCGGCGTGCGCAACGTCCTGCGCCAGCGCAACCTGCACGACACCGGCGGGCTGCCCGACCTCGACCCGGCCGGGCCGGACCGGGAGTGGTTGACGGCGCGCACGCCCGACGGCTCGCGCAACGATCCGGACGTTCCCTCGATGGGTATGGCGAACACGCGCTTCGGCCGGAACGTGCCGATCGCGGCGACCCACCGCGAGCCCGAGGCGGCGATGCTGACCCCGTCGCCGCGCGAGGTCAGCCTGGACCTGATGACCCGGCGCCGGTTCGTCCCGGCGACGTCGGTCAACGTGCTCGCGACGGCGTGGATCCAGTTCATGGTCAAGGACTGGTTCAGCCACGGCCAGGGCGACCCGGCCCAGCGCTGGGAGGTGCCGCTCGCCGACGGCGACCCGTGGCCGGAACGCCCGATGACGATCCTCAAGACCGTCGCCGACCCGAGCCGGCCGGCCGGCGGCACCGCGCCGCCCACCTACCTCAACACCGAGACGCACTGGTGGGACGGCTCCAGCATCTACGGCACCGGCGCGCCCGGCGACGAGCAGCGGCGCACCGGCCGCGACGGCAAGCTGGTCATCGGCGACGACGGCCGGCTGCGGCTGCCCGCGGACCCGGCCCGCAACCCGGCGACGGTGCCCGGCTGGTGGCTCGGCCTCAACCTGATGACGACCGCGTTCATCCGCGAGCACAACGCCATCTGCGACGCGCTCAAGGCCGAGTACCCAGGGTGGAACGACGACGAGCTGTACCGGCGCGCCCGGCTGATCAACGCCGCGCTCACCGCCCGGATCCACACCGTCGAGTGGACCCCGGCGATCATCGCGCACCCGACGACCGTTCTGGCGCTGCGGGCGAACTGGTGGGGACTGGCCGGCGAGAAGCTGCACAAGCTCGTCGGGCGGATCAGCGACAGCGAGGTGATCAGCGGCATCCCCGGCACGCGCACCGACCACTACGGCGTGCCGTTCACGCTGACCGAGGAGTTCAGCATCGTGTACCGGATGCATCCGCTGGTGCCGGACGACTACGCGCTGCGCGCCGCGGCCGACGGGCGGCTGCTGCGCACGGCCACGTTCCCCGAACTGGCCGGCCCGCACGCCCAGGCCGTCACCGACGAGGTGGCCATGGCGGACCTGTTCTACTCGTTCGGCACGGCCTACCCGGGCGCGATCGTGCTGCACAACTTCCCGCGCTTCCTGCAGGAGTTCCGCCGGCCGGACGGGAAGCTGATGGACCTGGCCGCGCACGACATCCTGCGCACCCGCGAACTGGGCGTGCCGCGGTACAACGAGTTCCGGCGGCTGCTGCACCTGCGGCCGGCGCGCACGTTCGCCGAACTGGCGGGTGATCCCGAGGTGGCGGCCGAACTGCACCGGGTCTACCGCGGTGACATCGAACGCGTCGACACCATCACCGGCATGTTCGCCGAGAAGCGCCCGCGCGGCTTCGCGTTCAGCGACACGGCGTTCCGCATCTTCGTGCTGATGGCCTCCCGCCGCCTGAACAGCGACCGGTTCCTCACCCGGGACTTCACGCCGCACGTGTACACGCCGCTCGGCATGGCGTGGGTGCAGAACACCACGATGGTGGACGTGCTGCTGCGGCACTACCCCGAACTGCGGCCGGCGCTGCGCGGCGTGACGAACGCGTTCCAGCCCTGGCCGGACACCCCGGCGGCGTAGGCGCGGCGCGGCGGGCGGGCGTGTTCACCCTCCCGGTGGAACGACCGGGGCACACCGGCCGCCGCGCCTTACGGTGGTGCCCGTGGGTGATCTCGACCTGTCCGGCCCGGCGTTCCACACCGATCCCTACGGCGAACTGGCGCGCCTGCGCGGGCAGGACTGGTACGCCGGCACCGCGATCGGCCCGGCGGTGTTGCGCTACCGCGAGGTGCAGGCGCTGCTGTCCATGCGGGAGCTGCGCACGCCGGGAGCGGACTTTCTCGCCGCGCAGGGCATCGCCGACGGCCCGCTGGTCGAGGTGATGCGCGGCTTCCTGCTGAACGCCGACGGCGCCGCGCACGCCCGCGTCCGCCGCATCGTCAACCGGGCGTTCACCACGCGGCGGGTGAACGACTTCCGCGCGAGCGTGGTTGCGGTCGCCGACGATCTCCTCGACGCGATGGCGGCGCGGCGGGAGTGCGACTTCGTCGCCGCGTTCGCGGAGCCGTTCGCGCTGCGGGTGCTGTACCGGTTCGTCGGCATCCCCGAGGACAGGGCGGCGCAGCTGCAGCGGTGGACCTCCGACGTCGGCCTCATCTTCGGGTTCAGCGTCGTGGAGCACCGCGCGCGGATCGAGTCGGCGCTGCGCGATTTACAGCTGTTCCTCGACGAGCTGCTCGCCGAACGCCGTGCGGCCCCGCGGGAGGATCTGCTCAGCGCCCTGGTGGCCGCCCGCGACGAGGACGACCTGCTGACCGACGCCGAGCTGCGGGCGATGGTCGTCACGCTCATGTCGGCCGGCCAGGGGACGGTGCAGCACCAGCTCGGCAACGCGATGGCGGCGTTCCTGCGGCATCCGGACCAGTGGCGGCTCCTGGCGACGCGGCCGCAGCTCGCCGCGATCGCCGCCGAGGAGGTGGTGCGCCACAGCCCGTCTGCGCTGCTCGGGGTGCCCCGGGTGGCCAAGGTCGACGTGGCGCTGAACGGCCTCGAACTGCCCGCGGGCAGCTGCGTCCTCCCGGTCACCGGCTCCGCCAACCGCGACGCGACGGTCTTCGATCGCCCCGACGTCCTGGACATCACCCGGCCGCGCACCGCGCACCTGACCTTCGGCGGCGGCATCCACTTCTGCCTCGGTGCCGCGCTCGCCCGCCTCGAACTGACCGAGGCGCTCCCCCGGCTCGCCGCGCGGATCCGGGAGCCGCACGCCGCCGGCCCCGGCACCTGGCTCCCGCCGACCGAGGCGGTCTACGGCCCGCTGACCCTCCCCATCCGCTACACCTCACCGGATCCGGGCAAAACGCGGTAGACCAGGTGCGTCACTCCCGTCGCGGCGCGGGCGGACACCTGTTCGAGCCGCAGCGGGGGAACGCCCTCGAACACCCGCGTCCCGGCCCCGAGCGTGAACGGCACGACGTGCAGCCGCACCTCGTCGACCAGTCCGGCCGCGAGGTACTGGTTGATCGTGGTCGCGCCGCCCATGATCAGCACGTCGCCGTCGCCGGCCGCCGCACGGGCTCGGGACAGCGCCGCCGCGATCCCGTCGGTGACGAACCGGTACGTCGTGCCGCCGTCCATCGGCTGCGGATCGCGCGCATGGTGGGTGAGCACGAACACCGGCGCGTGAAACGGCGGGTCGGCGCCCCACCAGCCGTTCCACGGGCGGTCCCAGGCGCCGCGCACCGGGCCGAACATGTTGCGCCCCATGATGAACGCGGCGCCGGAGAGCACCAGGTCGATCTCGGCGCGGTTCTCCTGCGGTGTGTCGAACATCCAGGCGTGCAGCGCGGCACCCGAGCCGTCGCCGCCGTCGTCGCCGAACGGGCGTTCCTCCGTCTGGTGCGCCCCGGCCGAGTACCCGTCGGCGGTGACCGTGATGTCGACGACCACCCTGCCGTTGTCTCCGGTCATGCGACCTTCCTTTCACAGTCATCGAATAATGCCCCATCCCCCGTGACCCCCGTGGCGGTTCGGGCCAGGCTGTACCGATGCGTAGCCGAACGTTCCGGACGCTCTGCGGCACGACCGCTCTCCTGATGGTCACCGCCGGCGCCGTGACCCTCGAGTCCCCGGCCGCGGCGGCCGCACCGGTGGCGGGTTCCCGCACGGTGAAGGTCGCCACGGTGCACTTCGCCCCGGTCGAGGGCGACGTCGCGCGCAACCGCGCGCAGCTGGTCGCCCTGGCCGAACGGGCGGCCCGGGGCGGCGCGAAGATCATCGTGCTGCCCGAGATGGCGACCAGCGGCTACTCGTTCTTCAGCCGCAGCGAGATCGCCGCCGTCGCCGAGACGATCCCGGGTGCCAGCAGCGACGCGCTCGCCCGGGTCGCCGACCGGTACGACGCCTACATCGCCTTCGGGATGCCGCAGTACGTCCCGGCGGAGAACCTGTACTTCAACGTCGCGGTGCTGCTCGACCCGCAGGGGAAGGTGGCGAGCGTCTACCGCAAGCGCAACCATCTCCTCGAGTCGTCGTACAACGCGATCACGTACGCGCCCGTCCCCACCGTCGAGACCCCGTACGGCCGGGTCGCGCTGGTCATCTGCTCGGACATGTTCTACTCGCAGTACCCGCGCTCGGCGGCCGTCGACGGCGCCACCCTGCTGCTGGCACCGGCCAACGTGGGCATCGACACCGACTTCGTGCGGCTGCGCGCCGTGGAGAACGACTTCTCGACGATCGTCTCCAACCGGTACGGCGAGGGCACCGCCGGGGTCAAGCCGACGGCCTTCACGCAGGACAGTTTCACGATCCCGTCGCCGTTCCCGTACAACTTCGACTTCGGCTCCCGCAGCGTCGTCACCACCAACACCGGAGAGGTGCTCGCCGACCTCTCCGCGCGCAGCGACGACATCGGATACGGCGAACTCCCGGTCCGCCGCACCCGTACGTTCCCGGTCGAACGCCGGCCCGGCATGTACGCGCTGCTGGCGCAGGACACGCTGGAAAGCTATACGCAGACGCAGTTCCGGCAGCCGGCCGCGGGGCGGTTCGCGGCCGCCGCGATCGACCCCGGGCCCACGACGACGCCGTGGGCCACCGCGCTGGAGGCGACCGAACAGGCCCGCGTCGCCGCGGCGGCGGCCGGCCAGACGCTGCGCCTGGCGGTGTTCCCGGCGAACTGGTTCACCGTCGACGCCGCCGGCCTGACGAACCTGCGCCGATACGCGCGTGCCAACAACGTCGACGTCCTGGTGCACTACCCCGCGACGGCGAACGACGCACCGAAGAGCCTCCTCGTCACCTCCACCGGCACCGACTATCCGTACGTGCGCACGCACCGGGCCCGCTACGAGGCGATCGCGCCGGCCCGGCTGTCGCACGACTTCTGGGTGGTCGACCGGGACTACGGCCGGGTGGCACTGATGCAGGACGTCGACATGGTTCCCCCGGAGACCGCGCACGTGCTGTCCCGGATGGGCGTGGACGTGGTGGCCGTCAACGCCGATCTCCGCTCGGACCTGCTGAGCCGGCTGTGGCAGAGCCGCACCGGCGAGTACCTGCACATCGTCGTCGCCAACAAGCAGGCGCCGGAGGGCGTGTACCTGGGCGGCTATCAGGAGTTCCCGAGCTTCACCGAGCAGGAGGGCCGGGTGCTGCGCGAACTGGACACCGGCCACGTGCGCAAGAAGCCCGCGGCCCGGTTCTTCGACTACCGCGCGATCCTCGAACCGTGCAAGCCGGAGGCGCTCAACTGCTGAGCACGCCCAGGGCCCTCTCGATGCGCGGCACCTCCGGGTGGCGGGCGTTCTCCAGCAGGAGCAGCGCCGCCGCCCGGACCCGTTGCGCCGCAACGGAGTCGCCGGCCTCCACGTACACCGAGTAGAGGTCGACGAGCGGGTCGATGCGCAGGTCCGGCGCGTCGGCGAAGAGTTCCACCGCCCGTTCGAACGCGTCGATCGCCGCCGCCGTGTCGCCGCACGCGCGGTGGTACAGGCCGAACTCCTGCACCGCGCTGCCGACGGCGTGCGGATTGTTGTAGGCCTCCCGGATGGTGACGGCCTCTTCGAAGAGTTCCCGCGCCCGGCCGTCCCCCAGGTAGTGGTGGTACCAGGCGACCGGGTGCAGGGCGTTCGCGACGCCCATCCGGCCGGTGGGGTTGTCGACGCCGCGGTACAGCTGCACCGCCTCCCGGCCGTACGGGTAGGCGGCGAACGCCTGTTCGCGGGTGGGGATGCGGTGCTTGCCGATGATGCACACGGCGATCGACAGCAGGCCGTGGGCGAGGCGCAGCGGGTCGCCGGTGGCGCGGCCGGCCTCGACGGTGCGTTCGAGATACGGGCGGGCCTCGTCGACCCGGTTCACCAGCAGATGGCCGCGGCCGACGATGTAGGTAAGGAAGCCGGTCCACCAGGCGTCGCCGTCGCGTTCGGCCACGGCGAGCGCGCGCCGCGCCAGCGCCAGCGAGTCGTCGATCAGCAGCCAGACGTCCTGCTGGAACGGCCCGATCGCCCACACCAGCGGGCCCAGGAAGCGTTCCAGGTGCGGGGCGTCGCAGAGGCCGGCCACCGCCGTCGCGTTGTCGTACTCGGCCGCCATCCAGGCGAGCGCGGCCTCCCGTTCGGTGAACTCCTCCGGGCACACCGAAGGCGACGGCGGCGCGATGTGCTCGGAGCGCCGGTAGGCGACGTACACGTCGGCCGCGCGCAGTGCGGAGTGCAGGTGGTGCTCGACGAGTCGACGTTCTACCGCGTGCCGACTGTCCACCGTGTCCTCGCGGTGCGCCAGTTCGACCGCGTAGGAGCGGACGAGGTCGTGGAACGCGTAGCGGTCCTTACGCCGTTCCCACAACAGGTGCGCGTCGCGGAGGATCCGCAGTGCCGCGCGGGTACCCGGCCGGTCCCGGTCGCCGGCCGCGCTGACCGCGACCGCGACGGTGACGTCCGGTCCGGGATGCAGCGCGAGGCGGCGGAAGAGGGCGGCCGCGGCGGGCGGCAGCCGCCGGTACGACCAGGAGAAGACGGCCCGCAGGTCGTGGTCGAGGCCGGGCAGCGCGAAGGCGTCGAGGCCGCTCTCCTCGCGCAGCTCGGCCGCCACTGCGGTGAGGGAGCGGGCGCCGTCGCCGAGGACGCGGGCGCAGACGACCGCGAGGGCCAGCGGGAGCCCGCCGCAGCGCGCCACGACCTCCTCCAGGGCCGCCGGGTCCGCGTCGGTGACGGCCGTCCCGAGCCGTCCGCGCAGGTACTCCCGGGCCTCCTTCTCGTGGAACCCGTCCAGCTGCAGCGCCCGCGCGCCCTCCGTCACGGCGAGCCCGTCGAGCCGGGTCCGGCCGGTCACCACGACCGTGCAGCCCGGCTCGCCCGGCAGCAGCGGCCGCACCTGCGCCGAGTCGTGCGCGTTGTCGAGGACCACCAGCACCCGACGACCGGCGAGCACGCTGCGGAACAGCGCCGCCCGGGCCGCCTCCCCCTCCGGCACCCGCCGGTCCGGGACCCCGAGCGCGGTCAGGAACCCGAACAGCACGTCCGCGGCGGCCGCCGGCGCCTCCTCCGGGCCGTAGCCGCGCAGGTCGGCGAAGAGCTGACCGTCCGGGAAGCGTTCGGCGACGCGGTGCGCCCACCGCACGGCGAGGGTGGTCTTGCCGACCCCGCCCGCGCCGCTGATCACCGTGAGCGGGCCGGTCCCGGCGAGCGCGGCGAGTTCGGGCTCGCGGGCGGTGAAGGTGTCGGGCGAGCGCGGCAGCTGCGCCGGGCGCACCCCGGAGCCGTCCCCGACCTGCGCGGCGAGGACGTCCTGCCGTTGGGCCAGGATCGCGCGCTCCAACTCCACGAGCGCGGGCTCCGGGTCCAGTCCGAGTTCGTCGGCGAGTCGCCGCCGGTGTCCCCGCAGCGCCGCCAATGCCTCGGTCGAACGACTTGCCGACCACAACGCCACACCCAGCAGACGCCAGCCCTCGCCGCGCCACGGGTCGGACGCGGTGAGTTCCTGCGCGAGCGGCACGGCTTCCGTCGGGCGGCCGAGCCGCAGCAGGGTGGCGACGACGAGTTCGCGGGCGTCGCGGTGGGCCTCCTGCAGGCGGGCGATGTCGGCGCGGGCCCACTCCTCGTCGGCGAACTCCTCGTAGGGCGCGGCCCGCCAGCGTTCCAGCGCCTCCCGCAGGTGTGCCATGAGCCGCTCGGCGGGCAGGCCGTCGCGGGTGTCGCGCAGGCGGCGTTCGAAGTCCCACGCGTCGACGGCCTCCGCCGGCAGGCGCAACGCGTATCCGCCCGCCGCACTCACCAGAACGCGGGCCTCGGTGCGCGGCGGCCGTTCCGGCTCCAGCGCGCGGCGCAGCCGCGACACGTACGCCTGCAGCGACACCGAGGGGCGCTGCGGCGGGCGGCCGGCCCAGAGCTGTTCGACGATCCGGTCGGCGGGAACGACCCGGCCGCGGGCCGCGACGAGCATCGCCAGGACGGCCCGCTGCTGGTGGCCGCCGAGCGCTGCCGGGCGACCGTCCACCCACGCGGTGACCTGGCCGAACACGCCGATCTCGAGCACCGCACGATCTTAGGTGGGTGGTGGCGGCGGCGCTCCGGTCCGGCGGGCAGGTGTACCCGATCCGACACCGGGGGCCAGCGTCGGCGACCTCGCCCGCGAGTTCCCGATGGCGCTGCCGTCGTTCCTCAAGCACGTGCGCACGTTGGAGGGCCACGGGCTGATCAGCACGGCCAAGGCCGGCCGGGTGCGCACCTGCACGCTCAACCGGGAGCGCCTCGCCCTGGTCGACGACTGGCTCGCCGAGCAGCGCCGGGTCTGGCACGAGCGCACCGACCGGCTCGAACAGTTCGTCACCGACACCGCGGAGGAACAGCCGTGAACCCCGACCTCGACCTCTCCATCACCCGGCTCCTCCGGGCACCGCGCGCCCGCGTGTGGGAGGCCTGGACCGACCCGGCCCGCCCCGGTGCCGATGACCGCCGAGATCACCTTCGCCGAGCACCCGGACGGGACGGACTACCGCGTCGTCGTCCGGCACGGCGACCCCACCGCGCGGGCGCACCACGAGAAGCTGGGCTTCGCCGACGGGTGGGGCTCGGTCACCGAGCAGCTCGCCCGCCTCGTCGAGAACCCCGCCGTCCGGTAACGCCACTTATCCGGTTGCATGGCTGAATATCGTTCCGTCGTGCGTTCGATCACCTTCGTCACCCTGTCCGCCCTGCTCGTCCTCGCGACGGCCGGCTGCGACGAACCGGCCCCCACCGGCGGCGGCACGACACCGTCCGCTCCGGCAGCCACCTCGACGGCGCCGTCACCGACCGGCGCCGACCATCGCAAGGCCTGCGCCGACATCGACGGCGCCATCCGCACCGCCCAGGCGAAGGTGGCCGAGGCGGAGGCGATCGGGCCACCCGCCGGACACTTCGCCGTCAGCGCCGCCTACTACGCGGGCGCGGCGGCGGTCGACGCCCAGGTGGCGAGTGCCAGTGGGCCCGTCGCCGACGCCGGCGCGAAGGTCGCCGACGCCATGACCGCGATCGGCGACAAGTACACCGATGCCCAGTCGCGACCGGACAAGGCGCCGTTGGACGCGGCGATCGCCCGGTTCCGCACCGCCTGCGGCTGAGGACCGTCACGGGAGACCTCGTCGAGGGCCTGTCGCGCGCCCATCTGCCGTACGGGTCACGGATCGGGAGGCGTAGGGCCCCGTTCGGCCGGGCGCGGGTCGGCGAGGCTCTCGGCCACCGCGTCGGACAGGGCGGTCGCGAGGTCCTCCGTTCCGCCGGCCGACATCGCGTGCCGGCGCGTCAGGTGGCGAACCTGGCCGATCTGCCGCGCGGTCAGCACAGCCTCACCGGAACCCATCTCCGTGCCGCGAATGATGCCGCGCACCCGCCCGGCGACGATCTCGCCGGTCCGCCGCGCATAGTGCGCCGCGAGCGCGGCCGCCAGGTACTGCACCACCGGAACGGCCGCGGTCAACACGTACGGCGTCAGGCGCGTGTCGTCGGCCGCGAAGGCGGTACGCCGGTCGGGTCGACGCGACGGACCGGCGAAATGCCGTCGGGCCGCCGCCCGCAACCGGGGAATCTCGCTCGGGGCGATCCGGCGGAGCACGGCCTCCGCGAGGTCAACGGAAAGCGATTCGATGTCCGTGGCGGGCAATATGTCGCTGTCTACACGCATGCGCATCCTCCGCCCGGGGAGTCGACCCGAAAGGCCGACGCGGGGAAAATTGCCTCGACTGTTTCCCGCGTCGGCCCGACGGGTCGGGACGCGGAGGGATCAAAGGGGGACCGTTGGGCCGCCGCATGTCGATCGCCGAGAAGGATCTGCGATTGATGCTGCGACTGGCCAACAGCCCGGACGACCCGGACGGGCAGGAGCCGATGCCGTGGTCGGTCCTGATCGGGCTGCGCGACCTGATTCGTTGTGACGCCGTCACCTTCATCCTGCTCGACTCGCAACACTGCGCGATCCCGTTCGGGCAGGAGATCGGATTCCAGCCGGACTGCCCGGTCGACGACCCGGCCGCGTTCAATGCGGCGTTCTGGTGCAACTACTGGTCCAGTCCGGCGTGCGCCTACCCGGACACCACGGGCGATCTCCGCACGGTGACGACCGCCTCGGACTTCCTGAGCGACCGGCAGTTGAGGTCGAGCGCCATGTACTGCGAGTATCTGCGCTTCTTCGGCGGGTTCCGGGAGATGATGCTCTGTCTTCCCAGCCGGACCGGCCGCACCCTGCGGCTGCTGTTCTGGCGCGGCCGCGGTGCGGACTTCTCCGAACGGGATCGGTCACTGCTGACGTTGTTGCGTCCCCATCTGCACCGTGCGCACACCGAACGCATGCGTGCGCTGATGCCCTCGCCGGCCCTGAGCGTGCGCCAGAAGGAATTGATGGAACTGGTTGCCGAGGGGTTCACCAACGGGCAGATCGCACGTCGCCTGTCCATCTCCGAAGCCACCGTCCGCAAGCATCTCGAGCACGTTTTCGCGCGGCTCGAGGTGACCAGCCGCACGGCGGCCGTCACGAAGTTCCGTAGCGACGTGCCGGCCTTTCCGATCACCGACGAACCACAGGACTGGTACCTGACCGTTAGTGCCTGATCGCGCGGCCCCGGTCAACCGATACTGCGCGCCGCCGGCCTTCGCCGGTAGTACGCGGATCCGCTAATAGCGGCTCGCGCGATCCCGCACCACGCTGTGCGCAATACCTGCACACGTGTGGAGGCATGTGATGGTTTACATGGAGACGCCTTTTCCGGGACTCCTCGCCGATCCCGCCGGCGAAGCCGGTACGGACACGCCGTTCCTGTCGCAGTACTTCGCCGACGAGGGCCCCGCGCTCGCCTCCGCCGAGAGGGAGGTCGAGCAACTGCTGGAGGGGCTGCACGACGAGGAGTTCGACACCGCCGTGGCGCGCCTGGTCGAGCAGGCGCAGGCCCGGGCGGACGTGGTCGCCGGCATCGACGGCCGGCATCCACGGCAGTCGGAGCAGGCGGTACTGCGGTATCTGCGCCCGCTCACCGAGGATGCCGAGGACCTCCTGTCCCGACTGGCCGACGCTGTCGAGGCGGCGGAGAACTCGGCACCGGTCGTGCTGTCCGCCGCGGATCTGGACGCGGCGATGGCACGGGCGGAGATCTCCACCGCCCGACCGGAACCGGCGTTCGAGGAGTTCCTGGGCGCACTGGCGAAGAAGGCCAAGGCGGTGGCGAAGGTGGTGGCCAAGGGCGCCGCCATCGTGTCCAAGGTCCTGCCCACCGGAATCATCCTGCGCCAGTTGATCCGGCTGGTGCGGCCGTTGGTCGAACGCGTGGCGAAGCTGGCGCTCGACCGGCTGCCGCCGCAGTTGCGCGAGCCGGCCCGCCAGGTGGCACAGCGACTGCTCGGCCGCAGGACCCGCAACGCGGGCGCGTCGGGCGAAACGGCCGACCTCGAGGACGACCGTCAGTACCACGAGGGCGACGAGGCACCGGTGGCGCCGGCCGGCGCCGAGGTGTCGACCGTCCAGCAGGAGTTCGACGCCCAGGCAGTGATGCTGGCGTTGGCCGCCTCACCGGCCGAACAGGAGTTGCTGCTCGCCGAGTCCGTGCTCGACGGCCGCGCCGCGGAGGACTTCTCGCTCCTGGAACTGGACGCGGCCCGCGATCGTTTCGCGCACGCCTGGGAACAGTTGCAGGAGGACGAGGATCCGACTCCGCTGGTCGAGCAGTTCCTGCCCGCCGTGCTTCCGGTGCTCAAGACGGCCCTGACCGTGATCGGCCGGGACAAGGTCGTCACCTTCCTGGCCCGCCACCTCGGTCGGTTGATCGCGCCGTTGGTCGGCCCGAAGATCTCCCCGCCGCTGTCGAAGGCGATCGTCGACGCCGGTATGCGCCTGGTGGCGTTGGAGGCCGACGAGGCGGGGACCGGTGGGACGCGTGGCCCCGGCGTGGAGGCGGTGCTCACGCTGATCGAGGACACCGCGGCCGAGTTCATGCGGCTGTCCGACGAGGACGTCGAGGTGACCGCGCTGCTCGAGCAGGAGGCGTTCGCGGCCGTGGGAAGAGCCGCCCGGGCCGGGTTCCCACCGGTCGTGCTGCGCCCCTCCGCCCGTCGCGCCGGTGCCGGCGGAACCTGGGTCGCCATGCCCCGCCGGGGACCGCGCCGATACCGCAAATACAGCCGGATCATCGACGTCGACATCAGTCCGGCGGCCGCCCGGGGGATCCGCACCCGGGCCGGCCGGACGCTGTCCACGGTGCTGAACGACCGGCTCGGCCACGACGGACACGTTCGCGCCCGCCTGCATCTGTACCAGGTGATCCCCGGAACGACGCCGGCCCGCATCGCCCGCAACGAACCCGTGGTCGGCGGCGGTGCCGCACCGACCGAGCCGGCGGCCCAACTGCTGCCGCTCACCCGGGAGGCCGCGGCGACGCTGCTCGGCGATCCCGAGTTCGGACGCGACGTTCCGGAACGTTTCCTGGGTGACGGCGCGGCCGTCGCGGTGGGACAGCGGTTGTACACGCTCGAAATCGTCGACGGCCCACACGCCACCGGCCTCGGCGGAACCCGCGCGGGAGCCACCGCGCTCAGCGGTGTCACCGTGCACGAGGATCCCCGCACGGCGACGGCGACCGTGGCGATCCGCCTCAGTGAGACATTGGCGCAGACGGTGGCGGCTCAGGCGCGGGCCAGACGACCGGTGTCGGTGACCCTGGCTGCGCTGGCCCGGCTCTACGATCCGTGGCTGTCCCGGGCGGACGGCGGACGCCACGCCGCCTGGCGGGCGAAGGTGCGGCGGTTCCTCGCCACCCAGCTTCCGGGCCGCCGCGCGGAACTCACGGCTGCGGCGGCGGATCCGGCGGACGGCCTGACCATCACCTGTCGCTGGCGGTCGGGACGCCCGCTCGAGCTGACCATCGTCGCCGGAGCCGGCGGTGCCTGACCGGTCCGCGGCGACCCGCACCCAGGTGGTCCGCCAGGTCGCGCACTGGCGGGCGGCGACGGTCGCTCTGGCGGATCTCGAGAACTTCGCCTCCGCCGCCGCCTGGCGCGGCCTGGAGCGCTACCTCGACACGCACCTGCGCGCTCAGCTCGACGACGCCGTCGGACACCTGCGACGGCAGGGCGACGTGCTCGCCGCCCAGGCGGCCGCGGCGCGGTCACCGGCGGAGTGGGAGGCACTACGCCGGAACGTGATCAAGTTCCGGCGCCTGCACCAGCAGATCGAAACCGCGGTGGACTTCTACGGCGACGCGGTCAACAGCCGGACCTCGCCACGGCTGGCGGCGCTGCTGCGCGCCTGCGACACGCTCGCCCGGCGCAGCCTCACCGCGATCCTCGTGCCACTCGGTCGACCGACACCGCCGGTGCTCACCTATGTGGACCGGGGAATGGGCGCCAGCATCCTCCGCGCCGGACTGCGCCTGTGGGACGGCCGAACGCTGTCGGTGGCGGCCGCCATCAAAATCACCCGGCACAACCTGTACCGCCCGACGGCGTGCCTGCACGAGGCCGGCCACCAGGCGGCGTTCGCCCTCGGCTGGAACGAACAACTGGCCACCGCGCTGGGCCGGGAACTCGCGGAGGCGCCGGCGTTGGCCCGCCACTGGGCGCGCTGGGCCAGTGAGATCGCGGCGGACACGTTCGCGTTCGTCCACGCCGGTCATGCGGCTGTCGCGGCGCTGCACGACGTCATCGCCGGCGATGACACAAGCGTCTTCGCGTGGCGCCCCCGCGATCCGCATCCCGTCGCATACCTGCGGGTCCTGCTGGGCACCGAGATGGCGACCCGGACGTTCGGGTCCGGGCCGTGGGACGACCTGGCGGCGGCGTGGCGGCAGGCATACCCGCTGACGCGGGCGCCCAGCGAGCTGACGCCCTTTCTCAAGGCGTCGGTCGCCGCGCTGCCGCGGATCGTCGACGTGTGTCTGCGTCGACCGTTCGCGGCGTTCGACGGCCGGTCGATCGTGGAACTCGTCGATCCGCTGCGGGTCTCGCCCACCGCGCTCGCCGGCCTCGTACGCGATGCCGGGCCGGCGCTGTTCACCTCGCCGTACTGGATCCACCGGGAGTGCCTTCGCCTCCTGGCGCTGTCCGGCTATCGGGCGGCCACCGAACCCGGTGCCGCCACCGCGGTGGCCGAGCAGTTCGAGCACTGGATGTTGCACCTGGGCAACGGAACGGAGAACACGGCATGAGCACACCGACCGACGCCCCGGCAGAAGTCGCCGAGGCCTTCCGCGCACTGCTGGATCTGTTGGGTCACTACAACACCCGGCCGCGACCGGACCAGGAAACCCACGCCTTCCCACCGGTGGACCGCGCGGTGTGGGAGCAGCTTCATCAGCACCACGGCTGGGGTGTCGGCGGTCGACCGGACGACGCCCCCACCCGCACCACCGATTCGCAATAGAAGGGACGGAAGCCGATGTTCCGAAACCTCGTCTCACCACCGGGCGGATCACCGGACGAAGGACGCGTTCTCGATCTGCTGGAGGCCGAGCCCGAGCGGGTCGGTCAGGCCATCGATTTCTGGTGGCTGCAGGGCAGACGGCCGGCCGCGTTCGGGCCCGTCGGTCGCGCCAGCCTCATGTGGGACCACCTGATCTACGCGTACATGATCGAGAACACGCGCATCTTCGAGATCGTCCAGCGCGTCGTGGCGGACTTCAGATCCGGCGAACGGCTCGGGATACCGCAGCGAGCGCAGACCTACCGCTGGCTGGAGACCACGGAGGAGCTGTTCTACAAGGACGCGTCCCCCTTCCTGCCACGCGCCCAGGTCAGTCGGATCAGACCGGACATCCGGGCCAACCGCCGCAACGCGTACTACCGCATGTTCGGGATGGATCTCAACCACGGCGCGGACACCGGTCCCTATCCGTACGAGAGACCGGCGGCGGCGAACCGCGGATTCATCCCCGCGCTGGAGGAGTTCCTCCGGCTGGTCTGGGTCGGCATCGAGAACGCGGGCAACACCGCGGGGGCGAATCCGACCGACGACGCGGGGCTGGCGGACCTCGGGCTGCGGCTGCGCGACATGCTGATGACCCGGCGCGGTGGCCTGGCCGCCACGCTGTCCCGCGAGGAGTTCGACTACGTCGCGACGATGTCGTGGCTGCACCTGACGGTCCTGTTCGACACGCCGGTCGTGATGGACCTGCAGGCCGGCGCGGCCAGTCCGGAGGAGCGCCTGCGGGCGATGGGAGAACGGGTCGGCCTGCCGGCCCACGCCCAGTCACACAGCTACTTCATCCTGGCGTCCGCGCTGTCCACGCTCTTCCGCATGATCGAGGCGGGCTGGTTCACCGACACCACCACCGTGCCGGGCCTGTATCTGACGGTGCCCGTGCGGAACATGATGACGACCATCGTCACGCAGTGGTCGTTGGCGACGGGTCGTGATCTCAAGGCGTCGACGGTCGTGTTGACGCGACGCGGGGGCGACCCGGCGCCGCCCCCGGCCCTGTCGGCGGGCGCTTCGATACAGCCTCTCGACCCGGCCGCTTCCGTGCTGCCCGTCGGGCGCCCCACGACGGTCCTGAGGCGTACGCCATGAGTCAGCAGACGCACGATGCCGAGGTTCAGCCGGCGGACCACTGGGCGTATCAGCTGGAGACGCCGTTCCGCGCCGCCGCCGAGTGGCTGGACGAGGTCGCCGCCGAGCCCGGCGGCGCATGGTCGGGAACACCTGATCAGGTCGCCTTTCGGGAGCGCGTACTGAAGGAGGCCGTCGATCGCAAGGCGAGAACACGGCCCGCGCAGAGCGATCTGACGCCGAGTCAACTCCGGCCCGTTCCCGGGACGTCGGTGGTGATGCGCGCCGATGCGGCAGCGGCCGCCGGCCGGCTCGTCGCGGCGGCCACCGCCGAACTCGCCGCGGCGCAGCGTGCCGGCGACGCCGACGCCGCGCTGACCACCGGCGTCACCGTGTTCAGCGGATACCGCAGCGCCGAACACCAGCGGTGCACCTGGCGCCACCACTTCGAGGACTACTACGGTCAGACCGCCGCGGCACGTGCGGGTCTCCCGGGCGGCCCGCACGGCCCCGACGCGGTGCGGTACATGCTCGACACGTTCCACATCCCGCGTCGGGTCGCGGCTCCCGGATGGAGCAACCACCAGAACGGGATCGCGGCCGACCTCGCGCTGATCCGCCGGCCGGGCCACCGGATCCGCAACTCGACCGGTGCCGCCGCGGTGCGGGCCTGGCGAGCGACCTGGTTCCACCGTTGGCTCGTCCGGCGGGCCCGCGACTTCGGCTTCACACCGTACGAACGCGAACCCTGGCACTGGGAGTACACCGTCGATCCCGGGTCCGCGCCCTCCCCCGCCCGGTTGACCGACCGGGAGGTCGACCAGGTGGTGCACGCGCTCGCCCATGGTGAACGCCCGGAGGCGTGGGACCGGTCCGAGTCCGGCGCCTTCGGGCCCACCCGGTACGACGGGTCGGCGGAAGCGGATCCGGCGGAAGCCGAGGAGCGGCACGGGTTCGACCCGCTCGACGAGGAGGACGGTGCGAATCCGGCCGGCGAGTGGGCTCTCTTCGGCGAGTTCGACGAGGCCATGGAGTCGGACCTCGGCGGGGAGGCCGCTTGGGGCGAGGAGACGGAGGACCTCGAAACGACGGATGCTCCCGTGGCGGTCGGAACGGATTCCGCACGCGTCGATGTGGCCGAACGGATCGCCGGGGGTCAGGCGATGTTCGCGACGGACGAAAGCCCTCGGCCCGCGCGCCGCTGGAGCCGGTGTTTCGCCACGGAGGACCTGCACCGGCTCGGCCGGTTGTACGCCGCCAACCTCGCCGCCGCTGCCGCGAACCCCGACGACCGCGCCACGTGCATCGTCATGCTCAACGTGGCGCTCGGTTCGATGCTGGGCCTGCCCACGAAGCCGTGGCCGGCCCGCACCGGGAGCGGCCGGAAGGTGATCATGGCGGATCTCACCACCCGAACGGTCGGTCAGGCCATGTCACAGCTGACGACCTCGGGGTTCGCCCGGGAACCGGTGCAGATCGAGTTCCTCGACGGCCGGGGCGACCGGGCCGGTGCCACCGAACCGGCCCGCCTCGCCTCGAGTGTGCTGTCGGCCGTCCTGGCCCGGGCACCTTCGCAGGACTGCAACCTGGCGTACGCACTGTCCATCATGGACGGCTACCACAGCGTTCTGCTCGTGGTCGAGCGGACCGGTGCCGGGCCTCGGGTCAGGTGGTTCGACCAGTTCAGCCCTCAGCCGATCGACGACGTCACGACGGGCCTCGACGCGCGGATCACCGATGCGACGAGGCGGTACTGGCACGAGATGGAGGGGCGGCGGGGCATCCGTTCGCGGACGCCGGTGCGGATCTGGGCGCTGCGCAAGCGGTCGACGTTCGACTGACGGCGCACGCCCACCGACCCGGACCGCTCATCACCGGCGCCGGCGCCGCTCGCAGCGCCGGCGCCGGCGGCCGGTTCAGATGTGGATCGAGCGGTACGGGGTGCACTCCCACGCGGTGAACGGCGTCTGGAACAGGTTCGTGAGCGTCACCCGGAACCGCACGCACTGGTACATCTCCTCGACGTTGTCGCCGAAGTCGTCGGTGTTGGGCAGCGCGCCCTCGACCGTGCGGGTGAGGGTTCCGCCGGCGGTGTAGAAGGAGTTGTGCAGCGTGCTGGTGCCGATCAGGTCGTCGGCGTTGTTGGCGTCGTACTCCCAGCGCCGCATCTCGATCTCGACCTCGCGGCCGGAGGCGCAGTCGACGTCGACCTCGTAGTTGACCATCTTGACGCCGTTGGCGTTGAGGTCGCCGTTGGCGTACGGCGTGACCGGGTCGATGGTGCAGCCGGTGTAGTAGGTGCCGGCGCTCGCCGGTGTCGCCAGGCCGAGCGGCACGAGCAGCGCGGCCGCCGCCACGAGGGCCCGGACCAGGATCGTGCTTCGCTTCATGATGCGTCCTCCGCAGGTCGTGCACCGCGGGATGCGGTGGCGACAGCACGATGCGGCCCGCCCCTCACGGACCCGTCATGGTCGCGTCAAGGTTCCCGCGACCGGGTGACATTCGTCGATGGGCGGCGCATCCTGGCATCTCGACGAGGGGGTGCGCGGTGCCGTTCTTCCGGGCCCGGTTCGTGGTGCTGGCGGCGTGTCTGCTCGTGGCGGCCGGGTGCCGCGCCGCGCCGGAGCGGGCCCCGTCCGGCGACCGCACGACCGTCGCGGCGGACACGGTCGGCCGGGCGCGGCTGGGCGCACGCCTCGTCGTCACGGCCGCCGTCGTCAAGCGGCTCGGCGCGTACGCGCTCGTCGTCGAGGACGTCGACCTTCCGGCGCAGGGGCTGCTGGTGTTCGCCCGGCACCCGGTCGACGCCGACCCGCCGGTGCTGGTCACCGCCGCCGGCACCGTGGCGGTCTTCCGCGGCACCGACTTCGCGCCGGACCAGCTCGAGGACCGCCGGCTGTTCGCGCCGTTCGAGGGGCGGCGGGCGTTGCTGTCCGCCGAGGTCAAGGTCTGGTGATGTCGGTCGAACGGTGGACTCAGCCGGCGGCGGACTGCTGCCGCTGCCAGAGCGCGAGCTGCACACCGACGACGAAGACCTGCAGCGGCAACGGCATGCCGGGCAGATCGGCCTCGACGCCGCCGGACCAGGCGCTGGTGCGGCGCACCGAGCCGGCCGCCTTGCCGCCCACCAGCAGCTCCTGGCGGCTGCCGAAGAACGAGGCGCGGCGGAACTCGTAGGTGTCGCGGCCCGCCCGCATGCTCCAGTGCTTGCGCCCGGCGCGTTCGACCAGGGCCACCTCTTTGCCGGCCTCGTCGGACATCCGGTACTTGGTGCCCCAGCCCGCGGCCCGGACCCGGAAGCGCTTTCCGGCGATCTCGAAGTCGCCGCCGTTGCGCCACCACGACGGGTCCCAGACGGTGACCGGGCGGCCGTCCGAGCCGATCTCGTAGCGGCCGCGCCACATGCCGGTCCTCTTGGCGGTCAACATTATTCGACAATACCGAAAGAGATCCAGCGTTGACCTTCGAAGGATTGGGGTGAAATCCTGGGCGCCGCCGAGATAGTGAGGTGCTTCGATGTATTACGTCAGCCGCCGCAGGTTTCTCGAAGGTGGCGCCGCCGCGCTGGTCGGCGCGGCCGCCCTGCCGTTGCCGGCGGGCGGGTCCGCCCGGGCCGCCGCACCGCTGCCGCCCAACGGCCTTCCGGAGTGGAACGGCAACCTGCGCCTCTTCGACGTCAACTCCGAGCCGCCGCACGCCACGCTGATGCCCTACGCCGGGCTGCCCGAGGCGCTGGCCGCCGATCGCACCCGTTCGCCGTTCCGCCTCGACCTCGACGGCGTCTGGCGGTTCCGCCACGTCGACAATCCCGCCGCGCGTGATCCCGACTTCTACCGCGAGGACCTCGACGACGGTTCGTGGGCCGCCATCCCCGTTCCGTCGAACTGGCAGCTGCACGGCTACGACTTCCCGATCTACATCAACATCACGTACCCCTGGTGGGGCGCCAACGGCCGCAACGAGAACGCGCAGCCGCCCAACGCGCCGACCCGGTTCAACCCCGTCGGGCAGTACCGGCGCACGTTCCAGGTGCCCGACGGGTGGGCGGGGCGTCGGACGTTCCTGCACTTCGAGGGCGTCAAGTCGGCGTTCTACGTGTGGGTCAACGCGCGGCTGGTCGGCTATCGCGAGGACTCCTACGACCCGAGCGAGTTCGACATCACGGACTATTTGCGCCCGGGCACCAACCAGATCGCCGTCGAGGTGTACCGCTACTCCGACGGCGACTGGCTCGAGGACCAGGACATGATCCGGCTCTCCGGCATCTTCCGCTCGGTCTACCTCTTCTCGACGCCGAACGTGCACCTGCGCGACTTCCGCGTCGAGACGCCCCTGCGCAACGGCTACACCGACGCGGACCTGGCCGTCACGGTGAACGTGCGCGCCTACGGCCCGACGCCCGGCGGCACCTACACGGTGGAGACGCAGCTGTACGACGACGCCCGCAAGCCGGTGTGGCGCGAACCCCTGCGGCAGAACGTCGACGTCACCACCGTGGGGCAGGACGCCACCGGCCGGGCCGCCAAGGCGGTACCCGCGCCGCGCCTGTGGTCGGCGGAGCAGCCGCACCTGTACACGGCCGTGCTCGTGCTACGGGACCCGTCCGGCGCGGCGATCGAGACGCTGTCGACGCGGGTCGGGTTCCGGGAGTTCGCGATCGTCGACGGGCTCATGCGGATCAACGGCCGGCCGGTGAGCCTGCGCGGCACCAACCGGCACGAGATGCACCCCGAACGCGGTGCCGCGCTCACCCGCGAGGACATCGTCACCGACCTCACACTCATCAAGCGGCTGAACATCAACGCCCTGCGCACGTCGCACTATCCCAACAATCCGATCCTGTACGAGCTGGCCGACGCCTACGGGCTGTACGTGGTGGACGAGACCAACCTGGAGACGCACGGCATCCGGGACCGGTTCCCCGGCTCGGATCCCGAGTGGACGGACGCGGTGCTCGATCGGGCGCGGCGGATGGTGCACCGCGACAAGAACCACCCGTGCGTGGTCATCTGGTCGCTGGGCAACGAGGCCGGTTCGGGCAGCAACTTCGTGGCGATGCACGACCTCATCCGTTCCCTGGACAGCACACGCGTGATCCAGTACGAGGGCGACGACCGGCCCGGCATCAGCGACATCCGTTCCCGCATGTACGAGAAACCGTCCACTGTGGAGCAACGGGCGCGCGACGCGGCGGATCCACGGCCCTACGTCATGATCGAGTACACCCACTCGATGGGGAACTCCACCGGAAACCTCAAGAAGTACTGGGACATCATCCGCGCCAACCCGGTCCTGCAGGGCGGCTTCCTCTGGGACTTCGTCGACCAGGCGCTGCTCTGGCCCACCCCGCCCCGCAAGCTGCTGGCCGAGACGGGCCCGGAGGCGCTCGCCGCCGAATTGACGGTGGCGGCCACGTTCGACCGCGGCACCGGCCTCTCCGGCGGGGCGGTCTTCGCCCCCGACCGGCGCCTCAACCTGACCGGCTCGCTGACCCTGGAGGCGTGGGTGACGCCGGACGCGGTCGGCGGGCACCAGCCCGTAATCGCCCGCGGGGACCACCAGTACTCGCTGAAGCAGACGTTCGACACGCTCGAGTTCTTCATCTACGCCGGCGGCTGGATCGCCGTCACCGCACCGCTCCCCGCCGACTGGACCGGCCGCGAACATCACCTCGCCGGCGTCTTCGACGACGCCACCGACACGCTGACGCTGTATCTCGACGGGCGCGCCGTCAGCCGCACCACCGACCGCGTGCCGGACAGTGTCACGGCCCAGATCTCGATCGGCACCGACGCGGAGAACCAGGACCGCGTGTTCAGCGGCACCATCCGCGCCGCCCGCGTCTACGCGCGTGCGCTAACCGCCGCCGAACTCGCCGACGACGGCCGCGGCGCGCAGGACCCGGACGTGCGGCTGTGGTTCGACGCGACGACGGCCGGCTACACCGAGCAGCAGCCCGCGGCGCCGACGTTCCTCGCCTACGGCGGCGACTGGGGCGACAACCCCAACGACGGCAACTTCTCCGGCGACGGCATCGTCCACGTGGACCGCCGCATCGGGGGCAAGGCCGTCGAGGTCAAGCGCATCTACCAGCAGATCGACGTGGTCGCCGGCCCGAGCGTCGGATCCGTGACGGTCACCAACGAGCACCTGTTCACGAACGTCGACGCCTACGACGGCCACTGGGAACTGTTCGCCGACGGCGCCTCGGTGCAGAAGGGCCGCTGGCGCCCCGATGTGCCGCCGCTGTCGAGCCGCACGCTGACCGTCCCGTTCCGCCGGCCGGCGCGCCCGGCTCCCGGGCGGGAGTACTTCCTGCGGGTGTGGTTCACGACCCGGACCCGCACGCCGTGGGCCCCGTCCGGCTTCGAGGTGGCCGCCACCCAGCTGCCGCTCGACCTCGGCAGTCCGGCCGTCACGCCGGTGCCGCTGACCCGCGTGCCGGCCGTCGCCGTGCGGCAGGCGGACGACGCGATCACGGTCACCGGTCGGGAGTTCACCGTCACGATCGCCAAGAGCACCGGGCTCATCACCGCCTACGTCGTGCGGGGCAAGCCGCTGCTGGTCTCCGGCCCGGTGCCCAACTTCTGGCGGGCCCCGACCGACAACGACGAGGGCAACGGGCACCCGAGCCGCAACGGCACGTGGCGCCACGCGGGAGCCGACCGCCGGGTCACCGACGTGTCGATCGACACCACGTCGCGAAAGGCGGTGGTGATCACCGTCAGCGGCATCCTGCCGACGTCGGTACCGTCGACGTACACGACGACGTACACCGTCTTCGGCAACGCCGAGATCAGGGTGGACAGCGCGCTGCACCCCGGTTCCCCCGCACTGCCCTACATCCCGGAAGTGGGCACGGTCCTGCTGCTGCCCGCGGGCCTCTCGCGCCTCGAGTACTACGGCCGCGGCCCGGAGGAGAACTACTGGGACCGCAACGTCGCCTCGGAGGTCGGGCGCTACACCTCCACCGTGGCGAAGCAGTGGACCGAGTACCTGCGCCCGCAGGAGAACGGCAACAAGACCGACGTGCGCTGGATCGCGCTGACCGACCGGCACGGCACCGGCCTGCTGGCCACCGGCGAACCGCTGATCGAGGTGAACGCCTCGCACTTCACGCCCGAGGACCTCTCGCTCGGCGCCCGGCACAGCTATCAGCTGACCCCGCGCCCGGAGGTGGTACTGCGGCTCAACCACCGCCAGATGGGCGTGGGCGGCGACGACAGCTGGGGCGCGCAGACCCATGACGAGTTCAAGCTCTTCGCCGATCGCGACTACCGGTACACGTACCGGTTGCGGCCGCTCACCCGTGCGGACGATCCGATGGAACTGTCCCGCCGCCCCACCGCGACGCCGTGACGGCCGGCCCCTACGCAATCCTGCTAATGGCCCGGACCGCTCCGCTTCGGCACCATTTGAGGCGATCAGCGGGAAGGAGCAGACCGTGACACCGGATCATCACCCGGCCCGATGAGGCCGAGCCGTCGCACCAGGAGGACCGTCGTCAGGCGGTCGCGGGTGCCGCACTTGCGGTAGCTGTTCTCCAGGTGCTTGTTGACGGTGTGGGTCGCGATGCCGAGCCGACGGGCCATCGCCGCGGCGGTGAGCCCTTCGGCCGACAGGCGCAGCACGACGAGTTCGCGCGGCGTCAGCCGGAGCTCGGCGAGCCCTTCCGTCCCGGGTCGCAGGCGCCGCACCTCGGCGACGTGTCGCAGGACGGTGTTGAGCAGTGGATGCACGTGAGCGGCGAAGTCGCGTTCGCGTGCGGTGAAGTCGCGTCCCGAGCGGCAGACCAGGAAACCCGTCGCGGCGCCGGGGGTGCCCGGCGCCGGGATGGAGATCTGCCGGACGCTGCCGTCGAGGTCGTGCCGCGAGGCGCGGTAGGAGGGGTTGCCGCGCCATGCGAGGTCGGTCAGCACGTCGCTGACCGCGACCGGGCCGGCGGGCGCGCCGCCGGCGTACACCCGCTCCAGCGGATGGGTCGAGCCGCACTCGCGATGGAACTCCTCCCACGGCAGCGCGGCGACCTCGTCCGGCACCACCAGCACCGGCCGGGAATCGTGAAAGAAGACTGTCGTCGTACCGCGGAGACAGTCGTTCAACTGAGCGGCGAGCAGGGGTTCATGATTATTTCCATCAATGCTTTCGATCAGCGCGGCGGCCAATTCGAGGGTCCGGCGATAATCACGCATCAAGGCGTCTGCCACGCCGGGATCATAGGTGACGAAACGGCACCCCTGCGGCTCGAGTTTCACCGCCGGATCGGCGACAGCCTCCGATGGCTGGCCGATTACCTGAACGTTCCCCCGGAAAGCCGGCGGCGGTGGAAACCCGGCGACGAGTCGCTGGACCTGTGGCAATGGCTCGTCGAACGCGACCGGCTGGCCGACCTCTCCCCCGCGCTGCGCGCCATCGGGCGGGACGATCTGGCGGTCCTTCTCGACGGCGCGCACAGCGATTCGGATTTCCACGTCCGGGTGACGATAGACATTCGCGTACGAGCGGCGCGATGACATTTGTCATGGGTGGACGGTGCACCGCGCACCGCAACCGCACAGGTCCGTCACTACCGGCGCCGCGACCGCGTTGACACGCTCGACACATGAACCCGCACGCGCCCTTCCGTGGCGTTCTCCACATGCCCGACCGGGCTGTCCTCAGGAGCACCTCGCCGGTCACCCTCGCCGACGGCCGGCCGCTGGCGAGCATCCGCTGGCACACCTGGAACGTCCGGGCCCGCTTCGACATCCTCGACCCGGCCGGCGTCACCGAACTGGCGCACGGGAGCCGGGTCGGGGTCATCGGCCGCCGCTACGCCGCACGCGTTCCGGGCGGGGCGGCGCTCCTCGAACTGCGGCTGGCCCGGTGGCTCGGCGTCGGCGGCCGCTGCACCGTGGCGCTGCCCGACGGCGAGACCCTCACCGTGCGGGGCAACTGGACCAGGCGCGCGTTCGCGATCGAGGACCGTTCGGGACGGCCGGTCGGCCGGATCCTGCGCACCGGTGCGATCCTCGCGCTCCGGCCGGACAGCCTCACGGTCGAACTGGACCGCGCGGCGCTCACCGCCGTGCAGGCGATCGCGCTGGCCCAGTGCCTGCGCGCGGCGATCGGCTCCGCGCGCAGCTCCGATTCCTCGGCGGCCGCCGTGGCCGCTGGCGGGTAGCACCGTTCACACAGGAACTGAACCGGACCCCGACCCCATCCGTCCATAGATACATGTCGAAACCTGCGAGGTATCTCGCTCTGGCCGCGACCGCTTTCGCGGCAACCGTGTTCGTACCGGCGTCGACGGCACAGGCGGCGCCCACCGGCGTGCGGATCGACGGCGGCGCGCTCGGCCGCACGTTCGACGGCGTGGGCGCGATCAGCGGCGGCGGTGGCAACAGCCGGCTGCTGCGCGACTATCCGCAGGCGCAGCGCGACCAGATCCTCGACTACCTGTTCAAACCCGGCTACGGAGCGGCGGTGCAACTGCTGAAGCTGGAGATCGGCGGCGACGGCAACTCCACCGACGGCGCCGAACCCAGCCACCAGCACACCCGCGGCGACGTCAACTGCGACGCCGGGTATGAGTTCTGGCTGGCCGAACAGGCAGTCGCGCGCAACCCGTCGATCCGGCTGGCCGCGCTGGCGTGGACCGCACCGGGCTGGATCGGCGGCGGGAACTTCTGGTCCGACGACATGATCGCCTACGACATCTCCTGGCTCGACTGCGCCCGAGCGCACGGCCTGAGCATCGGCTACCTCGGCGGCTGGAACGAACGCGGCCACGACAGCGGCTGGTACAAGCGCCTGCGCACCGCGCTCGACGCGGCCGGCTACGGCGCGGTGCAACTCGTCGGCGACGACACGAGCTGGGACATGGCCGACGAGTTCGCCGGCGACCCGGCGCTGCGCAACGCGATCGGCGTGCTCGGCAACCACTACGTGTGCGGCTACCTGTCCCAGGCCGAGCAGTGTTCCAGCACGCAGGCCGCGAGGAACTCCGGAAAGCCGCTGTGGGCGAGCGAGTTCGGGTCGCAGGACTACGACAGCGGCGTGGTGCCGTACATCCGCACACTCAACCGCGGGTATCTCGACGGCGGCCTGACCGGCTTCATGAACTGGCCGCTGATCGCCGCCATCACACCGAACCTGCCGTTCGGCACGGTCGGACTGATGGGCGCCGCGTCGCCGTGGTCCGGCGCCTACCGGGTGGGCCGGAACCTGTGGGCCAACGCGCACTACGCGCAGTTCGCCCAGCCGGGCTGGCGCTACGTGACCGGCGCGGCCGGCGGCTACCTGGACGGCAACCGGGCCAACGGCAGCTACGTCACGCTCGCCGCCCCGAACGGCCGGGACTACTCCACGATCTACGAGACGAGCGGTGCGACGGCCGCGCAGACAGTGAGCGTCACGGTCGCCGGCGGCCTCAACGCCGGGACCGTGCACGTGTGGGACACCGATCTCGGTTCGGCCACGGAACACTTCGTGAAGCGGGCCGATGTCACGCCCTCCGGCGGCTCGTACACGCTGACGCTGCAGCCGAACCACATCTACTCGGTCACCACCACGACCGGTCAGGGAAAGGGCACCGCCGCGAGCCCCACGGCGAGCGCACTCGCGCTCCCCTACGCCGACGACTTCGAGTCCTACGCGCCCCGTACGCTCCCCCGCTACACCGAGGACATGCAGGGCGCCTTCGAGGTGCGGCCGTGCGGCTCGGGACGGTGCCTGCAACAGGTCGTCCCGCAGCGGCCGATCAACTGGCAGGGCGACAGCGACGCCTACACGCTCATCGGCGACCCGTCGTGGCGCAACTACACCGTCGCCGTGGACGTCAACCTGCAGCAGCCCGGCACCGTCACGCTCCTCGGCCGCGCCGGCACCCAACTGCGGCCGCAGGACCGCCAGGGCGCGTACCAGCTGCGGATCAACGAGACCGGCGCGTGGTCGGTCGTCGCGCACGGCACGTCCGGCAACGTCCGCACGCTCGCCTCCGGCAGCCGTTCGGCGCTCGGAATCAACACCTGGCACCGGGTGTCGCTCGGCTTCTCCGGCAGCCGGGTCACGGCCACCGTCGACGGCGTTCAACTGGCCGCGTTCAACGACAGCGCGTTCGGCTACGGGCAGGCCGGGATCGGTGTGGTGGGTTACCAGACAGACCTGTTCGACAATGTCTCGGTCACCGCCAACGGCGTGGGTGACGGGATCGTCGGCGGCCTGTTGCGCGGGGACGAGTCCGGACGCTGCGCGGACGTTCCGGGGGCGAGCACCGCGAACGACACCGTCGTGACGCTGTGGGACTGTCATGACGGCGCCAACCAGACGTGGGCCCTCACCCCGGCCGGCGAGCTGCGGGTCTACGGCACCAAATGCCTGGACGCGAGGGGCGGCGGCACCACCGACGGCACGCCGGTCATCAGCTACGACTGCACCGGCGGCACCAACCAGAAATGGACGGTCACCGCCGAGGGCAGGGTGGTCGGTGTCGCTTCCGGCAAGTGTCTCGACGCCACCGCCCATGGAACGGCCAACAGCACGCCCCTGGAGCTGTGGACCTGCACCGGTGCCGCGAACCAGCGCTGGCACCGCAGCTGACAGCGGCGTTTCGACGAGTGAGGACGCCGGCTCGACAGCGGGCGGCGTTCGACACGTGTCGATAGGGTGCGGAGAATGCGTGCCGTAGCGGTCCTGGTGCTTCTGCTGGCGTTGAGCGGATGCGGAAACCGGTCCGCGCCGGCGGGGCCGCCGAGCGGGTCCACCCCGCCGCCGCCCACCGCACCGTCCACGAGACCACTGTCCACACTGGACACTCAGCTCTGCGGCGAACTCGACGCCGCGATCGCCAAGGCCCAGAAGGGAATCGCCGAGGAGGAGGCCAAGGGCCGGCCGTGGCCGATCACGCGCGCCGCGGTCGCGGTGGTGCTGTACGGCAGCGCCGCCGTCGTCTATGGCGGGCTCAAGGGGGCCGCCGAGGCGGACACGGCGATCGTCGCCGCCGCGAACAAGCTCGGAGCGGCGATGAACGACCTGGCCAAGACGTACCAGGGCGCGGCGAGCAAACCGGACACCGGGCAGCTCGACACGGCGATCGCCGAGGTACGCGCCGCCTGCCGCCGTGGCTGAGGCGTGTCCTAGGCGATGACCTCGCGGGCGACCGGCCAGGCGCCGTCGGACCAGTTGGAGACGACCGTCCAGGTGGTGGACGTGTCGGGATCGTGCGCCGAGCGGAACGACACCCCGGCGTCGGAGCCCTCCAGCTGGACCCGCCCGTCCGGCCGCAGCCAGAAGCCGAGCCCGTATCCGAAGTCCCGGTAGGCCTTCTCGGTGTGCGGGCGCACCAGGTCGGCCACGAACCCCGGCGACACCATCGCACCGGCGAAGAGCGCGCGCCAGAAGGTGCTGATGTCCGCCACGGTGCTGTACGCACCGCCGTCGCCGTTGCCGCGCACCGGCAGGTGCAGCACGTTGCTGCGCAGGCCGTCGGCGTGCAGGTAGCCGGTGGCGGTGTTCGCCGGGAGTTCGTCGGAGCGCAGGTAGGCGGTGTCGGACATGCCGGCCGGCGCGAACACCCGCTCGGCGACCGCGTCGTGGAACGGCACTCCGCCGGCCCGTTCGAGGAGGAGCGCCAGCACCAGATAGCCGCCGTTGCAGTACGAGAACCGCGCGCCGGCCGGGAAGACCGTCGGGCGGCCGTCGAGCATCGGCAGGAACGCGTCGGTGCGGTCGAGGCGGTGCACCGGCTCGCTCAACACGTAGTCGGTGACCTCGTAGCCGTCCGCGTCCTCGTCGAGATAGTCGCCGATGCCCGAACGGTGGGCCAGCAGCTGCCCGACGGTCACGTCGTCGGCGATCAGCGGCAGGTCGGCGCCGAGCAGCGAACGGGCGGTCGTGTCCAGCCGCAGCGCGCCCGCCTCGACCAGACTCGCGACCGCCACCGCGACGAAACCCTTGGCGCCGCTGGCGATGGCGAAGCGGGTGTCCGCCCGGTTGGGGATCGCCGCGGCGCGGTCGGCGGCCCCGTAGGCGCGTCGGAACGACGGCTCGCCGGCGCGGTCCACCGAGATCACGCCGCTGAAGTCCGCCGGTACCGTCAGGCCCTCCACGCCGCGCAGCGTAGCGGCCACCGTTCGACCGGAGCCACGGATTATCGGACCCGGACGCCGGCGCGGAACACCGCGCGCACGGCGGTCAGGGCGGCCGGGTCCTGCAGCGGATCGCCCGCGACGGCGAGCAGGTCCGCGTCGAACCCGGCCGCCACCCGGCCCTTGCGATCCCCCACCCGGCACACCTCCGCCGCCAGCGACGTGACCGAACGCAGCACCTCGACCGGCGCCATGCCGAGCATGCTCGCCATCATCGCCGGCCCGTACGGCAGCGCGTCGAACGGCTTCACCGGCCCGATCCCGGCGTCGCTCCCGCACACCAGCGGGATCCCGGCGGCGCGCAGCTCGCGGAAGACCGCGATGATGAACGGCAGCCGCTTGACGATGCCCGGCGACGGCAGCGCTCCCGGGCTGGGCTTCTGCGGCACGCTGATGCCGACCGGGATGCCGGCGTCGACGATCGCCCGGATGATGACCGGATCGGCCTCGGCGCCGTCGGCCGTCAGGAACGTCCCGTGCTCGATGTTGTCGACGCCGGCGGCCACGGCGTTGGCGATGCCGGCGGCACCGTGCGCGTGCGCCGCGGTGGGCAGGCCGTGCCGGTGCGCCTCCTCGACGGCGGCGCGCAGTTCCTCGACGGTGAACTGCGGCACGTGCGACGACGAGCCCGGGGTCAGTTCGCCGCCGGTCGCCATCAGCTTGATGACGTCGACGCCCCGCTCGGCGCGTTCGCGCACGGCCGCCCGGACGGCCTCGACCCCGCCGACCACTTCGCCGCCGAGGAACCAGCAGTGGCCCCGGCCGGTGGTGAGCGGCGGCCCGGCGGCGAGAACCCGCGGGCCGGCCGTCGGGTCGGCGGCCAGTTCCGCCCGCAGGCGCAGCGCCAGATAGTCCCGGTCGCCCAGGTCCCGGACGGTGGTGATGCCGGCCGACAGCGCCAACCGGGCGTTCGCGCGCATCACCGCGAGGGCCGCGTCGTCGTCCATGGCTGCCAGGTGCCCGACCGGATCGGTGCTCGCGTCGAACACGAGGTGCACGTGCGGGTCGACGAGACCCGGCAGCAGCGTCGCGTCGCCGAGGTCGACGACCCGCGCGCCGTTGGGCGGTTCGGCCTCCGACAGGACCTCGGTGACGCGGCCCTCCTCGACGAGAACGACGGGACGCGTCACCGGTGCGGCGTCGACGCCGTCGAAGAGCCGTTCGGCCCGGATGGCAAGCATGCGCACATTGAAGCGGGCCGGCGCGGCCGACACAGCGGGACGCACCGGATTCCGACCGAATCCCGTAGCCGGCACCCGTGCGGGTGAGTCGGCGGCACGCCGTTCGCCGGGCGGTGACGGGCGGCCGTCAGGCCTTTTCCAGCACGAGCAGGCGGTACTCCAGCCAGCGCTTCGCCAGGCCGGTCTGCAGCGCGGAGCCGCCGATCATGTTCGCCCACATGGGGCGCTCGAGCGCGCGCCGCCGCACCGCCGGCAGCACGCCCGTGGCACCCACGAGAACGCTGATCGCCCGGTCCCGCGGCCGTCCGAGGCGCAGGTACCCGGTGAGGTCCAGATCCTCGACCAGTCGCAACCCGACCGGCTCGGCGAGCGCCGCGAACTCGGCCACGGTGAGCAGGCTGCCGATCCGCCACCCCGCCTTGAACTGCGCCACACACCGTTCGCGCGCCGGGAGTCCGCGTTCCCGCTCGGTCAGCCAGTCGTCGACGAGCACGAGCCGGCCGCCGTTCTCCAGCCGCGCGGCCAGCGACGGAACGAGGTCCGACAGCGACGGCGAGTGCACCACGGACTCGATGCCGACCATGCCGTGATAGCGGGGTTCGGCGGGCAGTGCGGCGTAGTCCGCGCAGACCACCTCGCAGCGCTCGCTCAGCCCTCTGTCGGCGAGCCACTTCGCCGCGAGGCCCGCCTGCACGGGGCTGATCGTCACGCCCGACACCCGCGCGTCGATCTCCTCCGCCAGCCGGACGACCGTCGCGCCCACCCCGCAGCCGAGGTCGAGCACCCGCCCGTCACCCGCGGGCACGTGCTCGCGCAGGCGGGCGATCAGGAGCCGGTTGACCGTGTCGGCGGCCGACGCGACGTCGGTCGCCTCCGGTGTCCAGACGCACCGGTGGATGGCGCCGCTGCTGGCGTTCTCGCCGAGGCGCAGGAAACGCTTCGTGTTGGCGTCGTAATAGTCGGCGACACGGGTGGTGTGCTCGGACGGACCGCTCAGCGCCATCCGCGGGACTCTACCCGAAGCGCGCGGCCGAAGGCCGAAGCCCGAAACGCGGTCCCTACCCGAAGCGCAGCGACGCGACGTTGACGTACTCCAGCGGCTGCCCGCTGGTGAAGGTCAGCCACACGTCGTGCACGCCGCGCACCGGGGAGATCTGTCCCGGGATGGTGCGCCACGCCTGCCATCCGCCGGTGCTGGCGACCGCGATCGTCCCCACGGGTGCGCTGTCCCGCCGGTCGACGCGCACCTCGATGAGACCGGAGACGCCCGTCGGCGCACCGGACGCGGCCCGCACGAAGAACTGGGTCGCCGTCGCCTCGCCGAAGTCGACCCGGCCGAAGCCGATCCAGTCCCCGTTCGATATGGAGCCGAAGTGCAGCCCGCCCTCGACGCTGGGCTCGATGCGCACGCCCGACTGCGCGGTCGCCCGCTCGACCCGCAACTCCTGACGGGCGGCCACGCCCGCGCCGGCCGCCGCGGCGACCTGTTCCGGCGGCGGCGGTGCGGCGGCCGCCGGCGCGGCCACCTTCCCGGACCCGAACGGCGTCAGCGTGATCTCCAGGCCGCGCGCCGCGGCGTCCTGGATGTAGGACGCCGCCCCGGCCACGTCGTCGAACGCGAACCCGTACGCCTTGCGGTCGGCGGCGAACTCGTGCATGACGCGCGCGTAGTGGTTCGCGACCGGCCGCTGGTAGAACCGCGTCGTCGCCGGCTGCTCCGGCTGGTCCAGCACCGCCCGGTGGAACCCGGCGGCGAGGATCGCGGCCACCGGACCGGTGACGCCGTCGTTGGGGGCGGCGAGCGCACCGTCGCAGAAGAGCACGTCCGACGTCGACGGCTTCTGGAAGGCCACGCCGCTGTCGAAGCGCAGCTGCCCGCCCTGCACCCGTCCGGTGTGCGTGCGCCCGTTGGCGGCGATGCGCAGGTCGATCCTGCTGTAGCGGTCCCAGATCTCGTCGATGTAGGCGTCGAAGTAGTCGCCGGCGAAGCGTCCCGCCCTGATGCCGTGACTCGGCGCCACGATCCGCAGCCGGTCCCCGACGATGAGCCGCTCGAACCCGGGCTGCTTCGCGACGGCCGCGAACACGGCGTCCCGCCCGCCGTCGACCATCTTGCCCGTCGCGAGATCGCGGCTGCCGGACAGCCGCAACGCCATCGGGATGCTGAACATGTCGACCGTGGTGGTGTTGCAGTACATGCCCTTGCCGTCGTACGTGAACTCCACGAAGTCGTGCAGCACCTCGTGGTTGGGATCGCCGGCCACCCAGCCCGCCGGGTGCTGCACCGCCGGCCGTCCGGCACCGTCGGCGACGAGGGCGAAGTGCAGCGGCTTCTCGATGGCGAAGTAGATGCGTCCGGACATCGGCGGCAGCAGGAAGTTGCTGCCGATCGGCACGCCGAAGTCGACCGGCCCGCTGCCGCCCGCCGGGGTGAACACGCCGCTGTCGCGCACGTAGCCCTGGCGGCCGCTGCTCAGTTCGGTGCCGACGATGTACATGCGGATGGCCGAGTTGGCGAAGCGGCCGGTGCTGTTGCGCACGGTGACCGGCAGGCCGGGGCCGGCGTCCGCCCTCGACGCGAGGAACGGGACCGTCAGGGCGGCGGCCCCGATCCCGGTCAGGCCGAGCACGGTGCGCCTCTTCGGCATGGTCGCTCCTCGTCGCCGACGACAGCTGTCGTAGCGATCCAAGCAGCGGCGCAGGGTCACCGGTAAGTCACCGATTCCGGGGCGCCGGCCGCCCTGCCGTGAAATCGGCCGGCCCTGCCGTGAGCGGAGGAGGCCTAGCGCGCCGGCGGCTGCAGGTGTTCCTGCGCCCAGCGGGTCAGCTCGTCGAGCGCCGGTCGGATCGCCGCGCCCCGCCCGGTGAGCTCGTAGCGCACCCGGATCGGCCGGCCGTCGATCACCGTGCGGGTCGCGAGGCCCAGGTCGACCAGCTCGACGAGGCGTTCGTTGAGGATGCGGTCGTTGATGCCGGGGATGCCGCGCTTGAGGTCGCTGAAGTAGACGGGGCCCTGCATGAGGGTGCTCCACACGACGCCGGTCCACCGCTTCCCGAGCAACGTCATCACCTGGGACAGCGGCTCGCTCAGGGTTTCGCACACGTTATCGCCGGCGCTTGACACCACGGTCGACCCCACTTACTTTTTCTAAGTAACCCACTTGATCCAAGTTACCTACGCCTGTTCACCAGGATGCCACACGGGAGAGTCATGAGCACGGACAGTCTTGCGGCCAGGATCCAGCGACTCGAGGACCGCACCGAGATCGTCGAACTCGTCATCGCCTACGCGCACGCCCTCGACCGTGCGGACCGGGACGCGCTCGCCGCGACGTTGACCGACCCGGTGCACGTCGACTTCAGCGAGGCCGGCATGCCGGCGGCCGACTTCCCCCGGGACCGGTTCGTCGGGTTCGCCGCCCGGGCGCTGGAGGGCTGGACGGCGCGCCAGCACCTCAGCCCCAACCACCGGGTCGTCTTCGACGGCGCGGACCCCGATCGGGCGACCTGCCACTCGTACATGTACGCCCAGCACTACAAGAAGGACGCTCCCGGCGGGGAGCTGTACCTGATGCGTGGGTCGTACGAGCACGACGTGGTGCGCACCCCGGACGGCTGGCGGATCGCCCGCATCACGCAGCACGTCAGCTGGCTCGAGGGCAACCCGGACGCCGTTCCGGCATGACCGGGCGTCACGCCTCGAACGAGTGCACGTAGGCGAGAGCCGCGTTCAGCGAGGCGCGCATCGGTTCGGCGGTCCGCAGGGTCTGGCTCAGCAGGCTGCCGCCCTGCAGGGCCGCCAACAGCGCCATCGACAGCTCGTCCAGGTCGGCCCCGGGGACCAGGTCGCCGCGTTCGCGCATGGCCCGCAGGCCGTCGTGCAGCAGCGACCGCCACCGCAGGAACGCGTTGCACAGGTCCTCGCGGGACCGCTCGTCGGCCGGGGCCAGTTCGCCCGCGAGCGAGGTCAGCGTGCACTCGCCGCGGCCGCTGTTGCGCTCCTGATGGGCGATCGCGGCGTCGGCCCAGGCGCGCAGCGCGTCGAAGCTGTCCAGGGCGCCCATGACCGGCCGGCCCGGCACCAGCGGCACCTCGGCCTGACGGGTGATCACCGCCCGGATCAGCGC
This sequence comes from Virgisporangium aliadipatigenens, assembly GCF_016863615.1. GTDB lineage: Bacteria > Actinomycetota > Actinomycetes > Mycobacteriales > Micromonosporaceae > Virgisporangium > Virgisporangium aliadipatigenens. Next base: position 73,740 of record NZ_BOPF01000003.1, on the reverse strand, counting down.
CTGCTTGCTGTCGAAGTAGTGGTACAGCTGCGACCCGCTGACGCCGGCCGCCTTGCGCACGTCCTCGGTGCTGGTGCCGGCCACGCCGCGCCGGGCGATGAGATCGGTCGCCGCCTCCAGGATGCGTTCCCTGGTCGCCTGCCCCTTGCGCGTCAGTGCCACGCCGCCAGCCTAGCCGACTGGGTTGCACGACCCAAAAATCTGCGCTAGAAATTGGGTCACGCAACCCAGAATGGAGTCGACGTGTCGCAACTAGCAGGGAAGACGGCCTTGGTCACGGGAGCGACGGCGGGGATCGGCCGGGCCGTCGCGGTGCGCCTCGCGGAGCACGGAGCCGAGGTCGTGGCGCACGGCCGGGACGCCGCCCGAGGCGCCGAACTCGTCTCCGCGATCGCCGAAAAGGGTGGCCGCGCCCGGTTCGTCACCGCCGACCTCTCCGCCGCCGAGGAGGTCGAGCGGCTGGCCGCCGCGGCGGGCGAGGTCGACATCCTGGTCAACAACGCCGGCGTGTACGTCCACATCCCCACGCCCGCCACCAGCGCGGCGGTCTTCGACCAGCACCTGGCGATCAACACCCGGGCGCCGTTCCAACTGGTCGCGGCGCTGGTGCCGGGCATGGTCGAACGCGGCCGCGGCACGATCGTCAACATCAGTGCGACCAGCGCCAGTGCGGTCGCGCCGGTCGGTGCCGCCTACGGCGCGTCGAAGGCGGCGCTGGAGACGCTCACCCGCTACTGGGCCACCGAGTTCGGCGGCTCGGGGGTCCGCGTCAACGCGGTCTCGCCCGGGCCGGTGCGCACCCCGGGGACGGAGCCGCTGATCGCCGCGTTCCCCGGGGCGACCGAAACCATGAACGCGCGCGGCCGGATCGGCGACCCGGAAGAGATCGCGGACGTCGTGCTCTTCCTCGTCGAGGAGCGCAGCAGCTATGTGAACGGTGCCGTGGTCGGCGTCCACGGCGGCGAGCGCAGCCTGCGGCCGAGCTGACCAGCTTCACCCCACCGGTGTGATTCGGGCGGCGATCGAGCGGGTAGGTTCCGTGGGCTCGCTCGCGACAGGTTCACACCCGGGGGACGACCGCTTTGACGGAGGCACTGACACCACGCTGGCAGGAGGCCGACGAGGCCGTGGAATCGCTCGTCGCCACCCTGGTGGCGCTGGCCACCGCGCCCCCGACCCGCGCCGCGCGCAAGCGGCCGGGCGGCCGGCCCCGGGCCAAGAGCCGCCCGAAGAGCACCCGCCACCACATCGCGGAGGTGATCCGCCGCTACCGGCTGGCGCCGGGCCTGCGGGTCGACCGCAACATGGTGGCGGCGCTGCTCATCGGGCACCGCGACCTGGTGACCAATCCGGTCCTGGTGGCCGCCGTGGCGCGTGCCTGCGGGATCATCACGGGCCGCGAGCTGAGCCCGAAGAAGGTCGCCCGGATGGCGGCCGAGAGCGCCCGCGTCGCCGCGCTGCTGGCCCGTGCCGAGGGCGAGCCCACGCCCGGCGCGGAGGCCGTCGTCCCGGCGCCCCGGCGCCCGATCGGGGTCGCGGTGCGGCCCTCCGTCCGGGCCCGCAAACGGTCCCGCCGCCGCGCCCGGGCCCGGGCGGTCCGCCGTTGGTCGCTGGCCGCCGCCGGCCTCCTGCTGCTCATCGCGGTCGTTCTTCTTCTCGGGTGAACGTCCGGAGCGCCGCCGCGCGGAATTGCGCGACGAGCGGATCGGTGTCGCCCCGACGCGTCGCCACCACCACCCGGCACGGCTCGATCCCGTCCACCGCGACGGCGACCACGTCGTCCCGCGCACCGAGCCGGGGGTCGTCGGCGGCCACCAGCGCGACGGCCAGCCCGTCGGCGACCGCGTCGAGCTTCTCCTCGACGGTGTCGGCGACCAGGGGCGCCACCGGTGCCGCCGACCGGTCCGCACGCGGTTCGAGCCGCCAGAACGCGGTCCACTCCCACGACGCCCCGGAGCAGGCCACCATCGGCTCGTCCGCGAAGTCCTCCGGCGTGACGCTCTCCTTCCCCGCCAGGCGGTGGAACGCCGGCAGCACCAGCACCCGCGGCTCGTCGTAGAGCACGGTGAGGTCGAGATCGTCGGTCGGGACGGCGAGCGGCGTCCGGCACACCAGCGCGTCGACCCGGCGTTCGAGCAGGGCGCGCTCCTGCGACCGGTCCAGCCGCCGGGTGCGAACATGCGCCTCCGGGCGGCGCCGCCGCAGTTCGCGCACCGCCGCGGCGATGTTCAGGTCCTCGACGTGGCCGACGGTGACCGTGTGCGCCGCCGTGGCCAAACGCGCCGCGTGCACCGCCTGGTCGGCGGCGTGCAGCAGGCCCTGCGCCCGGGGCAGGAACGCCTCCCCGGCAGCGGTGAGCCGGGTGCCCTGGTTGGTGCGTTCGAGCAGGCGCGCGCCGAGGGAGTCCTCGAGCCGCTGGATCTGGCGGCTCAACGACGGCTGGGCGACGCGCAGCGCCGTCGCGGCCCGGCCGAAGTGCAGGTGTTCGGCGACGACCGTGAAGTACCGGACCAGCCGCAGGTCCAGGTCGGGTCCGCTGGGACGCCACGAGCCGTCGGCCATGCCCGCAGCGTACCCGTCATGTCGTTCGTGCATGACGGGGTGCGCATCGGGTCTTGGACGGCCGCCCCGCGGCGCCGGTTGACTCGGTTCCATGACTGTGGACTACCGCTCGCACACCGTTCTGGTCACCGGGGCCAGCTCCGGCATCGGCGCCGCTTTCGCCACCGCCCTGGCGGCGCGCGGCGCGAACCTGGTCCTCGTCGCCCGGCGGGCCGCACGGCTGGAGTCGGCCGCGGACGAGCTGCGCCGCCGGTACGGCGTGCGGGTCGAGCCGGTGCCGTTCGACCTCGCGCTCCCCTCCGCCGGGAACGACCTGCGCAAGGCCGTCGCCGACCGGGGCCTCGCCGTGACCGGCCTGATCAACAATGCGGGGATCGGCTCGTTCGCGCCGTTCCTCGACGCCGATCCGGAACGCCTCGCCGCCGAGATCGCGCTCGACGTGCTCGCACCGGTGCGCCTCACCGCGGCGTTCCTGCCCGACCTGGTGAGCAACGGCCACGGCTTCGTGATCAACCTCGCCGGCGCCTCCGCGTACTTCCCGTCGCCCCGGATGGCCGTCTACAGCGCCGCCAAGGCGTTCGTGCTCAGCTTCTCCGAGACGCTCTGGGCGGAACTGCGCGGCACGGGCGTCACCGCGTTCGCCGTCTCGCCGGGAGCCACCGCCACCGAGTTCACGACCGGCATGGGACCCGAGGCGGGCGTGCTCACCGCTGGGAAGGTGCGCCGGCCCGACGACGTGGTCGCCACCGCCCTCGCCCATCTCGAACGGCGCGATCCCGGCCCGAGCGTCGTCGACGGTCGCACCAACCGCCTCGGCGTCCTGATGAACCGCCTCGTCAGCCGGCGGCTCAGCGCGGCGGTGATGGGACGGGTGCTCGACCCGCGCACGCACGGGTGAACCGCGGGTCCCCTGCGCCCGTTCCCCCGCAACGGTCTGTAAAGATCGATGACCATGACGGGGAACGGCGACGCGGTCGTCATCGGCGCGAGCATCGCAGGTCTGCTGGCGGCGCGGGCGCTCCGCGGGACGTATCGGCGGGTGACCGTCCTGGAGCGCGACGACCTGCCCGACGGGGCGGCGCCGCGCCGGGGCGTCCCGCAGGGCCGGCACCTGCACGCGCTGCTCGCCGGCGGCGCGCGGGTCCTGGACGAGCTCCTCCCCGGCTTCACCGCCGAACTGATCGCCGCCGGCGCCGCCACCGGCGACCCGCAGGTCGACGACACCTACTACCTCGACGGCCACCGCCTGGCGCCCGCCCCCTCCGGCCTGACCGCGATCGGCGCCACCCGCCCGCTGCTCGACCACCTCATCCGGCGGCGCGTGGCGGCACTGTCCGATGTGGACATCCGCACCGGCGTCGCGGCGCTGGCGCCGCTGACCAGTGGCGGCGCGGTCACCGGCGTGCGCACCGACGCCGGCGACCTGCCCGCCGCACTGGTGGTCGACGCGGCGGGCGCGGGCTCCCGGGCGCTACGCTGGCTCACCGACCTGGGCTTCGCGGAACCGCGGACCGAGCGCCTCCAGGCCGACGTCGTCTACGTGACCCGCCAGTACCGCAGCACCCCGGAGCAGTTCGACGGGCGGCACGGCGCGCTGGTGGTGCCGTTCCCCGGCATGCCGCGCGGTGCCGCCGTGATGCGGCAGGAGGGGAACCGTTGGGGCATCACGCTTTTCGGGCTCGTCGGCGAGGACCCGCCGACCGACACCGAGGGCATGCTGATGTTCGCGAAGTCGCTTCCGGTGCCCGACGTCGCAGACCTGCTGGCCGAGGTGGAACCGCTCGGGGACGCCGTCAAGATGCGCTATCCGGCGAGCGTGCGCCGGCGCTTCGAGAAGCAGTCCCGGCATCCCGAGGGCTTCCTCGTCACCGGCGACGCGCTGTGCGGGTTCAACCCGACGTACGGGCAGGGCATGTCGGTCGCCGCGATGGAGGCGAAGCTGTTGCGGGAGCTGGTGCCGGCGGGGACGGCCGGCCTGCCGGCGCGGTTCTACCGGGGCGCCGCGAAGATCATCGACGGCGCGTGGATGCTGGCGGCCGGCGGCGACCTGCGCTTCCCCGAGGTCGAGGGGGCGCGCGGCACGGCCGACCGGGTGCTCTCGCGCTATCTCGACCGGTACCGGATCGCCGCGTCGGTGGATCCGGTGCTGGGCCGGACGTTCATCGAGGTGGCGCACATGCTGGCGCCGGCCACGGCGATGGTGGCGCCCGGGCACGTGGTGCGCGTCCTGCGCGGCGCCCGGCGCGCCCGTTCCCGGCGACCGGTCGGCTAGGTGACCACTGTGGACAGTGCGTGCCGCACGAGGCGGACCAGCGCATCCCGCGCGGATTCCCGTTCCCGCGCGTCGCAGAACGTCAGCGGCACCTCCGGCGGGAGTTCCATCGCCGCGCGGATCTCGTCGGCGCTGTAGCGGCACTCGCCGAAGAACCGGTTGACGGCCACCACGAACGGCACCTTGCGGCGCTCGAAGTAATCGACGGCGGGGAAGCTGCTGTCGAGGCGGCGGGTGTCGGCCAGCACGACCGCGCCGATCGCGCCCTGCGCGAGTTCGTCCCACACGAACCAGAACCGGTCCTGCCCCGGCGTGCCGAACAGGTACAGCACCACCTCGGGCGAGACCGTGATGCGGCCGAAGTCCAGGGCCACCGTCGTGGTGCCCTTCTCGTCCAGGCCGGTCAGGTCGTCCACGCCCACCCCGGCCGCGGTGAGCCGTTCCTCGGTGGTCAGCGGCGGGATCTCGCTCACCGCGCCGACGAACGTGGTCTTCCCGGTGCCGAAGCCGCCCGCGACGACCACCTTGGCCGACCTGCGCTCCCCGTTCATCGTGCCCTTCCGCTAGAGACGTTCGAGGCCGGCGAGGACCGCCAGCAACAGGTCCCGGTCGTCGCCGGTGTCCTGCGCGGGCGCGCCGAGCCCCAGCACGCCCTGCTCGACCAGCACGTCGACCATCACCTTCGTCAGGGTCAGCGGCCGGTGCAGGTGCGCCCCGATCTCGGCCACCGAGATCCAGTCGGCGCACAGGTCGACCAACTGGCGGTACACAGGTTCCAGCCGGACGTGCGCGCCCGGCAGCGCGATCACCTGGGTCGCCAGGTCCAGGTCGGTGTTGCGCGGCGCGGTGCGGCCGTTGACGAGCACGTACAACGGGACGAGGTCGGCCTCCGTCTCGTCGCCGCCGTCCCAGCTGTCGTCCGTCATGGGCCGCCCACTGTCCTCAGTGGAGGCGTAGCTCGGTGCCGAGATAGTCGCCGATGCGGGTCACCAGCCGGCCCATCTCGTAGGCGACCGTGCCCATGTCGACGGACTGTCCACAGAGGACGGCGAGGCGGGCGTTCTGTCCGGCCGCGGCCACGAACAGCGTGTGCCCGTCGTACTCCGCGACGATCTGCTGGACCGCCCCGCTCCTGAACTGCCGGCCCAGGCCGGCGGTGATGCTGTGCAACGAGGAGGCGCCGGCCGCGAGCACGTCGGCGATGTCCTGCGGCAACGACGAGGACTTCTTGATGATCAGCCCGTCGGAGGACAGGACGACCGCGGACTCGATCCCGGGCAGCGTGACGAGGTCGTCCAGCATCCAGGTCAGGTCGTTCGACGAGGTCGTGTTGTTCACTGCGGTCCGCCCTCTTCTCCGGTTGCGTTCTCCTGGCGCCCCGCGGCCTTACCGGCGGCCATCGCCCGCTGGTAGCGGGAGAAGCGCTCCCGGGCCGCCTCGGGGCTCCGCTCGGCGTTCGCCGCCGGCGGCGGGTCGGTCCGCGCCGGCTCGTCGCGCAGCGCCGCCACGAGGTGCTGCTGCGGCGCCCGACGAGGCAGGACCGGCCGATCACTGTTTTCAAGAGCATCCGGTGAAACGGAGGGTTCGGCCGGCCGGGTCTCCCGTGCCGCGCCGCCGGTGCCGTCGGTCGCCGGCTCCGCGGGCGCGTTCACCGACAGCTCCGGCGGGGCCTCCGACGCGGCGATGCCGACGGCCGGGCGCACCGCGCCGTCGGCGGGTCGCGGGGCGGGCGCGGGCACCGGGGTGCGTTCGACCGTGGCCGTGGGCGCGTCCTCGGCGATCGGGGTGACGAGGCGGTCGGGCAGCAGGACGATCGCCTGCACGCCGCCGTACACCGAGGGTCGCAGCGTCACCGTGATGCCACTGCGCTTAGCCAACTCGGCCACCACGTACAGCCCGACCTGCGCGCCGTCCTTGAGCGCCCGCACGTCCGGCACGGGAGCGGTGGCGAGCAGCCCGTTGGCGCGTTGCAGCGCGTCGGGCAGCATGCCGACACCCGCGTCCTCAATCTCCACGGCGACCCCGTGGGACACCTCCATGCACGTCACCCAGACCGTCGTGTCCGGCCGGGAGAACGTCACCGCGTTGTCCAGCAGTTCGGCCAGCAGGTGGATCGTCTCGGCGACCGACGGGCCGGCGATCGCCACGTCGGGTGCGCGGCGCAGCGAGATGCGTTGGTACTGCTGCGATTCCGCGAACGCCGCCAACAGCACCCGCTGCACCGGCACCGGGTCGCGGAAGCGCCGGCCGATCTGCCCGCCGGCCAGGATCACCAGGTTTTCCAGGAACCGGCGGGTCTGCGTCAACTGGTGGTTGAGGTCGAACAGCGACCGCAGGACGTTCTCGTCGCCGACCTGGTGCTGCAACGACTCGATGACCTTCAGCCCGCGCTGCACCGGCCGCTGCGGCCGGCGGGCGATACCCATCAGCATCGCGGTGCCGGCGACCCTGGTCTTCGCCTCGTCCATCGCGGCGCCGGACGCGGCCTGCAGGGACCTGTTGATGACGGCGGCCATCCGGCCGATCTCGTCGCGCCCGTAGTCCGGCAACGGCAGGCCGATCGTGGCGTCCTCGAGCTTCTCGCCCCGGCGCAGCTGCTCCAGCATCGTCGGCAGGCGCTGGTCCACCAGGGTCGCGGCGTCGGTGCCGAGCCTCGCCAGCCGCAGCGGCAGTTCGCGGGAACGGCGGATCGCCCACCCGATCGCCGCGATCGTGACGGAGAGCGCGACGACGCTGCCCAGCGACGCCGCCAGCAGCTGGCGGTTGCCGGTGCGCAGGGCCCGGGAGGAGACCTCGTCGGCCTGGTCGATGGTGATGGCGATGAGCTGTTCGGAGATGGGGCGGGTGAGCTCCTGCCAGCGGTCGCGGAGCGCCGTCAGGCTCGCCGGGACGGCGCCGCGCCACACGCCGGCCGTGACGATCGCGCTCTCGGCGGCGGCCAGCTCGCGCCACGCGTCGCCCGCGACGAGCCGGTCGTAGCCGGCGCGCGCGGCCGGGCGCAGCTGCGGCGAGATGGTGGCCAGCGCGGTGCGGTAGCCGCCCACCAGCACCACGAACTCGAGGTAGTCCTCCGCACCGAAGGCGCCCGCCGCGAAGGCACCGTCGAGCTTCGTCGCCGCGCGGGTCATCCGGTCGCTGATCCGGAACGCCTCGACGGCGGTGAGGCCGCCCTGACTCGCCGTCACGTCGGGGACGACCAGGGCCTGCGTGTTGAACAGGTCGGTCGCCGTGTCCAGCAGCGTGTTGTAGAACGCGTACACCGTCTGACCGGTGCCGGAGCGGTCGTCGACGGAGCCGCGCACGCGTGGGAGCTGATCCAACTCGCCGGAGAGCTTCCGCCAGCGGCTCACGATCGAGTCGGGCGCGAGAGCCAACGCGCCGGTGGCCGCCTCGCGCAGCGCGGCGACCTTCTGATCGGTCAGCCGGCGCTGCGCGCTCAGCTCGCCCGGATCCGTCTGCGGCTTCGCCAGCAGTGCGACGCTCATCCTCCGTTCCATCAGGACGGAGGTCAGCGCGGGAACGGCCGGGATCGACACGGTCCGGACCGAGTCCGCGACGGCCCGGTTGTAGAAGCCCTGGGAGACAAGGAAACCGGAGGCCACGAACCAGAGCGCCAGGGCGACCAGACCGGGGATGAACACCAGCCGGATGACGTCTCGCCGCACCGACGGCGAACGCCCACGGCGAAGACCCGGGTCACTCTGTCTCTGCGGCAACCTGCTCCCCATCACTGCTGATCAACGCCGATGCGGGCCCACCATACCCTCCGCCGCACATGCCGTTCTACCCGCGCTTGTCAACAGCCGTGCGGCGCATTTGCGGCACCCGGACGGATGCTCGTGCGGGCCGTACCCTCGCGGACGTGAGCCTCGACATGGAGCGCGAGTGGCGCTGGAGCGAACCCATGCTGGCGCTCGGCACCCTGGTTCTCATCGATGTCCTGCGGGTCTGGCTGCCGTCCGTCATCACGATCTTCGGTGCGGCCGGATCCACGCCGGCCGAACTCATGGGCGGCTTCGCGCTGCTGTGGTTCCTGGTGCCGTTCGCCGTGGTGCCGGCGTGGGGGCGGCTGTCGACGCCGGGAAAGCACACGCTGACGGGGGCCGCGGCGCTCGGGCTGGGCGGGTGCCGGTTCGCGCTGACGTTCGTCCACGGTGGACAGTCGCAGCTGTACGTGGCGTCGGCCGGCCTGCTCTGCGGGCTGGTGTGGCTCGCCGCGCAGGCGATTGACGGCGTGGCGCCGGTGCCCGCCGTGCCGGCCGGGGCGGTGCTCGCCGGCGTGCAGCACCTGCTGCTGGGCACCGTCGACCTCACGTGGCGGGGCACCTGGTGGGCGGCCGCCGTCGCCGGGCTCGAGGTGCTGCTGTTCCTGTCGTTCGCGTTCCGGCCGCCGTGGAACCTCTCGTCCGGGGCCGCGCCCGGCTGGTCGCTCGTCGGGCCGACGTTCCTGCTCACCGGCATGGCGCTGCTGTCCCCCGCGGCCTTCACCGCGGAACTGTCCTACCTGGCCGGCGGCCTGCCCCGGGACGTCAGCGGCACCGGCGTCGCCGAACCGGTCTCCCTGTGGCTGTGGCCGCTGTTCGCCGTCCCCGTCGTGGCGTTCTGGCGCGGGGCGACCCGGCTGAACAACCTCCTGCCGGAGCCGGGCGTCGTCGCCGGCGTGCTGCTGGTCCTCGGCGTCGGCCTGTACATGTATGTGCCCACGCACGGATACGGCCCGCTCGCGCGCGTCGTCGCGATCTGCTGCGCCGCCTGGGGACTCGGCCGCTGCCTGTCGGTCGCCGCGTGGGGCACCCGGCACCCGGCGGCGCGCACGGGCACCGCGGCGCTCGGCGGGATGCTGCTGTTCGCCGCCGCCACGGTCGCCTACTACGCCGCCTACGACATCGGCTACCCGAATCGCTGGGTGCCGGTCGCCGTCGCCGGCTACGTCGCGCTGCGCGCCCTGCGGTTCGCCGGCAAGGGCGATCACGTCGACGAGCGGGACCTCAGGTGGTCCTCCGCGCTGCTGCCCGCCTTCGTCGGGATCCTGGTCTTCCTGGCCGGATCGCCGCCGGCTCCCGTCGAACGGCCGGACGCGCGGTCGCTGCGCCTGGTCGCCTACAACATCCGGATGGGCTTCGGGCTCGACGGCACGTTCGACCCGGACGCCGTGGTCCGCGCGGTGCGCCGCGAACGCCCCGACGTGGTGGTGCTTTCCGAGGTGGACCGCGCCTGGCTGCTGAACGGCGGCCACGACACGCTGGCCGTCCTCGCGCGGCGGCTCGGCATGCGGTACTCGTTCGCGCCGGCCGCCGATCCGGTCTGGGGCGACGCCGTCCTGACCGACCTGCTGGTCGCCGCGCGCGAGTCCGTGCGCCTGAGCCCGGACGGCGCACCGACCGGCGCCCAGGCGCTGGGTGTCGTGGTGCGCGTCGGCGGGCGGGAGATCGCCGTCGTCGCCACGCACATCCAGCCGCCTCCCGGCCGGCCGCCGCTGGTGCAGGTGCGCGAGATCAGCGAGTTCGCGACGCGGTTCGGCGGCGACCGCCCGACCGTCATCGCCGGCGACCTGAACATCCACCCCGGCGACGAATCGATGCGCGCGTTCGCCGAGAACGGCTACGGCGATTCGCTGGCCGCGTTCCGTCCACTTCGGACGTTCTCGGCCGATCGGCCGACCGAGGAGATCGACCACGTACTCGCGCGCGGCGGGCTCACCGCGAGCGAACCGTCGGTCGGCACCACCACCGCCTCCGACCACGCCCCGATAGCAGTGACGTTGCTCGTTTCCTGATGCGAATGCGTTATCTTCCGATTCATTGGCCCGTCTAGCCACACCCGTTTCTTTCGGCTACCTTTACCGCGCTCACGAAAAGGTGAAAGGGACTTACAATGGGCGGACGCTTGCGGGTGGGAATGCGCGTGGCCGGTGCAGCCGGCGCGGTGGCCTGCGTGGCGGCGCTGACGCTGACGGCCCCACCGGTTTCGGCGGCCGACCGGACGGTCAGTTTCTTCACCAATTCGGACACACCCGAAATTGCCAGTTTCGAGGATTCCAACGCGTACGACTTGGGTTTCCGGTTCACGTCCGACGAGGACGGCACCATCACGAAACTGCGTTTCTACAAGGGCGCCAAAAACACCGGCGAGCACACCGGTTCACTGTGGACGATCGACGGCGTTCTGCTGGCGACGGCGACGTTCAAGAACGAGACCGCGACCGGCTGGCAGACCGTCGCCTTCGCCGAGCCGGTGGCCATCAAGGCGCACACCGACTACGTCGCCTCGTACCACACCGGCGCGGGCTTCTACTCGCTCAGCCGCGGCACGTTCGTCGAGCGGGGCCTCGACTCGGGGCCGCTGCACATCCCGCCGGCGGGTTCGCTCTACCACAGCGGCGCGGGTTTCCCCGACCAGGTGTCGCCGGGGCACGACAACTACTGGCTGGACCTGGTGTTCCGGCCGACCGCGCAGGAGACGCCGAGCCCGTCGCCGTCGGTGTCCGGTCCGGCGTCGCCGTCGCCGTCGGCCGCCGCGTCGGCCTCCCCCACCGCCGTCGTCACCCCGACCGCGTCGCGCCCGGCGTCGCCCGGCCTGCCGGTGACCGGTAGCGACATTCCGCTGATGGCCGGCGCGGGCCTCGTGCTCACCGGGCTCGGTGCCGTCCTGTTCGTGCTGCACCGGCGCCGGCGGACCCGCTTCGTCGCCTGAGCGGCCGCCTCCGTTACCGCGACGGGCGGGTCGTCTCGACGCATTACCCTTGGCCGATGGGGCGGTCACCGCTGACGCGGCGGGCGCAACGCCGCGAGGCGTCGGCCATGCGGTTCTCCCGGATCGGCGAGCACGCGTGGGCGATCCAGGAGGCCGACCGGGCCGTCGACCTGCTGCGGCCGGTCGCCGGACGGTATCCGGCCGCGATGGCCAGGGCGCTCGCCGTTCGGGCCGCGTGCCTGCACGTGCGGGGCCGCACGGCCGAAGCGGCCCGCGACGTCGACGAGGCCCTCGCGTACCGCGACCGGGCCACGGATCCGGCCGACGCGACGGACCTCGCGGTCGTCGCGTCGCACCTGGACCTCGCCGGCCGCACCGACGAGGCGTTGGCGCTGACCGGCCGACTGCTTTCCGGGGGAACGCCGCCCGCGCGGCCGCTCCTTTTCCGGCACTGTGCGCTCCTGCTCCGGCACGGCCGGGCCGACGAGGCGGTGCCGCTGCTGCGCGGCGTGCACGAGGCGGCACACCCGTGGTCGCACACCCGGTACCGGGCCGGCGTCATGCTCTTCGAGGCGCTCGCCGCCGCCGGCCGCACCGCGGAACTGGCCGAGCACGCCCGTCGCGAGCTGCCGAACGTCGCCGCCAGCGCCCGGGGAAACGCCGCCGGCCGCCGGATTTACCTCGAGGTGCTCGAACTGCTGCACCGCCACCACGCCCTCCCCGACCACCGGCCGCCGCTGGACGTCACCATCGCGAAGCAGCGCCGGATCCTGCTGCGTGGACAGCGCCGCCGCTGGATCCTGGCCGCCGCGTTCGCGGTGCTCACCGGCGACCGCCGCAGGATCCCGCCCCGCCCGGGAGCCACCCCGCCCGCCGAACTCGCCCGGGCCGCCGCCCGCGACCGCGTGACGCGCGTCGAGGCCCGGCTGGAGCGGCTGAACGCGTCCGACGACGCCCGCGCACTCTCGATCGCCTGGGGCGAACTGGCCGAGGCCCGTTGGGACGCCGGCGGACAGCGCAGCGCCGCCCTGCAGGCACAGCGCGCCGCGCTGGAGCAGACCCGCCGCTGGGCCGCCGAACATCCCGCCGACGCCCGGACGGCACTCGTCACGCACCTGCGCCGGTTCGCCGAGATCGCCGGTGCGATCGGGCTGCGCACCGACGCCGAGGCGGCCGAGACGGAGGCCGACGAGTTGGCGGATTCCGCATGACCCACGCCGGCCCACCCGTCACCGCCGAACTCGTCCGGGACCTGCTCCGCGACCAGCACCCCGACCTCGCCGACCGGCCCATCCGGCCGGGCGCCCGCGGCTGGGACAACCAACTGTGGCGCCTCGGGAACGACCTCGCCGTCCGGCTCCCCTGGGCGACGGACTCCGCCGACGCGCTCCTGCGCAAGGAACACGCGTGGCTGCCGTCGCTGGCCCCGCGCCTGCCCCTGCCGGTTCCCGTCCCGCAGCGGCTCGGCGAACCGTCCGCGCGGTTCCCGCGTCCCTGGATCGTCACCACCTGGGTCCCGGGCACACCCGCCGACCGCGCTCCGCTCGTGCGCGGCGCGGCGGCGGCCGAGGCGTTGGGCGCGTTCCTGACGGTGCTGCACCGGCCCGCTCCCGGCGACGCGCCCGCCGGACGCGACCGCGGTGGACCGTTGGCCGAACGAGCCGACGGATTCGCCCGGGGCCTGGCGGCGGCCGCCGAACGGGGGCTCGTCCCCGATCCCGATGCCGTCCGGGCCGTCTGGCAGGACGCGGTCGCCGCACCCGCGTGGACCGGCCCGGCGGTGTGGCTGCACGCCGACCTGCATCCCGCGAACGTTCTCACCGCCGACGGCGGGCTCTGCGGCGTGATCGACTTCGGTGACCTCTGCGCGGGCGATCCGGCCTACGACCTCTCCGCCGGGTGGCTCCTGTTGCCGGACGGCGCCGTCGACCGGTTCCTCGCGGCCTACCGGCCGGGTCCGGACGACGCCACCGTGCGTCGCGCCCGCGGCTGGGCGGTGGTGCGGGCGGTCGGTGGCATCCTCATCGCCGAGGACGCCGGCCCCGGCGGGAAGCCGAGCTGGGGGCCACCCGCCCGGGCCGCCCTGCGACGGCTCACGGCCGCCTGAGGTCGGCTCACTCGGCTGCGGTCGGTGCGGCCTCGTCGGGTTCCTGGCGCCACAGCCAGTTCGGGCGGGTGTAGGAGACGCTCAGCCCGAGCCGGCGCAGGTTCGTCAGGGACGGGTTGATCCCGTCGGCGCCCGGCTGGTACGTCTCGGCGACCAGCAGGTCGCAGCCGCGCTCCGCGGCCGCCGCCGCGCGCGCCGCGAGGAGCGCCGTCTGCGCGCCCCGGCCCCGGTGTGCGGGAAGCGTCGACGCGCCGCACAGCGCGGCGGTGTCGCCGAGCGTGAAGACGTTCGCGGCGGCCACCATCTCGGCCCCGTCCCACGCGGCGAACGGCCGGAACCCGTCGTGCCCGGCGCTCGCCGCGAACAGCGGGACCAGGGACGCGTCCATGCCGAACCCGCGCAGCAGCACGGTCGCCCACTCGTGTGCGTCCGCCGGCGGCACCGCGGCGACGCGCAGTTCGGTCGAGAAGTCCGGGCGGAGGGCGTCGACCGGGGCCGACAGCTTCAGCCACGGGCGGGACGTCGACGTGATCCCCCGCGCGGCGCGGATCTCGTCCCAGTCCGGCGGCAGCAGGTGCGGCGCGATCTGCAGGATCGCCATGGGATTGCGCTGCTCCCGGTAGAACTCCAGAACGCGGTCGATCGTCCCGGCGCTCACCGGCGCGGTGAAGCCGAGCGTCTTGGACCAGTAGCGGCTCGGATCCTCCCGCACGGAAAGGGAGACGCCGTCGTCGTAACGGTTCGCGGCGACCCCGAGGGCCGTGCGGGTCGGTCCGGATGCCGCGGCGCCGAGGCGGTAGATGGCCTCCGCCTCGATGCGCTCCATCCGGCCGGACAGCTGTGGGTCGGTCATGCCGACAGGATGATCGATCACGCACCGGAGTCGATCCGTGCGACGCGCCGGAGCGGAATCCGTCACTCGTCGGCGTTTTGGTTGGGCCGCTTGACATCGTTCCGCTACCGGCGCCCGGGACGGGGCCCGACGCACGACCGGGTGTCAGGTGATCAGCACACCGCCGTCGACGTTCAGGTCGTGGGCGTTGATCCCACCGTTGCTCAGCAGGAACTCGGTCGCGCCGGCGATCTCGGCCATCGTGACGAGCCTGCGGATCGGGGTGCGTTCGGTGTGCGGCGGGTTGGGCACGTCGCGCCATCGTGGGCTGTCGCCGATGAGGCCCGGGTGCAGGGCGTTGACCCGGAACGGCGCGATCTCCGCCGCGAGGGTCCGGACCAACCCGCTGATGCCGGCGTTGAACGTGCTGACCACTGTCGATCCGGGATACGGGCGTTCCTTGGCGAGGCCGCCGAAGAGCACCACCGAGGCGCCGGGCTCGAACCTGTCGCGCAGCACCCGCACGGTCTCGGCGTACCCGACGAGCTTCATCGTCAGCGCCTCGACGGCCGCCGTGGTGTTGAGTGCCGCAAGGGTGTTCTCCGCGTTGCCGACCGCCGTCATGACGACATGATCGACGCTCGTCAGCCCCGTGAGCGCCGCCTCGATGGTGGACGGACTCGCGAGGTCGAGCGCCAGCCCGCGGGCACCGCCGCCGAGGTCCCGGGCGACGGCTTCCGCCCTGGTGCGGTCCCGGCTGGTCACGAGCACGGTGTCGCCGCGCCGGAGAAAGTGAGCGGCGATCGTGCTGCCGAGCCCTCCGCTTCCGCCGACGACCAGGGTCGTGGTCATGCGCGCAGGCTCCGGAGCGTCGCCTCGGCCTGTTCGCGCAGCGCCGGCACGAGCTGCTGGACCTGTGGTGGCATGCCCTTCGCGACGGTCGCCAGTTCCTCCGCGGTGCCGACCTCGGCGAAGAAGCCGATGTTGAGGTGGGCCGCCACGGGCGGGGCGGACGCGATGACCGTTCGGGAGAACTCGGCCCACTCGTCGTCGGACATGGTGGCTTCGAGGGCGGGGAACAGCACCGGCTCCTCGGCCTCGAGGTGCTTGTGGACCAGGTCGCGTACGGCCTTCGCCGCGTCGGCCAGCGCGGGGCGGTCCGAGATCTCCGTCGCCTCCAGGGCGTCCAACGCGGCGTCGAGAGCGTCGTGCTCGGTGCTCAGTGCCGCGAGCCGGTCGCCGGCCGCGGGGTCCGCGACGATCAGGCGGGGCCAGAGGATGTCGTCCTCGCTCTCGTGATGGTGCCGCAGCGCCGCCACGAGAAAGTCCCGCAGTTCGGTCAGCGACGGGGTCGGTGCCGTGGCCCGACCTGCCGCGTCGACGAGCAGCGATGTCGCGGCCCGGTGCATGTTGTGCAGCAGCCGCGTCTCGAGGACAGCCGCCGGTTGTGCGTTCATCTCGTTCCTCCCCAGTTAATATCCAATTGGATATTAGCGCGACGATCAAGTCCCCGAGCAACCCCGGTACCGTGTCCGGTCGAGAGGGGAGTACATGAGCGACCAGGCGAGACCGGCGCGACGACGCGACCCGGAAGGGCATCGGGCGGCGATCATCGAGGCGGCGCGGCACGCGTTCGCCGAACGCGGCTACAACCGCACGACGTTGCGGGACATCGCGCAGCGGGCCGGGGTCACCCATGGGCTCATCACGCGACAGTTCGCGTCGAAGGAACGGCTGTTCCTCGCGGCGGTGCCGGGCAACCGCGACCTGGAACTGGTGGCGGAGGGCGAGCCGGCGACGCTTCCGGATCGGATCGCGCGTGGCTACATCGACCGGATGGAGGCCGGTGCCGCGGGCGACCCCCTCGTGATCCTGCTGCGCAGCGCCGCCTCCGACGAGCGCGCCGCGGCCGACCTGCTCGTCGCGATGCAGGAACGCAGCATCGGCGTGTACCGATCGGTTCTCGGACCGTCCGTAGTGGACCTGGACGCTCGGGTGGCACTCGTCGGGTCGCAACTGATCGGCCTGACGTTCGTCCGGTACATCGCCCGCATCGAGCCGCTCGCATCGATGCCGCGGGACCGCCTCATCACGTATCTGACGAAAGCGCTGCGGCACATCCTGTTCGACTGACGGCCGGCCCGGGCGGCGGGAACGCGCGCCGACGTTCCGGTCGGCGCGTGGCGCCTGGCAGGCTCTTGGCTCGTGATCGACGATTTCGCCAAGGGCTACCTGCACGCCGACCTGCGGGAGTTCCGGGAAGCGGTGCTCTGGAAGCTCGACGGGCTCGGCGAGTACGACGTGCGCCGCCCGCTGACCCCGACCGGCACCAACCTGCTCGGCCTGGTCAAGCACCTGACGCTCTGGGAGTCCCGGTACTTCGGCGAGGTGTTCGGGCGGCCGTTCCCCGAGCCGTTGCCGCGCTGGGACGACGTCGAGGCGCGCGGCACGGACCTGTGGGCCACGGAGCGGGAGACGCGCGCCGACCTCGTCGGCCGCTACCGGCGGGTGTGGGAACACTCGGACGCGACCATCACCGCCCTGGATCTCGGCGCGCCCGGATGCGTTCCCTGGTGGCCGCGCCCCGAGGTGACGCTGTTCGCCGTCCTGGTGCACATGCTCACCGAGACCGCCCGGCACGCCGGTCACGCCGACATCCTGCGCGAGGGGCTCGACGGGTCGACGGGCACGGGGGCGTTCTCCGCCGGTCCGCGGCCCGATGCGGCACTACTGGCGCAACGGCACGCCCGGATCGAACGGGCCGCCCGCGCCGCGGGTGCATGATGGGTCCGTGCGGGACGCTGACGGCGAGGGCATCAGGGCCCTCTCGGCGGCCACCTACACGGCCGCCGCCGATCACTTCGACGACCCGGTGCTCTCGTTCTGGGACCGGTTCGGGCGCGGCACGGTGGACCGGATCGGCCTGCGGCCGGGCGATCGGGTGCTCGACGCGTGCTGCGGCACCGGCGCCTCCGCGCTTCCCGCCGCGCGTCTGGTGGGCCCCACCGGGCGGGTGCTCGGTGTCGACCTCGCCGAACCGGCGCTCGCCCGCGCCCGGGCCAAGGCGCACCGGCAGGGGCTGACGAACGTCGAGTTCCGGGCTGCCGACGCCGGGCGCACCGGCCTGCCGTCGGAGTCGTTCGACGCGGTCGTCTGCGTCTTCGGCATCTTCTTCCTGCCCGACATGGCCGCCGCCGTCGCCGAACTGTGGCGGCTGGTGCGCCCGTCCGGCACACTCGCCGTCACGGTGTGGGGCCCGCGGTTCCTCGAACCGGCGACGAGCGCGTTCTGGGCCGCCGTCGGTGTCGAACGCGCCGATCTCGTGGGCGGATTTCACCCGTGGACCCGGGTCACCGACGCCACCGCGCTGACGGAACTCCTCCGCCGGGGCGGTGCGGCCGTTCCCGAGGTGGCCGAGGAGCCGGGCACGCACCCGCTGGCGACTCCCGAGGACTGGTGGACCATCGTGCTCGGCACCGGTTACCGGGCGACCGTCGCGCGCCTCGAACCGGCGGCGGCGCAACGGGTCCGGGACGCCACCGTGCGGCGACTGCGCGCGGACGGGGTGCGCGAACTGCGGACGAACGTCGTGTACGCCCGTTCCCGCAAACCGGACGGGGCGTAGGGGAGCCGGCGCGGTGTGACAGGGTGGCGTGATGCCACACAGCGGTGCCGCCCTCGAGTCCGTGATCGAGCACGGCGCGCAACAGGGCGCGCTCGACTACGAGGAGATCGCGCCGACCGTGGAGGCGCTCGTCGATTCCGGCGACCTCACCCTGGTACCCCGCCTGCACGAGGCTCTCGAACGCTTCCTCGACGACGGGAACTTCTACGGTCGCGACATCATCGCCGGCCTGCTCGCCGGCATCGCCGGTGTGGCGGCGTTGCCCGCCCTGTTGCTGGCGGCGGACCGGGACCTCGGCGACGACCAGGACGGCCTGCAGAGCGACATCGACGGGTTGCTCGCCGAGGACCCGGCGGCCGCCCGGCGCATCGTCCTGGACCTCGTCCGCGCCGACGCCCCGCACCGGCGACGCGTGGGGCTGCTGGCGTTGGGCGCCGTGGCGGAGCCCGGCGATGCCGCGCTGCTGGCCGAGGCGGCCGGTCACACCGATCCGGAGATCCGGCTCATGGCGGTCGAGACGGTCGTCGACCCCGCCAGAGACGACCGGGCCTTCGGCATCGTCCGCGCGGCTCTGCACGACGCCGACGAGCACGTGGCGACGGCGGCGATCAACCGGCTCGCGGCGACCGGGCGCCCCGCGGCCGTGGCCGCGCTCGCCGCCGCCACGACACACGACGACCCGCGGATGCGCGCCCGAACGGCCTACGCGCTCGGCAGGCTCGGCGATCCGTCGGCGACACCGGCCCTGCTGGCCCTGCTGCACGACGCGGATCGGCACGTGCGCGACCAGGCCCGGGACGCGCTCGGCGGGATCGGTGCGCCGGCCGCCGTCGACGCGCTGCTCGCCGAGGCCACCGGCGACGACCCGTACCGACGGGCGCAGGCGGCCAAGGCGCTCGCGAAAGCCGCCGACACCGACCCGCGCGCCGCGCCGCACCTGACGCGGCTGGCCCGCGATCCCGACCCGACGGTGCGCGCCGCCACCCTGAGCGGGCTCGCCACCGTCGCGGACGGCTCGTCGCGCTGGGCCGGCCCGGTCACCGAACTGGCGGACGACCCCGACCCGGCGGTCCGGCAACGGGTGGCGTTCGTGGTCGGGCACCTCGCCCCGGAAGAAGCCGAAACGCTGCTCCGGCGCCTCGCCGAGGACCCGGTCGCCACCGTGCGGCAGGCGGCGGCCGGCCGGCTGAACCGGATGGCCCGGTGATCGGTCGAGGCAGAACCCGTCTCCTCATCGGTGAGCAGCAGCCGCGCGAGCAAGCCCGCGGCGCCGTCGCTATTGCGTGCCGGCGAGCCAGGCGGTCTCGCCCTGATGGAACGCGTCGAGCTCGGCCGGCCGGTCGTCGCCGAGCAGGTCCTGACTCACCATCACGCCACGGGTCGACTGGATCCAGGTGATGAACCGGTAGGACGGCCGAAACCCGGCGAGCCGGGCCGCGTCCACCGGGAGCGCCTCACCCGCGTGGACGGGGCGCAGTTCGTCGCGCTCCAGCAGGACCTCGAAGCTCATCAGCCGCCACCGCCCTTCGTCCCGAACGGCACGAGAGAAGAACCGGCAATAGGCGTGGAAGTCGACGTCCACTCCCTCCACCGTGGTCCGGTTGAAGATCTTCGCCGGGCTCTCGACGGTCGCGCGGTCGCCCTCGACCCGCGCGTAGGCGGGGAAGACCCAGTGTTTGCTGTTCCCGGTCCGACCCATCCACGCCTTCGTCGCCTCGACGTAGGCCTCGCCGCCGCGTCCGTCGTACCACGTGGTCCGCACGTAGGCGTCGTCGTGGAAGCAGTCCCGCATCACCTCGAAGAGCCGCTGGTCGCGGGCGAAGCGTTCGCGCCGCACCAGGTCGAAGAGCTCCTCGCGGTCCAGCAGGGCGGCGAGCCGATCGGGGTTCATCCCGTTCACCGTGGGTACCCGAGCACGGCCTTCACCTCGAGGTACTCCTCGAAGCCGAACCGGCCGAACTCCCGCCCGTTCCCGGACTGCTTGTAGCCGCCGAACGGCAGGCTGCGGTCGAACGGAGCGCCGTTGAGGTAGACGCGGCCCGCACGGATGCGGTTGGCGACCCTGCGGGCGCGGTCGGGGTCCTTCGACTGCACGAAGCCCGCCAGGCCGAACGGCGTGTCGTTCGCGATCTCGACGGCCTCGTCCTCGGTCTCGTAGAGCAGGATCGAGAGCACGGGGCCGAAGATCTCCTCGCGCGCGATCCGCATCCGCGGCGTGACGTCGCCGAAGACGGTCGGGCGGACGTAGAACCCGTCGTCGAGCCCGTCGGGGCGTCCCGGGCCGCCGACCACGAGCGTCGCACCCTCGTCGATCCCCGACTGCATGAGCGCGGTGATCTTCTCCAGCTGGGCCCGGCTCACCACGGGCCCCATCGTGGTCGACGGATCGAGCGGGTTCCCGAGACGCACCTCCTCGACCGCCCGTCGCGCGGCGGCGTACGCCTCGTCCCGCTGCGAGCGGTGCACCAGCATCCGCGTGGGCGACTGACAGTTCTGGCCGGCGTTGGTGAAGCACGAGTGCACCCCGGCGATGACCGCGGATTCCAGGTCCGCGTCGGGCAGGACGATGTTGGCCGACTTGCCGCCGAGTTCGAGCGCGACGCGCTTCACCGTGTCGGCCGCCAGCTTGGAAACCCTGATGCCGGCGCCGGTCGAGCCGGTGAGCGAGACCATGTCGATGTCGGGGTGCGCCGCGATGGCCTCACCGACCGTGGGACCGTCGCCGTTGACGAGGTTGAACGCTCCGGGCGGCAGCCCGGCGTCGTGGATGACCTCGGCGAGCACCATGGCGCTGAGCGGCGCGATCTCGCTCGGCTTGAGCACCACCGTGCATCCCGTGGCGAGGGCCGGGGCCACCTTCGAGGCGACCTGGTTCAGCGGCCAGTTCCACGGCGTGATGAGACCGCAGACGCCGATCGGCTCGCGCCGCACGATCCCGGCTCCCATCTCCTCCTCGAAGCGGTAGTCCGCCAGCACGCGGGCCGCCTCCTCGAAGTGGAACAGCGCCACCGTGGCCTGGCGTTCCGTCGAGAACGTGATCGGCGAACCCATCTCGCGGGTCATCGTCCGGGCGATCTCGGGCAGCCGGGCCCGGAAGCCGGAGCTGATCCGCTCGAGGTACTCCAGCCGTTGCTTCACGCTGACCTGCGAGTACGTGGCGAACGCCGCACGCGCCGCCGCCACCGCGCGGTCGACGTCCTCGGCCGTCCCGAGGCTGATCGTCGCGAACGTCTCCTCGGTCGCGGGGTCGACGACGCCCAGGGTCCGCGGCGCGGCCGGATCGACCCACGCACCCCCGATGTAGAACTGGTGCCTGGTGGACATGTCGCTCTCCAACCTCCTGACGGGCGTGGTCACGGTGTAGCCGCGGTGAGCGGGACGTCGACGCGCGAGCGGAGCTCGTGGAACGACATCCCCCACGTCTCCCGGACGAGGACCTGGTCTCCTCCGGTGATCTCGAACGTGGCGACGTCGGTGTAGACCCGGTCCACGCAGCGCAGCGCGGTGAGCGGATACGTACATTCCCTGACGAGCTTCGGCTCGCCGGTCCTGGTGAACAGCGACATCAGCACGAAGACCTGCTTGGCGCCCACGGCGAGGTCCATCGCCCCGCCGACCGCCGGGATCGCGTCGGGCTCACCGGTGTGCCAGTTGGCGAGATCCCCCGACACCGACACCTGATAGGCGCCGAGGACGCACAGGTCGAGGTGGCCGCCTCGCATCATGGCGAACGAGTCGGCGTGGTGGAAGTACGAGGCGCCGGGAAGCTCGGTCACCGGGAACTTGCCGGCATTGATCAGGTCGGGATCGATCGCGTCGCCCGTCGCCGCCGGCCCCATGCCCAGCATGCCGTTCTCGGTGTGCAGGATGACCCCCGACTCCGGGGGGAGGTGGTCGCCGACGGTCGTGGGCTGGCCTATGCCGAGGTTGACGTACGCCCCGCGGGGAATGTCGCCGGCGAGTACCCGGGCCATCTCGTCCCGTCCGAGCGGGCCGCGGTCGGTGTGCTCGACGACGCCCGCGGACACCACACTCATGCCGCCCTCCCCTGCACAGCGGCCACCCGCACGATCCGGTCGACGTAGATGCCCGGGGTGACCACCGCCTCGGGATCCAGCACGCCCGGCTCGACGACGTGCCGCACCTGCACGACGGTGGTCGTCGCGGCCGTCGCCATGACGGGAGCGAAGTTGCGTGCCGTCTTGCGGTAGACGAGGTTCCCGAGGGTGTCCGCGGTGTGGGCGCTGATGAG
The DNA here is from genome assembly GCF_016863615.1 of Virgisporangium aliadipatigenens. Classification (GTDB taxonomy): domain Bacteria; phylum Actinomycetota; class Actinomycetes; order Mycobacteriales; family Micromonosporaceae; genus Virgisporangium; species Virgisporangium aliadipatigenens. Next base: position 51,397 of record NZ_BOPF01000003.1, on the reverse strand, counting down.
CGCGACGTCGGCGGCGATGGGCAGTTCGAGGACGTAGGTCCGGCCGTCGATCTCGCGGGTCTCCTTTCCCTCCGCGAGGAGGGTCCCGACTCCGGTGCGGGTGTAGAACCCGCCGATCCCGGCCCCGGCGGCGCGCAGCCGCTCGGCCAGGCTCCCCTGCGGGGCGACCTCGAGCTCGATCTTCCCGTTGCGGTACAGCTCCTCGAAGACCCAGGAGTCCGTCTGCCGGGGGAACGAGCAGACGATCTTGCGCACCTGCCCGGCCGCGAGCAGCGCCGCGAGCCCGGTGTCCGCGTTGCCCGCGTTGTTCGACACGACGGTGAGGTCCCGCGCTCCCTGCCGGATCAGCCCCTCGATCAGGTCGAACGGCATGCCGGCCGTGCCGAAGCCGCCGATCAGCACCGTCGAGCCGTCGGCGATGCCGCTGACCGCCTCGTCGACAGAGGTGCAGAGCCGCGTCATGAGACGTTCTCGAGGACGACCGCCAAGCCTTGGCCCACACCGATGCAGATGGCCGCCAGGCCCCATCGTTCACCGGACTCCACGAGCCGCGCCGCGAGGGTCCCGAGGATGCGCCCGCCGGAGGCGCCCAGCGGGTGCCCGATGGCGATCGCCCCGCCCTTGGCGTTGACGACGTCGGCGTCCCGCAGCCCGAGTTCGAGCCAGGCGTCGACACAGGCGATCGACTGGACGGCGAACGCCTCGTTCAGCTCGACGGCGCCGATGTCCTCCCAGGTGATGCCGGCCCGTTCGAGCGCGTCGTTGGCCGCCTCGACCGGGGCGTAGCCGAACTGCTGCGGCTCCAGCGCCGACCAGCCGCGACCGGCGATCCGCGCGACCGGGTCACGACCGATGGACGCCGCCGCGCGCGCCGAGCCCAGCAGGACCGCGCTCGCGCCGTCGTTCAACGGTGAGCAGTTGCCGGCGGTGATCGTCCCGTCGGGCCGGAACGCCGGCTTCAGCCCGGCCAGCGCCTCGACCGAGGTGCCGGCCCGGATGCTCTCGTCCCGGACCAGGTCGGTGCCGGGGACGGGGACCACGAGGTCGTCGTAGAAGCCCTTCTCCCACGCCTGCGCCGCGAGGCGGTGCGAGCGGGCGCCGAACTCGTCCTGCCGCTCGCGCGAGATCGAGAACTTCTCCCGCAGCTGCTCGTTGCACTCGCCCAGCGAGGCCGTCCACTCGGCGGGCATCCGCTCGTTCACCAGACGCCAGCCCAGCGTCGTGGAGACGGCGGTGACGTCGCCGGCCGGGAACCGACGCGACGGCTTCGGCAGGACCCACGGCGCCCGCGTCATCGACTCCACGCCTCCGGCGATCGCGATCTCCGCGTCGTCGACCTCGATCATGCGTGCGGCCATCATGGCGGCGTCCAGCGACGAGCCGCAGAGCCGGTTCACCGTCGTGGCGGTCACCGCGACGGGCATGCCCGCCAGCAGCACGGCCATCCGGCCGACGTTGCGATTGTCCTCGCCGGCGCCGTTGGCGTTGCCCCAGAACACGTCGTCGACCAGGCCGGGATCCAGGCCCGGCGAGCGGTCGAGAAGTCCCTTCAGTGCGGTCGCGGCCAGATCGTCGGTCCTCGTGTCGGCCAGGGCCCCGTTGAACCGGCCGAACGGGGTCCGGACCGACGCGTACACGAATGAGCTGCTCATCGGGTCGTCTCCACTTCCTGCCCCATCTCGGGAGGCGTCCTTCGCGTGCGTGCGGAACTCGTCGTGGCGTGCCAGTGCGGGAGGACGTGCCGCCCGACGAGGTCGAGCGTGTGGCGGGCGACGTCGGGCGGCGTGCCGAACGGGGCGACCCGCAACTGGACGGACGTGACGCCCGCCCGCACGTACCGGGCGATCGTCGCGTCGATCTCGTCGGGCGTGCCCACCATGGGGAACTCCGGCTCAGTGGGGCCGTCCGCACCCATCCACAAGCCGCGCTCGGTGTAGTAGTCGGAAGCGGCCTTCAGGTGGCACGCGGCGAGTTCGCGAGCAGTGGCGGCATCCTCGTGGACGACGCAGAACCTGGTGGTGGCGACCGCTCCCCCCGGCCGTCCGCCGCGATACGACCAGTAGGCGGCCGACTGTCTGATCAACAGGTCGTCGCGGTAGTTCGTCGCGCCGTAGAAGCCGTCGGCGAGCGTCGCCGCGCGACGGGCCGAGGCAGGTACGCTGCCGCCCACCAGGATCCGCGGCCCGCCGCGCCGCAGCGGGGGTGGGACCGCCACCGGCGAATCGGTGCTCGCGTCGGCGGACCAGGCGTCGCGCAGCAGCGTGAGCGTGGCGTCGAAGGCCGCACCGGCCGGACCTTTCGCGGGCAGCCCGGCCCGTCGGGCGACCTCCGGGCTGCCGAGGCCGAGGCCGAGCGTGAGCTTCCCGCCGCACAGCTGGTCGAGCAGCGCGGCCTCGTAGGCCAGCTTCTCCGGGCTGTACGCGCGCAGGAGCAGCACCGCCGATCCCAGCGCCAGCGACGTCCGGCCGGCCAGATGCCCCAGGACCATCAGGGCGGACGGCAGGTGGAACGGCTGAGCGGCCGCGTGATAGCTCTCCCCCACCCACGCGGAGTCGAACCCGTGCCGCTCCGCGCGGGCGAGCATCGTGACCGTGCGGTCCACCTGTGGGCGCACCGGCTCCCGGGAGCTCAGGTCGAGCGCGATCCCCAGCCGCATTCAGCCGGCGCTCTTCGCTCGTTTGGTGATGTCGTCGTAGGAGAAGTCGTTGAACGCCTTGAACATCTCGTCGGTGTAGATCTCCTTCGCCGGAAACTTCTTGATCATTTTGGCCGAGGTCATCAGGTCGATCGCCCGGGTGCACGCTGCCTCGTCGATCCGGCCCAGGCTCTTGTCGTCGAACCCCTGCCCGGCCAGTCGGACATCGAGAACCTTGATCCCGTCGGCCAGCGCCTTCTCCTCCGGGTCGGACCCGCGGGTCTCCGGGTAGAGCTTCCACAGGGCGCGGATCGCGGCCTCGGGGTTGGCCTTGGCGAAGACGAACGCCTTCGCGACCGCACGACCGAAGCGTTCGAGGACGTCCTTCTTGGCCTTGAGGTTCTTCCGGGTCGTCGCGAAGCCGCCGCCCCACGCGCCCGCCGCCTCCTTGACCGGAAGCGGCGTCAGGTTGACACCGGCGTTCTTGACCATCTGGTACTGGATGTCCCAGAGTGCCAACGCGTCGACCTGGCCGGTCTTGATGGCGTTGATCTGCTGGGCGCCGGCACCGATCGGCACCAGGGTCGCGGCGTCCTGGCTCATCCCGTTGAGCTCCAGCGCCGTCCGGGCGAACGTCGCGCCGGAGCTCGCGACCGCGGAGACGCCGATCTTCTTGCCCTTCAGGTCGGCGATGCTCTTCACGTTCGAGCCGTCCGGCACCTGCAGGCTGTAGATCCACTCCGGCCAGTAGGAGCCGAAGTAGGCCAGGTTCAGGTCCTTGTCGTGCCCGATGGCCACCGGCTCGACCGTCATGAGGCCGAGGTCCGCCCCGCCGCCGGCGACCTGCTGCGCCGCCTGGGTGGCCGACGGGAACAGGTTGGTCGTGACCTTCAGGCCCTCCTCCTCGTAGAAGCCCTCGGCCTCCACGACGGCCATGACCGCGAAGCCCGCGTTCCAGCTCGGGGACGCCATCGCGAACGTCACCGGCGTCAGCCCGCCGGCCTTGGCTGAGTCGTCGTCGGATCCGCACGCGCTCAGCGTCGCCGCCGCGCACAGGACGGCGACCGCACCACTTAAGACCTTCATCGCTCGTCTGGTCGTCACGATGAACCTTCCTTACGGGGGGTGGGGGTGGGGGTGGGGGTGGGTGGCGAGTGTGTCGTTACAGGGTGGGGAGCGGGTAGGTGTCTTCGTTGAGCACTCGGCCCGGCTTCAGGGAGAAGTCCAGACGCGGCGGACAGAAGATGTCGATCAGCTGATTGGTCCCCGATCCCACGGCCTCGCTGGTGTGGATCATGGGTGGCGGGATCACGGCCACCGAAGGACTGCCGCACCGCAGGTGCCGGTCCTCGCGCCATTCGCTGCGCCGCTTCGACCACGGGGTCCGCAGGTGGTGGACGTACTCCCCCTCGACGGCGAGCGAGCACTGCTCGAAGTCGTCGTGGTCGTGCGGCGAGAGGCTGTCCGGGTCGCGCGGACCGATCCTGGGCGCCAGGAAGTTGACCATGAAGGTGCTGCACCGCACGATCTGGCCCGGGCGGACCGCGTCCTGCGTCACCGTCAGGTCGGCCAGCCGGTAGGGCCGGATGCGATAACCCTCCGGCGGGTCCGGCCACGGCTCGAACGGCCTGACGTTCGGGTGCGGCTGCGCGTACGAATCCCGGTTGCGCGCCTTGTCCAGCAGGTCGGTGGAGCGACAGCTGAACAGCCGCACGACGGTGCAGTCGTCGACACCGACGATCGCGCTGCTGCCCGGCGGAACCATCACCACCGCCTTGCCCGAGACCGACACGACCTCCCCCGACGCACGAACCTCGACGTCGCACTCCTCGGCGGGGAGGATCACGACGTACTCGTCCGGCTGATCACCCCGCTCCAGCACGTCGCCGGCGACCAGCGTCGTGTGGGCGAGCACGAAGTTGTGTCCGCGGAAGTACCACGTCGACGATCCGCCAGGGGTCGTCTCGTCGGGATCGCCCGTACCGAGGTCGGAGAACTCCACATCGGGCGGGGTGGCCAGGGTGGTCATCTTCTGTCCTTTCGGGTCAGCGGCAGGATGCCGGTTCAGTCGTCCAGGCCGAGCAGGAAAGCCGGGTTGTCGCAGAAGATCCGGCGCAGCGACCGCTCGTCCAGGCCGAGGTCCAACAGCGCGGTCGCGACGCGGATGTAGGAGTCCACCGGCAGCGGACGATCCTTCTGCCCGAGGTCGGAGGCCATCACGGTGTGCTCCGGACCGATCTTCTCGATCCAGTCGAGGAGGATCTTCGGGTCCCACTTCTTGGTCCCCTCGGGGTCGTAGAAGCCGGTCTCGTGCTCGATGAAAGCTCCGTATCCGACCAGCTCACGACACTTCGCCTCGTCCGCACCGATGACGTAGTCGGGATGGTTGAGCAGCATCCGGGTGACCCCCTTCTCCTTCGCCGCGGCGAACAGCTGGGTGATCGACTCGGTCTCCATGTGACCGCCGGTCACCATCGCTCCGGTCTCCTTCACCAGGTCGAGCACCTCGTAGACCTGCGGGATGAGATCACCGTTCTCCTGGTGGATGTCGACCCGGGACGACGGCACCTCGACGCTCGCCGTGGGGAAGCCGACGCCCTCCGGATGGCAGTCGATGTGCCGGCCGGCCGAGAACGTCGGAAACCACACGGCCTTGCCGCCCATGCGCAACGACATGGCCACCGCCTGCGGGTTGATGCCGCCGACCATGCTGTTCAGGGTTATGCCGCCGAAGACCGGAGTGCTGATCTTCGCCAGCCGGTCGCTCATCGCGAGCAGGTCCATGACGGTGTTGTGGTGGTGGGACTTCACCAGCACGCCCCGCATCCCGAGCCGCTCTCCGTCCTTGCCGGCCTCGGCGTGGTCGATGCGTCGAGGGAACGGGTTCGGACCGGAGTGGCAGTGCAGGTCAACGCAGCCGTTCAGCAGCTTGATGACGGCGGGTGTGTCGGTCATGAAGTCTCCCCCTGGGTCAGCAGTGTTCGCATGACAGACTCTGAGTCCGCTATGCGGTCTGTCAAGAGGAGGGGCGCGAAAGGCACTTGCGCGAAATCCCAGGGAAACCTTGCAGTGGTACGTAGGGCACGCCTACCCTCTGTCCGTACTGCGGACTACGTGAACACTTTGTGGACACCCCAACGAGACGAGGGTCGATGACGGAGCACGAGCTCGACAAGCCGGTGACTGCTCGCGAGCAGGACATCCAGGCGGTGAGCCGGACGGCGCAGATCCTCGGACTGTTCGGACCGGAGACTCCGGAGCTCTCCGTCGCGGAGACCAGCCGCCGGCTCGACCTGAAGCGGACCACGGTGCACCGCTACTTCAGCTCGATGATCGGCTCCGGCCTGCTCGAGCGCGTGGAGGACTCCGCTCTCGTCCGTCCCGGACGGTCGATCCTGCAGCTCGGCAGCTTCGCGCTGGGACAGCAGCGCATCCTGCAGATGGCGCCGGCCTACATGCGCGAGCTCACGCTCGACATCAAGATCAGCATCGTGCTGTCGCTGTGGGGCACCTCCGGCCCGGTGGTCTCGCTGGTGGAGGAGGCCGACCATCCCACCCTGGTGACGGTGCGGGTGGGCTCGCAGCTCGCCCTCAACTCCTCGCAGGCCAAGGTCTTCCTGGCCTTCCTCCCAGACCAGTTCCACGCCGAGCGACTCACCGGCAGTCTCCCCGAGCCCCAGCGCACCGAGACTCGCCGGCGGATCGAGGCGATCCGACAGGCCGGCATGAGCAGCGACGTCAACCACCGCGGCATCTGCGTCGTCGCGGCGCCGGTGTTCGCGGCGACCGGGATCTGCGCCACGATCGCGGCCGTCGGCACCGAGCGGATGCTGCCGGACGCCCTGGACTCCCGCGAGGCCACGGCGTTGAAGGCCGTCTGCAAGCGACTGACCAAGGAGATGGGCGGCACGTGGCCCGAGGCGGCCGACTGATCGCCAGCACGACAGCCGAGGCGCGGGCAGCCTGCGCTCGAACCAGGTGAGGAATGACTGACATGCCGACCAGCACCGACACCGACTTCGTGATCCGCCTGGACTCGCTGTCCATGCTCTACCCGACGAAGTCCGGCGGGACCGTCCAGGCTCTCGACGACGTCTCCCTCAGCGTCCGAGCCGGTGAGTTCATCTCCATCGTCGGCCCCAGCGGCTGCGGCAAGAGCACGCTGCTGCGGATCATCATGGGCCTGTCCCGCCAGACCTCCGGACAGGTCACCTTCGGGCCGTCGGACGACAGCCACCGCAACCAGCTCGGGATGGTCTTCCAGCAGCCGCTGCTGCTGCCCTGGCGCACCGTGCGGAAGAACCTGCTGACGTCGCCGGACCTGCACCACGCCCGGGACGCCGCGACCCACGCGAAAGCCGACGAGCTGCTGGTGATGCTCGGCCTCGAGGAGTTCGGCGACCGGTACCCCAACGAACTGTCCGGCGGGATGCAGCAGCGGGTCGGCATCGGCCGGGCCCTGATGCACGACCCGCGCATCCTGCTCATGGACGAGCCGTTCGGCGCCCTCGACGCGATGACCCGCGACCAGATGGGACTGGACCTGCTGAGGATCTGGGACCAGGACCGCAAGACCGTGCTGTTCGTGACGCACAGCATCCCCGAAGCGGTGCTCCTCGCCGACCGCGTCGTGGTCATGACACCGCGACCCGGCCGGTTGGCGGACGTCGTCGAGGTCGCACTCCCTCGACCCCGGCGGCTCGAGAACATCAACACGCCCGAGTTCGGCGAGATCGTCCTGAAGATCCGCAAGTTACTCGACTCCGAGCACAGCGCCCACTAGGAGACCCGATGTTCACCAACACCAAGCGCCACGCAGCCGGCCGAGAGGTACTCGCCGTCCCGGAGGGCGGGACCGTGCCGGTGGAGGCGCCCACGAGCTCGGCCACCGCGGTCCGACGCCGACGCCGCCGAGTACCCGGGATCGCCCACAGCGTGCTGGTGTTCCTCGGGCTGTTGGTGCTCTGGCAGGCCGTCGTGAAGATGTTCGACGTCTCCAACATCCTCGTCCCCACGCCCACGGCCGTCGCCGACTCCCTGGTCGACGGCTTCCAGGACGGCACACTGCTGACCCACTCGATCGTCACCCTGAAGGAAATCCTGATCGGGTTCGGCATCGCGGTCGGCTCGGCACTGGTGTCCGCGGTGCTCATCACGCAGTTCCGGACGGTGGAGCGCGTGCTCTTCCCGCTGCTCATCCTGACCCAGACGATCCCGAAGGTCGCCATGGCGCCGCTGCTGATCGTCTGGTTCGGCATCGGGATCAGCTCGAAGGTGCTGACCGTGGCCCTGATCGCGTTCTTCCCCCTCCTCATCAACGCCATCCTGGGATTCCGGTCCGCCGCCCACGAGCAGGTCGAGATGCTCCGGTCCTTCGGCGCGTCCCGCATGCAGGTCATGCGGCACCTGCAGATCCCGTCGGCGCTTCCGCACATCTTCGCGGGACTGGAGGTCGCCGTCATCCTGTCCGTGACCGGCGCCGTCGTCGCGGAGTTCGTCGGCAGCTCCGAAGGTCTGGGCTACCTGATCCAGGCGAGCAACTTCACCCTGGACGTGGCCAGGACCTTCGCGGTGATCGTCGTACTGTCGGCTGTCGGCATCGCACTGCACGCGGTCGTCGTGCGGCTCGGCAAGTGGCTGGTCTTCTGGACCGCCACCCCCACCGACACCGCCGGCGGGATCTGAGCCATGGCGCGGGTGCGCGACGGGATCAACGGCGGCACCCTCGGGACCTGGATCAAGCTCGCCAGCCCCGAGAGTGTCGAGATCATGGCCTACGCGGGCTTCGACTTCGTGGTCATCGACCTCGAGCACACGACACTGGACCTGGGCGCCGCCTCGACCCACGTCGCGATGGCCCGCGCCCTCGGCGTGGACCCGCTCGTCAGGGTGCCCGACCACGGCCTGAGCGTGATCCAGCGGGTCCTGGACGCCGGCGCGGCCGGTGTGGTCGTGCCGCACGTCGACACGGTCGAGCAGGCCCGGACGGTCGTGCGGGCCACCTGCTTCCCGCCGCGCGGCGACCGCGGGTCCGGCGGCACCAGCCGAGCGGGTCGCTGGGGACTGCTGCCGCGGGCGGACTACCTCGAGTACGGCAACGAGCAGGCGCTGTGCGTCGTCCAACTCGAGAGCGAGGTGGCGATCAGGAACGCGCGGGAGATCCTGGCCATCGACGGCATCGGTGCCGTGTTCGTCGGGACGGCCGACCTCTCGATGTCGATGGGCGTCGCGGCGGGAAGCGACGAGGTGCACCGGCTCACCACCGCCGCGCTGACGGCCGCCGCCGCGGCAGGTGTCCCCATCGGTACCGCGTCCGCCACGAGTGACCAGGCCCGGGCCGCACTGGCCCGGGGCTACGACTACGTGGTGGTCAGCAACGACACCTCGATCCTCGCCAGCGGGGGCCGGGCGATCGTGAACGCGCTGAGAGCGCCCGTCGCCGAGCGGGCAGCATCGTGAGCGCGGGGCGGGCAGCATCGTGAGCGCGCCACGTGTCGCCATCGTGACGGGCTCGAGCTCCGGGATCGGAGAGGGGATCGCCCGTGCGCTCGCGGCCGACGGCTGCACCGTCGTGGTCAACTCGGCCACCTCGGTCGACGCCGGTGAGCGGCTCGCGGCCGAACTCCCGGGGGCCAGCTTCGTCCAGGCCGACATCGCCGATCGCGCCGACGCCGTGCGCCTGGTGGAGACGACCGTGGCGCGGCACGGCCGGCTCGACCTGCTGGTGAACAACGCCGGGGTGTCGCGCCCCGTCCCGCACGCCGACCTGGATGCGATCACCGCTGACGACTGGCACCGGATCCTCGGCGTCAACGTCGTCGGGACGTGGCAGGTCTCCGTCGCCGCCGTGAAGGTCATGGAGCCCGGCGGCCAGATCATCAACATCACCTCGGTGGGCGGCTCGCGCCCCCTCGGCAGTTCGATCCCCTACTCCGTCAGCAAGGCCGCGCTCGACCACCTGACGAGGCTGATGGCCAAGGCCGTGGGTCCGGACATCCGGGTGAACGCGATCGCCCCGGGGCCGATCGAGACCCGGCTGACCTCGGACAGCCTCGCCACGCGGGCGGCGCGCACCAGGGCGATGACACCGCTGGGCCGGCTCGGGCAGCCGTCCGACGTCGCGGCGATGGTCGTGGCGCTCATCAAGGTCCCCTTCGTCACCGGTGAGGTGATCCACGTCGACGGCGGCATCAACCTCGTCACCCACGTCGACGCGCCCCGCACCGACGACCCGTGAGCCGAAGCGCTCGCGACTCGGCCCGGGGCCCGCTCACTTTGTCTCCATCCGGATGCTGAATTCCCCACCCCGTGGGCGGTCCGCGACCGGCTCGATGGCGGCAAGGCGCCCGCGCACGAACGCCAGCGTGGTTTCGGCGACGCGCCGGCCGAGGTGCTCGGCCGTCAGCAGGTCGGACTCCGGAGGCGCCAGATCCGGTTCTTCGTCCACATTGGACTGTGCACCGGCGCCGAGCCAGAAGCCGAGCCGATTGAGGTCGTCTTCCGAGCCGGTGCTGGAGTGGTTCGCCGGCGGCAGACCGAGACTGACCCAGTGCATGCCGTGCTGCGCGGCGAAGAGGCTGAGCTGGATCAGGGTGGCGAGCTTGTCACCGGACCGCGAACCGGAGTTGGTGAACCCGGCGGCGAGCTTGCCCTGCCACCCGTACCCGGTACTCATCACCGCGTTGGAGCTCGCCTCCTGGAAGGCCTTGAACGCCGCCGAGGCGCCCGCCACGTACGTCGGGGTGCCGAAGACGATCGCGTCGGCGGCGGCCAGCTCGTCCCAGCGGTGCGGCGCCTGCTCGACCGTCAGCAGCAGGGATTCGGCCCCGGCGACACGGTCCACGCCGCTCGTCACCGCCTCGGCCTGCCGCCGGGTGTGGCCGTATCCGCTGTGGTACACAATGGCGATCCGGGTGTCCGGCATGAGAGTCCTCCGTCGCTCGGTGGTGTGTCAGCTCTCTGACGCCACCGGGCGGAGAGAAGTGACCGGCTCGACGACCGCCAGGACCAGCCGGCGCAGCCGGTCCGGTTCTCCGATCACGTCGATACCGGCCACGCGATCACCGTCGATCACCAGACGCAGCGCGAAGCGCAGCCGCCCGTGCGGCGCGACCACCACGCCGATCCGGCCGTCGACGAGGGCCGGCCACGCGTGCCGGGCCATGCCCGCGCTCAGGACCGTCTCGGTCGCCACTCCGCGGGCGCCACGCGCCTCCTGCGCCGGCTGTCCGCGCATTGCCACCCGGTCGACCCGCCGTACGACGTCCGGCGCCAGCACGCGCAGAAGCGCATCCAGGTCACCGGCGCGGGTGGCGGCCAGGAATGCCTCGACAACGGTGCGATGCCGGTCGAGTTCGGCGGCGGGTACCGTGGCCGTGCCGTGCACCTGGCGGCGGGCACGGCTGGCGAGCTTCTTCGCCGCGTCCGGTGACCGGTCGAGCAGTTCGGCGATATCGTCGAACGGCACGGCGAACAGGTCGTGCAGCATGAACGCCACCCGTTCCGCCGGTCCCAGCCGATCGAGGACCACCAGCAGTGCCTCACTCACGCGGCCGGCCTGCGCCACCGCGTCCGCCGGGTCGGGTACGCCGTCGGTCACCAGCGGCGCCAGCAGGACCGGGTCGGTCGGCGTCTCCGGCCGGCGCCGGCGAGCGCGCAGCATGTCAAGGCAGACCCGGCTGGTGACGGTGGTCAGCCACCCCGGCAGGTTCTCCACCGCGCTGACGTCGACCCGGCTCGCGCGCAGCCAGACCTCCTGAAGAGCGTCCTCGGCATCCTCGGGCGAACCGAGTATCCGTACCGCGACGGCGCGCAGGTGCGCACGCGATCGCTGGAACTGCTCGGCAAGCACGGCGTTGGGGTCCATCGGTCACCTTCGGTCGTCCCGGCACGTCATATGCGGTGAGGGCACACCGGACGACGAGCAGGAGGCGACGTCGGCATCATAACCACAGGATCCAGCAGGAGGCGGCGGCGCACGTCCGGAGACTCTCGACGAGCAGCCACATCGCGCGACGGCCCACCATGGCGAACGGTCGTGTCTTCGATATGTGCCCGGAGGGGGATTCAGACCGCCGGCGCGCTCACGTCGTCCGGGGCCGGCGCCGGCGACGACATCAGCGATAGACGTGGCCGCGGAAAGCCGGCTCGCCGAAGTCGGGGGCACTGCTGATTGCAGCGTTGCCCGCCTTGACGGCCGCGACAAAGGCGCGAGGGGTCGGTCCGAATGGTGCGCGTAAGTACTCGACGGCGGCGCCGGTTTCGCTGTAAGTCTGTGGATCAAGAGAGGCAAGGAGTACGACCTCGGGGTCGGAGTTGCGGCACCCGGCCACAAGCCTGGCACCGGCCTCCTTCGCGAGAGCGCGGGCGTTGTCGAACGCCCGGTAGAGTGGTGCGAACTCCTCCTCCAACCGGCTCGCCATATCGGCGAAGTTCCGGATCGAGATTTCGTGCTGAGGCCGCTTCTCCGCCATGTTGCGTGTCGCGGTCGCATCGTTGGCGACCCTGAGCGCGGCTTCAATGCTGGTAAGCATGTTGCTGCAAGCCCGCCCGTACTCCTCGGCGAACCGGCGCAGCGCCTGCGCGTCCTCTGCGGGCACCGCCCCGGTCCCGGCGATCGGCGCCGAACCCGGTGGCGGAGGAGGTGGCGGTTGCGGCACACCTGCCAGCGGAGCCTGTGAGGTCACGCCGTTGTCGGCGACGTGGAGCGTCCAGCCCACGCCGTCGTGGTAGCGGTACTGGTACACCCCGTCGGGATCCGGGTGCCACCCCGCTGCCTGCGATGTGGTTGTCACAGCCGCCTCCAGAGTGCGTGAACGTCGTCCATCCCGGTGGGCACCGCCACTGCTGCCTATCGCCGGCGCCCAAGGCCAGCGTCACCCCGTCCATGTGGTGTCCACAATCGACGTACGGGCGGGTGTCGATGGACGACACGGCCGACGTGTCCACCGGGGGCGGCACGGGCGTGGACGGTTCGCGGGCCGGGACATCGTTGACTGAGGCTGTTCATCCCAGCAATACGGGCTGGTCGGACTGCGGCACCGTCCCTTGTGGACAACATGGCCGGATGATCGGACCGTTTCAGTCCGCCCGTCATCCGGGCAGAATTCGGTCACAGTCCCAGCAGGACGGAGCAGGAGACATGAGGGTTCCTCCCGTGGGTGGCAGCGCTGTCCGAGGGACGGATCCGCACGCGGGGGAACTGTTTACCGGCCGCCTGGCGGAAGCGCGCGCGTTCAAGGCGGCACTGGCACATTTCCGGAGCCTTGTGGACTCCGACCGTGAGGTTGGTGTCGAGCGTCGCAACATCGTCGGGTTCCACGGCCTCGGCGGGATCGGGAAGTCAGCACTGTCGGAACGGCTGGAGGCATGGGTCAGGCGCGACCTGCCGCTGGCGAACGGTTGGGGACCGCCTCCGCCGACCAAGGTCGACGCCACCGTGCGGATCGACCTGCACAGCTCAGCCGGACGGTTGGATTTGACAGCCGTGCTGCTGGCCTTGCGAGCGGGCCTGGCCGGCGTTCGCACCCGATGGCCGCTGTTCGACCTCGCTTTCACGGCGTACTGGTCGGCGGTACGCCCCGGCGAGGCGTTGCCGAGCTTCCGGGGAAACGCGGAATACGGCGATGTCGTCGCGAACACCGTCGGGGAGGTGTTCAAGGATCTCGGCTCCGTGGCGGACATGGCCGTCGGCACTCCCATCGGGGTCGGTGTGTGGGGTGTCCGAAAGCTCGTCGGCATGATCCGACGCCGAGGCGACATGCGGCTCGGTCTCGAAGCGTTCGACGGATTCGAGGAGTTCCTGTTGCGCTGCGCGGACGAGCCGAGTCCCACCGAGCCGCGGCCGGCGATCGCCTGCGAACTGGCCGCGACCCTGTCATGGGAATTGGCCGGCATCACACCGAGTTCGTTGATCGCGATCTTTGTCGACACCACCGAGCGCCTGGCCCTCGATCCCCGGCGGGCATCAGAGAGTCACCTCAACCGACTCATCCACGCCATGCCGAACGTCCTTTTCGTGCTGACCGGCCGGGACATGCTGGACTGGCACGACCCGGAACGTGCGGACCTGCAGTTCCGTGGCCCGTGGACCTGGCCCGGTCTGGTACCCGGCACGCAGGAGGAGATCCGCCAGCAGGCGATCGGCAACCTGTCACCCGTCGACGCAGCGGCTTTCATCCGGCGCAGCCGGCGCCTGATGGATCTACCGATGAGTGAGGCGGTGGTCGAGGACCTCGTCCGCGCGTCGGCCGGCCTGCCTCAATACCTCGAACTGGCTTGCCAGGCCGCGCTGTCGGTCAAGAATTCCGGCGGCGGACGGCAGGTTCAGGTTTCAGATGTCACCGGATCGCTGCGGTCACTGGTCATGCGGGTGCTGGACGACGTTCCTGCCGACGAACAGCGGGCAATCCGTGCCGGCTGTCTGTTCCGGAGCTTCGACACCGCCCTCGTCGCCGCGGCCGCCAACGTCGACCAAGGGTGCGCCGAGCGCGCGGTTGCCCGACCCATGATCGAAGTCCATTCTGACGAGCGGTTCCCTTACCGCCTGCACGATGCGGTGCGCAACGCGATCCGATGGTCGGATCACCGGGTCACGGGCGGTTGGTCGGAACGCGATTGGGAAACGGCCGCGACTCGAGCGGCGGTGGCGGCGCGGCAACTGCACGACGCGGCAAAGGAGCGCAGGAACAACCGCGAGATCCTCGACGCCATCGGGATCGCCGTGAGGCTGGTGTGCGACCAGCGTACCGACCTTGAGGCCGCACCGGGCAACACATACGCGGACTGGCTGGCACGCGCCATTGTCTACAGTCCTTCGCTCACCGGTCTGAGTACCCGGATACCGGCGTCAAGCAGAACCGACTACGGCCGCCACGTTCTGAACTTCATTGCCGGCAAGTCCCACGACAAGACCGCGGACGAACGGGTTCATCTCCTGCGTGGGGTATCTGAGGCCGAGCATCCACTGCGCGATGCCGCCTGCCGCCACCTCGGGTACACGATTCGTCGCCAGTACCGTTGGGAGGAAGCGCTGGCCGTCTTCGATGACCTCGCCGCCCGTGTGCCGACCGACCTGAACCGCGGCCAGCGGCCACAGTTGCTCGGCACCGCGCGCCGGTTCGTCGATGCACGTAACGCCGCCGCGGGCCTTCCCGTGGAGAGTCTGGTCACCCGAATCCGTGAGTACGTCCACGGTCGTCCGGAGCAGTACTTCCTCGACATCGGCGCCAAGCTCGCCCAACTCGATGCCGCCGGCCGCCAACGCGAGCATTTGGAGGACGTCGGGATACATCTGGAGCGTCGAGCGTTCTTCCACGGCGATCCCGGGGTGGGCGAGGTCGACGCGTTCCGCGAAGAGGCCGAGTCAGCCGGTCACACCGTCGGGATCCGATCCGGGCTGCTGACCACGTTGCTGATGCGCCGTTGCGCCCCGGAGGATCTCTCGATCGCCCTCCGTCGGCTGAAGATGCTGGACGAGGTGTCCACCGATACGGGAACGTTCAGTTTCCGGTATGCGTTTGCCGAGTTCTGCGACGCCGCTGTCGTCGGCGACGGGGATAGGCTCGACGCCTTGCGCACCGCCGTCGACGCGCTCACCATGCGCGGCCGTGCGTGGATTCCGGTCGAGTGCTTCCTCGAATCGTCCGGCCGGCCGGTGCGTCCGATTCCGACCCAGTGGGTGGAGCCGTTCACCGTCGTGCGGGCGCGCTGGGCCACTCACCTGCACACCTATCTGACTCGTCATGGCGTAGCCGACCTCGTCTGATCCTTGCGGAGTCGGTCACCGCTGGACCGCCCGTCACGTCCTGCTACGCCGTCGCACGGCGGCCCTGTTGCCGCAGTTCGACCGAGTTGTGGAGAAGGCCTATCGCGGCTGCCCCCGGGGTATTCAGTCGAGACAGAACTCGTTGCCCTCGACATCCTGCATCACCAGACACGACTCGTTGAAGCCGTCGGCGCGCAGAAGCCGCACCCGCTTCGCGCCGAGCGCGACCAGCCGTGCACACTCGGCCTCCAACGCGGCCACGCGTTCGTCCCCTACGAGCCCGGTGCCGACCCGCACGTCCAAGTGGAGCCGATTCTTGACGACCTTGTCTTCCGGAACGCGCTGAAAGAACAGCCGTGGGCCCACCCCCTCAGGATCGACACAGGCGAACGCCGACCCCTGCCGCTCAGCCGGCAGCGCCCGATCGAAGTCCTCCCACGAGGCGAACCCGGCGGGCGGCGGAGGCACCACATACCCCAAGGCTTCGCACCAGAACCGGGCGACGCGCTCCGGCTCCGCGCAGTCGAAGGTCACCTGGAACTGCTTGACTGACGCCATCGCCTCACCATAGAGGGCGGGATCCTGGGTCACTCGACATGGGTCAACGCCGCCGCGAGAACGGCGGCGCCGGCCGGACAGGCGCCCTCCTGCGGCGCGCCGGGCTCCGGAATCGTCGTGGCGCCGACGAGGTCGTCGACCGCGTCCAACGCGACGAAGGTGAAGCAGATCCGTTGGAACTCGGCCTGGACGCCGTTGTGCCGCCCGACCGACACCTGGGTCACGCGCCCGCCCGCGGTCATCTGCTCGGCGAAGGAGAGTTCCACGTCCAGATCGAGGCTGACGTTCTGGCCCGCGAGCTTCCACGTGCACGTGGGGCCGGACTCCTCCGTTCCGGCGGCGCCGATGCCGAGTGCGGCGAGGTCGCGATCATCGAGCGCGAGACACGGCTGTGCGGCGAGCTCGGCCCGCGGATACCTGCGCGGCTGCGGGGCGGCCGGGGACGCCGACGGCGCGGGCGTTGATTGCGCCGACGGCGGCGTCCGCGGATCCGGGCCGCCCGCACATCCGCCGGCGAGAAGGCTCAACGCGAACCCGAACGCGAACCACCGCATGGGGCGAAGGTAGGCGTCCGACGCGGGGACCCCTCCCGTACCCGCCATGGAGGGGTCGCGATTCGGATGACGGCCGTCGATCATAGGATCCGGTGGCATGCGGGTCCTCATCTCCGTGGACATGGAGGGCATCGCCGGCGTGGTGCACGGCGACGACATCCGTCCCGGTCACAGCGAGTACGAACGCCACCGCGCGCTGCTCACCGCCGAGGCCGACGCGGCGGTCCGGGGCGTGTTCGCGCACGATCCCGGCGCCGAGGTGCTGGTGGCCGACGCGCACGCGCAGTTTCGCAACCTGCTGCCGGCGGCGCTGGACCGGCGGGCCGTCCTGCTGCGCGGCGCGCCCCGGCCGGACGGCATGATGGCCGGGCTGTCGACCGGGCCGGACGCCGTGCTGTTCATCGGCTACCACGGCAAGGCGGGCACGGCGCGTTCGGTGCTGGCGCACACCGTCTCCGGCGGCGTGATCTCCGACGTGCGGTGCAACGGCCGTTCGCTCGGCGAACTGGGGCTCAACGTCGCGCTCGCCGCCCACCACGGCGCGGCCCCGGTGCTCGTGAGCGGGGACGACACGGTCGCCGCAGAGGCCGCGGAGGTGGCGCCCGGCATGCGGTGCGTGACGGTCAAGAATGCGCTGGGCGCCCGGGCCGCGTCGAGTGTGCATCCCGAGGAGGCGTGCGAGCGGATCGCGCGAGCGGTGCCGGAGGCGCTGGCCGGGCGGGCCGACGTTCGGCCGCTGCGGCTGGACGGGCCGGTGCGGCTGGAGGTGCGGGTGCACCGGCCGCACATGACGGAGTATGCGCTGCTGGTGCCGGGGATGAGCCGCGTCGACGGGTGCACGCTGGGCTATGACGCCGCCGACCTGCCGAGCGCGTACGGGGTGATCGAGCTGATCGCCACGCTCGGGGCCGTTCGGCTGTAGCCGTGCCGGGCATGGCCGGCGGTCGCCGCCGCTACGCGCCGAGGGCGTGCCACTCGTGGTCGTCGCGGGCGTACTCGGCCCGTTCGTGGGTGTCGAAGCGGCCGCCGTCCAGCCGGCGCACCGACACGGCGATCCGATCCCCCTCGGCCTCGATGAGGTTGTAGCTGTTGGGCTCGCCCTTGAGCCGGTCGGAGACGGCGGTGCCGCACTGCGCCACGACCAGCCCGTCGACCACGCCGCTGTAGGCGACGTGGATGTGCCCGCCGAGCAGCAGGTCCGCCCGCCGCCGCAGGTGCCGCAGCGCCAGCGCCGAGCGCCCCACCAGGCCGCGCTCGATGCCGCGTTCGTTCAGGAGGAACGGGTGGTGCCCGATGACCACCCGCAGGTCGTCGCGGGGAGCCCCGTCGAACGCCGCCCGGACGGCCCGCAGCTGCCGCAGGTTGATCCGCCCGCGGGACCAGTCGTGGTGCAGGCCCCAGCTGCGGGCCGTGTTGACGCCGACGGCGATCAGCCCGTCGGACTCGTGCGTGACGGCCCCGTGCGGATCGGTGCGCATGTGCCGCCGCCACCGCCGCCACGGCCACAGGAACCGCGACCAGAACGTCCAGCCCGGCAGGTCGTGGTTGCCCGGCACCACCAGGGTCGGGGCCGCGAGCCGGTCCAGAAAGGCGCGGGCCGCGCGGAACTCCGAGTCGCGCGCCGTCTGGGTCAGGTCGCCGCAGACCGCGATCATCGTCGGCCCCACCTCGCGCAACTCCCGCAACAACGACTCGGTGACACTCTGAACATCGCGGCCGAAGTGCAGGTCGGCGATCTGCGCGATCCTGACGCCGACCGGCTTCACGCAGCCGCCCCCGTTGATCTCACCCCACCAGTCTTACCCGCGAACCTCCGGATCCGCTCGTCGTCCCGCGGGTATCACCGCTGCGCCTCGAAGTGCTCCTTCATCGCCGGGTAGTAGTCGTCGAAGGAGGGCATCGGCCGGCCCTCCCGCGCGTGCACCAGCGCGTCGAGGTAGAACTCCCAGCCGGCCCCGAAGTCGCCGACGGCGTCGGTGTCGGTCAGGTGGTGCGTGAAGGTCAGCTCGGTCACGCCGTCGCGCTCGGAGAGCTCCAGCTCGAGGTGCCAGCTGCCCCAGTCGTTCACGGCGGACAGCGCCAACCGGCGCGGCGGCTCGCAGGCGTCGATCGTCATCCGCGTCCAGGGCTGACCCTCCTCGTGGATCATCTGGATCTCGATCTCGCGGCCGGGGCCCGCCTCGCCGCGCCACGGGCCGTACCAACGGGCGGTCCGTTCGGGCTCGGTGACACTGGCCCAGACGTCGTCGACGGAGGCGCGGAAGGTGCGGGTGAGCACGAGGTCCTTGCCGAGGAGCCGGCCGGTCGGGGTGGGGTTCATGCGCTTCTCTCCTGGGATCGGTGCTGCCGCCGCTCGCGGCGGGTGCGGTAGACCTCGGTCTCCAACGCGTCGAGGTGCTGCTGCCAGCCGGCCGGCTGACGGAGCCGTTCGACGAAATCGGTCAGCTCGTCGAGCGGCGCGGTGATCAGCGTGTAGACGCGACGGCGACCGTCGACGGCGTCGCGGACCAGGCCCGCCTCGCGCAGGACGCGCAGGTGGCGGCTGACGGCCGGGCGGCTGATCGCGAAGCGGTCGGCGACCTGCCCGGCGGAGAGCGACTCGTCGCGCAGCATCAGCAGGATCTCCCGCCGCACCGGGTCGGCGATCGCCCCCGCCACCTCGTCCACCCCGGAAGCGTAACCCATGTGTTACACGTCAGTCGAGCCATCGGCGAACGGCCGCGAGATCGCCGCCGGTCAGGCCGATCGACGGATCCACCCGGTGCAGCAGGGCCGGCCGGGGATGGTGCGCGGCGACCCAGCGCCGGTCGGCGTCGGTGATCTCGTCGTCGAGCCAGACGAACGGGCGGTCCGCCGCCCAGCGGGAGATGCCCACGGTCTTCCAGTGCGTGCCGGGCAGCGGCGGCCCGTCGTCCGGCCAGTCCACGACGGGCAGGTCCGGGAGGCCGAGGATCGGCGCGATCACCTCGTTCGCCTCGGCCATCCAGGAGGTGGCCCACGCGAGGTCGCCCGGCAGGCTCAGCAGGCGTTCGCCGTCGGCCGGGTCGAGCCGCTCCAGCAGCGGGTTGCCGTCGTGCTCCCCGCGCGGCGGCCGCGCCCGCGCATCGGGACGCACCGTCACCCGCCGGGCCCGCAACGGGATCAGCACACCGTCGACGTCGAGCAGGATCAGCGGTCGTGGCGCGGTCATGCCGGCACCGTACCGGCGGTCGGCCGGCCGCGATCCGGTGATACTGGCCGGTGTGGATCACGTGGTGGACGACGTTCTGGACGCGATCGGCCGGCGCGACTGGGCCGGGGTGAAACCGCTGCTGCACCCCTACCTGCACTGGACCGAGCCGGCCGTGCGGCTGCGCGGGCGCACCAAGGTGCTGGCGCACCTCGCGTCGATCGGCGTACCGCCGCGCCCCGACGCCGTCGAACTGCGCGACGGTCAGATCTACCGCTGGATCGTGTCGACCGCGTGACCCATCGTCAGCCGCCGGGCGGAATCACAAGCCGTGCAGGCCCCACTCGTCCAGCCCGGAGTAGGTCCACGCCGTGAACGTCGCCGGTCCGCCCAGGCACACCGTGCGTTCCAGGTGGACGGCCACCAGCGAATCGGCGCCGCGCCACCAGGTGTCGCCCATCCCGCGGACCTCCGCCACCGGCGCGAAGCCGTCCAGCCCGAACTCCTCCGGCGTCGCGCCGGTCACCTTGGTGATCCGTCGCGCCCACGCCGTGGCGTGATACGTCAGCGCGAGCGACTCGATCCATCCCTCGACGCTCTCGTGCAACGGCACCCATCTGTCGGCGAGGACGCCGTACGCACCATCGGGACCGATCACGAACGAGTACGGGACGGCGCTGCGTTGGACCCCCGCCTCGAGCCACCATCCGCGCACGGTGGGGCCGTCCCACCGTTCGACCGAGTACTCCTCCGGGGTGTCGACCTCGAAGTAGCGGGGACCGTCGTCGTGAAGGGGTCCCGGGGGCAGCACCAGGCCGCCCCACCGGCGCTGGAACGCGACGGCCCGGTCGATCTCGGCGTCCGGGACGCCCAGCTCCCGCCAGCCGGCCCGATGCGCCTCGGCGTCCGCCGGCTCGGCGCGGACCCCGTGCATGCTGACGAACGTCGTTGCCCGCCGGCTCAGCCCGTCCGGGACGTCGTGGTAGAGATTCAGGTTCATCGCGCGGAACGGTACCGGCCCCCGGCCGATCCGTTGACCGGGTTTCGTGCAACCGTCGGCTCTTTCGTTGACGTGTTCGGCGCGATCGACCAAACCTGATCGCATGAGAGCCGACCGGACGCAGCGCGATGCCGGGGTCGACGGCGCCGCGCCCGAGGCCGCGCCCGCCGGTGCGTCCGCAACCGCACACGCGGACAGCAACGCGGCCCGGGAGCGCGCCATCGGGGGCGACGGCCCGCTGCCGGCGCTCGTCGCCGCCCAGCTCGCCGCCGTCGGCACCAACACGGCGCTGGCCCAGTTGCTGACCCGCCCGGCGACCACCACGTCGCCGGCGGAGGAACTGATCGACCGGTACACCGACTGGGGTTCCCTCGCGGAGGACCGCCTCGGGGCCGAACTCCTCCAGCGCGCACTGCGCGGCGAGCACCGCATCGTCGAGAGCGTGCTCGACGCGCTGGGCACGACCGATCGCGACGACGTCTCCTTCGCTTTGATCCGGGCGGCGAGCGACGGGGACCTGCTCGCGCTGTCGCGTTCGGGCGGGCAGGAGCTGCTCAGCCGGATGTTCGACGAACTCACCTCCGGCCGGCTCGCCGACGACGAGAAGCAGCAGGCCGACCGGGTCATGACGGTGACGGCGCTGCGCAACGACCCGGACGATGCCCTGGCACAGATGGAGCAGGGACCGGTGTTCCCGTTCAAGCTGCCCGGCCTCACTGTGCTGCACGACGCGCCGATCATCGCCGAACGCCGGCCGGGCGGCCGGGTCTGGGTGCAGATACCGCCCCGGGTCTTCGCCGCCGCGCCGTTCCGGGCCGACGTGCAGGGGCTGCCGACGGAGGTCTTCGT
Organism: Virgisporangium aliadipatigenens; assembly: GCF_016863615.1. Classification (GTDB taxonomy): domain Bacteria; phylum Actinomycetota; class Actinomycetes; order Mycobacteriales; family Micromonosporaceae; genus Virgisporangium; species Virgisporangium aliadipatigenens. Next base: position 29,866 of record NZ_BOPF01000003.1, on the reverse strand, counting down.
GCAGGGGATCCTGCTGCCCGAGGAACAGCTGGTCGGCGTCCGGCTGTACGACGTGGACGAAAAGGTGGTGTACCAGCCGGCGCTGTTCCTCGTGCAGCTGTCGAACGAGGGCAGCACCGCGACGGCGGACAAGCTGGCCGAGATCGCCGGCCTGGGGGTCTCGTTCGGCGTGGGAGCCGTGGCGGAGACCGGCGCGGCGGCGACGTGGGGGGCGCGGGCCGTGGTCTGGACGGACCGCGCCGCCACGAGCCTCGGCACGATCGCGATGGTGCTCGACGAACACCGGGGCATGCTCGTGGCCGAGTTCGGCGAGCCGGCCGAGAAGTTCCTGCGCTACGTCGACATCGTGGACAGGGTCACCATGATCTACGGCTACACCCGGGTCGCCGTCGACCTGTACCGCGTCATCACCCAGCTGCGCAAGGCGTACGGCGAGTTGCGCGCGGCAGTGGACGCGGCGGACGCCCCACTGTCCACAGAGGACACCGCTGCCGTGCAGCGCATCGGCGACGAGACCGAACGGCTCCTGGACACCGCCGACGAGATCGCCGGCGCGCACGCCGCCGGGCCGCCCGGTGCGGCCGCCTCCCCCGCCGGCACCGCCGCCTCTCCCGCCACACCCGCCGCACCGGCTGCGGCAGCGTCCACTGTGGACAGTGGTGCGGCGCTGTGGCAGCCGATGCCCGGCCCGCCGAGGGCCGTCAACACCCCGGACGACCCCACGCTGGCCGACCGCGTCGCGAAGCTGAAACCCGGTGAGGACTACGACTACACGGTCACCGACGACATGCGCGACCCGGTGGCACACCGGGACATCGTCGAACGCCGCGCACTGGCCCTGGAGGTCATGTCCGACGACGGGTTGAACCAGCCGGTCAAGGTCGTCGCGCTGACCGCCGAGCCGAGGACGGAGACGGGGGGCGACATCACCACCGCGAAGTTCGTGCTCGGGCGCACCCCGGAGGAACTCGCCGCCATCCTCGGCGTCGCCGACTTCGTCAAGGGCGTGCGGATCTACCGGCTCGACCGTTCGAAGATCACCCTGGAGAACCTCAACCTGCGGGGCCTGACCCAGAGCCCGGCCGGCAAGCATCCCGCCCGCTCCAAGGCGGAGAACCTCGAGAAGTGGCCCGTGGGCCAGGGCGTGCCGCAGTGGAACCTGTCGGAGCGGATCCCGGTCGAGTCCGGCGTCGACGTGCCGCCGGGCACACCCGCCCGGTTCTGACGCCGGAAAGACGACTTGCGCGCGCTTGACTCCGGCCCGCATGATGGAGCGCATGATCGCCTCCATGCGAAAGGGCGTTGACGCCCTCGCCCGATGAACGGGCTTGCGCGGCGCGGTGTCGCCGCCGACAGCACGCACGATCTGTGGAAGCAAGCGGTGGAACTCCGTCAGGAATGGCGGGACATCGGGCTGTCCACATCCCCGGCCGACCGCACGGCCGCGGAACGCCTCATCGCCGGCATCTACGCCCGGCACTTCCGGCGCCGGCCGGAGTTCGTGTGGGTCGACTCGCCCGCTGCGGCACTGCCGCTCCTGCGGGGCATGCCGACGCACGCCGACCTGCAGCAGTGGCTGCGCCCGCGAACGCCCGACGGCGCGCCACCGCTCGTCGCCGACATCGCCGCCGGGCTGTCCCGGCTGCGCTCGGGCCTCGACGCGCACGCCGTCCACCCGGATCTCGACCCGCCGGTGAAGCCCCGCAAGGGGAAGAAGCCGGAGAAGCAGCCGCCGGTGCCGCCCGTTCAGGCCCTGGAGGCCGGTGCGGGGCTGCGCCGGGTGCTGAACGACGGGGTGCGCGAAGCGCTGTGGACCGGCCTGGTGCACGGGTTCGTGCTTCCGGTGCGGGCGGCGATGTCGGCCCGTTCCGGGGTGCCGGTGCCGGTGGGGTGGTTCGGCCAGCAGGACGCGTTCTGGGTGGCGTACTACGACATCCTGCGCCAGTTGGGGCTCGCGGCGTTCGCGCCCGGCGACGGGGCGCAGTTGGACGAGTGGGCCGCGCTGGTCCGGGCCGCCGGTTGGTGGTGGCCGGACGAGCACCGGTGCGTACTCGTCGAACGTCCCGCGACCGTCCACATGCGACTGCGGCCCGGCGGCTGGCACGAGGAGGTGCGGCTGGACCGCAGCGTTCGCGCGCCGGTCGTCTACCGGGACGGCTGGGCGCCCGCCCTGCCCGGGCGGGAGCAGCGGCCGTGGTCGACCTGGCCGGCGCCGATGTCCTCGCAACGCTAGGAATTCCGTCCGCCCCCGTCGGCTTCCACGGCCGGCGGGGGCCCTGTTTTTTGACCCCTTGACAGGGCCGGCGAAGTGTGTAGTAACCTTTTTTCGTCGCTAGCACTCACCACCCGAGAGTGCTAACAAAAGATCAATAGAGCTAGAGAGGTGACGCACGATGCCCCTGATGCGATGGGATCCGTTCACGGCGCTTGCCCGCCTCGACGACGAGTTCGACGAGGTCGTGCGCCGCACGTTCGGCGCCGCCCAGTTCCAGTTCGTGCCGCCGGTGGAGATGTCCACCGAGGGCTCCGACGTGGTGATCACGTTGGAGGTGCCCGGTGTCGACATCAAGGACATCGACATCGAGGTCGCCGACGGCCGGCTGACCGTCTCCGGCGAGCGCAAGGACCGCTGGGAGGACAGCCGCGGCAAGCTGCTCGTGCGGGAGCTGCGCTACGGCTCGTTCCGGCGCACGTTCCTGCTGCCCGACGGCGTCGGGCACGACCAGATCGACGCGGAGGCCGACCGCGGCCTGCTGCGCCTGCGAATCAAGAACGTCACCAAGCCGGTCCTGCCGCCGCAGAAGATCGCGGTCCGCGGTGCCGGCTCCACCGAGCGCAAGACCATCGAGGGCAAGACCGGCTGACCCGCGCTTCTTTCGGGGTCTTTTCCGGGGGAACGTCGCTACGGGCGCGGGAGGTCGTCGACGTCCACGACCTCCCGGCCCAACGGCCACAACGCCACCAGGGTCAGCTTGACGTTCGCCACGCCGAACGGGATCCCGATGACGGTGAGGCACTGCGCGATCCCCGCGACGAGGTGCAGCAGCGCGATCCACCACCCGGCGACGATCAGCCACAGCACGTTGGCCGCACCCGTGGCGACACCCGCGCTCGGCTTGTCCACGATCGTCCGCCCGAACGGCCACAGCGAATAGACCGCCAGCCGCCACGAAGCGACGGCGAACGGGATCGTCACCACGAGGCAGACGCAGACCAGCGCGGCGAACCCGTACCCGAGGAACAGCACGAAGCCGCTGCCGAAGAAGAACCACAGCACGTTGAGCAGGAACCGAATCATCGACGCGATGCTACCGCCGCGCACCGCGGCCGGCGCTCCCCCGCGGCGGGTGGTCTCCTACGGGGTGGCGACGATCGGCGCGACGCGGGGCGCAGCCAGCCGCACGTAGTCCTCCGTGGCGAGCGCGACCGAACGGTCCAGCCGGGCGGCGTTGAAGTACAGCTCCGGCGCGCGCAGCAGGGCCGGATCCGCGACCAGTTCGAGGCGCGGGTCGTAGCTGAACGGCAGCACCGTCCCGCTGACGCTGCCGGCCAGTTCCTCGGCGCGTTCCTTGGCGGCGAACGCGACGTAGGTGCCCGCGAGCAGGTCCTTGACCCTGGACAGGTCCAGGCGGGCGTCGCCGGGCACCACGGCCAGCACGTGCCGGGTCTGCTTCTTGCCCACCTTCACCATGACGATCAGGCACTTGGCGGCGTGCGCGACGTCGTGCCCGCGCAGCGCGCTGACCTCCTCGGTGCGCCCCTCGGGGGCGTGCTCGATCAGCCGGTACTTCGCGTCGGCGGCGTCCAACTCGGCGACGAGCCGGTCGTAACGATCCTCACCACTCACCGCTCAACAGCTCCTTGGCCCGTGTGATGCGCTCTTCGTCGCGCCGGTAGAACACCCACTGCTTGATCTTCTTGCCGCGCACCAGCCCCGCCTGCGCGAGGACCCGCAGGTGTTCGCCGCAGGTCGGCTGGCTCACGCCCAGCTTCTGCGCGATGAACAGCGAACACACGCCGTCCCGCACGAGGTCGCCGTCGCGCTGCGGCGGGAAGTGCCGCTCGGGGTCGCGCAGCCAGTCGAGGATCAGCAGGCGCTTGTCGCTCGCCAGCGCCTTGACCAGTTCGACCTCAAGCACCCGAGTACTATGGCAAAAAGCTTATTGCCTGTCCAGCGTTTCGTGGGGACCATCGGGCGGTGGAACTGCGCGCGGCACGTCCCGAGGATCTCGACCAGATCGGTGCGCTGCTCGCCGAGCGCGGCGAGCCCGAGGACGCGGTGGACCATCGGCTGGTGGTCGAGGATCCCGACGGCGGGTTCGGGGCGTGCGGGGTCGTCGTCGAGGACGGCCGGGTCGTCTCCACGGCCACGCTGCTCGACGAGACCGTTCTGCTCGACGGGGTGCCGATCCCGGCCGGCCAGGTCGAACTGGTCGCCACCGACCGCGCCTACGAGGGCCGCGGACTGGTGCGGGCGTTGATGGCGTGGGCGCACGAGCGGTCCGCCCGGCGCGGGCACCTGATGCAGGTGATGATCGGCATCCCGTACTTCTACCGGCAGTTCGGCTACGCGTACGCGATCCCGATCGCGCCGGCCCGTCCCGTGCACACCGTGCCGGCGATGCCCGCCGGGTACCGCGTGCGCACCGCCGTCGCGGCCGACATCCCGGCCATGGCACGGTTGCAGGACGAGGCGCAGCGTCCGTTCGACCTGAGGATGCCGCACTCCGCGCTGTGCTGGCGGGCGCTCGTGGCGCGCGGTGGCAGTTCCCAAATATTGGTGGAACGGGACGGGAGCGCGGTCGGGACGGGACGGATCACGCCGCCCGACGACGGCGTGGTCCTCGGCGAGATCGCGGCGGACGGGCCGGAGGCCGTGGCGGCGCTGCTGGCCCACGCGGCCGCGACCGCCGGCGGCGCACCGATCGAGGCGAAGGAGCGCAACGGGCTGCTGGCGTCGTATCTCGGACCGGCCGAACCCGATGCCAGCCAGTACTACGTGCGGGTGCCCGAGGTGGCGCCGCTGCTGGAGCACCTGCGGCCGGTGCTGTCGGCGCGCCTGGCCGGGGACGACACCGACGACGACATCCTGGTGTCGTTCTTCCGGCATCACGTGCGACTCGTCCGCAAGGACGGCGCCGTCGTCGCGGTCGAACGCGGCGGGCCGATGCAGGGGCCGGCGTCGCAGGGCGGTGCCGGGGTCGCGCCGGATCTCGTCGGGCCGCTGCTGTTCGGCCCGCACGGCATGGCGGGGTTGGCCGCACTGCACGCCGACGTCTACCCGGGGCCGCGCGGCGACCTGATGCGCGCGCTGTTCCCGCCGGTGGCCGCCGACCTGCTGACCTACTACCTGCCCTGAAATCCGCCCGCCCGGAACATTTACCGGGGTTTCACGCGGGTTCCGCGCACAATCCGCCCATGAGTGAGCGGGTCGGGCACGCGCAGCGGGATGCCGTTCGCCGGCTGATCGAACGGGCCGTCGGCAACGGGTACCTCGACGCGTCCGAGTACGACGCCCGGGTGCGACAGGTCCTGGCCGCCCGCACGGACGACGCGTTGCGCGCGACGCTCGAGGACCTGCCGCCGGCGGCGATCGCACCGCCCCGCGCGACGCAGCCGTCGGGCGCGGTGGCCGGTGCCGTGCTCGGCCTGGCGTCGCTGCCGCTGGTGCTGTGCGGCGGGATCGGCGGGGTGACCGGCGCGGCGGCGGCCGTGCTCGCCGGGTGGGCGATGGACCGCGACGGCGCGTCGGAGTCGGCCGTCACCGGGGTCGTCACGGGGCTGGTCAGCTGCGCCTACGCGCTCATCGTCGTGGCCGTGATGGTCGTCGAGGTCTAGGGCGTCATTCCCCGGTCAGCAGCGGCAGGGCGATCGTGTCGACGATCTCCTCGATCACCTCGTCCGGCACCGGGGCGTGCGTCATGAGCAGTTCGTGGCGGAACAGGTCGAACGCCAACCCGACGATCCGGGGCGTGATGCGGGCCGGGTCGAGTTCGCCCCGCTCGACGGCCCGCTGGACGATCACCGTGTCCGCGGTGACCCGGTCGCCGATGAGCTCGCGGCGCAGTTCGGCCGGCGTCCGCCCGTTCTCCAGGAAGGAACCGTTGAACTGGGCCAGCACCGGCGCGATCAGCCGCATGCGGTGACGGTTGGCGTTCTTGAGCGCGGCGATCAGGTCGCCCCGCAGCGTGCCGGTGTCCGGGACCGGCGGCCGGTGGTGCGCGTCGTGGTGCCGCAGGGCGGCGATGACCAGCGCCTCGCGGGTGGGCCAGCGCCGGTACAGCACCGGGCGGCTGGTCTGCGCCCGCGCGGCCACCCCGTCGAACGTGAACGCCGAGAGGCCGCCCTCGATCAGCTCGGCGTAGGCCGCTTCGAGCAGGGCGTCTTCGAGTGCCTGGCCGCGCCGCCGCGTAAGACTCACTTGTGCATCTTATCGCGACGGCGTACGGTCGGCCCATAAGATGCAGTCCTGTATCTTAATTGTCTGTTGAGGGGGCGGCATGGTCGACCGCGACGTTCTCCGGACGGCGGGTGCGCTGATCGCCGGCGCGCTGGCGGTCATCTTCGACACCACGATCACCAGCATCGCGCTGCCGACCCTGGTGGACGAACTGCACTCGTCGGTCTCCACCGTCCAGTGGGTCAGCACCGGCTACCTGCTCTCGCTCGGCGTCGTCATCCCCCTGGTGGCCTGGGCCCAGGCCCGCACCGGCGGCAGACGGCTCTGGCTCATCGCGCTGTGCGTCTTCACGGCCGGATCGATCCTGTGCAGCCTCGCCTGGAACGCCGCGAGCCTCATCGCGTTCCGGGTGGTGCAGGGCGTCGGCGGCGGGCTCATGCTGCCGCTGATGGCGACCCTGGTCATGCAGGCGGCGCGCGGGCGCGACCTCGGCCGGACGATGGCGATCGTCAGCCTTCCCGCCGTGCTCGGACCGATCCTCGGACCGGTGCTCGGTGGCGTCATCCTGCACTGGCTCGACTGGCGGTGGCTGTTCTGGGTGAACGTGCCGTTCTGCGCGGTCGGGGTGGTGCTCGCGCTGCGGCTGCTGCCCGACGACCCGCCGACCGGCGGCGTGCGCCTCGACCTCCCCGGCCTCGCGCTCATCGCACCCGGCATCGTCGGCCTGCTCTACGGGCTGTCCAACGTGGGGGACGCCGGCGGGTTCGGGCGGGCGGACGTGCTCGTGCCGGTGATCGGCGGGGTCGTGCTCACCGCCGGCTTCGTGTGGCGGGCGGCCCGGGGCGGCAGCGGGGCGCTGGTCGACGTGCGACTGCTGCGGCACCGGCCGGTCGCCTCGTCGGCGGCGATGCTGTTCCTGTCCGGCGCGTCGCTGTACGGGGCGATGCTGTTGCTGCCGCTCTTCTTCCAGCAGGCGCGCGGTGCGAGTGTGCTGGCCGCCGGGCTGTTGCTCGTGCCGCAGGGCGTCGGGTCGCTGCTGAGCCGTGGACTGACCGGCCGGCTGATGGACTCGCTCGGCGCGCGGGTCCTGGTGGCGGCCGGGTTCGTGCTGGTGGGGCTGGCGACGGTGCCGTTCGCGCTGGCCGGCCCGCACACCGCCGACGGTTGGCTGCTGGCGGCCCTGCTGGTACGCGGCCTCGGGCTGAGCGTGGTGACCGTGCCGGTGATGGCGGTGGCGTTCATCGGGCTGGCGCGGGCCGAGGTGCCGCACGCGAGCGTGCTGACCCGGATCGCCCAGCAGGTCGGCGGTTCCTTCGGCACGGCCGTGCTCGCGGTCATCCTCGCCGCGACCCACTCGTTCGAACGGGCCTTCTGGTGGGCGGTCGGCTTCACCGCGATCGCCGTGGTGCTGTCGCTCCTGCTGCCCGGGCGGCAGGCGCCCGCTCAGTCGAGGAAGCCGACCTCGACCGAACCGGACGCGGCCCTCACCCGATAGCCCCAGTGCCGCAGGGCCTGCGCCATCTTCGCCGCCCCGGCCGGGTTGGCGGAGTGGATGACGATGACGCCCACGTCGAACGGCCGGCCCTCGAAAGCGGCCCGTTCGAGCACCTCGACGACCGGCCAGATGGTGTCGTCGCCGCCGAGGTCGTGGTCGAGCCAGAGTTCCTCGACGCGGGCGGCCCGATGGCGTTCGAGCAGCGCGACGCCCGCCGCGCTGGTCCGCGCCACCTCCGCGCGCCGACCGTCCACAAAGGACCTCAGGTCGTCGACGAGCAAAATCATTCCTCGATGATGGAGGCACGCGGGATCATGGCGCCATGGATTTCGGCAAGGATCCGCTGACCGCCGCCCGGGAACTCGTCGCCGCGCGCTTCCCGAGCGCAAACTGGGCGATGCTCACCGGGAGCGTCCTCGGGCCGCACCGCACGGCCGGTTCGGACCTGGACATCGTGGTGCTGCACGAGGACGGGCCCGGCTACCGGGAGAGCCTGCGCTTCCGTGGCTGGCCGGTGGAGCTGTTCGTGCACACGCCGGAGCGGCTCACCGACATCCTCGCCCGCGAACTGGCCGCCCGTAAGCCCTCCACGCATCGGATGCTCGCGACCGGCACGACGCTGCACGGCGACCCCGGCGACCTACCGGCGCGATGCGCGCGGGTGCTCGCCGAGGGACCGCCGCCGCTGACCGACGCCGAACGCGACCGCCTCCGCTACGCCCTCACCGACCTGCTCGACGACCTGACCCACGCCACCGACGCAGGCGAACGCGCCGTCATCGCCACGACCCTGTGGAGCGAGACGGCCCAGGCCGCGCTGGCGTTCGCCGACCGCTGGGCCGGCAAGGGCAAATGGCTCCTCCGCGAACTCCGCGTCCACGACCCCGCCCTGGCCGCCGAGTGGCTGGCCGCCCGGGAAGATCCCACGCCGGTCACGACGAAGATCCTGGAGGGCGCCGGCGGCCCGCTGTTCGAGGGCTACCGCGTCGACTGAGGCGCGGAGCGGATCCGGCCGCCGGCCGCTCAATAGGCTCTGGCAACGAGCGCCACCAGGTCCGGCTCGTCCTCGCTGTCCGGTACCCCGCCGTCGGCCCGGACCAGGCAGCGCACGGTCAGGCCCTGCGCGTTGAGCCGGGTCTCCCCCGCCGTGCCCACGGCCGCCCAGGGCACCCGGGCCCAGCCGGTCGCCGCCACCTCGACCGCCTCGTCGAGCGTCTTCACCTCGACCGTGCGGGCGTCGCGGTGCTCGCGTGCCGCCTCGTACAGCCCCCGCTGGTCCGCCGACAGCATCTCGGTGACCCGGTCGGTGACCGCGTCGATCGGGGTCGGCGTCTTGGACCCGTCCAGTCGCCGCACCAGCACGACCCGTCCCTCGCCGAGGTCGCGCGGTCCGATCTCGATCCTCAGGGGGAACCCTTTGAGCTCGGCGTCCACCGCACGCCGACCGAAGGGCGTGTCCGTGCGGGTGTCGAGCGCGACCCGCACGCCGGCCCGCTCGATTTCCTCGACGAGGCGACGCGCCGCGTCGTGCACCCCGTCGCCGTCCTTGACCACGCACACCAGCACCTGCGTCGGCGCCAGCAGCGGCGGAACGCGCAACCCGCCGTCGTCGCCGTGCACCATCACCATGCCGCCGATCATCCGCGTGGTCGAACCCCACGACGTGGTCCACGCGTGCTCACGCGTCCCGCGCACCGACGAGTACTCGATGCCGAACGCCTTCGCGAAATTCTGCCCCAGCTCATGGGACGTGCCCATCTGCAGAGCCTTGCCGTCGCCCATCATCGCCTCGAGCGTGTACGTGCTCGTGGCGCCGGCGAACCGCTCGCGCGCGGTCTTGCGGCCAGCGGTGACCGGAATGCCGAGCACGCCCACCATGAAGTCCTCGTACACCTCGTGCAGGATCCGTCGCGCGTAGGCGCGGGCGTCCTCCTCGGTGGCGTGCGCGGTGTGCCCCTCCTGCCACAGGAACTCGGTCGTGCGCAGGAACAGCCGCGGCCGCAGCTCCCAACGCAGCACGTTGGCCCACTGGTTGAGCAGCAGCGGCAGGTCCCGATAGCTCTGCACCCACTTGGCCATGTACTCGCCGATGACCGTCTCGCTGGTGGGCCGAACGACGAGCGGCTCCTCCAACTGCTTGCCGCCCCCGATCGTCACGACGGCCAGCTCCGGGCTGAAGCCCTCGACATGCTCTGCCTCGCGGCGCAGGTAGGACTCGGGGATGAGCAGCGGGAAGTAGGCGTTTTGCGCGCCGGCGGCCTTGATGCGCGCGTCGACCTCGCCCTGCATGCGCTCCCACAGGGCGTAGCCGGCCGGTCGGATCACCATGGAGCCGCGCACCGGCCCGTTTTCGGCCAGCTCGGCCTTGGCGATCACGTCCTGGTACCACCGGGGGAAGTCGTCCCCGCGCGGTGTCACCACCGGCTGTCTGCTCATCGCGCGATCGTAGCCCGGCCGTTCCCGTCCCTTCCGCCGGTTTTTCGGACCTGTGGACAGTCGGAAATTGGGGCTGTGGATAACGCTGATTCGTCCGACAGGTGTACGAGAATGGGGGCATGCGGACAGCGCTGAAGGAAGCCGAAGCCGTACTGGCCCGGCGCCTTCACACCAGCACGCTGTATCTGTCCACACAGGACATTGCCACCGGAGTCCGCCTCGCTGCCCGGCTGCGGTCCCTCTCGACGATCCTGCTCGCCCGCCTCACGCACGAGGCCCGCGGCCGCGGCATGCCCGGCCGGGCCGGCACCGTCGGGGGACTGAGTGGCTGGCCGCGCAGACCTCCTCGGCCCCGCGACCGCGGCCCGGATCGTGCGCCTCGGCAGCGCCCCGGACACCCACAAACGTATGGACGCCGCGACCTCGGCCGGGCAGCTCAACCCGGAACAGGCCGCCACGATCGCCGACATCCTGGACACCCTCACCAAAACCGAGATCACCCCCACGGGTGACGACCTGTCCACCAAAGTGCCGGCGGAGCAGATCCTGCGGCAAGGGGCCGGCAGCCTCGGACCCAAAGACCTCAACTACCTCGGCGACGTGGTGTTGAGCCTGATCGACCCGACCCCCGCACCGCCGGCCAACGCCCTCGTCGAAATCCCCGACACAGCCAACACCGCCGGCACGGGCAGCACGGGAGGCATCGGCGGCACCGGCGGTAGGGCGCAGCGGCCGACAATCGTGGTCACCGTCGCCTACGACGTGCTCACACAGCGGCTCGGGATGGGCACCCTCGACAACGGAGCACACCTGCACCCCGAAACCGTGCGGCGGCTGGCCTGCGACGCCCACATCCTCCCCGCCGTGCTAGGCATGCAACGGCATCCCACTCGACGTCGGCCGTACGAAACGACTTGTCGTCGGCGAGCTACGCCGCGCCGTCGAGCTACGGGATCGCGGCTGCGCCTTCCCCGGCTGCGATCGCCGACCGGCATGGACGCAGGCACACCACATCGTGCACCGGACAGACGGCGGACCGACATCCCTGGCCAAGCCCATGCTTCGCTAGTTGGCGGTCGTCTGACTGCGGCCGGGACAGCGCGCGAGTCATTACTGAATGACCAAACAAGCTTCAAGGTGCTGAGCGTTTTTCAACTGCTGTGGACGGGTTCTCGATGTGGTGCAGGGCAAGGATGGCCTGCACGATCGCGGTGGCGCGGCGTGGGCAGCAGCGCAGTTTGTTCAGCAGTCGCCAGGTCTTGAGGGTCGCGATGGCGCGTTCGCCGAGCGCGCGGATGCGGGCATGGGAGCGGTTAACTGCCTTCTCTTGCCGGGACAGCCGCCGTCGCCGGCGGTGCCGCTTGAACGGCGTGCGGACGCTGCCACCAGCGCCTTGGTAGCCGCGGTCGGCGAACGTCAGTACGTCTGCGCCGGCCAGCGCGTTGACGATGTCGTGGGTGCGGGCGGCGCTCAGGTCGTGGACCGTGCCGGGCAGGGCCGCGGACGCCCAGACCAGACGCCCGGCCGGGTCGGCGATGACCTGCACGTTGACACCGTGGCGCTTGTGTTTCCCGGAGTAGTACGGCTTCTGGTCGGCGATGCGGTCGATCGGGATCAGGGTGCCGTCGAGAATGGCGTAGGCCAGCAGGCGGATCTTCGTCATGGCTGTTTGCAGGTCGTTGGCGGTTGCGGCGAGCAGGGTGATCGCCTCGCGGACATAGCGCCAGGCGGTGGCCACGCCGATCTCGAAGCCGGCCGCCAGGCGGATGAACGTGTCGCCGTTGCGCAGGTGGGCCAGAGCGAGCAGCGCTTGGCGGCCGGGACCGAGGCGACGCCAGTGCGATCGGCGCTGTGGCGGTGGGTGCGGATCAGGTCGGCGAGGTGGTTCAGCGATCGGGTGGACAGCGGGATCGCGGCAGGATAAGACAGCAACGAGGCTCCCGGGAAGGGCATCTTTCTTGGTCGATTGCTTGTCTTACCGGGAGTCTCGCCTCAGCCCGCAACCCACCCCAGGACCCGCCTCGAGCTGTGTAGATCCAGTTGGAAAACGCTCGCTGTACCGAAAGCATGTCGTACAACGCCACCACCGTGACTGGGCCGAGCGTGGCGGATGTGGAATTCGTTGCAGCGCCTCGCGACCCGAAGTCACCATAACGCCACCCGACGGCACCCTGGCAAGAGCGGCCCGCCTCCGGATCATTCACCTGACCGCAGGTCGGCCGGCCTCGAACACGTTGACCTCGGCCTGGGCGATCTCCTCGCCGAGTTGAAAACCACCGTGATGGTACGCGAACTCGACCTCGCTCGCAGTTATGGGGATCAGCCAGGACAACGAAATAGCAACGCCGGATATCTCGAATTCCCCCAGCCCTTCGTCGATGATGTACGGCGGGGCGACGAGAAGGTGTTCGCAAGCACTTCCGGGCTGCCACGGCCGGCCAAGGTTGAGCGTCTCGTAAAGTCTGATTGGCCCACCGCCGTCGGCGTGCAGAGTGATCACGTCGTAGACAGTTTCCACGTGGCGCATCGAAGAATCCAGGGAGACCAGGAGAAATTCGGATAGCGGCTGCCCTTGGGTCGGAGTCTGCCATGCCCCCCAGGAAGCGTAGACCCATGCTCCGTCCGGTTTCTCGGGCGCTATCTCGAGCACCTCGATCGGTTCATTCGCGATCTGTGGAGCGTCCTCCTGGTAGTCGATGCTGTTCATTCGGGTACGGACCACGGTACGGCCCGGCCACACACCTCTGATGTGCGCCGCTACGCCCGAGTGAACTGATTTCGCGTCAATTTGCATTACAGCCCGAACTTCTTCCGCATCTTCTGCACATATCTCATCAACCTATTTCCCTGCTGCCTCTGGCATTGCGCGCAGTTCGCGCCGTTCAGAGAGGCGCCACTGGTACCGTAGGCCGCGCGCTCCGCCGGCGTCAACCTGTGGCCCCCGTGCTCGAAGTGGAAAACGACCAGGGCCGGAAAGTGCTCGGGCTGAGGACTGGTACGGGTGCGCGGAATCATGATGGCGCCGCACTCCGGGCACGGCGTGCCGGCGGCGGCCGCCACAATCGCATTCCCCGCGGGATTTCTCGTCGCACGCCTCCCGCCGTAATCACTCCTCCGGTAGTCGCTGGTGATGTTTTCGACGGGTCCGAGCGGCTCGTCATAGCGCGACGGTGCGGGAAAGAATCCCTCGGGAAGATCGGCGGGACAGTTATGGACAAGGACCGGCTTTCCACCGGCGAGCACGAAGTACGTGTGCAGGTCCTGGACGGTCAGGTTGTGGACCGACGCCCGCGCACCGTAGGCGACGACCGCGATGACCGTGACCCGTGCACCGTCCGGCGCGAGCAGCTCGTCCCCGGGCTCCAGATCGCCGGCGTCACGCCAGGACGACCTGTTCGTCACCCAGAACGGATGGGCGTCGGTGGCCGTGATAACGTTCTCACCGTTCGTATTCGACGTACTCACTCGAATATCGACGAGTGCCTTAGGACCGCTCCCCTCGATCGCGACCGTGATCGGCCTGGCTGCTACTGTTCCCGTTTCGGGATCGGCGGCGAGAACTTCGTCCCCGGCCCGCAGCTCTTCGATGGGCTTCGTGCCACCACCGCCGAGGGCGACCTCGGTGCCGGGGACAAAACTGTTGTCGGGATTCGTGCAGCCGCCTCCCTTCTTTTCGGCCTTGGCGGCCGCGTCCGCCACTTCGTCGGCTTTCTTGCGTGCGGCGGCGATCCATTCGTCCGCGCGTTTGAGGACGTCGTCGGCGAGTTTGACGGCCTTTTGCCACGCGGTGTAGGCGGTGAAGGCCTTGTCGATGCCTTTGATGATCGCTTTACCGGCTTTGAGGACCTTGCCCCAGGGAATGAAGCCGATGAGCGTACTGACGCAGGCGCCGAGGTCGCCCTTGGTGAAGCAGTTGACGATGTCGGTGATGCCGAGGAAGTCGAGCAGGAACGCCAGTCCTTGTTCCTTGATGATGTCGATCATGCTTTTTTGTTTGACGGCTTTGGCTTCGTCGATCGCGGCCTGCTCGTTGGGTGGGAGGGTGACCGGGGGTGGTTCTTTGTTGGAGAGGTCGGGTTTGGGTTCGGCGTTGGGGCCGCAGTAGATGCCGTCGGGGCCGCAGGCGATGAGGAGCCCGTCGGGGTCGGAGAAGGTGGTGGGGTTGTTGTTGGCGTAGGCGTAGCCGTGCATCTGTTGCGGGTCGGCGGGGTCGATGATCGGGTCGATGGAGAGGAATCGGCCGGTGTCGTCGTCGTATTCGCGGGCGCCGAGGTGGGTGTAGCCGGTGGAGGTGTCCCGGGTGCCGCCGACGAAGCCTTTGTCGCCGGCCCACCAGGTGGGGGCGGTGCCGCGGTCGGCGCCGAACGGGGTGGAGCGGCGACGTTCGTAGTTTTGGGTTTGGGCATCGATGGCGATGGTGTGGGTGCCGTGGTGGTCGCCACCGAGCCAGGTGAGCCGGTTGTCATTGGTCCGCACGCCGATTGTCTGCCCGCCGTGGCTGTAGTAGCGGGTGGCGCTGAGTGCCCCGCTGGCGCTGCGGTGCAGTTCCATACCGCCGAGGTAGAGGGTGCTGCCGGTCGAGTCACGGCGGATCAGCCGCTCGCCGTCGGCGTCGTACAGGTACGAGGTCTCCGCGGCGCCCTGGGTGGCCTTGACGAGTTTCCCCTCGACGTCCCATTCGAGGTCCTGGACGGCCCCGGCGACGTCGCGGCGGGTCGTGTTCCCCGTGGGGTCGTAACCGAAGGTCAACGATTTGGTGCCGGTCGGGCCGGTGGTGGTCTTCGAGGTGAGGGTGTGCGGCTGCGGCTTGCCGGCGGCGGGGTAGGTGTAGGTGGCGGTGGTGTTTTCGGGGACGTGTCGTTTCTCGGCGGTGCGGTTGCCGACCTTGTCGTAGTCGAAGGCGTGCCAGTACGGTGCCGGGCCGCCGAGCGTTTCGCGGGTGGGTGCCGTGGCGCAGTCGTTGCTGGCCGGGGTCCAGGCGGTGGTGAGGCGGCGCAGGTTGTCGTACCAGAAGCATTGGGTGTCGGTGGGTTGGCCGGTGGGGCTGTCGGAGACCTTGGTGAGGTTGCCTGCCGGGTCGTAGGTGTAGGAGGCGTTGACGATCGGGGTGTTGCTGGTCTGGGTGCGGGTCAGTGTGTTGGTGGGGCGGCGGGTGGCCTGGTCGTAGTAGTAGCGGTGCTGGACCCATGTGGTGCCGTCGCTGAGTTGGAGCGCGGACGGTTCGGCGTAGGCGGTGTAGGTGGTGCCGGTGACGTACGGCGCGAGACCGGTCGTGGTCGTGGGGAGGCTGAACTCGTTGTAGCCGAAGCTCAAGGTTTCGGCGGGCAGGCCGCCGGCGGCGGGCATCGTGGTGCTGGCCGGGCTTCCGTCGTCGTTGAACGTCGAGGAGAACTCCCAGGTGCCGCCGAGCGCGCCTTCGGACATGGGCAGCACGTACTGGGTGCGCTTGGGGCGTAGGTGCTGGTCGTATTCGGCGACGCGGGTGGTGTAGGCGTCGTCGCCGACCCAGCGGGTCGATGAGGTGGGCAGGCCGAGCTTGATGGTGTCGTAGACGGTGCTGGTGCGCTTGACCGATCCGCCGCCGGTGATGTCACGGGTCTCCGTGGGGCGGCCGTAATTGTCGTAGGTCGTCTGGAGGGTTTTGCCGCGTGAGTCGGTGGTCGTTTCGGGTTGGTCGTAGGCGTTGTAGGTGATGGTGGTGGTGCCGCGGTCGGGGTCGACGGTCTGGCGGACCCGGCCGAGGAGGTCGTACTTGGTTTCCCAGACGTTGCCGACCGGGTCGGTGACCTTGGCCGGTTTGCCGTCCTTGGTGTACTCGTAGCGGGTCAGGTCGTAGGTGCCGGCCGCGCTGGTGGTGTGGAGTTGGCGCAGTTCCTGGATCCGGCCGCGGGCGTCGTAGATGGTTTCGGTCGCGGTGGCGCCGTACGGCGGGATGACGTGGACCCGGTCACCGCCGTGGACGGTGGTGGTGCGCCATTTCTCGGTGAGGGTGGTGCCGTTGCCGGCCATGAGGATCTCTGCGGTGGCGCGGCCGGCGCCGTCGTACTCGGTGCGGACCTGGTTGGGTAGCGCGGCCTCGTTGGTCACCTGCAGCAGGCTGAAGCCGGGTGGTGCGTCGTTGTAGTAGGGGCCGCTGCGTTTGACGAGCAGGTCGCGGGAGTCGTAGTGCATGTCGGCGACGGCGCGTCCACCGTTCGCGGCCGGGATCTGGGTCTGCCGTAGCCGCATCCGGCCGTCGTAGAGTTCGTATTTCGTGAGGTAGTTGCCGTTGGTCTGTCGGTTGCGGCTGGTGACCACGATCGGGCCGTTGTTCCGGACGAGGTAGCCGAACTCGCCGTCGGGATCGGAGTTGTCGGGGCGGGTCGGCCCCCAAACCTTCGCGACCCGTCCGAGGTTGTCCAACGCGACGCGGGTGCGGGTGCCGTAGGTGGTGTTGACTTCCAGGACGGGTGCGCCCCACGCCGGGTCCGCTTCGACGTAGGTTTCGATCCCGAGTGGATCGTTGGTGGTGACCCGGGTGACCGGGCCGGTGGCGGGAGTGAACGTGGTGCGGGTCAGCAGGCCGCGCTGGTCGGTGGATTCGACGACCCGTCCGAGGTTGTCGTAGCGGATCCGCTGCGTGGTGGCGTAGGTGGGCGTGCGGATCGTCCAGCCGCTGAGGTCGTCCACGCGGGTGACGATGCCTTTGTCGCGGATCTCGCCGAAGGTGTCGGAGTAGTCGTAGAAGGTGCGCCCGTCCGACAGCACATCATCGGGCAGGGTCATCGGTGTGTCACACGGCGCCGAGAACTTCTGTACCCGGGTGACGAGGTTGAGGAGGTTCGCCGCGGTGTTGGAGGCGTACTCCGTGCGGGTACACAGATCATCGGTGGGTGTGGCGGTGTCGCCCCTGTCGTGGATCTGGGTGACCCGGCCCTGCCCGTCGATGGT
The DNA here is from genome assembly GCF_016863615.1 of Virgisporangium aliadipatigenens. Classification (GTDB taxonomy): domain Bacteria; phylum Actinomycetota; class Actinomycetes; order Mycobacteriales; family Micromonosporaceae; genus Virgisporangium; species Virgisporangium aliadipatigenens. The sequence goes on along the minus strand of NZ_BOPF01000003.1, from coordinate 12,605 downwards.
TTTGCGAACCTCGGTGGTACGGACCGTCGGCCCGGCTGCGCCCCATACGGTGTGGTAGCCGTACGTAGCCGTGCTGTCGATCATGCGGGCTTCGGCGGTGATGTTCCCTGGCTTGCGCTGCGTCGCGGTGGGGGCCGACAGCCACGGATCGGTGATCGTCCGGCTCAGTACGGCGCCGCCGTCGGTGATGTAGGCGGTGGTTTCCCGGACGGTACCGGCGTAGCGGTCGTGGTCCTTTAGCGCGAACCCAGGCCCGCGATGGTCGACGATCTTGATGTCCTTGACCGTGCCGTCGTCGAGGCGGTCGCCGTCCATGCCGCGGAAGTAGATGGTGTCGGTGCGGCGGACCGGGCCGTCCTGGCCGTCACCGACACGGGTGAAGACCTGCCCGTAGCCGCGCCACTGTGCCCACGTCTTCTTCTCCACCGGCACGATGCCGTCGATCTCGTCGAAGTGCCACGCCGCCGGCCCGACATATTCGTATGAGGTCACGACCGGTCGCAGCCCGGTCGCCGCGTCGGTCTCAGTGACCTGCGCGACGACATACTTGTGGAACCAGTCGACCCGGTTCGCAAACGCCGGGTCGACGCCCTTGACCGGCATGCACCGCTTGGTGTTGATATCAGCGTCGTTGTCCGAAGGACGGTTGGCGGAGGAGCATTCCTGATCGGCGTAATCGACAGCGATCTTGGCGCCGGTCTCGGTGGTGACAGCGATGAGCCGACGCCACATCAGCGGCGAGATGTGGTTGGCCGCGTTGTCGACCCGGTTGGCGAGGAACTCCCCGTCGAAGGCCACCTCCGGCAGACTCGTCCCGACGACGCTGTTGGCCACGCCGGTATGGGTGATGCCTTCCAGCCACATCGCGGCGCCGGTGCCGTCATCCGGATCGAGGAACGAATGCCGCAGCGTCCACCGGTCCACGTCACGGTGGCCGCTGCCGTCGGCCTTCAGCACCGAGGTAGTGATCATGGACAGGCGCTTCTGGGTGAAGAACGTTGGAGAGAACGCGTTGGTGCACTCCTGCCCCGGGTCGCAGTTCTGGTCCCACGGGACGTCCGGCCACCGTTCGGGCTGTGCCTTCGTGCAGTTGCCGGGCAGGCAACGGTCTTCGACATCGAACCGGACCTGCGCCGGCGCCGCCGTGGCGACGGTGTCACCGGCGCGTTGGCCGTAGTCGATGCGCTTGAGGTATCCGCCGCGGACGTACCACGAGTCCGGATGGTTGAGTTCGCCGTCGCGGGCGTAGCGGTTGTGTTCCTGTTCGTAGAAGTAGGTCATCGTGTTGCCGTGCACGTCGACGACGTAGTCGACGTTCCACCGGTACGCCTGCCGACAACCCGAGGCCGCGAACCGGTTGCCGGCCGCATCGTGGCACTTCTCGCCGGGATGATTGCCGTAGACCGGCACTGTGAAGGTCGACCAGGTGCGTTCCGTACCGGCGAACGCGGGCAGCTTGTGGTAGCCGAAGTGGTACTGCGTGCCGTCGGCGGTGGTGACCTTCCAGTACTCGCCGTCGTTGTCACCGTTGTCGCGACTGGGGTCGAAGATCTGTTCGACGCGGGAGCCGTCGTCGTTCTTCGGCCTCCACAGGTTGTTGTTGTCCTCGACCTTCACCAACTCGGACGAGCGTCCGCCGAGGGACATGGTCGCGTTGTCGGAGACCCAGCACTGGTCACCCGTGGGACGCCCGGCGTTGTTACCACCACCGTCCATGTCCTCGGCGCACGGCTTGTACTTACGCTCGATCTGACCCGGCCAGAACTCGAACCCGAGCCCGAGCCACGACGCCTGGTTGTTCGTCGCCGCGGTCCGCCCATCGACCGAACCGGAGGAGTAGGTCAACCCCAGCTGTGGCGCCGGCCCGGCGACGGCAGGCGGCACCCGCAGCGGATACGACCAGTTGAAGTCCCCACTCGAGCCCCCGGCACTCCACGTCGACGACGCCGCGAGCGACGTCGCACCGAACGTGCCGGACTTGCCCTGCGCCGCAGCGACCACCCCGAACAAGGCAGTACCCGACGCCGGAACAGCGACATCGGCCGCGACCCTGCCGGCAGCGAGATCGTTGGTCGACGCCAACGGAATCGGGGCACAGTCACGCCGGCCCGGAGCGGTAAGAGCACATTCGGGGACCGCGGCGACCTTCAGCCGAGCCGCCCACGCACCCCCGTACGCCTCCTTGAACCCGCCGTAATCGACCTCGACCGCGACCCGACCCGCTTCGGCCCGTCCATCGGTTCGGCCGAGCCGGATCAACGGACCCGCCACCCGGCCGCGCTCGGACGCGGCCCGGTCGAGGACCTCGACCCGCATCCTGCCCACAGGCGCAACAGTTTCGGCACGCGCGCCGCGGGCAGGGTCGGTGGTCAGCGCACGCAGCCACACCGGCGTGGTTCCGGCGCGGACCTTACCCGCCGCACCAGCCCGACTGGCCTCGGTCGCGGCGACTGCCGGGGGTGCGGCGGCCAGGTCGACATCAGCGGACTGCGCAACCGGCCACGCGACCGCGGCCGGCGCGGTGACCGCGACGGCGGCGTCCGGATCGACCGACGGTGGAGAATCCGGCAGGTCCCGGCCCGGGACCGACGGCTCGACCTGTTCCGGCGGCGTGTAACCGGGCGCGGCCAGCGCCGGAGGCGCACCGGTCAGCACGACGGTCACCACTGCGGACAGCACGACTGCCGCCATTGCGCGGCACCGCTGCGGGTATCGCGAGCGGCGTGACGGGATCGGTGGCAGCGACGGGATCGGCACGGACTTCCCCCGGATCTCAGCAAGCCAAAACGGCCGCCTACGACAGCCGCAGGCGAATCATTCATTGCCACGAACGAATACGCAAGGGGACTTGTTCAATACTCTCAGCATCCCTAAGATTCGCCGCGACGCGCGGCGAAAGGAGGGACGTCGAGCGCTCTGAGCCGGGAAAACGCCATACCGGAAAACGGTTTTCGCCGTCAAGGTGAGGTATCCCTCTTCCGCTACCTCGAAGGGTGGCATGACGCCCGTGTCCGTCAGCAAAAAGCGCGTCCGCGCAACCGCGACACTTATTGTCGGCATTCTTACTGCGTTTCTCATCACCGGCGATATTGACAGTGGTAACTCACGGAGCGGTACTGTCATACCTCGGCCTCCGTCGCGAGCCGACGCGCCGCCGGTCAAGAACCCGGACGACGTCGCCACCGAACGGGCCTTCACGACGGCGAAGCAGACCGGCCGACCCGTAGAGCTGACACACCGTGGGTCTGCGGACGCTGAGGTGTACGCGAACCCGTCCGGCACCACCACGGTCCACCAACACGCGGTCCCGACCCGGGTGCGCCGTGACGGCGGCTGGGTGCCGATCGACCCGACGCTGCGGGCGACCGCCGACGGTGTACGGCCGGTTGCCACACTGCCCGACCTGCGTTTCTCGCCCGGCGGCGACGGCCCTGCCGTCACCCAGTCCAAGGACGGTGTGCAGTACCGCCTGTCCTGGCCGGCCCGGCTACCCGTGCCCCGCCTCGATGGCGACACGGCCACGTACCCGGAGGTGCTGCCCGGCGTCGACCTCCAACTACGCGCACTGCGCGACGGCTTCTCGAAGATCCTCGTCGTGAAGGACCGCGCCGCTGCCGACAACCCGGCACTGGATGTCCTCCGCTTCAGCGTCGACGTGCGTGGCGGCACGATCCGGTCCCGACCCGACGGCGGCCTCGTCGTCGCTGACAAGAAGGGAACCTCGGTCTTCGCCAGCGACCCCGCAGCGATGTGGGACCGCCCACAACCCCCACCGGGACATCCTGAGGTACCGCAGGACGACTACTCACCCCGGCAGCAGGCCGTCATGCCCATCCGGTTGACCGACACGAGCCTGGAGTTCAGCCCCGATCTCGCTCTGCTGCGCGGGCCGGACACGGCATACCCCGTCTACATCGACCCGTCCTCGCACGCCCTGGTCAACTACCACTGGACCCACGTCAACAAAGCCAACCGTGACAAGTCCTACTGGAACTCCTACCGAGACAACGCACGGGTCGGCTACTCCGGCTGGTACGACGCCCCGAACTACACGCCGTGGCGCACCTTCCTGATGTTCCACACCTGGAACTGGTACGGAAAGAACATCCTCAACGCCCGCTTCTCCATCGACCTCGACCACTCGGCTTCCTGCGACCCGACCGAGGTCGACCTCTGGCACACCGTGACCATCCACGCGGACACGCCCACCACCTGGAACAACACCGAAAACGGCTGGTACGGCGGCGACCCGATCGGCTACGCCCTCGGCAACGCCAACCAGGCGGGCGGCTGCGCGGGCGGCAACCAGCCCGACATGAAGCTCCAGTTCGAACACTGGAAGATCACCAACGTGGTGTCACGGGCCGCCGCCGGCGAGTTCGGCAACGTCATGTCCCTCGGCCTGCGCGCGCCCAACGAAGGCGACGAGTACCAGTGGAAGAAGTTCCACGGCTGGTCGGCCGTGCTGAGCGTCGAATACAACACGCCACCGACCGCCCCGGCAGAGCTGAACACCGTGCCACCCAGCACCTGCGGCCCCGCACAGGCGCCCACCCGACTCGGTGCGACGATGCTGACCCCCGGGTTCAGCGCCCACCTGCGTGACGACGACGCCAACCTCGTCACCGGAGAACTGCAGGTCCTCGCCGGTTCCAGCGACACCGTCGTGTACCCGGCCAATGGCGACACCGCGAAAACCACGAAGATCGCCCGGGCCGCGGTCGCTGTCTGGCCCCCGGTACCGCTCGGCGTCCTGCGCCCGAACGTCGTCTACTCCTACCGGGCACGCACCAACGACGGCACCGCATCCGGCGCCTGGACAGACCGCTGCTACTTCATCGTCGACGATGTCGGACCCGGCCAACCCGCCATCGAATCGGCGGACTTCCCCGAGTGGACACCGATCCGCGACACCGGCGAACTCGGCACCGTCACCTTCCGGCGCCACACCACCGACACCGACATCGCCGGGTTCCAGTACGGCTTCGACGCTGAACAACTCACCGGTTGGATCCCCGCCGACCCGGCGGGCCAGGCCCAGGTCCCGATGACGCTGTGGCCGAAACCGGGCACCGGACTGCCCGAGGCCGAGTTGTACGTGCGGGCGGTCGACTATTCCGGCAACCTCAGCCCGGCCGCCGGCCCCTACCGCATGCAGGCCAACGACACCGGACGCCGACCGCCCGGCGTCACCGGTGATGTCAACGGCGACGGCAAGGGCGACGCCACCGCCATGTTCGCCTACGGCGACGACCGCCTGCGCGCCTGGACCGTGACCTCGGCCGGCGACGGCTTCCACACCTCCTACGTCGGCTGGGACACCGGCCGTGACGGCTCGTCGTTCGTGTCGATGCGACCGGTCACCGGCGACTTCAACGACGACGGCCTCGCCGACCAGGCCATCTTCCGCCAAGACCCCGACGGACACATCCGACTGTTCATCGCCCACTCACACGGCCACCGCCTCGACGTGTTCGGCGACCCCGTCTGGACCAGCCCCACGGCCGATCGATGGACGCTGGCCAACCTCAAAGTCACCGCCGGGAACATCGACGGTGTTGGTGGAGACGACCTCGTGGCACTCTCCCGCACCGACAACGGCGCCTGGACCGCATTCGTCTGGACCGCCGCGACCGGACACACAACCAACCAAGTCTGGTACGCCGCCGGGGCGAACCAGCCGTGGGGCAGCATGACCGCACTCGTCGGCGACTTCGACGCCGACGGCCGCGCCGACCTGGCCACCGTCGCCGGCATCAACAACACCCGCATCGACATCCACACCTACACGTCCACGGGCACCGGTTTCGCAACCCCCGCACTGCAATTCACATCGGGCGGCGCAACCGACCCGGCCCGCCAGTACGACTTCCAGCGCAGCACCTTCACCGCCGGCAACGTCGACGGCGACACCACCAACGGACACGGCCGCGACGACATCATCGCCCTCATCAGTGAGGACAGCAGCCAATCCCGGATCATCACCTTTTCGGCAAGCGGCACCGGATTCACCGACGCGAAGTGGTGGCCGGCCGAAGGCCCGTCCGCGAGCTTCGACAGCCGCACCGCGATGTTCGGGACCACCGACCTCAACGGCGACCGCAAAGACGACCTCACCATCTTCACCGACTGTTGCACCGTCGGGAACAAGGAACTCTGGACCTTCACCTCCACCGGAACAGCGTTCGGCGATCAGCACCGCAGCCAGGAGATCACCGTCACGGACAAACGCCCGACCCAGGCCCGCTGGCGCTTCGACGATCCGGACGGCGCCTCCGGCCCCGGCGGTCCGCTCAGCCGGTTCCAGGACGACCACGGAACGCACCAGGTAACCACCGCCGGCGGACCGTCCCGACGCCCCGGACACCGCGGCGGACAAGACGACCAGGCCCTGTCCCTCAACGGCACCCAATGGGCAGCAACCGCAGGCCCCGTCGTCCGCACCGACCGCAGCTTCACCGTCACCGCCTGGGCCCACCTCGACGCTCCGACGAACGGCGCCTGGCGCCCCGTCATCGCGCAGGACGGAGAACACATCAGCGCCTTCACCCTGCGCGCCAGCGGCGGCAACGCCTGGGCATTCTCCATGGCCACCAACGACACCACCACCGGCGGCTACATCGACCTGCAATCCGACGTCCAGGTCACCACGCAACGCTGGACCCACCTCGCCGGGGTCTACGAGGACCGTACCGGCGAGATGCGGCTGTACGTCAACGGCGTCCTCGCCGGCAGCACCACATTCCCCGGCGGCTTCCACGCCTACGGACAACTCCACATCGGGCGCAACAAGGAACACGACGGCTACAGCCACTGGGCTGGCGGCGTCGACGACGTCCGCACGTTCAACCACGTCAAAACGCCTTACGAAATCCTCGAACTCGCCAACCGCCAACCCGACGCGCACTGGAAGCTCGGCACCGCCCACCAAGGCACCGACATCATCCGTGGCACGAACCTCACCATCTACGGCCCACCGGCACCCGACAAGGACCGTGTCGCACGACCCGACGGCGCCCTGCACTTCGACGGCACCACCGCCCAATACTGCGTAACCGCCGACCCCGTCATCCGCGGCAACAGCAGCTTCACCGTCGCCGCCTGGCTCAAACTCGACGCCACCGGCGGCACCCAATGGCGCGGAGCGGTCAGCCAGGACGGCAACCGCGTCAGCAAATTCTTCCTCCGCTACGCCGCACCGAACAACGAATTCGTCTTCACCCTCGCCAACGAAGACCGCGACGGCGCCCCACACACCAACCTCCACGCACCCCGCCCCGCCGCGGCTAGCGTCTGGACCCACGTCACCGGCGTCTACGACGCGCCCAGCCGCACCGCATGGATCTACATCAACGGCGAAGAAGCCAACAGCGTCACCGTCCCCAACACCATCACCTCCACCGGGCCCGTCAACATCGGACGCGACAAATACGACGGCATCACCCACAGCCACTGGACCGGATCCATCGACGACGTCCGCCTCTACAACGCCGCCCTCGACGCCAACGAAATCCGCACCCTCGCCGCCACGGCGCCCTAACCAAGCGACCGGGGGTGGAGTGCAGACACGATCGCACTCCACCCCCACACGGCGGAGACGCCACGCGCGGGAACTGTCGACCAAACCGGACAGACAGACACGAACAAGCCCGTGCTTCGCTAGTTGGTAGGACCGGGATCCGTCCCCTGCGCGCTGGACTAACCGCCGGTTCTGCGACGTCGGGCACTCTGACACTGATGGCGCCGGGCGACTCGGAAGCCCGGTGGCGAGCCGCCGGGGCACCGTGACCGGCCCTCCTGCCCGCGTGCGGGTGTCGGCACGGCCTCCGTCACACGGTGCGCCCCGGGCAGCTAGTCGTTCCAGACGGGTGGCCCGGGTCGTTTGTCACCGTTCAGTCGGCTTGCCGCTGGTCGGTTGTCGCCATTACCTCGGTCATCCACTGCTGTACGGGGGCGAACGGTGCGAAGCGCTCTACGCACCATTCGACGAACGTGCATGAGGTGATCTCGGCCGGTTGCGGAAGTCGGCGCGTGATGTGGAAGCTGTCTCGTACGGCGTACTGTGCCGCGGGCGCGGTCGGATCGAATCCGGCTGGTGTTCGCCGGCGGTTCGGTTCGCTGAGTTCGGCTCCGTCGGCCAGTAGCGCGGTGACCTGCCGGTCGAGCGCGACGATTCGTCCAGTGTCGTGCAGGGCCGTTCGGTACGACTCCAGCGCGGCGCCGGTGAGGCCGATCGCCCCGGCGCCGAGGTGCACTTCCGCCGGGGCGATCCGCAGGATCAGCGCAGGATCGCGGCGGGGTCCGCCGGTTCCTTCCCAGAACGCGAAGTCCACGTGGGCCTTGTACGGCGGGCGGTCCCGTGCGAAGCGCAGGTCGTTCGCGATACGGAACAGGCTGCCGCCGACGCGTGGCTCCGCCCGCAGCTCGGCCGAGACGCGCCGGCGCAGGACCGGGCCGATCGCCGCGACGAACGCCTTCGCCGGTTCCAGCAGTTCCCGCCGGTAGACGTCGTGGTGGGCGTCGAAGAACCGTTTCGTGTTGTCGTGTTCGAGGCCGGCGAGGAACTCCAGGCCGTCGCGGCCGAATCCGGCGAACCCGCCGGTGTGCTCCTGCCCGCCGGCGTGCTTCCTCGCCTCCTCCAGCAGGGCGCGCCATCGTGGCCGGTCCGGCCGGGGCAGCGCCACCCACTCGCGGAACACCCGCCCGGCAGGTGCGAACGGCTCCCCCTGCCCGGCGGCCACGAGTGCGGCGACCCGTTCGGCGGGCAACTTCACCAGCAGCGCGCCGGTGCTGCGTTCGAGGGAGGCAAAGAACCGGCCGCCGAGCCGCACGCACGCCATGCCCATCATCGTGGAGCGCCGTACCGCCGGGTCGGCGTACATGGGCTCGACCAGTTCCCAGAAAAGATCCTCGCCTGTCTGTCGCATGGGCATCCTCTCCTCGGCGTAGGGCCGGGCCGCGATCGCCCGCGGCCCGGCGGTGGTGCTCAGGCGGCGGGAACGAACAGTGCGACGTGCCCGTCGCCCGGGTCGGCGACGACGACGGAGGTGCCGGCCGGGCCGGTCGTCCGCGAGCGCACCACCCGGCCGCCGAGTGCCACGGCCTGTTTCGTCGCGGCGTCGAGGTCCTCGACGACGACGTACGGCACCCACCGGCCGGCCGGCACCGGGCCGCCGGCGGAGACGCCGGCCCACGGCTGCTGCCCGTGGGTCAGCCAGGCGGTGTAGTCGCCGGCTCCCGGCCCCACCTGCCACCCGAAGAGGTCCCGGTAGAAGTCACCGACCTTCCCGCCGTCGTCGGCGGTCAGGTCGAACCACACAAACGGTGCACCCATGTCAAGCCCTTCACATCCGAGGGAACGGAGCCGAACCGGCCCCGCCACCACTGACTGATCCCGACGCGGCGCGCGACTCATCGGTCCTGTCACACCCGGCGGTTACGGTGTCCGGATGAGTGTGGAAGCGGGCACCGACCCGCTGGTGGCAGCGGCGCGTGGCGGTGACGCGGAGGCGTTCCGGGCGCTGGTCGCGCCGCACCTGCGCGCGTTGCACCTGCACAGCTACCGGATGCTCGGCTCCTACTTCGACGCCGAGGAAGCGGTGCAGGAGACGCTGCTGCGCGCCTGGCGGGGGTTCGGCGGGTACGAGGGCCGGGCACCGCTGCTGCACTGGCTGTACCGGATCACGACCACGACCTGCCTCAAAATGATCCACAAGCGGTCCCGCGAGCCGGTCACCACCACGGTCGACGTCGCCTGGTTGCAGCCCTACCCGGACGCCCTGCTCGATCGGCTCGCCGACCACGACGCCGATCCGGCCGCCGTCGCCGACCGGCGCGAAAGCGTCGCCCTGGCCTTCATCGTCGCGCTGCAACTGCTTCCCGGCACCCAACGCGCGGTGCTGATCCTGCGCGAGGTGCTCGGCTGGAGCGCCCAGCAGGTCGCCGAACTGCTCGGCACCACCGTCGCCGCCGTCAACAGCGCGCTCCAGCGCGCCCGCGCCACCCTCGCCCAGGCCCACGGCGGCCTTTCCCCGGCCGGCACATCCGCCCGGCCAGACGACGCGGAGCAGCGGCGGGTCGTGGCGGCGTTCGTGCGCGCCTGGCACGCGCGCGACATCCCCGCACTCGCCGCGCTGCTGCGCGACGACGCCACCCTCACCATGCCACCGCAGGCCATCGAGATCATCGGCCGCGACGCGGTCGTCGAGTTCTTCGCCACCGTTCCCGCCGACGGGCGGCTGGACCTCATCCGCCTCGTCCCGATCGCCGCCAACGGTCACCCGGCACTGGCCGCCTACCTGCCCGACGACACCGGCGACTGCCGCGGATACGGGATCATGGTCCTTACCGTCCAGGGCGACCGGATCGCCACCGTCACCGGCTTCCCCGACCCGGCCCTGTACCCGGTCTTCGACCTTCCGCCCGCCTACTGAGGATCAGGGCCGTTCCTCCAGGATCCGTTTCAGGTTCGCCAGGTCCTTGCGGTTGGCACGGCGCATCGCCGCCGCCATCATCGGCGCGCTCATCCGGGCGAACCCCGCCGGCTCGCCGCGGTTGCGCAAGGTCATGCGCGTGCGGTGCGGGTCGAGCGGCTGCCACGTGTAGGTCGTCTCCATCGGGAACGGCCCCTGGGCGGTGCGCATCACCAGCCGCTCACCGTGCACGAGTTCCGCCACCTCGTACGTGTACGCCAGCCGGCGACCGAGGAACCGCGCCACGAAATCCATCCGCGACCCCACCGCCACCGGCGCGGGCGTGCGCCACACCACCGACTCGATGTTCACGTACCACTGCGGCGCGTGCGAAGGCTCTCCCGCGTAGGCGGCGACCTCCGCACAGGGGCGCTCGATGACCACGTCGGTCAGCACGTCGACAGCCACAACAACAGTCCTACACCTCCGCCCGCCAGCACGGGGGCGACGTCGCCGAGGGACCGGCGGGCCGTCCGGCGCGCAGTTGCCGCCGCTTGCGTGGTGACGGCGTGCCGGTCTCCGCGACATGGCGCAGATCCTCGGCCAGGTGACGGGCGGCACGGCGAGCCTGCGCCAGGATGACCCATCTTCCGAGCAGGCCGAGCGGCCCACGGGTATCGAACCGGGCACGCAGGCTGACCCGGCACCTGGTCTCATCCATCGGCGTCACGCTCCAGGTGTTACGGGCCAGCGTCACGAACGACGGCATGCCACCCGCCTCGTAGGTGAGCGTGCGAGCCGCGTCGTCATAAGCGACAAGGGTTTCGGTGATTCGTGGAACGAGCCGAAGGCCGGTGTCGCAGACGCGACCGGCGGCCGAAGCGCCAGCCGCCGGTACCCGCGTGTCTGCGGCGTCACGCGGCACGGCGGTCGAGGTGACAACGGCGGTGGACCACTCCCCGATCCGGGCGAAGCCGGGGCCGATGACCTTCCACACCGCGTCCGCCGGTGCGGCGACGAGCAGGTCGACAGAGATCTCAGACATGCCGCCAGCGTGGGCCGGCAGCAGGCGAACTGGCGATTCCCGCCGAGGGAATCGCCACCCACCGGTCGGGCTGCCACACTCGCTGCCATGACCTCGCCGGCCGGCCCGTTCGGGACGAGACTGCGGCAGTGGCGCCTGCACCGCGGACTGAGCCAGCTGGGCCTGGCCGGGCAGGTCGGCTCGACCGGGCGGCACATTTCCTTCCTGGAGACCGGCCGGTCCCGGCCCAGCAGGCAGATGGTGCTGCGCCTCGCCGATGCGCTCGATGTGGGCCGTGCTGACGCCAACGACCTGCTGCACGCCGCCGGGCTGCACGCCGAGTACCCCACCGTCCCGCTCGACGGTGCCGACCTCGCACCGTACCGGGCCGCCCTCGATCGCATGCTCACCGCGCACGGGCCCTACCCAGGACTGCTCCTCGACGGGCACTGGAACGTCGTGGCCGCCAACGACGCCTGCACGGCGTTGTTCGGCCCGGCGATAGTGGGCAGCAACTTCGTCCGCGATGCGCTCACCGACGAGGCCGCCGCCGCGCTGGTCGTCAACTGGCCCGAGGTCGCCTGGGGCGGCGTCGACCGGCTCCGTCAGCACCAGCGGCGCCATCCGTTCGACCCGCTCCTACGCGAACTCCTCGCCGCGGCCGAGACCGCCCTCGCCGACGTCCCACGGCCCGACCCGCCTGCGCCGCAGATCCTGGTCTGTCCCTGGTTTAACGTCGGCAACGAGACCATCCGCACGATCGGGATGGTCGCCCGGTTCGACCATCCCGCCGAGACCACCCTCGACGACATCCACGTCGAACTCATGTACCCGATGGACGACACCGCGGAGCGATTCTTCCGAAACCGGGCCGCAGCAAGAAACCACGCGCACGATGTCGAGAACGGCGACCGCGGCTCCGACCTGACGCCGACGCTCCACCGAGAGAGCACACAGCGGAAGGAACCCGAATGAAGTACATGATCATGATGTTCGGCGGGCTGGGAGCCACCCTCGCCGACCGCAGCCCCGAGTGGATCACCGGCATGCAAACCACCATGATGCGCATGGACCAGGAGCTACGCGCCTCCGGCGAGGTCGTGGAGAGCAGGCACCTCACCGACCCCACACAGGCCACCACCGTCCGGTTCGTCGACGGCGCACCCGCT